>JAIOPN010000063.1 GCA_021413865.1 Planctomycetota bacterium | reverse complement strand
CCGTGTGTTTTCTCGTTGTACCAGGCGAGCGAGAGCTCCCCGCGGTGGTTGCTGACGGGAACCTCGGACCACTCGTTGTCGCCGCCGGTGAGCGGGAAAGATTTTTTACCGGCGGGGTAGCGTCTGTTCCAGAGGAGCATGTGACGGCGTCGGGCTGATCTCCCTTATCACTCCCGCAACCGCAACATGCGTTTGCTGGGTGTTACGCCAACGTCATGCTTGTGCTATTCCATCGGGGTTGCGACAGAGCACTTCCGACCCCTTTCCTTGTTCGCTCCCATTACTCCACGCCCCACACCCGCGCCGCCTGCGCCCCGAACCGCCGCACCAGGCCGCTGATGGTGAAGCGCCGGTGCCCGCGAATGTACGAGTGCATCACGTTGCGGAACGGCCTGTGCCAGTGTGCCGGCAGGCCCGACTTGCCCAGCGTGGCGCCCAGGATGCTGCCGGCGGTCGCGGCGTTGCAGTCGTTGTCCAGCCCCATCGCCACCGTCTGGCCGATCACGCGCGTCAGGTCTTTCCCGCCGATCATCAGGCCGAAGATGGTCAGGCAGGCGTTGTTGTTGGTGTGGATCCCGTTCATGCCGGCGAAGCGGCGGTCCACGGCCGCGCGGGCCTGGCGATGGTCTTTTATCCCCGGCCCGACGCGCAGGGCCCAACGCACGTCCTCGGCCAGAGCGCAGCGGCGCGGGATCTCTGTCAGCCCGATGCGGATGGCCTCGATCGGATCGTCGACGGCAAACGCGGCCGAGATCGCGGCGGCGAAGTACATCTCGCCGTAAATCCCGTTGCGCCGATGACTGATGAATGCGTCGCGGTAGGCCAGTTCGGCGGCTTTCTCCGGCCAACCCGGCGCCAGGTAGCCCCAGGGGTCGGCGCGTATGTCCGCGCCGATCCATTGACGGAACGGGTTGCCCACGGCGCCGACGCGCGTGACGGGGATGCCGTTCTTCAGGTTGCGCAGGGCCACGGCCTCGGCCGTGCAGGCCAGTGGCAGATATTTCAACCACGCCTCCCCGACATCGGCGGTGGTGAAGCGCGGGCCGAAGTCTTCGAGGATCAACAGCCCGAGCTGCGTGTAAACCAGGTCATCGTCGACGGGCACGCCGTTCATCCCGGAACGCGTGTATTCACGGCAGACGCCGATGTTGTAGCGGCGGGCGTCGGGGTCCTTGGCTCGGGACCAGTAGTCGCGCGGCGGGAAGGCGTCGCCGCAGGCGTCGGCCCATTGAGCCATGGCCTGGGGCGACCAGCACTCGACGATAGCGCCCAAGGTGCAGCCGGCGGCGCGGGCCAGCAGCGCGCCCTCGACGCGGCGAAGGTGCTCGGTCGGATCGAAGTGCCCCCAGAGCCGGCGCGGCCCCGGCGGGCGCTGGGCGCGGATTTGCGACAGGACGTCGGGCTCACGGGCCCTGAGGGCGCGGTCGTCCGGCAAGGCCTTCATCCGACGCAGCGCCTCGCGCATGTCGTGCCCCGCGCGGGCAAGCACCGCCGCTACTCCCTTGCTGCCCTGCTCGTGCTTGAGCTGGGCGTAGAGGTGCAACTGGTTGCCAAACTCGGCGAAGTCGGGGATGGCGGGATAAGGCCCACGGGACGCGCCGCCGTGTCGCTTGCGTCGTACCCTGCGCACCGCCTCTGTCGTTGCCATGTCGGATTCCCGGGCCCCGGAGTTTCCCCGCGGGGCATTGACCAAGACCATCACCAGCCGTCCTGGGTAGGCTACCCGTGAGCACGGCGCCGTCAATCACGCCGCCGCGATCATGGGCGCCGCCACGTCGGTGTGGCCGGTGGAGCCCGACGTGCTTCCGAACGGCCGTGTCATTCGTTTCGGACCCAGTTCTCCCGCGGGGTGGAGTACCAGAGCTGGTCGGGCTCGGGTGGGGAGGTTCGTTGTATCCACTCGCGGATCAGCGGGGCCTCCAGGCGGCGCAATTGACGCTGATGTTCGATCCGCTCGGGGTCCCAGCCGTCCAGTGCGCGGGCCAGCAGGGCTTCGCGGACCACCTTGCAACCCAGGTCCCCGGCCCGGTCGTTGAACTCGCCGGGGTCCTCGGCGAGGTTGAACAGCTCGGGCTTGTATCCGTGGTAGTAGTTCAGCTTCCAGGGGCCGCGCCGCACCATGCGCATCGCCGGCGGCGTCTGGAAGGCGCTAATGCACTCGGCGACGACCTCGTCCGACCAAGCGCCCGAGTTACCGTCGATCAGGCAGCGGAAACTCCGCCCGTCGGTATCCGGCAGGGGTGCCGCACCGACAAGGTCGAGCAGCGTCGGCCCCAGGTCCATCAGGCTCACGTTCCGCGGGATGACGCAGCCGCCGGAGAGCGGCCCGGGGCCGGCTATCAGCAGGGGAACGCCGACGGAGCCCTCGTAGAAGGTCGTCTTCCACCACAGGCCGTGCTCACCGAGCTGTTCACCGTGGTCGGAGGTGTAGACAACGATGGTGTTACCGGCCAGTCCCGTGCGTTCGAGCGCGTCGACGATCTGGCCGAGTTGACGGTCCAGGAAGGTGCACAGCCCATAGTACGCGGCGCGGGTCCGCCGCTCGGCGGCCTTGGGCACGGCCTCAAGGTGCTGACGCTGCTCGCGCAGTGCCGGGTGCAGCAGGTCGAGGCGCGGGTCGGGCAGGTCGGCCTCGGAGATGCGGTCGCCGTAGAGGGCGTAATCTTCCGGCGGCGCGACAAAAGGACAGTGCGGCGCGGCGTAACCGACGACCATCATGAACGGCCGCTGATCCTCGCCGGCGGTCTTGCCGCGCCCGGCGCGAGCACCGAGCCACTCGACGGTCGCCTTCGTGACGGCCTCGTCGAAGCTGTGATAGCCGGTACGCCCCGGCCCGCTCTTGATCAGGCTCGCTCGGCCGTAGCCGGGCGTATCGACCAGGTCGCCGAGGATGTCCTTGAGCTGCCAGTCGAGGTTCACGTAGGCGGTGGTGACGTCGCTGACGATCCGCCGCTCGAAGCCGTGCCGCTGGTCGTGGCCGACAAAGTGCATCCGCCCCGAGAGGATGGTCTCGTAGCCCGCGGCGAGAAAGCCGTGCGCGAAGGTGGGGATGTCGCTGCTGAGCTGGGCGAGGTTGTCGATGCAGTTGATCCTCCCCGCTTCACGCCCGGTCATGAAGGACATCCGCGAAGGGCAGCAGAGCGGGAAGCTGCAATACGTTTGCGAGAAACGAAGCCCACGCCGCGCGAGGCGGTCCATCGCCGGTGTCCGCACGAGGGGGTCGCCGGCACAGCCCATGAACCGTGGGTGGTGTTGATCGCTCATGACGAGCAGAACATTGGGTCGTGAATGCGTTGGCACGGGCGTCTCCTTGTGAGGTCGACATGAGCCGGAACGACCGCAGCCGAAGTAGATCGACCACTCCCGGTAGAATACCCGTGCACCATCTCCGACTCGGACAAGGAACCCGTCATGGCCCGCCACCCCGCAGTCAGCACCATCGCCTCCATCCTCCATAAACTCCGCGTCGAGTGGCACAGCGTGGTGAGTCGCCTGGGCGAGATCAACGCGACCTTCGCTGATCTCGGCATCCCCCACGAACCACCCCACCGCAGCGGGCGCCGCCCAGGTCGCCCCCAGGGGTCAACCGGCAAGGCGGGCCGTCGCCGCAAGCGCGGGACGTTCGCCCAGACCGCCGACGAGTTCGTGCTGGGCCTGCTCAAGGGCAAGAAGATGACCAGCCGCGAGGTCAACAGGGCGTGGAAGGCCGCGGGTCGGGCCGGGGTATCCAACAGCACGCTGACAAAGCTCGCGAAGGCGAAGAAACTCGTGCGGCGCAAGACGAAGGGCGAGAGAGGCGGCACGTACAGCGCGGCTTGAGCCCCGCAGCGCAGCTTGTGTCCGATCGGGCTTGAACTAAGCCGTTTTGATCGTGACCGGAAGTACCCCCGCATTTTCCTGAAAGGAACCCCCGATGGCGAAGCCCCCCAGCAAGAGCGAGATCATCAAGAGCATTTCCACAACGACGGACCTGTCACGCAAGCAGGTGGCGTCGGTCATGGAGGCGATGCACGCCCTCATCGCCAAAAACGTGGGCAAGAAAGGCCCGGGCATCTTCGTGGTGCCGGGGATGTTGAAGATCGTCGTGGTGCAGAAGCCCGCCACGCCGGCCCGCAAGGGGATCAACCCCTTCACCAAGCAGGAGCAGATGTTCAAGGCCAAGCCCGCCCGCAGGGTGATCAAGGTGCGCCCCTTGAAGGCCCTGAAGGACATGGCCAAGTAAGCGGCTTGTGAGCAACTCGTGACAACCCACAACCCTCGGCACCCGCTGGGGGGCTTTTTGTTGAGGTCGGCGTCACGTGCTCTCTCGCTCATGGGCACCGCAGGCCTCTACGCCGTGATGTCCAACCCTGACAGCCCGAGCACACGCCCCCAGCCCGGGGTACCCCGGGAGGCCCGTCGGATCGTCCCCTCACGCCGGGTGCGCCACGAAGGCTCCTCGCGGCGGGCACGGCCTCGGCTCCGAACGTGATGACGATGCGCGTCGTGATGCCGCGCTCAGGTCGCCATACGAGCTGATGCAGAGCGGTGGTACGGCCGACGAGCTGCGGACACCGTGTCCGGTCGCGGCTGTCCTAAATAAAATCTTTTGGGACGCGCGTGGCCTGCGGGCACGGCACCGTCGCTCACTCCGCCGCGATCATGGGCGCCAGCGTCGGTGGGCCTGGTGGAGGACGCAATGCTCATGGGCATTGGGGCTGGTGTGGGGCTGACCGGGGACGGCGCCGGTCACGCAGGCCGCCCCCGGTAGAATGCCGATGGTGCGACGCCTCAACTGGGTGAGGAGCCGGTAACGGTGGCGCCGACGACCTTGTGCCGCGTGCGCGAATGTTGAACCCGTGGGTCCAAGACGGCAAGCAAAGGTGAAGTTATGGCGACAACCACCAGCGACGACAACCCCGACAGCCGTATGGCCCTCGGCTACGGCAGCGCATGGCACTTGCTCAGATATCTGGGCTATCACCGCGCGCGATTGAGTGAGCGTGTCGCCAGTGCGCTCGGAGCGACGAACATATCGTGGCTCGATTTCATCCCGCGGGAGAGTGGACGAACCTACCGTACGCGTACGCGAATCCTGGAAGTCGAGCGGTCGCGGCTGAATTTCTTGGACGCGAGCGATCCGTTACAAAAGGAATATGACACATTCTTTCCTCCCCGATCCAAGCAGCAGCAGGAATGGGATGCCGTCGGACAGGCGACAATAGAGGGCCAAAAGGAATGGGTGTTGGTCGAGGCGAAAGCTCACTGTGGCGAGATCGTCCGCAAGGGGACCGGGGCGGAAGGCGATAGCCTCAAGATGATCGATGCAAGCCTCACCCGGACAAAGATAGCTATGGGAATTGACAAGAAATGCGATTGGATCGGCGGCTATTACCAATATGCAAACCGAATCATGACGCTGCACTTTCTGAATTCAAAAGGCTGCAAGGCTCACTTGGTGTTTCTCTATTTCACCGGTGATGACTTCACGGGCAAGCAGTGTCCGTCGACTTCCGATGCATGGAAATCGACAATCGACGAAGTAAAGACGGACCTAGGGCTGGACCGGCTACAACCGGGCGCCTACTTGATGGATCGAATCCATGAGGTATTCCTGCCGGTATTGCCGTCGTGAGCGCCGGCTGTAAAAACCGCGATCGCGCGGCGAAATACCGTGACTGAGTCGATCGGAGCGTCATCCTGATTGGCCGGGATTTCAAGCCGTTCCGGCTCCTCAACAACCAATACAGAATCAGCACGTAGCGGTCGGTCAGAGACTGTGCTTCGTCCACGCCTCGTCGAATTGCTTTCGCCACCGCTTCAGATTGGAGCCCCTTAGCATCAAACACCGCCATGGCCTCTTGGGCGTTTTGGGCTTTATTGACGCGTGCGCAGAGATCCAAGAGTTACCGCTTATCCGTCTTCGCGAGCATGAGGCGAAGAGCAAGGGCTGCCACGATATCGCGCCCGGCGGGCACAATTTTGGGGAATCGAATCAAGAGCTGGAATATGGGCCACAGCGATGCGGTTTCCGGCAGCATCCGAAAGTCATCGCAATAGAGTTTATCGCGGAGGATCTGCTTGACCTCCGCAAGGAGGGCGACCGTCTCATCGAGGATGGGCGGAAGGTGGACACTCGCCTTCGTGAGGGTTTCTTGGTCGGCCGCATCGAATGCCAGGCTGGCTGATCCCACTGACCGATTAGCGTGGTACGCCAGCTCCATCATGAAGGCCCGCATGAATAGCTTGAAGCCGAACTGGCTCTCCTTTTGCCTTTGCAAGAGGTCATCGCGTTTCAGACCGTCGGCAGGTCGATGAGAGGTCCGCTCAAAAAACGTCCGGAGGGCCTCTTCAGCGTGATCACACGACGCAACCAGATTGGCAAACGCCCTCTCTTCGGCTTCAACTCGCTTCCCTGAACTGTTGATGCGGTTGAAGGTCGCGACCACCTGCTGATGAGAGCACAAGGGGTCCAGGATCGAGACGGCGAATACCCGCTGTTCGGGCACCCCATTCTCGACGAGGCGTTTGTAGATGTGCCGTCGGACCCCGCATGCTGGTCCGTGTACAAGTCCAGCGGCTGGGCCCGCTTCGATAAGGACACCATGGAGGAGCAGGCCCGCGCCGACCTGCGGGCCTGGATCCTGGCGGAGGCCCGCCGCGGCGGGTGGGACCGGCAGGCCGACTTGGTCGCGCAGGAGAGCCTGCGGGAGCTGATCCGCAGCGTCTACGGCGACACGGCCATGGTCGTGGAGATTTGCTGGCGGTGAGCTGTTTCCAACTGGATTGCACTGCCGCGTCAAGCGCAGCATTCAGATGGTACGGTCGAGCAGGCTGCCGGGGTTGTCCTTGATGATCGTATTGGTGTGCCCGCCTTCGTCGTGGATCAACTCGGCGGTGGCCGCGTGGAAGAGGGTGTTGTTGCACACAACCGAGTCCCTCAACCTGCCGAGGATCATCCCGCGAGCCACGCCTTCGCTCTCGCGGATGTTGTAGATCGAGTTGCCGGTGAAGCAAAGACCTTCCATGTTGATCAGCCTGATGTGGCAGTCGCGGTCGGCGTCCGCCGCCATGGCCGCCGAGCGCTCCATCGGCAGATGGCGGATGGTATTGCCTGTGATCGACACGGCCTCGGCGATGTTGCCGTCATGCACGATCGCCGGCCCCGAGTTGCAGCAGAACAGGTTGCCCGTGATCTGGATGCCGCCCGCGTAGCGGGGATTTAGCACGACGCCGGCTTGTTCGTTGTGCTCGATCCGGTTGCCGGTGATGGTGATCGATGCCGTACACCGCACGCCCACGCCGTTGCTCGTCAGCCCGGTGTCGATGATCCACGCATCGGCCGTGCGTTCGGCGTCGATGCCGAAGAGGCGATTGA
The DNA here is from genome assembly GCA_021413865.1 of Planctomycetota bacterium. GTDB lineage: Bacteria > Planctomycetota > Phycisphaerae > Phycisphaerales > Phycisphaeraceae > JAIOPN01. The sequence goes on along the minus strand of JAIOPN010000063.1, from coordinate 9,129 downwards.
AGAGCACAAGGCTGTGGCGGACCGCCCACACGCCGCAGTCCACCACCCTCACGCCCGAGCCGCTGAACAGATCGATCCGGCAATCATCGATCACCGCCTGATCGCCGCCCCGACCAAAGTAGATGCCGTCCATCCGGTGGCCGGTGTCACGCATCCACCCCGTGAAGTGCTCGTCGTCGCGCGACCTGGCTCTGGGATTGCCACGCAAGGCCAAGCCCACGAAGCGAGTTCCGGATGTCTTACCGGCGTTGATCAGGCAGGGCATGTCGGGTCGGATGGGGCTGATGACCACGCCGCCGGGCAGAGGGTGCGAGTAGGCCCAGGCCGAGTGGCCCATGTACGTCGTGAAGCTCCGTGCCTGAATCGTGTCCGTCAGGTAATGGCCGGGCGGAAAGAAAACCACTCCGCCCGCGTCGGGAACGGCGGCGATGGCCCTGCGTATGGCTTCAGTATCATCGGAGGCGCCGTCACCCCTGGCGCCGTGCGCTCGCACATTAGCAACGGCAGAATCGCTAACGCCTTCCATCGCTGTCGCTCCTGATCCCGGTCTCCCCGATGACGGTGAGGCCCCAGATGGTGCCGCGTCGCGCTCACGTGAATCCGGAGAACAGCCCACGGCCGCCACACCGATCGAGGCGGCGCAAATCTTGAGAAACTCCTGTCGATCTATCTTCACTGGAGCACCACTTTCCACAAGAAACGCCACCCCGTCAACCGCACGCACATGCGCATTACCCGATCTGGAAGCCAAAGGTTTCGAGGCGTCAGGCCGCCCAAGATGGCCGGCGACGGCGGTCGAACTGGTATCGGATTTACTTCCCCGCCGCCTGCCTGGCGAGACGGACGCGTTCTTCGTTGCGTCGTTTTTCCCAATCGATTTCGCGCTGAGGGATGATCCGGCCACGCTCGCCGGTGATATGGAAGTTGAGGCGGTTCTTGCCAAGTGCTTGCAGCACGGAGCGTTCAACCAGCGAGAAGTCGGCGGGGTCGGGGCGGTTGAAGTTCATCGGCTCCTTCAACGAGACGCAGACATTGCATATGACGCGCGGTTCGGGCCGCGTGTTGATCGAGACCGCGTGGAGCATGTAGGGGTGCATAAGGACGATGTCGCCGGCCTTGCCGGTGAGCTCGTGGAAGTCGCGGCAATTGCCCAGCGCGCGGGCGAAGTCTTCATCGGTGGGATACCCTCCCTCGGGCTTGTTGACGTAGAGCCTCGCCATTTCACGGACGGAATCACTTGCAAAGTAGGTCCCGCCGCCTTGCGGCTCGATGTCTCGCCAGAGGACGATGATGAGCAGCGCCTGCTCGGGGCTGTCGAGGAAATGGCGAAACCAGTCGCCATCCTTATGCCACCCGGGAGACGACGCGGAGGGGGGCGCCCAGGGGGTGTCGGCGTTGTTGAGCACGACGATCATGTTGTTGTAGAAGACGCAGGGATCTTTGACGCGCTCGGGACCACCGAGTATGTCACAGATGGCGTTCCACGCGCGTGGGGCGTGCTTCTCAAAGGGGAACGCATCGAGCGTGGGCATGTTGGTGCGCGTGAAGTTCCACGTCGAGCGGTCGTGCTCCTTGATGCCCAGGCGGGTCCAGGCTTTCTGGACCTCGGCCTCGCAGAAATCTCGGGGCAGAGCCCGCGGGATGGTGACGACCCCGTGAGCGAGGAATTGTTCGACCTGACCGTCCGTGAGTTCGCGGTAACCGTTTGCCATAGGAGCTTCCAATAGAATGCTCTAACATCCTCAGCACAGGATATGGGCTAGATGCCGGTGCGGCGACGTGGACCAGCCCGCGGACCACGACAGGCTGCAGCACCCTCGCCCGGCCCCGGTTCCAGCTCCCCGGCCGCACCACGCGGCAGGGCCGACATCGAGGAATCCGACAAGAGCACGGCGATGAGCGCGGGGAGCGTGCCCAGGCCGAAGACCACCATGCCGCTGGCGCTGAGCAGAGGGTGGGGGAGCGTCGCGACGACGGCGAGCATGGCGTAGACCAAGCCGCAGGGGAGCAGGCCCATCACCGCGCCCAGGAGCAGTTGCGGAACGAAACCGCGGCCGTGCAGGAGCGGTGCGAGGAATGGCAGATTGGCGGGCGAGGCGCAGTTGCACGCCCGCGTGCGTCCAGCGGGGCAGCGGTACGAGGCCGAGCATGGGCACGATGACACCAGGATCGCCTTCGCCGACCTCAAGGTCAGCCGCACCCGCGCCCTTAGAACTGGGAATGCTACGCCCTGGAACGGTCGCCGCACTCTTGCTCCGCCGTTTACAAGGCATCACCTCGGCTTCATCGACGCGAGGCCCGCGATTGCGTCGGCGGCCATGGCGCGGGAATAGAGCCGAACGTCCCGCATCTTGCCGTGGAAATAGTCCGTCTGCCCGAACCCGATCCGTAGCGGCCGGTTGTTGGTCAGGTCGAAGGCGGCCGGATCAAACTCCGACGACATCGCCACCGGCTTGCTGTCGATGTAGAGTTCGAGCCGGCGCCCCCTGCGGATCGCCACCAGGTGCTTCCAGCCGGGGCCGGCGTCGCTGCCATAGGACGCACATCGCCCGGCTTCGAGGCAGAACACCTTGCCGCGAACGTCGCACGGCGCATCGAGGATGGAACTGGTGCAACTGGCAGTGCTGGCGAAGAGCTTGCCGTCGTGGACCGTCAGGCTTGTAACCCGGCTCCACTCGTTGAGTTCCTCGCGCGTCGGCCCCTGGTCGGTCAGTTCCATCGGCGGCGGCGCTGGGGTCCAGCCGTCGGGTGAATAGAATCGCTTGAGCGAGGTCCATGTCGTCCCGCCGTCGTAGCGACAAACTTCCGCGCGGGGGATCGACCCGCCGTAGAGCTTGCCGTTGTAGACCACCAGGGCGTTGACCTCCGTGCCGTCGGCGCCGACCCTGCCGATTTCCACCCACTCCTGTCCGCCCAGATGGACCGCCACCTTGCCGTGGGGCCACGTCCCGGCACAGAGCCTGCCCTGGTGCACGTGGAGCGAGTGCGTCTGGAGCAATTCATGCGGGCCACCAGCGGGCAAGCCCACGAAGGCCCACTCCTGGCCGTCGAAAGCGTGGATGCCTGGATAGCCCACATAGAGCCGGCCGTGGAACCGCATCATGGCGTGGGGGAAACAACGTTGCGGGCCCTGGGTGTCGAACCTTATCGACGGCTGCCACCGGCCGTCGTCGTCGCGCACATACACACCGGGCGCCAACGGCCCGCCGCCGACGTAGATCCTTCCGCGGAAGCTGATAGCGCAGTTGTTCGTGCGATTGCCGCCGGGCTCGCCGCAATCCTCCCAGCGCGTGCCGCCGACATAGCGGTAGAGCCTGCCAGGCTCGTAATCGCCGGTTAGCACGCGCGTCCAGTCGTAGGTCGTGGTCACCGCGTAGAGACGGCCGTCGTGCACCACCAGCGGCACGACGCCGGTGGTCTTGCCGCTGCCAACCCGGCCGCAGTCGCTCCAGGTCTGCCCGCCTTCATAGCGATAGACCTTGCACCAGTCGGCCTCATCGCGGGCGTCGGAGGTGGCGGCGTAGAGCTTGCCGTCGAACACAGTAAGCGAGTTGCCCACATAGTTGCTGGCGGGATTGGGCCGACCGCAGTCCTGCCACTGGCCAACTTGGGCATTGTCAATGCCGAAGTGGACGTGCCGATCACTTCCGGGTCCCTGGTATCCGCCAGCGCTGGAGCCGATCGCAAGAGTCATGCCGCGGCGACGGTCGGGGTCGTATTTCTCGGCGACATCACCCACGACGCCATCGGGGTTTTTGTGGGTCCATATCCATGCGGCGAGCGTGAAGTCACCGGTGCCAAGACGGAGCGACCCGCTGTCGGGTACTTCAATATACGCGCCGCGACCGTCGAAAGCTCCGGTATCGAGATCGACGCCGTGGTTGACGCCGTGATTGCCGCGGCCGGAGTGATCGAGGCAATCCCCTTCAAGCCGCCAGTGGCCGGCGAGGCCTTCCGCACTGTGATGTGATTGCATGCAACATCCCTCCATGCTTGGCATGTTCTATCAGCCGCGAGTGATCCGCGCCGGCACGCGGCGCGGTGACAATAGCCGGGAAGCCCTCCCTGTCGCCAACGCCTCGCAGACCGTCACGACCATGAAGCGGTCTTGATTTCGTCATTCAGATGGCATTTTCGAGAACGAAAACATCCCACGCGCTCCACATCAGGACGTCTCGTCCCTGAACGAAGTAGTTGCAGATTTCGATGGAGTCGCCCAGCACCTTGCTAACCCCCGCGATCGTGTTCCCCTTGCTCAACTCCACCTCCGCCTGACGAAGCTTGTTCGCCACTTCTTCCGCCGTGTGTCGCTTGCCCATGACCTTGCCTCCTGTTGCGGTCCATCCAAAACTAACATCTCGAATGGACCTGGTTTAGGGGGAAAGGTCACCAACCAGGATTGCCACTCCGCCGGTCACCTCCGCGGTAATCGCGTCGCCCCAGTGGCGGGGTCGGGGTCGCGGGGATCATGCGGCGAGAAGGCGGAGCATTATCAGGGCAACGCGTTTGCCGACACCCCGACGCCGTCGCAAACATGATGGCCACTGCGGGGTTCAGGCGGTAGGCTGATCCGAAGTGTCCCGCGACGGCTGCGGGACGGGAGCTTTGACAGGAAATCCTGAGGACAATATCGGATGTCGCAAATCGCCGTGCCGCTTCGTGTCGGGATGATCGGCTTGGACACTTCGCATTGCCCGATCTTTACCGAGGCCATCAACACCGCACCGGCCGGGAGTGAACTGGCGGGCCTGCGCGTCACCGCTGCCTTTCCCGCCGGCAACCCCGCCTTCCCGCTCAGCCGTGACCGTGTGGGCACGATCACGGATGATCTGCGTGGCAAAGGCGTGCAGATGGTCGGCTCGATTGACGAACTGCTCACCCGAGTGGATGTGGTCATGCTTCAGAGCGTAGATGGCGGGCAGCACCTCGAACAGATCGAGCCGATCTTCCGGGCCGGCAAACGTGTGTTCATCGACAAGCCCTTGGCGTCGACGCTGCGTGACTGCACGCGGATCGTCGATCTGGGCCGGTGCTACGGCGCGCCTTGGTTCACCGCCTCATCGCTCCGCTTCATGCCCGGGTTCCAACGGCTGCGTGAGCTGCCCGAACTCGGCAGGCTCATCGGCTGCGACGCTTTCAGCCAGACGCGCGCCGCGCCCGGGCACGGTGATCTGTATTGGTACGGGATGCACGGCATCGAACCCTTGATGATGCTCATGGGTCCCGGCTGCGTCCGGGTCACCCGTGTGCAGACCGATTACACCGAGCAGGTGACCGGCGTCTGGAGCGACGGCCGGGTGGGCACCTTCCGAGGTATCCGCGAGCACACAAGCAAGACCGCGTTCGGCATGACGGCGTTTGGCACCGAGGCGATCGTTCACGAGATCTGTCAGGCCGACTATCGCCCGCTCCTGAAGGAGATCGCGCGTTTCTTCCGCACCGGCCGCGCGCCGGTCGATCCCTTGGAGAGCTTGGAGGTCTTCAGGTTCATCGAGGCGGCCGAGGAGAGCAAACGCAGAGGTGGCGCGGTGGTGACGCTCGCCGAGGTAACGCAAGCGGCGCACTGAAACCGATGGATGTCATTGGTGGTCCACGTACTTGGCCAGCATCGCCGCCGCCAGCAGTCCCCCAGGACCCCCCGCGGGCTTGGGCCTCACACGGTATCTCTAATCCATTGATCAATCCGGCCACGCGACCGTCCTGCCGGGCATCAGCTCAAACGCCGCGGCTGCACCGATGCGGATGGCCCCGCGTCCCTGGTCGTGGTTGATGCGGTCCACCACCTGCATAAGCCTGTGCGTGCGGGCGTGGTCGGGGGGATCGTCCGGCATCCGATCATTGCGATCAGCACTCCAAAAACGTGCCCGCGATGTGCCTCGTGCCGTCGGCCCTGTTGAAATAGTAAACCGCCAATACCTTGCCGTCGGCCGTCAGACAGGACCACGGATAGCCCAGATCGTAGTTTCCGCCGTCGTCGCGCAGCACGATCTCGGGACTGGAAAAGTCCCGGCACTCGGCATCAAGCACCCGGGCGCGGACCCCGAAGGGCGGGTGGCGGTAGCCGTAGATAAGAAAGACGCGGCCGTCGGGGAGACGCGTGGCGTGGTAGGGGTGGCCGACGATGCCCATGTCGTGCCATTCCCAAGTCCGGCCGTAGTCTTGGGAGCGTGCGACGACGCCGTGGTCTTTCAAGCCCTCCGCCCGGAGGTCGCCGCCCGCCGTCCGGATGAAGGCGACGAGGTCGCCGCGTGGCGTCTCGATGAGCGATGCCTCGTTGAACACGATCCCGGGATCACTGGCGATCGGGCCGGCGTGTGCCCATGTCAGGCCACGATCCCGCGAGACCAGCAGGTCCAGCGCTGTCTGTTTGGGATTGTCGGCGGGCGAGCGCGCCACGGCCCAGTAGAGATGGCCGTCGCGCCCCTGTGTCAGCGCACCGCGGTTCATCGCCGGGATCGGCACACCGGGGAAATACGTCGCTTGGCCGGCGATCTGCGGCGGCAGGATCGGCCCGTGCCAACTGCGTGCGCCGTCCGTCGATCGCATCAGGTATCCGCCAAGGAACGTGAAGTTCCAGCCGAAGCACCGGATATCCATGCCGTTGGTCTGGTGTGACACGCCCTCCTGCGGCAGGAGCATCCACGCATAGCTTGTCACCACCAGCGAGCGATCGTCCAACTGCACCATGCACGGGTCCTGCGAACCGCCCATGGGGTGTGCGTAGATAAGTTCGGGCTCGCGGGACCAGGTGTTGCCGCCGTCGCCGGAGCGGACGAGCACGAGGTAGCTGTTGGGATCGGCGTGCGTGACGTGCGGCGCGAAGAACGGCCGACGGTCCGGCGCGCGACGGAACGCCACGAGCAGCTCGCCGTCGGGGCGGCAGACAATCGAGGGGAACGCCGAGTAGAAGCGGTCGTCGGAGTAGATGACGATGTCGTGGAGTTTTCGCAAAGGGGGCTCCATCGGGTCTGTCCCAGGAATTGCCCGGTCAGATTCTTGCGGACAACCGCCGCCGAGCACACTTCATAGCCTAACGGCCCGAGCCCGGTCCGCCGGAGTCCCGGTTACGATTCTCGGCGGTTGCCCCGGAGAGCGCTCATGAACACCTGGCTCGACACATTGGCCACGGTTGATTTCTGCGAACCCTGTCCACGGCCTCACCTGCTGTTCGATGCCGCACAGGTCGCCGGTGTGCGGCGCCGGGCGGCGGAGCAGCCGGGCCTGATTCAGCGGATGCGCGAGCGTAGCAACAAACTGCTGGCCACCGACGCGCGGCTGGTGCCACCGCCGCTCGCCATGTGGCCGGCGCGCGACGCCTTCTACATGGCCGAGGGGTTCCTGCTGCTTGAAGACCCCGCCCTGGCCGCGTGGACCTGGACGCGCATCGAGGCCATGCTGGCCGAAACAACATGGAAGTTTTCCCTGCACGGCGGCTGCCCCTGTTGCGACCACGTGATGGGCAACGTCGCAGCGTGGCTTAGCTGCGCCCACGATCTCCTGGGCCCGGCGGTGACCGAGGCGCAAACGCACCGGCTCGCCGACGGTCTGCGCCGCCACATCCTCCAGCCGTTTCTCGACGGCACGCGCACCCGGGCCGAGTTTTGGGCTAAGGCGGAAACCGAGAGCAACTGGAAGATCATGACCTGCGGCGAGGCGGGCCTGGCCTTCTGCGCCTTCGCCGACTACTGGCCCGAGGCCCGCGAGGCGCTGGGCCTGGCAACCCGCGGCGTGATCGAGACCCTCGACCGGGTCCCCCCCGAGGGTGACTGGCCCGAGGGCGTCATGTACTGGATGACCACGCTGTTCATGGGGCTGCGTTTCGCGCTGGCCCTCAAACGCCTCACCAATGGCAAGGTGGACCTGTTCGCGCACCCGGCCCTGCGGCGCACCGGCGACTTTGCCACGATGCTCATCACACCCGGTGGACGGAACTACGACTTCGGCGACAACCGCGCAGACGCCTCCGCCGAGAACGTCTCCCTGTGCCTGCTGCTGCTGGGCGTGCACACCGGCCGGGGCGACTGGCTGGGACAGGCCAGACGATTCCCGAACGACAGCGTCTTGTGGCTTGCCTCCGATGACCCCGCCCCCGGCCCCGGGGGCGTCCCCGTCCAAACACCCGCACGCCTGGCCGCCCTTTTCCCCCGCACCGGTGTGGCCAGCGTTCGTAGCGGCTGGCGGCCGGACGACAGCTTCGTGGGCTTCAAGTCCGGTCCGTCCAACGTCGGCCACAGCCACCTCGACGCGAACTCCTTCATCGTCGAGGCCGCGGGCAAACCGCTGCTGATCGACGAGGGTTTCTGGTGGTACGGCCCGGGCTGTTTCGAGCGGTGGCGGTGGGATTTCGACAACTGCGCCACCATCGGCCACAACACACTCCTGGTGGATGGAAAAGGGCAGACCCTGGGGGCCGATCACCCAGGTCGGCTGACGCGGTTTGAATCGCATCCTCGCTACCACCTGACCGTGGGCGACGCCAGCGCCTGCTACCCCGGCCTGCTCAAGAAGTTCATCCGCTCCTGGCTGTTCATTGTGCCCGACGTGCTGATCGTGCGCGACGTGGTCGCCTGTGAGGGCGAGCGCCACGTCGAATGGCTGATGCACCACGCGGGCACCGTGCGCAGCGACGACGTGCTGAGCATCGTCGAGAACGGGAACGCCGCCCTGACCGTCCGCCCGTTCTTGTTGGACCGGACACTGGGCTGGCGCGTCGCGGACGTCTGCCGTACCAGCTTGTTCAACGCCTACGACCTGGCCGAAGAAATCCGCCCCTCGATCCGCTACCGCGCCTTCTCGCCGCTGCGACCGGCCGAATCGTTCGAGTTCCTCTTCGGCATGCGCCTGGGGGCAACAAATGACACTGCCTTCTGGCAATTTGAAGGCGCGCCGGGCGACTGGACGCTGCGTGTTGCTTCCCACGACCTAACCGTCCGCCCACAGGCAGACAGCGTAACCGTGGCCTAATGCGCTGCGCAGGGCGGCGACCGCCGCTGGCACCGGCCCTTCCACCTGATGGATGTGACGCCGCCAAGAACTCGTCGCCGAGGCTAGAGCTTCGCCGCCGTGGACTTTGACTGCGACACGACCTCATCGGCCGTCACCTCGCGGCCGAGGCGGTCCGAAAGGTAG
>JAIOPN010000005.1 GCA_021413865.1 Planctomycetota bacterium | reverse complement strand
CTTCGAGTGGATCGAGGTGTTCTACAACCACCAGCGGAGACATTCGACGCTGGGCTACCTCAGCCCGGCACAATTCGAGCTACAGTACGCCACGCGTGCGGCGTAAATTCCCGCGCCAACCGTTCGTGGGGAAGACCAGTCACACTGGCCATGATCCAACACTGTCTGCGACTGCTCGCCGAGCCGTCAAACAGAACCTAGCCCACATGGCTCGCCACCGCACGAGAGATTATCCCGCACCGGACCCATGGGGCGGGGGTGTCCTTGATGAAGGCCCGGATGCCCTTTAGCATCTCGCTCGGGTCCGGGCTTCGTTCTACACTCACCCTTCTTGTAGAGAAACAGCCACATTTTGTGCGAACGGGAGGGGAGGCATTCAGCCGCGAACCCGGCGCGCACAAACTAACCACCTCGTTTCCACGGGGCCTAAGCCCGTGACCGTGATTCACGAAATGAAATACCACCGAGGCCGGGCATGAGGACCCGGGTCAGGAGATCATGATGGCAACACAAAACATCCCTGGCCCGGCACCCGCGGGCGGGGCTTCCCAGTGGATCATGGTCGGCGTCAGCGGCGGCGGCGGGCGCGAGGTCCCGGTGGTCAGCCCGCACGACGGTCGGGTGATGCTGTTGACGAGTGACATGGGATCCATCCATCGTTCGCGGGACCGCGGCCGGACATGGCAGATGCTCCCGATGTCCGAGATCCTGGCGTGCGCCACGTGCCGCCCCATTTTTCATCCGCGTGATCCACAGGTGATCTATGGCGGCAACGGGTATCGCGGGCTGTTGAAGGTGAGCCGTGACGGCGGCGACACGTGGCAATTCGTGGGGCAGGGATTGCCCGAGGGGGTCTGCGCGCTGGCCATCGATCCGGCGCGGCCCGAACTGATGCTGGCGGGGGTCTGCGGCTGGCCGAAGTTCGAGTCGAAGCCGGCGCACCGCTCGTGCGATGCCGGGGCGACATGGACGCCGGTCACGGGGTTGGAGGGACAGGTCCTCGAGTTCCACGTGGACCTCGCCGCGCCCAAGGGCTCGCCCCGGTTGTTCGCCGGAACGCCGTCGGGCGTCTTGCGATCGAGCGATGAGGGTGCGTCTTGGCAAACCTGCGGCCCCGCGTTGGCCGAGGGCGAAACGGTCGGCGCGTTTGCGGCCGCGAGCAGTTTCACGACGGGCGAGCGACGGTTGTACTGCTGGGTCCGGGTGCCGGGTGACGCTGGGGAGAGTCGTTTCCTGCGCTCCGACGACGGGGCACAGACATGGAGCGAGGTGGGTCGGGTGCCCGCCGGACCGGGCGGTGAGCCCACGTGGCTGCTGGTCTCGCAAGCCCGACCGTCCAGGGTGTATGCCGTGAAAGGCGTGAGCAGTTGGGAGGACACCGTCTGGCGTAGCGACGACGCGGGTGCCACGTGGACCCCTAAATTCTTCTGCAAGTTTGGTGATCACCGCTTCAACGCCGGCGGCTACATCGTGGCCGAGCAGGTCGCGATGTGGATCCGCGGCTGGAGCATCACCATGGGAGGGATCGATCCGAATGACCCCGATTTCGTCATGTTTGCCGATTACGCCGCCGGTTTTACCTCCGAGGACGGGGGCGAGACCTGGCGTTGCCAGGACGCGGTTGAGGTCCCCGCCGGGACGCCGCTGGCCATCGACGTGCACTGGAAAATGCTGGGGCTGGGCATCACCAGCGCCTGGCAATACGCCATCGACCCACGCAGCCCGCAGCACCGCTACATGTGCCTCTCCGACATGGCCCTTTGGCATTCGCACGACCAAGGGGAAACCTGGCAGTGGTTCCGGCACTTCGAGCCCAACTGCTACGAGGTCGCCCTCGACCCGCAACGCGACGGCATCCTCTGGGGCGCGTTCAGCAGGGTCCACGACATCCCCAGCAACAACCCCATCATCGGCTACCACCCCCAGACGGGGCCCGGCTGCGTCGGTCGCAGCGACGATTACGGGCGCACCTGGCGCCGCGCCGAGGGCGTGCCCAATGCGCCGGTACTCTCGGTGCTGATCGATCCCGATTCGCCGACCGATCGGCGCAGGCTCTTCGCCGCGGTCTGGGAGCACGGCGTCTTCGTGTCGAACGACGACGGGCAGACGTGGGTGCCGTCGTCAAAGGGGCTTGGCGCGCCGGGACGCAACATGCGGTGCTGCCGCCTGCGGCGGCACGCCGACGGAACGCTCTATTGCCTGATCACGGGCAAGCGCGAGGGGTCGCCGGAGAAATACGGCGGGCCACCGATCCGCGAGGGGGTCGGGTTGTACCGGAGCCGCGACGGCGGGAAGCAATGGGAGGACCTCACCACGGGGCTGGCGATGCACTGGCCAACCGATTTCGCGGTGGACCCGGCAGACAGTGGTTCGCTCTGGTTAGGCGTCGCGGATTGGCCGGGAGTCGATCAGGTGGGGGGGCTCTACCGCACGACCGACGCCGGCCGGGCTTGGCGGCTCGTCACGCGCAAGAGCCACCGTCACTTCGGCGTCTCGTTCCACCCCCGCCGCCCCGGGTGGATGTACATGTGCCTGCACGCCTCTTCACCCGAGATCGCCCAGGCCCACGGCGCGGGGCTCTGGTTCAGCCGGGACGCGGGCGAGCACTGGGAACCGATCACCGCCCTCCCCTTTGTCCGCGTCAGCCACGTTGACTTCGACCCCGAGAACGACGACGTCATCTACGTCTGCACCTACGGCGGTGGCGTCTGGCGCGGCCCCGCGCGTCCGTCATAGAACCCGTGCAGTGCTTATATCCGCTTGCGCGTCATCCCTCGGCGGATGTCGCGGTCGGACTCGCGTTTCTTGATGTCCTGCCGCTTGTCGTGCGCCTGCTTGCCGGTGGCGACGCCCAGTTCCACCTTCACCATGCCGCGCACGAAGTACATCGAGAGGGGGATGAGCGTGGCGCCCATGGCGGTGGTGTGGTCGAGCAGCTTGGCGATCTCGCGCTTGTGTGCCAGGAGGCGGCGGGGGCGCTGTGGCTCGTGGGCGTCCACGCCGGTGGCGGGGGCGTAGGGGGCGATGTCCACGTTGTAGAGGTAGAGGCCCATGTCCTTGGGCTCAACGCGGGCGAAGCCCTCGGTGAGCGTGACCTTGCCGTGGCGGATGCTCTTGACCTCGCTGCCGCGCAGGGCGATGCCGACCTCGATCTTCTCGATGACGTGGTAGTCGTGGAAAGCCTTGCGGTTGGCGATCCGCGGGGAGAGGTTGTCGGTCCGTTCCTTGGCCATGGCGGTGTGGATTCTATATCGGTCGTTTCACCGCCCGGTGGGTCGAGACGGATTACTTTCCGACACAGAAGGTCGCGAAGACCCGGCCGATGACGTCGTCGGGGGTCATCACGCCGCCCAAGGCCGCGAGTTCATCGAGTCCCGAGCGGAGCAGGTCGGCGACGAGTTCGGCGTGGCCGAGCGCGTGCCCGGCGAGTTGGGAACGGAGCGATTCTCTCGTCTCACGCAGCCGGGCAACCGCGGCACGCAGCGAGGCCTCATGGCGGGGTTGCAGGGCGAGGGAGTGTTCGGTCGAGGCGGAAAGCCTATCGGCCAAGCGGGCGGCGATGAGGCGGCGCAGCTCACTAAGACCGACGCCGGTGGGGGCAATGACCGACACGTCGGCGTTCGCAATGGCCGGGCGGGCGGAGAGGAGGTCGGACTTCGTACGGACGCGGATGGCGTTGGGGGGGGGTGTTTTTTTTTCGGTGTCGATCATGGGTGAAAACGAATATCCGCCGCCATCGTCGATCAGGAGCAGCAGGTCGGCCCGCTCGATGGTCCGCCGGGCGATGGCCTGCGCCTCGCGGTCGAGCGCGCCGGCCGGCGTGTCGAGGCCGGCCACGTCCACGAGCATGACTTCGCAGCGTCCGCCGCCGGGGGCGTCGAGCGTCAGCGGTTCGCGCAGGGCGTCGCGTGTGGTGCCGGGCGTGTCGCTGATGACCGCGCGGCGGCGGCCGAGCAGGGCGTTGAACAGGGTGCTCTTGCCCGTGCTGGGGGCGCCGGCGAGCACGACATGCGGCAGCGCCTCAAGTGCGCCCCACGACCGGCTGCGGGAGAGGAGGTCGGTCAGCCGGCCCAGGATTGTTTCAAGCCTGGCGTCGAGCGCGGCGGGGGAGATCGGTACGACGTCCTCTTGGTCGGTGAAGTCGATGCCCGCCTCGACCAGTGCGAGTGTGTCGGCGAGTTGGTGGACCATGTCGGACGCGACACGGCCGAGCATCCCCTCGCGCAGCATCGAGGCGGCGGCGAGCTGGGCGTCGCTCACGGCCGCGATGGTGGCGGCGACCCCCTCGGCCTGGGTCAGGTCGAGCTTGCCGGCGAGGAAGGCGCGGAAGGTGAACTCACCCGGTTCGGCGAGTCTCGCGCCGCGACGCAGCGCGGCGTGGAGCAGGCGGTCCAGCAGGGCCGGGTGGCCTGGCATTTGAAGCTCGGCCATGTCCTGGCCGGTGTAGCTCGCGGGGCCGCGGAACGTGACGCAGAGCGCCGGCAGGGCGAGGCCGTCGGCGCTTAGGCGCACGGGGCGCAACAGCCGATCGGTAGTGCCGCAGACGCCGATCTCACGCAGCACGCTGAGCGTGCGATTGCCCGACAGGCGCACCAGGCCGCGGCGGGATCGGCCGGGCGGTGAGCTGACGGCGACGATCGTGTCGTCGGTTGCGGCGGGCATCAGTCACGGCGCTTGCGTTGGGAGTTCTGCCGGTTCTGCATCAGCTCTTGCTGCTTGGCCTCGAGCATCCTGGAGATGCGGTCGCGGAAGCCGCCGGGCGTGGGTGGTTTCTTGGGCTTGAAGAGCGTGCCCTCTTCCTCTTCTCGCTTGATGTGGCGCTTGACGATCAGGCTGTCCACGATGCCCGCCAGCGTCGAGACCATGATGTAGAGCGTCAGGCCGCTGGGGGCGGAGTAGAGCATGACGGGGAAGAGCAGGACCATCCATTTCATGATCTTCTGCTGCTGCGCGGCCTGTTCGTTGGCGGCCGGCTGCACGGTCAGCTTCTGCTGGAAGTAGAACACCACCGCCATGAGCAGGGGCAGGATGTTGAGCGAGGAGAAATCGATGCTGGCCAGCAGCGGGAAGCTCACGCGGACTGGCTCTTCGGAGAAGACGAGGAACCGGTCGGCGCGTGAGAGGTCGGCCAGGAACTGCCAGTGGTTGTTGCTGACGGCCTGGAAGACGCCGTAGAACGCGTGCTGATGGCGCAGCTCGATGGCGTAATAGAGCATGGCGTAGAGCGCGATCCAGATCGGGGTCTGGAGGAACATGGGCAGGCAGCCGAGCATGTTCGCGGGGTTCACGCCTTTCTCGCGGTAGAGCTTCATCATCTCAGAGTTGAGCGTGGTCTGGTCGTCCTTGTATTTCTTCTTGATTTTCTCGATCTCGGGCTGCAGGGTCTGCATCTGCTTGCCCATCTTGGCCATATTGATCTGCGACCGGCGCGTGATCGGGTGCAGGAGCAAACGGACGATGGCGACCAGGAGCATGATCGCCAGGCCCCAATCGCGGACGATGAAGTGGATCGCGTTGAGTACCCAGAGCAGGCCGTGCGCCAGCCACTGGAAGGTGCAGAACGAGCAGGCGCCGCCGAGGCTGTAGAGGATGAGCTTGGGCAGGTGCAGGACGTCGTAGGGATATTGGCTGAACACGCCCTGTTCACGGGGGCCTGCATACAGGGCCAGGTCGAGGTGCTCTGTGCCGCGCGGTGCGAGGGTGGCCGGGTTGCTGGTGATGGCGGTGACCAGGACGCGGTGGTCGTGGTCGCGATCACCCAGCGTGCCGAAGACCTGGCAGTGGATGCTGGGGAAGGTCTGCCCCAGCGCGGGGATCGGCGCGGGCCTGGTGCTTTCAGCCAGCGTCGGCATGACGCGGTGCGTCACGGCGGCGAAGTAGCGGTTCGATGAGGCGACCCACGCCATCTCCGCCTTCACGGGCAACTCCGGCACCGGCCAGATCGGCTTGTCCTTAGCGACCATGTCCAGCACGGTGAGGCGCGGATTGAACGTGCGGTCGATGTAGATGTGCTTGCGTGACGGGTCGTACTCGGTGTTGAAGTAGCCGATCGCCTCCAGGCGGCGGTCGCCCATGTACGAGGCGTCGTCGCTGGGCATGTCGGCGTGCGTGTTCTGCTCCCACGCGATGACCAGGGGCGAGCCGCTCACGTTCGTGATCGACTGCTCGCAGCGGATGCCGTAGCTGTTTTTTTCGACGACGTACGCCCTGCGCAGCTCGACCGCGGGCCTGCCGGCCGCGTCCACGATGGTCAGGCCGTACTCGGCGCGGTCAAAGATCGGAGCACCGGCGACCTCAAGCGGTGCGTTGCGCGTGGTGCGGTAGGTCGAGGGCGAGAGCAGCTCCCATCGGCCGCCCAGCTCGACGCGCTGGTTATCGATGTAAATGGCGCGGGCCGCGAAGGGGTAGATGAAGCGGCTGGCGTCGTCCGGGTTTTTGACGGCGGTCTGTACGACGTAGGGTGAAGGCTTGAGGACCTGGGCGTCGTAGTTGGTCAGCGAGATGTTGAGGACGGATGCGCCCCAACCCGAGAGGTCCGTCTTGACGAGATAGCCGGAGTCTTTG
This sequence comes from Planctomycetota bacterium, assembly GCA_021413865.1. Taxonomy (GTDB): domain Bacteria; phylum Planctomycetota; class Phycisphaerae; order Phycisphaerales; family Phycisphaeraceae; genus JAIOPN01. Next base: position 92,858 of record JAIOPN010000005.1, on the reverse strand, counting down.
CGATTAGAGCCGAGCGTGGGGACGCGGGCCTCAGTGGCGAAGCGTGCATCGTAGGTGGTGTTGGCCTGGGTGGCGGGCTGGGTCGCCGCCGGGGCGGACGGCGTCGTTACCTCGGCGGCCTGGCTCGCGGCGGGGGCGGGTGTTGTTGTAGGTGCGGTGGATGGCGTGGCGATGGCCGGCTGCGTCACCGTGGTGGGTGCGGCGTTCGGGGCGTGGGGCGCTTTCGAGTTGATGAAAACGGCAAACACCACGGCGAGGCCGATGAGAATCGCTGCGATCGTTACAAGGGTGCGCACTTGGGTAAAGCCTCTGGGCTAAGGGGAATCGCAGAGTATAGCGGCAGGAGCGGCGGGGGTGGTGTCGCGCGGAAATAACAAACCCCGACGCTTCGGAAGACCTCAGCGTCGGGCTTGGATTAGTTCTCGCGGATTTTGGGAGGAGCAGTCTCTTAGAGCCCCAGCAGCCGGCCCGTGTCGAAGTACAGGGTGACGAGGAAGAGGCTGCCGATGATGGCCAGGCCGACGTAGGTCGCGACTTCCTGTACGCGGATGCTCACGGGGCTGCCCTTGAGCTTCTCGATCAGGAGGAAGAGCATCTGCCCGCCGTCGAGGATGGGGATGGGCAGGAAGTTCATCACGGCCAGGTTGATGCTGAGCAGGCCCAGGAAGAAGAGCAGATAGGTGCCGCCCATCTGCGCGATGCGTGTGCCCTCGTTGACGATGCCGACCATGCCGCGCAGTTCGCGCACGTCCACACGCTGTTGAACGAGCCGGAGGATGGTGATGTAGGTCTGCAGCATGAACTGGTGCGTCTTCTTGAAGCCCAGGCTCGCCGCGTGGAGCGGGTCGGCGCTGGCGAGGGAGACCGTGAGCGGCTCGAAGGCGTGGCTCTCGGCGTAGCGCCAATCGGCGGCGGCCAGTTCCTTGGCCGCGTCGGGCGAGAGGGTGATTGTCTCTTCTCCCTCCACTCCCTGTGCGAGGTTGAGGCGGTAGGAGACCTTGATCGGGTTGGGCTTGGCGGGGTCGCCGAGCGCACCGGTCACGAGGCGGACGAGGCCGGCGTAGTCTGCGACGGGCTGGTCGTTGACGGCGAGGATGCGCGAGCCGGGCGTGAGCTTGAGTGGTGCCAGCGGCGACGAGGGCTGCACCGTGGCGACGAGGTTGCTCGTCTTGGCGAAATTGGGCATGAAGCCCAGACGCCCGTCGCCGGCCGGTGCGGTGTCGGGTAGGGCGACGAGCTTGCCGTCGCGATAGACCTCGATGGGCAGGGCGCGGCCGTTGGCGGAGCGGACGACTTCCAGGACCTGGTCGGGGCGGGGCCAGTAACGCTCGCCGATGCGGGCGATGATGTCGCCGGTTTTCATGCCGGCGGTTTGGGCGGGGGAGTTCTGCAGGACCGTGGTCACGACGGTCGTCGGCGTCACGCCCATCACGTGGCCGACGCCGCTTTCGGTCGCGTCGAACTCGGGCGTCGCGGCGAGGGGAAGCGTCACGGATTGGCCAGCGTCGTCGGCGAATGTCACTTGGACCGGCACGCCGCGCGCCGAGGCGAGGGCCTTTTCGAGCTGGTCGAACCGCTGCACGGGCCTGCCGTCCACCTCACGCACGCTCATGCCGGGCTTGACCCCGCCGTTGAGCAGTGACGCGGGCAGGTCCTTGGCCTTGGCTTCCTTCCAGACGCGCAGCGACAGGGGCTGCGAGACGCCCAGGGTGAAGACCCTGACCTTGGCGTCCTTCTCCGGGGGGGCTGGCGTGATGTTGTAGGTCAGGGGATCGGCCAATCCATCGCGTTCGATGGTGAGCCGGAGCGACTCGCCCGGGCCGGTCAGCGCGGAGAGCATCGCCAGCTCGGTGAAATCGGTGATCGGCTCGTCGTTCACGCGCAGAACCCTGTCGCCGGGCTGGAGTCCCTCGAAGGCGGGGTCCTTGTCGTGGCCGGTGGCGAAGGTGGTGGCCGCGGGGCCGCCGGGCAGCGTGTCGCCGACGACCGCCGGTGGGAAGGCGACGCCCGCCATAAAGGCGACGATGAAGAAGAGCATCCCGAAGATGATGTTCATCACGACGCCGGCGCTGAGCACCACGGCGCGCGCCCATGCGGGCTTTCGGTTGAAGGAGCGGGCGTCGTCGCTGACGGCGTCGGGCTTAAGGTCTTCCTGGCCCAGGAGCTTGACGTACCCGCCCATGGGGACGACCCAGTTGACGCGGTACTCGGTCTCGCCCATGCCCAGCTCGCGCGTGGCCTGATCGACCTCCGCGGGGGAGGGCTTGCGGTCGGCGGCGGTTTTTTCCTTGAACTCGATCTGGTTTTTTTCGCGGGCTGCAAAATATGCGTTGAGCTTTTCCTGGAACTCGGTCTCGGTGGAGCCCCAGCGGAAGCCCATGCCCTTGCGCCAGGAGAAGATCGCCGGGCCGATGCCCAGCGCGAACTGCGTGACCTTCATGTCCACCATCTTGGCGGCGAGGAAGTGGCCCAGCTCGTGGACGAAGATGAGCAGGCAGAACCCACAGATGAGCAGTGAGAGCGCGCCCATGGAGCCGAAGAAGGGGAGGATTTGATCCATCGGGGCCGTGTCTCGGGGGGTGGGTGGGGCTCGCGGCGTCGCTACAGCGTCACATCAGATCATCGGCTCATCGGCCGACCGTCTGTTGTGACACCAGGTCGGCCACGAAGCGTCTGGCGCGGCGGTCGGCGTCCAGGATCGTCTCCAAGGAGTCCGCCGGTCGGGCCTGTATCGACTGTAGCGCCTCGGCTACCAGTTCAACAATACGCCCGAAGCGGACCTTGCGTTCGAGAAACGCCGCGACCGCCGCCTCATTGGCGGCGTTGAACACCGCCCCGGCGGTGCCCCCGGCCTCAATGACATCGTAGGCCAGCTTCAGCGACCGGAACTTGTCAAAATCCGGCTGCTCGAAATCCAGCCGGGACAACTTAGACCAATCTAGGGCGTCGCTGCAGCCCGTGGGGCGGTCCGGGTAGGTCAGGGCGTACTGGATCGGCGTTTTCATGTCCGGCGCGCCGAGCTGCGAGAGCACCGAGTTGTCGGAGAACTCCACGAAGCTGTGCGCCACCGACTGCGGGTGGATGATGACGGAGATTTTCGAGGCCGGCAGGCCGAACAGCCAGTGCGCCTCGATGATCTCCAGCGCCTTGTTCATCATTGTCGCCGAGTCGATGGTGATCTTGGGGCCCATGTTCCACGTCGGGTGCTTGAGCGCCTGTTCGACGGTGGCGTTGTCCATCGTCTCCTTGCTCACGGTGCGGAAGGGCCCGCCCGAGGCGGTGAGGACGATGCGCTTGATGTGGGCGTGGTCGCCCGGCTCGTGGTGGCTGTGGCTCTCCAGGCACTGGAAGATCGCCGAGTGCTCGCTGTCTACGGGGATGAGGTGTGCGTGGTGCTTGTGGACCAGGGGGGTGACCAGCTCGCCGGCGGCGACGAGGGTTTCCTTGTTCGCCAGGCCGATGGTCAGGCCTTTTTTTGCCGCCACGATCGTGGCGGGCAGCCCCGCGCTGCCGACGACCGCCGCGACGACGTCCGTCGCGTCAACGCTTTCCATCAGCTTCAGCGCCGAGTCCGGCCCGGCGAAGACGGTCACGCCCGGCAACTGCCGCCGCAGCGTGTCGGCGTGGGAGGCGTCGGCGATGGCCACGGCGGGCACATGGAACCGCTTGGCCTGCGCGACCAGCGCGTCAACCTTGCTCCCCGCCGCCAGGCCGACGACTTCGTACGGCTTGGACGCGCCGCCGCCGCTCGACTGATTCAGGTGGTCGATGACGGTGAGCGTGTTGACGCCGATCGACCCGGTGGAGCCGAGCACGACGACGCGACGGGTTGGGCCGTGAGGCGTGGGCATGTTTCGAGGATACCACGAACGGCGGAACTGCTTCGGGCGATCACGCCGTCTTACGGACGGGGTCGATGGCTGCGGTAGCCGCGATAGCCGCCCGAGCCGCCGTCTGACGGAGCGCTCCCGCCGGGAGGCGCGCCGGAATCACCGCCGTTTGTCGGGCCGTTGCCCGAGGGCTCATGGCCTGAAGGCTCCGGACCCGAGGGGCCGCCGCCGCCTTCGTTGGGCCCGCTGCCGCCATCATTGGGTCCACCGCCGCCGGGGTTGGGGTCGGTCTGGCCGCCATCGGGGCCACTATTCTGTCCCTCGCCGCCACCGCCGCCACGGCCGCGCCGGCCGCGACGCCTTCTGCGCCGACGGCCGCCTTGGCCTTGCTGCGGGTCACCCTCATTACCCACGGGGCCAACCTCGGGGCCCTGGGGTAGGGCCTGCCCGCCGCCGTCGTTGGTGTTTCCGACATTATCGTGCGGGTCGTAAGCGTCGCCGCCCTGATCACCCGAAGGCTCGGGCGCGTTTCCGTTCATCTGCGCCTGGCCCGCCTGGCCCGGCTGGTCCGGCTGCCCGGGTTGACCGTCGCGTCGCCGTCCACGACCGCCGCGACGGCCGCGCCGCCTGCGCCGCCGACCGCCGCCCTCGCCGGGTTGCCCCGGTGGGCCCTGTGTACCGTCACGCTCACGCTCGAACAGCGGGACACTCTCGTGCGATGTCGGTTGAGGGGGATCGTTCTCGTCACTGATGCCTTCGCCGTGGCCGACATTGTCCGGCTCATGAGAGCCGGGCTGGGCGTGCTCGTGGGATTGCTCCCCGGTGACGCCGCCGTCGCCGCTGTCGGAGGGGTGAGCCCCCGGAGCCCCCGGAGTTCCGGGTTGCCCGCCGGCGTTGCCGCGACCGCCGCGGCCGCGCCGCCCGCGCCGGCGGCGCCGCTTGCGCCCGCCGCCCTCGCGCGGCTGTCCATCCACGCCATCGTGGGCGGGTTGCACCGCTCCGCCGCTGCGCGCATCGCGTGCGTCGTCGCCCGGACTGGTGGAGTCATCGTCCGACATTGGTGCAAAGTTCGGGTCTTCATCGCCGACGATGGCGGGGGCTTCCTCGGGGTCGAGCGCGATCTCGCCGGGGGCCTGCTCGGCTTCGGCTTCCTCTTCGAGGGGGTCCAGGTCGCCCTCGAGCGGCACGGCCTGGATGGCCTCAAGTTCCGGCTCGGCCATCGACTCGCGGATCTCCGCCTCGATCTGGCCGTCGCGGGCGTCGAACGCCACGATCGACACGTAGTCCAGCCCGTGCTCGCCGTTGACGCGCACGAGCACGCCCTTGCCGTACTCCTGCTCGATGGCCACCAGCGCCGAACGCCGCAGGTTGAGCAGCTGGAACGCCACGTCCGGGCTGACGATCAGCTCGACGCGCGTCACGACCGATCGGTGCAGGACCATCGCCAGGCGGCGCATCACGTCGAGCACGACGGACTCGGGGCTCTTGACCTCGCCTTGCCCGTGGCAGGAGCGGCAGTCCATGTAGAGCGACTTTTTGAGAGACGGCCGCATGCGCTGGCGGGTCATCTCGATGATGCCGAACTGGCTGATCATCGAGAACCGCGTGCGGGCGCGGTCGCGTTTGAGGTGGTCGCGCATCCGCCCCTCGATGTCGCGGCGGTGCTTGAGGTCGCGCATGTCGATCAGGTCGAGCACCACCACGCCGCCAAGGTCGCGCAGGCGGAGCTGGCGGCATATTTCTTCCACGGCCTCGACGTTGGTCTTCCACGCGGTCGTCTCGGCGTCGCGGCTCTCGCGCGACTTGCCCGAGTTCACGTCGATGGCGACCAGCGCCTCGGTCGAGTCGATCACCAGCGAGCCGCCCGAGGGCAGCGGCACGGTGCGGGCGTTGATGGTCTCGATCTGCCGCTCGATGTCGTAGCGGTGGAAGATCGGCATGGCGTCGCGGTACACCATCACGTTCGACCCGGAACGCGGGTTGGAGATCGACAAAAAGTCCTGCGCCCGGCGGGCGGCGGAGGCGTCGTCGATGATGACGCGGTCGATGTCGCTGGAGTAAACGTCGCGGATGGTGCGGATGACCAGGTCGGACTCGGCGAAGAGCTCGCCGATGCGCGTCTCGCTCATGCGCTTGTCGATCGTCTTCCACAGCCGCTGGAGGTAGGCCAGGTCGCGCTTGAGCTCGAGCTTGGTGCGGCCGATGCCGGCGGTGCGGATGATGAAGCCGAAGCCCTCGGGCGGTTTCAGCTCGTTGAGGATGGCGCGCATCTCGCGCCGCGCGTCGTCGTCCTCGACCTTGCGGGAGACACCAAGACGCTCCATGTCCGGCATCATCACGAGGAAGCGGCCGGGGATGGAGAGGTAGCTGGTGAGCGTCGGGCCCTTGGTGCCGATGCCCTCCTTGAGGACCTGGACGAGGATCTCCTGCCCGCGGCGGAGGCAGCGCTGGATGGGCGGGCGGTCGCGGCGGGGGGTCTTGAGGCCGACCTGCTCGGTTTCTTCCTTGGCGTCGCCGGTGAAGTACTTGGGGTGGAGGTCGGAGATGTGGAGGAAGCCGTTGCGTTCAAGGCCGAAGTCCACAAAGGCCGCCTGGATGGACGGCTCGACGTTGGTGATGCGGCCCTTGTAGATGTTCCCGACGTGGGACTCAGCGCTGGCGCGCTCTTGGTAGAACTCTTCGAGCCTGCCGTCCTCGGTGATGGCGATTCGGCATTCCTCGCCGGGGACGTAGTTGATGATCATTTGACGTTTGGGCATGAGACAAAACTTCCTGATATTGCCCCGTGGTTTGCGTGCCCGGTGGCGACACCGTATCCGTCGTGGATCGACGCGAGACATCGAGCCGGGCGTGGGGACGCCGGCGAGGTGCGCGTTGCGACGGGGTTGTCGGTGTGCTGGGCATAAACCGTGGGGCGGATACTGCTGGTCCCGATGTCACTGCTCGGTGGAACGTCCACCAAGGGCATCGGGAACGATTTTTCGAACCTCGTCGCGGAGGTAGTTAGTCACCTCGCGGTCGGTGTCGAGGCCGCAGGCTTTGCGGGCGACCCTCTGACACTGATTGATTCCAAGGGACCGGATGATGCGCTTCACCTCGGGCAGCGCCGGGGGCGTGACCGACAGGTTGCGCAAGCCTAATCCAAGCAAGAGCATAACGAATTCCGGCTCGCCGGCCATCTCCCCGCAGAGGCTGACGTCGATCCTGGCGCGGTTGGCGGCCCGGATGACCTCCTTGATCAGGTAGATCACCGCCGGGTGGGCCGCGGAGTACAGGCTGGCGATCCGCTCGTTGCCGCGGTCCACGGCCACCGTGTACTGGATCAGATCGTTCGTCCCGATGCTGAAAAACTGGCACTCCCGCGCCAGCGCCTTGGCCTGCAGCGCCGCCGATGGGACCTCGATCATGATCCCCACCGGTATGTCCTGGCGGTAGGGAATCCCCTCGTCCTCCAGGTCCTCCATCACGTCGTTGAGGATCATCTTGGCCTGACGCAGCTCCATGATGTTGGAGATCATCGGGAACATGATCCGCACCGGGCCGTCCACGCTCGCACGGAGGATGGCGCGGAACTGCGTCTTGAACAGCGGCAGGTTCTGCAGGCAGAGGCGGATCGAGCGGCAGCCCAGAAATGGGTTGCGCTCCAGCGAGTCGTCCTGGTGCTGGTCGTCGGTGAGCTTGTCGGCGCCAAGGTCGAGCGTGCGGATGGTCAGGGGCAGGCCCTTCAAGGCGTGGATCGCCTCGCGGTAGGCGGCGCACTGCTCATCCTCGGAGGGCTCGGTCTCGGAGGCGAGGAAGAGGAACTCGGTGCGGTACAGGCCGATGCCCACCGCACCCTTCTTGATCGCGGCCTCGATCTCGCTGGGGAACTCGATGTTGCCCATGAGGGAGATGGGGGTGCCGTCGGTGGTGACGGCGGGGAGGCGGGCCATCTCGTCGCGCGAGGTCGCCAGTTCGGCGCTGCGCTCGACGTTCTGGCGGTACTCCATGAGCTGGGCCGCGTCGGGGTCGATGATGACCAGGCCGCGGTCGCCGTCGATGATGACGGTGTCGCCGGTATTGATGAGGGAGGTGATGTCCTCCAGGCCGACGATGGCGGGGATGCCCATCGCGTGCGCCATGATGGCGGTGTGGCTGGTGAGTCCGCCCTTGTCGGTGGCCAGGGCGACGACCTTGTTCTTGTCGAGGGTGGCGGTCTGGCTGGGGGTCAGGTCGTGGGCGATGAGGACTGTCTCGTCGGTGAGGTCCGCCAGGCCCTTGCGCGTCTTGCCGATCAGGTGGCCCACGACGCGGCGTTCGAGGTCCCAGATGTCGGCGGCGCGCTCGCGGAAGTGGCGTGCCTGGAGGTTCTCGAAGCGGTGCGCCAGGTCGCGCATGACGGCGAAGACGGCGTACTCCGCGGTGACGCGGTCGCGCGAGATGAGCTGGTTGAACTCCTCGCGGAGGGCCGGGTCCTGGAGCATGCCCAGGTGGACGCCGAAAATCTTGGCCAGCTCGGGGCCGAGCTGCGTCTGCGCCTGCTGACGGAGCGACTCGATCTCCTTGCCGCTCTCGGCCAGGGCGGCCTCGAGGCGCTTCTTTTCAATGCTGACGTGGCTGGCCGAGACGGTGCGACGGGGGACCGGCTGGTCCTCGGCGTCGAGGACCAGGGCTTGGCTGATCGCCACGCCCGGCGAGACCGCAATGCCTTTTTTGATCTGCATCCCTGAATCGGTACGCGCCGGTCACCCGATGGGTTCGGCGCGTTTCTCCGCGGCTGGCGCGGTACGCACGTCGCCCCTCGGGGCGACGGGTTTGGGTTTAGAACCCGGCGGCCTTCGCCAGGGTCTTGGCCAGGTCGGTCTTTTCCCAGGGGAAAATGGACCGACCAAAGTGGCCGTGGCTGGCGGTTTCGAGGTAGATCGGGCGGCGCAGGTTCAGGTGCTTGATGATCCCCTTGGGTGTCAGGGGGAAGTGCTTACGCACGAGTTGGCTGATGATTTTCTCGTCGATGTGGGCGGTGCCCTGGGTGTCCACGAGGACGCTGACCGGGTCGGCGACGCCGATGGCGTAGGCGACTTGGACTTCGCAGACGTCGGCCAGGCCGGCGGCGACGACGTTCTTGGCGATGTAGCGGGCCATGTAGCTGGCAGAGCGGTCCACCTTGGTCGGGTCCTTGCCCGAGAAAGCGCCGCCGCCGTGGCAGCCGCGGCCGCCGTAGGTGTCCACGATGATCTTGCGGCCGGTCAGGCCGGTGTCGCCGTGCGGGCCGCCGATCTCAAATTGCCCCGTTGGGTTGACGTGGATCTTCGCCGAGCCGTCCCAGAGTTTCTTGGGCATCACCGGTTCGATGATGTGCTTGATGACCTGGCGCTTGAGCTCGGCCTGCTTCTTGGGGCCGTTCCAGTCGGGCGTGTGTTGCGTGGAGAGCACGACGGTGTGGATGCGGATGGGCGTCTTGCCCTTGTATTCGACGGTGACCTGGCTCTTGGCGTCGGGGCGCAGGCCCTTGATGATGTTCTGCTCGCGGACCTTGGCCTGGCGCTCGACCAGGCGGTGCGAGAGGTGGATCGGCATGGGCATCAGCTCGGGCGTCTCGCGGCAGGCGAAGCCGAACATCAGGCCCTGGTCGCCCGCGCCGTCCTTGTCCACGCCCATGGCGATGTCGGCGGACTGGGCGTGCAGCGTGCGGATGACGGCGCACGAGTCGGCGTCGAACCGCATGGCCGGGTCGGTGTAGCCGATGCGGCGGAGCGTCTTGCGGACGGTCTCTTCGACCTTGTCCATTGCCTTGATGGCCGCGTCGTTGTGGACGGTGACTTCACCGGCGACGACGACCAGGCCGGTCGTGCAGAGCGTCTCGCACGCCACGCGGGCGAAGGGGTCGGCGGCGAGCAGGCTGTCGAGCACCGCGTCCGAGATCTGGTCCGACACCTTATCGGGGTGGCCCATGGAAACGGATTCGCTGGTGAAGAGGTGGATACCGTCGCTGTAGTTGGCGGCCATGGATTGATCCTGAAAACTCCGCCGAAAATCGGCCGGAGAGTCGGGTATTTGTACCCTGAATCCCCGGGTGGAGCAAATAAGTCGTGACGTCACTCATCGTCATTTGCGGGGGGTGGGATGAGGAGGTCTGTAGCGATTGTGACGGTTGGGAGTGTAATTGCCCTCTCCCGCCGGGAGAGGGTGGCGAGTCCGCGAGCCGGGTGAGGGGGTCGCCGGCTGGATGGGTCGTGTGAATACGCGAAACCCCTCCGGCCGAAGACGCCCTCACCCCAGCCCTCTCGCGGGGAGAGAGGGGGTCAGAAATAACTCACCGCATCCCGCCCGCGATGTAGAGCGTCTCGCCGGTGATCCACGCCGAGTCCGCAGAGGCGAGGAAGACCACGGCCGGAGCGATGTCGTGCGGCTGGCCGATGCGGCCCAGAGGCGTCTGCGCCTCGACCTGCTTGCGCATGTCGCTGGTGGTGATGCCCTGGGCGTGCGTGCCCTCGGTCTCGACCATGCCGGGGTTGATGGAGTTGACGCGGACCTTGCGCGGGCCGAGTTCCTTGGCCAGCGACTTGGTGACGGCATCGACGGCCGCCTTGGTGGCGCTGTACACCGCCGCGTTGGGCGGCGTGTAGGTGCTGACGACCGAGCTGATGTTGATGACGCTGCCGCCCTTGTCGCCGAACAGCTTCACCGCCTCCTGCGTGGCGAGGATCAGGCCCAGCACGTTGAGGTTGAACTGCTTGTGGAAGTGCTCCTCGGTGACGCCCTCGAGCGGGGCGAACTCATAGATGCCCGCGTTGTTGACGAGGACGTCGAGCGCGCCGAAGTCCTTCTTCATCTCCGCGAAGAGGCGCTGCACGTCGGCCTTAACCGCCACGTTTGCCTGCGCGGCGACGGCCTTGCCGCCCTTGCTGGTGATCTCGGCGACGACGCGGTCCGCGCCCTCCTTGCTCGACGAGTAGTTGACGACGACGGCCGCGCCCTCGGCTGCGAGGTGTTTGGCGATGGAGGCGCCGATGCCCTTGGATGCCCCGGTAACGAGTGCGACCTTGCCCGTGAGTTTGCCCGCCATGATCCTGCTCCCTGAAAGTGAGGATGGTGATTTCGAGACGGACGATCATAGGCCCACCGTGCGTTTGCAGGTTGCGGGGCTGGGAGAAGAAATGGGAGAAGTGCGGAGGCTAAGCCGCGAGCGGTCAAGGAGGGGAGGGGAGAAAATCAGTCTTCGTCTTCTTCGTCTTCCGGCCCGCCGCGGACCTGTTCGGGTTCGGGCGGTTCGTTCTCGCCGAAAATCGCGCGGCCGACTCGGACGATGTTCGCCCCCTCGGCGATGGCGATCTCGTAGTCGTTGGTCATGCCCATGGAGAGGATGTTGAACTCGCCGCCGCCGATCTTGGCGGAGCGCACGTCCTCGAACAGCTCGGCGGTGCGGGCGAAGATGGGGCGGGAGTCCTCGGGGTTGTCGGAGTAGGGGGCCATGGTCATCAGGCCGCGCAGGCGGAGGTGGATCATGGAGTCGATCTGCTCGGCCAGGTGGATGACGGCGGGGGGCGCGACGCCGAACTTGTTGCCCTCGCCGCTGACGTTGACCTGGAGCAGGACCTCGATGGGCCGCTCGGTGCGCGCGGCGAAGGTGTGGAGTTCCTCGGCCAGGCGGAGGGAGTCCACGCTGTGGATGAGGTGGACCAGCGGGATGACCTGTTTGATCTTGTTGCGCTGGAGGTGGCCGATCATGTGCCAGCGGACCTTCGCTGGGGCGTCGGTCTGCTTGCCGGTGGGCGAGCCCATCGTGCGGCGGCGCGAGAGGAACTCCTCAAGCACGGCCACGCGCTGCTGCAGGTGCTGCACGCGGTTCTCGCCCAGGTCGATCTGTCCGAGCTCGACGATGGTGCGGATCTGATCGGGGCTGGCGTTCTTGGTGACGGCGACAAGCATGACGTCCGTCGGCCTGCGCCCCGACTTCGTCGCGGCGCGCGCGATGTTGTCCATCACCTTGCGGTAGGCATCACGTAGCTGGCTCGGACCTGAGATGCGTGTGGCCATGTGGCTAAGGATAGACGGCATCAGCTTGGCTCCGCAAGCCGGGGCCTGCGGCGGCGGTACCAAAAGACACCGGCGATGGCGATGACGATGACCACCACGATCGCGATTTCGGCACGCCCGGCGATGACGCGGACCTTGTGGATGTACTCCCCGAAAAAGAATCCCGCGAGCACCAGCACGGGCACGCTGATCAGCGCGGCGACGCCGTCGGAGAGGAGGAACTTCCACGCCGGGATGCCGAACGACCCGGCGGTGAAGAAGATGGGCGCCCGCAGGCCGGGGAGGAACCGGCCGATGAAGATGGTTTTTCCGCCGTGCTTGTGGAACGATTCGGTTGCCTTGGCCAACCGGTCGGGGGTGAGGAACCGGCGGATGACCGGGATGCGCGGGATGTGCTGGCCATAGCGCCGGCCCAGGTAGAAAATAATCAGGTCCGCCCCGATGACAGCCCCGAACGTCACGGGCAGCATGACGTAGATGTTGGCGTCGCCGATTCCCTCGTAGCACAGGTAGCCGCCCAGGATCAGCGGGATGTCCTCGGGGATCGGCGCCCCGAACCCGCTGGCCAGCAGGATCAGGGCCACGATCGCGTAAGGGTACGAGGTGTTGGCGATCAGACTATCGATCATCGAATGGCTCATTGGGCCGTTGGCGGCCTGAGCGAGGAGGCGGGACGTGTTGGCGATCAGGGTTGCGAGCATGGGACGGGGATTGTATCGGTGTGCGGGCCGGAATGTGTGAATAGAACAGTACGCGGCCGGGCCGCCATTATCATGTCGGCATGCCGCCACTGAAATTTGAACTGAAACGCCCCGATAACACGACCGGCGCCCGCCTGGGCCGGGTGACCACGCTGCACGGCTCGTTCGACACGCCCGCCTTCATGCCCGTGGGCACGCAGGGCACGGTCAAGGGGCTGCTCCCCGACGCCGTGCGCGGCACGGGGGCGCAGATCATCCTGGGCAACACCTACCACCTGATGCTGCGCCCCGGGTCGGAACTCGTCGCGAAGATGGGCGGGCTGCAGCGCTGGTCACGCTGGTGCGGGCCCATGCTCACCGATTCGGGCGGGTTCCAGGTCTTCAGCCTCGCCGACATCAACCGCATCACCGACGACGGCGTTGTCTTCAAGAGCCACCTCGACGGCGCGACCATCAACCTCACCCCGGAACGGTCGATGCAGGTGCAGAACGAACTGGGGGCCGACATCATCATGGCGTTCGATGAGTGCCCGCCGGCGAGAAGAAATAGTCCAGAGTCCGGAGTCCAGAGTCCAGAGTCGGGAGGAGAAACGGAGGACGCGCGCGGCGAGACGAACTCTTCACCTTCTCCCTCTTCGACTCTGGACTCTGGACTCGAGACTCTGGACTCCTCCCGCTTGCGTGCGTCTTGCGAACGCACCCTGCGATGGCTCGACCGCTGCAAAACGGCGCACGCCCGGCCCGACGAGCAATCGCTCTTCGGCATCGTGCAGGGCGGCACCGACCTGGAACTCCGCTCCTGGTGCGCTCAGCGAGTGACCGGCCACGATCTGCCCGGCTACGCGATCGGCGGCGTCGCGGTGGGGGAGACGTTCGAGGACATGAAGAGCGTCGTCGAGCACACGGCCCCGCTGCTCCCCGCCGATCGGCCGCGCTACCTCATGGGCGTGGGCTACGAGCGCGACATCGTCATGGCGGTCCGCGCCGGGATCGACATGTTCGACTGCGTGCTGCCCACGCGGAACGGCCGCAACGCCTTCGCCTTCACGCCCACCGGGCCGATCCGGCTGCGCAACGCCAAGCACGCCGACGACCCGGGCGTCATGGACCCGACGTGCGACTGCCCGGCGTGCGGCGGGGGGTACTCCCGGAGTTACATCCGGCACCTGTTCATGGCCGATGAAATGCTCGGGCCGATCCTGGTGAGCGGCCACAACATCCGGCACTTCCAGAGGCTCATGCTGGACATCCGCCGCGCTATAGCCGACAATGACTGGTCTTTGATCTCCCGCCGATGGCCCGTGGCGGGATTGTGATCAGGGGACGCCCGCGGGGCGGGCCGGCCACGCACAAGGCCGGTGATTTTTGGGCCGATTCCCGGAGCCTTGCTGATGTCGTACAGCTTCCCCCTGGTCCTGGCGCAGGAAGATGCGCCGGCCACCGTTCAAAGCGCTACCACGGTTGGGCCCGCTCCCGCCGTTCCCGCCACGCCTTCGGGTACGCCGCAGGTCGCCACGGGCACCGTCGCCAGCAGCCAGCCCGGCGCGGCGGCTCCCAAGGCTTCGTCCGATTCACCCTTCAATCCGATGCTGCTCATGCTGGTGGTCGTCGGCCTCTTTATGTTCTTCTCGATGCGCAGCAACAGTAAAGAAAAGAAGAAGCGAGCGGCCATGATCGCCAACATGAAGAAGGGCGACAAGGTCCTGACCATCGGCGGCATCTACGGCTCGGTCGTCGAGGTCCGCGACCAGGACATCATCCTCAAGACCGACGAGAACACGAACTCCCGCATGCGGGTCACCCGCGCCGCGGTGCAGGCCGTCGTTGACGACAAGGAAGAACCCACGGCCCCGTAATCACGTCGCCCGTTCACGCCTTTCCACCCCCATCACCGATATCTCTCAGCGATTATGGAAAAACAACCTCTCTGGAAGCCGCTGCTGATCCTGGCCGTTCTTGTGCTCTGTGGCCTGGGTATCTACCCGCCCGAGCGGAAGCTCAAACCCGGGCTGGACCTGGCCGGCGGCACCACGCTGCTCTACCAGGTCAACGTCCCCGACGGGGTGAACGCGCGATCGGAGATCGACGAGACCATCGCCGTGCTCCGCGGCCGCGTTGACCCCCACGGCGTGCGCAACCTCATCTGGCGTCAGCAGGCGGGCAACCGCATCGAGATCCAGATGGCGCAGCCGCAGGAAAACGTTGTCACACTGCGCAAGAGCTTCATCGCGGCACGCGAGGCCCTTATGTCGGGCAACCTCTCGGCGCGCGACATCGACCAGATTGTCCGGGCCGTCGGCGCGGAGCGCAACACCGTGATCGAGCGGCTCTCCCGCGGCAGCGCCGGGCAGCGCAAGCTTTTGGAGAACGTGGCCGTCGCCGAGGAGGCCCTCACGGCGGCGCGCAAGCCCTACGAGCAGGCCCAGGCGGCGGCGCGTGAGACCGAGCGGCAACTGGTCGCGCTCCCCGAGAGCGACGCCAAGCGGGCCGAACTGAACAAGAAGCTTCAGGCCCAGCGGGAAAAGCTCTATGAGCTGACCCGTGCCTTCAGCGATGCACGGCGGAAAGCGGATACGGTCCGCCTGGAGCTCCTGCAGACCAACGTGTTGCCGGCGGACCTTGACCGCGTGCTCGCGCTCCCGGTCGGCACGCCCGAGCAGATCGAGAAAAAGAAGGCGGACGCGGTAACGGCCTTCCGTGGGCCGGCGCTCGACGTGCTTATCAAGGCGCACCCGGGCCGCGAGGCCGAGGTGCGCCAGGTCGCCGACGCGTGGGCCGCCTACGAGAAGGTCAAAGGCCCGCTCGATGACCCCAACGACCTGATCGGCATGCTGCGCGGCTCGGGCGTGCTCGAGTTCCGCGTCGCCCCCAGCCCGCGATCGCTCCCCGAGCAGAACGAATACCGCGAGCAGCTCCGCACCCGTGGCCCGCGCGGCTCCGCCCGCGCCAAGTACGTCTGGCTGCCCGTGGACGACATCTCCAGCTTCGCCGAGAACCGCCGCGAGCGTGAGGCGTTCGAGAAGGACCCCGTCGGTTTCTTCGAGCAGCGCCGCCTCATTGCCCAGCCGTACGGCGACCGCATCTACATCCTGCTCTCCAACGACCCCGATAGCAGCATCACCCAGGCGCAGTCCGGCTGGGCCCTGGTGGCGGCCTACCCCACCGCCGACAAGTCGAACTTCTCCGCCGTGGGCTTCGAGCTTAACGGCTACGGCGGCCAGCTCATGGGCGCGCTCACCGCCAGCCATAAAGACCAGCCGATGGCCATCGTTCTCGACGGCAGGGTCATGTCCGCCCCGAACATCCAGTCCGCCATCACCACCAGCGGCATCATCACCGGCGGCAGCGGCGGGTTCTCCAAGCCGCAGCTCGACTACCTCGTCCGCACCCTTAAGGCGGGCTCCCTCAGGGCCAGCCTGAGCGAGAACCCCATCAGCATCCAGAAGGTTGGCCCGCAGTTCGGGCAGGACAACCTCAAGTGGGGCCTCCGCGCGGCGGTCATCTCGTTCGTCTTCGTCTGCGTGTTCATGCTCTGCTACTACTTCGTGGGCGGGTTGATCGCCGACTTCGCACTGGCGTTCAACATCGTCATCATCCTGGGCATCATGTCGATGATCGGGGCGACCTTCACGCTCCCGGGCATCGCGGGCATCATCCTCACCATCGGCATGGCGGTGGACGCCAACGTGCTGATCTACGAGCGCATCCGCGAGGAACTGGAACGCAAGGTCCCGCTCAAGATGGCCGTGCGCCTGGGCTACCGCCACGCCATGAGCAGCATCATCGACACCCACCTGACGTCGATCTTCACCTGCGTCGTGCTTTACTACGTGGGTACGGCCGACATCAAGGGCTTCGGCCTGACGCTGGGCATCGGTCTGGCGGCGTCGCTCTTCACCGCCGTCTTCGCCTCGCGCGTCGTCATCGACTACTACATCGCCTTCGCCAAGCCCGCCACGATCTCGATGCTGCCGCTGGCCGTCCCTGCCGTCCGCCGCTGGCTCACCCCCAACGTGGACTGGGTCAAGCACTGGCACCTGTTCTACGGCATAAGCATCGTCCTGACGGTCCTGGGCATCGGCGCCCTGATCGCGCGCGGCGCCAACTTCCTGGACATCGAGTTCCGCAGCGGTACACAGGTCACATTCAACCTGGCCACGGGCAAGACGCTCTCTATCGAAGAGGTCCGCAAACGCCTGGATGACGAGGCCGGCAAGGTCGGGCTCAAGGAACTGGCGGGCGACAACTCGACCGTCCAGACCGTTGGTGAGACCGAGGTCCGCAACGGGAAGACACACGGCACGTCGTTCACCATCATCACACTCGCCGGCGGCGAGAACAAGCCCGGCAACGACGCCAACGCCGTCAGCTCCGCCATCCGCACCGCCTTCGCCGACGTGCTGGACATCCAGAGCGCCATCACCGCCGACGGCATGAACAAGGAAGGTCTGGAAGGCGCGCCGGTTCATCCGATCAAGACCACCGATCTGGGCGCCGCCATCGGTCGGCCCGAGATCAGCGAGAAGGTCGCCGACTACGTCGGCGGCGTGGCGATCGTGCTGGACAACCTGACCCCGGCCCAGCCGGTCCAGGAAATCCGCAAGCGCATCAACAGCGTGCAGTTCAGCCCGATGTTTGAGAAATACGGCGCGCGGCCGTTCGACGTCATCCCGCTGG
Source organism: Planctomycetota bacterium (assembly GCA_021413865.1). GTDB lineage: Bacteria > Planctomycetota > Phycisphaerae > Phycisphaerales > Phycisphaeraceae > JAIOPN01. The sequence goes on along the minus strand of JAIOPN010000005.1, from coordinate 75,634 downwards.
ACATCGCCTCCCACGGTCAGGGCGGCGAGCCGGACCTCTGCAAGTCCGTCGTCATCGTGGCCCGCGACGAGCAGGTCAGCTACGCCGACACCCCCGAAACCTTTGACGAGAAAGAGGGCCTGGCCGCCACCGAGTGGCGACTCGTCAAGGAGGCGCTGCACCACGACGTGAGCCTAGCCAGCGTCTCGAACTTCTCCAGCCAGGTCTCGGGCACCATGAAGCAGCAGGCCATCGTCGCCATCGTCCTGAGCTGGATCGCGATCCTGGTCTATATCTGGTTCAGGTTCGGCGACCCCCGCTACGGCCTGGGCGCCGTCATCGCCCTCATCCACGACGTGGTCATCGCCATCGGCATGGCGGCCTTCGCCTTCTACCTCGCCGACACCGCTTTGGGTCGGATGCTCGGCATCACGCCCTTCCGCCTCAACCTCTCCATGATCGCCTCGGCGCTCACACTCATCGGCTTCTCGGTCAACGACACCATCGTTGTCTTCGACCGCATCCGTGAGAACCGCGGCAGGCTCGCCTTCGCCTCCCCGGCCATCATCAACGCCTCCATCAACCAGACCCTCAGCCGAACCCTGTTGACCTCCGGCACCGCCTTCATCTCCACCCTCGTGCTCTACTGCGTCGGCGGCGAGGGCGTGCACGGCTTCATTATTCATCACGCGGCCTGTGATGCGTTGTAATCACGGACCTGCAGGTCTGTGAGGATGATCAGCAGGATGGCGACCCAGACCTTCACGCGGTGGAGACGGCGGGCGTGCATGGGCAGGTGATCCAGGCCGACGCTGGAACCGGTCATGCGGCCGTGGACCTGCTCGATGCGGATACGGTGGCGTTTGAGGATGCGTCTGCCGATGGGGCCGCGGAGGAACCCCAGGGCGTGCAGGCGTTGCGTGGCGTGGCGGCCGGGAGATGGGCTTGCCATGCAGCGCCGCCCAGAGCAGGACCTGAAGGATGATCTTGTGGAGAGGGAAAGCCGCATCCTTACAAAACGTTCGCGTTCCATCGCTGACCTCCAGAGGTAAAGGGTTGGAGACCAGTGTGGACGCGAACTGCGCCGTGCGCAAGTACTTACGCACGGTGATCAATCCGGTGATGAATAATGCTGTCCGCCGGGGGCTACGGGATGAAACTCAAGAAAGAGAGTTCGCCGTGGTTGCGGCGGCGGGCCTTATACGGTGTGATGTGTCCCCCGCGGGGCCCAGGAGGTTGGCGATGATCCGTTTTGGTCTGGTCGGTTGCGGCACGCACGCCCGCTGGGCGGTGGTGCCGGCGCTTGGCTCGACGCCCGACCGCTTCACGCTCGCCGCGGTGTGCGACATCAGCCGTGACAACCTCGCGGCCGTCGGGGCACAGGGCGTGGCGCAGTTCACCGACCACCGCGAGATGCTCGCCAAGGCGGAGATCGACGCGGTCTATGTCGCCACGCTGGCGGACACGCACGCGGCGATCGCGATCGAGGCCATGAAAGCGGGGAAGCACGTCATCTGCGAGAAGCCGATGGCGACCAGCGTCGAGGACTGCCGGGCGATGGTGGAGACGGCGGAGAAAAACAAACGCATCCTGGCGGTTAATTTCGAGACACGCTACGAGGCCGAGGTGCGGGCCGTGCGCCGCTGGATCGACGAGGGGCGGCTCGGCCGCATCGAGGCGGTCCACGTGCAGCACTTCTGGGACGGGCACAAGGCGTTCGGCGCACTGGCGGCGCGGCGGTTCCGCCTGAGCGACCTGGCGGGCGGGCTGGACTGCGGCATCCACAAGGCGGACCAGATCAGGCACTTCTGCGGCGGCAGGTGGGCGGACATCTCCGCGCGCGGCCGGTGGTTCGGCGAATCGACGAAACACCCCCCGCACATCAGCGTCACCGCCGAGCTCGACAACGGCGTGCTCGCCACCTTGAGCGCCAGCTTCGCCTACGGGGCCTACATGCAACCCGTGGCCACCAGCGACGTGCTCACCATCGTCGGCAGCGCCGGCGTGGTCAACTGCTTCAACGACACCATCCGCACCACGACGCTCCGCCTGCACAGCCAGTCGCTGGTGGAAGCGATCGACCTGACGGGCGTGAGCCACGTGCACCCGATGACGGAGCTGGTCCGTGATTTCGCCGACGCGGTGGAGGGCAGGGGCGTCACCCAGCGCATGGCCACCGGCGTGGACGGCTGGCAGGCGCAGGTCTTCGTCGAGCAAGCCAACCGCGACGCCAACGCCCACCGCCTCACCGGGGCGCTGCGGTGAATCTGGAATGTTCTAACTCAACCGAATTGAACCACGGAGACGCGGAGAGACACGGAGATAGCGGAGAAATACAAAAATTAGTCCAATCCTTCTGATTTCTTCTCCGCTCTCTCATCTTTCCTCCGCGTCTCCGTGGTTCAATTCAGATTACAAGGAAACCCCCGTGGCCAAGAGCAAGCAAGCCGACCGTATCTTCAAGTCCGACCGACGCATCCGCCTGGGCATCTGGGGCCTGGGCAGAGGCATGTCGTTCTACCGCTCGGCGCAGGCGCTGAACTTCGACATCGTCGCCGGGTGCGACTTCAACCAGCACATGCGCGACAACTTCCTGAAGCTGAACCCCAACGCGACGGCGACATCGGACGCGAAGGAGTTCCTCGCGATGAACTTCGACGCCGTGCTGCTGGCGACCTTCTGCCCCGCGCACGCCGACGACGCCATCGCCTGCCTCGCCGCCGGCAAGCACGTGCTCAGCGAGGTGACGAGCTTCCACACCGTCGCCGAGGGGGTACGGCTGACCGATGCGGTCGAGAAGAGCGGCAAGGTGTACAACCTCGCGGAGAACTACCCGTTCTCCGCCGGGAACATGTGGCTGGCGCGCAAGTGGCGCGAGGGGTTGTTCGGCGAGCTGATGTACGGCGAGTTCGAGTACGTCCACGAGTGCCGCACGCTTGCGTACACCTACATCGACGGCACGCCGATGAACCCGGGCAACCAGACGCACTCCTGGCGGAGCTGGCTGAACTTCCACTACTACAACACGCACTCGCTGGGCCCGATGATGCACATCACCGGCAAGCGGCCGACGCGCGTCACCGCGCTGCCCTCCACGCAGGTGCTCGCGGGCTACCCGTTCGGCGGGAAGGGCATGGGCGGGGCCGGCCCGTCGCTCATCTCCATGTCCAACGGCGGCACCGTCCGCAACCTCATGGGCGCGACGACCAATGACTCGCACGTGCAACGCCTCTGGGGCACGCTCGGCTCGGCGGACATGTCCGACGGATCGCTCAAGCTCCGCCTGGGCGCGTCGGGCGGCTCGCCCAAGTTCCCGGTCATCCCGCACTGGGACGAGCTGGGCGACCTGGCGGCCAAGACCGGCCACGGCGGGGGCGATTTCTGGGTGCTCTACTACTTCGCCCGGCAGATTCTGACGGGCGAGCCGGCGCCGTTCGACATCTACAACGCCAGCGACTGCACGCTGCCCGGCATCCTCGCCTACCGCTCGGGCGCCGAGGGGGGCCGGCCGCTGGACGTGCCCGACTTCCGCGACAAGTCGCAGCGCGACGCCTGCCGTGACGACGATTACGCCCAGCCGCGCTTCGATTCGAAGAAAGACCTCTTCCCCGCCGGGGCGGACACGTCGATCACCAATCAGTTCTCCGTGACGATGCGAGACCTGATCAACATGGCGTGCCAGTTCCGCGCCTACCGCGACTGGGACAAGGTGGCGGAGGACATGGTGACGCCCGCCTCGGTGCTGAACCTCGGGCAGGCGGTGGCCGCCGGCGCTTCGCGCTATCGGGAGGTTTTGCAAACGGCGAAGAAGATCGCGGACGCCTACCCGCAGAGCGTCGGGGCGCGCGTGCTGCGCGAGATGATGGAGGTCGGCCACGCGGATGAAGCGGTGAAGCCTGATTTCGAGAAGAAGATCAAGGCGGAACTGGGCGTGCTGACGCGGCGCGTGTCGAAGATCGAGGCGGCGCGGGTCAGGGCGGCGACGAAGAAGCAGGCGGTGGTGGACCCGTGGACGTCGCCTTTCGTGACGTCGTGCAAGATTTCAAAGATGTTCCCGCGCAACGGCGGTGTCGCGACCGTGCCGAGGGTTTCGCTGGCGAGCCGCGCGGGGTGGGAGACGCTCGTCGCCAACGACGAGGGGCCTGGGCTGAAGTTCCTCAATGCGCACAACGTGTACGGCGGCAAGGACGGCATCGCGTACATGGGTTTCCATGCGAGGGTGGCGAAGGCGGGCGAGTGGCTGCTCAACGTCGGGCACGACGGCGGCGTGCGCGTGTTCGTGGATGGCAAGCCGGTGTTCGCGGAGCCCAGGCGCGTGAACCCCGCGCGGCCGGACCGCTCGGTGGTTCCGGTGAAGCTCAAGGCGGGGAAGCGCGAGATCGTGATCGCGCTGGACACGGATTCGGGCAACGGGTGGGGAACCTTCGTGCGTTTCGCGGTGCCGAAGAAGCTGCGGAAGAAGAGTGTGCCCGTATTCCCGGAGCCGGTGGCGGGGTGAGTTTTTCCCTCTCCCCCCGGGAGAGGGTGCCGCGTCTTCGCGGCGGGTGAGGGGACGTGCGGGCGTGATGGGATGCGCGATTGCACACCGATTCACGGCCGAGATTATTTGATCAGCCTGAAGGGCCTTGTGTCCGGTGCTCCCCTCACCCCGGCCCTCTCCCTCTGCAACCTTGCGCATGTACGCTCCCACCCGGCGTCGCTGTTGGAGTGCCAGGTATGCGTGGTAGAGGGTGATCTTGGCGTTTGCCCAGTGCTGCACGCGGTCGAGCCTGCGGATGTGAGGGGGCAGGGCCCAGAGGCCGAAGCTCAGCATGGTCAGCCGGACGAAGATCCGCTCCACTCGGTTGCGTCGGCGCTTATGCTCGGCCAGCCCCGCCGTGGTCGCCGATGACGTGGAGTTTGTAGCCCCTGGCCCAGCCGTCGGGTGCGGGCGTCGGGGTCCGTGGAGAACCCGCCGACGATCAGGGGCTTGCCGTCGCATATCTTTTCACCGCCGTGTGCGAGCTTTGCACGCACGGACTGGTTGAAGCGAGACAGGCCCTGCTGCACGCCGGGCGTTTTGACCCTGCGGTTGAACTGGGAGACGCTTGGGAGCCCCAGGCGTCTGATCCACAGGGGCACAAGCGGGTGGGGCAACGCCTCGAGGGTGCTCAGGTGGAGGGACTGACGGATGAGTTCGACGATGATGACCAAGCCATCGCTGTAGGTGCAGCCGTGGGTGTGCATCATGCCAAGATCACCCAGGCCGTGGTAGATTGAACGCAGCAGATCGCCGTCCCTAAGAAGGCTCCTGTGAGAGGGATGCCCCATCATGACGGCGATTTGTCTTTAGCGCCAGCACTTACGTGAGCCGGCGCGCAAGGTTGCGGAGGGGGAGGGGCCAGAGCAGCGAAACAGTCTCTAAACCCAACTATTTTTTCGACCAGGCCGGTGGCGGGTGATTCAACGCCAAAACCAAGAGGTTTCAGGCACGAACATGCGGATTACGGCAGTGGTCCGTTTTGAAATGGGTGGCTGGGGCTGAGGCTTTGCGAAGCCCCGGTTCGTCAACCCAGCAGACCGGGGCATCGAAGACTCTGCCCCAGCCACCCCTCAGATTTCAAAAGGGACCACTACCCGGATTATTGAGATTTTCGTAATGACTGGTCCGGGTGGGTGTTGAATGCTAAACTATGGGCCTGTGTGGAAGACTTGGGAGCCTTGCCGATACGAGACCGGTGGACTCGATCCAAACGGTTGACGATCGGTCCCGGGGGCCTTTCACGCTGCACGAAGATCAGGCTCGCTAACAGTAAGGATTGGCATGACGCCCCGGACGATGACCCCGAGCAGGGATGCTGCGCCGACAACCTATGACGGCCCGGCGATCGAGCTGATCGCCCTCGACGTGGACGGCACGCTGCTGCGCAGCGACAAGCGGCTGAGCAAGCGCGTGGTCAAGGCCGTGCGCGACGCCTCCGCCAAGGGGGTGCGCGTCGTGCTCGCCTCGGCACGCCCGCCGCGCTCCATGCGTGAGATCTACGACCTGCTCGCCCTCAAGACCTACCAAGTCAACTACAACGGCGCCCTGATCCACGACCCGATCACCCGGCGGCACATCCACCACCAGCCGCTCTCGGGCGCGCTCGCCGGCAAGGTCATCAAGCTCGCCCGCAAGGTCGACCCCGACGTCGTCGTCAGCATCGAGATCCTCGACAAGTGGTACACCGACCACGTGGACGACACGCTGCCGACCGAGACCTCCAAGGCGTTCATGCCCGACTACATCGGCCCGCTCGAGGCGTTCCTGCACGTGCCGGTCACCAAGCTCATGCTGCTGGGCCCGCCCGACCGCATCGCGGCCGTGCGCGCCGCGGTGCTCAAGAAGTTCCAGGGCGAGGTCGCCATCGCCGTGAGCGATTCGCACCTGCTCCAGGTCGTGCACCCGAAGGTCGATAAGTCGCACGCGCTGGCGATGATCGCCAAGCACTACGGCATCGCGACGCAGGCGGTCATGGCCATCGGCGATGCGCCCAACGACGTGGGCATGCTCAAGTGGGCCGGCCTGGGCGTCGCCGTCGGCAATGCATGGCACGAGACCCGTGCCGCCGCCGACATCGTCGTCCCCGCCAATGACGAGGACGGCGTGTCGCACGCGATCAAGGCCTACGTGCTGGACAAGTGATCCCGCGTGGGGCCGTCTCTTACTCCTCTCCCGGAGGGACAGGATTGGGGTGAGGGGATCACCGGCCGAATGGCCCGCGTGATTTCGCGTAATTCTTTCGACCGCAAGCCCCCTTGTATGTTGATCTTCACCCCTCGGTATTCGTTGCCGTGTCCCCGCAGAATGAGCGTAGTGAACGCCGACGGGACGCGGCGGCCAGCCGCGTGATCGATACCCCTTGGGTGCCCCAAGGCCACGGGCGTGCTGGATTCCGATCGGTTCTTTGTCGCCAGAGCCCGAATAGTCGCTTCCTTCGTCGGCGAAGACGCCGCCACCTTCTCTCGGGGGGAGATGGGATAACAGGCTTACTCCTCCGCGACCTCTTCGCCCGCAGTCTGCTGCTCGTACCTCTCTCGGTTGGCGCGGCTGTCCATCAGCATGTGCACGCGGGCGCGCTGTTCGGCGGGGATCGCGTCGTCCAACTGCTTCCGCGCGTCGCCCATGTGTGTGCGGCGCGAGAGGTGCGTCAGGATGATCGCCTCGGCGGTGGACTTCTTGATCAGCTCGACAATGTCGTCCATGTGCAGGTGCTTGCCGATGGCGGCGCGGCCGCGGTGGCCGGGCTCCATGAAGGTGCACTCGGTGATCAGGATTTTTGCCCCCAGCACGTCCGGTCGATAAAAATGTTCGCCCCAGGCGGTATCGCCCGTGTAGCAGACCAGCGGGATCTCGATGATGCGTGTGACCTCCTCGCCCTTTTTCTTCAGCTCGAGGATCTGCTCCTGCGTCACGCCCACCAGGTCGGCCCGCAGCTTGCTCCGCCGCTCGACGACGACGTAGCCCAGCGAGGGCACCGTGTGGTTGGTGGCGAAGGCGCGGAGGTAGGTGTGGTTCTTGATCTCCAACTCGCCGTCGGGCGCGAGGGGGACGACCTTGTACGGCGTGCGCTGCGCCTCGATGTCGATCCAGGCGCGCATGAGGTTGTGGATGGGCTGTTCGAGCGCGGGGTGACAGGTGACGGTGCCGGTGCCCATGCCCTGGAAGACGCGCTGGGAGTAGTAGTAGGCGAGGCCGGCGGCGTGGTCCATGTGGCCGTGCGTGAGGGCGACGAAGTTGCTCGTCAGCGCCGCGCGGGGGCACCGGCCGACGTCGAAGCAGACGTCGAGCTCGGGCACCTGGACGACGGACTCTTCGCCGGCGACGGAGAGCCCCTGCACGCGGTAGGGGGGGACGAAGAGAAAGCCGAGCTGCGGGCGGCGGGCGGGTTCCTTGGGGACCATGGCGGCAATCAGTGGTCAGTCAGCGGGCGCGGGATGAAGCGGTGGGGTGAATCCGGGGCGGCCGACCGCGGGTTTTACGCCGCGAAATCGGGCCTCACTGACCACTGGCCACTGACCACTGGCCACCGCTTCCAACAGGCCGCGGTGGGATTCGAACCCACGAAGTCTTACGACAGCGGATTTGCAATCCGCTCCATTTGTCCACTCTGGCACGCGGCCGTGACAGACAGGTCATTTTCGCCTGTGTGAGTTGCGGCGTCAACTTCCTGCGGATCGCGGTGCTGGGTGCTGTTCTGCCTGCGCGGGCTCGGGTTCCCGCGTCTTCTTCAGTTTGGCGAACCGCTCTTCCGCGGATAAAAAAGAGCCTACCGAGGAGTGATCGACAAGTGGCTCCGGCCTGCTCGTGGGGAACTGCATATCATTCACTCAGGTCACGTATGAGCAAACGGCTGAGCATCCGGACCTTCGCGCTGGGCGAATGGATGACCAACTGTTACGTCCTGTTCTGCGCCGAGCCGCGGCCTGAAGCGACGCCCTGCTGGATCATCGACGCGGGCTTTTCGCCCGGACCCATGATCGCGTTTATCCGTGAGCAGAAGCTCGCCCCGTCGCGGGTGGTGATGACCCACGCCCACCTGGACCACATCGCCGGGCTGCACGCCCTCCGCGCCGCGTGGCCGGAGTTACCGATCCTGATCCACGACGCCGAGCGTGAGTTCCTCACCGACCCGGAGTTGAACCTCTCCATCGCCCTGGATGAACCCATCACCGCGCCGCCCGCGACCGGGAGCCTCCGGCACGGCGACCGCCTCCAGCTCGACGGCCTGTCCTTCGAGGTCCGCCACACGCCCGGCCACAGCCCCGGCGGCGTCAGCCTTTATCAGCCCGACGAGGGCGTCGTGTTTGTCGGTGACGCGCTTTTCTCAGGCTCCGTCGGCCGGACGGATTTTCCCACGTCGAACCGGGACGAGCTGCGCCGCGCCATCGAGTCGCAACTGCTCTCCCTGCCCGACGCCACGCGGGTGTACCCCGGCCACGGCCCGGCGACGACGATCGGCCGCGAGCGGCAGATCAATCCCTACCTCTGAGCCGTCGTGTAAGCGATAGTCGTCGCGTTATTTGGATAGATCGAACGTTGCGGCGATCGGCGCGTGGTCGGAGCCGCCCTCGTGCTCGGGGGCGTTGAGCACCTTTGCGCTGCCGGGGACCAACCGCTTGCCCAGCGTAGGGCTGGCGAGGATGTAGTCAATCGTGCTGCGGAACGGCTCCTGGAGAAAGGTGATACGTTCCTCGGGCGAGAGCAGGGCGTGGGCGTCAACAAGCGCGGGCGCGCCCTTGTCGCCTTTGGAGGTCAGCAACTGGAGGGGCTTGGTCTCGGGCGTGTCATTGAAATCACCGATCAGCGCGAGGAGCGAGTCGGGCTCCTTGGCCAAGGCTTCGTCGATGATTTTTTTCGTCATGGTTGCTTCCGCCAGCCGCCATTTGTCCGAGTGCGGGTCGTCATCGCTCGGCCTGCGGCTCTTGAAGTGCACGATGAACACCTCGATGGTCTTCTCCTTGGTGGCCTGCAGCTTGACGCGGAGCAGGTCGCGGGCGAACCGCCAGACCTTCTTCTCGCCCGGCAGGGGCAGGTCGAGGTAGCGGTAGCTGGTCATGCTCAGGATCGGCCGGCGGCTCATGAGCGATACGTTGATGCCGCGCTCGCTGTTGCCGGGCAGGACGGCGAAATACTGATAGTTGAGGTCGGGCAGGAACTCGTTCGCCATGGCGCGGAGGACGCCCTCGTTCTCCATCTCGTGGAAGGCGATCACGTCCGGGTTGAGCGCCCGCACGTTCGCCGCGATCTTCTCGATCTGGGCCCGCGGCTTGACGGGCGCCTTTTCATCGGTGGTGTAGGGGTCGTCGAACACGTCGAGGAAGTTCTCGACGTTGTAGGTGGCGATGGTGATGGCCTTGTCGGGCTCCGCCGCGCTCGCCTGGGCCGATGGCCAGAACGGGGCGAGCAGCAGAAGCGAGGCGAGCACCCATCGCGCGAGTGTGGCGTGGCGTTGCATGCGAGAGGTTCCGAGAGTTGCGGACACACCCATGATACCGGCCGACGTGGCAGCGATTCACCTGCCCGCCGCCCAGAGCGAAAGGGTGAGCAGGGCGAAGAGGCGGTGCGAGTGGTCCGCCTCGCCGCTGACGTGCCCGCGCCAGAGCGTCTCAACCGCCGTTGGCCGCAGCCCAAGCGTCGATAAGGAGCCGTCGAGCAGCCGCGCGGCGACCCCGTCGCGCATCGAGGCGCGCATCCATCGGCCGATCGGCAGGGCGAAGCCGTGCTTGCGGCGGTTGACGATCTCCGGCGGCAGCAGCGGGGCGGCGATGCGGCGGAGCAGCCCCTTGCGACGCCCGCCTGGCATCAGGCTCTCCAGCGGCAGCGATAGCGCTGCTTCCGCGACGTCCGTGTCGAGCAGCGGGGCGCGGACCTCCAGGGCCACGGCCATCGAGGCGCGATCGACCTTGTTTAGCACATCGCCAGGCAGGTAGTGCTCCAGATCCCAGCGCATGGCGTCGGAGACGGGGCCGCCGGAGTCGGCGTCGGCGGGCCAGTCGGGGAGTGACGGGGAGGAGGGTTCGGCGTCGAGGCCCAGGGTGCGCAGATCGTCGTCGTCGAAGAGGCCGACGATGCGGCGGTATTGCTCGGCGGGGGTTGGGGATTGCGCCGCATCGGCAAGCCTGCCCAGCCGCGCCATGTGCGACCGCCCCTCGGCCCGGGCCCAGCGCGCCAGAGGCAGGCGTGCCAGCCAGCGGCGGTGGCGTGCGAGCCAGCGTATGGCGGTGTATCGGTCGTAGCCGCCGAAGAGCTCATCACCGCCGTCGCCGGAGAGGGCGACGGTGACGTGGCCGCGGGTGGCCAGGCTGAGCCAGTAGGTCGGCAGGATGGAGCTGTCGCCGGTGGGGGCGCCGCTGAGCGCAACGAGCTGCTCCAGATCAGCCAACACGTCGCGGTGCGGGTCGGCGAGCAGCTCGGTGTGACGCGTGCCCAGGTGCGTCGCGACCCGGCGGGCAAACGGCCCTTCGTCGTAATCGGCGTCGGGCATGCGCATGCTGAACGTGCGCAACGGCCCGCCTCCGAGGGCGTGCAGGGATCGCTGGGCGAAGGCGGCGACGAGCGATGAGTCCATGCCCCCGGAGAGGAAGCACCCCAGCGGCACGTCGGACTCGAGACGTGCGGCGACAGAACGCTCAATGGTGTCGCTCAGCGTTCGCTCGGCGTCGGCGGTTTCACCGGGGGCGCGGCGCGGCGGTGACCAGTACCGCTCCACGCGCACGGCCCCGTCGCCGTTCACGACCAATCGATGGGCCGGCGGAAGCTCCTCCACGCCCTCCACGAGCGTCCGCCGCGTCGTGTACCCGAGGCTCAGGTATTCAACGAGCGCCGCGTGGTTGACCGCCCCGCGGCGCTCGGCCGGCATCATGACGAGCAGGGCCGCGATGGTGCTCGCAAAGAGGAACTCCCGACCGTCGGCCGAGCGATGAAAATAGAACGGCTTTTCGCCGAACCGGTCGCGCGCCGCCGTGAGACGGCGCTGCGAGGGCTGCCAGAGGGCATACGCAAACATGCCCTCGAGCCGACTCGGGGCGGCATCGCCCCACGCGGCGTGGGCGTGCAGGAGGGCTTCGGTGTCGCTGTGATCGGTGGTGAACCGCCGACCGAGGCCACCGAGTGTCTGTCGCAGCGAGCGGTGGTTATATATCTCGCCGTTGAAAACGACGGCTGATTCGGGGGCGGTCCCGTCGCCGCCGAGCGTCATGGGCTGCCCGCCGCCCGGGGCGTCCAGCACGCTCAGCCGTGTGTGAACAAGCGTGCAGCGAGGCATTTCAAGGATGTGCCGGCCGTCCGGGCCGCGATGCCCGAGGGACGCCATCGCCGCCCGGGCGCGGCTGGGGTCGATGGGGGTGTCGTCGAAGCGGATAACGCCGGCAATGCCGCACATGATGGAGAGGATAGCCGACGGCGCGGCGGGGCGATGGCGTCGTCAGTGGGTCGTGCCCGGAGCCGCGGCGGGCTGGGGCGTGGGGCGGGGCTCGCCCGGGAGGGGTTCGTCGGTCGGGTACTTGATCCGGCCGTGGTACATCGCGGTGAGCGTCTTGCTGATGGACTGCTCGATGGTGTGCAGTTCCTGGAGCGTGATGCCGCACTCGTCGAACTGGCCGTCCATCAGACGTTTCTGCGCGAGGCGCTGGACGAGGGATTCGAGGCGCTGCGGCGTGGGGTCCGGAAGAGTGCGTGCCGCGCCCTCGACGCCATCGCAGATCATGAGGATGGCCGCTTCGCGCGTCTGGGGCTTGGGGCCGGGGTAGCGGTACTCGTACTCGCTGGGGAGGGGCGCATCCTGTGCGTCGCTCTGCTGGCGCGCGGCGTGGTAGAAGTACTCGACGAGCGTGGTGCCGTGGTGCGTCTCGATGAACTGCCGCACGGAGGCGGGCAGGTGGTACTCGCGTGCCAGCTCGATTCCGTCCTTGACGTGGCCGACGATGATGAGCAGGCTCATGGCGGGCGAGAGTTTTTCGTGCCTGTTGGGCCCGCCGCCCTGGTTCTCGACGAAATACTGGGGCTTGTTGATCTTGCCGATGTCGTGGTACATCGCGCCGACCTTGCAGAGCGGGGCATTGCCGTGGACGGCGTCGGCGGCGGCCTCGGCCATGTCCGCCATGCGGAGCGAGTGCTGATAGGTCCCCGGCGCTTCCTGTGCGAGCCGGCGGAGCAGCGGGTTCGAGGCGTCGTTGAGTTCCTTGAGCGACATGGCCGTCGTGACGCGGAAGACGCGCTCGATGGCGGGCAGGAGGCCCTGCACGAGGAGCCCCGCGGCGACGGCGGTGCCCAGGGCGGTGCGGGAGTCAAGGAATATCTGGTCGAGCTGGTGGGGGAGGTGGAGCGGGCGCGTGGCTAGGCCGACGACGGCCACGGTGATCGCCATGGCAAGCCCCGCCCAGACGCCGGTAAGCAGGAGCTTGGAGCGCGTGCGCAACTCGTCGAGCTGACCGATGGCGACGCCGCAGCCGACCAGGAGCACCATGCCGAAATCGACGCCAAGCCCGAGGGCGAAGACGACCAGCACCGCCAATAACGACGCGACGGCGAGGGCGAAGCGGCGGTCGTAGGCGATGGCGAGCACCATGCCGGCGATCATCGTGGGAAAGGCGGCGGTCATGACGGTCAGGCGCGGGTAGGCCGCGGTCGCCGAGACGGCCACGAGCAGCGCCAGCAAGAGCAGGCCGGTCAAAGCGAGGCCACGGATGGGGTTCTGCGCCACGCGTGGGTTGTAGGCGAGGATGTAGCCCCAGAGGCTGACAGCGACCACGGCGACCATCCCGAGCTGGCCGAGCCGGGTCAGCCAGGGGTAGAACGGGTGGTCCTTGGAGAGATTCTCCTCGTAGGTCTCGCGCTCGCGCGCCAGAAGCTCCACGTCGGCGGGTTCGAGTTGTTTCCCGGCGGGGATGAAGACGTCGTCGGCCTCGAAGATTTTCTCGACGTCCGGCTCGCGGGCGTACCGCTCGGCGCGGCGCTGCTTGGTGAGGTCGTCATTGGGCACATAGACGGGCACACGTTGAATGTCCTGCATCATCAGGGCGACCACGGTGCGCGGCAGCGGCTTGGGGAACTTGTCGCGGGTCAGCTCGTTGAGGCGTTCACGGATGGGTTCGGCGTCGGCGCTGGGGTTGAGGATTTCATTGCGGTAGCGGTCCTGCTCGCCGGCGCGCGGGTGCTGGATGCGGATCTTCAGGGCGGGCCTGCGCTCGTCGATCTCCTCTTTGGCACGGTCGGGCGGGAGGATGGCGAGGTTCGCCATGCCGTCCATAAAGCTCTCGACCACGGCGGTCCACGCGGGCGTCGGCTGCCCCTTGACGATCCATTCGCGCAGCACGTCGAGCCCGGGCTGCGTCAGTTCGAGCGAGACGCGGAGCTTTTCCGGGACCTGGTCGATCGTCTTGGCGGATTCATCGCCGGCCAGACGCTGGAGCATGGCGAACTGCTCGTTGGCGTAAGTTGTGAACGCGGGGTTGGGGGAATAGACCGCCGGTTCGCGCTCGGCGGCGGCCTTCTTTTTGGCGTTCGTCGCGGCGACGTCCACGGCGCGGAAGTTCACCCGCGCCACCACCGGCGAGACGAGGGACTGCCCCACGGCGAACTGCGCCCGGGTGCTGCCGCCGATCGTGATCGACCCTGCGACGACGACGAGCGTCACCGCGAAGAGGACCGCCCAGAATAATTCGCGCGGGTTGACCGACAGGGCGTGGGCGAGCGTGGGTTTGTGCAGCGTGCGTCGCACGTCACGGCGGCGTGCCGAGATGTTGCGGAACCAAGCCATATGCAGGGGTGCTCGCCGGCCGATCCAACGGCCACAGGGGCATTGTACGCCTCTATCGGCCCGGTCGGCGGGGGGCGTCTAACCACACGCGGGGCAATTGCACAGGCGGCGATAATATGCGGGCCTACAGGCGGGAATCGGCGTTGCGGGCGGCGGTCTTTTTTTTGGCCTCGGAGCCGTAAACCTCGACGATCCGCTGCACGAGGTTGTGGCGGACGATATCGGTGGGCTCGAGCGTGACGAAGGCGACGCCCGGCACGCGGGCGAGCCGCTGGGTCGCGTCGATCAGGCCCGAGTCGAAGGGCTCGGCCAGGTCTATCTGCGTCGTGTCGCCGTTGATGATCATCTTGCTGCGCTGCCCCAGCCGGGTGAGGAACATGAGCATCTGCGAGCGCGTGGTGTTCTGCGCCTCGTCGAGGATGATCAGGGCGTCGTTGAGCGTCCGGCCGCGCATGAACGCCAGCGGGCAGATCTCGATGAGGTCGCAGGTGAGGAAGCGCTGGATCTGCTCGTAGTCCATCATGTCGTGCAGCGCGTCGAGCAGGGGGCGGATGTAGGGGTTGACCTTTTCCTGGAGATCGCCGGGGAGGAAGCCGAGTTTTTCGCCGGCCTCGACGGCGGGGCGGACGAGCACGAGCTTCCGCACCTCGCCGCGTTTGAGCATGCCGGTGGCGGCGGCGACGGCGAGGTAGGTTTTACCGGTGCCGGCCGGGCCGATGCAGAAGGTCATGTCGTGGTCGTGGATCGCCTGGAGGTAACGCTTCTGCCCGGCGGTCATGGCACGCACCTGCTTGCCGCGCAGATAGACGTCCACACCCTCGGCTGCGTGCCTGCCGCTCTGCCGGTGCCCGGGGGTGAAATGCGTCGGCGACACGTCGGTGGTTCCTGTTTTCTCGTCGTCGCTGTCCGCGTCGCCGCTCGCCTCCCAGGCCGACCCGCGCGGGTCGTGCCCCTCGCTGGCGATCGTCTCGATCAACTCCTGCCGCGTGAGCGACCGGCTGCGCTTGGCGGCGAGGGAGAGGTGTTCGAGCACGTGCGCCGCCCGTCCCACCGCCTTGCTGTCCCCGCTGATGCGCAGCGATCCGTCGCGGGCCACGAGCGTGACGCCCAGCGTTTCCCGGATAATCTTGAGGTTCCGCTCCGCGGCCCCGATCATCGTCAGCCGCTCCTGTCCGTGCGGCAGGCTGATGGTTAGTTCCAAGTCCGTTACACTCCTGTGATCTTGCGTCCCAACCCCGTCCATCTCATTTTACACCGCATCCCGTCGCGGGCCACCACGGCGGCATGCCTGCTTGCCGTGGCACTCTTCCTGGGCGGGTGCGCGCAGCGGGGCGTCGTGAAGCCGATTGCGTTTGAGCGGTCGCCGGCGTGGGCGCAGGCCCTGTCACGCGCGTCCGTGGCCAAAATCAAGGGCGATCCGGCACGCCTGAGCGACGACGTGAAGCGAGCGGTCAAACGGTCACACTGGGGCCTCCTGCGGCTTATGGACGCGCCCAAAGGAACGGACGCCCCCATGAGCGCCGCGGCGCTGCTGCCCGACGGACGGCACGCCACCATCCTGGTCACGCCCGGCAGCGCCGGCGGGGAGAACACCGTGGCGGTGCGCGTCGGCCAATTTGGCGACGCCAATGAAGAGCGGGCATTCCTTCAAACGCTCGCCGACACGCTGCGCGGTAAACCCAAGCCGGTGCGGGACTCGAAGTTCACGCTCCCCGAAAACTGGCCCGAGCCCGCGACGACGCGGCCATCAGGTGCGGATCACCGTTGAAGATTTGCGCGGCTGCTTCTACCTCGGCTTCAGCGACCATCGCGCCGCGAGTTCCTGCCGTGTCGCGGGGAATACGACCTGACCGCTGGGCAGCATGCGTTTGATCAGTCCGCCGGTCGCCTTGAAGTACGAGACCTGCTCGGGCTGCTCCAGGATCGGGCGTGAGTACACCAGGACCGTCCCGTCACTCTGCACCACCACGCGCTCGGTGCGGAACGAGACCCGGCCGGCGTTCGGGGTGTAGGCGTAGAAGCCCATCTCGGTCGGCTTCTTGTGCGGGAGCAGCGCATCGAACATCCAGAGTTCCGCCTGTGACACATAGCTGTTGGGCGGGACCTCCCAATGGGAGTCTTTCTTTTCAGTCGGCCCCTCGTGCGTGACGGTGATCTTCAGCTTGTCACGGACCCCCGTCTCGGCCCAAGTGGTCGCGTCGGGGTCATTTTGCTTGCCCGCGGCCCCGCCCGCCGGCTTGGAGATGAGCGGCCGCAGCGTCGTGCGGATCGACCATATCTCGCTCTCCCCGTTGTCCGCCTGGAAGAAATTGGCGAGGCTGTCCACGACCTGCTGACCCATCTCGATGTGCGTCTGCACGTCGATGCGGATGCCCGTGAGTTCCCCCTGCTTGTCGCTCTTCTGCGTGACGCACATGTAGCCCTTGTCGTGATCGCCCTCGGTGATCCGGAACCACTGCTCGGGGACCAGGGCGGCGTGGAGCGTTGTCGTGCCCAGGCCTTTGCGCCACTCCGCGCCACGGGCGACCTGGGCGACGCGCTGCTCCTCGAGCTCCTTGGGGTTTTGCACCTCGATGCTGGAACAGACGGCTTCAAAGATCGGCCTGGCCTGCGCGTACTGCGCCTCGTCCACGTCCAGTTGCAGCATCACCGTCGCCAGCGGCGTCATCTGCATGAACGCCTGGCCCAGGACCCACGGCTGCTGCTTCATGTTCTTGAGCTTGAAATAGACCACCGACGCCGGCGCCGTCTTGGGCTTGAGCGGTTTCTGATCGAGCAGCACCGCGGTGGGCTGTGAGTCGGCGACCTGTTGGATCGCCGTCTGGACGATCTGGTCGAGGGTGAGAAGGTTTTTCGGGTCCGCCTCGCCGGTCTCGGTGGTGTCCCCGTTGCCGGTCTGTTGGACACGGCCGGGGATACTGCCGCGGATGAAGTGCGCGGGCTTGCGCTTCTTGATGAACACCTTGATGGAGTATTCCCCGCCGCCCGCGCTGCCGACGATGCGCAGCACGGCCTGGTCGGCGCTGATCTCGAAGAGGTGGGAGCCCAGCGGGGGCAACAGCGATAGGCCGTATGAGTGCTCGCGCCACCGCTCAGCAGCGAGGGTTGAAGGGGTGGCCGCGGCGGGCGGCGTCTTGGGTGCCTCTGCGGCCGCTGCGGGGGCCGTCAGCGATGGCGGGATCAAGGCCGTCAGGAGCAGGGCGGTCGATATCGCATACAGTCGTTGTCGAACGTTCATGGCTTCTCATCTTTCTTGCCTTCCCACGCATCCAGCTCGGGGCCCATGCGCGGGAAGCGTTGCACCAGTTCGTCGCGTTCCACCCGCCTGAGCACCAGCCGCACGGGGCCGCTGATCGCCAGGTGCGAGAGGGTTCGGTTCTCCGTCAGAACCCTGCCGTGGTCGTCGAGCAGAAATTGGTCTCCATCCAGGCTCGCCAGCGGCCTGACCGAGAAGCTCACGCCCGCCGTTGTTCCCCCCGCGACCGACTCCTGGGCGTCAAGACCCGGGGAGGGCGGTGCCGAGGGCTCGATCAGGCAGAGCTGGGGGAGGTCAACACCACGGGAAATCCAGATCAGCGTCGGGGTCGCGAGCCAATCCTTCATCGACCGGAGCGGCCAATACTCTCCAGCCATGGGCAGGGGGGGCAGGTACGCCGGCGGTACGCTGGAGGACCACGTCTCGGTCATTTTCCCCCTCACGCGCTGGGAGGCAACGATGCGGTCGCGTTGCAACTCGACCTGCTCGGCCCGGGGCACGGTGATGCCGCCCGCGTTGACCGCCTGGAGGGTCTGCATGGTGAAGGTCGAGAAATCAGGGCTTGCGATCCAGCGGGCCTGGGTGCGGCCACGCTCCATGGCTTGAACCTCGCGCGTCTCGCCGCGCAACGGGTTGGAGCCGGCGGTTTCGTCCCGCCACCGGCGCTCGATGGTGAGCCCGATCGCACGGTCCTGCTGCTCCCAGACCTTATAGGTCCAGCCGGAGCCGTTTTCCGCCGCGAGGTCGCGCAGGCTTTTGGCGAGTTTCGCGCCCTGCTCGACCGCGGCGAGCAGGGCGGCACCCGGGACGGCCGGCTGCGTTGCCGCGGGCGCCGTCGCGGTGGGCTGGGTGGCGCTTGCCGGCGGTGCGCCCATCGCGGTGATGAATGTCCCGGCCAAAGCCGCGGCTCGCGCGCCGGCGGCACGCAAGCGCGGCGACTGTGTGACGACTTCCAGCAAAAGGGCGTGGCCGGGGGTTGTCCTGACGTACCAGACCTGCCGCAGCAGGGCGAGCGACGGGCCGTCCTCTTCCTCCTCGGGCTTGAGCGTCACCACCCAGGCACGGTGCCCGTTCACGTCGCGCTGCCGCAGCTCGGTCGGGTCCGGAGTGCGGCCCATCACGGAGACAAACCACTGCATCAAGAGCGCATCGGGCGAGAGCACGTGACGCGGCTCATCCACGCCTGCGTCGATTGTGCCCCTGGCCCGGTACAGTTCGACGTCGCCCGGGCCGTCGATCGGCGATATCGCGATCGTGCCGGGGTCGTCCCACGACACAGAGGCCTCCATGTTGGGCGGCAGCACCACGTTCCGGTCCGCGATGCTCAACCCCAGACGCGTGTAGTCGTCGGGGGTGGCAGCGGTACCCGTGGCGCTGGACGCCGAGTTGCAGATGTCGCGGAATACCTTGTCCAGCACCACGAGCCGCTCCTGGCGCGCGTTGGGCGCCGGCATGGTGCTGATCAGGTGGAGGACCCAGTACCGCCGCCCGTCCCGGGTCAGCGCGGCCCACAGGTGATACCGCACCTCGTTGGTGGTGGTGGCGATGAGCTGCCCGTACGTCGTGCCGACCAGTGCGCCGGCTCGGAAGGGCGTCATCGGCCTCATCTGGCTGATCTGCCTTCGCGGCTCGCCGCCCAGCGCGGCGTGGATCACCGGCTCCATCGCCGATACGGGGAGCGAGGGCACCGGCCGCATCACGGTGGTGACCTCCAGACGCGGCCCCTTGGCATTCGGGTCCGAGTACGTGCGGACATGCTCGATTTTATCGTCGTCCGGCGGCTTGGCGTCGGCGCGCCACGTCGATGGGATTTTCAACGCTAGCCCGTCGATCTGTTCGGGGTTGGATCCCAACTCGGGGATGGCGAGCGCCCGCCCGCTGATCTGCGTCCACGCGTAGGCGGCACCCACGCAGGCACAAAAGAGAAGCACCATGAGAAGGGCGACGACCCGCTCACGCGCCTTCTGCGACCGGAAACGGGGGGATGGAGGCATGAGGGCATCGTAGGCAGCGGCCGTGCCCGTCGCAACGAATCGGGTGGACTCTCACGCCGCGAGGCGGAGCCTATCCGTGGCTGCGCCGCCGAGGAGGGCGGAGCACAATTCCGATCCGACCCGGTCAAGCATGCAGTACCGCTCGACAAAGTCACGGCCGGAGTTCGCCAGACGCAGGCGCACCGAGGCGTCACGCAGGGAGTGGATGCACTGATCCGCCCACTCGGTGTCGCGGGAGGGGGCGAACAGGTGCTCCCCGTGGCGCACGCCCAGCGAGCGGGCGACCTCCTGCGGCGCGACGACCGCGCGGCGCATCGCCATCGCCTGGAGGATCGGCCAACGGGCGTGTGAGGGATCGGGATCGGGCGACACCACCACGGAGGCCCGACGCAGCGCAAGCAGGGCGTCGGGCGTTGCCGCGGTCGGCTGGGTCAATGTCAACTGTGCGTCGGGCACGGCACGCCGGATCGCCGGCCAGACGCGGCGGTACATGTCCTCGATCCGCCGCCGGTTCGTCGATTGCGACCAGTCGGCGTGGACGACCAGTTGCGGGCGGTGGTGGTCGGCGTGCGAGGGCGTGCGCTCGTCGGGCACGAAATAGTCGGCGTCGATGCCGTGCGGCAGGAGGACGGCCTTGTGTCTTGCCCCTGAATGCAGGAGGGCGTAAGCAGGATCGGAGAGCGTCACGATGTCCGCTTCCTCCGCAACGCGTCGTGCCATCAGGGCGTGGTAATGGTCCCGGTTGCGGCGCGACCACCCGCTCAGCGCACCGGCCAAGTCGCCGCGATGGTTCTCATGGGAAGCAGGGGGGCGGTCCAGGTCGCACACCCGGAGCCGGGCATCCACCGCCGCGGCGATGTCCCAGAGCAACGGGTTCGTCACCATGACGGTGTCGAATGACTGGCGCCAGAGCCATTGTGTCGGGGTGTGATGCACGGCGGCGCGTCGTGAGCCGTTACCCCACGACCGCATCGCGCCGGGCGTTTCCAGGATGACGTGGTCGGTAAAGCCGTGGACCGCACGCCACTGATCGAGACGCACCGCGCCGTCGGCCGCGCAGACCAGCGATACACGGTGTGACCGCGCGGCCAGCCTGAGCAACTGCCACGCCCTGGCCCGCCGCGTGTCGCCCACGGCACTGGGCATGCAGTGGCTCAGCAGCAGCAGCGAGGGCTTTGCAACACCCCGCGGACTCCTTCGACCCTCGTTGAACAGCACCGCGACCCCCTCCGCCCCGGAAACTAAAGGGACACTCATCGAACCGCGAACGCCTCTTACCTCACGTGGCTGCGGAAGTTCTCCCCATCCGCCCCGTTGCCGTGCCGCCCACCCTTGGGTGGTGGACCGGTCTTTTCAAACTTGTGGATCATGGCGTGGACTCCTTGTGTCTTTGTCTTTACGCGGCGGCCGCGGTGTAGCGGTTGCCGTAGCGATACCCGTAGCGGTAGTAGTAGTAATGCCCGATGCCGCGCTGCTGGTCGGTGGCGATGATGCCCGCGACCGGCGCGTTGTAGCTGGCGAGCGTCCGGATCGCCTGCTCGATGAGCGGCCTGGGCGTCCTCTGCAGGCGTGCGATCAGGAACACGTCGTCGCTCTGCCCGCCGATGATCCCGGCGTCGGCCAGCTCGATGACCGGCGGGGTGTCGATGATCACGTGGTCGTAATTCTCGCGCAGGCGGCGCAGCAGCGTCGTCATCGTGCTGCCGCCCAAGAGCTCCACCGCCTGGTTCCCCGCACGGGTGCCGGCGGGGAGGATGTGCAACCGGCTGCCCTCGACAGTGCGGATCGCGTCGTTGAGGTCGGACGTCTCGTCCAGCACGCCGACCAGGCCCGGCGACTCGGGCAGCGAAAGCAGGCGGGAGAACTGCGGCAACCGGAGGTCGGCCTCGATCACGATGGAGCGCCGGCCTCGCAGCTCGGCGAACGTGAACCCGAGGTTCACGCTGGTGATCGTCTTGCCCTCCTGGGGCGTGGCGCTGGTGATGGTGTGCACCAGCCGGCGTTTCTGCTGCCAGCGGGCGAGGATGCCGGTGCGGATCGAGCGATACTCCTCGGCCATGATGCTCGACGGGTCGCGCAGGGCGACAACGCGATCGTCGATCACCGACTTCTGCTCTTCGCTGAGCGGACCGGGGTTGATGCGGATCGGGCCGGACTCCGGCAGGAGCGGGGAAAAACCCCGTGGCTCCTGCGGGTTCTGGGTGGACGACGCGGCGGGGGGCTTGGCGCCCCCGCGGCCGGCGTCCGAACTATTCATGGCATCGAAGATGTAACCCATCAGTGTTTCCCCGCCGGGCTGAAGTGTAATGCGTCGCGGATCGTGATGATCGGGGTCTCGTCGAACGTCGGGAGCATGTCGGCGACCACGCGGCGCACGATGGCGGCGTCGATCTTCCTGACCTGTCGGACGGAGCCCATGAGCAGGCAGTTGTCCGCCGCGAAGTTGATCATGCGCGGG
Source organism: Planctomycetota bacterium (assembly GCA_021413865.1). Taxonomy (GTDB): domain Bacteria; phylum Planctomycetota; class Phycisphaerae; order Phycisphaerales; family Phycisphaeraceae; genus JAIOPN01. The sequence continues at coordinate 53,668 of JAIOPN010000005.1, read as the reverse complement.
GTGCCGCCGCTGAAGTTGTGCATCTCGCACATCGCCGATTCGTCGAACACGACGCCGACGGCATCGGGATTCACGCTCGCCGCGCGGATGCGGTGCTCGATGTAGCTGCGGGTGTCCTGCGGGCTCATCGGCAGGAGCTGCTTGGCCATGACGATCCGCTGGCGCAGGGCGTCGAAGTGGCGGGCGCGGAGACGCATGCGCAGCTCCGGCTGGCCGACGAGGATGATCTGGACGAGCTTCTGCGTCGCGGTGTCGAGGTTGCTCAGCAGCCGGAGTTCTTCCAGCGCGGCGTCGGAGAGCGTCTGCGCCTCGTCGACGAAGAAGACGACGGGCCGGTTGTCCGTGAGGTAGGCGAAGAGCCGCTCGTGCAGCCGCTCGATCAGGCGTGCATGCCCGTCGGTGGAGCGGAACCTGACGCTCATGGAGCGGAGGATCTGGCGGAGCATCTCGCAGGGGTCGCCGTGGCCGTGCAGGATCGGGATGATGTGCGCCGAGTCGGTGCAACGCTCGCACATGGTCCGGCCGACCGTGGTCTTGCCCGAGCCGATGTCCCCGGTGATCAGGACGTAGCCCTTGCGCATGCGGATCGTGTACTCGATCGCGGCGAGGGCTTCCTTGTGCTGCTCGCTGGCGTAGAAGAAGCGAGGGTCGGGCGTCGTCTCGAAGGGCGCCATGTTCAGGTTGTAGAAATCCAGGTACATGTTTTAGTCCTGAGGTTTCGCCGCCATCGCCGTCCCGCTGACGGTGTTCATGGCCTGGCCGTTGTTAAGGGGTTGAGGTGAACCGGCTGCGGTCTTGCCCTGCCGCGAGGGGTGCTCCAGCTCCATGTAAAGGACGCCCGACAGGATCGCCAGCACGGCGAGCATGGCGGCGGCGTTGAGCGGGTAGAGCACGAAGTTCCTTATAGAACGCAGCCGCCGCTGGTGGGCGGAGATGATCTCGCTGACCGAGCCCATGAGCGGGACCTGGAACGCCTTGGCCAGTTCCTCGCCGCTGGTGAAGGTCTCGTCGGCGCGGTGGGCGAAGAAGACGGAGGCGATGCCGGACAGCAGCCCGATGCCGACCGCGGCCAGGAGCACCTGCGAGAGGTTCGGCGACACCGGCCGGTCCAGCACGGGGCAGGGCTTGATGAAATCGAGCTGGATGCCGCGGTTGCCGTTCTCGGCGGTGACAGCGAGCCGGACGCGCCGCAGGTTGTCCTCCCAGAAGGCCAGTTGGCGCTGGTGCTGGTCCACCTCGCGGGTGATACGGCGGTAATCGCTGCGGACGGGGAACAGGCCGGCGGCCTGCGCGTTCAACTCATCGGCACGCTTGCGCGTCGCGGTGACCTGGGCCTCGAGCGCCTCCCGCTCCGACGCGGCGTGCAGCAGCGCTGTCTGCAGCTCCGCATAGTGGGGGTTCTCCGACAGGTGACGCTGCAGCACGACCTCCGGCTCGGCGTGGGTGATCTCGGCTTTGAGGGACTTGATCCGCTGACGCATCGCCACCAGGTCGGGGTGCCTCTCCTTCATCTTCAGCACCGTCACCGCCTCGGTGAGCGATGCCTCCGCCTTGCGGAGCTCGGTATCCAGCCGTGTCAGCTCGGGGTTGGGCCCCTTGACGATCATCGGCGTGACCTTGGGCGTCTGCTCCAGCGACTTGCGGAGCGATTCTTCGTTCAGCACCGCGGCCTTGAGCGCCTGGTCCTCCGCGCTGAGCCGGTTCTGCGATTCCGTCAGCGTGGCCTGCAGGCTCGTCGCGCTGTCGGGCAGAAGCTCGGAGTGGGCGATCTCGAACTTCAGGAGCTTGTTCTCCAGCTCCTCGATCTGCTTGCGCTCCCGCACGACCTCGTCTTCGAAGAACGTGGCGGACTGTGCCAGCCGCTTCTCCATCACGGAACGTGCCCGCAGGATGTAGTTCTCGACGAGCTTGTTGACGATCAGCCGGGCCATCTCGGGATCGGTCGAGACGTAGCTCACCGTGGCGCGGTCCAACTCGTTGTTCGACACGTCGTAGCGCACCATGACGCTCTTGGGCAGGTCGTGGCGCAGGTCGTTGACCGTCTGGTCGATGAGGCGGGGGGCCTTGCCCTCGATGTGCTCGGCCCTGAGCTGTTTGACGAGCTGCTCGACGGCGGTCTCGCCGGTGAGCTCCTGCGTGATCGAGCCGCGCGGGCTCTGGAGCTGCGGCGCGCCCTTGCTGTTCATCTCGGAGAGGACCAGGTCGGTGCGGCGCTCGAAGATCGCCTCCGCCTGGTACTTGCGGGGCAGGAGCAGCGAGACGATCAGCACGCCCGCCATCGCCAGGAACGCCGGCAGGGCGAACCGCCAGCGGTAGCGGAGCAGCACCGCGAACGCCTCGCGGATGTTGTTGTGGTGGTTGGTCTCGGTGCACATATTCGATGTCTCGCGTGGGCGGTGCCTGTGATCGTGGTTAGTGGACGCCCTTTTGCGATGAGTTCCCGCCGTACACGGCCGAGCCGCTGCCGGTGTCGTAGATGCTCGCCGGGCCGCGCACGGTGGAGGCCGCGGGCTGGATCGGCAGAAGCACCTGCTGGAACGCCATGCCGACGGCCGCCAGCGGGTTGGGCGGGATGTAGATGATGTCACCCTCCTCGAGCACAACATTCAGCGCGAGATCGCCCTCGCGGATCATCTGGTTGAGGTCGATGGTCATGCGGCGCACCAGTTCACCCTTGGTGTTGGGGCGCAGGACGAGGATGCGCTGCGGGTCCGCCAGCGGCGTCGGCTGCGCCCGCGCGAGCGTGCCCAGCACGGTGTTGGCCCCGTCGTAGGGGTAGGGGCCCGGGAGCGCGACCTGCCCGAAGATAAAGAGGCGTTTGCTGTTGTAGCCGGTGACGCGCACGCTCACGTCGGCGTCGTCGTAATAATCACGGGCCATCTTCTCGAGCTCCGCCGCCAACTGCTCGGGCGTCTTGCCCGCTACATAGACCGAGCCCAGCAGCGGCAGCGTCATCCTGCCGTCGGAGCGGATCTGCTCCTCGTGCCCGTTGATCTCACGCACGCGCTTGGAGGCGATCAGCACCACGTCGGGCGGCGCCATGCGGTATTCGGTCGAGGTCACCAGCGGCCGGGGCTCTTTCACGAAGGCGGCGTAGTCGTGGTACTGCGTCTGGCACCCGCTGGCGCACAGGACGATCAGCATGGCCAACAGGGCCGACGCGGCGGCCTTGATGGGCTGCGGGCGGCGCGGGCGTCGCTCGTGGATCGGGGAGGTTGTGTGCAAGGCTGACACGGGTCGTCTCCTTTAGAGAGCGGATCGGTCCCACACGCACGGGAGCGTCTGCAGGATCAGGCGCAGGTCCGTCCACACGCCGCGGATACGCAGGTAACGCAGGTCATAGGCGAGCTTGCGGCGCATGCCCGCCAGGTCGTTCGTGTAGCCGTGCCGCACCTGCGCCAGCCCGGTGAGGCCGGGTGTGGCGGCGAGGCGGCGTTCCATCCCCGGCAGCGCGCCGCGCATGCGCTCGAAAATCTCCGGCCGCTCGGGGCGCGGGCCGACCAGGCTCATCTGCCCACGCACGATGTTCCACAGTTGCGGCAGTTCATCGACGTGGCAGCGCCGCATCCAGCCGCCGCAGGGCAGCAGCCGTGGGTCTTTTTCACTGGCGAACCGGGCCCCGCCGTCACGCTCGGCGTCGAGCCGCATCGTGCGCAGCTTGTACAGGCGGAAAAGCCAGCCGTCGCGGCCGACACGCCACTGCGTGTAAACCACCGGGCCGCCGTCGGCGAGCTTGATCCACGCCGCGCAGATGAGCAGAAGCGGCGAGACAATCACCAGGCCGACCAACCCCGCGGGCAGGTCGATCGCCCGCTTGCTCAGGGCGTACCACGTGCCCTGGGCTGGCCGCGCAAACGCCTCGCGGCGGGGCGGGTGCGTCTCGGATTGTCGTGCGATTCGTGCGTTCAAGGCCATGTTTCTCCACCGCAAGCATCCGGCATGCGGTTCTATTGCATGGTGAGTATCGACGGCGCGGAGGTTCCACTTAAGCGGGTGGTAACGGTTGGGTTCACCTTGCGGTATCCGACGCCGGTGCGTGGTGTGACGCCCGTGCCGTGTAACGCGGTGGGGACCATTGCCGCGGCCTGGGCGGTGGGAGCGAGAGGCTCAATAACCCGCAAGCCGGGTCCGCATAACGCCGATCCCGCCTGTTGACCCGGGAGGGGGATAGTTCGACAATCCCGTTCCGCCCTGCCCCGCGCGGCAGACGCACCCGTAGCTCAATTGGATAGAGCGTCAGACTTCGGATCTGAATGTTGGAGGTTCGACTCCTCCCGGGTGCATTCCCTCATTCTTCTTCCCACACGAGACCGCCATGTACCCCGACCCGATTACGCCGCGCGCCCACCCGGACCTGCTGGCACGCGTGGACTACGACCCGTTCAAAGTCATGCCCGTGAACCTGCCGCCGGCGCCCCGCGTCTTCACCACCGCGGCGCACATCCAGCGCGCCCGCAAGCGGGTCGCCGCAGGCGGCAAGGTGGACAAACACTGCTTCGATCGGCTCATTGTCTCGTGCAAGCTCGAAGAAGAGCTCCCGCCGCTCCGTCCGCCCGACGGCCCGCCGGACTGGGGCGGCGGGTCGCTCATGCCATGGCTACGCACCGCGTTCCGCAACGCGCTGGCGTGGACGCTCACCGACGACACGCGCCACAGCCTCCGCGCCACCCAGGCCCTGCGCCTCGCCGCGCAGGTCGCCTCGATCACGGCCAAGTGGACCGGGCACGAGCACCACGAGGCGGGGTACGCCGCCTGCGCCTACGACCTGCTTGCCGCGTCCGGCCTCGAGCCCGCCGACGACAACGCCTTCCGCGACATGCTCTGGACACTCAACGGGGCCCTCGAGATCGGTGATCACCGAACCTGCAACAACCACAACTCCATGGGCATGGTCGGGCAGTTGTCCATCGCCTCGGCGCTGAGCAATCGCCAACTGATCCACGACGTCTTCTACGGCTACAAGCGCGGCGGCGCGTGGCGGTATGGCCTGATCCACCTGCTCCGCCACGACTTCCTGGCCGACGGCATGCAGTGGGAGGGCACGCCGGGCTATCACATGCTCGTGCTGATGATGGTCGCCGAGTGCTTCACCATCATGGAGAACATGGGCGTTGATCTCTGGCGGCGCGAATGGCCCTCGCTGATGCAGGACGACGGCTTCGACGAGCACCGCGGGTGGGGGCCCAAGGGGAACAAGACGCTGCCCGCCGCCTTCGACGCGCTCATCTACCAGGCGTTCCCCAATGGCGACTACACGCTGCTCCACGACCAGGTGCTGGGCAACCTGCGCGGCACCTTCGCGTGGTGGCGCATCTTCAACAAGGCGTTCGAGGTGTACGGCGAGCCGCGCTACGCCTGGACGCTGAACCACATCAACGGCGGCAAACCCGCGACCGCCGACGGGCCGGTTCCGGTCTGGTTCACCGACGGACACGCCGACGTGGAGTTCGTCCGCTTCGAGGGGCGTGATTTCCCGGCCGGAGAAAATCCGTTCGACAAGGACCGCGACTTTTCGCTGGTCGGGAAACATAAAGGGGGCTGTTCGCTGTTTCCCGTCCACGGGTCGGCGGTGCTGCGCAGCGACCCCCTCGATGTGAACTCGCTCGGTGCCTATCTCTACTGGGGCCCGCACTGGGCGGGGCACCGCTCGCCCGCCGCGCTGCACCTGGACATCCACGCCCTGGGGCTTCGCGCCACCAACGCGCCGCACATCTACAGCCGCGGCTACGACGAGCCGCGACACCTCACGTGGGTCCGCTCCACCATCGCGCACAACACCGTTACCGTCGATCAGCAGCCGATGTTCCCCTTCGATTTCAAGACCGAGTCGCTCTGGGAGTGCGACCACTGGCGTGACACGATCTCAGACGGCGTGCTTGAACTCTTCCAGCCCGGGGCCGACTTCAAAGCGGCGAGGGCGAGCAACGACAACGTGTACCCCGGCGTGAAGCTCGACCGCACCGCCGTGCTGACGCGCGACTACGTGCTGGACGTGTACCGCGTGACGGCGGAGAAGCCGCGCCTCCTGGACTGGGCGATGCACTGCCACGGCACGTTCACAGAAGTGGCGGGTTCAGAGCCGATCGACCTGGGGCAGAACCTGGGGTATCGCCACCTCACGGATGCAAGAATGCACCCGCAGAAGACGGGCTGGGTCACCGTGCCGTTCACGCTCGGCTCTTCGCCGGCGCGCGGGGTGATCTGGCTTGGCGGCGCGCCGGACGCACGGCTGATCATCGCCGCCGACCCGGAGGTTGACGGCCGTACGCCCATCGGCGACATCGCTCCGCCCCAGCCACGCACGAGCCTGATCGTGCGCAGCACAACCGCTTCGGCGCTGTTCGTGTCGATCTGGGGTTTCGGCACGGCGGTGGAAGGCGGGGCGGTGACGGGCTCGGCGGGGACCGATGCTATGGTTGAAGTACGTCTCGCGGGGCAGGCACACCGCTGGACGCTCCCGATGCGCGGGGTGGTGAAGCGGGGCTGATGGCGGCACAGCCAATCGCCGTGACGTGGGTTAGACTGCACGGACGCCCGTTCACCACGACCCGCAGGAGCGCCGACATGGCCAACCTCTCAGACCAGCAGCAGAAGATCGTCGGCCGGTACTACGACAACCTCGACAGCACCGCCCTGCAGCGCGTGCAGGAACTGGTGACCGAGATCTATCTCGCCGAGCCGGGGCCCAAGAAAGACAAGCTCTGGCGCACCGTCGAGCTTCACCTCAAGAAACTCAACCCGCCGGCCGCACAGATGGAGCGTGTGCTCGCGGACCAGGACGTGAAGCAACTGGCGCGTCTCGTGGCCGAGATGACGGCCCGCAAGCCCGGTACGACACCGCCCGCCGCCAGCAAACCGACGCCCGCTGCATCGCCGGCCCCCGCTCCAACGGCCGCGCCGGCGCCGGCTCCCGCACCGGCCGCATCAGCCGCATCGCCCACGGCCACGCCCGGCGCTCCCAGGACCTTCACGCCCGACGAGCTCAAGTCGGCGCTCAAGTCTTTCAAGAAACGCATCAAGCTCACCAAGCTCGATGAGGAATCCAAGCTGGGCCGCAACCCGCTCTCCTCGGGCAAGGGCTCGGGCATCTTCGCCATCACCCCGCCCAACCAATACCCCGCTGCGATCTGGGAAGAGCTCGTCCGGCAGGGCAAGCTCAAGCCCGCGGGCCGGGGGTTTTATCAGCTCATCGACAACGGCTGATCCAGGACGACGCGCTTGCTGCGATTGACCGAAATCAAGCTCCCGCTCGACCACCGCCAGGAGGAGATCGCGAGCGCGATCCTAAAACGGCTTGGGATCAAGGCGGACCAACTGGTGCGCTACACGATCCACCGCCGCGGCGTGGACGCTCGCAGGCCCGGACCGACCTGGTTCATCTACACGCTGGACGTGGAACTGCTTGACGAGGCCGCGACGCTCAAGGGGCTGAAGAACCCGCGCAACATCACCCCGACGCCGGACATGTCTTACCACCCCGTGGCTCACGCGCCGACCGGGCCGTTTCAGAGGCCTGTCGTGATCGGCACCGGGCCGTGCGGCATCTTCGCGGGCCTGCTCCTGGCGCAGATGGGCTTCCGGCCGATCCTGCTGGAGCGCGGCAAGGCGGTCCGCGAACGCACACAGGACACGTGGGACCTCTGGCGGAACCACAAACTGCACCCGGAGTCGAACGTACAGTTTGGCGAGGGGGGCGCGGGCACGTTCTCCGACGGCAAGCTCTACAGCCAGGTCAAGGACCCGCGCCACCTGGGGCGTAAGGTCCTCGATGAGTTTGTGAAGGCCGGCGCCCCGCCGGAAATCCTCTACGTGAGCAAGCCGCACATCGGCACGTTCCGTCTGGTCGGCATCGTCGAGACGATGCGGGCCACGCTCACGGCTCTGGGCGGCGAGGTGCGGTTCGGGTGCAGGGTGGAAGACATCGACATCCACGACGGGCGGGTGCGCGGCGTGGTGCTCGCGGGCGGCGAGAAGATCGCGGCGGCCCACGTCGTGTTGGCGGTGGGCCACAGCGCGCGGGACACGTTCGAGATGCTCCACGCCCGCGGTGTTTACATGGAGCCCAAGCCGTTCTCCGTGGGCTTCCGCATCGAGCACCCGCAGGCGATGATCGACCGCTGCCGGCTGGGGCGCGACGCGGGCAACCCGCTGCTGGGCGCGGCCGACTACAAGCTGGTCCACCACTGCCGCAACGGCCGGTCCGTTTACAGCTTCTGCATGTGCCCGGGCGGCACGGTGGTGGCCGCCGCGTCGGAGCCGGGCCGGGTCGTGACCAACGGCATGAGCCAGTACTCCCGCAACGAGCGCAACGCCAACGGCGGGATCGTCGTGGGCGTCACGCCCGCCGACTACCCGGGCCACCCGCTGGCGGGTGTGGCGTTCCAGCGGCAGTGGGAAGGCAGAGCGTTCGAGGCGGGCGGCGGGACATACGACGCGCCGGCGCAGCTCGTGGGTGATTTTCTCGCGGGCCGGCCTTCAACGGCGCTGGGGGCGGTGCGGCCGTCGTACGCGCCGGGCGTCCGCCTGGGCGACCTGAGTTCCTGCCTGCCGGATTACGCCATCGAGGCGATCCGCGAGGCCCTGCCGGTATTCGACCGGCAGATCAAGGGGTTCGCGATGCACGACGCGGTGTTGACCGGCGTGGAGACGCGGACCTCGTCACCGATCAGCATCACGCGCGACGAACATTTCCAGAGCCGCAACACGCGGGGGCTTTATCCCGCCGGCGAGGGGGCGGGCTACGCCGGGGGCATCCTCTCGGCGGGGATTGACGGCATTAGGGTCGCCGAGGCGGTGGCGATGAGCATTCTCAACGCGGCGGATTGAGAAGGGTGCATGCGCCTTACGGGAAGTGCGAAAAGAAAAACCCGCGCGGCTCGTGCCGCGCGGGTGAGTGGGCGGATGGGTTTTCGATACGGCGAGACGCGTGGTCAGACGGTGAACGTGGCGTTGCCGCCCTCGACGCCGTCGTTGTCGCCGTCGAGCACCGTGCCGAAGGCGTCTCCGTTCGCCGGGGCGCTGTCGAGCAGGGCCGGGTTGCGGAGCGTGGAGCGGAGGCCCGAGCGGTCGTAGATCGAGTGAACCGGGTCGGTGCCGCCGAGCGTGACGTCCATGTCGGCGGGGAAGTCGCCCGAGTTCCTGCGGATGACCACGATGCTCTGGATCTTGCCCTCCGGGGTCTTCTCCGTGGAGTAGAAGAGTGTGACGTCGCTGATGTTGACGCCGTTGCTGGAGAGGGCGATGGAGCCGATGACGTCTCCCGGCGAGTCGAACAGGCCGTCGTTGTTGCCGTCGGCGGAAGCGACGAGCGACCCCGTGTTGAGCTGCTCGGAGAAGACAAGCCGGACCTCGCGGTCGTTGGTGCGGGTGGCCTCCAGGAAACGGGGCGGGCCCGCCGGGTCGGCGTAGGGGGAATCGGTCGGGCGGAGGCGGAGAGCGCCGAGGAACTCGCCGACCTTGGGCGGCGCGCCAAGCCCATCCGCGGCGACCGCGGCGGCAATGCGTCCGTTGGTCACGTCGGTGCCGATCGCCGCACCCTGGATCGTCAGCGAGGTCAGTTTGCTGGAGATAAAGCCGCCCGCGTCGGCGGAATCGACCTGGTCGATCCGGTCGGCGTTGGCGTTGCCGGTGAAGAAGCGGTTGTCCGAGACGCCCGGCGTGAACTCACCGGCGGATGCCGAGGGCAGCACGCCCGCGGCCAGCACGCTGTCCTGGAAGTTGCCCTTGACCAGCGTCTTGACGATCGAGCCGCCGGTGATGAGGTCGTCGCTGGTGTTGAAACGCAGGTCGTCGCCCAGCCAGAGGCCCGAGGCGAAGACGGTGTCGGTGGCGTTGCCGCGGACGGTGAGGGACTGGATGTCCAGGCCCGCGATAAACGCGGCGCTGTCGGCGGCGCCCATGTCTGCCGTGCCCATCCCGAGGCGGGCGTAGATCAGGCCCGAGTCCGTGCCCTTGATGGTGAGCTTGGTGAGCAGGCCGTCGATGGAGATGAGGGAGCCTTGTTCGACGCTGCCCTTGATCGCCAGGCTCTTGAGGTCGTCGCCGATGACGAGTTGAGCATTAGAGCCGATGTCACCCTTGAAGCTCAGGCCCTTGCCCGCCATGCTGCCGATGAGGACGCGGCCCTCGAGATCGCCGTTGACGGTCAGCCCCGAGGCGGCCTGGACGATGCGGAGCAGCGCGGCGTTGGTCATCTCGCCCTTGACGGTGATCGCGTTTGAGGTGATGGCTTCGAGCTTGCCCGAGAAGGTGCCGCCACTCTGGCTGACGGAGCCCATCGAGCGGCGGGTCGTGACGATGCCGTTGCCCCCGACGTCGTTGCCGAACTTGACAGACTTGACGTCGTCGCCCGCGGCCAGCGAGCCGTTGAAGTTGTTGCCCGTGGTGAAGGAGGCGACGGCGTAGGGTGTGGAAAGGGTGCCGGTGAAATTGTTGCCGACGGCGACCTTGCCCAGGCCGTTGGTCCCCACCACTCGTGCCGAAGATGCGCCGGTGATGTTGAGGGTGCTGATCATGTTGGCGGTAATGCCGCTCAACGCGGATTCGCTCGTGCCGCGGAGCGCGATGAACTGCTCCGTGTCGGTGTCGAAGGTGATGACCTGGCCGGTGGTTGGCACAAAGGCCAGGTTGGTTGCATCGACCGCCAGCGCGCCCGCGGAGGTATTGGAACTGATCGAGGCGGTGTCCGGGTTGATGGTGACGATGCGGTTGAGGATCGGGTCCACGCCCAGGAGCAGGCCGGTGGCGTCGTTATAGACGATGGTCGAAATCTCGACCGGGGCGCCGGAGACGCTGTCGGTAAAGGCGCCCGGGGCGCTGTGGAACGAGCCGTCGGAATTGAACCGGATGAGGCGTCCGTCGGTGGTGGCGATGAAGACGTTTCCGGGGCCCGCGGCGCCGATGGCCATGCCCTGGATGTTGCCGCCGAGGCTGGTGCCGTTGGCGTCCTGCGCCAGGGGCAGGAGGGTGGAGAATCGGCCGTTGCTCGGCCCACCCGAGATGTCGATCGTGCCGAGCGTGACCACCGCCTCGTCGCTGTTGGTGAAGAACAGCCCGCCGGGGGTGGTCTGGTCGTAGGCGAAGGTGGAGAAGTCGCCGTTGCGGCCGATGGCGAAAGAGTCCAGCCCGTTGGAGAGTTCCGAACCGCCCAGCAGGAGCAGGAACTTGGTGGGGGTGTTCAGGTCGGCGGAACGCAGGCCGACGAGCTCGCTCTGGCCGTTACGGTGATTGAGGACAACGATGTCGCCCGCTTCATCGAAGCCGATGCCGTGGATATCGGTGGCTGTCTCGCCGGTGCCGTCGCCGTCCACGTCGAGCAGGATGGCGCCGCTGTTGGCGCCGACAGCGGTAACCGTGCCGCTGGTGGAGATGGTGACCAGCTGGTCGCCCGTATCCAGGAGGTTGCGGCGGATCGCGTAGATGGTGCCGGAGGAGTTCACGGCCAGGCCGCGGAAGTCGTTGAGAACCCCGCCGGCGTCGAGCAGACGGGGGGGCAGGTTCGTGCTGGTGGGGCCGGAGAGCCGGACGAAGCCGTTGCTGTCCGGGGTGATCGCCAGCCGGCCGATCGCCACGCCGGTGCCGGTGGTCGGGCCGGTGCCGTCGATGTCGTTGGTCAGCGCGAAAAGGTTGCCGCTGTCGTCGAAGGCGAGCTGGGTGAGGTTGTTGAGGTAGGTCTCGCCGAAGAAGCCCAGGACGCGGCCGACATTGATGACGCCGCCGGTGGTGCGTTCGATTCGGACGAGGCGGTCGAAATCGGGGGTGTTGTCGCCATCGGAATCGAAGTGCTGGATCGCGTAGACGTCGCCGCTGGGGCTGACGGCCATGCCGCTCAGGTGCAGGTCGCTGAGCGCGGAAGCCATCGCACCGACTCGGACGGTGGGGCTTTGGTTGAAGACGGCCGCAACGCCGTAGAGCGTGTCGGACGGGCCGAAATCCATCGCCAGGAGGTTCAGGTTGTCGCCGGAGAACCCGTCGATCACGTCGGTGGTGGAGATGACCCCGTTCGTGACCGCCGGGTCGAGCAAGTAAACCTTGCCGTTGGCGTGGGCATAAACCGCGCCGACGGAGTTCGCGGTGATCGCGTTGAAGCCCTTGCCTACATACGACCCGAGCGCGTCGAGCAGGGAATTACCCGAGCCCGAGCCGATGGTCATCTTGGCCACCTGGCCCAGGATGCGCAGATTGCCCGGGCCTTGCGTTCCAAGGGTGAGCGTCTTGACGTCGCCGCCGACGACGCCGTTGAAATCGGCGCCCAGCTCGTTGAAGACCAGCGAAGTCATCGCCCCGTCGTTCCAGAGCGACGGGCCGGTCCCGCCACTGACGCCGGAGATGGCGCCGTCGAAGGTGAGGTTGTTGATGCCCGCGTCGTCGCCGGTGAGGATGCGGGCGATGCTCGCCGTGTTGGGCGTGCTGGTCACGATCTTGACCGTGGTCTTGGCGTCGGTGCCGGTGAGCAGCAGGGTGTCGATGATGTTGTCGGTGTCGGCGCCGGCCTCATCGTACAGGGCTACAGAGCCGTTGCCCGTGACCGTGATGGTGACCGTCGAGCCGTTGTTGAGCACGTAGCTCAGCGGGGACGATTTGGCGGCCGAACCGACGAGCGTCTGCAGCGCCACGCCGCCCAGCAGGCTGCCGTTGGTGGCGACGTCGTAGGTGATGTTCGCGTTGACCGTTCCGGTGCCGGTGGCGCCGTTGCTCTTGATGCCGCTGTCGGCCAGGACGGCCGAGTTGCTGTCGAGCAGGGCGCTGACCTTGGCGATGGCGCTGCGGCCGCCGCCCAGTGGACGCTGGCCGGACTGGCTCAGCAGGACCGTGGGGTTCGAGAAGTCGCCGCCCTCGCCGGCATCGACGCCCGCGGTGATGAAGCTGCCGGTCATGCCGCCGCCGATGGTGGCGCTCTTGATGTCGCCGCGGAACAATTCACGGTCGTTGCCGAAGCGGGCGCTGTCCGGGGAGGCCAGCGAGCCGTTGGCGATTACCGCGGCCAGTGCGCCGCTGCCCAGGCTCAGGCCGCTGGAGATCGAGCTGTTGTTCATCGCGCCGCTGACCGCCGCCGTGCCGATGTCGCCGCCGGAAGCGACGATGGAGGTGTCCATCGAGGCGGCCTTGAAAGAAGAGAGGATGGCCATGCGGCTGGACTCGTTGAGATCCTTGCCGCCGGTGGTGCTTGAGAAGGCGCCGTCGTCGCCCGGGGCGGAGCCGACCTGCAGGACAGAGCTGTTGAACGCGCCCTTGACCTCCAGGCTCTTGAGGTCCGATCCCGTCGTGACGACCGCGCCGTCCGCGGCGCCCAGGGTCCACTTGCCGCCCGTGCCGTTGACCAGCACGTTGCCCATCACCGTGCCGCCCACGGTGAACTGGTCGAGGTTGCGGCCGATCAGGACCGTCGAGCCGTCGGCAACGTTGCCGCCCACGGCGAGGGTGGTGTTGGCGTTGATGGAGGTCGAGCCGCCCAGGTCGCCCGTGACGCTGACCTTGGTGCCCGCCGCGGCGTGGCCGTAGGACAGGGCGCCGAGCATGTCTCCGCCCACCGTGACCGAGGTGCCGTGCCCGGCGGAGACCGAAGCGCCCGCGGCGATCGATCCGCCAATTTTCAGCACGTCGAGCAGATTGGTGGCAACGATCGTCGCCCCCGAGAGGATCGAGCCCTCGATGGTGATGGACTTGATGTTCCGCGCGGAGATGAGCGAGTTGCCACCGATGTCGGAGCCGGTGATGGCGAGCTTGACGATGTCGCCGTTCGGGGCCCGCAGGTCGCCCAGGAGGTCGCCGTTGACGATGGTGAAGGCGGTGATGTCGGCGAAAGAGCTGGTGATGGTGGAGGTGTCGAGGAGCGAGCCGTTGGTGAGGGTGAACTTGTCGATCCCCTGGCCCGAGGTGATGTCGCCGCCGATGTCTCCGTTGTTGATGACGGCCTGGCCGATGCCGCGGCCAACCTGCATGTCGCCGGCGATGAGATCGGGCGAGGGGGAGGTGCTGTTGGCGTTGATGGTGAGTTTGGTGAGCCGGCCGTGGATCGCGATGTCGCCCGTGATGGAGCCGCGGATGTTGGCGTTGAGCACGTCGCCGTTGACCAGAAGGCTCAGGCCCATGATGGTGTTGGAGATGGAAAGGTCGGTGCCGACGATGAGGTTGCCCAGGTCGCCGTCGATGACCAGTCGGTCGCCCAGTTGGCCGAGGCTGCCGGCGGTCTGGATGGTCCCGACACTGCCGTTGATGACCAGCCCGCCGTTGGTGAACGAACCGCCGACAACCAGTGATTCAAGCCCGTAAATGCCCAGGTTGGTGGCGCGGACCGTGATGTTCCCCGAGAGATTCCCGCCAACGGTGAGGCTGCCGATGCGGCCGTCCGCGGAGAGAACGCCGGCGAAATCGCCGGTGATGGTCGCGGTGCCGATGTTGCCGTTGGGGCCCGCGGCCGTGATGCTGGATGAGTTGAGAAGGCTGCCGTTGATGGAGATCGTCTTGATCTGGCCGGCGACCACGAGGTCCATGTTAGAAACGTCGCCGCCGGTCATAAACAAGGCGAGGTTGCCGGTGGTGACGTTCAGTCCGTCGATGGTGGAGGTCGTCTTAATGCCCGCGATCTGGTTGCCGACGTTGAAGTAGGAGCGGAGGGCCGGATCGTCGGGGATTGTCGAATCGATGCGGTAGGCGGTGATCTGGCCCATGTTGCCGACCGCTACAAACGCGACGTCACGGATGAGACCGGCGATCTTGGGCTGGCCGTCGAGAACCTTGGCCAAGTCCGTCGCCACGGTGCCGTTCGCGGGGTCGATTTCGCTGGTGCGGACCGATGGCGTGAAGGCGGTGTTAGACAGTACCGAGCCGTCGCCGGTGGCTGTGATGTTGCCGACGAATGAGCCGCCATGGATGACGTCGAAGCGGAAACCATAGCCGCCGGCGGTGAAGTTGCCGAAAGTGGCATTGGCGGGGCCGCTGAACGCCGAGTTGAGTATCCCAAAACCGCTGGGGTTGGAGACGTTGCCGATATTCGACGCGTCGAAAAAGGAACCGATGATGCCGCCGCGGCCGTTGAGGGTGATGTTCCCGATGTTGCCTTTGATAGTGCGGTTGCCGATGAAGGCACGCGAATCGACCAGATTGATCGATAAGATTTCGGCGTTGATGATCGCGCCGTCGTTGAGGGTGATGCCCAGGACGCCGAACTTGTCGTTCGGGCCATTGCCGAAGGGCACGTTTTGTACGGTCAGGTCGCCTTCTGCAACGACGTTGCCGTAGATATCCGAACCCAACCCCTGGTTGGTGATCGGACCGATGTTGCCCACCGCGTAGAGACCCGCGAGCGAGGGGTCGCCCGTGCCCGAATCGGCTATGCCCTCGCCGATCTGCACAGAAAGGATGTTCCATGAGGTGTAAACCGGGGCATTGATGCCCTCGAACACGCCGGGGACATCCACGAGGTCGCTGTTGGCGGTGAGGCTTCCGAGAACCCCCGTGAGCAGGAAGTTGCCCAGGCCCATGCCGGCGCGGGCGGAAATAATGTTGCCGGCCACGATGCCGGTGCGCTGCTTGCGGAAGGGGAAGATGTCGCCGGTATCCAGGACGTTGAAGCCGCCGACGACGGCCCCGGTTGAACTCTTGACCAAGCCGAGTGTGCCCGCGGAGATCAGTGAACCGATGCTCGTCGCACGGACACCGGCAAGTTCGCCGCCCGAGGCGTTGTTGATGTTGCTGAAGTTGGCGCCGATCACGTTCAGGACGTCCACGGCGCCAATCCCGTCGCCGCCGATGTTCACGCTGACATCCGTTGTCGCCCCATTGGCGGCGGCGGTTTGCACCGGCACGCCATTGGTGTCGAGGGTAACGGGAGCCCCATTGGCATTGTCGATCTGGATCTTGGCGATCTCGACGGGGCCGCCGTTGCCCAGGGTATTACCGCGAATGCTCACGCTGCCGGTAGCGACGATGCTGACCAGGACGCTACCGCCGCTGCCGCGGATGTTGTAGGGCTGGATGAGCAGGCTGGCGGGGATCGTCGGACTCGATCCGGTGACGGTGGAATCGTAATCCGGGTTGGGGGTCTGGCCGGTCGGTGAGATGGCGATGGTGCCGCCCGAGTCATCGCGGAAATTGAAGGACTGGCCCGCGGGAACCTGGATCGTCGAATTCTGGGAGGAGTTGAAGAAAGAGTCCTGGTAAAGTTCGCCCCCCACCTCGATATAGCGGACATTGCCGCCGGGGCCCGTCGTGATCTGGGGCCCGCCGACGCCAATTACTCCGAAATCCCCGTCCACGCTGATCAGGTCGATCTTGCCATCGTTGCCGATCGAGTCGCTATTGACCGCGATGGTGCTGGGGACCAGTTCCGAGTCCATCGATTTGGCACGGAGCACACCGAGAGCACCCTTGGCCTGGAGGTCGGTCAGCAACTGTCCGGCGATGTCGATCGTCTGCACGTTGTGGCCGCTGCGGAGCACGACGCCAGCGTCGCCCGACGTGCCCACGACGCCGGTTCCGCTCCCCCCCAGGTCGGTGCGGGTGCTCACCAGGCCGATGTCCCACCCGGCATCGATGACCACGATGTCGTTGCGGCCACGATAGTTGTCGTTCTCGGTGGCGATCTGACCGGCAACCACCGAACGGATCGAGCCCTGCTGCGTCCTGATCCGCGGGTTGAGGCTCAGGTCGCCGTCGGAGAGGCCCCCCACGCTCCCCATGGCGAACAGTTTCTTGCTCACCGTGATGCCGCCCAGATCGCCGCGCTCGACGTTGACCATCGAGGAGGAGAACACGCCGAGCATGTTCTCGTGCACCACGATGCCGCCCAGCGCGATGTCGCCGACGTTCTGGATCGTGATCTCGTAGGGGGCGTCGCTGGTCGTGGGCGTGAAGGGCTCATCGGGGGGGTCGTTGGTCAGGTCGTAGATATAGGCACCGGTCGCGAATCGGTATTCGCCGGGGCGATCCGCGACGAAGGAGAACGTTGTGCCGTCCCCGCCGTCGCCGAAGTTCTGGTCGGTGGCAACCAGACGCCCTTCCGGGTCGAACACGCCCAGGGAGAGCGAGACGAACGGGTTGAAGCTCTCGATGTGAGCGGTGATCTTCTGCCCGGCTTGGAGCGCGACGGCGTAATAGTCGGACATCTCCCCTGTCCGCGACTGGTCCTGCAGCGTGCCCTGGATCACCACGGTGCTTGAACCGCCGGGGGTCGAGGGGCGGATCGAGCCCACCCGCTGCGCGCCGTCGAACGTGTCGTTGAGGAACTCGTCCTGCGCGAACAGCCCCGACCGCTCAAACACCGCATTGGGACTGTCGGCGAAGATGGTGAACGTGTGCGACTCGTACTCGCGATACGGGACGGTTCTCTCGGGAACATAGGCGGGCAACGGGGCGTTGGCGACGCTAACGCGGCCGATGAACCCGCCGTTGGTGATCATCCCGCCCAGCCGGCCGCCGATCTGCATGTCGAAACCGGTGTAATAGTCCAGGATGAAGCGGGCGTCGTCCATCACATTGTCGGAGCCGATCGTGCCCTGGGTGACGAGTTGATCCAGGTCGCCCGCGACCTTGAAGTTCTGCGGCACGGTGGGTGACGTGGCACTCAGCAACTGCCCCTGGCCATTGCCCGTCAGGATCCAGCCCGCATAAAACAGACCAACGGACCCCGAGGCGTCCACCTTGCCCATGATCGTGCCGCCGACGGCGAACTCCCCGATGTTCTGGCCCCGCGCCGAGTCGCTGGTCGTGCCAACGAATTTCATCAGAACGCCCGAGCCGCTTCCGCGGACCTGGCTCGACGCCGCGCCCAGAGCGTTGTCCACGGCGTAGAACCGGTCGGTCGTCGAGTCGTACGCGATGGCTCCGACGGTTGCCCGCAGCGAACCGGCCTCCGTAATAAGCGTTGCAGCCAGATCGCCCGTGGCCTTGTTGATGCTGACGAGCCGACCGCCGCGCGTGTCCTGCCCAAACAGGTTGCCCGCGGCATCAAACGCAATCGACCCCAGGACAATGCTTCCGGCGCTGGTGAAAGAGGGCAGAGCGGCGGCGCCCAGGACGGAGTTGATCACGCCGTCGCCGTCAACGGTATACGTCACCTCGTAAAGGCGCTGATCGCCGAAGCCGTCGTTGACCAGGAGGTAGAGCCCCTGCGTGCCTGCAACGCTGCCCGCGCCCGGCGAGAACGCCATAGACGAGACCGCGTTGGTGTTGCCAAGGAAGGCAGAGAGATCAACGCCCGGGACCGGGGTAAAGACACCGGTGTCCGAGTCGAGCGTTCCGAGCGATAGCTGGCCGCCGATCGAGAAAACAGCGTACAACTCCTGTGTGCCATCGAAATTGGCGTCGCCGTAGGCCATGCCGCCGCCGCCCGAGAGCGGGTTGCTGTTGTATGACGTTGTGACGACGTGGGTTGATTCACCGCTGTCGGGGTCGATGGTAACGATCTGGCTGGCGTTGCCCGGCAGGGTTTGCCTGTTGGTGCCCAGGCCATCCTCGTCCAGAGCGACCATCGTGTCTTGGCGTGAGATCGCCAAGTGTCGCACATTGGTGATGGTGTTACCGGTGCCGTCAAGCGTACGGCTGCTCAAACTCGCAGCGCTTGACGCGTATTCGAGGATGCTCTTCCCGATAGTAAGCCCGGCGTAAATGCTCCCGCCTGTCAGGTTCGAGGGCCGGGTGCCGATGCTCTGGCTGCTGCCCGTCACGGTCACGGGGATATCAGAAGTTTTTGGATCGCCGGTGTCGGTCCTGGCGCCGATCAACACGGTACCCGTGTTGAGGGCTGCGGAGACCGGCTGGATGGGCTCGGGAACCAGGCGAGGAACCGCGATAACCGTTTGATTCACCGCGCCGATCGAACCGGTGAAGGGGACCAGCGGCTGCCCCTGGGCGTTGACGAGCTTCTCAGCGATCTGGATGTCGGTGTCGGAACTGGACTGGGAAACATAGATATTGAACAGGTCCGAGGCGGGGAACCGGAAGCGGGCGTCGAGCAGCACCAGGTGGTCGCTCGTGGCATCCACCGCCATGAGGGCGCCGGGTTTACCCGTGAACGGGTTGATCACCGTCGGGTTCCAGGTCAGACCCTGCAGGTCGGCACCGGCCGTTCCCCCCGCGGGACCGGTGTTGAGCGGTTCCGGCAACGAACCGAGTTGGAGTGCCGCACCGGTGGAGAGATTGACCCGAAGCAGTTGGGGTGGACCGCCCGTGTCTCCGGTGGTGCCGGCGGGGGCGCTGTCGCCGGCCTGGGTCGCCCAGATCTGCGTCTCGGCGGCGATGGGGTTCTCATCGACAAATGCCAGCCCGGTGATGTTTGTCACCGTGGTGCCGCGGATCGTCACCGCGTTGACGAAGTTAATGTTGTTGCTGCTCACGTCGAGCGCTGCCTGGGTCGCCGATCCGATTTTTCCGGACTCGGCGTCGTAGGCGTACAGAGTGGCATCATTGCCGATCTTGTCCCACGCCAGGGCGGTGATGTTACGCGGCGTCCCGCCGGATTCGCCTAATGTTCCGGGGATGCTCGTGAGGCTGTTCTGTATCTGCGAACGGTTGCCGGCATTGACATCGACGTAATACAACTGATCGATGTTGTTCACGCCATTCTTGGATTCGGCGACGAAATAGAGCATGTCGTCCGAGGCCGATCCGACCACCGGTTTGAAAGCCGCCGCACCCGAACGCGTGACGTTCGACGTGCCTACAACCTTGTCGGTGGGAAGGGTGACCGCCGAGCCGCGAATGACGGAGACGATGTCGGTCTGGTTCGGGGCAACAGTGAACAGCAGCGGGCGGGTATCACCCGGTACCGTGTAGGACGCCAGGCCGCGTGAAGTTACGACCGAGCCGGCCTCGCTGAGCGCCGCGACGCTGATGTTGCCGCCCGCAACCGACCCCAGCGGGATGGCGATCAGGCGGGAATTGAGGACGCCCGTGTCGCTGGACTGGCTGTTGTCCATGCCGATCAGCGCCACCGTGTTGTCCACGCTCCGGGTAAAGGCGATGCCGTCCACGGCGACCGGGAGGTCCGCAGAGAATATCTGGCCGCGCACCTCGGGGCTGATTGTGTTGCCGGGGGTGGTCGGCGTGAAGACGTGCAGGGTGGACCTGCGGACGCCGGTTGCTTCAACCGTATCGGTGGCGACCGCGTAGAAGGTCTGCTGAGTGGGGTGGAACGCCATGGCCGTGTAGGCTAGCGCGGTCTTGTTGTTATCAATGACGATCGGCTGGGCGTCAGAGTTGGCGAATTGCCCGTTATTCTTGTTGACGATGACGATTGCGGGATCGGTGTTGGGGCTTTGGCCACTCGCGGGGGTCAGGGTGCCGCCGCTGGCGTCGGCGGCAGGATCGCCGTCGTAGTCGCCCGTCATGATGTAGAGTTGGCCCGCGTTGTTGAAGGCGATCGCCTGAACGTCGGTCAGCGCCTTGCCCGTGCTCGTATTGGTGATGACGCCGCGCGACACCACGGTGCCGCTCTCCCGGTCCACGGTATAGAGCCTGGAGCCGCCCGCTTCACTGTTGATGACATACATCAGCCCGTCGGTCGGGTCGATGGAGACGTCCTGGACATTATTGAGCGACAAGTCCAGCTGCGCGACAGAGTCCTCCGAGAGCGTGGCTTGCTGGAGGTTGGCCACAACGGTGGCGTGGCCCGCGTTGACCGAGTCCGGGTTGTTATTAACGCTGACGAGCTGGACGTAGCGGCGCGTTCCTTGGGTCAGGGCGAGGTCCGCGACGTTAAGGGAGTAGCTCTGGCCTGAAACGGTGGAGGTCGCCAGAGAGTCGAGATTGATCTGGGCGCTGCCGCCGTTGGGGCGGGGGATGGAACCCGGAGCGAATTCCGGGTCGGAGATCGGAGTGGTACCCAGGACGCGGATGCCATCGGCACCACCCAGGCCGCCGAACAGCTTTGCGTTGGTCCGTCCCGGGAAGGGGCTCGAGGTAATCAAGCCCGGAATGTCGCCAATGATCAGTGAGCCCGCGCCGCCGCCCGTCGATGTGTCCACGTCGCCCGCGATCAGTTCGACGACGGCGTCGCCGCTGACGGTGATCTGGATCGTGTGCTGGTCGGCATCGAGATACCAAAACGTCTCGCCGCCGAAGATCGTGGTCAGCAGCGTGCGCGGTTCGAGGGGTTGGAAATCCACCGGGCGGTGGATGGGACGACGGGCAGAGGTCTTCGATACGCGCTTACGCTTGCGTTTGGCCATTAGATGGCTCCCTTCGTCAGACTATCACACCGACCGGGTCGCACCCGGCGGACCTTCACCTGTCTTGCGGGCTATTGCGGGATACAGCACCATGCGTCCGCGGCCACCCTCCGCCGCCTCGTCCTCTCCCCCTCACGATATCGCCGGTGACGTTCACCGGTCCCGGCCGTTCCGCTGCGCCATATCCCCACGCGCCGCGTCGCGGCCCGATTTTCACCGCTTCAGCGATTGCCGCTGGGCGGGTTGATCATCCGTTTGCGGGCGTCGAGTTCCAGCACGCCGTAGGCCTGCTCATACCGCGCCACGGCCTGGTTCAACGCCAGCGCCAGGCGCTTGGCGGCCCAAGGGTTGAGGATCAGACGCTGGTCGATCTTAAGCCGCCCGGCGCTCGGGCCCGTCGGGCGGAGCGGGCCGGCGAAATCGAGGTTGATCTCTTCCGCCGAACCCCACACACGCACCGTCGTGCTGTAGGTCACGGGCGTGGTGGCGTCGTCGATGGTGAGTTGAAACTGCTGTTGCTGCTGGTCCGCTGAGGCGCTGATGGTTTCGATGGACTGAGACCCGGCGTTCTGCTGTTCCACGTTCCTAGCCCTTTATAAAAGCTTGGGGTCCGGCGGGAGCCGTCGGCTTCGCCCCCGAGTCGCCCCCGGTTAGCCCCGGTTTGGCCCCATAAGACCCCCGCGTAAGCACGTGGGGGGCGGGGTGCGTGACGAAGTTTACAACAGGTTACAGGCTTTGCAACCCTCCCAACCAACAGAGTTTCTCAATCTTGCCCCAACCGCGCGACCCCACCCCATCCCGTCCGTCACGCACCACCGAAATGCGAGCAAGAGACAAAACCACCGCCCGCCGACCCACCGTCGCCGCTGTTTGGCCCGGAACATGTCCTTATCGAGGGCTATCGCGGCAGGGCGCGGTCCAGTTCCTCGTCGTGCCGCAGGACCATGGCCCGGCTCCGGAATGCCTGGTTCTGGGCGCCCCCCTGGGCGTAGTCGAACACCCTGCGTGTCCATAACGGAAGGGGGGTGGTTCTGCCCTTGAACCGCCGGCGCAGCGTCGCGGCGAGCCACGGGGCATACTTAATGACCAGGTCGTCTTCGAGCGAGATGATCACCCGTGCCGAGCCCGGGTCGCCCTGTCGCCCGGCACGGCCGAACAACTGCCGGTCCACCCGCCGCGCGGAGTGACGCTCGGTGAGGATCACGTGCAGCCCGCCGTTTTCCGCCACGCCTTCGCCCAGCTTGATGTCCGTGCCGCGGCCGGCCATGTTGGTCGCCACCGTGATCGCGCCGGCATGGCCCGCCTCGGCGATGATCTGCGCCTCGATCTTATGGTGGATCGCGTTGAGCACCTGGTGCTTGAGACCCCGCTCGGTCAGCAGCCATGAGAGCAACTCCGACGCCTCCACCGACCGCGTGCCCACCAGCACGGGCCGGCCCAGCTTGTGCATCGTTTCAATCTCCTCCAGCACCGCCTCCCAACGCCGCCGCGAGGTGGCGAAGATCAGATCGGGGTAGCGCGTGCGGCGGATCGGGCGGTTGGTCGGGATGATGCGCACCGGCAGGCCGTAGGTCGTCTCGATCTCCGGCTTGGCGTCGGCGGCGGTGCCGGTCATCCCGCAAAGGTGGGGATACAGCTTGAAGAACCTCTGGAAGCTCAGGCTCGCCAGCGTGTCGCGGTCGGCTGTGATCTCCAGGCTGTGCTTGGCCTCGACCGCCTGGTGCAGGCCGTGCTGCCACTGCCGGTCCTGCATGAACCGCCCCGTGTATTCATCCACGATGACGATCTTCTCTTCGACGATCTGGTAGTGCTGCCGGTTGAAGTAGCAGTGCAACGCCGACAGCGCCTGCGCGACGAGTTCCTCGCGGCGACGCGCGGCGTGCCATATCTCGTGCTCATCGGGCCGCAGCATGGAAAGCAGCTTCTCCCGCCCCTCGTTGGTGAGCTGCACCTGCTTCCGCTGCAAATCAACGACGAAATGCTCCTTCTCCTTCAGGTCCGCCGCCAAGTCGCGGGCCCGGGTGTACATCGCCGACTGTGCGTCTTCCTCGCGCGGCTGGGCGATGATCAGCGGCGTCACCGCCTCGTCGATCAGCACGGCGTCGGCCTCGTCAACCACCGCGGCGAACAGGCCCGGCACCAGAACGCCCGCCTGTGACCGCGACGCGGACCGCCCCTCCATCAGCCAGCGCGTCGAAACCGGGTCCATGATCCGCCCCAGCTTGAGTTGATCCCGCAGCCAGTCCGCGACCAGCTCCTTCTGCGTGATGTAAACGATCGGCAAGCGGTAGATCGCCGCCCGGTCCTGCTCGGCGGTGTCGTTGATCACCGCGCCGGCACGCAGCCCCGCGCGGCGGAAGATCGGCGATCGCCCGTCCGCGTCACGCTGGGCGAGATAATCGTTCACCGTGATGACGTGCACCGGCCGGCGCAGCCAGCCCAGCAGCGTCGCCGCCAGGGCCGCCGTCAGCGTCTTGCCCTCGCCGGTCACCATCTCCACGATCTGCCCGTGGAACAGCCCCAGCGCGCCCATCACCTGGACCATGTAAGGCTCTTCGCCGGTCTCGCGCCTGGCGATCTCACGCACCGCAGCCGCGGCGTCGCGGATGTGCTCGTTGGCGTGCGTCCGCCGGGCGAAGATTTCGCGCAGCTCCAGCACCTTTGCGTCCAGCGCCTCGTCGCTCAGCGCGTGCCATTGCGGGGTCATCGCCACCACAGCCTCCGCGTCACGCCGCAGGTGCTTGAGGCCGATCTTCGAGTGCTTGAGCCGCGACAGCCACCGCCCGGCCATCGCGTCCATCCCCATCAACGGGTCCACCCGCCGACGCCGCGTCCGCAGCGTGCTCCAGAGCGAGAGGTCTGATTGGATAGGAGATACGCGTGACATTGGTTGAGGACCCGGCCCAGATCATATCGACGCAGCTTCACCCCCGGCCTCCAATAGTATGCCGCCTCCGCCTCCAAGCCCGATGACGAGTCCGCGAGTCGTCGGGGTCTGCCGACCCTAAAGAGGCCTCATTGTGCTTACCCGCCCGATCCGACCGGGTACCGATCCGGCGTCACACCCCCCAGGCTCGTGAACCGCACCTTCGGCGGCAGCGGGAAGTCGTGTTTCGCCCACTCCGCCAGCCGTTCCCTATGACCAAGTCTTAGCCAGCGATCGGCGCGGAAAGCGGTGTCCAGACCCACCTCGTCCCACGCCGAGAGACCGTCCGCGCCGTCTGCGTAGTCGCGCATCGCCTTCGTGAAATACTCGTTCATCCGCACGTGCTCGGGCGTCCAGTGCGTCCGCCAGATGCCCGCCAGCCACATCGGATAGACCTTGCAGTTCGTCCCCTTCGCCAGCGCCGTGAAGTATTTCACGTCCGGCTCCACGAACCCCTGCGCGAGCCAGCGGTCCGGGTAGTCCGCCCACGGGTACACCAGCAGCACGTCCACCAATCCCTCGCGCACCCACGTCTCCACATCAAAGCTGAAGAACTTGTTCGCCGCCGGGTCGCCCAGCACCGTCATCACACTCTTGAGCCGCCCACCGCCCGGTGTGCGGAACTCGTCCATCGCCGCCCGCACTTGCCGCATGAAACCGGTGATGATCTCCGCACGCCACGCGAGCAGCCTTTCGTCCCGGTCGTCGAGCGTGAGCGGATCGACGCCGTGCTTCTTTTCAAACCCCTCCATCGCCACCGGCTCAAAGAGCACAAGCCCCGGATCGCGGTTGAAGAAATACCCAAAGCCATCGATGCCGACCCGCGCCGCCGCACGCAACCGTTCGAGCATGTACTCCTGCACCTGCGGAATGGCGTAGCTGCACTGGTGGGTGTCCGTGCCATCACGGTCCTTGCAGTGGAACTCCGGGTGTTGCTCAAACCACCGCGACCGCGCATCGGGCCAATGCACGTGCAGGCTCCAGAGGCTCGGCCGATCGCAGACGTAACACTCCGCGTCGATCGCCTCGCACGCCTCGCGGAACGCCTTCAGCTTCACCGACCCGCCCGCGGCGAACAGGTCCGCGCTCTCCTCGCACCCCGCGATCCACGCCGCCACGTCCTGGTGGCGGTAATGCTCCACGCGCATCTCGATCTCGCGCGTCGAGTACATGTCTCCTTTAAGGATCAGCCGGCGGTTGGACTTATCCGCCCGGTCGCGCTCCACCGCCTCCACCTCCGCCGGCGACAGCGGCACCAGTTGCACCGCCCCCAGATAAACCGTCCCGCCCTGGTGGCGAACCGTCATCGACTTGCCCGTCAGGTCCGCGTACCGCCAGAAACAGGCCTCCAGCCCCGGCCACATCATCCGGTCGTGCGAGAGCGTCCGGAACATCCCCGAGAACTTCCCGTCCCCCGTCAGCGCGAGCGCGGGCCCGGGTGATTGCGAATAGACACTGTCGAAATCCGCGGGGAACTGTTTCTCCGTATCCACGTCCCCGCCCATCAACCAGACGTACACCGCATGCCAGCCCGTGACGTTCAACGGCAGCGTTACGTCCGGCGCCGGCGCATTCCGCGGGGCGTGCAGCAGCCGTCCGCAAAATCTCTCCGTCCGGTAGTCGATCACCGACCACTTCCCGAGCGCTCCGCCCGTACCGATCGCCTCCGCCGGCGTGCATTTTGAGAAATCCGTCAGCATTACCACCGGCCGGGGATCAACGCCTGTCCCCTCGCCCAGCGGCCGGTCGTAGTAGGGCAGCCCGTCCCATTTGTTCGTGCTTGGCATGCGGTCATTGTGCCACGCTCGGCCGCAGCCTGCGCGTCGAACGGTGTGCTTCAACCGCCGCTGAACGCGCTCGTGGACCGCAAGCCCTCCGCCGGTTTTGCAGATCGCTACAAGCAGGCAACATTGCTGTGGGAAAGTTCAGCATCCGCAGCCGTGCATTTCGATGGCAGACTCACCGGCCAGTCATTATGGGAGCGATTGTTTGCTGCATCGCATCTGCCGCAACGCGATGCCCTTTGGGGGTCCAATGGCCGTCGCTTGGAAAATAGAGGCCGCTCCCGGCGTTTTTCAAGGGTGTTACGAGGTCTACATAGGGTGTGCCAAGCTCCTGCGCGATTCGTCGAACATTGACGTGGTCGGCATCGCTGGGTTTGTCGCGGAAGAAAAAGTGGTCGTAGGAACTGCCCCCGGTGATCTGTGAAGCAATCGGGACGCTCGTTAGAACGAACCGGGCTTGCGCTTTGTCGCACGCCGATTTGAGCAATCCAACATAGCGCTGGCTTAGCTGCCATCCTACTCGTTGTAACTCGGCCAGGTCCGGGTCGTTTTCAAGGATAAAGAACTCATCGTTGTGAGGGAGTTGGTCGAATCGGTTTTTCATGCGTCGGACGGCGAGGAAGTGCCTGGCGAGTGCCGCCACGTAAAAGTGCCGGCTCATCCATGAATCCTCCATGTCCAGGCTCATTCGCAGCGCTTGTTGGTCCCTAAGTCCCTGTTCGGTCGCATGACCCCGATCGACGTTAATCCACGGCACGCCCGCTTGCACGGCCGTCGGCACGCCATCTGGGCCAAATGTCGCCGCCAGCGTGTAACGCATGTCATCGAAAACGTCATTCGAAAAAAAGGCCAGCACGACCAGGTCCGGCTGGTATTTGACAAGATCACGACTGAAGTAAAGAAAGCACAACAGCGGGGAATATGAGGAAACGCCGGCGTTGATGACGCGAACCGCGCGACGTTGCGATGTCGCGAGTTGCCGTTCAAGCAATTTGCAGAAATTTTCTTCACGTCTCACTTGCCGGGCTTCGACAAATGAATCGCCCAGGACGAGGATGCGGTATTCCCCGGGCGGCTTTGTCGTGGGAATCAAGCTGTCGTTCATCCCCTGGGGGCTTATTTCACCGTAGTTGCAGAACTCTATCCCCGGCGGATGGCCGGTCGCGACGAAGTGCACGCTCTCCCGCAAAGCGTGATTTCTTATCGAATCGGGCCGTTCGATGTTGTTTGCAGTGACGGTAACGGCCAACAGCGGCTTCCACGACGAGGCGTTCTTGCAGACCAGAAGCCGCAGTCCAAGTTCGCTCAAAAATAAGCCTGCGAGGAGCCCCCCCGCGGACAAGAGTAATTTCCAGACCAAGA
This sequence comes from Planctomycetota bacterium, assembly GCA_021413865.1. Classification (GTDB taxonomy): domain Bacteria; phylum Planctomycetota; class Phycisphaerae; order Phycisphaerales; family Phycisphaeraceae; genus JAIOPN01. The sequence goes on along the minus strand of JAIOPN010000005.1, from coordinate 26,429 downwards.
GCTTTCGGAGTTTTTGGGGCCGGCTGGCTCTACTTGCTGGCATGTACTTCCTGCCGCGTTGGATGGATTAGACCGGCAGGCACCGACACCGCGCAGACTTGGCCGTTCACTGTGGTCTTGAGCCAATATTTCCCGTCTGATTTCGCCCCCTAATGATACCAGAACTCCCTCGCGCCGAGCGGACATCCAACGAATCTCGCCAAAGACAAGTGAACTTCATACCGCCGGGTGCGTCTGACCATGGGGATGATCGTGGGGCGATTAGAAGCTCCATGCGACAAATATTATCGCGATCCTGAGGTCGAGGTGTTGTGTAGTGTCAGGGGTCTGGATTTCTCTATGATCGGTCGCCATGAACGCCGGGATTTCGGGAGGTACGATCATGGCGTGTACCCTACCACGAGGACGTGATGATCTCCTTTGAATGTCACTTCTGTGACGAACTGATCCAGATGGACGACCGGCACGCCGGCCGCAGGGGCAAGTGCCCCAAGTGCGGCACACCCTTCAAGGTGCCGGGCGTGCGGGAAAAAGAAAGCACCGATGCGGAAGAAATCCCCGACGTCTCGGAGGCGCTGCTGACCATCGCGAGCCACGTACCCCCCGCGGGTGCGAAGGTCAACGCCCCGGCACCGGCCGCCCCGGTTTCACGCGGGCAGACCGCCCTGGGTTTTGTCGCGATGGTGCTCGCCTCCCTCTCGCTCCTCACGGGCTGGGTCCCGCACATCGGCGGCATCGGCTACATCTTCGTAACCATCGCGATCGTCTGCGGCGTCATAGGCGTGTTTCTCGCGCTCTCGCAGCGCGGCGCGGGCATCGGCCTGAATCTGGCGGGGCTGGTGCTCGCCGCCCTGGGCCTTGCCCTCACGTTCTACGTGCAGGGGTCGATCGCCCACGTGATCAAGACCGCCCGAGAGTCCGTCGAGCGTAAGCAAGAAGAACACCACGAGAGCCCGGCCCCGCCGTACGAGGCTCCCTCGAGCACGGCACACGCCCAGGCCCCGCCGCCTGATGTGACGCCGCATGAGCCCCCGCCGCACGAAACGCCGACCCCGGAGATGCAGCCCGAACCCGTTGCCCCGGCGCAGACCCCGCCTGCCGAAGAAGTCACGCCCGAGCCCACACCGCCGCCACCACCCCCGCCTCCGACCCCCAAGGACCCCAGCCAGCGCCTGATCAACGTGGAATACGTCGGCTCCAGGAGCGTCCTCTTCGGCGACAAGCTCACGTTCAAGCTCACGAACGTCAGCGGGCGCGGCATCGATTCGTTCGTCGGCCACATCGAGTTCTTCAACCCCGCCAGGAAACACATCGACGAGGCGCAGGTGACCTTCAAGCGCCGTCTGATCCCCGGCGCCTCGGCCGCGGTAGCCGACCAGTGGATACTCGAGGACGAGGTGATGAAGCGTCTCAACGACGGAACCGCCGTGCTCAAGTTTTCCGTGGAGAACGTGACCTACACCGGCGGGGAGACGGAGAAGTTTGAGCAACCCGCGGGCAAGCCTCCGAAGTAACTGCGGGAGGGGGGACCTGCGAGGGGAATGGAGCCAACCGGGCTCGAACCGGTAACCTCCGCCTTGCAAAAGCGGCGCTCTTCCAATTGAGCTATGGCCCCGGAGAAGCCGGGTGATCTTATCCATCGACGCCGCGTTCTGCCACGGCGTCGATCTAAACGAAAACGGCCCCGCTCTCACGGGGCCGCTTCCTCTTTCCCGCTCCGCCCTGTTGTCAACCGGGGGAACAGACCGTGAGTGGATTCATCAGCTCCGGCGGCGACGCCACAGCAGCACCGCCGCGCCGCCGCCCAGCAGCATCAGCGACGCCGGCTCGGGGATCAGCGAGTTGTTGATCGCCTCGATGGAGAGATCGGTGACAGCATCGGGCACGTTCTTCGCAAAGAGGATGTAGAACGGGGCGGTCCTGAGCGTCGTCTCGGGAGTCGGGTGGAAGTAAACCTCAAGCTCGATCAGGTACTGGCCATCCGCCGGCGTGAGGAAGCCGCTGTCGAGCGTGCCGTCGGGCAGGCTGTTGTGGTTCTGGTCGATCTGGTAACGCAAATGCTTGTGCCACTTGGAGCCGATCGCCCCCGCGGTGCCGATCTGGAATCCCGCGGTGGGGCCTGCGCCGGACTCGGCCGGGCCGCCGTCGGTGCCCGTGACCAGCAGGGCGGAGGAGTCGGGCGCGACGCCGAACGAGGCAAGGGAATCCGCGGGGTCGATCGTGCTGCTGAAGTAGCGCAGCGGGCCGAGGAAATTGAAATAGTAAACCGTGCCCTCGGGCAGCGGCGTCGCGGTGCCGTCGCTGACGACGGGGGTGGCCACGGAGCCGGGGGTCGAGGCGAAGCCTGGGAACTGCGTCGTCCAGCCGAAGGTGGCGATGCTCGCCAGGTCGCCGTGGAACACACGCGTCACGCCGGGCGTCACCGTGATCGTGCTGTCCGCGTTCTCGACTTCAAAACCCGTGTACAACCGGCCGCCGTCCAGATAGAGATGGACGCGAGGGCCGGGGTGGGCGAAGGCCTCCACGGCCGTGAACAGAATCAGACCCGAAGCAAGGTATTTCAGAGCGGATTTCATAACAATCATTCCTTCAACAGTCCGGCTTGACCCCCTCAGGGCGCCACGGCCGGATCGAAACGGTTCAGAACATTGGATTCGTAAACGTCCCTGAACATCAAGGACGCGGCGTGCCCGTCGAGAAACCCGTAATTGGAGATCGCATCGGGCGAGGCGTCGCGCCCCCCGTGGGCGTTGATGAACATCTCGGTTGCCGCCTGGGCCGGAGCCAACTGCGGGAAACCGGAGACCCACCAACTGTCGGCGTGGACGTGCTCGGCGTTGGCGGCCGAACCCGTCCGTGCGATCATCACGAAGTGAACCACCGAGCTGGGGCGGTTGACCAGTTCCAGCCGCACATACGGCGTCGATGACGCCGTCGTGGGCGTGAGATAGTCATTGATCCCGTAGCTCGTCTGGCGCACCGGCGTCAGCCCCTGCCCGCCCTGGTTGGTCGGCCAGTGCGGGCTATCGTCAACAGGGGAATGAACGCTGATGTTGTCGTGGTTGTACTCCCTGAGCGTCTTGAGCCACTGCAGCGACCCGCTGTGGCTCGAATCGATAAACAGCCCTTTGTTGTCCATCATGTAAGACCAGTGCGCCTGCTCGAGCCCGCGCAGGTTCATCAGGCACTGCGTCCGCCTTCCCGCCGCCCGCGCACGGCCAAGAGCGGGCAGCAGAATCCCCGTCAGCAGCGCGATGATGCTGATCACGACGAGGAGTTCGAGGAGTGTGAAACCACGACGGACCCCGGCGCAGCGCCGGAGCGGCATGGAAGTACCCTTGGGATGGCGGACGGATGGATCGATCAACAATGCGCATCACCCGGGGGGGGACGCGCTGCCGGGAGCCGAACAGCGGGGAGAAGGGTTCAGGCGAGAGAGGGCGGGGCGCGGCCGAGCGTGACGGGCCAGACCTCGGCAGCGGCGATGCGCTGCGCGGGGGGCAGGAGATCGATCTCGTCGAGCACCCGCATCTCCGGCACGGTCAGGTCGATCGCGACGGGGAAGGCGAGCGTGGCGACGATGTAGCAGATGGCGCAGCGTTTTACCGGGTCGCCGCCGCGCTGCTTCGACTCTTTAGTCTTTTCGTCGTGGCAGGAGGGGGCCGCCACCGCCTTGACCGGCTTGGCGCAGCACGAATCCGCCGACGAAACCGCCGTTCCCGGCAGGGCGATCGCGCCGCGCTGGTGCAGCGGTACGATGCCGATGAACCAGGCCGCCAGCCAGGCGATGACGAGGATGCGCAGCGGGTGCGAACGCATGAGGGGAGTCTAAGGGGCCGGCGTTGAGCGTCAAGTGCGCCCGCCGCCCTGTGACTACAATCCCCGCATGAGCATCCGCCGCGTGGGTCACGCCTTCATCGCCGACACCGCCCGCGTCATCGGCGAGGTCGAACTCGGGGCGGGCGTGAACATCTGGTACGGCGTCGCCATCCGCGGGGACGTGGCGAAGATCGCCATCGGCGAGGGCAGCAACGTCCAGGACAACGCCGTCATCCACTGCGACTACGGCCAGCCCAACCTCATCGGCAGAAACGTCTCCATCGGCCACGGCGCGCTCTGCCACGGCGAGCGCATCGGCGACGGCTGCCTTATCGGTATGGGGGCGATCCTCCTGGGCCGGTCACGCATCGGCGCAGGGTGCATGGTCGCCGCCGGTGCGGTCGTCCCGCCCGGGATGGAGGTGCCCGACGGCATGCTCGTGATGGGCGTGCCCGGCAAGATCGTCCGCCCGGTGAACGAGAAGGAAAAGGAATACCTCGTCACCATCCCGCCGCGCTACGTCGAGATGGCGGCGCTGCACGCGAGCGGGAAAACCGATCCACGCATCAAGCCGTGGGACGGCGCGTGACGTTAGCCGTCGGGCTCGCCCGACGGTTTCGGTCGATGCAGAGAGGGCCGGGTGAACCCGGCGGCTAACCGCCCACAACCTCAATCCCATTGTCGTGCAGCCGCGCCGAGACCGGCGTGCCTTTGCCCGCCTTCCACGCCTCGTAATTCTTCTGCGCCACCAGGCCGGCCGCCTCGATCACACGCACCACGTCGCGCTGGCTGGCGGCGGTGGGGTAGGTGCCGTCGAGGGAGGCGAGCGATTCGCCGAGGATACGCCGGCGGATGATCGCCAAGGCGCCCGAGACGACCGACGCCTTACCGTAGCCGAACACCTCGAGGTTGCCCCCCTTGTGGTGGATGCGGCCGCCGAAGGTCGGGTTGCGCGTGCGCGTGCCGTCGCCGGTGACGGTCTCGCGGAATCCACGGTCCTGCTGATCGACGAACCCCCGGCCGTAGATGCCGTAGATCTCGATCTCTTGGTTCACCGCCCCCTCGAACTCGGCGGGGTTGATCCAGTTGTTGTTGTAATCGCCGCGCATGCCGTCGTGGTACGTCACCGCCACATCGAGGCTGTCCCACGTGTCGATCGGCCCGCGGCGTTTGAACGTCGCCGGGTCCCTGCCCTTGCGGCGTGCGATCTCCACGTGGTGCTTGTCCCAGTTCAGCAGCAGGCTTTTCTGCCCCGTCGCGAAGACGGCCGTGGGCTTGACCTGAAGATAATGATGCACGACGTCGAGCCAGTGACAGCCGACGTAGGCGAACGGGTTGCTCTGCTCCGCCCACGCAAAAATTTCCGTGCTGACCTCCAGAGGCTCCTCGAGCACGGCGCGCACGCGGTTGATCGGGCCGTATTTCTGCCTCGCCTTGCCCATCATCTCGCGCACGAAGGGGTCGTAGCGCTTGTGCATGTCCACCGCCACGACGCGCTGCGTACGCTCCGACGCGGCGATGATCGCATCGACCTCGCCCGTCGTCAGGCAGAGCGGCTTCTCCGTGATCACGTCGCACCCCGCCTCCAGCGCGTCGAGGATCGGCTGGGCGTGTAGGTGGTCGGGCGTGGCGACGAAGAGCACGTCTGGCTTGTGCTCGCGGAGGATGTCGCGCCACACCGTCGGGCCGTAGTGCGCCTTGACGGGCTGCTCGGGGAAGTCGTGGGCGAACCACGCGGCGATCTTGCCCGCGGTGCCGGACTTGGGGCTGTTGGTCCCGATGGCGACGGGCTCGATCTTCACCTGCGCGACGTGCGGGGCCATGTGGCTCATGCCGATGCTCGACAGGCCCGGCGCGATGCCGCCACGCATGAAGTCCTTGAAAGTCTGGCCGATGATGTCGTCGAAGAACATGCCGCCGCCGACGATGGCGACGCGGAGTGATGGGGTGAGGGCCATGGGGTTTTCCGTGGTGCAAAATTACCGGGGCAGATCGTTGGGGAGTTAGCTTCTCCCGGGCCGCAAAGCGCGCCATAATAGCCCCGATCGCAAGGCCATGCCCCGCACGGCCGTTCACCTCAAGGGAGCACACCTATGTATCGCGGCATCCTCACCGGCTTGGGCGGTCGTGGCCTGTATTGGTTGAACGACGCGCGGGCGCACCCCGAGTGCGAGATCGTCGCCTGCGTCGAGCCCGTCGAGGCGAACCGCGAGCGCGCCATCGCCAAGCACAAGGTCCCGGCCGAGACGATCTTCCCGACGCTCGACGCGGCGGTGAAAGCCGTGAAGGCCGACTTCGTGCTGGACGTCACGCCGCCGGCGGTGCACCACGAAATCGCCCTCAAGGCGTTCAAGGCCGGGCTGCACGTGCTGGGCGAGAAGCCGCTCAGCGACAACCCCGCCAACGCCAAACGCGTCGTCGCCGCCGCCCGCAAGGCCAAGCTCAGGCACATGATCACGCAGAACTACCGCTTCAACCCGGTGATCCGCACCATGCACAAGCAGCTCGCCGCGGGCCTGATCGGCAAGCCGGGCCAGTGCGACCTGCGCTTCTATATGGACTGGGCCGACATCCCCGGGTCGCACTACGTGACTCAGCCGTTCATGCTGATCAACGACATGATGGTGCACCACTTCGACCTGATGCGTTACGTGCTGGGGGCGGACCCGGTCGCGGTGACGGCCGTGACTTGGAACCACCCCTGGGGCTGGCACAAGGGGGACGCGGCGCACTCGATCGTCTTCGAGTTCCCCGGCGGGCTGTGGGGGACACACGTCTCGGTCGGCTGTGCCGTGGGCGAACGCACCGATTACAACGGCGATTGGCGCATCGAGGGACCCAAGGGGACGCTGAGCTATTCACTCGGGCGGCTGAGCCACGGCCATTTCCACGGCGCGACCAAGCCGGTGCGGCAGGAAATCTTCCCCGAGGCGGCGCCCTCCGGCGGCGCGGGCATCCTCGCGGAGTTTTTCGCCGCCATTAAAGAGAAGCGGCAGCCGGAGTGCAGCGGCGAGGACAACCTCAAGTCGCTGGCGATGGTGTTCGGGGCGATCAAGAGCTCGAAGGAAGGCCGGCGGGTGAAGATCTGAGGTCGCCGCCATGCCCACATTTCAACTTCTTGCCGATCACCCCGCCGTGCGCAACGACGGATTCCGTGACATCAAGCTCGACGGCGCAACACTCACGCTCCACGCCGACCGGTCGGGGCGCGGGGTCCTCGTGATCCAGTCCGACCAACCCACCACGATCAGTAGCGTGAGCGGCGGCGATGCCCGGCTGCACATCGGTTGGGACGGCACACTGGGCTATAGCCGGTTCGGACTCGAAATCGCCGCGGGCGGCACGGGGGAGGTGCGCATCGAGTTCCATCTGGAACCGGCACCGGCGTCGGCAGTACCCACCAGTGACGCGCAGATCGAGGCATTCGAGCGAACATATATGGCGCGGCCGTCACGCTTCCCGGATAGCGAAAAACAATTCCGCGATTGGCAGGACGAGCACCGGCAAAAGCTCGCGGCGTGGCTGATGGGCGGCTCCACCCCCGCGCGGGTCACTGGCAATGCGAAACTCACCGAAACGCACGACATGGGAGCATTCCGCGTCGAGCGGTTGCGTTTCACCTCGCGGCCGGGGCGTGAGTCTGAAATGCTGCTCGCCACGCCGACGAAATCAACAGGCCGCGCGCCGCTGCTGATCGCCCTGCACGGGCACGAGGCGACATGGGGCGCGGCCGACCTGGGGGCCTTCACTGCCGGCCACAACGACGATTTCTGCGAACACTTCGCCGCGCGGGGCTGGGCGGTGCTGCAGCCGGCGACGATGGACCACAAACTGCAGACGCCGGGCTGGACGCTCCAGGGTGAGTGGACGCACGACGTTCTTTCCTCACTCGACCATGTGATCGGCGACCCGCGCATCGACCCGTCGCGTGTCGCGGTCTGTGGGCTCTCCACCGGGGCGCACCTGGCGATGAACGTGATGGCATTGGATAATCATGTGAAGGCGGGCGTCGTCGGCTGCGTCTTCTCGACCTGGCACCACGTCCGCACCCGTCTGCGTCTCCCGCCGCACTGCGATTGCGGCATCTCCTCCCAACTCGGCGACAAGATTGAGGAGTGCGACTGGGCGGCGCTGGCCTCGCCCAAGCCGGTGCAGTTCCAGTACGGCAAAAAGGACGCCTGCTTCACCCCCGACGCCGACCCGGCGGACCTGCAGCTCGGCTGGAACACCGGCATCCTCCCGCGGCGCGAGTTCGACACCGCGTTCGCCGAGGTGAAGCGGGCGTGGAACGTGATGAACAAGCCCGACGGCGTCTCGCTCCACTTCCACGGCGGGGCGCACAAGGTCGATAATGCCGCCGCCCTCGCGTGGCTCAATCAATGGGTGTAATCTGCCCGGCCCGCACGCACGGAGCACGGCATGTATCTTTTTCCCGCGATCGATCTACGGGCCGGCCAGGTCGTCCGCCTCCACCAGGGCGATTACGGCAAGCAGAAAACCTACGGCCACGACCCGCTCGAGCAGGCACGCCTCTTCGAGCGCGCCGGCGCGACGTGGCTGCACGTCGTGGACCTCGACGGCGCGCGCAGCGGCGTGATGACGCAGCTCGACGCGATCCGCTCCATCTGCACGAACACGAAGCTGAAGGTCGAGGTCGGCGGGGGGGTGAGGTCGCAGGAGACGATTGATCTCCTGCTCAGCGCAGGTGTGACGCGCGTAATCTTGGGCACGGCCGCGCTGGAGAAATGGGATTGGTTTGCCGACCTGGTTCAGCGCCCCGCGTACCACCAGAAGATCGTTCTGGGGCTGGACGCGAAGCAGGGCAAGCTCGCGGTTAGCGGGTGGGAACGGCAGACCAGCGCGACGCCGATCGAGGTGGCGAAGAAGGTGAGCGATTGGCCGCTGGGGGCGATCGTTTACACGGATATTTCGACGGACGGCACGATGCAGGGGCCGAACGTGCCCGCGACGAAGGCGATGGCCGAGGCGACGCGCGTGCCGGTGATCGCCTCCGGCGGGGTGGGGACGCTGGAGCACCTGCGTGCGCTGCGGGCGCTGCCGATCCAGGGGGCGATCGTGGGGCGGGCGATCTACGAGGGGGCGTTTACGGTGGAGGAAGGGATCAGGGAGATCGAGGGCGGACGCTAAGCCGCGAGCGGCCGCGTAGGGTGGTGCTGAGTCTTCGAAGCCCACCGTTCTTGGGCAATCGGTTACGGCGTTCGCCGAGCCGTGGCGGTGGATATCAGCGCGCCGAAGATGACGGCGATTAGTTGCGGCATGAGCACAAATCCAATCCTGTGTTGCTGAAATTCGTGCTCCACAATCAGCGCAGCCACGACGAAAGCAAATAGAACAGTGCCGGCGGATGCGAGCAAGACCCGCACACGCCTCCGACTGCGTCGCTCGAATATCAACAATGCGACTCCGTAATAGATACCGATGACCCCGCCACCCAGTATCGCGAAGACGAAATGCAGATCAACTCCGTCCCAGCCGCCGCGGTAATAGAAATCTGGTTGGCCGTGCCACATCCAGCACAGCATGGCGGTTGTAGCTTGGACATAACCAACACAGGCGCCAGTAATCGGGCCGAGCACGAGCCACCGGAGCAGTGATCGCCAACTGACAGCGACCGGCTGGGGTGTCACAGATTCAAGCGCGTGCGGCTCCATCGTGCCCCCTGGTTATGACGCGGTGGGCTTCGCGGACTCAGCACCACCCTACAACAAGACCCGATTAATCAGACCGGGTTCTGCTGATCGATCTTGCCCTGGAGCTTGAGCCAGCGGCCGATGCACATGACGGGGAAGTACAAACGGTAGAGGTGGTAGCGGAGGTAGAAGACGCGCGGGAAGCCGGTGCCGGTGAACCAGGGCTCGTCCCACGTGCCCGAGGGCAGTTGATTGTCGAGGAGCCACTGGACGCCCTTGCGGACGGCGGGGTCCTGCGGGCCATAGACGGCCATGAGGCCCATGACGCCCCAGGCGGTCTGGCTGGCGGTGGAGGGGCCCTGGCCGCGGAGGCCGGGGTTTTCGTAGGTGTCGGCCGACTCGCCGAACGAGCCGTCGGGCTTCTGCACGGAGCGGAGCCACTTGCCCGCGAGCTGCACCCAGTCGGCCTTCATGTCCTGACCGATGGTCTTGAGGCCGCAGAGCACCTGCCACGTGCCGTAGATGTAGTTGACGCCCCAGCGGCCGAACCAGCAGCCGTCCGGTTCCTGCTTGGAGCGGACGAAGAGGATCGCGCGCTGGACGGCGGGGTGATCGGGCAGGAAGCCGTGATAGCCCAGGCACTCGAGCGTCCGGCCGGTGATGTCGGGACAGGAGGGGTCCTGGATCGCGTTGTGGTCGGCAAAGGGGACGTGCTCGAGCAGGGGGCGCTCGACGGTGCGGTCGAAGGCCGCCCAGCCGCCGTCGTCGTTCTGCAAAGCGAGGAGCCAGTTCACGCCGCGACGCGCCGCCGCGACCGCCTCTTTGCCGCCGATGCGTTTGAGCGCCATGGCGACCATGGCCGTGTCATCCACGTCGGGGTAGAAGCCGTTCTCGAACTCGAAGTACCAGCCGCTGGGCTCGACCTTATGCCGGACGTTAGCGACCCAGTCACCCGCCTTGCGGCACTCCTTGGCGACCAGCCAGTCCGCGCACCGCTTGGTCGGCTCGAATTCCTGGTGGTACCCGGCCTCGGTCAGGGCGAACGCCGCGATCCCCGTGTCCCAGATCGGGCTGTGGCAGGGCTGGATGCGGATGTGCCCCGCCTCGTTGTCGTAGATCATCAGGTCGTCCAGGTGCTTGCGTGCACTGGAGACGGTGGGGTGGTCTTCCTTATAGCCCAGGCAGCGCAGGGCGATGAGGATGTAAACCATCGGCGGGAAAATCGCGCCCAGGCCCTCGGAGCGGTCGGTGTGGTCGATGAGCCAGTCTTCGATGCGCTTGAGGGCGTTGCTGCGCAGCGGGGTCATGCCCGCGCGCTCGACAAGCTTGAGGATGCGGTCCAGGGAGAGGAAAACCTTGGACCAGGTGCGGTGCGCGTCGCTGTTGGGCAGGAGCTTGTTGCGGAGCTTGGGGTCGACGTACAACTCGTCGATGCAGAGGTGCACCGGCAGGGGTGTGCTGCGCGTGTGGCGGTGGGAGGCGACGATCGAGAGCGGCGTGATCATCGTCCGTGTCCACGCCGAGACGTTGTCGAGGTTGAAGTAGAACCATTTGGGGAGGAAGACGATCTCCGGCGGGATGGAGGGGACCGCGTCGTAGGAGATTTGGCGGAGTGCCGCGAGGTAGAACTTGGTGAAGCTGTTGCAGTGCTCCGCGCCGCCGAGCTGGCGGATGAGGTCGCGGGCCCGAGTCATGTGTGGGGCGTTGATGTCGTCGCCGACCAGCTTGAGGGCGAAGTAACCCTTGACGGTGGCGGCCAGGTCGGGCTTGGCGCCGGGGTACTGCACCCACGCGCCCGAGGGGGTCTGGAGGCTGCGGAGGTAGTTGGCGATCAACGGGATACGGGGGTCGTCCTCCTGGGAGAGAATCCATTTCAGGAGGATGTATTCGCTCTCCAGGATCGAGTCACCCTCGAGCTCCGCGCACCAGTAGCCGTCGGCGTCCTGTTGCGACAGGAGGTTGGTGACGGCGGAGGAAAGATGAGAGATCGCCCGGTCGATCAGCCCCTGGGGGACCGGCTCGGCTGGTGGGAGGGGGGTGGGTGATGCCACGGCGGAGCCCGACAAGGCTCGTGACGCCGGCGGCAGGCTCACATCGGACGTCGAAGTACGATTCATGCCACTCCATCCGAACCTGGCCCCGACTCAGTTCGGCCCGGGGGTTCAGGCGTGCGGGCGCGTCAAAGACTTCCTGATCAAAACAAGCGGGTGGAACACCACTTGTATTACGAAGACATTAGCACAAGCATCGACCCTCTTCAACAGACGGCGGGGGAGTGCGTGGTGCGCGGTTCGTCGTGCATGGACGAGAAAACCATCTTCTAACTCCAGCATGTACCACGCGCCTCACACCACGCACTCCGTTTTGCTACCATCCGACCGGTCAAGGAAGGCCAAGCAAGAGTGTCAAACATGAACCCGCCCGCACCCACGCCGGGAACCGAACCCGACGGCGACGACATGGCGATGCCCGCCTCGGACGCGCCCGGCACTCCCGCAGCGCCGCCCGTGCCCCCTCCGCCGACCCCGTTCGGACGGCAGATGGCGCAGCTCGTCATCATCCCCGCGGTAATCGTGATCATCGCGGTGGGCATCGCGGTGTTGTTCGGCGTCCTGGCCGGCGCGCCCGACAGCATCGAAAACCACCTTATGCGGCTCAAACAGACCAGCGGTGCGGGCCGTATGGCGTTCAACGTCCAGGACCCCCGCTATAAGGACCGCTGCTACGCCGCCGCCAACATCGCGCAGATGCTGCCGACCATCACAGCCCCGGCGGCGCGGGCGGACCTGAGCCGGCAACTGGTTGAGGTGCTCAAGACCTCGGTCGGCGAGCAGGAGTACGAGCTGCAATCTTTCCTGCTGCTGGCGGTCGGCGAACTGGGCCAGCCCGACGCGCAGGGGACGATCCTGAAATACGCCCAGTCGCCATCGGGCATGGTGCGGATGGCGGTGCCCCGCGCGATGTCGGCCTGGTCTGACGCCGGCCGGACGCCGACGCAGTGGCCCAACCGCGCCGCCGCGCGGCAGGCGGCGATGCCGGTGCTCGTGAAACTCGTGCAGGACCGCGAGCCGAGCGTCGCCGCCGAGGCGGCGCGCGTGATCGGCGTGCTCTGCGAGGCCGGCGACCCGGTCGCGCTGACGGCCCTGCGTGAGGGGCTGACACGGATGGGGCAGGGGGGCAGGGTGGTGCAGTGGAACGCCGCCATCGCGCTGGCGCGGCTGGGCGAAGAGGACGGCGGCAGGGTGGTGGCGGAGGTGCTTCTCAACCGCGAGGCGCTGGCGAAACTGCCCTCGTCGGACCTGGGCGGCGAGACGCGGCAATCCATGGATTCCGCCGATCAGGATCACGTTATACTCCAGACCCTCGCCTCCGTTCCCGGCAGCGAGAGCGTGGCGGGCGACGCGCGTGTTGATGGCATGAAGAGCGAACTCGTGTGGAATAGAATCAGGTTGATTGCCGATAGTGACAAAAATCTGGCGATCCGGAACGCCGCGGTCAGCCTGGTGAACTGGAAAAACGGGCGGGGCGTGGAAAACCCACCGACCGCGAAAAATCCCGGCCAATAGGTACACTGTCGGGCTTATTGACAACGCCCGTCCCCGGGATGGGGAACGGCAACGATTCAAGGTGACGGAATAATGGCCGAGACTCACAAGGAAATCGTCAAGGTCTGGATCGCGCCCGGCTGCATCGTCTGCGATGCGTGCGAGACCGACTGCCCCGAGGTGTTCGAGGTGCAGGAAGAGACCTGCATCATCCGCCCGCCGGCGCTCAAGGCTGATTTCACCAAACCGTTGACGCCCAGCATCATCGTCGCCGCCGAGGGCTGCCCGGTCGAAGTGATCAAGTTTGAGACGATCGACGTCGAGGGCCCCGAGCCCGCGGCGTGGAAAGAATCCAAAGAACCCGCGGCCGCCGGCGCACCGGCCGGTGGCGGTGGGGGAGCGGCGGCCAAGAAGGCCGCGCCGGTTTACGACGGCCCGCCCGATCCCAAGTGGGCCGGCCTCCTGCGCACCGCCGCGACCAGACCCCACGCGGCCACGCCCAACGCGGCCACCGTCATCCTCCCCGCCAAGGCCCCGGCCGAGGCGATCGCCACCGCGCTGCCGCACGGCGCACCGCCCGACGCCATCGGCGCCGCCATGGTCGGCTCGGGCTACGCACGCCCGCGCCCCAGCATCGCCGACCGCATCCGTTCCAAGGGGGCGTCACTCGCCGGCGCCGCCGACATGACCCGCCGCGAGTTCAGCATCGCGCTGGCCATCGGCTGGAGCTGCGTCGCCGCCTTCGTCGGGCTCTTCGGCGCGGCCTTCCAGACCTTCTTCGTCCCCAAGGTCACCAAGGAACCGCCCAGCACCTTCCGTGCGGGTAAGGTCACCGACTTCCCCGACGTCGGCGTGTACGAACAGTTCAAGGGCACCAACGGCGTCTGGATCGTCCGCCTCCCGGGCAGCCAGCTCGTCGCCATCAGCGACATCTGCACCCACCTGGGCTGCATCCCCAACTGGCTCCAGGCCGACCAGAAATTCAAGTGCCCCTGCCACGGCTCGGGCTACCACATGAACGGCGTCAACTTCGAGGGCCCCGCGCCCCGCCCGCTGGAACGCTTCAAGGTCTCGCTCGACGGCGAGTTCCTCGTCGTGGACAAGTCCATCAAGTACCGCCAGGAACTCCAGCAGTGGAACCTGCCCGGCGCCTTCATCGCCGTCTGATGTTTTCCACCCGCGGAAGAACACCATCACAGGTTGGAACCCCGATCAGGATTCGGCTATTCTCCTCCCCGACCCATCGGTCGGCGACCTCTGCAACCGCAAGCCCGGCCGGACAGGAAGTCCACAAGCATGATCGGTAAAGCACTCAATTACGTCCGCTCCTCGCAGGTCTGGAACTCCATCTTCCGGCACGGCATCCCGCGCGACCGCCGCACCCGCGTGATGGCGATCATGTCCAACGTCTTCCTCCACCTGCACCCCGTCGCCGTCCGCAAGAGCGGCATCCGCCTCTCCTTCACCTGGTGCATGGGCGGGCTCACGTTCTTCCTCTTCCTTGCCGAGACCATCTCCGGCGTGCTCCTCATGTTCTACTACCGGCCCGTGCCGGAGTACGCCTTCTCCGACATCATCGCCCTCCGCGCCCACGTCACGCTCGGCCTGCTACGCGAGATCCACCGCTGGGGCGCCCACGCCATGATCATCGCCATCTGGCTCCACATGATGCGCGTCTTCCTCACCGGCTCTTATAAGCCGCCGCGCGAGTTCAACTGGGGCGTCGGCGTCATCCTGCTCGTCGTCACCATGCTGCTCTCCTTCACCGGCTACCTCCTGCCCTGGGACCAGCTCGCCATCTGGGCCATCACCGTCGGCTCCAACATGGGCAAGGCCACGCCGATCCTGGGCATGGGCGGCCCGTTCAGCGACGTGCTCAAGTTCCCCGGCGGGGTGCCCATGGTCACGACAAAGTCCGACGCGGCCTTCCTTCTGTTGGCGGGCACCAGCGTCGGCGAGAACGCGCTGATGCGCTTCTACGTCCTGCACTGCATCGCGCTGCCGCTCGCCGCGGCCGTGCTCATCGCCATCCACTTCTGGCGCATCCGCAAGGACGGCGGCATCAGCGGACCGATGTGAAGCACGAAGTGATGATTTAGCCCGGACCCGCACCTTCACCCGATACACCACCCCATGCCCACAAGCATCACCACACTGGCCTCCGAAGCGGGGCACGCGCTCGTCTCCAGCCCCGCCATCGATAAGTTCATGCACGTCGTGAACTACGTCTCCCAGCCGCAGATCAGCCTCCCGTTCTTCTTCCTCCCGCTCTTCATCCTCATGCTCGTCCTCTACAAGCAGTGGACCAGGCCCGCCGTCTCCACGCTCCTGTTCGTCCTCTTCTGCCTCGGCTACTTCGGCTCCATGGCTATCAGCACCGATTATCTGAGCATCATCCAGAAACCCGACAACGTCCCCATCACCATCATGCTCATCGGGCTGCTCGTCTGCCTCTGGATGGCCTTCCGCCAGGCGGCCGTCAACGATGAACGCATCGCCCAGGGCAAGCCCCTCATCGAAGAGACCCGCGACGACAAGGTCCTCTGCTGGCCCGACCTGGTTTACACCGAACTCATCTGCCTCCTGCTCGCCACGTCGATCCTTATCCTCTGGTCCTACGGCCTGCGCGCCCCGCTCGAAAGCCCCGCCAACCCCGCCGGCCCGCCCAATCCCTCAAAGGCGCCCTGGTACTTCCTTGGCCTCCAGGAAATGCTCGTCTATTTCGACCCCTGGATGGCCGGCGTGCTCCTGCCCGGCCTCATCGTCGTCGGCCTCATCGCCATGCCTTTCATCGATACCAACCCCAAGGGCAACGGCTACTACACCCTCAAGCAGCGCCCCTTCGCCATCGCCGTCTGGCTCTTCGGGTTCCTCATCCTCTGGGTCGTCCTGATCGTCTTCGGAACCTTCCTCCGCGGACCGAACTGGAACTTCTTCGGCCCCTACGAGTACTGGGACTCGCACCGCCAGGTCCCGCTCACCAACGTCAACCTCAGCGACTTCTTCTGGAACGGCAAAAACCTGCTGGGCTTCGGCCTCAACAAGCCGCTGCCGACCAATCCGTTCCTCCGCGAGATCGCCGGCATCGTCTTCACCATCTTCTGGGTCTTCATCCTCCCCGTGCTCCTGGCCCGCACGGTCCTCCGCAAACTCTTCATCGAGATGGGCAGCGCCCGGTTCTACACCATGGCCGTGCTGTTCGTCTTCATGGGCATGCTCCCGCTCAAGATGGTCCTGCGGTGGGTCTTCACGCTGAAGTATTTCGTGTACCTGCCGGAGTTCAACCTGAACCTCTGATGACCGCCGCGCCCCGCCGGGGTGTGCCATCACTGGGTAACGACCTCCGCCAAGCCGCGTGCAAACCTGCACGCGCATCTTTGGTAGCGCACCCGCTGTTGATCTCCTCGTGCATGGGACATACGCCGTCTGCGAACGCAAAGACGCGCTCGCAGTTTGCGTGCGGCTTTGTCACACATCGACCCCACATGACCACCGTGCCGGTGCCTGAAGAGGCAATACGAGCACCTGTGTGCGCCTCGCGTAAGCCCAGAAAGCCCTGGAAATCAAGCCCAATCCACCCCACCCGAGCTCAAACCCTATTCTTGAACATAACGTGCATTATAGGACGTTAAGAATCGGGTTGAATCGGCGTCCGCGGCCCCGGATTTCAGGGTTTGTTTCAGGAACTGCCATGCGGCAAATACGCATTCAGATATGCCTGACGATGTTCACTCGCCAACCGGCGCGATCCTCGCCCGCCGGCCGTCGACCTTTATCCGTCCCGCGGCGATCAGGCGAATCGCCTCCGGATAAGCCAGGCACTCCTGCTCGAACACGCGGGCGGCCAGGGCGTCGGGTGTGTCGCCCTCCAGCACCGGGCAGGTGCGCTGCACGATGATCGGCCCCGTGTCGTAGGTCTGGTCCGCGTAATGAACGGTGCAGCCCGAGACCTTGCAGCCGGCGGCGATGACGGCCGCGTGCACGTGGTGCCCGTGCATCCCTTTGCCGCCGAAGCTCGGCAGCAGCGCCGGGTGGATGTTGATGATGCGGCCGGCGAAGTCGTCGGGGATGGTCAGCAGGCAGAGGAATCCGGCGAGGCAGACGAGCTCGACGCCGGCGTCGCGCAGCCGGGCGAAAATAACGTCCGAGAATCGGGCAGGGGAGTCGTGCCCTTTCCTCGCCACCACTTCGACGGGCAGCCCCAGCTTGCGGGCCTTCTCGACGCCGCCGGCCTCCGCGCTCGAACTGATCACGACCGCGATTTTCGCGTCAAGCTCGCCCCGCGCGATCACGCCGGCGAGGTTTGTCATCGTTGTCCCGCCGCCGCTGATGAGCACGCCGAGCCGCAATGGCTGTTCGCGCTTGGCGGCTGATTTCGCGGGAGGCTCGTCCGGGCTCGGGTCGCCGTGGGGCATGCCGCTACGATACTCCACGCCATGACCGCCCACCAACGCACCACGCGCCTCGCCCCATCGCCCACCGGGGCGCTCCACCTGGGCAACGCACGCACGTTCCTTATTAATTGGGCGCTGGCGCGGCGCAACGGCTGGCGGATCGTGCTCCGCATCGAGGACCTGGACGGCCCGCGTGTGAAGCCCGGCGCGGACACGCAGGCGATCGAGGATCTGGCGTGGCTCGGGTTGGACTGGGACCTTGGACCGGTTTATCAGCGCGCGGATTTGACGCCCTACCGTGAGGCTCTGGACGCGCTAAGCCGCAAGCGGCTGATATATCCCTGCACCTGCACGCGGAAGGAACTCGAGGCCGCGCAGTCCGCGCCGCACGGCGACGAGCACGACCTGCGCTACCCCGGCACCTGCCGCGGGAAAACAGCCGTCACCGCGGATTCCGCGTGGCGGGTGATCGTCCCCGACGAAACCATTTCCTTCTCCGACATGATTGCCGGTGACTACGCGGAGAACGTCCAGGCGACCGTGGGCGATTTCGTCGTCGCCACCAAGGCGGGCCTGCCCGCATACCAGTTGGCGGTGGTGGTGGACGACGCGCGGCGGGGTGTGACCGACGTGGTGCGCGGGGACGACCTGCTCTCCTCGGCGGCGAGGCAGTTGTGGCTGTACCGCATGTTGGACCTCACCCCCCCGCCGCGCTACTGGCACCTGCCGCTCGTGCTGGGCACGGACGGCCGACGGCTCGCCAAGCGGCACGGCGATTCACGCGTCGCCACCTACCGGGCGCAGGGCGTCACGCCCGAGCGTATCATCGGCCTGATCGCGGCGTGGTCCGGCCTCTGTGAATGGCCCACGCCGATGTCTGCACGTGAGTTCGCCGCGGCGTTCGACGCCGAAAAACTGCCCCGCACCCCCGCCACCTTCCGCCAGGAGGATCACGCTTGGCTGCACGCCGGATCACACTGATCACGCTCGCCCTGCTCTTCGCCGGGCTGCTGAACGGCTGTTCGTCGAACGCCGGCGGCACCGGACCAGATCACGCGCTGGTCGTGATCGCTGGCGAGCCGTTCAACCTGGAGCTCGCGCTCGACGATGCGGCGCGGTTTCAGGGGTTGTCCGGCCGGAAAGAGATCGCCCCCGACGGCGGCATGCTCTTCGTCTTCCCCGAGCCGATCCCGCTGGCGTTCGTGATGCGCGACTGCTACGTGCCCATCGACATCATTTTCGTGGACCCAACCGGCCGGGTCGTGAACACCCACCGCATGACGCTCGAACCGCCGGGCACGCCCGAATCCGGCCTGAAAAAGTACTCCAGCAAGTGGGCCGGCCAGTTCGCCATCGAGCTCCGCGGCGGCACACTCGACCGCCTCAAAATCAACGAGGGCGATAAGGTCGAACTGCCGCTGGAAGACCTTAAGCACCGCGCCAGATAGCCCGATGACAAGAGGGCCGGATAACCGATCCCCTTTTGCTGTCACGGGTCTATGCACAAAAAAACCATTACCATCGTCGGCTCCCCCGCCGCCGCGACCTCGTCGTCGCTCGTCGAGCAGGCCCTCGCGCTCTGGGGCGCCAAGCGCCCCGAGTGCGTCCAGCTTTCGCTGGACGACATCATCAACGATGAGTCGCTGCTCCTGGGCAGCGGCGTCGTCTGGGTCATCCTCGAACAGGAGCAGACGCCGGGCCTGTTCGCGCTGCTCGCCATGCTGCAGGAGCGCCACGTCCCCGCCATGATCACGCACCCGACGCTCGACCGCCCCGCCGGCGCGCTCTTCGACGAGGGTGTGGTCGCCGCGCCGCTCGACACGCCCCCCGCCGCTCTCGCCGCGATTTTGCGCACGCAGTGGGCGCAGGCGGGCGTGCTCACCTCCCTCCGCGCCGAGTTGCACATGCTGCAGGCACACCACGGCGGGCTCTGCGAACAGATCGGTAAGATCGACGAGGAGCTCCGTCTCGCCGCCCAGATCCAGCGCGAGTACCTCCCCCCCTCGCTGCCCGAGGTCGGCAAGGTCGAGTTCAAGGTTTTCTTCCGCCCCGCCGGTTATGTGAGCGGCGACATCTACGACGTCATCCGCCTCGACGAGCACCACGTCGGCTTCTTCGTGGCCGACGCGGTCGGCCACGGCGTGCCCGCGGCGCTCATGACCATGTACATCAAGCGCTGCCTCCACACCAAGGAGTTCGACCCCTCCCAGCCCGGCGGCTACCGCATCGTCCCGCCCGACGAGGCCCTCGAACGCCTCAACCGCGACATGGTCCAGCAGCACGGCAACGGGAAGGTCCGCTTCGCCACCGCCTGCTACGGCGTGCTCAACTGCGACACCCTCCAACTCTCCGTCGCCCGCGCCGGCCACCCCTTCCCCCTGCTCCTCCACACCGACGGCACCACCGAAACACTCTCACCCGACGGCGGCATGCTTGGCATTTTCCCCGACGAAAAATACGAGTTGCAGACCGTCGCCCTCCACTCCGGCGACCGCCTGCTGCTCTATTCCGACGGCTTCGAGGTCGCCTTTGCCGAGGCCCACCCGCTCGAGGGCAAGGCCCGCCTGGCGAACATGCAGTACGCCCACGAGTTCAAGCGGCTCGCCAATGGCCCGCTCGACGACGGGCTCGACGAGCTCATCACCTGCCTCAACCACCAAGCCGGCTCGCTCAACCAGCGCGACGACCTGACCGTGGTCTGCATCGGCGTGAAGGCGCACAGCCGCATGGGCAAAAACGGCGGCGCGCACACCGGTGAAAACCTCACGGACGGGTCTGCCGCCGCCTGAGGTAGTTCACCACCGTCTTGCTGATGATGTCGGTTTCGAGATTCACCTCGTCACCGGTTTTCAACGCGCCCAGCGTGGTCATGTCGAGCGTGGTGGGGATCAAGGCCACTTCAAACGTGTCGTCGTGCACCGCCGCGAGCGTGAGGCTCACGCCGTCGATGGCGATCGAGCCTTTGGGGACGATGTAATCCATCAGGTCGGCGGGCGGGCGGATGGTGATGCGGTAGTCGCTCCCCGTCTGGATGCACGTCACGACGCCGGTCGCATCGACGTGCCCCTGCATGAAGTGCCCGCCGATCGGCGTGTCGGCGGTGAGCGAGGGTTCGAGGTTCACCGCATCGCCGGCGGAGCGCCGCCCGAGCGAGGTCTTGGCGAGCGTCTCGGCGATGACGTCGAACTGGAGCGTGCCCGGCCCGTGCTTCACGAGCGTGAGGCAGACGCCCGAGACGCAGATCGAGTCGCCGATCGCCGGCTCGCTGCGCGGCCTCCACGCGGAGCGATCGACAACCAGCCGCACCCCTGCGGGCGTCTTGTCGAGTGAGGCGATTTTTCCCGTGGCCTGCACGATACCGGTGAACATGGCGGCGAGTTTATACCAATTGAACCGTCCGCGCTAAGCGGCTGTCGCAACGCGACGCACTCTATGTCTCGCGGGACGAACGTCGTATGCCACAGGATCGTGCCGGTTATGATGAAATCCGATGAAAGACCGGTGTTGGTTTTTGTGTTTCGCAATCGCCTCACTGCTGGTCGCGGTTCTGATGATGACATTATGGGTGCGGAGTTACTGGGTCGTAGATGCCCTCTGGTATGGCGAGCAAAGTGTAGGTATGGGCAGCGACAAGATTGGAATAGCCAGCGAGACCGGCAGGATGATGTTCGTTGTTCAACGGGATCACTCTGGCATGGTGGTGCCGAACAATCGGGTCCATTATGCGGCTTGGGTATGCGGTTGGCCGCATTTAGGCGATTCGATGACGCGAGGCATGTCCTTTCGCAAGGTGTACTGGGATTGCATTGGGTTCCACTTTGTTGACGATTTTCGCAGTTACAACCAGCGTACTTTGTACTTCGGCGCTCCCCATTGGTTTGTCGCCATCCTGTCTCTCCTTCCGGCGTTCATTTGGTTTTGGGCCAAACACCGCCGCCGGCGCGGCCCCGGTCTATGCAACTCCTGCGGCTACGACCTCCGCGCCAGCACCGGCAACTGCCCGGAGTGCGGCGCGGCGATTCCGATGAAATCCAAGGATGCCGGCAACTCCACCCCCTCTCTTTCCAAGAAAGAGCAGGGATGAGGGCCAAGCGGGCTGTTCACGGACAGGCCTTCTCGATCTGTTGCCGGACGCGCTGGCGCATCTTGATCGCTTGTGGATCGGATGCCTCAAGCTGCGACACGGACGCCAGGTCATACAGGCCGTCCACCAGCGCCTCGGAACCAGCCCTCAACTCATTGAGCAACTCGGCCGCTCGGGACTCCCGCAGCACTGCCGCGCCGTCGCCGCCCGCCGCCACCTGGATGCTGGCCCGTTCCAGGCAGTCGCGGAGGGGATGCACGCGCTTCTTGGCCAGCCGGTTCTCCAGATCGACACGGAACGCTTCGTAATCGCTTTCGCCGAGGATCTCGCGGGCCAGCAGCAGCGTCTCCGCCCGGCCCAGAAGCCACTTCGCCTCCGCCTCGTCGTGGAGCTTCTTGAAGTCGGCCACGACCTGGGGCGTCGCGTGCCGGTCGATGGCCGCGATGAGCATCTCCATCCGTGTCAGGCGTTCCGACATCCGCCGGGACAAATCGAGCACCGCGTTCCGCCGCAAGTCCCGCAGACGTGCCGCGTCGGACTCCTTCTGGCGCAGATCGGCCATGTGATTCGACAGTGAGGTCCCGATCAGCCCGGTCAATGCAAAACTTACCACCACCGCCGCTAGCGGGTGACGGAACAAACCCGTCCACAATGACGGCGTCGATAGACCAGCGGGTTGATTCGGTGATTCGGCCATTACAACATTTTCCTGTCATTACCCGGCTGCCCGGGCGAGCCCGGCGGCTAACCCGCGCAATGCCGCTATGGTATCATTTCCTCTCTTTCCCCCGATCCCGAGGATTTTCATGCTCAAGCGGACACACAACTGCGGCGCCCTGCGTTCGGAACACGTCGGAAAGACCGTCAGCCTCGCCGGCTGGGTCAACTCCTACCGTGACCACGGCGGCGTCATCTTCATCGACCTGCGCGACCGCGAGGGCGTCACCCAGATCGTCTTCCACCCCGAGAACAAAGAGGCGCACGGCCTGGCGGACAAGCTGCGCAACGAGGACGTCATCGCCATCGAAGGCAACTGCGTGGCGCGTGAGGGCGGCATGGCCAACCCGCGCCTGGCCACCGGGCAGATCGAGGTGCAGGCGCACAAGCTCGAGATCCTCAACAAGGCCGTCACGCCCCCCTTCACCCCCGACGAGGCGGAGAAGGTCGGCGAGGACACCCGCCTGACCTACCGCTACATCGACCTGCGCCGCCCGCGCATGCAGCAGATCCTCCGCACGCGCCACCGCGTGACCAAGATCATGCGCGACTACTTCGACCAGCAGGGCTTCCTCGAGATCGAGACCCCCTTCCTCTGCAAGAGCACGCCCGAGGGGGCGCGCGACTTCCTCGTGCCCAGCCGGTTGCAGCCGGGCTGTTTCTACGCCCTGCCGCAGAGCCCGCAGCTCTTCAAGCAGATCCTGATGGTCGCCGGCTACGAAAAATATCTGCAGATCGTCCGCTGCTTCCGCGACGAGGACCCACGTGCCGACCGGCAGGCGGAGTTCACGCAGATCGATCTGGAGATGAGCTTCATCGATCAGGACGAGATCATGACGGTGGTCGAGGGCTGCATCCGCCGTGTGTGGAAGGAAGTGTTGAACATTGACGTCCCGCCGATCCGGCGCATGACCTACGCGGAGGCGGTGGACCGCTACGGCAGCGACCGGCCGGACCTGCGCTTCGGCATGGAACTGGTGAACATCGGCGACCTGGCGGGCAAGACGGATTTCGGCGTGTTCAAGTCGGTGCTGGCCGCGCCCGGCGGTATGGTCAAGGCGATCACCGTGCCCGGCGGCGGCGCGATGACGCGCAAAGAAACCGACGCCCTGGCCGAGTGGGCCAAGACGTTCGGCGCCAAGGGCATGGCGGTGACCAAGGTCGGTGCCGGCGGCGCGCTCGACACGGGTGTCGCCAAGTTCCTCACCGCCATCGCCGGCGACCTCATTGCACGCATGAACGCGAAGGAGGGCGACCTCATCTGCTTCGCCGCCGACAACCACAAGGTCGTCCACCGCGTGCTCGGCGAGCTGCGCGTCAAGCTCGCCAAGGAGCGCGGCATGCTCAAGGAGGGCGACTGGCAGTGGCTCTGGGTCGTCGATTTCCCCGCCCTCGAATGGAACACCGACGAGAAACGCTGGGACTCGCTCCACCACCCCTTCACCGCCCCCAACGACGAGGACCTGCACAAGCTCTCCTCCGGCGACCAGGCGGCGATTAGCTCCGTCCGCTCCAAGGCGTACGACATCGTCTGCAACGGCTCGGAGCTCGGCGGCGGCTCGGTGCGTATCCACCGGCCCGACACGCAGCAGCTCATCTTCAAGCTCCTGGGCATCGACGAGGAGTCACAGAAGAAAAAGTTCGGCTTCCTCCTCGACGCGCTCAAGTTCGGCGCTCCGCCCCACGGCGGCCTGGCGCTGGGCCTGGACCGCATCATCATGCACCTGGTCGGCACCACCAACATCCGCGACGTGATCGCCTTCCCCAAGACGCAGAACGGGGCCGACCTCATGCTCGACGCACCCTCCGAGGTGGACGAGAAGCAGCTCCGCGATCTGCACATCCGCCTGCAACTGCCGCAGAAGGACAAGCCGGCCCCCGGAACCCCGGCGACCGTCTGAGCCGCTCGCGGCTTAGCGTCTGCTCCCCTCTCCCCCCGGGAGAGGGGCCAGAAACGGAATCCCGCATGAGCATCGAACGTGCCGCACAACTGATCCGGCGCGGCGGGCTCGTCGCCTTCCCCACCGAGACTGTTTACGGCCTGGGCGCCGACGCGCTCCAGCCCACCGCCGTCGCACGCATCTTCGAGGCCAAGGGCCGGCCGCGCTTCGACCCGCTCATCCTCCACGTCGCCTCCCTCGCTGATGCCGAGTCCCTCATCCTCTCGATGCCCGACGCCGCGCGGAAACTGGCGGAGCGGTTCTGGCCCGGGCCGTTGACGCTCGTGCTGCCCAAGCGTGACCACGTCCCCGACATCGTGACGGCGGGGTTGCCCAGCGTGGCCGTCCGCGTGCCGTCGCACCCGATCGCCTTGGAACTCATCCGCCAATCAGGCACGCCGATCGCCGCACCCAGCGCGAATCGCTTCGGCTCCGTCAGCCCGACCATCGTCGAACACGTGCGGCAGGAACTCGGCGACGCAGTGGACATGGTGCTCGATGGCGGCCCGTGCTCGACGGGCGTGGAGTCCACGGTCGTCTCCTTCATCGACGACGCTCCGACGGTGCTGAGATACGGCGGCCTCACGGTGGAGGAAATCGAAGCGTTCATCGGCCCGGTGCACCGCATGGAGCGTGCCGTTACCGATCGCCCCGTCGCGCCGGGCATGCTGGAACGCCACTACGCCCCGGGCACGAAACTGGTTTTGGTCGATCGCGTGGAGCCCCCCGCCGCCGGCCTGTGCGCCGGTCTGCTCACGCTGAAGAAATCCGATCTTGCCGCCCGCTTCACCGCGACCGAGGTGCTCTCGCCAACCGGCGACCTGCGTGAGGCCGCCGCCAATCTCTTTGCCGCCGTCCGCCGCCTCGACGCCGCGGGCCTCGATCTCATCATCGCCCAGCGCGTCCCCGACGAGGGCTTAGGAAGAGCGATCAACGACCGTCTGAAACGCGCCGGCGCGTGAGTTCGCTTCTACCTCCAGGGCGGGAGAAGGAGAACTCCATCACTTCTTGATCGTGATCGTGTAGCTCTGCGGCGACGTCCCCGGCCGGGCCACGCCGTTGATCACGCGTGAGTTGCTCTCGTTACCCCCGGCGACGGTGAGGGTGTAGCTCGCGGAACTGGGCGCCTGCCCGATCGCCCCCTCGGCGTAGCTCACCTTCACGACGTATTTGCCGGTGGGATATGAACCGGTCCAGTAGGCCGTCTCGCGCCCGCTGTTGGACGGGGCCCCCGGCTCGTTGGGGCCCTGATCGTCAAAGTCGATCCGGCCGCCACTGGGGACGACGTTCGTCGAGGAATTGGCGATCAGACCGTCGGGCGAGGGCAGGAAGGGGAATGCGCTAAGCCGCTCGCCCCTGGGGGTAACGAGTGACAGGTCTAGGTCGGCCGCGCCCTGCCACACCAGATCGAACGCGAGCGCGCCGGGTGTCTGGCGTGTGCGGTTTTCCTGGGCGGTGATCGGGTTGGTGAAGTCGGCGGTGGCGATGAAGTCGAGCAGCGCACTGGTGGCCTCGAGTTGGTCGTGCACCGTGTATGGGCTGCGTGACTGGATCAGCAAGACCTCGCGCTCGGCCTCGGTGCGCGCGTTGGCGATGCCGGCGTCCACGAACGTGTTCAGCAATGATTGCTCGCCCGGGTCGTTGGCGTCGCCGCCCACGGAGGAGCGCCGGCCCTTGGCGCCGAACGCCACCGCCGCCTTGCCCGCACGCTTGTAGTCCACGTGGCCCGTGAGCACGACGGCCTCGGGCGCGAACGGCGGCTGGTCGTACACGTTGGCCTGCGTGCCGCGCACGGCCAGCGTCGAATTGGGGCTGGCGATCTTCGACTCGTGCTCCAGGCCGGCGGCCTCGATCTCGTACCGCGTCCGGCCGTATTTCATGCCCAGGTCGGTCTTCACCTTGTTGCCGGTCTGCATCGCCTCGATCAGCTTCATGTTGCCCAGGCGGTCGAGCGTGATGGTCTGATCGGGGAGGATGACCAGGCGGACGGCGCTGCGCGGCCCGGTGCGGAACTCGACGCCCTGCGAAACCACCATGCCGACGGCGACGGCTCTCCACGGCTGATCCTCGGCGTCACGCACCTGCACCTTGCCCTCGACGCCCGTCACGGTGGCGGTCATCGCGGTGGCGGTCATCGCGGTGGCCTGAGCTCCCGGCGCGGTGGTCGCGGTGGGGTTGGGCTGCGTCTGTTGTGCCTCGGCGACGCCGACCAAGAGCGAAAGCGCGGCGGCCAGCGGGAGGATCGCGGTGCGGGTCATCATGGGTGTCCCTCGCGTGAG
>JAIOPN010000060.1 GCA_021413865.1 Planctomycetota bacterium | reverse complement strand
ATTGCCGTAAAACGCGTCAGAATAGATGGGGAGGTCTTATGTATTGCCGGGTTGCCGCCGCTGCCCCCACGCCCCGCACACGCAGCGCCGCCGCCTTACGCAACCCACCTCTTCCCCACCGCGGAGCGGTTTAGTCCAATGACGACAAGCCGCCGACGGTTTCCTACGTCGAGCCCGACGCGACCAAGCGTCCGGGCCTGCGCTAAAACGGCCCGGCGGGGGTCACGACCCTGCGCGTCGAGCCCGGCTCGAACCTGATCGGCAGCGTGGTCATCGAGGTGAACGTCGCCGAGATGGGCGGTCACGACGGCGACAACGCCACGCTCACCTACACGACCACGGTCAAGAAGCACAACCAGCCGCTCGACGCCGCCGCCTTCGCGTTTGACACCACCAACCTCAAGCAGGCTAAATCGATCCAGGAGTGGGCCAACCCCGGCGCCGCTGCCAAGGAGGGCAATGCGGACGCCCCCGTGAGCCCGATGGTCGGCAAGCCCGCTCCCGCGGTGGAGCTGACGACCCTCGAAGGCAAGCCCTTCAAGCTCAGCGATGTTAAGGAGAAGGTGGTGGTGCTCGACTTCTGGGCGACGTGGTGCCCGCCGTGCCGCCGCGGTCTGCCCGTGATCCAGAAGGTCGCCGAGTGGGCAGCCGCGGAGAAGCTGTCGGTGGCCGTTTACACGGTGAACCTGCGCGAGACCGCCGACGAGGTCAAGAAGTTCCTCGCGGACAACAAGCTCACGCTCGCCGTGCTTATGGACGTCGAGGGCGGCGTCGGCCAGGCGTACGACTGCAACACGATCCCGCGCACGGTCGTTATCCTCGACGGCAAGGTTGTGAAGGTCCACGAGGGCTTCTCGCCCACGATGGAAGAAGAACTCAAGAAAGAGATCACCGAGGCGCTCGCGCCGGCGAAGTGAGCCTCTTTCCCCTCTCCCGGGGGGAGAGGGGACCGGAGCGGATTATTTCTGCCGGTATTTCTCGATCGTGTCCATGTTGAGCGTCACGCCCAGGCCCGGGGTGTTGGGCACGTCCACGTAGCCCTTGACCACGGGGAATTTTTCCCTGGTCGTGAGCTGGCGGAGCGGGCCTTCCTCGACGCAGTACTCGAGCACGACGCCGTTGGAGATCGCGGCCAGGTAGTGGATCGACGCGGCAACGGAGATGCCGGTCTTGTAGGCGTGGTTGCAGACGCCCTTGCCCATGGACTTGGCGGTGTCGGCGATGCGCATCGCGGCGGTTAGCCCGCCGCAGCGCGCCATGTCGGGCTGCACGATGTCGATCCCGCCCTCACGCATGAGCCGCTCGAAGAACGTCGGGTTGCTCTCCCCCTCGCCGGCAGCGATGCGCGTCGGCGACGCGGCGGAGAGCTTCGCGTAGCCCTCATAGTCGTCGGGCTGCAGCGGTTCCTCAATCCAGAACGGGTTGAACTGGCGGAGCATCTGCTCACGCAGCACCGCCGTCTTCCAGTCCCAGCAGCAGCCCACGTCGATCATGAAGTCGGTCTTCTCACCCAGGCCTTCGCGCGCGGCCTCGGCGCGCTTCTCGTCGAGCTTCGCGTCCCTGCCGAAGGGGCCCCAGCCGAACTTCACCGCGGTGAAGCCCTTGCTCACCCAGTGTTTGGCGATTTTCTTGGTTTCCGCCGGCGTGTCGCCAAAGAGGATGCTGGCGTAGGCGCGGAGCTTGGAGTTGTACTTGCCGCCCAGGAGCTGGTGGACGGGCTTGCCGGTGGATTTGCCGAGGATGTCCCAGAGCGCCAGGTCGATGCCGGACATGGCGTGGATGGCGGGGCCGAACCGGCCGTAATAGAAGGTCGCGCGGTACATCTTGTCCCAGAGGCGGTGGATGTCGAGCGGGTTCTCGCCGACCAGCGCGTTGGCCAGGCCGTTGGCGATGTAGTGGCTCATTGGGGCGTCGATGACGGCCTTGGCGACGGTGGGGGCGGAGTCCACCTCGCCGATGCCGGTGATGCCCGCGTCGGTGTGGACGAGCACGACCAGGTCGTCCTGCGTGCCGTCGCACGCCTCGGTGACCACGGGCAGACGCATGTAGATGGCTTCGACCTTGGTGATTTTCATGGCTGAATTCTCGGGGTGTTGCGCGGGTTACGGGAGGCGAAAAGCATAACAGGTTTTTGTGACCGCTTGTTTGGCGTCGCCCTATTTGGGGCAACGCTAAACAGTTTGTTCGCCCTCTGATATCGTTGGGGTTCGGCGTAACCAAATCCCAGGGAGCGACGCATGGCAGAGCTCGAACCCTTTTACGAAAACGTACAGGCGCACTACGACCTTTCCAACGAGTTTTTCGCAACGTTCCTCGACCCGTCGATGACGTATAGCTGCGCCTATTTTGAGCGCGAGGGCATGACGCTGGCCGAGGCGCAGCTCGCGAAGATCGAGCTGTCGCTGGGCAAGTGCGACCTGCGGCGGGGGATGCGGCTGCTCGACATCGGCTGCGGCTGGGGCGCGACGCTCCGTCGCGCGGCGGAGCGATACGGGGTCCAAGGGATCGGCCTGACGCTGAGCAAGAACCAGCTCGCCCTTGCGCAAGAAAAACTCCGGGTGCTGCCGCCGACGGGCGGCGGCGTGGACCTGCGGCTCCAGGGCTGGGAAGAGTTCGACGAGCCGGTGGACCGCATCGTGAGCATCGGCGCGTTCGAGCACTTCCGCCGTGAGCGCTACCCGGCCTTTTTCAGCCGCTGTTACGGCCTGCTGCCGACGGGTGGGCGGATGATGCTGCACACCATCCTCATGCCGGACCAGACCGAGTTGAGCAAGCAAGGGATCGAAGTGAATCACGGGCACGTGCTCTTCGCCAAGTTCATCCGCCGACACATTTTCCCCGGCGGGCAACTCTGTTCACGGGATTTTGTGATCCGTCACGCGGAAGCGGCGGGTTTCCGTGTCGCGCTCACGCAATCGCTCCGGCCGCACTACGCGCTGACGCTCGACCACTGGGCGCGTAACCTTGAGGCCGCGAAAGCGGAAGCGATCCGTCTCACGTCGCCGGAGGTTTTCGATCTCTACATGCGTTACCTCACCGGCTGCGCGGCACATTTCCGCAGCGGCCATCTCGACGTGATGCAGTTCACGCTCTGCCGGGATTGAGCCTCCGGCCGTGCGCCGCGGGACCCCTCTAGCGTTTTTACGCGCGGGGACTTGTCTAAGGCCGTATTTCCCGTATGCTGGCGGCCTGTGAATGGAGTCCACACCCATTTTTCTCAAAGGATCTGAGACATGGCGAAAGCCCCCAGCAAGAGCGAGATTCTCACCAGCGTGGCCGGCACGACCGGTCTGTCCCGCAAGCAGGTCGGTTCGGTGCTTGCCTCGGTCACCGATCTGATCGGCAAGAACGTCGGCAAGAAGGGCCCCGGCATCTTCGTGGTGCCCGGCCTGATGAAGATCATCGTGGTCTCCAAGCCCGCCACCAAGGCGCGCAAGGGCATCAACCCCTTCACCAAGGAAGAGGTGATGTTCAAGGCCAAACCGGCTCGGCGAGTCGTCAAGATTCGCCCCTTGAAGGCCCTCAAGGAAATGGCCAAGTAATCGCGGCGTCGCAACTCGTGACAACCCCTGCCCCCGGCACTCGCCGGGGGCTTTTTTGTTGCGGCCGCTACGACGACGGAAGGCTGCGAACGTAGAATCCGACCGATCGGCATCATGTCACACGCCGGTCAGGCGAAAAGGTTGATCCATGGCCCGTAAGAACATCGGCATCGACAAGATCAAGCCGGGGTTCATTACGCCACGATCCCCGGGCCGCTGCTGCTACGGATCCCCGCCATGCCGTCAGGACGAAGATCCTGATTTTGTGCCCAAGCGGAGTCGCTCCCACTGGAGGCGAGGATATTAAGACTATTTTTACTTATTTCATAGATTCTTGCCGCTCGGCGGCGTCGGGGACGCTACAATG
>JAIOPN010000059.1 GCA_021413865.1 Planctomycetota bacterium | reverse complement strand
AATCCGTGCACCTTCTTGCGGCGCCGGTTATGGGGCTGGAAAGTCCGCTTCATCGATCAACCCTTTCGGAAGAGCCTCGGCCGGAGGACCGGAACGGGGCACAGTGAGTGCGTTTTCGCTTCGAAACCCGACTGCTTTTTGGGGAGCGCGGAGAATAGATTCGGGAGCCGCTTGTGTCAAGGAGATCCAAGCCCCGAGAGGTCAGTTCGGCCTCGCCGCGCCGATTCGGTGCAGATCTCGGCCATCCACGCTTCGGTAGATGCCGTTAACAGTAGCATTTTCAACGCACTAGGTGTTCTCTCGCACAAATTGTCGACAAAAGGGGGGCAAACGTGCCTCAAAGAAACCGCCTCAGGTGACCTCGCTCAAGTAGCTGTGAGTAAATATGTTAGGAAATCTGTTTTCCGTCTTCAAAATCTATTGCTGCCTCGAAACGGGCAGGAGTAGGATGCGCGAACCTTAAAAACGGCCTGTTTTTAAGGTCCGCCGACTTCGTAATACTCTATAAACAAGAGACTTACACGGCTTTCCCGGGGGGTGAGTGGGCCGCAACGGGCCGTGTGGACAAGTCTTCTTCAAGGTCAACCCAAAAGAACCGTACTTCGTTCCCCTGCAACGGGTTGGTCGGCTTTCCACATCTGTGGAGAGCTTCGTGGCCTTACCGGGCCACTTTGAACCTGAAATTCAAAGCTCGCGACCCTAAACCGCCACAGTAAAACAGGTACGCGCCTGTGGATATCTCTGTGGATAAGAGTGAGGTGGTACCTTGTCAGCAACCCGGGCACCCGCCGCCTGGCGGGCCTTCTTGGCTCAGATCCGGGGTAAGGTCAGCGACCAGACATTCAATACCTGGTTCCTGCCTCTGCAGTTTGGCGATGTCGATGATCGGCGCCTGCTGATCGACGCGCCAGGCGATTTTTTCGCCGAGTGGATCGAAGAGCATTTCCTGTCTCTGCTCAACGAAGCGGCGCTCGGCGCCTTCGGATCCGCCCTCACGATCCAGTTCCGCGTGGATGCCAGCGTCGAGACCATCGCGGCGGGCGCTTCCTCATCGGGAGGCGCCGCTTCAGGTGGCACCTACGCGGGCGGCTTCTATACCGGAGGAGTCGGCTCCACGACGTTTCCGTCCGAAGGTCCGCGGGACGGCGATCCGTCCGGTTCCGCGAGTCCACGGCACCAGCCCCCGCACGTCTTCGCAATGGGGCCGAATTCGCAGGGAGGGCCGGCTTTTCCCGACGGACAAGCCGCGTCGCAGGCTCAGATTCACGGGCAGGATCAGGTTCACGGCCAGGATCAGGCTCACAGGCAGAACCATTTCCATGGCCAGAACCAGAGTCATCAGCAGGGTCCGGCCTTTCCCGATCATCGCGCCCACCCGGGGCGCCCCGAAGGGCCCCGTCAGCCGGGCTACCCGGACGACCGTCGCTACTCCGACGACCGCGAGCGAACCAACGGCGGGCAGCCGGGAATGGGCCGCGGGTCAAATTCCAATGGCAACCGCGCTCCCCAGGGGGGCTCCGAGGAGCGATCCGGACAGAATTTCACTCATTCGCAGGGGTTTCACCAGGCTGCCGGCGCCTATTCCAACGCCGGTACGGTGCGACCGCGGCTCTATCCCGACAACAGCGCCATCGATTCACGGTACTCCTTCGAAACGTTCGTGGTGGGGCCAAGCAATCAGCTGACCCACGCGGCCTGCATGGCCGTGGCGGAACGGCCGGCCTATTCCTACAACCCGCTCTTCATCTACGGTGGGGTGGGCCTCGGGAAGACCCACCTCATGCACTCGATCGGGAACCGCCTGAAGCAGCGGAACCCCTCGACCCGCATTTTCTACCTGTCGTCCGAACAGTTCATGAACGAGATGATCGAGTCGATCCAGCGCAACCGGACGATCGAATTCAAGAACAAGTACCGCAATGCCGACCTGCTGCTCATCGACGACATCCAGTTCCTGGCCGGCAAGGAATCGACTCAGGAAGAGTTCTTCCACACCTTCAACGCGCTCTACCAGTCGCAGCGGCAGATCGTGCTCTCCAGCGACTCGCCGCCGGCCGAAATCCCGCAGCTCGAGGAGCGGTTGGTCAGCCGGTTCCAGTGGGGGCTCGTCGCGCAGGTCTCCAAGCCCGACGTCGAGACGCGGCTGGCGATCCTCCGCGCCAAGGCGAAGGTGCGCGGCATCGAGCTTCCACCGGAAGTCATCGAGTACGTCGCCAACAAGATCGACTCCAACGCCCGCGAGCTCGAGGGCGCGCTGACCACCATCCAGGGCCACGCCTCGCTCCAGAACAAGGCCGTCGACCTCGCCCTGGCGCAGCAGGCGCTGGGTGAGTCGGCGCTGCACCCCATCGGCTCGCAGGTCACGCTGCAGAGCATCATCAACGCCGTCACCGCCTTCTTCAACGTCAAGCTCAGCGATCTGCAATCCAAGCGCCGCCACAAATCCATCACCGGCCCGCGCCAGGTCTGCATGTGGTTCGCCCGCAAACGCACCCGCTTCAGCCTCGAAGAGATCGGCGGCTACTTCGGCGGCCGTGACCACACCACCGTCATGCACTCCATCCGCATCGTCGATGAGCGCAGCGAGGCGGACCCCTCCTTCAAGGCGCAGATCGACAAGCTCGAGCAGACGATCGACCGCGCGATCGACGCGTCGTGACGTGACGGGCCTCCCGCTCACGCCGGCAAACCTCCGTTTACAATGCCCGGATGCTCGACCTGACCGCAAAACCCGCGCGGCCGCTGGTGGCGGCGTCGATCCTCTCCGCCGACTTCGGCGCCATGGCGGACGACTGCCGCTCCGCACTCGCCGCCGGCGCCGACCTCCTGCACGTCGACGTGATGGACGGCCACTTCGTGCCCAACCTCACCATGGGCCCCGACATGGTGCGCTGCCTCCGCAAGCACTTCCCCGATGTTTATCTCGACGTGCACCTCATGGTGGATCGGCCGGACCTCTTCGCCGAACCCTTCATCGAGGCGGGCGCGAACAACATCTCGTTCCACCTCGAGGTCAGCCAACCCATGCGGCCGGCCTCGGCCGGCGGGATCGACGCGGCGGCGCTGATCGACCGCATCCACAAGCTCGGCACCCACGCGGGCATGGTGGTCAACCCGCCCACCGCCCCGGACGGGCTGGCCGCGTACCTGGATTCGCTCGACGTCGTCCTGGTGATGAGCGTGAACCCCGGCCGCTCGGGTCAATCATTCATGCCGCAGGTGATCGACAAGGCGAAGTGGCTCAAGCCGAGGCTGCGTCCGACCACACGCCTCGAAATGGACGGCGGCCTTAACCCGCAGACGATCGCCACCGCGCGCAATGCGGGGGTGGACATGATCGTCACCGCCTCGGCGCTCTTCGGCGCGACCGACCGCGCGGCGGTGGTGCGCGCGCTCAAGGCATAAACTCCGCCCCATAGCCCCCGGCTCGGCCGGGGGGGGCCGCGAGCGATTGCCGATTATCCAACCCATGTTGCGTGTGCGGTGATCGCACAAGAACCCCCCGGCCGAGCCGGGGGCTATGGGATCACGCCAGCGCCAGCCGCGCCAACCGGTCGACCAGCTTCGGCAGCGTGATCCCGGCGCGGGCGGCGGCCTTGGGCAGCAGCGAGTGGCTTGTGAAACCGGGGATCGTGTTCACTTCCAATATCCACGGCCGTTTCTCGCGGTCCACGATGATGTCCACCCGGCACATGTGGCGGCAGCCCAGCACCCGCGCCGCCTCGACCGAGACGCGCATGACCTCCGCCAGCGCCGCCTTGGGGAGCTTGATGTCGAAGAGGTATTGCGTGTCGTCGCGGTCGTACTTGGCGTTGTAATCGTAAAACTCGGTGGCGGGGATGATGTGGATCGGCGGCAGCGCGTCCATGGTCTTGCCGTCCTCGGAACCGACCAGGCCGACGGTCAGCTCCATGCCCTCGACGAAGCGCTCGACCAGGAGCCGGGCGTGGCGGCGGCGTAGGCGCGAGCGGGTGCGGCGGAGGCTCTCGTCGTCGCGGCAGATGGTCAGGTCGATGGAGCTGCCCTCGCAGGGTGGCTTGACGACGACGGGCGGGCCGAACGTGGCGCGCTGGCCGGCGATGAGCAGCTCGCTGGGCGGCGTGGGCAGGCCGTGCTCGATCAGGACGAGCTTGGTGCGGTGCTTGTCCATGCAGAGCTCGGCGGCGTCGGCGCGGCAGCCGACGTGGGGGAGCTTCCGCTCGGCGAGGATTTTCTGGAGGCCGCCGCCCTCGCCCCAGGCGCCGTGGAGCATCGGGAAGACGAGGTGTCCGGCCCACTGGGTGAACTCGTCCAGCGCGGCGAGGTTGTCGGGGGTGATGTCGCGCTGGCGGACGTCGTGGCCCGCCTGGGCGAGCGCGTTGGTGACGGTGGCGCCGGACTGGAGGCTGACGGGCCGTTCACGGTCGGGCCCGCCGGCGAGGACGAGGACTTTTAGTTTTTTGGGTTGCGGCACGGCTAGCGGTTCCACGCGGTGGGGTCAGCGGATCACCATGATGGATCGGCGTGGTGGGCGGGGCGTCACAAGAATTTGATGTGGAAGATCGTGCTGGAGATCACGCCCAGGGAACCCAGGGTGATTCCCACGACCGCCAGGCGACGGCCCAGCAGGGCCGGTTCCCGCTGGATCTGCTTCAAACCCCGGATGCCCAGGACGACGGCGGCGATCCCCACGATGAAGCCTATGGGCGTGAAAAAATCGACCACCGCGATGACGCCGAGCATGGAGCTGTACAGGGCGAATGGGCTGCGCTTCTGCGCCCAGAGGCGGACGCGCTCGGCGCGCTCCTGGTCGGCGCGGGATTCACGTCCGAAGAGGGCCATGGGGGAACGCCTCAGGTGCTGGACGTGATGTGCCGGGAGATCGGGGTGAGGAGGTTGGGGATGAGCCGTTCGGTGGCGAGGGTCTCGGCGTGGTGGGTGAGGGTGTCGAAGATCTCGACCAGCTCGCCGATGTCGTGGATCGGGCCGTAGCGGCGCAGCGTGAGGAAGACGCTGATGGGCTCGCGGCGGGTGCGTGAGGCCTTGCCGCGGCGGCTCTTGGTGCGGGTCTTGACCTCGAAATAGGCCTGCAGGTCGCCCTTGCGGGAGAGGTTCATGCCGAAGATCGGCTGCACGTCGAGGATCTGCTGCTCGTGGTCGCGGAGCAGGTTGCCCACGGGGGAGTGCGCGAAGAGGGCGTCATAGACGATGGCGTCGTGGTTGGCCTTGCACTCGAGGTCGAAGCCGAAGAGCAGCTCGATGTAGTCCACGTCGAGCGGGCTGATGGTCAGGTGGTAGGGGGCGAGCTCGTAAACGAGCTTGTGGAGGCGGTAGGCCTCGGTCATGGAGGTCGGGTTGACGTGGCCGGAGCGGATGGAGGTCTGGCGCAGGGCGAGCCAGCGGTACTCGGCGTCGCGGCGGGCGCTCTCGAGGGCGTACTCGCCCTCGTAGCGGCGGAAGCGGTCCATCGTCGGCTCGGACTTCCTGATCTGGTCGAGCAGGTGCAGGATCGTCTCGCGGTCGGCCGGCAGGTCCATCTTCAGGGCCAGCTTCTGGTTCACATAAAAATCGGAGCAGAGCGCCCCAAAACTGGTGGCCATCGTATTCCCTCTCCGGGCGTCAGCCGGGATATGTCGAGCCTTATATCATAGCAGGAATCACGGCCCAAATGGACGATATGGAACGGGGTTCACGGGAGCGAATCCGCCGTACTTTCCCGCCGTTTCACACCGGCAGCGGCTCCTGCCCGATCCGGCCCGTCGGACCGCCGGCGACGCTCAGCACGCGGTCGTACACCGCCTTCTCCAGCAGCATCCGCTGGCGGAAACCGAACTCGCGCTCGATCACCTTCCGGCCCGCCTCCGCCAGCGCGTGACGCAGGGCCGCATCGCTCACCACCTTCCGCAGCGCCGCCGAGAGCGACTCCACGTCCGCGATCGGCACCAGCAGGCCCGACTCGCCATCTCTAATGAGCCGCGGCACGCCGGCGACGGCCGTCGAGACCACCGGCACGCCCATCGACATCGCCTCGAGCACCACGTTGGGCAACCCCTCGCGCAGGCTCGACAGGGCGAACACGTCCATCGCGTGGTAGAGCGCGATGGTGTCGAGGCAGAAGCCCAGCAGCTTCACGCGGTCGCGCAGGCCCAGGTGGTCGATGAGATTTTCGAGATCAGCCCGCGCGTCGCCATCGCCGGCGATCCAGAGCTCGACGTCCAGCCCCTCGCGCACGAGCGTGTGGACGGAGCGGATGAGGTTGTTGAACGCCTTCTCGGCGCTGAGCCTGCCGACCGCGCCGATGACCAGCCGGCCCGGCGGGGTGCCGTGCTCCTGCCGCAGCGGTGACTGCGCGGCGGGGAATTTCCGCGCGAAGGCCTTTTCGTCGATGGCGTTGAGGATGAGCGAGCAGCGCTCCTCGGGCACGCCGAGCTTGCGGATCGCCTGCACCAGGTCGTCGGAGACGCAGATGACGTGGTGGTAGTAGGGCAGGCACCAGCGGTCCACCGCGTAATACAGCGGCGTGCGGTTGGTCTGCTTGACCCAGCCGTGGACGGTGGAGATGAGCTTCATGTTCCAGAAGGGCCGGAGCATGAGGCCGATCGCGTTGGACTTGTAGTCGTGCCCGTGCCAGACGCGGACGTTGTAGCGTCGGCAAACGTCGAGCAGGGTGCGGATGACGGAGCGGTCGAGCGGGCCGGCGTCGGGGATGCCGATGAACGGGCAACCGGCGTCGGCGGCGCGTTTGCGCACGGCCTCGAAGCCCGCGTCACCCGGCGGGTGCATGTAGCCGGCGGCAAGCCAGTACTCGGTGTCCGCCAGGAACGGCGCGGAGAAAAGGATCGTCTTGTCGGGCCCGCCTCCGGCGCCGGTGACGACGCGGGTGTGGAGCACGGCGATTTTCTCCGCCGACGGCGGCGCGGGCCAGCCGGCGGGGAGGCCGCCGGCATCGGGCCTATTCGCGGGGGTTGTGGGTCGTCGGGCCAAGCGGATTCCCTTGCGTGGGCAGGCACCCATGATCGGCAAGACGGGGATTCATGCAAGAAGGAGCGTCCCCTCTCCCCCTGGAGAGGGGGTTTAGTAGTCACTCCGCCGCCTTCACCTCGCGGAACCACATCGCCTCGAACTGCCGCGCCTTGGCCTCCCAGGTCTCGTCTGCGAGGCACCTGCGGGCCTCGATCTGTGACGCGGGCGTGCCCTCGGCGGCACGGCGGCGCGCCATCTCGACGAACTGGTCCGTCGTCTCCGCCACGTCGCACGCCTCGGACCAGGGCTTGGTCGAGGGCAGGCGGCGCACGACCGTCGGCTTGCCGGTCGCCAGGTATTCCTTGAGCTTGAGCGGCTGCATCGCGCGGGTGACGGGCAGGTCGGCGTAGGGCATGACCAGCACGTCCGCCCACTTCGCCAGCGCGGGGAGCGTTTCGTAGGGAACCTGTCCGGGCATGACGATGTTTTTCACCGTGGCCAGCGTTGGGTCGGGGTTCTGCGTCGGGCCGACGAGCACGAGCGTGCCCTCGCCGTTGCCCAGCGTGCGGCACCAGATGGTTTCGAGCCGGCGGTCGATGAGGCCCCAGAAGAGGAAGATGGGTCGGGGCAGGCCGCGGGTCCAGTCGGGCAGCGCGGCGTCGGGGGTGCGCGTCCAGTGGTCGATGTCGATGCCGTGCGTCAGCAGCGTGGCCCGGCGCCCCAGGGCGGCGGCGCGATCGACCAGCGCGTCGGAGACGGCGACGACGCGGTCCACCGCCGAGACCTGGTACCGCTCCATGTCGCGCATGACCGAGGCGTCGAGCCCGGGCCAGACGGAGAAATCATCGACGCAGTAATAGACCCACATGTCCACGTCCAGCGCGCCGGGGAAGCCGATCAGGTCGGCGGTGACGGGGACGGTGGTGATGGCGATGCGGCGCTCGTTGTGGAGCGTGCCCGAGGCGCGGACGCCCAGGACATCATTGACGGCCCGGCTGATGCGCCTGGCGTTGAAGCGGCGCTGCCAGCGGGAGCGAAAACCGGGGAACATGCGCGGGCTGATGACGGTGAGGTTGTCCGGCAGGTTCTCGCCGGTGACGGGCGGGCGCGTCCATTCGCGCAGCTTGCGCGCGACCTTGCCCATGTCCTCTAATGAGAAACCGGGGCGGCGCGTGCCGATCGTGTTCACCCAGAGCACCGGGTAGCGCGGCAAAAACTGCGAGATCAGGTGCTGACAACTCGACGGGTGCCGGCCCCAATCGTCTGAGAAGACCACCAACCTGATCGGCCCAGACCGGCTTTCCATAGCGGCTCAATGTACCACGCGAGGTACGGCACGCGGCATGATCGGCATTTGGACACGGCCCACCCGGCCGCTTGGCGGCCGACCGCCGTTGACGTAAGATTCCCCGTCGCTTCCCACGAGGTCTCACCATGGGCATCGAATCCGCGCTACCCGCCGAGGGCGTCCTGACCACGCAGCTCCAGAAGCTCGTTAACTGGTCGCGGCGCAGCGCCGTGTGGCCCATCCCCTTCGCCACCGCCTGCTGCGGCATCGAGCTTATGGCCACCGCCTCCAGCCGCTTCGACCTCTCCCGCTTCGGCGCCGAGGTCATGCGCTTCAGCCCGCGCCAGGCCGACCTCATGATCGTCGCCGGCCGCGTCGCCGTGAAGATGCTCCCCGTCCTCCAGCGCATCTACCAGCAGATGACCGAGCCCAAGTGGGTCATCTCCATGGGCGCCTGTGCCTCGACCGGCGGCGTCTTCGACACCTACGCCGTCGTGCAGGGCATCGACCAGTTCGTCCCCGTTGACGTCTATGTCCCCGGCTGCCCGCCCAGGCCCGAGACGCTGATCGAAGGCGTCATGGCCATCCAGAGCATCATCGACCGCGACGGCATGCCCCCCAAGGGCGGCCTCCGCCGACCGCTCCAGATCGCCATCGAGCCCTCGCACGCCCTGCGCCCCCAGCCCGTCCCGCTGACCGTCGGCCGGTCGTGATCCCTCAACAATCAACTCTTCGGTAGGGTGGCGCTGAGTCCGCGAAGCCCACCGTCTGCGTATCCGTGCGCCGAAGAGTGGTGGGCATCGAAGACTCAGCACCACCCTACGCAGAGGTCTATTCAAAACGCGTGTGACGCGATGACGCGCTGGCCGTCGTGAACAGCCAGCAGAAGTTCGCCCTCGCCCTTCCAGCCCCACATATCCGTCGCCGTCGCACCGCCGTCCGCGAGCCGCGCCGTTGTGTTGCCCTGCGTGATCTCCAGGACCATCGGCCGGTCGCGCACCACCTTCACCGCGCTGGGCGGAGCCTTCTCGTTGGACTTGAAGACCTCGATGACGGTGAGGATACGGTGGCGCCGCGCCGCGGGGCTGACGAACGCGGATCGATACACGAGGACCTCGCGGTAGCTGTTCCCGGTCCGCGCCCGCTCGGCCTCGCTCAGGCTCGTCATGTGGATCGAGTCCTCGGCCGTGGTGATGCGGATGTTTGCCGGCGTGATCGCCGTGAGCCGCGCGACCGCGTTGCCGACGCGCACCTCACACGCGTTGACGCCCACCGAGCGCCACGCGCCCAGGCTGTTCCAGCTCTGCACGCCCGGCTCATCGTCGTCGAACTCGGCGGTGTCCTCGACCACCAGCACGTTGGGCCTGAGCAGGATCACGCGGCGCAGGGCGCGCTTCACGTTGGTCGCCCATGCGCTGGCAACGTCGCTCACCGCGAACGCCGCCGGGCCCAGGTCTTCCGCCGCGATCAGTTTCGCGCCGTGGTTGCCCGAGGGGTTCAAGTCCTGGTTGCGGTCGCCGGGGGCGAAGGTGTTGTACGCCGCCGTACGGGCTGTCATGCCGAAGCGCGAGTCGGAGTAGAGCGCGTATTGCCGCGTGAGCAGGATCGTCTCGCCGAAGGCGTCGAGGGTGACGGCGTTCTTGTGCATCCAGATATGCCCGTGCGTCGCCCAGAGCCCGCTCTCGAAACTGATCCGCGCCTGCGCCGGGTCGCGCCCGCCCATGTAAACCCACCCGCCCTCGCGGTAGGCGCTGAAGGGCCTGCAGTCGGATTTTCCCTGCGCCTTGCGCGACAGCGGGAACCACAGATGCTCCACCCCGTAGCCGTGGTTCTCCGGGTTCCACCCGGCATTCAGCGGCGTGGGCGCGACGCAGGGGGCGAACGACGGGTCGCCCAGCGGCCCGGCGCCCAGCGCCGCCAGGTGCGCGCCGATCGTGCCCTCCCCGTCGAGCACGAAGCGCATGCTCCCCAGCAGCCGGGGCGTGATGAGCTTGTGGATCGGCTCGCCCAGCGCGCGGGAGAAGAGGTGATAGGTCAGCGCCGCGCAGGCGATGACGCCCTGGCCGTAGCCTTCTTCGGTGAACGTCCCGTCGGCGCGGGTCTGCCGGTCGAGGGAGAGGTTGAAGTCCGCCAACCGCTGCCTCATCTCCTTGCGGAAGGCCGGGTCGGTCCAGTCGGGCGTCGTCGCCATCCGCGCCAGCATGTAGCCCTTCATGAAGCGCGTGCCCTGGTTGCACGACATCGTGTAGCACCCGGTCTCGACGCACGGCTCGAGGTAGGGGATCGCCTTCTCGCGCAGCGCTTGCTGCACCATCGCCCGGCCGGCGGGGGTCAGGTGGTGCCACGCCATGTCCAGGAGCAGCGAGACCTGGATCGCGGCGACGTTGGGCGCGAAGGCCGCGTGCCGCCACTCGCGCACGCCGGGCTTCGCCGCGGGGAAACGATCGACGAACCCCTCGGACCACTGCTCCATGCGGGCGAAGACGATCGCGTGCCGCGCGGCGAGCCGCAGGTAGTCGTCGCACTGGTCGAGCATGCCGACGCAGGCGAGGCTCAGGCCGTCGTGCTTGAAGTCGTACGAGGCGTCCGCGGCGCGGTCGTAGCGCCCGCGCGCCCCGATGTAGAGCGCCCAGCGGCGGATGAGCGACGCCGGGTCGGTCTTCGCGTGGTCGGCCGCCAGCTCGCGGTCCACGAGCGCCGCGGTTGCATTCGCGGGCGATGCAAACGCGCGGCGGACCTCGCCGATCTCGGCCGCTGAATAGAGCAGCCCGAGCCCCGGCTCGAACTTCCCGACAGCCCCATCAACCACCAGGCCTTTGAACGGCTCGACCGGCGGGTCCCACGACGCCCCGGGCTTGTCCACCATTACCCAGCGCAGCTCGAAAAGTTTTTCTTTCCCGTCCACCGACGTGAAGACCGCCTTCATTCCTTGCAGCCGATCGCCGCTGATCGGGCCGATGAACTCCTGCGTGAAGTTTTCGCCGGGGACGTTTTTGACGATGACGTTTGTCTTTCCGTCCACCGTCGCCTCGATGCCGACGCGCAGGCCTTCGCCGGTGCGGAACCGGACGATCAGGCGTGTGTATCCGCGCACGTCCACGTCGAACGGCCGGGCGAACTCGAGCACCTCGCCCGCCGCGCGCGGCCTCCAGACGACGCGGGCGCGGTCCCAGTCCGGGTGCAGCTCCGCGTCCACGCCGGCCGGCGCGAGCGTCCAGCGCGAGACGGCCTCGTAGGCGGGGTCCCAGAAGACCTCGATGATTCCCTCGGTTTTCGAGATGGGCACGGGCGTGCCGCCGGGCGGGAACTGCTGCGCCTTGGCCTCGCGCGTGGTCGTTTCCATGCGGATGATCCTAATATCCCGCTGACAAAAACCGGCGCTCAGGGGATATAGGTGTATTCGGCGCCGGTGGCGGAAGAGGGGGCTTCCATGAACAGGACGTGGCCGTCGGCGAAACCCACGTTGCCCTTGCCGCCGTGCCAGACCTCGGGGAACTTGACCAGGGGCGTGCTGGGGTACCACGCCAGGGAGGCGTCGAGGAAGACGATGGTGCGCGAGGGCTCGCGGACCTGGTCCATGCTGACGCCCGCCAACCCGCCGACGGCGAGATTGGGCGGGTAGGACGAGCCGTTGGAGTTGAAGTTGTAGCTGTTGCCGACGTAGCCGAAGTGTGTCCTGCCGGCGGCCGTCGGCTCGGGCCAGGGGACGATGTCGTCCGGGCAGCGGAAGAGGCTGATCGAGCTGACGTAGGGGTTGAGCGGGCGTGGGATGATGCGGTTGAAGAGGTCGGCCTGGCTCACGACCACGATGTTGCCGGTTTCGCGCCCGCCGTACACGTACCAATCCATGCCGTCGATATCGACCTGCTTGGCGCGCCAAAAAATGATCTGGTTGTAGTCCGCCAGGTAGGCCCGCAGCGCGATGTGCATCTGGCTGAGCTGCTGGCCGCACTGGATCGTCCGCGCCCTGCGCCGCGAGGCGCTGAGCACCGGCAGCGTGATGCCGACCAGGATCGCGATGATCGAGATGGAGACCAGCAGCTCGATGAGCGTGAAGCCCGCGCGCCCGTGAGGGGCGGGTGCGTCGCGGCGCGGTTCTATTTGTGTATCGGGTGTGGTCATGGCGATGCCTGCCCCAGCGCCTCCCGCACGCGCGCCGGGTCGCGGATGCCCTTGACGTCGGCGGGGATGTCGTTCACGTCGGCGAGGGTGTACCAGCGGAGCAGGCCGTCGGCGCCGGGCGTGGCGACGTAGTGGCCGTCGGCGGTGTAGGTGACCCAGAGCATGGCGTCGCTGCCGGGCTGGGCGTTCCTGGGCGTCCAGGCCATGAGCGAGGCGCGCACACGGCCGGTCGCGGTGTCCACGAACTTGACCGCCTTGTCCTCACCGATGGCCGCCAGCACCGTGCCCCCGTCGTCCACGAACGCCGCCGCGCCGCCGATCTTGGGAATCCTCTGCTTCAACCGGCCAGACGCCGCGTCCAACAGGAGCGTCTCCGACTCCTGCGTGGAGACGAGCGTGCGGCCGTCGGGCGAAAAGAAGAGCGTCGCCCGCCAGCCCCCGTCCTCCGAAGGGCGGCTCCACTTGAG
Source organism: Planctomycetota bacterium (assembly GCA_021413865.1). Taxonomy (GTDB): domain Bacteria; phylum Planctomycetota; class Phycisphaerae; order Phycisphaerales; family Phycisphaeraceae; genus JAIOPN01. The sequence goes on along the minus strand of JAIOPN010000059.1, from coordinate 23,234 downwards.
CGTGCCGCCCGCGACATCCCAGACCCGGATCGATTGGCTCTCCTTGAAGCCGGCTTTTTCGTCACCCGTGCGCACGGTGAACGAGCAGGCCAGGAGCGCGCCATCGGAGGAATAGACCAGCCGATTGACCGAGTCCCTCTTGTGATCCGCGGACGCCGGCTCACCGAGGGTCTTGAGGAGTTTGCCGGTGTCACGGTCCACGATGCGGATGACGGAGTAATCCTGGGTGCCGACGGTGGCGAGGCTCTCGTCATCGGGCGCGAAGGCAAATGACGGCAGCGCGTCGGGCAACACGATCTTGGGCGTGGGCTGGCCGCGTTCCCAGATGGCGATGACGTACCCGTCCCTGCCCCGCTCCCTGATCCCGCCGGCGATGTATCGGTCGCTGTGGGAGAACGCCACCGTCGAAATGTATGGAGACATGCCCGCCGGCGACGCGAGGAACTCGGGCGACCTGCCCGGCTGCAAACCCACGAGCTGGATGCCGCCGCGGGGCGGGATCGACGGCTCCCGCGCCGGAGCGCCCCGGGAAGCTTGCGTCTGGCTGGGCTGTGTCTGGCCGGCTTGAGTCTGGCTCGGCTGGGTCTGGTTCGACCCGCGCCGAAAGCCACGCATCCCCCGCGGGGTCCCGCCGCGGGCTTCCATCTCCTTCATCCACGCCGCCGATATCACCGCCCGGGCCAGCGTCACGCCGCTGTTCGACAGCACCATCCTGCCGACGCCGGTGAATTCTTCGTCCCGCGGGACGGTGTAGATCAGCGTGCCGGTCTCGCAGTCCCAGACGCGGACGGAGGAGTTATACGCCGCCGTCACCATCCGCTTGCCGTCGGGGGCGACCATCAGGCTTGAGGTGAAGTTCTTCACGAGCTCGCGGTTGGTGGATTCCGGATAGACGATCGGCTCGGGCGGCGCGGGCCGTCGGCCCCAGAAGTAAATCACGCCGGCGACGACCAGCAGCACGACGGCCGGCGGGATCAACTTCTTGAGTTTGAAGACCATCGATCCACTTCCTCGCCCACCGCGTGAGCGCAGCGGGGGGCGTGCCGAGCATGTGCCGATCGTAAAAAGGAGGGAGCCGCCGTCCGCCGGGTCCGGAGCGGCATGATTGTATCACCGGTCGTCGCCGGGGAGGGCTGCCCGCGTTGAGTCTTCCCCTCTCACCCGGAGAGGGAACATCACCCGCGGATCAGCGTCGATCCTTCCATCTCCGCGGGCTTTTGCAGGCCCATCATGCCCAGGGCCGTCGGCAGCACGTCGGCGAGCCGGCCGTCGCCGCGCAGGGCGGGCGAGGGCTTGGTCGCGCTGCCGGTGGCGTTCTTCGTCTGCCGGCCATCGACCACGATGCACTCGACCGGGTAGGTCGTGTGCGCCGTGTGCGGGCTGTTGTTCACGGGGTCCCACATCTGCTCAGAGTTGCCGTGGTCGGCGGTGACGATCAGCGCCCCGCCGCGGGCCAGCACCGCCTCGACGATATTTCCGACGCAGCCGTCAACCGTTTCCGCGGCCTTGATGGCGGCATCGAGCTTGCCGGTGTGGCCGACCATGTCGGTGTTGGCGAAGTTCACGAGGATGAAGTCCTCGCAATCCTTCGCGGCGACGCGCGCCAGCACGAAGCCGCAGATCTCCGCGGCGCTCATCTCCGGCTTGAGGTCGTAGGTCGCCACCTTCGCCGACTGCGCCATCTGCCGCGACTCACCCGGGAACGGCGGTTCACGGTAGTCGTTGAAGAAGAACGTGACGTGCGGGAACTTCTCCGTCTCCGCGCAGCGGAACTGCCGCAGGCCCAGTTTGCTGAGGTATTCGCCGGCGATATTGACCATCTTGCCGGTCTTGGGGAATGCGACCTCGACGGGCAGGCCCTCTTCATAGGCGGTCATGGTGACGAAGCGCAGGTCGAGCCGGCGGACGCGGTTGAAGCCGCGCGTGCCGGTGTCGGGCGAGGGGGTGACGGCCGCCCACTTGTCGTCGCTGAGCGTGAACGCCCGGATGATCTCGCGCGGCCGATCGCCGCGGTAGTTGTAGAAGATGACGGTGTCGCCGTCGGTGATGCGCGTGGCCTTGGCGTCGGCGGCGGAAGCGCCGCCGATCATCGTGGGGACGATGAACTCGTCGCCGTTCTGCGAGTCGTTGGTCGGGTGGTCGTAATACTGCTGGATCGCGGCGCCGGCGGTGGCGGCCCAGGGGATGGAGCCGTGGTCGCCGGTGAGGCAGGCATACGCCTTCTCGACACGCTCCCAGCGATTGTCGCGGTCCATGGCGTAGTAGCGGCCGCAGATGCTGGCGACGCCGCCGACGCCCAATTCACGGCATTTTGCCTCGATCTGTGCCACGAACTCCTTGCCGGTGTAGGGCCCGGTGTCGCGGCCGTCGGTGAAAAGGTGGAGCGCGACGCGGGTCTGGCCGAGCCGCTTGCACATCTCGAGGCAGCCGTAGAGGTGGTCGAGCAGGCCGTGCACGCCGGCGTCGGAGGCAATGCCCAGCAGGTGGACGAAACGGTTCTTCGCCTTCGCCTGGAGGATGGACTCCTTGAGCGGCTTGTTCTCGAAGAACGCGCCCTCGCGGATGGCCTTGGTGATGCGGACGGACTCCTGATAGACGACGCGGCCGGCGCCCAGGTTCTGGTGGCCGACCTCGCTGTTGCCCATCGTGCCGTCGGGCAGGCCGACGTCCTCGCCGGAGGTCTTGATGAGCGTCCATGGGTAGTGATTCAGCAGCGCATCGCAGTTGGGGGTCTTGGCGAGCTTGATGGCGTTGAAGCGGTCGTGCTCGGGGTGGGGGTTTCGGCCCCAGCCGTCACGGACGATCAGCACCACGGGTCGGGGAGCGGTCATTGTGAAAATCCTTCGGGGAACGCGGGCGGGAAACGTTTAGCGAATGGGTGATTGTACGGCAATTCACCGCCGGCGAGAATGTCACGCATGGGGAAGTTCGCCACCGAACACGTCTGTGCGCAGTGCGGGTACAGCCTCGCGGGGCTGCCGGTGGATGGCGACTGCCCGGAGTGCGGCAGGCACTACAACACGCGCGCCCGCGTCGGCGTCAGCTTCCCGCCCACCGCGCAGGACCACGCCGATCGCTTGCTCCGCCGCCTCCGCACAGTCATCCTGGCTGTATTCGCCGGGATGGCGTTTCTCTGCACCGGTTTTGCCGTTGGCGGCTTCGGGAAACGATCGCTGATCGGCCTGGGCCTGTTCGCGGGCGTGACGCTGGCGGTGTGGGCCGCTTACAGCTACATGTCCGAACGCGATTGAGTTACACTCAGCGTGCGTCTCTGTTCACACATGGTGAAAGGATCAAGCATGAAAACCGTACTTCTCTCCGTCGCCCTGAGCGTCTGCGTTCTCTCCGCCGGCGTCTCGATGACCGGCTGCGAGACGTCGCAGGCGGGCGTCTCCAACGTCGCCGGCACGGTCAACTCCGTCGTCGGCGCCTCGCCCGATAAGGTCGCCGCCGCCGCCAAGGCGACGCTCGAGGACCTCAAGCTCGCCTCCATCAGCGCCAGTTCCACCAAGGTGGATGGCAAGGTCACCGCCAAGACGGCTCAGGACCGCGTCGTGACGATCAAGATCGCCACCGCCGGCGAGAACGTCAGCGAGGTCGATATCCGCGTCGGCGACTTCGGCGACGAGGGGCTGAGCATGCAGATCCTCGACGGCATCAAGAAGCGGATCAAGTAAAACAGGTCCGCCGGATCGGCGCGTGCGTCTGGGTGTTGGGTGCCACTGGTCGCGTCTTCGAGACCAGTGTCTTACGCATGAAACCGCACTGGTCTGCCGAAGACGGCCGACCAGTGGCACCCACGTTTGGGAACACTGCTCCTATCGGCGTCACCCGCCCTGCCGCGGCGCGGCGGGCGATGCGGCCGGCGCGGCCGTGGGCGGGTTGAAGCTGCGGTCCAGGATGGTGACCAGGCGGTCCTGGATGGCCTTGACGGTATGCGGGTACACCGGCGGCTTGAAGTTGTTGAAGAGGAAGCTGAAGGCGATGACGTGCTCGCCGACCGGGGAGCTGTCGGGCACGACCAGGTAGCCCGAGAGCGTGCTCACGCCGTTGATATAGCCCGATTTCCCGTAGACCCTGCTGGTCATGTCCTTGTGGAAGCGGCGCTCGAGGGTGCCGTCATTCCCGCCGACCGAGAGGCTGTTGCGGTACACGCCGGCGACGCGCGGGTCGTCGTGCATGGCCTTGAGCAGATCGACGAAGGCGCGCGAGGAGATGCGGTTGCCCCGGCCCAGACCCGAGCCGTCGGCGACGATCACCGCCGCGGCCTGCGGGCCAAGAATACCCCTCAGGAACAGGCGTATCGCGGCCGAGCCGTTCTCCCAACTGCCCGGCTCGCCGGTCACGGCGCGGCCGACCCGTTTGAGCAGCGACTCGGCGAAGAGGTTCTGCGAGTCCTTGTTGCACCGGGCCACGATCAGGCCCAGCTCGTTCTCGACGGCGTGCAGGAGCTTGCCCTCGGGCAGTCGGTCGTCGGCGTCGGGGCGGGTGATGGAGCCGACCGTGATGCCCCGGTCCGCCAGCCGCGCGGCGAGGGTGTTGGCGAAGAAGAGCGGCGGGTCGTGGACGGTGACGTTGATCGCCTGACGCCGACGCGTCTTGAGCTTGCCCCAGGCGGTCACGTCGTTGCTCTCGGCCTTGCGGGTGATCCAGAAGGTATCGACCGTCGCGGTCGAGGCGCGGTTGATGACGTTGACGTAGGGCGTGGCGGGGATCAGCCGGATGCGCGGCGGCTGGCTCATCGCGCCGGGGTCGGCGAAGACGTCGATGCAGTTGTCGTAGAAATTAATCCCCGCCACCTGGGCGCAGTACCACGACGAGAGCTGCTCCGCCGGCCAGCCCGCGTTCACGAAGCGGCGGTCGAACACACGGTCGTCCACGACCAGCCGTTCCACCGACTTGATGCCCGCCTTTTCCACGGCGTCAACCCAGACCTGCAGGAGCTGGTCCACGTCCATGTTGTGCAGGCGGAGCAGTTCGGGGTCGCCGAAGCCCGGATCGCCGTCCCCCTTGATGACCAGAACGGTCCCGTGCGGCGTGCCGGCCTGAGCGGGGGCCTCGACGCCGGGCGCGGCGCCGTCAATCGGTGCGGGGGTCCACTCCGCGGGCTCGATCCGGCGCAGCTCGGTGCGGAAGACGAAGTTCGGCCCCAGGATCTTCAGCGCCGCCGCCGTCGTCACCAGCTTCATGTTGCTGGCCGGCAGCATCGGCTCGTCGGGGTTGATCGCCACCAGCGTCCGCCCGGTGGAGAGGTCCTGCACCGTGACGCTCACCTCGGTCTGACCGATGTTCGCGGAGTTGATCGCGCCGCGCACCTGCTCCTGCAGGTCCGCGCGGACGCACGTCACGACCGCCAGCAACCAGACCGCGGGCAGCACCCAACGCGACCCCGTGATACAAGACTTTCTCATCCCTGCGTTTCCTCGCCTGCCCGGCATCCACCGGGCATGTGACAACAATCCAATCACTCCCATACTTATCGGCCCACCCCCGCCGCGGGATTCAGAATCTGCCCACACCGGCTCTTGGGGGCTAATCCGCCCTGTATTTCACCGACCTCAAACGGTATATCCGGCCGAAGGGGCCGCGGTATTGCACCGGCACGTGGCGCGTCGTCGGGTCGGCATCGAACCAGTACTCCATCGGCGTTTCCGGCTCGGACGTCGGGCTCACGCTGAAGACCCGCAGGTGGTACGCCGCCACATCCTTCCCGGAAACCTGTAGGGTTTCCCGACCGACGTACTCGATCCTATACGGCTCCGGCGTGACCGGCGTCCACCCCGGCGTTTGCACCGCCGGCATCAATCGCACGTCGATCGGTCGCGGGGCGTCAAACGGATACCCACGCAGCACCAACATCAGTGTTTCACGGAACACCAGCCCAGGGGGCGTGGCGACGGTTTCAGACTTCTGGCCCTGACCCGGCAACGGGCTGAACTGCTGCCACTCGAACGTGCCTTTGTGGTTGACGAATTGCTTGAAGGCCACGCCGGACGAATCGGCCCGAATGACGCGCAGCAACAGGCTCTTCAGGTCCGCCGTGCCGACGTACGCCATGGTCGCCTCGAAATAGCCGTCGGCGGCATCGCCCATGTTCATCTGTTGCCTGAACGCTTCCCGGCCCCGGCCGTTCACGCTGCGGGTCCGCGTGACCGGGTCGGCCATCTCTTTGTTGGTCACGATCAATGCCGTGCAGTGCCGTGTCTTGCCGTCCACGTCGCGCGTGGCGTCGTACTCCGCGACCTCCGCCGCGCCGCCGTTCCACGCCGGGTCGTCCCGCCAGGCGCGGGTGAAACCGGCGAAGGGGTTCTCATCGGCGGCCGGCGCCGTGGCGGGAGATGTTTGCGCGGCGACGGCGGTTGTAGATCGTGATGAAGACGATGCGCAGCCGGCCAGCATCACCGCGAGCATAGCGCATGCTGTTGCGACCGGGCGATCGGTATGGCGGGGGGTGCGCATCCCGTGAGTATATGCCCGGTCAGCGCGTCATCTCTTCGTATGACTCCGCGTAGCGTGCGTGCATGCGTTCCTGCGTGAAACGGGTGAGCAGCCGCTTCCGCCCCGCGTCGCCCATGAGCCGCCGCAGCGCCGGGTCGCGCAGGAACATGAGGAGGTTGTCCGCCAGCTTCCGCGGGTCGGCGCGGGGGGAGAGCAGGCCCGTTTCGCCGTGGATCACCACCTCGCCGTTGCCGCCCACGTCCGTCGTCGCGATCGGCAGGCCGCAGCCCATCGCCTCCAGCAGCGTCACGGAAATGCCCTCGCTCAGGCTCGACAGCACAAACACGTCCGCCGCCGCCATGAGGGCCGGCACGTCGTCGCGCACGCCGATGAACCGCATGTCGTCCGCGATATTCAGGGAACGTGCCATTGCCTCCAGTTCGCCGCGCTTCTCGCCGTCGCCCGCCAGGAGCAGCACGGGCTTCTCGCCCTGTGTCGCGCCCCAGTCTCGCACCACATGCGCCAGCGCGTGCAGCGCCGTCGCGTGGTCTTTCACGGGGTGGAACCGCGCCACCTGCAGCAGCACCGGCCGGGTCGGCGATAGCCCCAGTTCAGCCCGGATGGTCGCGCGCGTCGCTTCATGGTCTGCCATACCGAACCGCGACGGGTCGATGCCGTTGTAGATCACCTCGACGCGGTCCGCCGCCAGCCCCTCGTTGTTCACCAGCGCCTGCTTCACGAACGCGCCCACCGCGGTGACGCGGTCCCAGTCCGGGTCGCCGCTCAGCAGGAGTCGGTTTGCGAACACGCGCTTGGGGCTGCGCACGTCGGGGTAGTGCCGGCCGTGCTCCGTGAAAAGGATGCGTGGCCGTCGCCGCGGCAGCCACGCGGCCGGGGGCAGGCGCGACATGGCGGCGTAGAACATCGGCGTGTACTGGTGCGCGTGGAACAGCCTTACTCCGCGCGCCTTGGCCTCGGCGCGGATGCGGCGCGCGACCGACAGGTCCACGCCGGGCTTGCGGCTGAGGTTGACCACCCCGAACCCCTCGCCGCGCAGCGTCTCGCCGAGCGGGCCCACGCCATCCAGGCAGAAGAACACGAAGTCGAACCGATCCCGCAGCCGGCGCGACAGGTCCGCCGCCAGCACCTCGGCGCCGGCGAGGTAGAGCCGGTGCAGCACGTGCGCGATCACCGGCCGGGTTGTGGGGCGTGCCCCGCTCATCGTCAATACATCGGCCAGTTCACCGCCGGGGTTGGATATCTAAGAGCATTCAACAATTGCACACAGAGACCGTGGTTTCTTACGACGGCAGTGTCTCGACCAATCCTTCGAGCACCCCCGCCGCGGCCCAGCCGTTGTAGCTGAACCAGAGGCTCGAGGGCGAGCCGTCGGGGAAGGTCTCGACGGTCAGTCCGTCCGACGGGCAGAACCGCTCGGTGATGACGCCGGGCACGCCGTAGCCCGAAACCGCCGGGTAGAGCGAGACGATGTTTACGCCCCACCGCACGCCATCGTCGCGGCGCGAGGCGTGGTAGGCGTCGCCGGTTTTTTTCGCCAGGTAATCCAGGTCGGCGGAGACATAGACGCCCATGGGGTGGATGTGCGGGTTGGAGACGCTGGTGGTGGAGCCGCCGACGCTGGACCAGTGCGAGCCCTTGAGCGGCGGGTACTCGGGCCGGGCGCGGAAGCCGTAGCGCCAGAGGTATTCGTAGTTCGCCGCGTCGGTGAGCATACCGAGGTGCGCCGGGTCGCCGGTCGTCTCGTGCAGCAGCCGTGCACCGCGCAGGAAGGCGAGGTTGCCCTCCTGGTCCACGGCCTTCCAGGTGTCCATCGGCGTGCCCCAGCAGCTCAGGTCGCGGACGAACGAGTGATAGTGCGCAGCCCCGCGCGCCGCCGAGTCGAGGTATTTCTTTTCGCCCGTGAGCCGGTGGGCGTAAACCATTGCGGGGATGAACCACGCACCGGCGAAGCCCTGCGCGTCGATCACCTCGGGTCGATCGGCGCGGTAGGTGAAGCCGAACCCGCCGTCGGGCAATTGCAGGCGCAGCATGGTGTCGAGCACCTTCCGCGCGGTCTCGAGCCAGCGCGGGTGATCCCGCTTCATCGCCGTGCGTGAGAAGGTCAGGGCCTTGAGCAGGTAATAGACCGCCGAGCCGTTGGTGTAGGCACAGTGGCAATCCTTGACGAGGTAGCCGGACCACCACCAGTTGAGCCGCTTGCCCTCGTGCGGGCCGTTGACGTCCCACAACAGGCCCGAGTCGGGGTTGAAGGCGTCGGCGACGCGGTCGAGCATGGTGACGCCTCGCCGCACGGCGGTGTCGTCTCCGAGCGCGTGCCCGGCGAGGAGGACCGGGTAGCCGATCACGCCGCCGCCGGTCCAGCCCACCTCGGCGAGCGTGCGCCAGGCGGTGAGTTTTTTCTTTTCCGGATCGACGCATCGCATGTTGGTGAAGTTTTCGCGCAGCCCCCCGCCGCCCAGGAACGCCGACGCCTGCCCGCTCACCGTCCCGGCGACGGTCGCGCCGTTCTCGTCGTGCCAGTTCACGTCGAGGAGCGCCCGCGTGAGCGCCTGCGCCGCTTCACGCTGCGAGATCGGCGTGGGCGGCACCTCGTGATGGTCGGCGTAAACACGACGGACGACACGGTGAGCGTCGAGGCGCGACGCCGCCGGCTGCGCGAAGATACGGCCGCTCATGGTGCCCCGAGTAAGCAGGTGCTGCGTGGCGTCGAGCCACTGGTCCTTGTTGAGGAACGTGCGCGGGTCGTTGCGGTAGCCCAGCGTCGCGCCGCAGGCGTCGGGCTGATCGTCGTGCGCGAGCATGGCGAACAGCCCGTTGCGCACAAAGGCCTCGTCGGGCCGGGCGTTGGAGGGCGGCGTGTCGAGGTAGGGCGTCGCCGAGACGGCCGCGACCAGGCCGTCCGCGCAGAGGATCGAGACCGGGTGCGACGCGCGGTCGGCGCGCATCTCCCAGTAGGCCGCGCAGGAAACGTTGCCCGGGTGCAGTGCCGTGAGGTTCGGGAAATGGCCCGGTTCGGCGTGGGGCAGGTTGTTATCGCCGTGGATCACGCCGGGGATCAGGTGGAACACCCCCACCGCGCCGCGCGCCTCCAGCATCAGCCTCACCCGTGTCGGCTCGTTGCTCTCCAGCGAGAGGTCGTAGCTCCACTCCCCATCGCCGGCCGCTTTCAGCCGCAGCCGCACCGCCGCCCCGCCCGCCGCCGCCGTGAACGCATCGCCATTCGCCGCAAGCGGCGCCGCTCGCCACTCCCCGTTCAGCCAGCACTGAACCGACAGCACCGCCATAGCGGCGCCGACATCGCGTATCTCGAGTTTCCCGTCACGCAATCCGGCCATGGAGCCCTCCCGCACGCGGCGGACCGCCGCGCCACGGTGAGGTTACCAAAGGCTGCGCGGTGCGTTGGAGCGACTACTCATTCCCCATGACGCGCTCGACTTCCTGGATCGAGGTGGCGCCTTCGGCGACGAGGGCGTAGCCGCCCTGGGACAGGGTGGTGAAAAGGGAGGACTTGAGGCACTCGCGGATAGCCTCGATGGTGGGGGTCTTGAGGATGATGTCGCGCAGGGCGTCGGAGACGATGAGAAGCTCGTAGACGCCGCGTCGGCCGTGGTAGCCGGTGTTGACGCACATCGGGCAGCCGACGGGCGTGAAGACCTGGTCGATGCCCTCGACGGCGCGGCCCATGCGCGTGGTCTCCTGCGGCGTCGGGCGGCGCGGCGCCTTGCAGTGCGGGCAGAGCACCCGCAGCAGCCGCTGCGCCAGGACCAGGTTCAGGCCCGTGGCCACGAGGTAGGGCTCGATGCCCAGATCGAGCAGACGGAAGATGGTGCCGATGGCGTCGCGCGCGTGGACGGTGGAGAGGACCAGGTGCCCGGTCATCGCGGCCTGCATGGCGGTACGGGCCGTCTCCGGGTCGCGCACCTCGCCGACGAGGATGACGTCCGGGTCCTGCCGGAGCACGGAGCGCAGGAGCGCGGCGAAGCTGTCGCCCTTGCGCTCGTCGAGGGAGATCTGGGTGACGCCCTCGATCTGGTACTCGACGGGGTCCTCGATGGTGAGCACGTTGCGGGTGCGCACGTCGATCTCGCGGAGGACGTTGTAGAGCGTGGTCGTCTTGCCCGAGCCGGTGGGGCCGGCGACCAGGATCATGCCGGTGTCCTGCCGCGCGACGCGCTGGATGGACTGCCTCATCCAGTCGTGCATCTTCAGTTCGCTCAGGTCGTGCGGCGCGTTGACGGGGTCGAGCACGCGGAGGACGAGCTTCTGCCCGTGCACCGAGGGGGTGAAGCTGACGCGGTAGTCCACGCGCCGGCCCCGGGTGTTGCTGGCGAAATGGCCCTCCTCGATGGCGTGCTGGCGGCCGGTGTCGATGCCGCTGAGCACCTTGACCACGCCGTTGACCAGCGCCCCGCGGCGGGCGTCGAACGAGGCGGCGTCCACCATCGTGCCGTCGATGCGGAAGCGCATGAAATACCCGTTGTTCCTGGGCTCGAGGTGGATATCGGTCGCGCGTGTGCGCAGGGCGGCCAGGAGGAGCATGCGCAGGAACGTCACGCCCTCACCGCCGGTGCCGGCCTCGTCCGTCGCGGCGTAGAGGATTTCGCCCCGTTCGCCGATCAGCTCGATATCGCGCTCGCGGAGGTTGTTGTCCGGCCCGGCGGCGAGCAGCGCCTTGAGCGAGACGGGCGCCGTGACCTCCTGGGGCGCCGGGGCGGGGGCCTCGGTGACCGGGATCGCCGCATCCCCGTCGTGGCCGCGGGGCTGGCCGATGGCGTCGCGTCGCGGCTTCTGTGCCGGTGAGGCGGCGGCACGCGGTTGTTTTGTAACGGGAGGCCGCGCCGCGCTCGCCTCCTCGATGGAGCGGCTAAAGGTGTTCTCGCTCTCGTGCCAGTCGGTGACGGGGATCGGCTCGTCTTCCGGCACGGGGGCCTTGGCGGGTTTCACCGGTTTAGCGGGGGGTTTCCCGGCGGATCGCTTGGGCGGCGGCGATGCGGGTTTCTTTGCGGCGGGCTGTTTCTGCGGCGCGGACTTGCCCTTCACCGGCTGGGACCGCTGCTCGGCACGGCCCGCGTCGGCGATGGCGTCCACCACCGCCTGCTGCACGAACCGGAACCGCGTCTTACCGATCCGCACCACGTCGCCGGGCTTGAGCACCTTCGACTCGATCACCGCGTCGTTGACCTTCGTCCCATTGCGCGACTTGAGGTCGCGGACGCGAAACCCCTTGTCGCTGCGCTCGATCACGCAGTGGAACCGGCTGGCCATGTCGTCCTGGATCACCACGCTGTTCTGCGGGTGCCGGCCGATGGTCAGCGGGCCGCCGGACAGATCGTGCCGTGTACCGGCCGGGTCATCCAACGTCTCCATGTAGGCCTTGGCCATAAGCGGATTCGCCCCGTTCCCCTCGACGCCGGCTGCCTTCATTCAACAAAATGATGATACCCGAGCCGGTGCCCGGCGATCACGCCATGGCTGGCTGGGTCCGCCCGGCCTTGACGTGCTCGACGGCGTTCTGGAAGAAACGCAGGCCCGCGGGGGTCTGGCTGAGCCATTCACTGGCCATGCGGGTCCAGAGCGGGTGCTGGGTCGGGTGGGTGAATCGTTCGGGGTGCGGCATCAGCCCCAGCACGACGCCGGTGGGGTCGCAGACGCCCGCGATGTCGTCCGTAGAACCGTTGGGGTTGCCGGGGAACGAGGCCTGCGGCTTGGGGTCCTTCTCCGTGACGTAACGCAGCGCGACCTGGCGGCGGTCGCGCAGCCGGCGGAGCGCCTCGTCGTCGGCGGGGACGAACCTCCCCTCGCCGTGCGCGATAGGCAGGTCGAAGGTGTCGAGCCCGCGCGTCCAGAGGCAGGCGGTGTCGGCGGGAACGGTGACGCTGGTCCACCGCGCGGTGAACCGGCCGGAGGTGTTGTCGGCGAGCGTGGCGGTTTGCCGCCGCGCGTCGGGCTCGGGGAGCAGGCCGAGCTTAACCAGGACCTGGAAGCCGTTGCAGATCCCGATCGTCGGCACACCGCGGGCGACGGTCGCGCGGAGCGGCTCGTCGAGCCGGTGACGCAGGCGGTTTGCAAAGATACGGCCGGCGGCGATGTCGTCGCCGTAGCTGAAGCCGCCGGGAAAACCCAGCAGGTCGATCTCTTCGAGGCGGCGGGGGTTGGCGATCAGCTCGTTGAGGTGAACGGTGGCCGTGTCGGCGCCGGCCAGCTCGAAGGCGTGGACCAACTCACGGTCGCAATTGGTGCCGGCGGTGCGGATGATCAGGGCGAGGGGCTTCATGGCTCCGACATCATAAGGAATCCGCGCGGCGGTTTCAGGCTTCGGGCTTGGCCGGATCGGCGGCGGGAACCTGCTCGCGCTCGCCGGTCTTGCGGTAGCGGGCGCGCTTGCGGGCGTATTCCTCGGGGGAGACGGGCAGGTCGGGGTTCTCGGCGCCGGACATCACCTGGTCGTGGAGCTTGATGATGAAGGGGACGCACCAGCCGCAGCCGGTGCCGGCGGAGAGGCATTCGCTGATGAGGCTCACGTGGCTGGGCCGCTCGCGCTTGCAGTAATTCACGATCTTGCGCTGCGAGACGTGGAAGCAGAGGCAGACGTGGTCGTCGGGGTTCATGCAAAGGATTGTAAGAGGGCGGGCGGGGTCTTTCCTGTAGGGTGGCTGCAGCAGCAGACGGTCCGCCGACGTGTCGATCGCGTTGACCGACGGCGTATTCACCGCCCAGCTCCTCCACCGGTTTGGAATAACCAAAGACCTTAGAGTCGTCGAACTGCGCGTCATCATGGCGCGTGAGCAACGCCTGCCTGCCCGCCGGTGTCCCGTCGGCGAGGCTGTCGTGGTGCACCGTCGTCAGCCGGTAATCGTTGTCGGATTTGTAGCCGAAGACCAGCCCCACGTCGTGGGCCGAGCCCGTGCCGCCGGGGTAGCTGATCGAGGCCGTGACGCGACGGGGCGGGCCCGCACCGACAAAATGGGCGGATCGTAAAGACGCCCAGGGGTGTGGGACCCGCCTCAATCCCGTGTATTTCAGCGGCTTGCCAAGACCGCTTCCTTACGGTCACGGCCCGTCCAGCACGCCCGTTGGCGTAAAGCCAAGGGAGCCGATACAATGGCGGGTTCGCGACGCATCGCTTGATGCCGGCGGGTGTTCCGTCGGCGGGTGCGTCGTAAAACAGGTGTCGGCCGCGACGCGTGGCGTGTAAACGCCGCGCGGTGGGGCGGTTGGCGCGACCCGTGTGTTTGCGGTGGGGTGTTCCCACGCCGGGTATGGACCCAGATAGAGGAAGTTTTTTTATGGTGGACAAGAATCTCATCGCGCAGCTCGGGGTGGATGATCTCGAGGCGCAGCAGATGGTGGCGGAAGCGTATGGCCAGCAGGTCGCCGACGGCGACATGGTCAGCCTGCTCAGCGATCAGCTCAAGGAGTTCAAGACCGGCTCGATCCTCTCGGGCAAGATCATCGGCCACGCCGGCGACGCCTTCCTGGTCGAGATCGGGCTCAAGTCCGAGGGCGTGCTGGAGCGCGGCGAGTTCGACAGCCCCGACGACGTGGAGATCGGCGACACCGTCGAGGTGCTGCTCGAGGAGCTCGAGGGCGAGACGGGCGTCATCGCCATCTCCAAGCGCAAGGCCGACCGCATCCGCGGCTGGCAGCGCATCGTCGAGCGTAACAAGGAAGGCGACACCGTCGAGGGCAAGGTGATGCGCAAGATCAAGGGCGGCCTGCTCGTCGATATCGGCGTGCCGGTCTTCCTCCCCGCGTCGCAGGTGGACATCCGCCGCCCCGGCGACATCGGCGACTTCATCGGCCAGACCGTCCGCGCCCAGATCATCAAGATCGACACCGAGCGGCGCAACATCGTCATCTCCCGCCGCAAGCTCATCGAGGACGAGCGCGCCGCGCAGCGCAAGGCGCTGCTCTCCACCCTTAAGGAAGGCGACATCGTCAAGGGCACGGTCAAGAACATCGCCGACTTCGGCGCGTTCATCGACCTGGGCGGCATCGACGGCCTGCTGCACATCACCGACATGTCCTGGGGCAGGGTCAACCACCCCGGCGACGTCGTCAAGATCGACCAGCAGATCGAGGTCCGCGTCCTCAACGTGGACCGCGAGAAAGAGAAGATCGCCCTGGGCCTCAAGCAGAAGGAAAACAGCCCCTGGCAGGACATCGAGAAGAAGTACCCCGTCAACACGCGCATCAAGGGCGCGGTGACCAACATCATGTCCTACGGCGCGTTCGTGAAGCTCGAGGACGGCGTCGAGGGCCTGGTCCACATCTCCGAGATGTCCTGGACCCGCCGCATCAACCACCCCTCCGAGGTGGTCTCCATCGGTGAAGAGGTCGAGGTCGTCGTGCTCGACATCAACAAGGACAAGCAGGAGATCAGCCTGGGCATGAAGCAGATCGAGGTGAACCCCTGGGAGCTGGTCGCCGAGAAATATCCCCCGGGCACCGTCGTCGAGGGCAAGGTCCGCAACCTCGCCAGCTACGGCGCGTTCATCGAGATCGAGCCGGGCATCGACGGTCTGCTGCACGTCTCCGACCTGTCGTGGACCAAGAAGCTCACGCACCCCAACGAGCTGCTCAAGAAGGGCGACTCGACCAAGTGCGTCGTCCTCGAGGTGGACCAGAGCAAGCAGCGCATCGCCCTGGGCCTCAAGCAGATGAGCCAGGACCCCTGGGTCGAGGCGATCCCGGCGCACTACCAGCCCGGCATGATCGTGCAGGGCAAGGTCACGAAGATCACCAACTTCGGCGTCTTCGTGGAGCTCGAGCAGGACCTCGAGGGCCTGCTGCACATCTCCGAGCTGGCCGACCACAAGGTCGAGAACCCGCAGGACGTGGTGCAGGTCGGCCAGGACGTGGAGGTCAAGATCCTCCGCGTGGACCTGGACGAGCGGAAGATCGGCCTCTCCCTCAAGCGCGCCCAGTGGGGCGCGGGTGCGGTCGAGGAACCGATCCCCGATGCCGACGGCTCGGCCCCCAAGAAGGCCAAGCCCACCGGCGGCGGCGGCCTGAGCGGCGGCATGAGCGACCACGGGTCGCTCGGCACCGACAAGATCACCTTCGGCCCCGGCGGCACGAAGATGGGCTGATCCCGGCCCGTCTGAGGTTCAACGTCTGAACATCCCCCGCGATTCCATCAACGACCCCCGCCAACCGGCGGGGGTCGTTGTGTTTCGGGGAACACTCTGGACGAGCCGCGACCGTAAGGGAGCGGTTCCGCATTGAGCATCATTTGAAAGAACCGCTCCCTTACGGTCGCGGCTCGTCCGGACAGGGTATTGCGGTCCTACACACAATGGCACGACAATACGCCGTTCCATATTCACGGCAATCCAAAAGGAAACGGCGATGCTTGACGGACCCGGGGAATTGATCGAGGCGCTCAAGCCCGTGCTCGACGCGCGGCCGATGGACCGTGCGCTGATGAAGCTCGTCGTCGATGGCGGCGGCGTGTCCGGCGGCGTGGCGTGGGTCGAGTCCGCTATCGCCCGGCCGGAGGGGAAAATCCTGCGCGGCAAACCGGCGCTGGCGGCGGGGCTCTGGCTCTACGTCGACGAGCTCGACCGCTCGCACAAGATCAGCCAGACCGACGAGAGCGACCCGACGCTCTCCTACTGGCACGGCATCATGCACCGCCGCGAGGGTGACTTCTCCAACAGCCATTACTGGTTCCGCCGCGTCGGCGCGCACCCGGCCATGGCGCTGGTCGGCGGCGGGTACGACGTGCACCGCCTCATCGACGACGTGGAAACCGCGCACCGCGCCGGCCGCGCGGACGAGAAGCTGGTCGCGCTGCAGCGGCGCGAGTGGGAGACGCTGATGCGCTGGTGCTACGAGAACGCGTGACGGCGCTCTTCCCCTCTCCTCCCGGGGGCTTTGCACAAAAAGTCTTTTCCGGGTGCCACACATCATCGTCTTCGTGATGTGTGTCTTCGATTTCACTGTGAAATTGGGGCTCCATGAAGACACACCGCACCTAAGAAGGATGCAGTGTGGCACCCGGGGGATTTTTTGCGCAAAGCCCCCGAAGGGAGAGGGGACCAGCCGCGCTACCGGTGCGTCTGCGTCACCACGACCCAGACGACCCAGATGATGTCGTAGATCGCGTGGGTCGCCGAGACGACGCCGAACCCGCGCAGCAGGTACACCCCCGCCAGGTAAACGCCCGCCACCGCGCGGAGGAAGAACTCCGCGGTGTCGAAGCTCGCCCAGGTGGGGAAGTGGTAGAGCGAGAAGGCGATCGAGGAGATCGCGATCGCCGCGACCGCGCCGACGTGCCTTGGCAGCGCCAGCACATCGACGACGATCATGTGGATGAACGCGATGGCGATGAGCCTGAAGAGCAGCTCCTCGTAGATCCCCGCGCCGATGCTGAACACGACGTTCGCCTCCCACCCGACGGGGGCGGGCCCGCCGGCGAGCGCGACGTTGGCGGGCGGCGCCTGCCGCGCCAGGACGAGCAGGAAGACAAAGAGCGGCACCGCCAGCAGGATGGACTCGAGCCACATCAGCCCGTAGAGGCGCACGTCGAACCGCCAGGGGTCGCGCCGGATCACGTGCATCGACAGGAGCATGACGACGACGATCAGGCCGGGCAGATAGACGCCCGTCGCCCCGACCCACTCGTAGGCTTCTTTAAGGAGGGAGTGGGCGACGATGTCCTTGCCGCGCGCGAAGAAGATGAGGCCCACGTCGTAGAAGATGATCAGGGGGATGAGGAAGAAGAGCGCCTGCAGCGGCTGCTGGGACTTCTGCCAGTACCCGTTGGGGTTGGCCAGGGGTGATTTGGAGTTGGATGAGGCCTTGGGCATGCCGG
Organism: Planctomycetota bacterium; assembly: GCA_021413865.1. GTDB lineage: Bacteria > Planctomycetota > Phycisphaerae > Phycisphaerales > Phycisphaeraceae > JAIOPN01. Next base: position 5,956 of record JAIOPN010000059.1, on the reverse strand, counting down.
GCACGCGGTGGGGAGAGCGCCGGGGCGCAAGGGGGGCTGGTTCAGTAACGGATGACGGAGTGGATCTCGCCGTGGGTGCGGAGCTTTTCCCGGCCGGGGAGGAAGCCCAGCTCGATCAGCACGGTGATGCCCACGATCTTGCCGCCCAGTTGGTGGATCAGGTCGCAGCAGGCGTTCATCGTGCCGCCTGTGGCCAGCAGGTCATCGACCATGAGGACGCGTTGGCCCTTGCGGACGGCGTCGGTGTGGATTTCGAGCTTGTCGGTGCCGTATTCGAGCTCGTACTCGATGGCGTTGGTCTTCCAGGGGAGTTTTTTGGGCTTGCGGATGGGGATGAAGCCGGCGGAGAGCGCCTGGGCGATGGCGGTGCCGAAGATGAACCCGCGGCTCTCGGCGCCGACGACGGCCTCGACGCCCTGGCCCCGGAACGGGTTGGCCATCAGCTCGACCGCCATCGCCAGCCCCGCGGGGTTGGCCAGAAGGGGGGTGATGTCCTTGAACACGATGCCCTTCTTGGGCCAGTCGGGCACGTCGCGGATGAGCGATTCGATCTTCATATCGCGGTGATCCTGGGGGCACGCCGATCGCCGATGGTTGTACCATGAAAGTGCGGCGTTGCCGATTGCCGATGGTGAAGGACCGGCAAAGAGCTTTGTGACTTCAGGTTTCGGGTCCCACCCGCCAGTTGGGGCCTGAAACGTAAGGAATTCCACGCATGGACGCTTTCGTGATTCACGGCGGTAAACGCCTCCGCGGCCGCATCAGGGTGAACGGCTCCAAGAACGCCTGCCTGCCCCTGCTCGCCGCCGCGCTGCTCACCGACGAGCCGGTCATCATCCGCGACGTGCCCGACCTGTCCGACATCGAGAACATGGTCCGCCTGCTCGTCTCGCTGGGCTGCAAGATCGACACCGTCGAGGGCAAGGGCACGCGGGCCGCGCACATGCAGGTCACCGACCCGACGCGCATCGAGGCGCACTACGACATCGTCCGCACCATGCGCGCCAGCATCTGCACCCTGGGCCCGCTGCTCGCCAAGCGCGGCAGGGCCCGCGTCTCCATGCCCGGCGGCTGCAACATCGGCGACCGGCCGGTGGACCTCCACCTGCGCGGCCTCAAGGCGCTGGGCGCGAAGATCCACCTGGACGGCGGCTACATCGTCGCCGAGGCGCCGGGCGGACGGCTCAAGGGCTCGCGCGTCTTCCTCGGTGGCCCGTTCGGTTCCACCGTGCTGGGCACCGACAACGTCATGTGCGCCGCGGTTCTGGCCGAGGGCACCACGGTCATCGAGTCCGCCGCCTGCGAGCCGGAGGTCGAGGACCTGGCCAACATGCTCATCGCGATGGGGGCGAAGATCACCGGTGCCGGCGGGCCCCGCATCACCATCGAGGGCGTGAAGAAATTGAAGGGCGTGGACTACACCACGATGGCCGACCGCATCGAGGCGGGGACGTACATCATCGCCGCCGCCATCACCAACGGCGACGTGGTGCTCGACAACTGCCCGACCGACGCGCTGACCGCGGCGCTGGACCGGCTGGCCGAGGTGGGCGTCGATGTCGAGTCCGTCCCGCCGCCGGGCAAGAGCGACGTCGCCAAGGATCGTTTGCGCGACTCGGTGCGCGTCACCGCCGCGCGGAGGCTCGAACCGATCCAGGTCGTCACCCAGCCGCACCCGGGCTTCCCCACCGATCTGCAGGCGCAGATCATGGCCCTGCTCTGCCTGGCGGACGGCAACTCGATCATCACCGAGAAAATCTTCCCCGACCGCTTCATGCACGTCTCCGAGCTGCTCCGCATGGGCGCCAACATCACCCGCACCGGCACCAGCGCCATGATCTCGGGCGTCAAGCACCTCGAGGGCGCGCCGGTCATGGCCAGCGACCTCCGCGCCTCGGCGGGCCTGGTGATCGCCGGCCTCGCCGCCAAGGGGGCCACCACCGTCAACCGTGTTTACCACCTGGACCGCGGCTACGAAAAAATGGAGAACACGCTGCAGGCGCTGGGCGCGCAGATCGAACGCGTGAACGTCGCGGGGGCGTGAGCGCCTCCGTCCCATAGCCCCCGGCCGCAGCGGGGGCTATGGGAAAACAGACCTCTGAAAACCCCGCGTCATATCCATATGATGTGGCCAACCACCCCGCTCGTCTCCCCCATGCCCACCATCATCGAACCCGGACTGCTCAAGATCCTCGTCTGCCCCCTAACGCGCTCGCCGCTGAGGCAGGAGGGCGAGGAGTTGGTCGGCACCGTCGGCGGCCTGCGCTACCCGATCCGCGAGGGCATCCCGATCCTGCTGGTCGATGAGGCCAAGCTCCCGCAGGGCGTGGCGAGCCTCGACGAATTCAAAAAGAAATTCGCCGGGCAGATCCCCGCCTGAACACCCCCGAACTCCTCCCCCGAGGCACGGCCGCTTGAGCGGCCCGTGTCCCCGCACCCGCGAAACGCCCCCCGAAAGTGCGTACACCATGACCACCGCCCCCGCATCCCCCCGCGCCCCGCAGCGCAAGTTCGTCCCCCTCGACCTCGACCCCACCGACCTCGCCCAGGTTGAGCCCCTCTACCGCGCCCTGCTCGACCGCCCGATCGAGTCGCCCGCCGCGCTGGAGAAGTGGCTGCTCGACCTGTCCGAGCTCGACTCCGTCCTCGACGAGGCGGGCACCAACGCCCACAACGCCCACTCCTGCCACACCGAGGACGCGGCGATCGAGAAGGCGTACATGCACTTCGTGCAGGTGATGTACCCCGCGCTCAAGCCGATCGGCTTCGAGCTGCAGAAAAAATTCGTCGCCTCGCCGCACCGCGCGGCGCTGAAAGACCCCAAGCTCGCGCTGCTGAGCAAACGCTGGCAGGCGGACGTCGAGATCTTCCGCCCCGAAAACATCCCGCTGCAGACGCGCGCCACCGAGGTCGTCACCGAGTACGGCAAGCTCTGCGGCCGCATGACCGTCGAGTTCCGCGGCAAGACCTACACGCTGCAGCAGCTCGGCCGCTTCCTCGAAGAGCCCGACCGCCCCACGCGCGAGGAGGCGTGGCGGCTCAGCAGCGAACGCCGCCTGCGCGACCGCGACGCCACCGATGACATCTTCGAGAAGCTCCTGGACCTGCGCGGCCAGATCGCGCGCAACGCAGGCCTGGGCGACTACCGCGCCTACACGTGGAAGTCGATGAAGCGGTTCGACTACACGCCCCAGCAATGCCTCTCCTTCGCCGACGCGATCGAGAAGACCGTGGTGCCGCTGGTGCGCGAGTTGGACCGGCAGCGCGCGGCGGATTTGGGATTGGAAAAGCTCCGGCCGTGGGACTTGGCGGTCGATCCCAAGAGCCGCGCCCCGCTGCGCCCGTTCGACCCGGCGAAGGTGGACGAGTTCGTCACCAAGACCGGCCGCGTGCTGCAACATGTCTCCCCGCCGCTCGCCGAGCAGTTCGCGTCGCTGAAGATGGGGCGGAACCTCGACCTCGAAAGCCGGCAGGGCAAACGGCCCGGCGGGTACCAGTCGTCGCTCGAGGAATCGCGCGAGCCCTTCATCTTCATGAACGCCGCCGGCACGCAGGGCGACGTCGATACCCTCCTGCACGAGAGCGGCCACGCGTTCCACTTCCTCGCCGCCTGCGGCGAGCCGATCCTCGAGCTGCGCCAGGCGCCGCTGGAGTTCTGCGAGGTCGCGAGCATGTCGATGGAATTGTTCGGCGCCGATCACCTGGGCGAGTTCTACCCCGACCCCGCGGACGCCCTCCGCGCCAAGCGCCAGCACCTCGAGGGCGTCATCCGCTTCTTCCCCTGGATGGCCACGATCGACACCTTCCAGCACTGGCTCTACACCAACCCCGGCCACACCCGCGAGCAGCGCACCGCGCAGTGGCTGGCCATCCTCGACCGCTTCGCCACCGGCGCGGTGGACCACACCGGCCTCGAACCGGCGCGGCGCTCCATGTGGCACCGCCAGCTCCACCTCTTCAACTACCCGTTCTACTACATCGAGTACGGCATCGCCCAGCTCGGCGCGCTGCAGCTCTGGTCCCGCTTCAACCGCGACGCCGCCTCCGCGCTCGCCGGCTACCGCAGGGCGCTGGCGCTGGGCGGCACCAGGCCGCTGCCCGAGCTCTTCACCGCCGCCGGCGCCCGGTTCGATTTCACGAGAGAGACCCTCGCCCCGCTGATGGACGAGATCGGCCGGGAAATGGGCCGGCTGCCGCGCTGAGGGATTTTATCCGGTGTGGCGGGCGTCCCGCCCGCCGTCGGATCACGGGGCCGGTCTGAAATTCGAGTGGCAGGCGGGACGCCCGCCCCACCGGCCGCACGATACACTGGACACGCAATGGTCAACCTGTTGTTCGTGGTGTTGTGCGCGATCTGGGGCTCGAGCTTCATCCTGATGAAGCGCGCGGCACGCGATTTCAATCCCATCCAGATCGGCGCCCTCCGCCTCCTGGGCGGGGCGCTCACCCTCGCCCTCATCGTCTGGGTCATGCGCCGCCCCTGGCCCTTCCACAAACGCCACATCCTCCCCCTCTTCTTCCTCGCCGTCGTCGGCTATGTCATCCCCTTTGTCGTCCAGCCCTACGTCATCGGCACCGAACGCTCCGCGCTCATGGGCATGATGATCAGCCTCACGCCCATCCTCATCGTCGCCGTCTCCGTCCCCATGCTCCGCGAATACCCGACCAAGCAACAGCTCATCGGCGTCATCGGCGGCCTCATCTTCGCCGCCTGCCTCTTCGCCGACTCCCTCCTCAAACAGCCCATCCGCGGCATCGGTTTTGGTGAACTCCTGCTCGCCGCCTCCGTGCCCCTGAGCTACGCCGTCGCCTACACCTACATCCGCCGGCGCTTCGAGCACGTCTCCTCCCTGGTCCTCTCCTGCGTCTCGCTGGTCATCGGCGCCGCGATCCTCCTGCCCGCCGCCGCGATGACGCACAGCCCGCCCCCCGTCCCCGACCACCCCGCCTCGCCCATGACCTCCATGGTCGCCCTCGCCCTGCTGGGCATCCTCTGCACCGGCATCGCCACCTTCATCTTCTACTGGATGATCAAGCTGCACGGCCCGCTCCGCGCCGGCGTGGTCTCCTACGTCGTCCCCGTCGTCGCCATCTTCTGGGGCTGGAAAGACGGCGAACCCATCTCCTACGGCCAGATCGGCTCGATCATCGGCGTTATGGCGATGGTCGCCCTCGTCCGCTGGCGCGCCGACAACGTCCCGCCGATGTGACGCGGGTACGGCCATTCCGCCTCCCCCAGCCTGAAGGGCTGAAACACACCAGCCCAGGGCAACGCCCTGGGTTGGGATCGCCGTGGAATCGCACGAGCCCTGTAAGGGCGACACCGCGCACCACGCGGCAGGCCTGACGCCCTTTCAGGGCTTGAGAACAAATGGGTGACTGCCACCCGGGGCGTTGCCCCGGGCTGGTGGGGAGAAGAAAAGGGGTCAGGAGCCATTTTGACGCCGCTCGGCATCACGGGTAGATTTTAATCATGGCACGGACCAAGCGCCAATCCCCCGGCGGCGTCGCCTACCACGCCATGAACCGCTGCGTCGCCGGCCTGACCCTCTTCGAGGACGACGCGGATTACGACGCCTTCGAGCGCGTCCTGGCCCAGGCGTGCGAACGCTTCCCCGGGGTGCGCCTCTGCGCCTACTGCCTCATGCCCAACCACTTCCACCTGGTCCTCTGGCCCAAAGCGGACGGGCTGCTCAGCCCGTTCATGCAGTGGCTGACCATGACCCACACGCAGCGCTGGCACGCGCACCGCCGCAGTGTCGGGCGCGGCCACCTCTACCAGGGGCGGTTCAAGAGCTTCCCGATCCAGCGAGACGGCCACTTCCTGGATGTCTGCCGGTATGTGGAACGCAACGCCCTGCGCGCCGGCCTGACGCCCCGGGGGCGGGCGGAGAACTGGCGCTGGGGGAGCCTCTCGGCGCGGGCGGACGGCGAGCGGGCGGGGATGCTCTGCGAC
>JAIOPN010000009.1 GCA_021413865.1 Planctomycetota bacterium | reverse complement strand
GTCCTGCGAATACGATGCGCCCATCCCTGGCTCCATCACCCGTTCAAACCCGGGCGTGGAGCGAATCTAACGCGGCAACCTCAAGAGCGCAATACCGAACATGCGCCGTACGCGCTACGCATGCGTTGGGGATGCTCTAGTTCGGCCCGAGCCAGTAGAGCTTGTTGTCCATGTTCGTCAGGAGCATGTACACCTGTGTCGGCACTTCCTTGCCGTCCTTGGAGATGGTGATCTCGAAGCCCGCGCGGATGGCTTGGTCGCCAAACGAATCGACGCTGATGAGCTTGGCGGAGGGCGCCTCGATCAGGCGCGTCACCGAGTTGCGCACGCGTGACAGCTCATCGGCGTTCAGCCCCGGGTTCGCCTGCGCGGCGAGGATGTCGTCGATCTTGTTGATGCCCTGGGCGCGCAGCTCGCTGAGCATCGCGTTGATTTTCTTGCCCCACACCGAATCGACGCCCAGCCCGCCCTGTTTGTACTCCTCGCGCGAGCAGCCGCTCAGGGCGGCGACGAGGAGGAAGCACAGGATCAGCGTGATTGCGTGTTTCATGGCGGTGCATCAACTATACCGGCGGAAGGGGCGGCACACACCCGCCCGGTGCCCCATCGCCATCACTGGTCGTAGTGCGGCTTGTTGTCGGCCCCGACGAACCCGGTGTTTTTTTCCGGGTTGAACATGGCCACGCCCTCGGTGTCGTAGGCGCGGGCGGCGGCGTCGGCGGTGAGCGCGTTGGCCCGGCCGTGGTGCCGGAAATGGGTGGTGGGCGTTGTGTTGGCCGTGCCGTTGAAGGAGACGGGGTCGAGCGAGGTGCTGTTCTGGAGGACGGGGATGCCCGCGGGCTTCCAGAACATCGCCGAGTCGGCGAAGACGAAGAGCTGGTCGGGCCGCGTGACGTCGGCCAGGCGTTTACGCGGCATCGGGTTGCCGCCCGAGTCCTTGCGGTTCCACCAGGGCGGGTCGAGGCACCAGCCGTTGTAGCCGAAGTTGGTCGTCGTCTCGTTGGCGCCGGCCTGGGGGATGTAGCTCCCCCAGGGCTGCATCGGGCAGGTGAAGGCCTCGCTCGTTTCGGAGAGGTAGGTCATGAACCCGCTGGCGGAGCGCTCGACCGAGCCACCGGGCTTGATCGAGCCCCAGAAATAGGTGGTGCGTCCCGCGACCGGCCAGTTGGCGCGATAGCCGGGGATGAAATACTCCTTGAAGTCGTTGTGGTACATGCCCATCCCCCGGCCCAGCGAGGAGAGGTTCGCCAGGCAGCGCGTGGCCCGCGCCGAGTCCCGCCCCGCGCCCAACGCGGGCATGAGCAGGCCCATCAGGATCGCGATGATCGAGATGACGACCATCAGCTCGACCAGCGTAAACGCGCGCCGGCCTCCGCCCCCCCCGACACCGGGGGCGGAGGCGCGGCCGCGTGATGGAACGCAAACACTCATCGACGGGTTCGTCGGCGTGCGAGCAGCATGGGCACGGCGGTTCCGAGGATCAGGATGGCGGTCGGCTCGGGGATGGAGGAGATGGAGGGCGCGGTCTCGCTGCCGTACACCCAGCCATCGAGGTCGCCGTTGTGGATGACGCGGGTGGTCGCGCCCGGGTCCTCGGCGCCCAGGCCCAGGTACCACGCGGGAGCGCCGGCGTCCTTGGTCCAGTAGTGCCACCAGTTGTCGCCGCCGCCGTAGCCGCTGTTGCTGTCGGTCAGGTAGCCGATGCCGTCCACGAACCGGCCGAAGGGCGGGAAGTCGGGCGCCGTGAGCGTGAAGTCAGCGCCCAATCCGCTGTCGAGGATGTCCAGCAAATTGATGCCCGTCGTCGTCGGGCCGGTGTAGAAAACCTGGAAGGCATAGGTGTGGCCGTTCTGAAACTGGACTACGACGCCCGCCCAACTGTCCCCGGTGCCGACGGGGGTGACGGTCGCCGCGCGGGCGTTGGGCGTGGCGAGGAACAGCACCCCCGCCATCAGCGCCACGGCAACGAGCAGACCACGGAAACTGGAAAAGGACACGATAGGACCGCGGACCTGCATACAGACTCCCTGCCCCGATTCGCGCGGGGCAACCCCTTGTGTGAAGAGACCGCCCTCACGTGGGAGTTTTTTGCCGGGGGGAACTGTTCAAAGGGGAAATGAACAGATCGAGCCCGCGGCGTCCCATTCGCGAGGACACACAACGGCACTCGACAGGCAGGTCTTCCGGCTTGGGGCTGAGGCCTTTGCGCCTTCCCGACGGCCCCATTGCGGGATCGTCAGTGGCGTTTCGTCGGCCCTGGGTCAGCGGTGCACTTCGCACCCTGATCCGCCCTTTACGGCGGCGCGTCCGCGGGGGAGTTGGAACAACCGGTGTTTCCACCAGCCGTTCCGCACCCCACTTCCCTTTTCACCCGCAAGCCGCCTCAAGGGCGGTACTCCCGCGGGCACCTATCGGTCCGGGAGCGAACTTATCCCGTCGCGGCGGAAGATGCAAGGGTCTCGGCGCATGTACGTCCCTCCGCCCCATAGCCCCCGGGTCGGCCGGGGGCTATGGGAAAAGTGATCTGGCTAACCCCTTGACACCCGCCGCTCGCGGGGCATGCTGTTACGTCCCGGGACGCGGGTGGGAGCGACGCCATGGCCTACAAACTAAGCGAAGAGCAGATCACCGGTTACTACCGGGACGGTTACATCGTGTTCCGCCAGGTCGTGCCCGTCTCGCTCGTGCGCGACCTGCGCCGCGAGGCGGACAAGGCCGCCGACTTCGCCCACAAGACCGACGTCAACGCGCAGCGCCTCCAGCCCGTGGACAAGCACGAGGGCCTGCTCGACCTCAAGCCCTTCCGCGAGTACGCCCAACTCCCCGAGCTGCGCGAGGCGCTGGACCAGGTGCTCTCGCCGCGCCACTACACCGGCAACCTCAACGCGATGGGTATCCTCCTGAGCCCGACGACGATGCCCTGGTGCACCGCCTGGCACCGCGACATGACGCTCGCCACCTCGCGCCTGCCCGTCGAGGAGTTCGTGGACATCATGCTCGACTGGAACAGCGCCAACCAGGTGAACTGCCCGCTGTACGACGACGACTGCACCTGGTTCGTGCCCGGCAGCAACCTGCGGATGCGCGACATGCCCGGCGAGGTCTTCGCCGCCAACAATTCACCCGACAAAAACTGGCAGCCGTTCGGCAAGGTGACGGACCCGGTTGAGCGCGAGCGGCTCTGCCTGAACTACACGATGGGCATGCCCGGCGCGGTGCAGCTGCGGCTCAACGCGGGCGACTTCGCCATGTACCGCCCCATCGGCTGGCACACGGGCAACTACACGCCGTACAAAAAACGCGCCACGCTCCACGACGCCGTCTTCACGCCCGAGTACGAGGCGTGGTGGCGGCAGTGGATCAAGGGCGGCTCGCCGCGCTGGACGCGCAAGGCCGACCTCCAGCCCGCCGCCGCCGCCGCCCCCGCGGTTGCCTGAAACTACAATCCCCAACCCCCTACTACCTCTGTTCTTGAGGAATCCCATGGCCTACCAAGTGACCGACGACGATCTCAGGAGCTACCACCTCAACGGCTTTGTCGTGTTCCGGCGGATCATCCCGCCGACGCTGATCCGCGACCTGCGCCGCGAGGCCGACAAGGCGCGCGAGGTCGCGCGCAAGGCGGCCGGCCCCAGCGCCCAGCGCCTCCAGCCCGTCACCCGCTACCCCAACGAGCTGAACCTCCAGCCGTTCCGCGACTACTCCAACCTGCCCGACCTGCGAAAGGCGGTGGACACGGTTCTCCCCCACGAGAACTGGTGGGGCATCCGTGAGGGCAAGGATTGCGGGCTGGGCATCCTGATCGAGCCCGCCGCCGAATCCTGGTGCACCGCGTGGCACCGTGACTGGCGCGACAACATGACCGGCCTGCCCCTGGCCGAGTGGGAGCCGCAGATCACCAACCTCCGCCTCTTCAACCAGGTCAACTGCGCCTTGTATGAAGACCTCTCGACGTGGGTCGTCCCCGGCAGCCACATGCGCCGCGACCTGCCCGGCGAGACCGCGCGGTTCCCCACCCGGCCGATCAACGGCCCGGACCTCTCGGCCTGCACCTGCGACGAGGAACGCGAGCGCGCCTGCCTCGAATACTGCAAGTCCCTCCCCGGCGCCACGCAGGTCCACCTCGACGCCGGCGACTTCCTGCTCTACCGCAACTCCCTCTGGCACATCGGCAACTACGTGCCCTACCGCAAACGCGCCACGCTCCACGACTTCATGAACACACCCGAGTTCGCGGCGTGGATGAAGCACGTCGGCCCGATCTGCGCCGAGCGCCGCACGAAGAAGCAGGATTGGGAGATGTCCACCCCTGTGACGGAGCTCTCCCCCACGGCGACGCCGTGACACCGCGGATTTGAGACGCGCCCGATTTCGACAGAGCCGGATGGTTACTTCGACGGGCCGGCCTTCTCCATCACGATCGTCGCGTCGTGACCTAGCCGGAAGTAGTCCTGGCGGAACTGGACCTGCGAGGTGAGCGAGAGCGCCCAGTCGAGCAACCGCATGGTGTCGAGCCGGCGGGAGTAATCCACCTGCGCCGGGGCGTTGGGGGCGGCGCGGTCGGAGAGAAAGTTGAACATGAGCGTCTGCCCGGCGGCGGCCCACGCGGCCCCGAGCACGGCGAAGACCTGCGTGTCGGTCATGGTGTTGAGCGAGCCGGAGATGCAGACCACATCGGGCTCGCCGGTGCGGAGCAATTCGGGTTTGGTGACGAAGTCGCCGCAGTGGAACTCGCAGCGGGGCAGGTTGCGCTTGTTGGCGAAGTCCACGACCTCGCACAGCGCGTCGATGCCGATGTAGCGTGCGAAGGGGATGTCGCGTTCGACGAGGTATGCGGCGAAGTCGCCGCGGCTGCAGCCGGCGTCGAGGACGCGCCGGCCGCCGAAGAAGTGCATCTGCGTGAACACCTCGAAGCGCAGCCGCTGGCTGCGCGGGTTGGCCCAGAGCGTGACGTCGAAGCCCGCGCCGTGCTGTGCGTGGGACCGGCGGTAGGGGTCGAGGTAGGCGTCGCCGCCCGTGGGTGCGTTGGTCATGGGGACACCCTGGTGATCACCGGGTCCGTCGTCTCGACGCCGGGTGGGGTCTGGGGCTGCGTCGCTTCACCGCCGCGCAGGCCCGTGTCGATGACAGCCTCGGTGATCTTGCCGCGGCGCACCTTGCGGACGGTGACGGTGACACCCTCGTATTCGACCGTGTCGCCGCCGCGCAGGCGGTGCTCACGGCCTGCGTTGAGCCAGTCGTCCACGGTCGTGCCGTCGTCGCGGCCGGCGCAGAGCGAGGGCCGCGCCATCGCCTGGCGCAGCTTGCCCAGCGTCGCGCCGCCGCCGACCACCCACTGCTTGCCCGAGGGCGTGATGTGGCGGGGCATGCGGTCGAACTCGTCCTCGATGGAGCCCACCAGTTCCTCGAAGACGTCTTCCTGTGTGAGCATGCCCAGGATTTTCCCCTCTTTGTCGCGGACCAGCGCCAGGTGGACGTGCTCGGCGACCATCTGCCGTAGCGCCTCGCTGACGATGAGGTCCACGTTCAGGCTGGGCAGGGGGCGGATGATCTCGCGGAGGGAGGGGTTGTGCGGGTGGGTCTTGGCCAGGAGGACCAGCTCCTTGAAATTGATATAGCCGATGATGCGCTGCGGGTCGCCGGGTGTTTCGGTGACGGGGAAGCGGGTGTGCAGGTCCAGGTGCGCCAGCACGAGGTTCTCGGTGAGGGGTCCATCGGCGTGGAGCATGACAATGTCGTCGGCGGGCAGCATGATCTGGCCGACGTGGAGCGTCGAGAGCCTGCTGGCCTGGAGGATGATCTGCTCCTCCTGCGTGCCGATGACCTGGATGGCGCGGAGCAGGTGGACCTGGGCGCGCAGCTCGTTGAGGCCTTCCTGCAGGGAGTCGGCGGGGAAGCGGTCGAAGTGCGGGTCCATCAGCCGCATCACGAACTTGGTCACGTGCTCGAAGAACATCACCGCCGGGAACGCCATGACCGCGAACACCCGCATGATCGGGCTCAGCGCCAGGCAGACCTTCACCGGGTTCTTGATCGCGAAGACCTTGGGGACCAGCTCGCCCAGCACGATCGTGATGGCCGACAGGGGCACGACGAACATCATCATCGCCAGGATGTAGGCCACCTGGTGCGAGAGCTCGAAGCGATGGATCAGCCAGGGGGTGATGGCCTCGGCGGCGTTGGCGCCGCCGGTGGCGGCGGCGATCGCGCCCGAGAGGGTCATGCCCAACTGCACCAGCGCCAGGCTGCCCTCCATCCGCCCCTTCATGATGACGGCGGTGCGGGCCCCGCGCTTGCCTTGGCGCGCCAGCAGCCTGAGCCGGTCCAGCTTGACCGACGCCAGCGCCAGTTCATAGGCGGCGAAGAGGCTGTTAAACCCCAGCATCGCCACGATCACGATCAGTTCTACTAAACCCATTGCTCAGGCGTATCCGGTCGAGAGGGGCGTCGCGCTCAGGGGTTCCAGGTGTAGTCCGGGCCTTCCCAGGGGAAGCCCATGAACTCGGCGTGGCCGTCGACGAAGACCACGTTGCCCTTGTGGTCGGGGTGCCAGTACTTGGTGTCGGTGTAGTACTGGAGCAGCGCCGCGTCGCCATAGAGCACGGTGTGCGTCGGCTGGCGGACCTGGGTGAGGCGGACGCCCGCCAGACCGATGGTGTTGGCGCTGGTGTAGGCCACGGTATTGAACTGGTAGCTGTTGCCGACCCACTCGAAGAGGCTGTCGCCCTGCGCGCTGGACCAGAACCAGCGCATCGTGTCGCCGGGGCAGTGGAAGGCGTTGAGCGTGCCGACGTAGGGGTTGAGCGGGCGGGGCTTGAAGTGGTTGAAGAGCCCCTCGGGGTAAACGCCGTTCTGGCTCTTGTTGAGCACGGTCTCGGTCCCGCCCCAGACGTACCAGTCCATGCCCTCGTTATCCACGGACTTGCCCAGCCAGTAGAAGACTTCCTTGTAGTCGTTGAGGTATGAGCCCGTCGCCAGGCCCAACTGCTTGAGCTGGGCGGAGCACTCGGTGACGCGCGCCCTGGCGCGGGCATTGGCGAGCACCGGCAGCAGGATGCCGATCAGCAGGGCGATGATGGACAGGGTGACCAACAGCTCGATGAGCGTGAAGGCGGGGCGGCGTTGGTTCGTTGGGCAAGGCATGACGGAAGAGGCCGCGGTGGTGGTATCCGAGTCGTGCGACACCACCCGCCCGCGATTTTACCCTCGGCCAATGCTCTATTGGTGCGGTAAAGTTTACTTGTCCGGAGCAATCAACACAACCTCTTTTGTCTGAATGAGTTGCTGCCGTATTGGGTTACTCTGAAATGTTGGGGTGTCCGGTGGGGCGGGCGGAACGCCCGCCCCACCGGATTCAACCTATATACTCGTTCGCGTCGGTTCTCGGCCTTCGCAGGCAGGGTGAAGCCCCGGCGGTAAGGCGGGGCTCATCGCTGGATCATCCCATGACCCACATCCTCCATTGACCCGAGCCCGCCGATGGCCAACGACCCGAGCGTCGAGATCCAGTCTGTCTCCAAGCATTTCGGCGGCCTGGCCGCGGTCGATCGGGTCTCGCTGGACATCCGCCGTGGGGAGTTCTTCTCGCTGCTCGGCCCCAGCGGGTGCGGCAAGACGACGCTCCTGCGGATCATCGCCGGCCTGGAGACCTCCTCCGCCGGCGCGGTGCGGATCCACGGGCGCGACATGACCGCCGTGCCCGCGCACCACCGGCCGGTCCACATGGTCTTCCAGCATTACGCCCTCTTCCCGCACCTCTCGGTGGGCGACAACATCGCGTTCGGCCTGCGCTACAAGGGCGTGCCGCGGGGCCGGTTCCCCGCCATGGTCGCCGACGCCCTGGCGCTGGTGCGCCTGGGTGGCCTGGAGTCGCGCCGGCCGGACCAGCTCAGCGGCGGGCAACGCCAGCGCGTGGCGCTGGCGCGCGCTTTGGTGCTCCAGCCCGAAGTGCTGCTCCTCGACGAGCCGCTGGGGGCGCTGGACCAGAAGCTCCGCAAGGAGATGCAGGTCGAGCTCAAAAACCTCCAGCGCAAGCTCGGCATCACCTTCGTGCTGGTCACCCACGATCAGGAAGAGGCCCTGACGATGAGCGACCGCCTGGCGGTGATGAACGCCGGGAGGGTCGAGCAGGTCGATGCGGCCCGCGAGGTGTTCGAGAGCCCGCGGACGGAGTTCGTCGCCGAGTTCATGGGCGCGGCCAATTTCTTTACGGGCACGGTGCGCCGCATTGATGGGTCGGCGATCCTCGTTGCCTGCCAGGGGCTGGACCTGCCGCTCCGCGCCCCGGGGCGGACGTTCGTGCCCGGGCAGAGCGTGCGCTTCATCGTGCGGCCGGAGAAGATGCGCCTGCACCCGACGCCGCCGGCGCGCGCGGCCGGGGCGTGCATGGAAGTCGCCGTCGAGCAGCGCGTTTACCAGGGCGTCAGCACGACGTGGATCGTGCGCAGCGCGGCCGGCGAGCGGTTCACCGTGTACGAGCAGAACGATTCATCGCCGGCGGGTGACGCGGGCATCGTCGCCGGCGGCAGGGCGTATCTCTGCTGGGACCTCGCCCACGCGGTGATCGTTGAGCCTTCCGCGCCCGCGCCATTGCCCGCACCACCTCCACAAGAGGCGTCGCATGTCTGACGCATCAAAACGGGGCAGGCCGCTGTTACTGGTCGGGCCGACCTGGCTCGTGCTGGGGGTGCTGTTCCTCGCGCCGCTGGCGATCGTGCTGCTGACCAGCTTCGCCCGGCGCGGGCCCTACGGAGCGTTCGCGCCGATCGGCGACGTGTGGCTGTACCTGCGCTCCGGCGCGTTCATGGCGAACTACGCCCGCTCGTTCGACCGGCTCTACCTGTTGATCTTCTGGCGGTCGCTCTGGATGGCGGTGCTGACCACCGCGCTGACGCTCGTGGTCAGCTACCCGGCCGCGTATTACATCGCCCTGGTCGCCCCGGCGCGGCGGAAGAACCTGCTGCTGGCATTGGCCGTGATCCCGTTCTGGACCAGTTTCCTGGTGCGGACCTACGCGTGGATGCTCATCCTGCGCGCCGAGGGGCTGCTCAACACCACGCTGCTGGGCGCGGGGCTGATCGACCACCCGCTGGACCTGCTCTTCAACAACTTCTCGGTCACGCTCGGGCTGATCTACGGCGAGCTGCCCTTCATGATCCTGCCGCTGTACGCCTCGATCGAGAAGCTGGACCGCACGCTCCTGGAGGCCGCCTCCGACCTGGGTGCCGGGCGGCGCAGCACCTTCTGGCGCGTGACCGTGCCCATGACCGCTCCGGGCATCGCCGCGGGGGCCGTGCTGGTGTTCATCCCGAGCATCGGGCAGTTCGTCGTCTCCGACGTGCTGGGCGGGGGGAAGGTCATGCTCGTGGGCAACCTGATCCAGAACCAGTTCGGCTCGTCGATGGACCCGCCGTTCGGCTCGGCGATCGCGTTCGAGCTGATGGTGCTGGTCCTGGCGCTGCTGCTGGGTTACGCCGTTTACGCCCGGCGGCGCGGGGAGGACCTGCTGTGAGCGACCCGATCCGCCCATCCCCGCTGGGCCACCGGCTCCTCGCGGCGCACACGGCGATGGTCTATCTGTTCCTTTACGCCCCGATCCTGATCCTCGTGGTCTTCTCGTTCAACCGCGCCAAGCAGACCGTGGCGTGGGAGGGGTTCACGCTCGACTGGTACCGCGAATTATTGCGCGACGAGTCGATCCGCAAGGCCGCCTTCAACAGCCTGAAAGTCGCCGGCTACTCAACGCTCCTGGCCGTGCTGCTGGGGACGCCCGCGGGCCTGGCGCTGGCGCGCTACTCGTTCCGCGGCAGGCTGGTCACGCAGGGGCTGCTCTACCTGCCGCTGATCATCCCGGAGGTCGTCCTGGGCGTGGCGATGATGAGCTTCTTCGGCGTGATCCACCTGACGCTGAGCCTCTGGACCGTCGTCGCCGCCCATGTGGTCTTCTCGGTCTCCTACGCGGCGATCCTGGTGCGCGCCAGGCTCGCGGGGATGGACCCGAACCTCGAAGCCGCCGCCGCCGACCTGGGCGCTCCGCCGCTGGCCGTCTTTTTCCGCGTCACGCTGCCGCAACTGCTGCCGGGGATTCTCGCCGGGGCGATGCTGGTGTTCATCATCTCGCTCGACGACTACCTGGTGACCTCGTTCGTCGCCGGCGTTGAGTCAACGACCCTGCCCCTGAAGATATACTCGATGCTCAAGACCGGCGTGACGCCCAAGGTCAACGCCCTCTCCTCCCTGCTCCTGCTCTTCACCGTCGTGCTCATCGTCGCCGCGCAGATGCTGATCCAGAAACCCAACAAGAAGCCCTGACCCATGAAGAAGATCATCCTGGTCCTCGCGTGCCTGATCGCGGCCGTCAATCTGGTGGGCTGCGACAAGCCCGGCGCGCCGCGGGAAGAGAAGGTGCTCAACCTCTACATCTGGTCGGAGTATCTCCCGCAGAGCGTGCTGGACAAGTTCACCCAGCGCACCGGTATCAAGGTCAACGTTGACAACTACGACTCGAACGAGACGCTGCTGGCCAAGCTCAGGTCGGGCGTCGCCGAGTACGACCTCTGCGTGCCCTCGGACTACATGGTCCGCGTGTTGATCGCCGAGAAGCTGATCCTCCCGATCGACCACGCCAAGGTTCCTAACCTCGGGAACATCGACGCGCGGTTCCTCAGCCGCGGGTTTGATCCGGGCAACCGATATTCCGTGCCGTACCTCTGGGGCACGACGGGGCTGGGCTACAACAAACAGCAGGTGACCGAACCGGTGGAGAGCTGGAAGATCGTTTTCGACAAGAAATACGCCGGCAAGGTCCTCCTGCTCGACGACATGCGGGAGTGTTTCGCGGTGGCGCTCAAGTCGATGGGCAAGTCGCTCAACTCGACCGACCCGGCGGACCTCGAAGCGGCCGCCAAGCTGCTCATGGCCCAGAAGGAGCTGGTCAAGACCTACAACAGCAATGACTTTGACAACATCCTCGCCGCGGGGGACGTGGTGCTGGCCCACGGCTACAACGGGCAGCTCGCCAAGCTCGCGGCCAAAGAGCCCGCCAAGTTCGCCTACGTGGTCCCCAAAGAGGGCGCGACCCAGGCGATCGACAGCCTCTGCATCCTGGCCAAGGCCAAACACTCCGAGGCGGCGCTGGCGTTCATCAACTTCGTCCACGAGCCGGAGATCAACGCCGAGATCGTCAACGGCGTCCACTACGCCAGCCCCAACACCGCCGCGCGGAAGTTCATCCACGCCGACATCCTCAACAACGCGGCGATCTACCCCTCCGAGGAAACCCTCAAGCAGTGCGAGACCATGGAAGACCTCGGCGAAGCGACGCAGGCCATGGACCGGTACTGGACGGAGATCAAGGCGAAGTGAACGGACGGAGGCTTGCTGCGCCGACACCAGCCGTCAGTGTACGTGATTCCTGAATGATCGATGGGCCGAAGGATGGCCGAAATGTCGGGGAGTAACATGTAAGGGCGTCTTCGATCAACGGTTGATCCAAGAGTCTCTCCTCTTGTTATCCGTCGCCCTCACTCTAACCATCCTCTTTAGGAGGATTGGACCTTGGTCCAATTCCCAATGAGGACGAACGGTTTAGCCTTGTGTCGGTTGCGGGGTATCGGCTCGTCACGCCATGCCCGACCTGGACGGGCTCTACGACCACTCCGACGACCACCTGCAACGCCTCGTCCAACAACAACTCAGCCGATTCATCGACGGCACACCGCTGACGATGCGATGGCCACAGTAGAAACCTCATCGCGCAGCGCTTAGAGGGGATGTCGCGCTCCAGCCGCGGTTCCCCGGTCGCCTTCCGCGCCGCATGGGGCTCAACCCGCGGGGCCTTGGGGCGTCTGGCTCCGACTCGTCCATCAGCCCGCCGGCTCATGGCGGCTTTGATCCGGGGAACAACACGGCGTTTTTGCGACGGCGGCGCGGGCGTCTTACACTCCCGAACCGGCTACGAACCCGCCGCTGTGAGACCGTCCATGGATTACGTCCAGATCACCGCCGACGAACGCGCCGAGATGCTGCGGACGATCGGCGTCGAGAACATCGAAGACCTCTACGCCACGCTGCCCGACTCCGCGCGGCTGCACCGGCCGCTCAACCTGCCGCCGGCGCGCAGCGAGCTGGAGTTGCAGCGCGAGCTGGCCGTGATGGGCGCGGCCAATCATCCGGCCGTCGCGCCGGACGCCGCCTGTTTCATGGGCGGCGGGGCGTACGACCACTTCATCCCCAGCGTGGTCGATGCCCTGGCGGGCAAGGGTGAGTTCGTCACCGCCTACACGCCCTACCAGGCCGAGGCGTCGCAGGGCTCGCTGCAGGCCTTCTTCGAGTTCCAGACGCAGGTCTGCCGGCTGACCGGGATGGACGTCGCCAACGCCTCGCTCTACGAGGGGGCGACCGCGATCGCCGAGGGCGTCTCGATGGCGCTCAACGCGACGGGGCGTCGGCGCGTGCTGATCTCCGCCGGTCTGCACCCGCACTACCGGGCCGTGATCAAGACCTACCTGACCGACCTGCCGGTGCAGTACATCGAAATCCCGTTGGCCAACGGCGTGACCGACGCGGCAGCGGCGAAGCGGATGCTCGACGAGGGCAAGGGCGACACGGCGTGCGTCGTGGTGCAATCGCCCAACGTGCTGGGGTTGATCGAGGATTGGTCCGGCCATTTCGGCGCTGCGCACGCGGGCAAGACCCCCGACGGGCAGCCCGCCGGCACGCTGGGTGTGGCGGTGTTCAACCCGATGGCGTGCGGGCTGCTCAAGCGGCCGGGCGACTGCGGCGCGGACATCGCCGCCGGCGAGGGCCAGCCGATGGGCGTGCCGCTGCAATTCGGCGGGCCGTGGCTGGGCCTGTTCGCCGCGAAGAACGCCCTGATGCGCCGCATGCCCGGCCGGCTCGTGGGCCAGACGACCGACACCGAAGGCCGGCGAGCGTTCTGCCTCACGCTGCAGACGCGTGAGCAGCACATCCGCCGCGACAAAGCGACGAGCAACGTCTGCACGAACCAAGGCCTGCTGGCCGTGCGGGCGACGATCTATATGAGCGCGATGGGCCCCGCCGGGCTGCGCGAGACCGCCGAGCAGTGCTACCACAAGGCGCACCACGCGGCGGCGCTGATCGCGAAGCTGCCCGGTTACTCGCTGGCGTACAACGGGCCGTTCTTCCACGAGTTCGTGGTGAACTGCCCGGTGCCGGCGCGGAAAATCATCGACGCCGGCCGCGTGAAAAACCCGCGTATCCTGCCGGGGCTCGACTGCTCGTTGCTGGGCGTCGGCGATGAAAAGCAACTGCTGGTGGCGGTCACGGAGAAGCGCACCGCGAAGGAGATCGAGTCGCTCGCGGCGCTGCTGCGGGAGACGCGGTGATGGCTGTATTGCTGAATGTTGAAGGCATACGATTCTTCGTGCCCTCAAGGGAGCATAAGCATCCGGCCCACGTTCATGCGGAGTATGGGGGATGCGTCAGCAAGTGGAGTTTGACGGATTTTGAATGCATGGATCATCAAGGCTGCTCAGCGGGGGATCTGAAAAAAATACGTGAACTGTTGGTCCGAAACCGGGGCGAGATTCTGGAGAAGTGGCATGCCGAATGGAAACGCAGAACATAGGGCGATCAAGGTCGAGTTTTCGACCGATGCGATCCACTTGATCTTGGCGGACGGGCGGCGGGTACGGTCTCCGTTGAAGCTGTACCCGACTCTCACCCGCGCCAAGCCGAAGGAGCGAGGCCACTATCGACTGGTGGGAGGCGGGTTGTACATCCACTGGCCTGATCTCGATCTCGATCTCGAAACGGAACAGATCGTGCTCGGTGAGCACGAGCAATTCCCGCGTCCCCCGGCTATTCCCCCCAAACACGCCAAGGGCGGTGATCCTAATTTTCACGTGCGTTTTGAGAAGCGCAGGGGCTGGGTCATCACCGCGAAACATAATCCTTTCAAAAGCTCCTACCGGACCAAGCAGATGGCGCAGGCGGAGGCGCTTTCGCTGGGTCGCATGATGGGACTATCCGACGTCTACATCCACCGAAAAACCGGCAAACTCGAGCGGATAGTCTCGATTGAAAAAAGGATCGAAGCGTGAGCGAGGCAAAACAGAGTTCCATGCCCCTGATCTTCGAGCGCTCCACGCACGGCGCCCGCGCCACCGACCTGCCGGCGCTGGATGTCCCCCGCGCCGCGCTGCCCGCCGGGCTCGTCGCCGACAGGCCGCCGGCGCTGCCCGAGGTCGGCCAGCTCGACCTGGTGCGCCACTACACGCACCTGGCCTCCCGCAATTTCTCGGTGGACGCGAACTTCTACCCGCTCGGCTCCTGCACGATGAAGTACAACCCCAAACTCAACGAGGCCGCCGCCGCGATGCCCTCGTTCACGGGGCTGCACCCGCTGCAGGACGACGCCGACGCCCAGGGCGCGCTGAAGATGCTTTACGATCTGCGGCTCTGGCTCGCCGAGATCGCGGGGCTCGACGAGGTCTCCCTTCAGCCCTGTGCCGGGGCGCACGGCGAGTACGCCGCCCTCAAGGTTATCCGCGCCTACTTCAACGACCCCAAGGGCGGCAACGCCCCGCACCGCCGCAAAGTCCTCGCCCCCGACACCGCGCACGGCACCAACCCCGCTTCCTGCGCCATGTGCGGCGCCAACGTCGTCAAGGTCCCCTCCAACGCCCACGGCATGGTCGACCTCGACGCCCTCCGCAAGCTCGTTGACGGCGAGACCGCGGCGCTGATGATCACCAACCCCAACACCGTCGGCCTGTTCGACGGCACCATCGTCGAGATCGCAAAAATCCTCCACGACGCGGGCGCCCTGCTCTACCTCGACGGCGCCAATATGAACGCCATCGTCGGCGTCTCCCGCCCGGGCGACTTCGGCGTGGACGTCATGCACTACAACACGCACAAGACCTTCAGCACACCCCACGGCTGCGGCGGCCCGGGCTCGGGGCCGATCGCCGTGCGCAAGTTCCTCGCGCCCTATCTGCCCGTGCCCCAGGTTGAAAAGAAATCCGACGGTTCATATTTCCTCGACCACAACCGGCCCAAGTCGATCGGCAAGGTGCGCTCGTTCTTCGGCCAGTTCGGCGTGCTGCTGCGCTGCTGGACCTACATCGCCGCCTGCGGGCCCGACGGCATCCGCAACGTCGGGCAGGTCTCCGTGCTCAACGCCAATTACCTCGCCGCGCGGCTGAGCGACCGCTTCGAGATGCCCTACTTCAGCCCGGAACGGAAACACTACTGCGCCCACGAGTTCGTCACCGTGCCCAAGTCGCTGCTGTCGCGCGGCGTGACGCTGATCGACATCGCCAAGCGGCTGATCGATTACGGCATCCACCCGCCGACCATGCACTGGCCGATCCACGACTGCCTCATGGTCGAGCCCACCGAGACCGAGGGCAAAGCCGCGCTGGACCGCTTCGTCGAGGTGATGAACCTGATCGCCGACGAGATCGAGCAGACGCCCGCGCTGCTCAAAGACGCGCCGAACCGCGCCCCGGTGCGCCGCCTCGACGAGGTCGCCGCCGCGCGCACGCCGGTGCTCACCGCGCAGGCGTGATTTGACGGCTGTTTCACAACTCCGACCCCTCTCCCACCGGGAGAGGGTGGCGGCGTCTTCGCCGACGGGTGAGGGGACGCCCGGTGGGGATGGATCGGTCTATCACGCTTTCATCCGCGGGATTGCATGCGCGATCGCGCGTCCCATCCGGCCGGTGATCCCCTCACCCCAGCCCTCTCCCGGAGGGAGAGGGGGCTAAATCTCGAACTCCATCACGATGGGCCGCACGGCCTG
This sequence comes from Planctomycetota bacterium, assembly GCA_021413865.1. GTDB lineage: Bacteria > Planctomycetota > Phycisphaerae > Phycisphaerales > Phycisphaeraceae > JAIOPN01. Next base: position 47,961 of record JAIOPN010000009.1, on the reverse strand, counting down.
GCGTCGGAAGACCTCGCCGAGGTTGAACTCTTTCTTCCACCGCCGGCCGATGATGCGGAGCAGGAAATAAGTGAGCCCCGCGACGGCCATGATCGGGATGGTCTTGAGCGTCGCCCACGTCAGGCTGTCGCTGTGGAATAGCATGTTGCCGGCGGCGTAAAAGGCAAAGAACGCGAAAACGCGGCGCAGGACCGATTCAGAGATGAAGTCGTTCGACACCAGCGCGGCCCCCAGCCAAGCGCCCAGGGCGAAGGTGAGGGCGAGGATCACCGCGGCCCAGATGTTCACGTGACCGGCGCGGTAATAGGTCAGGAAGGCGAAGATGCCGATCGGCGGGAGCAGCATCGCCAGGCTGGTGCCCGCGGCCTGTTTCTGCGTGAAGCCGAAGAGCATGACCAGGATCGGGATGACCAGAAGGCCCCCGCCGATGCCCAGCAGTCCGCTGAGCAGGCCGACGATAAGCCCCGCGACGATCAGCCCGACGCCCACGCCCAGTGACATTCCCATGGCTGGCTCCTTGTTGGGCGCATCGTAGCAAAGATATTCCTTGCCCCTCCGGGGTGGTAACGGTCTAAAATACGATGTGACCCCTGAGTCGTACCCCGATCAAGGAGACATCCCATGACAGCGACATTGACCGCACCCGTCACGGCGCGCCCGCGCGTGCGCCAGACCCGCCTGCTGATCGACGGGCAGTGGCGCGACAGCGTCAGCGGCAAAACGTTTGCCACCATCGACCCGGCGACGGAGATGAAGATCGCCGACGTCGCCGAGGGGGACCGGACGGACATCGACCTGGCGGTGAAGGCGGCGCGCAAAGCGTTCGAGACCGGGCCCTGGCCGGCGATGGATGCGCGCCACCGCGGCCGGCTGCTCTACAAGCTGGCGGACCTCATCGAGAAGAACAAGGAAGAGCTGGCCGCGCTCGAGACGCTCGACAACGGCAAGCCCATCAAGGACAGCCTCGCCGCCGACCTGCCGCTGGTCATCGACTGCTTCCGCTACTACGCGGGGTGGGCGGACAAGATCCACGGGCAGGTCATCCCCGTGCGCGGCAATTACTTCACCTACACCCGGCGCGAGCCCGTCGGCGTGGCGGGGCAGATCATCCCGTGGAACTTCCCGCTGCTGATGATCGCCTGGAAGTGGGGCCCGGCGCTGGCGGCGGGGTGCACGATCGTGCTCAAGCCCGCGGAACAGACGCCGCTCACCGCGCTGCGATTGGGTGAACTGGCGATGGAGGCGGGCTTCCCCGCCGGCGTGATCAACATCGTCCCGGGCTTCGGCCCAACGGCCGGGGCGGCGCTCGTGGAGCACCCGGGCGTGGACAAGATCGCCTTCACCGGCGAGTACCGCACGGCGCAGGTCATCATGAAGGCGGCGTCGCAGACGCTCAAGCGTGTCACCTTCGAGCTGGGCGGCAAGAGCCCCAACGTCGTCTTCGCCGACGCCGACCTCGACGCCGCCGTCGAGGGGGCGCACTTCGGGCTCTTCTTCAACCAGGGGCAGTGCTGCTGCGCGGGCTCGCGGCTGTTCATCGAGGAATCGGTGCACGACGAGTTCGTCGCCAAGCTGCTCCACTCCGTGAAGAAGCGCAAGATCGGCGACCCCTTCGACCCGGCCACCGACCAGGGCCCGCAGGTGGACAAGGCGCAGTACGACAAGATCCTCCACTACATCGAGGCCGGCAAGAAGGAGGGCGCCCGCTGCCTCACCGGCGGCGGCCGCGACGGCGACAAGGGCTTCTTCATCCAGCCCACCGTCTTCGACAACGTGACCGACAAGATGTCCATCGCCACCGACGAGATCTTCGGGCCTGTGCTCAGCGTGCTCAAGTTCCGCGACATCAACGAGGTGGTGGACCGGGCGAACAACACGTTCTACGGCCTGGCGGCGGCGGTCTGGACGCGCGACGTGGGCAAGGCGCACGCGATCGCGCACCGCGTCCGCGCCGGCACGGTGTGGGTCAATTGCTACGACGTCTTCGACGCGGCCGCGCCCTTCGGCGGGTTCAAGATGTCCGGCATGGGCCGTGAACTGGGCGAGAAGGGCCTGGACAACTACACCGAGGTCAAGACGGTCGTGATCGCGAAGGATTGATCGGGAGGAGTGGGTACCACTGGTCGATGTACTCATTGACCAGTGCGGTCAAACATGTCCCCAAGAGCACTGGTCGGGCGAGTACGCCAGACCAGTGACACCCGACACCCGGCTCACCGCATGGCATGGATGCAAAAGGTTCTGCGCTCCCTCAGGCTTGACCAGAGCCTGGGTGCGCGCGGCGAGCGGGCGGCGGCGCGTCACCTGAAACAGGCCGGCTACCGCATCCTCGCGCGGAACATGCGCACGAAACTCGGCGAGATCGACCTGCTCGCGCTGGCGCCCGACGGGAAGACCATCGTCATCGTCGAGGTGAAGTCGGCGTCCGGCGACGGCGTGCCGCCGGAGGTCCACGTCAACAACCACAAGCGCCGCAAGCTCACCGCACTGGCGTCGGAACTGGCGCGGCGGAAGAAATGGACCGATCGGGCGATCCGGTTCGACGTGGTCGCGGTGGTGCTCCCGCCGCGCGGCGCGGCGGTGATCAGGCACCACGTCGGGGCGTTTGAGTCGGTGGTGTGAGATGCGCCCGGTGGGGCAGGCGTCCCGCCTGCCTCTGCGCTGGCGTCAAACCAAATTCAAAAGAAGAGACAGGCGGGACGCCTGCCCCACCGGATCAAAATCATTCTTTCACGCGCGGCAGCGCTGCGAAGAGGTGCCGCGGCTTCCAGTTCAAGCGCGTCATCGCCTGCGCCATGCCGGGAACCTTTTCATCGGAGGAGATGCGGAAGGCCTCGATGCGCGGGTCGCTCAGCCGCAGCGCGCCGAGCACGGCGTGGCCGATGTCGCGCGGGTCGATCAGGCTGTCGTAGTACCGCTCCATCTTCTCGCCGTACTTGGTCAGCAGCTTGTCCTCGTACACCATCCAGCCCGGGCGGAGCATCGTCGTCACGATGCCGGTGGTGGCGTGGTAGAAGCAGGCGAGCTGTTCCTGGAAAACCTTGGTGATGCCGTAGAGCGTGGTCTTGGGCTGGGTGCAGGCGATGCTGTACGGCCCGACGCCCGGCTCGGCCATGGGGTGCGGCTCGGGGGCGAGCACCGCGACGGAAGAGATCAGCACCGCGCGGGGGACGCCGTTCTCGCTCATGGCGTGGTAGAGGTTGGCGGTGCCCTTGAGGTTGATGTCGATGGCCGCGACGGGCGTTTTGTAGCCGTCGGGGTTCTTGGCCATGTGGCACATCACCACCGCCTCGACGCCCGCGGTGATCCGGCGGCACACCTCCAGATCGGTGATGTCGGCGACGACCGATTCCTGCACGCCCTCGCTGGGGCGGATGTCCGCGCCGCGCACGTGGTGCTCCCCCGCGATGACGGCCACCATCCCGCTGCCGGTGTAACCGGCCGATCCTGTCACGAGCACGCGCATGTGGAACTTCCTTATTTCACCGGTGTGACCGGGAAATAGAAGGATAGCGAGAAGACGCTAAGCCGCGAGCGGCTCAGATGAGGGGGAGGTGGACGGTGCGGGCGCCGGAGTCGTCGGAGGTGACGGTGAAATCGGGAACGGGCTCGGGCCGGGCGGTGGCGGGGGGCTCGAAGAGGTCCAGGTCGGTGGCGAGCAGCGCGTCGGCGCGGCGGCGGGCGGCCTCCATCTTGGGGTAACGCACCTCGCGGTAGCCCGTGGCGGCGGCGGGCGTGCCCATCACGGCCGTCCAGCGCTGGTAGTTGCGCGGGTCGGCCAGCACATCGGCGTCGATGCGGTCCACCAGCGTCTCGTACCAGTCGCGGAACGCCTTCTCCCGCTTGTGCCACGACGGCAGCACCGCGCGGAGGAACCGCATCCTGCTCATCAGGCGGAGCTGCCAGTCACGGCTCTTGACCTCGAAACGGATGCGCATGCCCAACAGGTCGAACTCGGGGCGGTTGTGGTGGCGGTAAACGATGCGGTCGCCGCGCTCGGGATTCACGTTGAACCGCAGCCGGTCGCGGCGGTACTTCTCGGGGTTGGTCAGCAGGGCGGAGACGTACACCTCGTCCTTGATGAGCATGACGCGGGCCAGGTTCCACACGACCGCGCGGGTGAGGGCGTAGCCCTGCTCGGGCGAGTCCTTCCCGAACACCTCGACGAGCCGCTGGCAGTAGCGGCGGCAGTAGTCGACGCCGCCCCAGATGAGGCAGTCGTAGGCGCGGATGATGACGTCGCGGAGCAGCGCGTCGTCAACGAACTTCCCGCGCGTGGCGCGGAAGGTCTGCTTCATGAGGACGCGGAACTGCTTGGAGATGCGCTTGCCGCGGGCGCCGTTGCCGAAGGTGGCGCGGAGCGAGTTGGCCTTGCGGCGGAAGGCCCTGCGCGAGGACTCGACCTCGTGGGTCGGCTCGACGACGAAGAGGTCGGGGCGGAGGATGATCCGCCGTCCGATGGCGAAGGCGCGGAGGTTCCGCTCCGCCTCGGCGCGGGCGAGGGTGCGGATCGCCCTCTTGATCACGTCGAGTTGCAGGGGCAGGTACCCCTTCTGGTAGGCCATGCCCAGCATCATGATGTTGGCGTAGAGCTTGGAGTCGAGCACGCGCTCGCACAGGTCGCCGACGTTGAAGCCCACGAAGTGGCCCTCACGTGTGCAGCGGCGGAGCGCGGTCTGGAGCTGCTCGGGGTCGAAGTCCTCGCGGCCCATGAGGGTAAGGATCGTCGGCGTCTTGGCGGTGTTGACGACGGCCACCGTGCGGTCGGGCGAGGCGACGCGGAAGGGGTGTTTGGGATCGATCGCGCGGGTGGCCTCGAGGAGGTCCACGCCGATGATCAGGTCGGCCTTGCCGTAGGGGATGAGCGGCGTGGTCGCGTGGAGCGCGTCCCGGGTCTTGCGGGAGAAGACGAGCTGCGAGCAGACGCCGCCGTTGCGGATCGCCAGGCCTTTCTTGTCGAGGAACTGCACGTCGTAGCCCATGTCGTGGCCGGCGGCGACGAGGATCGCCGTGCACAGGCCGATGCCCATGCCGCCCACGCCCGCGAGGTAGCAGCGCCACGTGTCCTGGTCCGCGTGCAGCGGCCGGGGCGGGTCGGGCAGGTCGGTCAGGTCCACGTGCTCGTCCGGGTTGCGCGGCGGCTGCTTGCGGAGGATGGTCACTTCCTCGAACGACGGGCACGCGTTGATGCGCTGGCACGCGCCGTCGTTGACGCAGGTGGAGAAGTCCGTCTGCACCTTCGCGCCGTAGTCCGTCTCGACCGACTTGAGGCCGGGGCAGCCCGTCTGCGTCGTGCATTCGAGGCAGTTTTCGCACACCTCGGTGGCGACGTTCATGTGCGTCTTTTTGGCCAGGAACCCGTGCTCCCACAGCGCCTCGCGCTCCTTGGCGCGGGCGCGGCGGTGGAAGGTGATGCCGCACTCCTTGTCGGCGATCACGACCTTCACCCCGTCGGCCAGCAGCGACTGCTCCAGCAGCTTCCGATACCGCTCCCGATCGGCGGGGTCGGCGCGGACCACGCGCACGTCCTTGGCGAGCTTCTTGGGGATCATCGCCGCCACGATGCGTTCGATGTCCTGGGCGAAGGTCGTCCGTCCCATGAGGTCGATCTCGACGCCCGCGTTCGCCTGGTGGCCGGTCATCGCGGTGGTCTTGTTGTCGAGGATGATGTAGGCGATGTCCTGGCCGGACTTGATGGAGTGCGAAATGGCGGACTGGCCGGAGTGGAAGAACGTGCCGTCGCCCATGAAGACGAGCTGCTTGTTGTCGATGAAGGGATCGACGCCCGAGCCCGTCGCCCCGCCGAGCCCCATGCCCGAGTAGTTGTGCATGAGCGGCTTGTTTGGCTCGAACATGAGCATCGTGTAGCAGCCCGTGTCGCCGTGCGCCACCAGGTCCACGGGCTTGCGCTTGTGCCGCTCGAGCATGTACTGCGGGTCGAGCAGGTCGCGGCGGAGCTCGAGCAGCACGGAGGAAGAATCGCGGTGCGGGCAGCCGGGGCAGAAGGTGGGCGTGCGGTCGGGGATGGTCACGCCGTACGTCGCCGTCGCGACGATGCGGTCAATCTCGGCGGTGAGACGGCCGTTGGTGAGCTCGATCGGCAGCGTCGGGTGCTGCTTGATGATCGGGACAAGCCGCTCGATGAGGATCGACGGATTCAACCCGCGCGTCGAAGGGATGCCGTGGAACGGTTTGGGGAATTGCTTGCCGTACACCTCGACGCTCAGTTCGCCGGACTGAATGAGCGGGTGGAGCGCCTCGACCACCTGCCGTTCGACAAAGGGCCTGCGTTCCTCGATGACGAAGACCTGCCGGCAGAGGCGGGCGAACTCGGTGACGATCTGCTCGTCGAGCGGGTATGCCATGCCGAGTTTCAAAATCGGGAACCGGCCGGCCAGGCCCATCTCCTGCATCGCGTGCGCCAGGTAGGCGTAGGAGCAGCCGTAGGCGATGAAGCCCATCGGCACCACCTCGCCCTTGACCGGGCGGTGCAATATCCGGTTGATGCCCAGCCGCCGCGCCTCGCTCTTCACCGCCGCCAATCGCCCCTCGCTCGCCGCCTCGCGCCGGGCCGTGCGAGGCGGCAGCAGCACCGCCCGCTCCAGGGTCGGCTCGATGTCGCGGGCGTAGCTGAGCGTCTTCTTCTGTTTCTCGTTCACCAGCGGGTAATGGTTGGGCCGGCACTCGACCGTCCCCCCGCCGTCGGCGGTCGAGACGGTCATGCTGTAGCCGACATAAATCTGCCCCGCCCGGCCGAGCTTGAACGCCAGGTTGACCCAGTCCTTCACCTCCTGCGGGTTGCAGGGCTCGATGATCGGCAGCCGGCAGTGCTCGGCCAGAAAGCGCGAGTCGGCGGGCACCTGCGTCGAGTCCGACCAGGGGTCGTCACCCACGATGATCAGCCCGCCCGAGTCGTTCTGCGTGCCCGACATGACGCCCAGCGCCAGAGCGTCGGAGGCCACGTGCAGGCCGACCGACTTGAAGGCCGTCATCGCCCGGCAACCCGCCATCTGGGCGCCGTTGACCATGGCGACCGAGATCGCCTCATTCCCCGCCAGCCGGGCGACCATCCCGCGCTCTTCGAGCAGCGGGGCGAGCGTTTCCAGGGCGTCGAAATAACCGGCAATGGGCGACCCGGGGTAGCCGGTCAGGAGGTGAACGCCCCCTTCGGTCTCCAGAGCCCCCTTCACCAGCAGCTCATTGCCGGTGAAGACCTCCGGGCCGGACTCCTTGATGAAGCGGGGGTCGATCTTCATGCTTCAATCGGCCTTGCCGAGCCCCTGAACGCCCCTGGAATCAGCATGACGGGAGGAACAGCGATCGTTCGCTACCGTCGAGGCTCTCGACTCGGCTGAACCCTTGCAAATCCTTCGCAGTTCATAAAGAACGATCGCCGCCCGAGTGAACCCTGTCTCTCCCCTGTCCACGAACCCGATGGGTGATTCACCATCCATGGTCCCATCACAGTGAGGCGGCGTAGGTGCTGGGGCGTCCCGGCCCCTGTTAGGGGGCCATTATACTGGGCGGGTCGCGGCACTGCCAAGGGATTTGTGGTTGTGTTAGAGTCCGCCCTTCCGCACCCCGCAGACGCGATGCCCCCCAATACACGCATCCTTATCACCGGTTTCGGCTTGGTCACCCCTCTGGGCCTTGGCGCCTGGGAGACCTTTTCCGCGCTGCTCGCCGGACGGACGCTGAGCGACCGCGCCGAACGGCTGCCCTCGGACATCGCTCCGGTGGACCTGGTCCGGGCGCTGGGGGGCGTGGTCGTCGCCCAGCACGCGACGCAGGACCCGGCGATCGACCTGGCGGAACGGGCGGCGCGGGAGGCGCTTTTCATGGCCGGGGTGAACACCGGTCATGGCGAAGACCCGATCCCCGCGATTTTGGGGGTGAGCAAGGGGGCAGTGGTGGCGATGAGCCGGGCGGCAGGGGTGAACCTCACGGAGATCAAGGGGGGCTACGCGGGGAAGGATGCCGCCGCCAAACGCAAGGCGGGCTCAGACCGGCTTGGGATGGGCGGCCTCATCAACCCCAAGTACGCCGACGCCCACGCCATGGGCCCGGTGGGATACCTCGCCCATCACCTGCAACACCGCCTCAACATTGGAGATATCACCACCACGGTGGCGGCCTGCGCCTCCAGCCTGACCGCCGTTCATCAGGCCCGGCAACGCCTGCTCCACGAGACCGGTCCGGATGGCCATCCCGGACCCAAACGCATCCTCGTAGTCACCTCCGAGGCGGCGCTCCTACCGATGTTCATCCATAGCTATGAACGGTTGGGTGTGTTGCCCGTTCTGGCCGCGGAACAGTACGCCGCCCGGCCGTTGGATGAACGACGTTCCGGGTTCATGCTCGCGGAGCTGGCGGCGGCAGTGGTTTTAGAAGTAGTCCCGAGTCCCGAGTCCGGAGTCCAGAGTCGAGAGACGAAGAAACACCCGACAACTCAACCTCCCGTCTCTTCGACTCTGGACTCTGGACAGAATGACTCTGGACTCTCTTCACTCGTCGAATTGGTCACGACCGCCATCGCCTGTGAAGGCCACGACCTGATCCGGGCCGCGCCGGGGATGCCGGCACTGCGGCGGGTGGCGGAGGATATTTTTGGGGTGGGGCACGTGGACGTCCTTCACCCCCACGCGACCGGGACGCCGGAGAACGACGCGGCGGAACTGGCGGTGTATGAGGAATCTCTCACCCAGAGGCGATCCTGCGCTTCCTCGACTCTGGACTCTGGACAGAATGACTCTGGACTCATGCCATCGATCTACGCCTCGAAAGGCGCTCTCGGGCATGGGCTGGGCGCGTCGGGCCTGGTCTCGCTCGTCCTGGCGTGCCTGAGCGCCAAGAGCGGACGTGTACCGCCCATGCCTTGGCTGGAGCGGCCGATCGCAACACAGTTCCCGATCAAGTCTGGGTCGCGAACATTGAACCGTACCTCCACCCACGCCGTCTTCGCCGCCGGGTTCGGCGGGCACGTCGCGGGAGCGGCGATAAGGCGGGTCGCGCGTTAGCGCAAGTCTGTCCGGGTGCCACACTGCATCCTTCTTAGGTGCGGTGTGTCTTGATGGACCCTCAGATTTCTCAGCCGGACCAAAGACACACCGCACCCTCCGGGATGCAGTGTGGCACCCATGTCTGACCGCGCGACATCTCCCGCATACACTGTCCCCGTGACGCGGTTGACCGTTTCCATCCTGGTCCACACGCTTGAGCAGGCACTGGCGGCGGCGGCGCGCGCCGCCGAGGCCGGGGCCGACCTGGTCGAGTTCCGCATCGACCTCTTCGCCGACAATGCGGCCCGGGTGATCGAGCTGGTCAACCGCAGCGCGTTGCCCTGCATCATCACCTGTCGGCCGACCTGGGAGGGCGGGCAGTACGACGGCGACGAGCAGGCGCGGATCAGCCTCCTCGAGCACGTGGGGCTGGGCGAAACCGGCGGCGCGTCGGGCGGCCGACGCCCCGCGTACATCGACGTCGAACTCGCCGCCTACCAGAGTTCCGCGAACCTGCGCCAGAAAATCGGCCTGGTCGTTGATCACCCCGGACAGGTCCGCCCAACCGACACGGGGCTGATCCTCTCCAGCCACGACTTCAAGACGCGGCCGGCCGACCTCTACCAGCGCATCGAGGCGATGGTGGCCGCCCCGGCCTGCCGCATCGTGAAGGTCGCGTGGAAGGCGCGCTCGCTGCGCGACAACCTCGAGGCGTTCGACATCCTGCGCCAGAAGCACAAGCCGGCCATCGCGCTCTGCATGGGCGAAGAAGGGTTGGCCAGCCGTGTGCTCGCCAAAAAATTCGGCGCCTTCCTGACCTTCGCCGCGCTCGACGCCGGCTCGGGCACCGCGCCCGGCCAGCCGACCGTCGATCAGCTCAAGCGCCTCTACCGATGGGACCGCATCGGTCCGGCGACGCGGGTGTACGGCGTGATCGGCCACCCCGTCGGCCACTCCATGAGCCCCGCCGTCCACAACGCCGGCTTCGACGCCGCCGGGCACGACGGCGTGTACCTGCCCATGCCCATCCCGCCGGAGTACGAACATTTCAAGGCCACCGTCGGCTCGTGGGTCGACACGGAAGGGCTGCACTTCCGCGGCGCGTCGGTCACGATCCCGCACAAGGAAAACCTGATCCGCTTCGTCAAGGATCGCGGTGGGATGATCGAACCGCTCTGCGAAAGCATCGGCGCCGCCAACACGCTGCACGTGCGCGACGACGGCTCGCTTTTAGCATTCAACACCGACTTCGCTGCCGCGCTCGACGCGGTCTGTGATGCGATCCGAATCAACCGAGGAGATTTGCGCGGTAAGCGTGTGGCAGTAATCGGGGCGGGCGGCGCAGCACGGGCTGTCGTTGCGGGCTTCGCAAGCTATGGCGCGACAGTCGTGATTTATAACCGCACAATGGAGAAAGCGCAGGCTCTGGCGGCGCAATTTGATGGGAAAAATGTTCGAGCAGCATTCGGTGGTGGTAAAGTTGTCGCTGCCCGGCTGGACAAACTGTGTGATTCCTGCTGCGAGATATTCATCAACTGCACACCGATCGGCATGTATCCCAACATAAATGAGACGCCGATCCCTGTGACGGAAATGAAGAGTTGGGGTCCGGAGACGGTAGTGTTCGACACGATCTACAACCCAATTGAGACGCGCCTGCTGCGCGAGGCGAAGGCCGCCGGTTGTGTCACCGTATCGGGCGTGGACATGTTCGTGTATCAGGCAAAGGAACAATTCTGGGAATGGACGCATGCGGAAGCCCCGCTTGAGGTCTTCCGCGCGGTGCTCGCGAAGAAATTAGCGCGCGGGTGATCCGCCGCGCGCCGATATACTCGCACCATGCCAGGCCCGAAGGTGAGGACCGACATTGTCGAGGTGTATGTCTTTCGGCGCGTCGCGCAGGGGGCGGTGGAGTTCCTGCAGCTCCGCCGGTCCAAGGGGGCGATGGTCGGCTCGTGGCAGCCGGTGATGGGGCATATCGAAGAGGGGGAGACGGCCGCCGCCGCGGCTCTGCGTGAGCTGAAGGAGGAGACCGGTTACGCCGTCGGGTCGGGGCTGATCGCGGCGTGGCAGCTTGAAACCGTCAACGCCTTTTTCCTGCACGCGCTGGACAGCGTGATGCTCAGCCCGGGCTTCGCCGCCGAGGTCTCACCGGGCGTCGAGCCGAAACTCGACGACGCCCACGACGCCCTGCGCTGGGTGCCGCGTGACCATGCGGATCGGTTGTTCGTCTGGCCCGGTCAGCGGCAGGCGGTGGCGCAGATCGTCGGCGACATCCTCCCGCCCGGTTCCCCGGCCGAAAATGCCCTGCGGGTCGCACTACCGGATGAGAGAATGTGAAAATAGGTAAAAATAACCATTGATTCGCGGCCGCCTGTTCGATAAGTTCTAATAATAGAGAGGGTGAATCGGCCGGAACGCCTCCTCGGCCGGACCTGAAAACCCAATATCGTCTGACGCGCATTGATCGCCATCATTGATCATTCATCTATCCATGCGTCACGATTGGGGTTTGAGAATCCGGTAGCCGCGAAAGGAGGTCCGCGATGTTCACGCTCGATTCTCTCGAAGCGCTCGCGCAGGACGCACTGTCGCAGGAATGGGCGAAGCTGGTGATGGCACACGACAAGTCGGCCGGCGGGAAACCGGTGGTGGACGGGTTGTGGATGCTGCGTAAGTTCCTGCCCGATACGATGCGCATCGTCGAAGCGGCGCACGACCAGCCGATCGAGTCGCTCGAACCCGAAATCCGTCAGCACCTGCTCGAAGGCAGCTTCGTCGACGAGAACGGCGACGCCTCCTCGGACGAACCGGAGTTGGCAAACATCGATCGCGACGTGACACTGATGATGCGCGTGCTCGACACGGTGCGGACCGAGGCGCTGGCCCGGGGGTACTGGTCCGACGCGCCGGTGACGCCGATCATGTTCGGCTGAGAGCCCCTGCATGCGACTCCGGCTTCTGCCGACACTCCTGGTGATCTCACTGCTGGTGAACGTGGCGCTTGTGGCGGCGGCGTGGCGCGTGGCGGCCCCGCGCGGCGGGTGGTCGTGGCTGATCGGGAAGATGGGGGTCGTCGAGAACGAGTACGCACCCGCGCGGTGGAAGGACGACCGCGCCACGGTGTTCCGCCTCGTGCCACACGAGCCGGGTGATGTGGTCTTCCTCGGCGACAGCATCACCAACGGCTTCCCCTGGGCCGAGGCGTTCCCGGGGCACCGCGTCCACAACCGGGCCCTCGACGGCGACACCACACTCGACCTGTCCAAACGGCTCGACGACGTCATCGCCACACGGCCCGCCGCGGTTTTCGTGATGATCGGGATCAACGACCTGCTGCAGGGCTCGACGCCCGACGCGGTCGCCGAGCGGGTGACCAACATCGTGCACCGCCTGCGTGCCTCCTCGCCGCCGCCGCGCGTCTATGTGCAGAGCGTGCTGCCCGTGCTCGCGCCCGCGGCGGAGGGGCTGCGCGACATCGCCGGCGACATCGCCTCGCTGAACAACGAGGTGCGTCATAAGGCCGCCCTGCTCGGGGCAGAATATGTCGATCTGCACGGCCACTTCACCGACGCGAACGGCCACCTCCGTGCCGAGTTCGTCCGCGACAACGTGCACATCAACGCCAAGGCGTACGCGATCTGGCGCGACATCGTTGCGCCGCTGGTGAGCGGACCACACGCCGAAAACCCGGCACCCGCGAAGTGATGATGGTTTGGTGGGGCAGGCGTCCCGCCTGCCTCAGGTGCGATGCGCGGAGGCGGGCGGGACGCCCACCCCACCAGACAAAAAACAGCCGTTTACGCGTCGCCGGTCGTCGCCGGCGCTTCGGCGGTTTTCTTCTTCCCCTCGCGCGTGAAGGGTTTCTCCACGACGAAGTGCGCCAACCACGAGAAGACCACCGCGATGACGACGCCCACCGGGACCCAGCCGAAGTGCCGCGGCAGGAGCGACCCGGGGCTCCGGCTCATCAGCCACCCGCTGAGAAAGGCGATGATCGGCATGTGGCAGACGTAGAGCGTGTAGGACATGTTCCCCAGGGGTTTGAGCATGTTGAGCACCGCGAGGTTGAACCCGGCGCGCTGGAGCGTGAAGCCCGAGGCGATCACGCCGACGAACCCAAGCCCGACCACCAGCCCACCCCACTGGCCCAGCCGGTCGTTGCAGAGCAGCCCGACCGGCACCAGCACGGTCAGCGGCGCCAGCGCGGCGAACGGGATGCGCAGACGGCCGGCGTAGATGTCCGCCAGCAGCACACCGAACCACCAGATGATCATCATCGTGAAGACCTGGAAGGGCACCTTCATCGGGACAATCTGGTCGGCCAGCTCGCCGACGGCGCGGAACCGCGTCAGCACATACATCGCGGCCATCACCGCCGTCGCCAGCGCAATCGAGCGCCGCGAGAGGAGCCAGAAGAGCGGGAAGATCATGTAGAACCACCACTCGTACATGAGCGACCAGAGCGGCCCGTCGGTGCCGAAGGCGGGGACGTAGATCTTCATCAGGAACGCGAGGTTGCCCAGCAGTATGGCCGGGGTATGGCCGGACGCGGCGCGGCCGAACTCGCTGTTGATCTGGCCGTAGGGCGTTTGTCCGGAATAGATCGCGTAACCGGCGCTCGTGCCTACCGAATCCAGCGCCCAGGTCAGCGCGATGGCCAGGAGCAGCGGCGGATACAGGCGGCGTATGCGGCGCCAGACGTAGCCCGGCCAGCCGAATTGGGCGTTCATCCCCTCGGCCTGGACCTTCCGGGCGTACCGCAGGTGGATCACGAACCCCGAGAGGACAAAGAAAAAGAGCACCCCCTCGTGGCCCCAGCGGAACACCGAGAGGGCGTAAAACAGCATCTTGTTGAGCGTCGAATACTCCGCCGCGTGTTTAGCGAAGCCGTCGGGGTTGCCCTCGTGGAGGAGGTAGCGGGCGTGGCCGACCAGGACGTAGAACGCCGCCAGGCCGCGGAGCCCGTCGAGGAAGGTCGTGCGTTTCCAGTCGGCGGTGTCGGGCTGGGTCATGTGACGGCTCGAGAGACGGGGCGCGGGAGGGACTATAGATCAGGGTTTGCGGTCGGGGATCATCGGCCTTACAACGATCGGTCAAACGCCCCACGGACATGGAGTACCCGTCGTGCCCAGCATCGAGATTCTTTCCACCGGACTGGTTTACCGCAACCCCAAGCCGCACCTGGTCTCGCGGCACGCCTATTTCCCCTCGCTGGTGCAGTTGCCCGGCGGCGAGCTGCTGGCGGGGTTCGACACCGGGCAGGCGTTCGAGGCCGTGGATGTAAGGTCCTATTGCAGCCGGTCGGCCGACGGCGGGCAGACCTGGTCCGAGCCGAGCCTGATCTTCAAACCCGATGAGTCGAAGCACCCGGTCTCGACCACCTGCCGCCTCTCACGCGCGCCGGACGGGCGGATCATGGGCTTCGGCTGCGAGTTCGACCGCACGGTGAGCGACGAGGGATTGGGCAACTCCAAGACCCAGGGCTTCGTTCCGGGCCGCATGATCCTTGTCGAGTCGAAGGACCAGGGGCGCACGTGGTCCACCCCACGGCCGATGAACAACTCCACCAAGTGGGACCACCTCGAGGTCTGCTCGCCGCTCATCTATCTCGACGCCAACCGCTGGATCGTGCCCACCTCCACCTGGCCGGACTGGCAGGGGAGCTACGGCATCGGTCTCAAGGGGCTCACCCTCGCCTCCGACGACGCGGGAAAAACATGGCCGCACGTCACCGTCGTCCACGACGGCACCGCGACGCGCACCACGACGTGGGAGCAGAAATACATCACGCTCAGCGATGGCCGGATCATGGCGCTCTGCTGGCGCTTCAGCTTCGCCACCAGCGCGAACCTGCCCAACGGTTTCGCCTTCTCACGCGACGGCGGGAGGACATTCAGCCCGGTCGTCGATGCCCCGCTGCTGGGCGAGACCGCCACGCCCGTCGCCCTGCCGGACAACCACTTCCTCGTCATCTACCGCCGCGCCGACGTGAAGGGCCTCTGGGCGCACCTGGGCAAGATCGAGGGCGATAAATGGATTCGGTTGGCGGACGAGCCGGTCTGGGGCGTGCAGGGCGATGCCTCCTACAGCCGCGACGCGAAGAACAAGATGGAGCAGTTCACCTCGCTGAAGTTCGGCTGCCCGACGGTCACCCGCCTGCCCGACGGCACGGTGCTGTCGGCCTTCTGGTGCGTCGAGGAGAACGCCTCGAACATCCGTTGGCACAAAATCCGCGTGAAGTGAATCCCATAGCCCCCGGCTCGGCCGGGGGGGTACCGCGAGCAATCACCGGCCACCGGGAGCGCGCCGCGCGTACGTTGATCCAACGAAGAACCCCCCGGCCGAGCCGGGGGCTATGGGTGGAGCCGCCGACGCGATGCTCCGCCTCACGATAGAATCCGCGATCCCCACGGGAGAACCCACATGACCACCACGACCACCGCAGCACACTGCCGCCAGAGATTGCTCTACCTCCACGCCACCACGCCCAACATCGGCTCGGCGCTGGTCGGCGCGGCGCTGCATGAGCCGCGCCCCGGTGGCATGTCGCAGATGGACCCGATGCAGAAGGACCCCACCTACAACACCGTCCACGAGGCAATCATCGACGGCTGGCGCGTCATCCACTTCCCCCTCCAGATGGCGCCCTTCGACGACAGGGAGATCGACGTGCTGGGCTACGAGTTCATCCTCGAGAAGTGGGAGCCCGTCGAGGGGTGATTGAGCCCCTCTCCCGCAAGGGGAGAGGGATGGGACCAGCCAACATGATGACCCAACCCGAAATCTACGAGTTCGACCTCAACGGCGTGATCATCTACCGCAACCTGATCGCCCCCGATCGGCTGCGCGAGATGAACCGCATCATCGACGCCAAGATCGATCCGAAGGTCGAGTTCGGTTTCGATTTTCTCGGCTACGACCCCATCTTCTTCGAGCTGATGGAGCACCCGCGCACGCTCGACATCCTCCGCACCATGATCGGGGAGTGGTTCCGCCTTGACCATGCGTACGGCATCCAGCTCGCCAAAGACAATCCCGCCCGGGACAACGTCCACGGCGGGCCGCGCACCGACCACGGCGAGCACCAGTACCAGTGGCACGCCGGCAAGATGTACAACGGCCTGGTCGTCGTGATGTATGCGCTCGAAGACGTGAACCCCGGCGACGGCGGGTTCCACTGCCTCCCGGGCAGCCACAAGTCCAACCTCGACTGGCACCCGGACCACACCTCGCCGCTGGTCGTCCAGCCCTCGCTCAAGGCGGGCGACATGCTGATCTTTACCGAGGCGCTGGTGCACGGCACGCGGAAATGGGTCTCGCCCAACCGGCGCAGGTCGCTGCTCTACAAGTATTCGCCCGGCCACTCGACATGGACGGAAACCGACTGGTGCGACAAATACCGGCCGATGGCGACCACCGAGATGCAGCGGGCGCTGATGCGGACGCCCAGCGTCGGCACGCGCAAACCGCTGCCGTTCGCGCCGGTTCCCCCGGTCAACGCATAAATCTGTTTCATCCCGCGGCGCAGACTCGTCCACGGCAGCGGCCGGTTATCCGACGGCCGTCAGCCGCTGGAGCCATATTTTGTACTGTGACCAAGTCGGATCCTGCATGGTCTCGTGCTCCAACCGGCGGCCAGAATGCAACGCTTGCAACGCGGGAAGCACATTACCCAAGCTCGCACCGGTTCCCGAATAGACGTAATACTCACGGACCCCGCGCGAGTCCAAACGCTGTACGTACACCGCCCAGCCATGTCCGAATTGGCCAAACAATCTGATGAGATCATTCTCCACCGCGTCCAAAGCATCCTGTTCTTGTGGATGCCAGAACGCCGGCCCCGGATCGCGGGTGCAGTAGACCCCGAACCAGTGGAGAGTTTGCAGTTGCCCGGTCGGGAGCTGCGATGCAAAACGGTCGTCGACCATTGAATGGGCCGACTTGCCGCCGATGGTTAGCAGTGCGGTTCGCCAAGTCATGAGGGGCTAACCCTGTTTCATCCCGCGGCGCGACCGGTCACGCGTCAGGCTTGGTCTCGACGACGGCCTTGCGCGCCTTGTCGTAGATGCACAGGGTGCCGGGCTTTTCGTTCTTCTTCGCGGCGTTGTGGGAGCCGTCGCAGAAGGGCAGGCTCTGCGACAGGCCGCACGCGCAGACCCAGACGCTTTTTTCCTGGGGCTTGACCTCGATGGGGCCGACGGCGTCGTGGCGGACGAGACGTGCCATGGGGAGCTCCTGAGAGGGGTAAGACGCGGGCGATGATAACACGGACGGTCGGGAAACGGATCACCCCGCGCGGTCGATCGCCAGGTCGTGGGCCTCGTGGTAGCGGCGGGCCAGGTTGTGCCAGTCGAAGTGCTCGCTGAAGGACTCGACGTTGTTGCGCAGGGCGATGCGCTCGCGGCGGTTGAGGTTGGCGAAGCGGAACATGCGGTCGGCCAGCTCGTCGGCAGAGTCGTTGAACGAGGCGTAGCGCCGCCGCAGCACGTACAGCCCGCGGTCCTCGTGGTCGGGCAGGAGCTGCACGAGGTACGACCCGAAGCCCGACAGATCACTCGTGATCGCGGGCACGCCCAGCGCGATGGACTCCAGCGGGGTGTAGCCCCAGGGCTCGTAGTACGACGGGAAGACGCCCAGGTGGCAGCCACGCACGAACTGGTCGTATTCCATGCCGAAGAGCGGGTTGGCGGGCGTGATGAAGTCGGCGTGGTAGATGACCTTGACCGCGTCGTGCTGGTGGTTGAACAAACGGCAGTTGCGGATCTGGTTGAGCGCCTCGTCGTTCTGATCGACCAGGTCGTGGGTGGCGACGACGGGGAGCTGGTCGCGCTTCCAGGCGTGGATCGTCCGGCGGAGGCGCAGGAGCCAGTACTCGTCCACCAGCGTGTTGAGGTCGGGGATTTTCCCGGCGGCGGCGGAGTGGAAGAGCGGCTCGGTGAGCTGGTCGCGGATCGACTCGACGACGGTGCGGATCTCGTCGAGCATCGCGTGGTTCTGCAGTGTGGCGACGTTGATCGAGCGGTGCGGGCGCCGGGTGATGATGAAGAAGACGACCGTCACGCCGGTGTTCGCCTGCTTGAGCCGCCAGTTCAGCCGCGCCAGCGCCTCGAGCGTGAGGTCCATGCCCTTGTTGCTGTACTCGTACCGGCCGGAGGTGAAGAAGTAGAGCGTCTTGTCCAGGTCGAAGGAGTAGCTGGGGAAGAAATGCCCCATGGTGAAGCGGTGGATCTTCTGCTTGTAGATGCGGTGGAGGTTCTGGAACTCGTGCAACGCGGCGAAACGCTGGATGTTCAGGCCGTTGGGCAGCAGCACCTCGGGCTGACGGCCCAGCAGGTGGCGGCACTCCTCGGCGGTGACGTCGCTCACGGTGGTGAAGACGTGCGCCCCGTGCGCGGCGGCGCGCTCGATCTTGTACTGCGCATCACAGCGGTATTTCACGGCCTCGGCGGGGGCGTCGTAGAACGGCAGGTGGTCGTAGAACTGCTTGTCGTTCATCGCCAGGTACCGGCCCAGCAGCGTCGCGTGCGTGGTGAAGACGATCGCCCCGGGCCACTTCTCGTTGCGCAGCATCGGGATCGGCACGCCCGCCATCCACTCGTGGAAGTGCGCCACCAGCGTGCGCCGGCCGCCCTCCTTGTTCGCCAGCAGGCTCAGGAACATCCGCGCCAGCTCGCCGAACGCGACGACGTTGTTCAGCAGCTCGTCGTCGCCGGGCATCGAGATGCCGTGGTCGCGCCACAGGCGGTATTTAACCTCGTGCAGTCGGGGGAAGACGTCGAGGTAGTTGATGAGCACGACGTGCGGCCGGCCGGTGACGAGCCAGCGCCCGTAATGCACGCCGATGCCCAGGTCGCGCATCTGCTTGACGACCTGGCCGACCGCGCCCGAGAGGGGGGTGGCCTCGAACTCGACGGCGGCGGAGGCGGCGTTGTACGGCCCGATCAGCACGTAACGTGTGCCCCAGCGCGCGAGCATGCTGGGCACCTTGGAGCGCAGCACCGTGTAGATGCCGCCCAACTGGTTACA
Source organism: Planctomycetota bacterium (assembly GCA_021413865.1). Lineage (GTDB taxonomy): Bacteria > Planctomycetota > Phycisphaerae > Phycisphaerales > Phycisphaeraceae > JAIOPN01. The sequence goes on along the minus strand of JAIOPN010000009.1, from coordinate 28,933 downwards.
GACTTCCCACGCGACTTCCATGAGCAACGGCTCGGCGCGCCGCGTCCGCCCGGGCCGTGGCTCGGTTGCTTCGTCGGGGATATCGTCGCCCTGGTCGCTGTCGTCGCTGGCAGACCTGCCCATGATCGCCCCTGTCGAGCACCCCTCCCGGGTACACACCGATTGATCGCGGAACGATCATTGTAACGCAACGCGGGGGAGCGGAGCGCTGGCGCGGTTATCGGCTCTGGACGAGCCGCGACCATAAGGGAGCGGTTCCGGTTCGCTTTGTTCTGTGATGCGGAGAGCGGATGAGTCAGGAAAAGAATACCGCTCCCTCACGGTCGCGGCTCGTCCGGAATGGAGGCCGCTCAATACCCGCCCGACGACGCCTTCGTCTCGACGGGCGCCTTGGTCTTGCCCATCAGGTGGTTCCAGCACTCGGCGCGGAGGCCGCGCTCTTTGTAGCTGTCGCTCTGGCCGGTGTTGGGGCTCCAGTGGCCGAAGTACTCCGACGCGATCGCCGGGCCCTTGACCGGGTCGTGGTTCCACGCCGGGCCGGTCGGCTCGCTGGTTCGGTTGAAGAGGAACTTGAGCATGTGGCGGACGCGGCTGGAGCGGTTGATCGACCCGCCGTGCCAGATGTCGTAGTGCGTGATCGCGACGGTGCCCGCCTTCACGGTGACAGGGACCTGCCCGCGGATGTTGCCGTAGGTCGCCATGCGGTCGGTCGGGCAGTTGCGGAAGTGCGAGCCGGGGAGGATGACGGTCGGGCCCATCTCGGGGGTGACGTCGTGCGGGTAGTACAGGCCCAGGACGACGCGGACCTGGTGGTGGCGCTCGTTGGTGCTGTCCTGGTGCCAGCCCTGCGACCATGGGCCGGGGCCGCGGTTGTGCCAGTGGCGGTGTTCGTGCATGGCGACGTCGTGGCCCAGCAGGCTCGCCAGCGCGCCGCGGACCATCGGGTGGTTGTACACCTCATAAAGAAGCGGGACCTCGTCGAGGATGTCGTTGCCCGGGTTGCGGGTCATGGCCGAGAGCTGCGCGTCGATCGTCTCGTTCACGCCGGCACGGTGCTCGGGCGTGACGAGCATGTAGCCGTGCACGACGAACTTGGCGACCTGCTCGTCGCTGAGCAGGTACTGCCTGTCGATCGGCTTGGCCGTCCAGGGGCGCGGCGTGACGGGGGAGGGCGTAACGGTCGTGGCGGTGGCGGTCATCGCGGGGTCTCACTGAGGGATTGAGTAGTGAATTGTACCCGGCAAATCAGCTCAGCAAATCCTTGAACGCCCCCGCGGGGAGGCGTTTGCCGCGGCCCATGTACCACTCCCACATCTCGCGGCGGAGCTCCCACTCCTTGTAGTAGTCCGAGCCGTAGTGCGTGATCGGGCCGACCATCTCACCGACCATGCCCTGGGCGAGCTTGTCGCCGCCGACCGGGTCGTGGTTCCACGAGGGCTTGCCGAGTTTCTCCGGCGCGGTCTTGCGGTCGAAGAGGAACTTGAGCATGTAGCGTTTGCGCTGCGAGCGGTTGACGGTGCCGGCGTGCCAGAGGTCGTAGTGCGTGATCGCCACCGTGCCCGCCTTCACGGTGAGGAACCGGCACCCCTTGACGTTGGTGTAGTTCACCATGCGGTCGGTGGGGGCGTTGCGGAAGTGCGTGCCGGGGAGGATGACGGTGGGCCCCATGTCCGGCGTGACGGTCTGCGGGTAGTACATTGCGAGCACGGTCCACGTCTGGTGGTGACGGACGTTCGTGCCGTCCTGGTGCCAGCCCTGGCTCTGGTTGCCGGGCGAGATGACGTGGCAGTGGCGGTGTTCGTTCATCCGCATGTCGGGGCCGAGCAGGCTGACCAGCGCGCCGCGCACCTTGGGGTGGTTGTACACCTGGTAGAGCGCGGGCACGGCGTCCAGCACACCGTTGCCGTGGTCGGTCGTCGCCTCCAGCGCGGCGAGCGTCGCCTCGTTGAACCCCGGCGCGAAATCGGGCTCGACCAGGTGATATCCGCGGTTGATGAAGTGCATCACCTGTTCATCGGTGAGCAGGTCTTCTTGACGCAGCGCGGGGGGCGCGGGCGGCGGCGCGGCGGTTGTGGTGGTGTCAGGCATCGGGATAGGCCTCCAGCTTTTCGAGGACGAACTCGTAACCCACGACGTCGATCTCGCGGTCGTCGAACGGCGCGAGCTGGTTGGGGAAGTGGATGACGCGCCAGCCGTCGAGGATGGCGTCGAAGACGGTCGCGTAGGGCGAGGGGGGCGCAAGCGGGTCGATCTGCGTGACCGAGCCGGGCACGGGTTCGTGGATCGCGGTGCTGAGCACCTCGGCGCGGATGGTCGGGTGGGCCGCGTGCAGGTACATGATGCGCTGGCGCACGCGGCCATGCCTGCCGGTGCGGGCCGCGATGACCAGCGCGTCGAGGTCGGCGGGGATCAGCGTCCCGGCGGCGAGCTTCGCCTTGGCGAGCACAAGCGGGTCGGCGGTGGCGGCGGTGGTCGTCATATCGGTTTCACCCCAAGGGCGGCGGACACATATGGGCAAGCGGGTCATTTTACCCGTTATGGCCGGAGAAACCACGGGAGACCTTGCTATACTCGGCTCAACCCCAATTGACGCACGGAGGCGTCGGTCTTGAGTGATCCGCCCGTCCATCCACCCGCCGCCACGCCGTCGAACGCTACCGGTGCGCCCGGGGGGTCCGGGCGCGGGCCGCGCGTCGTCGCCTTCATGAACCAGAAGGGCGGTGTCGGCAAGACGACCACCACCGCCAACCTCGGCGCGGCGCTGGCCGAGCAGGGCGCACGCGTGCTCTTCATCGACCTCGACCCGCAGGCACACCTGACGCTCCACATGGGCGTCGATCCCGAGACGCTCGAGCGCTCCGTCTATGACATGCTCACCGACCCGGCCGTCTCGGCGGTTGACGTGGCGCAGCAGGTTGGTGAACGCATGTCCATCCTGCCGGCGGAGACGAATCTGGCCGGCGTCGAGTCCGAATTGGCGTCGCTCGCGGCCGAGGGCAGGGCGCAGGGCGTGCTGCGCGAAAAGACCGCGGCGCTGCTGGCGCAGGGTTTTGATTACGTGATGATCGATTGCCCGCCGAGCCTGGGCCTGCTCACCGTCAACGCGCTCGCCCTGGCGACGGAGGTTTTCGTCCCCATGCAGGCGCACTACCTGGCGTTGCAGGGGCTCTCCAAATTGTTGCAGACGGTGGGGCTGGTGCAGCAGGGGGTGAACCCGTCGCTGCGCGTGACGGGGATCGTGCTCTGCATGCACGAGGCGCAGACGATCCTGGCGGGCGAGGTGCTGGCGGACCTGGCGGGCTTCCTCGAGGCGGCCCGGCCGATGGAGGTGCCGTGGCGCGACGCGGTGGTGCTCCAGCCGCCGATCCGCCGCAACATCAAGCTCGCCGAGTGCCCCAGCTTCGGGCAGACGATCTTCACCTACGCCCCGCAGTGCCCCGGCGCCCACGATTACCGCCAGCTCGCGCAGAGCGTGGCGGGGATGGGAGCGCGTGGTGCGTAGCGTGTGCTTCTTTGCCCCCTCTCCCTCCGGGAGAGGGCAGGGGTGAGGGGATCACCGGCCGCGTGGCCCGTGCGATCCCGCATGACCCTTCCGGCCGCGGATCCCCTCACCCGGCTCGCGGACTCGCCACCCTCTCCCGGTGGGAGAGGGGAAGAGCCTGCGATTTTTCTTCCCTATGCACTCCGCACCCCGCACCACATCCTCGGCCCCCCTCAACGGCTCACGCCGGCAGGAGATCGGCGACTTCACCCTCCGCGCGGCCCGCTGGGCGCTGCTCATCTACTGGCCCCTGCTCGCGGCCGCGACGCACTGGCCCAACCTCCACATCGATCGGCCCGACATCGCCGGCGTCGGGTTCGACAAGTGGCTGCACTCCGGTGCGTTCGGCGGGCTGGCGTTCCTCATCATCGGTGCCTGTCTCGCGGGGAAAGCCAAGCGGTTCGCGGTCAACCTCGCCGTCGGCGCGGCGGTCGCGTTCATCTACGCACCGATCGACGAGGTGACACAGTATTTTTGTGAAGGGCGCGAGGTCTCGCTCCACGATCTTTACGGGGACTGGGTCGGTGTCGCTGCGGGCGTGCTGGGGGCGTTCATCGCCTACGCCGTGACGCGGAAGTTCATCGGCGAGGCGGTCGCGCCGGCCTCCAACGTCGAGGGCGACGCGGTCGTGCCCGTGCCCACCGAGGAACAGATGCACGCGCCGCGCTCCGGCTTCGTCGGCGCGGCCATGCTCGTCAGCGCGTTGACCTTCCTCTCCCGCATCACCGGCCTGATCCGCGACGCCGTGCAGGCCGCCACCTTCGGCCTGGGCGGGGTCTCCGACGCCTTCTCCATGGGCTTCCTTGTCCCCAACCTCTTCCGCCGCCTCTTCGGCGAGGGCGCGCTGGCGGCCTCGTTCCTCCCGGTTTACACCGACCTGCTCCGCAACGACCCCCCCACCGCACGCAAGCTCTCCTCGCTCATCTACATGGTCATGATCGTCGTGCTCGGATCGATCACGATCCTCGGCGAGCTGCTGCTGGTCGCCGCGCTCTACGCCCACGGCGCGTGGGACCCCGACACCGCCCTGGCCATCAAGCTCACCATGGTCATGCTCCCCTACATGCCCATGATCTGCCTCGTGGCGCACTTCGGCGGCGTGCTGCAGTCGCACGGCAAGTTCGGCGCGCCGGCCTCCACGCCGATCTTCCTCAACGTCGTGATGATCGCCGGCAACCTCTGGGCGGTGCGCGGCGTGCACGACGACGCGGGCCTCCGCCACGCGGCCTACATCGTGGGTATTTCCGTCGTGATCGCCGGCGCGGTGCAACTCGTCTGGCAGCTCATGGCCGTGCTCAAGCACGAGCCGCTCACCACGCACGTCCGCGACGCCTGGCCCTCCTTCAAGCTCGTCATGGCGGCGATGCTGCCGATGCTCTTCGGCCTGGCGGTGTTCCAGATCAACACATTCATGGACAACCTGATCGCCTACGTCCTCTCCAGCGAGGACCCGGCCAAGACGTTTACCTTTCTGGGCATCACGCGCCATTACCCGATCGCGACCGGCGGCGTCGCGGCGCTCAACTGGTCGCAGCGGCTCTACCAGTTCCCGCTGGGCGTGTTCGGCCTGGCGATCGCCACCGCCATCTTCCCCGCCCTCGCCCACGCCGCCGCCGAACGCAGCGACAAAGGCACCGCCCACTTCCGCACCATCCTCCAGCACGGTCTGCGCCTCACCATGTTCATCGGCCTGCCCGCCAGCGTCGGGCTCATCCTCATCCGCGTCCCGCTCTGCCGCGCGATCTACGAGCGCGGCTCGTTCACGCCAGAGGACTCGATCCGCTGCGCCGCGATTCTCGCCGGCTACGCGCCGGCCATCTGGGCGTACTCCATGACCCACGTCCTGACCCGCGGCTTCTACGCCATGAAGGACACCCGCACCCCCCTGCGGCTCTCCATCAAGATGGTCGTGCTCAACTTCGCGCTGAACCTGATCTTGGTTTGGCCTCTCCACGCCGCCGGGCTGGCCTGGTCCACCGCCATCGCCGCGATGGTGCAGTGCCCGCTCCTGATCCGCGAGATGCAGCGCTACACCGACTCGCCGGTGGACCGGAGCGTCTGGGCGAGCTGGCTCCGCACCGCGATCTTGACCGGAGCGATGACCGCGGCCGTCCTGCCGATCACCTGGCTCTACGACCCGATGACGCTCAACCGCTGGGAGCTCCGCGCGGAGCTCGTCGCCATGTGCGCGGTCGGGGCGGTGGTGGTGCTGGCCGGGGCGAAGCTGATGCGTCTCGAAGAGCTTGGCTGGCTGATGAACCGCAAGGCGGAGTGAGGCGTTGTTCGCCGTTGGTCTCGGCCGACGTGACCCCCCGGCGACGGCGAATCCCCGTGCGCCCGGAACAGCGCCGGGCGAGCCCGATGGCTGACGCCGCAGAGATTTTTTCTACGAATGAACCATTTTCAAACGGAACGCCTATAATGTCATTGAGGCCAGCAGTATGGTGTCCCCGTGTTCGATTGCACGGTCTTGTCGGATCACTCCCGGCACGGTGGCTCTTCTCGGACGCACGGAGGCGTTAGATGCGCATAAGTTTAGGATCAGATTGGCATTACCCAGTTGACCCGGGCGAGGACATTCCTTCAAGCCACGGGTCCGTGTTGGGCGATATCTTCAGTGTTGACGCACTGGAGAGGGACGAACAGCTACCGCAATGTTTCACCGGTCTGGCGTGTTGATCGAGGATCAACGGGTCCATCCCGGAAGGTGCCTCAGGAGTCGGTCCCATGAGCGAAATCACCCCCGTCAGCCGATCGGGTGTTACCACCCCCACCCAAGGTGCCCGCCCGGCCGTGCAGGATAAGTCCACCACCACCACGACTCGGCCGAGCGACCGCGTTGAGTTTTCCCAGGCGGCACAGCTCTTGAGCAAGCTCGCAGAGCTCCCCGACGTCCGCCAGGACGTGGTTGACCGCGTCCGTGGTGAGATCGCCAAGGGCAACTACGAGACCGACGACAAGATCGAGGCCGCCATCGACAAGCTCGGCGAAGACCTCGCCTGACTCTCCGATCGACCGCAAAAACCTAAAAACAAAGAAGCCCACGCTTTGCGGCGTGGGCTTCTTGTTTATGGGCTCAAATAAACCGGGAATCACGCTCAATCCAGGGCCTTGATCGCCTTGAGCTCGCGGGTCAGGTATTCCAACCCCAGCTTCACCGCCCAGGACGACTCTTCCATGCCCTCGAACTCGAGGGAGAGGTAGCCCTTGTACCCGGCCTTCTTGATGAGCTTCAGCTCGGCGGGGATGTCGATCGCCCCGTGGCCGCAGATCGCGCCGCGCAGGGCGATCGGCGTGGGGGTGTTGAACCAGCCCGAGGGGGGGACCATGCTCTTGGGCTTGATGTGGAAGTCCTTGACGTGGCACATGATGGCATACTTCGCCACGCGGCGGACGGCCTTCACCGGGTTCTCGTTCACGCAGAGGAAGTTGCCCATGTCCATGGTCAGGCCGTAGTTCTTGTGCTTGACCGCCTTGATCAGCTTCTCGACCCGCTCGGAGGCCTGCATGTAGAAGCCGTGGTTCTCCAGGCTCGTTTTCACGCCCTTGGTGGCGCCGTACTCGGTCACCTCGCGGACGCCCGGGACGATCACCTTCAGCGCGGCGGCGAAGGTCTTGGGGATCTTGAGCCCCTTGGCGTTGTCGCCAAAGCCACGCGACACGTCGTGCCGCATGTTCTTGACGCCCAGGGCGGCGGCGACGTCAACCTCGCGCTTGGTCTGCTCGATCATCGCCCGCTGTGCCTCGGGGGGGCAGAGGAACTCGCCGCCCACGCTGTACCCGGCGATTGCCAGGCCGCGCTTGGCGCAGTACGCCTTGAGCTCGGTCGCCCGGCCGATCGGGTCCGTCTTGGCCTTTTCATCCAGGCCGGAGAACTCGACCGCCTTGACGCCCTGCTCGGCGATCCAGTCGATGCATTCCTCGAGCGACTTGTTGTTGTCGGCCCGCCAGCGCCACAGGCTGTAGGTGCTTACGCACAGTTTCATGCTTGTCTCTTTCTCGTGGGGGTGTCTGGGTTGCGAAGGAACCGGGCGGAGAGTGTAGAGCCGAACGCGTCGCGCCCGCAAACGGGCGTCCTTCTTGTAGGGTGGTGCTGAGTCCGCGAAGCCCACCGCTCTTCGGCACACGAATACGCAGATGGTGGGCTTCGCGGACTCAGCACCACCCTACAAAGACCCCCGGATCAGGAAGCGGCCTTGCCTTCCATCACCTCGAGCAGCTTCGCCGCCGCCAACTCCGCGAACGGATGCCCGGCAAAAGGCACGCAGACCTGATCCAGCGCCGCGATCTGCGAGGTGCGCGTCTCCTCGTCGCGGATGAGCTGATCAAGATGGTCCGCCACCGGGCGGGGCGAGCCGAAGTGCGGCACGAGTTCGGTCACCGGTTTCTGCATGCCCATCGACTGGGCGATGAGGTTGGGCAGCGAGAACGTGCGGGTCCAGACGAACCAGCGCGCCGCCAGGTGCCAGGCGAAGGGGTTGACGTTGTAGAGGACGATCATGGGCTTGCGGTGCGCGGCGACCTGGAGCGTGACGGTGCCCGAGACGGCGAGCACCACGTCGGCCCAGGCGATGACGTCGTCGGCGCGTCCGACCGCGAGTTGCAGCCCACGCGCCACGCCCGCCACGTCGGGCTCCATCCGCGTGGCGATCTCCGTCAACGCCTCGGCGGCCGGCGCGTCCACCGCCGCGACCACCCCGACCAGGTCGAGGTATCGCCCCAGCAGGTTCGTGTAGGCCCGGAGCATCGTCGGCCAGTTCTTCTGCCACTCGCCGGGGCGCGACCCGGGGAGCAGGGCGATGCGCGGCCAGCCGCCCGAGCCCTTGACCGGCAGGCCGTCCATGTCCGACCGCGGCGCGCCGGTGCCGTTCTCGAAGATCGGGTGGCCCACGAATGTCGCCGGGACGTTGTGCCTGGCGAACCACTCCGGCTCGAACGGCAAGAGGCAGAGCACATGATCCGTCAGCCGGCGCAGCTTGCGGACGCGCCAGGGCGCCCAGGCCCACAACTGCGGCGCCGCCAGGTGCACGATCTTCGCCCCGGGCTGCGTGCGCCTGACCAAATCGCAGATGGACCAGTTCGCCGCCGGCGAATCAACCGGGACCAGCGCCGCGATGGGCCTGCGCTGCAGCGTTGCGCGCAGCCGCTCCAGCCGCTTGCGGTGCGCCATCGCCTGCTGCGCCGCGCCCACGAGCATGACGGCGTGGCGCGTCGTCGTCTCCAGGAGTTCCGCGCCGGCGGCCTCCATCCTCGGACCGCCGTAGCCCCAGATGTGCAGGTCCGGGCGGACCTGCCGCAGACGCGCTATCATCTTCGCCGCCAGCGCATCGCCGCTGGGCTCGAACGCGGTGAATAGAATGCCCTGAGTTTCCGCCATGGGATGGCCCAGTGTAACCGCTGCGCCGCACTCCTACCTCGATCCGCCGCCGCGCATGACCCACGACGACGCCCAACCCCGCCGCCCCTTCCGTCCCCCCGATTACCGTGGACGCCGACGCGCCGCCCAGCACGCGCTGGCGGAGTCGGGCGTCGACCAATCCCCGCCCCAGACACTCCCCGATGACCCGCTCATCCCCCGCGGCGAGCCGGTGCTCATCGACAACCCGACCGCCTTCGCCGACCTGATCGACGAGCTCCGCGCCGCGCGCCGATTCTCCTACGACAGCGAGTTCATCGGCGAGCAGAGCTACCACCCCAAGCTCTGCCTCATCCAGGTCGCCACCGTCGAGCGCGTCGCGCTCATCGACCCACTGGCGGGTTTCGACGTCATCGATTTCTGGCGGCTCGTCGCGGACCCCTCGATCGAAAAAATCGTTCACGCCGGCGGGCAGGATGTCGAACCGGTGGTGCGCCACCTGGGCGTCCGCCCCATGAACGTCTTCGACACGCAGATCGCCGCCGGTTTCGCCGGGATGCGTTACCCGATCTCGCTGGCCGGCATGATCGGCGAGTTCCTCGGCGTCGAGCTGGGCAAGGGCTCGAAGTTTTCCCAATGGGACCACCGCCCGCTCTCCGCCAAGCAGCACCGCTACGCCGCCGACGACGTGCGCTTCCTCCTGGCGATCCGCGACCGCCTGCGCCTGCGGCTCGACGGGTTCGGCAACACCGCCTCGGCGCTGCAGGAGTGCGACGCCCAGTGCGAGCCGGCGATCTACCGGTTCGACCCGCGCCAACAGGCGCTGCGCGTGCGCGGCACGAGGTACATGGACGCCCCGGGCATGGCGGTCCTCATGGCGCTGGTCTCGTGGCGCGACGCGCTGGCGCGCGCGGCGGACGTGCCGCCGCGCACCTACCTCAAGGACGGCCTGCTCCTGGAGATGTCCCGCAACCCGCCGCGGCACGCCGACGACTTCCTCGAACTCAAGCACTTCCCCCGCCCCATCCAGCGCGAGCAGGGGGCAAGTCTGCTTGAGCTGATCGCCGACGCCCGCCGATCCAATCACGCCGCCGCCCCCGCCGACGCCTACCTGCCCGAGGAAACCCCCGAGGAAAAGGCGATGACCACCGCGACGTGGGAGGTCATCCAGCAGGCGTGCAAGACCCACGGCATCGACCCGGCGATCTACGGCTCACGCCGCGAAATCTCCCACGCCCTGCGCCGCCTGGCACGCGGGGACAACGGCGTCGAGTCCCGCCTCCTGCGCGGCTGGCGCGAAACCCTCGCGGGGGCGATCCTGCGCGGCGGGTGAACGCGCGTTAGCCTCGGGGCGCGCCAGACGCCGGCGGTTGGATGCGCGGATGGCCACCGGAGCGCGATGGCCAGATTCGCTACCCCTCCCCTATTTACAGCTCTTCCCAAGCCTCCCAGTATCACATTGTCCAAAGTATCGATTAATACGCCTTGAATCACAGTCCAGATACTTCTACTTTGCACTCTGTGGCGGGGGCCATAGGGTCGCCACACGCATCGATCTTGCGGTATGTGCCAGGGAAGTGTTTGTTCGCCCATGATGTTCGTGGGCCGCACTTGCCTGAACATGTCAGACCTTGGAGAGGAGCCGTACCATGAAACGCTGCCTGCAACTATTCACCGCCTTCGCGCTGCTCGTTGTTGCCGTGAGCAACGCCCACGCCACCCAGGTCAACACCACGTTGAAGGTGCTGATCGACAACGGCTGGACGGTCACCGCCGGCGACAAACTCTTCGATCGGTTCTCGTTCAGCGGCGACGCCCTCCCCGAAAACTTCCAGGTGATCGCGCTAAACGATGGCGGGCTGGACCCAGGCCCCGGCCTGCACTTCAACGTGCTTAACAACGCCATGGAAGTCTTCGATGGCGATTCCAAGAGCGTGCAGATCGGCTTCCGCGTGACCGTGCTGAACCCGAACCTCCGCGTCAAGGACGTTTCCCTGAGTCTGCTCCAGGGCGGCTTCACCGTGGATGCCCCCGAGGATGAAGCCGGCGTGACCATCATCGAGTCGGTCGGCACCACCTCGGGATCGAGCGATCTGAGCCAACTCTCCGTGAGCGCATATGACCCCGGCGTGCCCACGCTGACGGACTCCGGCGCTTTCACCGGGCGCAGCGAAATCTGGGTGACCAAGCAAATCAGCGTCTTTACCGGGGACCTTGACGACTACGCCAACCTTACCAGCTTCGAGCAGCGTTTCTCACAGGAACCCGCCGTCCCCGAGCCGATCACCGCGGGTCTGACCGTGCTGGCCCTGAGCACCCTGGCTCTGACCGCCACCCGCCGCCGCCAGGCCTGAGTTCGCACGGGTCCGTCCAATCGAGCACGACGCCGACAGCCCCCGTACCCCGGGGGCTGTTTGCTTTTCACCACGAAACGGCCGCGCGCGGTTTCCTCCCGCTCCCCCCGCACCCTGATATCCTGTCTTTCCCTCTCCCGAGGCGTGAGACCCATGCGCATCACCAGCGTCGAACCCGTCCTGCTCCGCGGCGAGCAGACCTACCAGTCCACCCCCTCCGGCGACGAGGCGACCGACAACGGCGATTGGCAACTGCTGATCAAGGTCACCACCGACGAGGGCCTCACTGGCTGGTCCGACGTCGAGACCCTCGCCCCCGCCGCCGCCGCGATCATCGCCGGGCAGGGCATGAGCGTGATGGGCTTCCGCACCCTGCGCGACCTGCTCGTCGGCCAGGACCCGCTGCAGGTCGAGAAACTCTGGGACCTGATGTACGTCGGCAGCGCCTACTACGGCCGGCGCGGCATCGCCATGCACTGCATCTCGGCGATCGACAACTGCCTCTGGTCCATCCGCTCGCAAGCGGCGGACCAGCCGCTCTGCCAACTGCTCGGCGCGGTGCGCCGCGACCGCGTCATGGCCTACGCCTCGACGCTCTTCCGCGACACGCCCGAGGGTATGGCCCGCGCCGCGGGGATGTACGTTGAGAAAGGTTTCCACGCCGTGAAGTTCGGCTGGGGCGTCTTCGGCGAGGACCCGGTGCGCGACATGGAACTCGTCGCCGCGGCGCGCGAGGCGCTGGGGCCCGACCGCCACCTGCTCGTCGATCCGGGCTGGTACCCCGTGGGCTGGAAAAACCCCGGCCCGCCGCCCGGCCGCATGCGCAGCCGGCGCGAAAACCTCGAGCTCTGCCACCGACTCGCCGAGTACGACGTCGGCTGGGTCGAGGACTTCATCCACCCCGAGAACGTCGATGAGTACGCGTACGTCCGCGCCAACTCCCCCGCGCCGATCGCGGCGGGGGAGCAGCTCGCCACGGTGTGGGAGTTCCAGCCCTTCATCGAGCGCGGCTGTGTCGATGTGATCCAGCCAGACCTCTCGCGCTGCGGCGGCATCACCGTGGCCGTGCAGGTGGCGCAGATGGCGGAGCGGGCGAACATCGACCTCGTGCCGCACTCCTGGCTCACCGACCTGCTCACCGGCTACAGCCTGCACCTGATCGCCACGCTGCCCCGCGCCCGCTTCGTCGAGTTCAACGTCAGCCAGAGCAAGCTCACGCACGGCATCTGCGGCGGAGCGCTCAAACTCAACAGCGACGGCACCGTGAGCGTCCCCATGTCCGTCGGGGCCGGCGTCGCCGTGGATGAAGAGTTCATCAACAGCCACCGCGCCGACAAGTGATCTCCGAGCCGGGGTTGTCGCAAAATCGAGGAGTACTCCCCATGCCCACCCGCACCGCCAAGCGTCCCGTCAAAGCCCGTGTGCTCCGCGCCCCGATCCCGCCCACGCGCGACCCCTTCATCAACACGCCGCTCATCCGCCTCTCCCCCGACCCCAAGACCGGCGCGGACCGCTTCTGGATCACCACATGGAACTCCAACGTCGGCACCACCGCGGCGCTGGTCGATGAGTTCGGCGCGTCGCGCATCTACCGCCTGCCCCTGCCCAACTGCGGTTTCTACTCGGCCGTGCAGACCGACGACGACACGCTCTGGCTCTGCGGCGACCTGGCGCGCGTGGTGCGCTTCACGCTCTCCACCGGCAAGCTCGAGGGCTTCGAGACCGGCGCGCCCTCGTCGCTCGTCTTCCAGGGCATGATCCTCGACAAGCCCAGCGGCAAGCTCTTCGCCGCGACGTTCGTGCAGGGGACAATGGCGACGCACGGCTTCGTCTTCGACACCCGCGCCCGCCGCGCCGTCACCGCCCTCAAGCTCCCCACCGAGGGCCACTACTCCCGCTTTGGTTTCCCCAACGGCGACGGCACGCACAGCCTCCTCCTCCACCTGCCCGGCGACCACGTCATCGTGTGGGACCCGCGCAAAGACGCCTTCGAGGGCGTCACTCTCAGGAGCGAGATCGACCTGCACGACCGCGACGCCACCTCCTACTGGCTCGCCGCCGACGAGCGCGGCCGCCGCTACTTCCCTCGCCACGGCTGGTACAACCCCGCCACCCGCCGCATGGAAAACGACGGCCCGCGCCCCGAGCGCGAGATGACCGTCGTCGCCCGCCACGGCGGGGAGTACATCGGCTGCAACTGGACGCCCGGCAGCATCAAGATCGCCGCCTGGGACATCGCCACCGGCCGCGTCCGCGACCTCTGCGCCCTGGAAAACTCCACCGCGCACAGCTTCAACACAACGCGCTCGGGCAAGGTCGTCGCCGTCTCCGTCTATGGCGTCTTCCACCGCGCCGACATCAAGACCGGCGCGCTGGAGTGCTCCCGCGTCCTCGACACCGACTCCATCGGCAGCACCGACTGCATCACCCGGATCGACAGAGACAACGTCCTGGGCACCCCCTTCATCACCCAGCGGTTCTGGACGCTGAACATCCGGACGAAGAAGGGCGAGGACCTGGGCCGCGTCGCCCCCGGCGAGGGGGAGATCATGCGGCTCTGCGTCGCCGGCGGGAAGGTGTACATGGCCGCCTACACCGGCGCGGAGCTGATGGAGTACGACCCCAAGAAATCCGCGCGATACCCGGAGAACCCGCGCGTCGTCGCCGTCCCCCCCGGCGGCCTGCGCCCCGTCGCCATCGTCACCGACGGCCGGGTCATCTGGTACTCCTCGAGCAACTCCTACGGCCACCTGGGCTCCGTCCTCACGCGCTACGACACGAAGACAGGCCTGGCGAGCTACGCCGTCAACCCCCTGGGTGATTACCAGGTCCAGTCCCTCCACCTGGAAAAGAAAACGCGCACGCTGCTGGTCGGCGCGAACATGAATGCCGACTGCAAGAGCGCTACCCCGACGCAGAAGACCGGCGTGGTCGGACGCATCGGCGCCGACGACCTCAAGGCCGTCGGCCCCACGCGGCCCGCGCCCGCCTCCGCCGAATGGGTCCACGTGCTCGGCCCCGTAGCGCCGGGGCGATGGCTCGCTATGATCGACCCGCCCGGCGGCAGGCAGGTCTATCTCCTCCGCGACGATCTTGCTTCAACCGAACCCGACGAGCCGCGCCCGCTGCCCGCCGGGTGGCAGGCGGTTTACGCAGGGAAACCCGGCTATTTCATCATCCCCAACGGCAAGCGGCTCGACCTGTGGGACTTCCGCGGCGCGGAACCCAAGCTCGTCCGCGTGCTCTCGCCGGGCCCGTGGGACTTCCGGCTCATCAGCGTCGAGGAGGGCTCGGTGATCTTCACGACGCCGCGGGAAGTCGTCGTGCTCGACAACGTGTTGAAGTGACTCCGTCCCATAGCCCCCGGCTCGACCGGGGGCTATGGGGTTCACCCGCCCATCGGCCGCCAGCCGATCACTTCCATCGATCTCGCATACGGGAAGACCGCCCCCTCCGTGTCGCCGGTGCAATTCAAAACATGGTCGCCCGGCGTGCGGCAGTTGACCGCCGCGCTGTAGAGCCGGCGGATGTCGTTGGGGCCCGTCGGGTGCCAGGTGCGCGACCTGGCGTTCTTTTTCGGGTCGAGCCAGTCCGTCTCGTTCAACGGCCACATGAGGCGGAGCGAGACGATCGTGGCGTCGGGCCACTGCTGCGATGCGCCGTGGCAGATCAGCTCGGCGCAGCGCTTGGTCATCGCATACACCCACCAGCCGTCGGCGGGCGTCTCTTCGTCGATCACGCCGTGGTCGCGCGACACGGCGGTGTAAACACTCATCGAGCTGGAGAAGACGAAATTGCGGACGCCCGCGCGCATGGAGAGGTCGAGCCAGCGGAAGAGCGCCTGGCAGTTCACGTCGAAGGCGGCCTTGGTCTCGCCCGCGTCCTTCACCGTGCCGGGCCTGATGCCCATCGCCAGGTAAACAACGGACTGGATGCCGTGCAGCGCCGACTTGATGGCGGCCTCGTCGTTCACGTCGCCGACGGTGCTGCGCTCCTCCGCGCCGGGGACGGGCACGCGGTCGAAGAAGCGGACGTGGTGCTCGCGCTCCAGCGCGGGACGGATGATCGAGGCCACGTAACCGGCCCCGCCGACCAGCAGGATATTCATGGGGTTCCACTCGGGGGTGCGTCGGCGTCACGGCCGACAGGGGCGTGGCAATCTACCAAGTTTCGCCCTGGGTTCACACCGTCTCGCCGTACTGCCTGCGGTAGTAGTCGCGGTAGGCCCCGGCGCGGATGCGCTGCCACCAGCCGGGGTTGTCGATGTACCAGCGGACGGTGCGCTCGAGCGCCGCGGGCCACGCCGAGCGCGTGGGGCGCCATCCCAGTTCGCGCTCGATCTTGGCGGTGTCGGTGGCGTAGCGGCGGTCGTGGCCGGGGCGGTCGGCGACGTGGCGGATCATCTCCCCGCCTTTGCCAAGGATGGCGAGGATGGAACGGGTGAGCTCGAGATTGGAGCGCTCGTTGTGGCCGCCGATGTTGTACGTCTCGCCGGCGCGGCCGCGCTCGAGGATGGCGAGGATCGCCTCGCAGGTGTCGTCAACGTGGAGCCAGTCGCGCACGTGCAGGCCGTCGCCGTAGAGCGGAACCTTCAGGCCCTGGACCAGGTTGGTGACAAAGAGCGGGATGATTTTCTCGGGGAACTGGTAGGGGCCGAAGTTGTTGGAGGCGCGGGCGACGCGCGTCTCCAGGCCGAAGGTGTTCCGGCAGGTGGCGACGAGCAGGTCGGAGGAGGCCTTGCTCGCCGCGTAGGGGTTGTTGGGGTGGAGCGGGCTGGTCTCGGTGAAGCGCAGGTCGGGCCGGTCGGCGGGGAGCGAGCCGTACACCTCGTCGGTGCTGACGTGGAGGAAGACGCCGGCGAACGCGCCGCGCTCCCGCGCGTGCAGCGCCGCGTCGAGCATCGTCTGCGTGCCCAGCACGTTGGTCTCCATGAACGGGCGCGAGTCCATGATGGCGCGGTCCACGTGCGTCTCGGCGGCGGCGTGGATGACGGCGTCGCACCTTTCGAGCAGTCGCTCGACCAGGGCGCGGTCGCGGATGTCGCCGTGGACGAAGGTGTAGCCCGTGTCGCCCGCGAGGTCGGCGAGGTTCTCGGGGTTGCCCGAATAAGTCAGCGCGTCGAGGTTGACGACGTGGCAGCCGGGCCGCTGCGTGCGCAGGTAACGCACAAGGTTGGAGCCGATGAACCCGCAGCCGCCGGTAACGAGCACACGGCGCAGCGGTGGGCGGGCGGATGTCGCGGGGCGATCGGGCATGGGGTCATTATCGGTTAGATCGTGTGGTTGGTTGCCCCCTCTCCCTCCGGGAGAGGGATGGGGTGAGGGGATCACCGGCCGGATGGGTGGCGCGCATGCACAAGACCCTATCAGCCGCGGGTTCCCTCACCCGTCGGCGAAGACGCCGACACCCTCTCCCGGAGGGAGAGGGGATCAGGACCCCCGCGCCAGCCGCGCCGCCTCCGCGAGGCTCTCGTGCGTCCCAGCATCGGTCCACCAGCCGTCGAGCATCTCGTGTTCGAGCGTGCCACGCGCGACGTAGGCGTTGTTCACGCCGGTGATCTCCAACTCGCCCCGCGCGCTGGGCTTCAACGTGCGGATGACGTCGAAGACGTCGGCGTCGTAGAAATAGATGCCGACGACCGCCAGGTCGGAGGGTGGATGGTCGGGCTTTTCGAGGATGCGTTTGATCCGGCCTCGCGCATCGAGCTCGGCCACGCCGTACCGCCGCGCATCACTGACCGCTTTGAGTAGCACCCGTGCGCCGGATTTCTGCGCCACGAACCGTTCGGCAGGGCCTTTGATGGTTCCGCCGATGATGTTGTCCCCCAGGATCACGCACAGTTTTTCACCGACAGCAAAACTCTCCGCCTGCCGCAGCGCGTCGGCGATGCCGCCCGCGCCGCGCTGAGCCGCGAAGGTCAGCCGCGCCAGCCCCAGCGCCGCGCCGTCGCCCAGCACGCGCTGGAACTCCCCGACGTATTCCCCGCCGGTGACGATCAACACGTCGCCGATCCCCGCGTCCACGAGGGAGCGGATCGGGTAGTGGATCATCGGCCGGTCGTGGACCGGGAGCAGGTGCTTGTTGGTCGTCAGCGTCAGCGGGCGCAGCCGTGAGCCCGTGCCGCCGGCGAGGATCACGCCCTTCATTTGCCCGCTCCTGAGTGTTCGGCGTCGATGAACACGTCCACGATCTGCCCGGGGAACATGCCGCTCAGGTCGTCGCCCTCGACCTCGAAGATCACATCGATGACGCGCGTGTCCACGCGCTCCAGGTTCTGCCCGGTGATCTGCACCTTGGGCTGCGCCCAGGGCTCGATGCGGAGCATCTTCATGGAGAGCACGCGGTTGACCGCGCCGCGCAGGCGGACCGTCCCCTTGGCGCCCGGGCGGAGCATCGGCGCGTCCTCCTCGTCAACCTGGGCCCGCACGTTCAGCCGCGACAGATCGCCCAGCACCATCGCCGGGTTCGTGGCGTTGGTGTTCGCAAACTCGCCCGGCTCGATGAAGCGCTTGAGCACGCTGCCGTCGATCGGTGAACGCACCGTGAGCCGGTCGCGCCGCAGGTGCAGCGCCTGCACGTCGCTCTGCGCCTGCGCGACGCGCTGCACGGCGACGGCGATGTCCTCCTTCCACGCGCCGGCCTTCACGCGGTCCAGCTCCGCCTGCGCCTGGGTCAGCGCCGCCTTCCGCTCCTCCACCGCGTACTGTTTGCGGGCCAGCTCGTTCTCCGTGCCCGCGTTCCTTTTCACCATGTCCTGTGTGCGCTCGAGCTGGTCCTTCGCGTCGTCGGATTGCGCCTTGGCCACGCCGACCGCGGCGACCAGTGGCGAAACGTCTTCCGACCGCGGCTGCTGACGCAGGCGTTCCAGCTCGACCTTGGCCAGCGCCAACGCCGCCTCGGCGCGGACGATCTCCGCGTCGATGAGCCGGGCGTCCAGCTCGAACAGCGGGTCGCCCGTGTGCACAGCCTGGTTGAACTCGACCAGCACCCGCGTCACCAGGCCTGCCTCGGGCGACTGCACCTGCACGTTGCGGCTGCGCGCCTCGACCAGCCCGGAGGCCGCGATGCCGTGCGGGTAGGGGTTGATCGACGGCGGCTCGGCTGGCGGGGGCTTGGGGACCACTTCCTTCGACGTGGCGACCGTCCAGAGGCCCAGGCTCAGGCCCAGGACCGCGAGGATGATGGTGAACCATTTGATCATGGGGTTTCTCACTTCGTTTTGTCGGTCGCACCGCCGTTGCCGTTGGTTTCGCCGTTGGCTTCACGATCGTAGTGAGGCACGTGACGGGCCTCTTCGAGGATGACCTTGGAGGGCGACTTGAGCTTGCCGTCCTCCATCTCCTCGATGTGGTCGGCGTAATGGAAAATGCGGGCGTCGTGCGTGACGACGACGACGCAGCGGCCGTCTGTTTTTTCATCTCCGGCCTTGCCGCGGCTGGCGGTCTTGATCAGGTCCATGACGTGCTGGCCGGTGTGGCCGTCGAGGTTGGCGGTCGGCTCGTCGCAGATCAGCAGCCTCGGCCGGCCGACCAGGGCGCGGGCGATGGCGACGCGCTGCTGCATGCCGCCCGACAGTTCCGCCGGCCGCGCGGTGACGCGGTCGCCCAGGCCCACCCCGTTGAGTTCCGCCGCGGCGCGGTCCAGCGCCCGGTCCATCGGCTCGCCCCGGACCAGCAGCGGCATGGCGACGTTCTCCACGACGCTGAGCATGGGGATGAGGTTGAACTGCTGGAAGACGAAGCCCACCAGCTCGCCGCGGCGCTTGGTCTTGGCGGCGCCCGAGAGGTCGGGCCAGTTCACGCCGAACACCTCGGCCGTGCCCGTGTCGGCGTCGAGCACGCCGGAGATGATGGAGACCAGCGTGGTCTTCCCGCAGCCGCTGGGGCCCACGAGCATGACGAGCTGGTTGGAGGCCACGTCCATGTCGATGCCGCGCAGGGCGTGGACAGCGGCGCGTCCCTTGCCGAACGACTTGGTGATGTTGCGGAGCCGGATGGCGGGCGGGCCGCCGGTCTGGGTCTGGGCGGCGGTCATTTGAACACCACCGCCGGTTCGAGGGTGATGACGCGGCGCAGGCTCAGGACGCTGCCGGCGCTGACGGTCAGGATCATCGACGCCAGCGCGCCGACCATGAGTTCCCACGGGAAATAGACCGCCAGCTCCGCGCCGGGCTTTCGGCCCAGCAGGCTGAAAGCCCCGGCGATGCCCACGCCGATCCCGTAGCCGATCAGCCCGACGACCAACGCCTGCAGGATGACCATGCGGATGAGCGTGGCGGTGGTGGCGCCGATGGCCTTGAGCACGGCGAAGTGGCGGAGGTTTTCGAGGGTGAACTGGTAGAACGTGGCGGCGGAGATGACCAGCCCGACGACGAAGCCCAGCGCCACGGTCAGGCCGAAGTTGATGCCGATGCCGGTCTCTTTAAGGATGAAGTTGATGGTGCGGTCGCTCATGCCGTCGTGGGTAAAGGCGGCCAGGTCGGTCATGCCGTTGATCGTGTCCTGCACCCGCTGGATGGGGACGCCCTCTTTGACCTTGGCGAGGATGAAGCTCATGCGTTCCCGGCCGACGGGGGTGAACTGCAGCGCGTTGTTGTAGGTGGTGTACATCGTCGCGTTGGACTCGAAGCCCATCTTGGCGCGGCAGATGCCCACGATGACGGCGCGCTGGTCGTTGAGCTTGAGCACGTCGCCCACGCCCACGCCGCCCAGCTTGGAGCGCGAGGACTCCTCGATGATGACGGCGTCGGGCTGGCGGAGGTCTTCGAGCCGGCCCTCGAGCATCAGCGGCGGCTGGCCGATCAGCGTCGAGCGGTCGATGCCCAGGAGCTGCGCGGTCTTGTGCCGGCCGTCGGGCAGGTCCACGCGGGCGCGGGTGGCGAAGAGCGGCGAGGCCCAGGCGATGCCCGGCACGGAGCGGACACGGTAGAGGTCGTGGTCGTCCAGCGGGCGGATGTCGCCGATGTACTCGCTGTGCGGGTCGGCGATCCAGAGGTCGGGCTGAGCGATGTTCTGCAGGATGCCCGTGGCGCGGAGCATCAGCCCCAGGAAGATCGAGCCCTGCTGGGTGATCAGCAGCACGGCGAACGCCAGGCCGAACACCAGCGAGAGGTACTTCGCGCGATCCCCGAGCAGCATTTTGATGGCGATGCGGTTCATGCGGTGAATGGTTGGCGCGGCGCACCCCGGTGGCAAGCGGGCGTGGGAGGCGTTTGCTGTTTCGTGCTTCCCGCACCTGTCCTACAATCACCACAACTTTACACGTTTAGACGGAGCCCGTTATGGACATCACCCGCCGCGCGTTCACCGCCGCCGCCACCGCCGTGACGCTGACCGTCATGGGCTGCGACAGCAAAACCGAGCCGGCGCCGGCCACGCAGAGCGGCAAGGACAAGGATAAGGATAAAGACAAGGCCAACCTCGCCACCGAGCCGTTCCTGATCGGCGAGCCGGGCAAATACAAGAACGCGGGGGTGTACGACGAATACAAGGCCCTGAAGGGCGTCTGGCTGGTCAGCGACGGCAAGCAACTCGTCGCCCTGAGCGCGACGTGTACGCACGTCGGCTGCACGACGAACTGGGTCGCGGAGACGCAGGTGTTCAAGTGCCCCTGCCACAAGAGTGAGTTCAAGACCGACGGCCGCCAGGTCGAAGGCTTCAAGGCCAAACGCCCGCTGGAGCGCTGCACGCTTGCCGTGCAGGATGGGCAGGTCCGGGTGGACCCGACCCGCCGCTTCCGCGACGACAAAGGGGAATGGTCCGACCCGGCGAGCACCCTGCCGGTGGGGTGAATTCCGCCCATAGCCCCCGGCTCGGCCGGGGGGTTCTTGTTGGATCACCGCACGCGTGGCATATCTGCGGTATCCGGGAATCGCTCGCGGAACCCCCCGGCCGAGCCGGGGGCTATGGGATGTGTCCACCGGAGATGCGTTGGTTATAATGGTGGCTCGTTATGTTTTCGGGGACCCCTATCCAATAAGGAGTGAATCATGAAACGCACGATGATGATGCTGACGACGGCGCTGGCGCTGACGGTGAATGTCCCGGTGTGGGCACGGGACGCCAAGCCCGCGGAGGGCGCGCCGCCCGCGCGGGAGAAGGCGGAGAAGGCCAAGGCCGAGGGCCGGGCCCCCAAGGCAGCGCCGGGCCTGCGTGGGCAGTACGCCATCATGGCCAGCGAGCTGAAGATGACGCCCGAGCAGCAGGCGCAGCTCCAGAAGAAGGTCGAGGCCCGGGAGGCGGCGGTCAAGGCGTGGAACGAGGCCAACGGCGCCAAGCTCGCCGAGTCGCAGAAAGCCCTCGCCGAGGCCAAGAAGAACAAGGACCCCAAGGCCGCCGAGCTCAAGGCCGAGGTGGACAAGCTCGCCGCGGACAAGGAGAAGGTGAACAAGGACTCCATGGTGGAGGTCGAGCGCGTCTTCACGCCGGAGCAGAAAAAGACCTGGGCCGGCTACGAGGTTTACGTCGGCGCGACGGGGCATTTCAGCCGCGTGAAGCTCAGTGATGAGCAGAAGGCCAAGGCCCGCCAGCTGGCGCAGGACACCTCCGCGATCCTGCCCGCCGAGGGCAAGGACCGCAAGGCCGCGCTGAACGCCCTTTATTCCAAGATCGAGGCCGAGGTGCTCACCGACGAGCAGCGCGCCCAGCTCAAGGCCCCGCCCACGCCCCGCGCCGCACCGGCGCCCAAGGCCGAGAAGGCCAAGGAACCCGTGCCGGCACCGGCACCCGCGGCGCACTGATGTTCGATCCATGTGGCGAGGCTCTTCCCCTCTCCCCTCCGGGGAGAGGGTGGCGAGTCCGCGAGCCGGGTGAGGGGCGGATCACCGGCGACTGCGCCGCGTGTGTTTGCGGGATTTTGTCGAATATATGTGCGCGTGCCGTTTTCTCCCCGAGGTGATGGAGAATGATTGGGAAACTATTCAGACGGGCTAACTGCCTCCTCGTCTTTATCACGATCCTGACATTAATCGGCTGCGGCAAGCGGGAGGTCATTAAGGTTGTGGACCCCGCAGGCCGACCGATTGCGGGCGCGAACGTTGAAGCCGTGTCGCCCTCGATGAATGCCGGCCCAAACATTACCGACGGCCACGGTGAGTGTGTGTTGCCGTCGAACATGCAAGGTGTGCAATGGGTCCAGATTTCAAAGGCGGGATTCGAGGCGATACAGGTCGACATTCCCAAAACTTGGCCGCTGTGTGTCACATTAAAGCCCGCGACACGGCCGTAGCCTTACGGATGGTGTTGCATTATCCGCCGCATTGAGAGCCCCGTCAGCGCTCCGAAAAATGCGGTGGCAGCGCCGCCTTTTACGGAGCCCGGTTGAACTCTGGCCGCCACCCCTCACCCGTCGGCGAAGGCGCCGACACCCTCTCCCCAAGAGGCGAGGGGAAGATCAGAGATGGATCATCCGCCCCTGCGTGCCTAGCGCCGCCTCGTGAACGGCTTCGCTGAGCGTCGGGTGCGCGTGCAGCGTCTCGATGATCTCTTCCACCGTCGCCTCCAGCCGCTTGGCCAGGCCCATCTCGGCCAGCAGCTCGGTGACGTTGTCGCCGATCATGTGCACGCCGAGGATCTCGCCGTATTTCGCGTCGCTGATGATCTTGACGAACCCCTCGGTGTGGCCGGCGGCCCGCGCCTTGCCGCTGGCCATGAAGGGGAACTTGCCGACCTTGTAATCCACGCCCGCCTTCTTGCCCTCGGCCTGCAGCGCCTGCTCGGTCTTGCCCAGGCTCGCCACCTGCGGCACGCAGTACGTGCAGCCCGGCACCGCGTCGTAGTCGATGTCCACCGGCTTGTGCCCGGCGATCCGCTCCACGCAGACGACCGCCTCCTCGCTCGCCAGGTGCGCCAGCCACGGCGGGCCGATCACGTCGCCAACGGCAAAGATTCCTTTCACGCTCGTTTCGTACGTCGCGCCGGGCTTCTTGTAATCGACCTTGATGTGGTCCTTGAACGTCTCGACCTTCACGCTGGGCGCGAACAGGCCGTCGTAACGGCCCTTCACGCCGACGGCGATGAGGACCTTGTCCGCGGTGAGCGTGGTCTTTTCACCCGCGCCGGCGGCGGGCTCGATCACGACCTCCACGCCGGTGTCGGTCTTCTTGATGGATGCGGTCTTGTGCCCGGGCTTGCAGTCGATGCCCTGCTTCTGGAACGACCGGAGGATCGCGGCGGAGACCTCTGTGTCCTCGATGGGCAGCAACCGGTCGAGCATCTCGACGACCGTGACCTTGGTGCCGAAGGCGTTGTAGAAGTAGGCGAACTCCATCCCGATCGCGCCGGCACCGACGATGACCAGCGACTTGGGCTGGGCCGGCAGGCTCATCGCTTCCTTATACGAGATGACGCGGTCGCCATCGAACGGGGTGCCGGGCAGCTCGCGCGGCTGGGCCCCGGTGCAGACCAGGAGGCGCGTCGCCTGCACGGTCTGGGCGACGTGGTCGGGCTTGTCGTGGACCTCGACAGTGAACGGGCTCTTGTCCGAGGTGATGCGTGCGTGGCCCTGCAGGTGGGCGATCTTGTGTTTCTTGAACAGGCTGCCCACCCCGCGCGCCCCGGTGTCGGCGACGCCGCGCGAGCGCGCGATCACCTTCGACCAGTCGTGGCGGATGTTGTCGGCGGCGATGCCCCACTCCCCCGCCTCGTGGCGCAGGCGGTTGTAGAACTCCGCCCCGGCGAGCAGCGCCTTGGTGGGGATGCAGCCCCAGTTGTTGCAGATGCCCCCGAGCTTGTCGCGCTCGACGCAGCCGACCTTCATGCCGAGCTGCGCCGCGCGGATCGCGCCGACGTACCCCGCCGGGCCGCCGCCGATGACCAGCAGATCAAACCGCTCCACGTCCGCCATGGGTATCCCTTTGAAAAACGCGCGACCAAGCGGGGATTGTAGCGGAACCGCGCGCGGGATTTCCCCCCCCCCCCTCTCCCCCCGGGAGAGGGCCGGAGTGAGGGGATCACCGGCCGGTTGGGTCGTGCGGCAATGCAAATGATCCGCGGATCACAGCGTGATGGGTTGACCAATTCCCGCCGAAAGTCCCCTCACCCGTCGGCGAGGACGCCGCCACCCTCACACGGGGGGAGAAGGGTCAGCGCGCCAGCGTGCGGAGGCGCGCCTCGATCACGGGGGTCAGCTCGCATTTCCGCCGCGCCATCGCCTTGCGGGCCGCGTCGAGGAACTTGTCAATGTGGTATGCCTCCTCGCCCTCGTCGGTGAGGAAGGCGAAGCGGCGGGTGAACTTCGGGCAGAAGCCAGAAACGGCAAGCATGGTGCCGGTGGAGAGGCAGGAGCCGGTCATCAGCCGCGAGCCGATGGCGGTGCGGGTGAAGTCGCCGATGAGCGGGCCGAGCTTCATCTGGCCCGAGTCCTCCGCGACGGTGTCGGCGGTGATCTGCATGCGCACCGGGCCGTAGGTGTTCTTGAGGTTGCTCGCGTTGGTGTCCGCGCCCAGGTTGACCCACTCGCCCACGTAGCTGTTCCCCAGGTAGCCGGTGTGCGCCTTGTTGGAGAAGCCCTGGAAGACGCAGTGGCTGATCTCGCCGGCGGCGACGCAGTGGTCGCCGATCACCGTGTTGGCGCGGATGTGCGAGGCGGGGCCGATGATCGTGTGCGGGCCGATGTAGCACGGCCCGGCGATGACGACGAACGAGCCGATCACCGCATGGCGGTCGATGACGATCGGGCCCTTCTCCGCGTTGAGCACGACCATCGTGTGCACCCGCGCGTCGGGCTCGACGCGGATCGCGTGCTCCCCCACGCAGGAGACCGTGGGGATGTCGCGCCAGACCGGCACGTCCGTCGCCTCCAGGTCGGCCAGCAGCACGCGCTCGAGCGATTCGAGGATGTGCCACGGGCGGTCGATCAGCACCCGGCCCGCGAGGCGGCGCACGCGCACCACGGGGTCGAGCGTCGGGACATGGTTGTTGAACGTGATGAGGCGCGGCTCGACGTGCGCCGCGACGACGTCGCCCTTCTCATCGGTGAGCGCCTCGCCCGGCTCTAGACCGCGCACCGCGTCGGCGTGGTCGACCGCGAGCCACCGGCCGTTGACGAAGAGCGTCGGCTCTTTGCTTGGCGCCACGTTCACCGCGCGGCCGGCGTGCCGCTCGGCGACAAGCGCCGCCAGCGCGTCGGGCACGCGCAGCGCCGCCGAGCGCGCACCGAGCACGCGCTCGATGCGTGCGAGCGTCGTCACCGCGCCGGTGCGCAGCTCGAAGACGGCGCGCAGGTCCGTCATCGGGCCCCAGTGTCCCGCGCCGTCGTCGAAGATGACCGGATCGTGTCGGCTCATGCCTCTGTATTATCGGCAGGAAGCGGGCGCGACTGCGTCCATGTTGCAAGGGCTTGACAAGCGGCGCGCCGGTGCGCTGCGCGGCGGCGTTGATCGTTGAAATGGTGGTTGACACCGTTTGGGCGTGGCCGTAATGTCGCACCTGTATCGTGTAGAAACGATCGTTCGCGGTTGGACGCTGGTGGGCGTCGAGGTTTGAGCCGCGGGCGTGTTGTCCGAATTAGATCGAAAGCCAGCCGGCCATGCCGAAGGTTGATCCCGCGCTCTGGCGCGACATCATGACGTACCTGCGTCAGCGGCACGCGCCGATCTGCCGCCAGTGGTTCGACGATCTCGAGCCCGTTGAGCTGCAGAACGGCCTGCTGAAGGTGCACACGCTCAACGGCGTGCAGCAGAACTACTTGCAGCGCAAGTGCCTCGACCAGTTCAACGAGGCGGCGCAGGCGACGACCGGCGCCCTGGTCGCCGTCCGCTTCATCACCGACGACGCCCCGCCCCACGTCCAGTCGCCGCGCGAGCCGATGGCCGCGCAGCCCACCGCCACCCTGCACGCCAATACCGTCACCACCACGTTGCGCACGCCGGTCGTCGTCACCACCGCGCCACCCGCCCCGCGCCAAGCGCCGGCCGCCCAGCGGCACGACGACCACCACCACGAAGAGTGGGACGCCGCCGGCGAACCCATCGTCATCAGCCCCGACTACAGCTTCGAGAACTTCGTCACCGGCCCGGCCAACCACCTGGCGTACGCCGCCTCCGTCGCCGTCGCCAACCAGCCGGGCAAGGCCTACAACCCGCTCTTCATTCACGGTGGCGTCGGCCTGGGCAAGACCCACCTCCTCCAGGCCATCTGCCAGACGATCATGCAGGCCGAGCCGCACAAGAAGATCCTTTATCTCTCGTGCGACTCCTTCATGAACCACTTCCTGGCCTGCGTGCAGTCCGGCAAGATGAGCGAGTTCCGCCACCGCTACCGCCATGTCGATGTGCTCGTCATCGATGACATCCACTTCCTGGCCAACAAGGAACGCTCGCAGGAAGAGTTCTTCCACACCTTCAACACGCTTTTCCAGTCGGGTCGCCAGATTATCCTGAGTTCCGACGCCCCGCCCAACGAGATTCCCGACCTTGAAGACCGCCTCGTCTCCCGCTTTAATTCCGGCCTCGTCGCCCGAGTCGACCGCCCCTGCTATGAAACACGCATCGCTATTGTTGGCAAGAAAGCCAAGCTCCGCGGCATCACCCTCCCCCATGATGTGATCGCCTACATCGCCAAGAAAATTGAAACAAACACCCGCGAGTTGGAAGGCGCCATCACCAAGATCCAGGGCCATGCCATGCTCAACGGTGGGAAGTACGACCTGGACCTTGCCCGTACCGCCCTTGGCGACATCATCCCCCCCAGCGAACGCACCGTCACCATCCAGCAGATCATCGAACAGGTCACACGCTTCTACAACGTCCGGCTCAGCGACCTCCAAAGCAAAAAACGACACAAGAGCATCGCCCTCCCCCGCCAGGTGTGCATGTACTTCGCCCGCCAGAAGACACGCTATTCGCTTGAGGAAATCGGCGGCTACTTCGGCGGCCGCGACCATACGACCGTGCTTCACGCCATCCGAACAGTCACCGACTACCGCACCACCGACACGGCCTTCGCCGGTCACATGGATCGCATCGAGCAGAGCCTCGTCCCGACCCAGGCCGCCGCAGGCTAAACCCATTTGTCCGGTCTGACGCCGCGCTCGGCCGATACAAAGGGCATTCGCTCTTTGCATGGTTGCCGCCCATGGCCGTTCACTACAGACGCCTCCTGTTCACCGCCTTGCTGATGATTCCGCTGGTCTCGGCCGCCAGCGCGCCCCCGACAGCCGCCCGCCCCACAGCACCCGCGGCGCCTCTCCTTACCCTCCAGCCCAATGGCGACCTCACCGAAACGACCGGCGGCCGGCAAGCCCGCGTCCTCGCCTCGGCCAACCACTACCAGAAAATCGGGGACATCATAATCGCTCTCCCTCCCGGTCCCGACCCGACATCCCTGATTGTCTACGAACCCCTCGCCGGCAACCCGGGAGCCTATCGACAGCGCTTCGTTCTCCACAGCGACGGTATCGCCGCCGCCACCGGCGTCCTGGACGTCAAACTCGCGCCGCGCCGGCAACTCCTGATCGAACTGCACATCAACCCCTCCACGAACTGTTTTGTGCTCCTCGACCTCGCCACCGGAACCCACCGCGACGTGCTGGGCATCGAAGCCGCGGTAAGCTCCGACGGCACGCGCCTGGCATCCCTGGCCGGCCCCCCGCACCATTTCCCGCGGAAGGAATACCTCGATGTGGTTGTGGATGGCAAACGCATCCGCCATATCGTTGGTGCAACGTACGGCCAGCTCAACTGGCGCGATGCGGCCACCATCGATATCCGCTTCCCCACCGCGCCCACGGGCGCCACGCCGCGCCGGCTGGCCGTCCGCTTACCCCACTAGCGCTTACTTTCCCGGGTTGTGCCTGAAGAGACCCTTAAGGTAGTCGGCAAAGCTGTAGACTTTGAAATCCCGGAATTCGCCCGCGTCGAAGAACACCCCCAGGCAACTCGGGCAGGCATCAAGAACGATGTGGTGCTGGTCGACATCCGCCACCTGCACCATCTTGGTGCTGCAGCGCGGACACGTCACGTTGGCTTTCTTGTCCATCTTGCGCCCGGTGGCCGCATCGCCCGTGTCGATCGCCTCGGAACCCTTGATGTCTTTAAGCGCGATATGCTCGCGCGCATCGAAGAAGATTCCCTGGCACTTCGTGCAACGATCAACCTGGACGTCCTGGAACGTCACCGACTCCATACCGGCAGAACATTTCGGGCACTTCATCCACATTCCTCCACTCGGTTACGCGCGAGGTATCATAGCGAAGGTTCTACAAAACGTCGCGGCAACTGCAACTGTCTGCGCCGCATCAATGCCGATGGAGGCCATATGAGTCAGCTACCCGTGCCCAGTCCCAGAAAACTGCCGCGCTGGCGCGGCTTCAATCTGCTGGAAAAGTTCATCGCCGAAAACGATGCCCCTTTCCGCGAGGAAGACTTCGCTCTTATCGCCGAATGGGGCTTTAACTTCGTTCGCCTCCCCATGTCCTACCTTTGCTGGACGGACCCGCAGGAACTCCACGTGCTCCACGAGGACGTTCTCGCCGAGATCGATCAGGCCATCGAATGGGGCCGCCAGTACGACATCCACGTGAACCTCAACTTTCACCGCGCCCCGGGCTACTGCGTGAATCCGCCCTGCGAAGCGCTCGATCTCTGGAACGACACTGAAGCCATGGATCTGTGCGCCCACCACTGGCACGTCTTCGCACGCAGGTACAAGGGAATCCCCAACCAGCGTCTGTCCTTTGATCTGG
>JAIOPN010000001.1 GCA_021413865.1 Planctomycetota bacterium | reverse complement strand
GCCGATGCGTAGCGGGCTTGAGCCGACCTCGCGCCCCCACCAGCAGCCGATCCAGAACAGCAACCCGATCGCCATCAACTCGGATACCCGGACCGCCACATCTGCGTTGCGAAAGAGGAGGAAGGGGATGACCACCGGAACAGTCGCGATGACGATCAGCAAACCCACCGCGGCCCCACCCAGCACGTCCTCCATGCCCCCCCGCGGCTTCTTCTCTCGGGGGGAGAGGGAGAAGCCCGCACGAATTCCCTCGCCGGGCCGCTATAACAACACAAGCCCATCACCCGGCCCCGGAGCACGCCATGCGTTGCACACGCCTCATCATGTTCGTTCTCGCAATTTTTACTTTCACCTCCCCTTCACTCGCCGCTGATGTCCCCACCAAGGCGCCGTTCAGCTACGTCTGGGCCAAGGCGTACCACATCCCCTCCGAGACCACGACCGACGAGTCGGGCTACTTCTCGCTCTGTGAGGGTCTGGACGGCAGGATGTACGTCGGCACCGCCGCGTACGGCCGCAACGCCTACCTCGTGGAATTCGAACCCAAGACCGAAAAAATGCGCATCGTCATCGACGCGCACAAGTCCCTCGGTCTCCCGCTCACGCCCACCGGCTACGCCGCGCAGGCCAAGTTCCACACACGCAACTTCGTCGGCCCCAGCGGCGTCATCTACCTGGGCACCAAGCAGGGCTATCCCACCGACATCGACAAGAAAAACAATGTCACCTACCCCGGCGGCTACTTCTTCACCTACGACCCCAAGGCCGGCGCCGCCGTCAGCCATGGGCAGCCCATGCCCCAGGGCGCGCGCACCAAAGAACTCGGCTACCCCGACGGCGAGGGCATTATCGACACCGTCGCCGACGAGGCACGCGGGCTGGTGTACATCGTCACCTGCGAGCACCAGCACTGGTTCACCTACGACCTCAAGGCCAAGACCTACCGCGAGCTTGATCCCTCCCTGCGACTGGCGTTCTATTCCACCACGCTGATCGACTCGCACGGCCGCGCCAACGCGATCACGCAGGACGGCCAACTTGCCCGTTACGATCCGGGCACCGGCACGGTCACCCGGCAGACGATGATCGTCCACACCGGCGACACGCACGACCGCTTCGAGAAGTCCCGTATGGCCGGCCCGCTCACCTGGGTGATGACGCCCGACGGCAAGACGGCCTACCTCATCGCCATGAGCAAGCCGAACCTTTACCGCATCGACCTGTCCGGCCCCGCCGATACGGAATCGACCGTGAAGATGGAGGACCTCGGCCCCGTGCTCGGCGGCACGGGCCACGACTCGCGCTCCGCGCTCACCATCGCGCCCGACGGCCGGGTCTATTGCATCATGCGCGTGGACAACACCACCGGCTTCGGCGCCGGCTACCTGCACCACCTGACACGCTACGACCCGCACCAAAAGAAGATGGAAGACCTGGGCGTGCTGGCCGTGAAGAACCCCGATTTCTACGGCCTGCCGCTCAACAAGGGCGCGGCCATCGACCCTGAAACCAAGAAGCCGCGCCCCTGGACGCACGGCTACCACGAGCTCCCCGACGGCACGCTCACCCCGCTGCACGCCCACATGGCCCTGGTGGCCGCGCGCGACGGCTCGCTCTACGCGACCATTCTTTATCCGTACACATTGCTGCACTTCGACGCGCCCAAGTGAGCGCCGACGTCTAACTCAACCGGGCTTCTTCATGCGCTCGGCGTGCAGCCGTGCGATGACGCCTTCGTGGGAATCCTCAGGCGGGAGCGGCTCCGCTTCGGTGCCGGCAAGGCGGATGGAGGGGGCGGGTTTTTCGGCGTGACGCTCGCCTGCGCCGCGGCGGTGCAGGCGTGAGCCGTGCGCGCGGTGCATGCGGTTGCCGAGGCTGTTCCGCTGCCTGCGTTCGAGCCACATCAGGCCGACGATGGCGAGGTTGTACTGCAGGATCATGAGGATCAGGCCGTGCAGCGCGTACTCATTGGGCTGCGAGTCGAATTGCTTGTGGAAGAAGAAAATGTCGCCGTAGTAATGAAGCCAGTGCTCGAGCTTCATGCTGCCGAGCGTGGAGGCGAAGGGCATCCACGGGGAGTCCTCGCGCCAGAGGCGTGGCATGTCGGGCACGTTGGCCCAGATGCCGCACACGGTCATGAAGGCGGGGATGAAACGCCAGCCGCGGCGGACGACGAGGCAGCCGAAGCCGCCCAGCGCCGCCCCGCAGGCCATGCCCGTCGCGAAATGCATCGAGGTCCACGACATGACGTAAAAAAGTCTCCCGCTCCGCCCCGTCATCGGACAAGGCCGGTCCCTCCTGCCGGCCTCACGCGGCCCGCCGGGTAGCCCGCTCCTCTTGTGCTGTGTTGATCGGCAGAACGCCGCCGCGGGTTTGGTCCCCGCGATCGGTTATCGGCAGCCCGAGCGCCGCCACCAGTTGCGACGCGGCCGTTCCCCAATTGTGGTAACGCTCGACCCAGACCCGCGCCTGGCCGCCCATCACCGCCGCCGTCGTGGGCGAGGTCCAGAGCGCATCGATGGCCTCGATCCATTGTGCGGCTTTCCGCGCCAGGATCATGGGCGGGTTGTCGCCCAGCTCCAGGCCACGCACCGCGCGGGGCGAGGCGACGATCGGCCGCGCCAGCGCGGCGGCCTCCAGCAATTTGTTCTTGATGCCCCCGCCGCAGCGCATGGGCAGGATCGTCACCGCCGCCCGCCGCGCCCAGGGGTGGATGTCCGCGACGCCGCCGACGACGTTGATACCCGGTTCGTTGTTCAGCTCCGTCACGCGCGGGCCGGGGTTCTTGCCGACGACGCTCCACGTCGCGTCCCGATGCCGTTCACGCAGGAGCGGCCAGACCTCCCGGGCGAACCATGTGGCCGCGTCGATGTTGGGCTCGAAATCCATCCGGCCCCAGAAGACCAGCGAGTGCGGCAGGGGCGTCGCGTCGTCGGCGGTCGGTGTGAAGGCGTCTAGATCGACGCCGTTGCGAACCGTGATGGCGCGGGGCACGCCGGCGATCCGGCGCAGGAGCGTCGCGTCCCTCGGGCTGACGGCGATGGCGGCGTCGATGCCCGGCGCGAAGGCCCGCTCGAGCGCAAGGTGCAGCACGGTGGTGCGCAGCCGGCCCGGCAGCGCGCGGAATGATTCGTGCGGGAGGCAGGTCAGGTTGAAATAGACCAGTTCATCGGCGGCGTACCAGACGCGTTGCAGGGGTCTGCCTTCAATCTCCACGGGCAGGCCGCGCAACATGAGCACGCTGTGCATCCCCACGCCGACGACCGCTCGCGGCCGCAGCCGGCGCGTGAGCGACAGCGCCCCGGCGAGTTGCTCGACGGCAAGCCCCTGATGATCCGCGATGCGGTTGCGCAGCCACGTGCCGGGGCGCGAGCCGGTCCAGTTGGCGCGGAACTCCGCGCTCTCTTGATCCGTTGCACGCGGCCAATCGACGATCATGCGGCGCAGGTCGGCGTCGGTGTCGGTGGGGTTGGCCTCCATGCAGGCAATGGCGACGTTCAGGCCTTGCCTGCTCAACGCCAGGGCCATCTGGGAGCCATGCACACGGAAGCCCTGATCCCGCGGCCAGAGCGGTTTCTCGCAGAGAAAGAGCACGTCTACGCTGGTCGCGTGGGTGATTTTTATCATCGGTGCATCTCCGTCATCGGGTGCATCACGCCGCCACGCTCGCGGGCTGGGCCACGCCCGCCGCTCGTTCCATGACCTGTGCGAACCGCTCGGCCGTGTCGGCCCAGGAATAGCGTGCGAGCCTGCGCCTGCCCTGCGCGACCAGCCGCGCCCGCAGCGACGTGTCTTCCATGAGCACCTGCAAACCGAAGGCGATCGCCTCGGCGTCGTAGGGATCAACCGTCAGCGCCGCGTCGTCGGCGACCTCGGGCAGGCTCGTTGTGTTGCTGGTGAGCACGGGCGTGTGCGTCGCCCATGCGTCGAGGATCGGCAGGCCGTAGCCCTCGGACAGGCTCGGGAAGGCGAGCATCTCCGCGGCGCTCAGGAGCGTGGGCACGTCCGCCTCGTCGGCGAAGCCGTGCAGCACCACGCTGCCCGACAGCCGTCGCACGGCCGCGTAGCCGGTCATGCGTTCGAGCGTTACGGGGTCGAGCCCGACGACGAGCAGCTTCCATTGCGTGAGCAGGTGGCGGGGCAGTCGGCTCCACGCCTCGAGGACGCCGGCGGTGTTCTTGCGCGGGTCGGCGGCGCCGAAGTGGAGCACGAAAGGGCGTGCGACGTTGTAACGCCGCAGCACGGGGGCCCACATGTCGGCGGGCACGGGCGCGGCCGCGCTGTCGGCGGGCCATGGGTTGACGGTGATGCGCGAGCCATCGGCGTGGAAGTCGTCGATTAACCGGCGGCGCGTGTACTGCGACGGGCAGACGATCCCCGCGGCGCGGCGGCAGGCGGTCTGCACCGATCGGCGGAAGCTCTGCACCTCGTCGGGCGGGTAATTGTCGGGCATGTCCAGCGGGATAAGGTCGTGGAGGGTCACGACGGTATCGACGGGCATCCACTGCGGGCAGTGGTTGGCGGGGCAATGCAGCAGGTCGGCCTTGTCACGCCAGGCGGCGGCGGGCAGCCGCCATCGGTCCCACGCGCGGATGCGGTCGCCGGGCATCTCGATGCAGCGCGGCTGCACCCAACCCGTCGGCAGCACGCCATCCACCACGCCAAACTGGCGGTGATAGGCCACGACCTCCCAATCCGGCCGGGCCTGCGCCAGGGCGCGGTACAGGTCGATCAGGTTCTTGCCCGTCCCGCGGCGCTGGGTCCGATAGATCGTTCTGGCGTCGAGCGCAATGCGCATGGGTGTCCCGTGCCTTTGTCGCGGCGAATCCCGCTTCACGGGGTATCGGCGCACGGAGTGGTGGAGTTAACCACCCAGGCGTTATAAACGGGATATTCGCGCCAGGAGGGAGACTCCGACGACTCGCGGACTCGTCATCGGGCGTGGCATGCGGAGAAGACCGGCATCAATAAGATAGACCGCGTTTACTTCTTTGCGGGCATTTCCGCCTGGGCGGCAAGGGGCGGGGTGGGCACGGAGGCGACGGTCACGGTCGCGCCGCGCGGCTTCAATGATTTCGTCACACCATCACCCGCCCTTGTTCATCACCTTCAGCCGTTCGCGCAGCGCCGTCTTCGCGCCCTTCAACTCCTCGGCTTCGGGGCGGTCCTTGTAATAGTCGTCCAGCGGGTAACAGCCGGAGATAATGCCGCTGCGCGGGGCGGTGGTGCAGTCGCTGAACGTCCGGCAGATCAGCTTGGCCTTGCGCAGCTCGCCGAACTCGTCGCAGTCGGCTGGCAGGTCGGGGTAGGAGAGCACCATGCGTCCCAGGCCGACGACATCGACCCACCCCTCGCGCACCACGGCCTGCGCGATGTGCGGGAGGAACTCCTGGAAGTAGGTGTAGGCCGTGCCGACCATAGGTAGGCCGGGCACCGCGTGTTTGAGCTGGCGCACCACGTCGATCTGCCGGGCGCAGCCGACGAGCGGGTCTTCGGGCGGCTGGTAGCCGTCGCTGGGCGGAAAGTAGGCGGGCCGCTGGATGTGCGGGACGTAATAAGGACTGCCGGCGGAGAGGTTGACCATCTCGATCTTCAGCTCGTCGCGCATCATCTTGAGCAGCGCGATCGGCTCGGCGAGGTCGAGCTCGAGCGGGTTGGTGCGGCTGCAGCCGAAACCGGGGTATTCCTTGATGGCGGAGAAATCGTCGGGGATGCCAGGGCCGAGCTTGTCGCCCGAGGCCTGCGCGGGGTCGGGGTGGTAGGGGGGCCGATCGAAGACGGAGAGGCGGACGCCGATCATCATGCCGGGGCATGCGGCGTGGATGCCTTGGGTGATCTCGCGGAGGAAGCGCGTGCGGTTGGTGAGATCGCCGCCGAACTTGCCCGGGCGATGGTAGGCCGAGAGGAGCTCGTGCCCGAGGTAGCCGTGGCAGTGCTTGACGTCCACGAAGTGGAAGCCGATGTCGTGCGCCATCTTCGCGGCGGTGATGTAGTTCTCGATGAGCTGTTCGAGCTCACTGTCGGTGAAGAGGACGGAGTGGTCGTCGGGCTTGATGCCGAATTTCTTGTCGAGCAGGGGGTGGTGGTAGGCGATGCGGGGCTCGAATTTTTTCTTATCGTTGGGCTTGCAGAAGCGGCCGGAGTGGGTGAGCTGCAGGCCGACGATCAGGCCGCCGGTGCTGCCGAAGCGGTCGCGGTGGGCGTGGATGAGGGTGTCGAACAGGCCGCGCATCGCCTCATGGTTTTCGGGTCGGTAATAAATCTGCTGCGGGTTGGCGCGGCCGTCGGCCTGCACCGCGAACGCCTCGCCGCCCCAGATGAGCTTCGCCCCCGAGAGGCCGAAGTGTTTCCAACGCCGGGTCGTGTGCTCGCTGGGTTTGCCGTCGGTGGTGCCGTCCCAGCCCTCCATGGCGTGGATGCACCAGCGGTTGCCGAGGGCCATGTGGCCGACCTTCAGCGGCTGCGCCATCGGCGAGCCCTGCGCCGCGGAGAGGATGCGGTCGTCCATCGGCAGCGCGACGCCCAGGTAGTGCAGGTGCTTGCGGAACGTAGGCACATCCTTGAAATGCCCC
This sequence comes from Planctomycetota bacterium, assembly GCA_021413865.1. Lineage (GTDB taxonomy): Bacteria > Planctomycetota > Phycisphaerae > Phycisphaerales > Phycisphaeraceae > JAIOPN01. Next base: position 82,719 of record JAIOPN010000001.1, on the reverse strand, counting down.
ACGCGTTTGTACGTCGTCGCCATGCTCGTCTCCGTGGCAGGCTTCATAAGATACACCAACGCCCCAAGCCGGATATCATGCACGGCTTGTGCCCCGCCGCGACGTTGCGGGGCCGAATCACCATGCCATCGGCCATATTGGACCAACTCGACACCTTCGGCCCCGAGCGTTGTGAACACCTCGACTACGATCAGGCCGTCGCCTACACGCGCGACCTTGCCAAATCGCACTACGAAAACTTCAGTGTCGTGAGCTGGTTCCTCCCGCGCCGGCTGCGCGACGACTTCCGCCACGTCTATTCCTTCTGCCGCTGGGCGGACGACCTGGGCGACGAGACCGGCGACAGGGCCCGCTCGCTGGAGCTCCTCGCGTGGTGGCGGCGCGAGGTCGATGCCTGTTACCGCGACGAGCCGCGCCACCCGGTCTTCGTCGCGCTGCACCGCACGATCCGCAAACACGACATCCCGCGTCGCCCGTTCGACGACCTGATCGACGCCTTCGTGCAGGACCAGACGGTGACGCGCTACCGTACCTGGGACCAGGTGCTGGACTACTGCACGCGCAGCGCCGACCCGGTCGGCCGGCTGGTGCTCTACCTCTGCGGCCACCGCGATGAGGAACGCCAAAGGCTCAGCGACGCGACCTGCACCGCCCTGCAACTGGCGAACTTCTGGCAGGACGTGCGCCGCGACATCATCGAGCGCGACCGGGTCTATGTGCCGTCGGAGGTTGCGTCGAAGCACGGGTTGGACATCGACACGCTGGTGCAGTGCGTGAAGGCCGATGAGGCGAAGGGTTGTGCGGACGGCAAACCCGCGTGCTGCGCGGCCGTGCCCTCCCCCGGCATCCACGCGCTGCTGCCGGCCTACCGCGCCACGATCAAGGAGTTGGTCGGCCGCACCCGGCCGCTCTTCGCCACCGGTCACGAGCTCTGGCCGTTGATCGAGCCGGATGTCCGCGTGGACATCGAGTTATTCTCCCTAGGCGGGGAATCGATCCTCCGCATGATCGAGCAGCAGAACCACAACACGCTCGAACAGCGCCCCAGCCTGTCGAAGGGGGCGAAGGTCGCGCTGATGCTGCGCGCCATCGCGGCGAAATACCTGGGCATCCCCCTCCACCGCGGGGGTGCGGCGTGAGCGCCAACCCCTCAACAACGGCCGCTTCCGCGTCGCTCGCCGGCGGCGAGATCGACCTTGACGCCTCGCGTGCCCATTGCCGGGAGATCGTGCGGCTGCACGCCCGTAATTTCTACTACGGCATGAAGCTCACGCCCGAGCCCAAGCGCTCGGCGATGTACGCGATCTACGCATGGATGCGCGCCGCCGACGACCTGGCAGACGACGCCGGCACGCCGGCCGAGAAGGAGCGTCGCCTCGACGCCTTCCGCCGCCGCACTTGTCTGGCCGTGGATCCCACCGCCGCGCCGCTCGACGACGACGCGGCGCACGCCCCGATCTGGCCCGCCGTCCGCCGCGCCTTCATCGACTACCACGTCCCGCTCGAACATCTCCACGCCATGATCGACGGGCAGATGCTCGACCAGCGTATGACGCGCTACACCTCCTACGCCGAGTTGGACGACTACTGCTACAAGGTCGCCGGCGTCGTCGGCTTGGTCTGCATCGCCATCTGGGGCCACGATGGCGGCGAGGAGGCGAGGCGGCTAGCGGTCGTGCGCGGCTCGGCGCTGCAACTGACCAACATCCTGCGCGATGTTGTCGAGGACGCGCAGCGCGACCGCGTCTATCTGCCCGCTGAGGAGCTGGTGCAGTACGGCTACCGCACCCCCGACGAGTTCCGCGACGCCGTGCTCTCGGGGCAAATCGACGACCGGTTTGATCGGCTGATGCGCTTCCAGGCCGGCCGGGCGCGGAAGTTTTACGAGGAGTCCTCGCCACTGGACGCGTTCATCGATCCGTCGTGTCGGGCGTGTTCCTGGTCGATCATGCGTATCTACCGCGGCCTCTTGGACAAGATCGAGGCCGACCCGCGCCGCGTGCTTGCCGGCCGCGTCCGCCTGAACAAGTTCACCAAGGTGATGATCGCGCTGCGGGCAACGATGCGGTGATTTCTCTTGCCCCCTCTCCCTCCGGGAGAGGGCAGGGGTGAGGGCGTCCGGATAAGGGGCTGATGCCGCGATAGGGGTCTAACTGTTACACGTCGCCCTCACCCAACCCTCTCCCGGTGGGAGAGGGGACCGGAGAGGTGGCCAGTCCTGATGTTCAAGGTGCATGCCTGATGAGTCCTCAAAGCTCCCGATCTTCTCCCTCGTCTGTTGCTGTCGTCGGCGGTGGGCTTGCGGGCATCGCGGCGGCGGTCCGTCTCGCGGAGCACGGCCTGCGCGTTACGCTCATCGAGACGCGGCAGCGGTTGGGCGGGCGGGCCACGAGCTTCGTCGATCCCGCCACCCGCCAGGTGCTCGACAACTGCCAGCATGTCCTGCTGGGCTGCTGCACCAACCTGCTCGACCTTTATGGACGGCTCGGCGTACGCGAGCGGATCGCGTGGCACCGCAAGCTTTATTTCCTGGATGCTGCGGGCAATCTCGACACGCTTGAGGCCGACGACCTGCCCGCGCCGCTCCACATGACGCGCGGCCTGATGGCGTTCCGCTCCCTCACGCTCGGCGAGAAGATCGCCATCTCGCGCGGCATGCTCGCCATGATGCGCATCTCTCCCGCGCAGCGCGACGCTCTCAACGCGGTCTCCTTCCGCCAGTGGCTCGACGACCACGGCCAGCCCGAGGGGGCGATCGAGAAGTTCTGGGCCAACATCGTCATCAGCGCCATCAACGAACTGCCCGAGCGCATGGGCGCCAATCACGCGATCCATGTTTTCCAGGATGGCTTCCTCGCCAACGAGGAGGCGTATGTCATGGGCCTGCCCGCCGTGCCGCTGGTGGAGCTTTACGACGCCGCCGAGACCGTGCTCCGTCGTGCGGGCGGCGAGATGCTGCTCTCCACCAGCGCCCTGGGCTTCACGTTCGACGGCGGGCGCGTGACGGGGCTGCGCGTCGATGGCGGCCGCGTCATCACGGCCGACGCGTTCGTCAGCGCCGTCCCCTTCGACCGTCTGGCGAAGCTCTGCGACGCATCAATGCCCCACGCCGACGCCCGCCTCCGCCGGCTCGACGAATTCGGCGTTAGCCCGATCATCGGCATCCACCTCGTTTTCGAGTCCGACCCCGCGCACCCTGTCATGTCGCTGCCGCACCTGATCCTCACGCAGAGCCCGCTGCAGTGGATATTCAACAAGGGGCCCGACGGGCAGTCCGGCGGGCAGCACCTGCACGGCGTCATCAGCGCGGCGCATTCCTTGGTTGATCAGCCCGCGGACGCGCTCACCGAGATGGCCGTGCGCGAGGTGCGCCGTGCGCTGGGTGGCCCGGCGAAAGGCGCGAGGCTGCTGCACGCCCGTGTGGTGAAGGAAAAACGAGCGACCTTTTCGGCGCGGCCGGGTCTGGACGCGATACGCCCCACGGCCCACGGCGCGATCCCCAATCTTTATCTCGCCGGCGACTGGTGCAAGACCGGCTGGCCCGCCACGATGGAGGGGGCGGCGCGCAGCGGCTACCTCGCCGCCGCCGCGCTGCTCGAAGACCTCGCGCCGGCCGATCCGGTCACGGCGCTCGTCCCCGACCTGCCCGCGGGCACGCTCTACCGCACCATCGCGCGGGTGTGAGGCTCACGCAGCGTTGCACAAACAGCCAAGCCCGATCACGAGTCCGCGAGTGATCGGGGTCTGCGTGCTTATCGCATCAGACCCCGACGCCTCGTAAGACCTCGGCATCGGGCTTGGGTTGGGAGATAACCTGGTGGTTACTTCTTCTCGCGCTTGATACCGCAGCCGATCGGCGCCTCGGAGGTGTAGGGCGGTTCCTTGCCTTCCACCAGTGCCTGGACCACCGGTACGAGGTATTGCTCGTCGCTCTTGCCCGCGCCGCCGGGGGAGTTGGGCGCCTTCTCGATGCCGCCCTTGTAGCGCAGCACGCCATCGCCGTCGATCACGTAAATATGCGGCGTGAACCGGGCGCCGTAGTCGTCGGCGACCACGTTGCCCTTGTCGATCAGGATCGGGTAGGGGAGGTTGAGTTTCTCGCTGTCCTTTTTGATCTCGTCAGCCGTTTCGGTGTGGTTGGAGTTGATGCCCAGGAAGACCACGTTCTTGTCGGCGAACTTGCGCGCATCGGCGCTGAGGATGGGCTGGTACGCTTTGGCCCAGGGGCAATTCACGGAGTGGAAGTGGATCACGACGATTTTGCCCTTGTACTCGGCGAGGCTGTGCTCCTTGCCGTCGGGGGTTTTGAGCGTGAAGGCCGGTGCGGGCTTGCCGATCTCCGCCTTGCCTTCCTTCTTGTCCTCGGCGGTCAACCGACCGCTCCACATCAGCACCGCCGCCATGCCGAACACCGCCGCCAACAGTTTGAGCCCTGATCGTCGTGTCATGTCCTGTCTCCTTGGTTGTGTGGATGCCTGTGTGTTCAACGCGCCCGCCGGCCGCGTTATTTCCTGAGTAATAGGTTCGCGGGAGGGCGTCGGATCGCCTGATTGCAAAAAAAACGAGATTTTCCTCAAGAGACACCTTGGCAGAACCCGAACAACATGTAGGCTATCAAAACCCGAACATTGACGCACATAAGGAGTCAGGCTATGGTGACCGCAACCGCGACAGCAAGCAAGCCCGTGACCGAAAAGCAGGAACGCCAGATCAAGGGGACCGACATGTCCAAGTCATCCGCAGGGGAAAAAGCAGGGGGGAACGGCTCCGCGGCGGCGACGGGGGGGAACCCCGCCATGGAGGCCGGCCGGAAGAAAGCCCTCGAACAGGCGGTCGGGCAGATCGAGCGGGCCTTCGGCAAGGGCTCGATCATGCGGCTGGACGACAACCCCTCGAACGTCATCCCCGGCATCTCGACCGGGTCGATCAGCCTCGATCTGGCGCTGGGCGGGCGCGGCGTGCCGCGCGGCCGTGTGGTCGAGATCTTCGGTCCCGAGTCCTCCGGTAAAACCACGCTCGCGCTGACCGTCATCGCCCACGCCCAGAAGGACGGCGGCGTCGCCGCCTTCATCGACGCCGAGCACGCCCTCGATCCCTCCTGGGCGCGGCGGCTGGGCGTCAACCTCGAAGACCTCCTGGTCAGCCAGCCCGACTCGGGCGAGCAGGCGCTGGAGACCGTCGAGCTGCTCGTGCGCTCCAACGCGGTGGACGTGATCGTCGTGGACTCCGTGGCCGCGCTGATCCCCCGCGCCGAGATCGAGGGCGAGATGGGCGACAGCCACATGGGCGTGCAGGCGAGGCTCATGAGCCAGGCGCTCCGCAAGCTCACCGGCGCCATCAGCCGCAGCCGCTGCACCGTGATCTTCATCAACCAGCTCCGCGAAAAGATCGGCGTGATGTTCGGCAACCCCGAGACCACCCCCGGCGGCCGTGCCCTGAAGTTCTACGCCTCCGTCCGCGTGGACATCCGCCGCACCGGCTCGATCAAGGAGGGCGAGGTGGCGGTGGGCAACCGCGTCCGCGCCCGCGTCGTCAAGAACAAGATCGCGCCGCCTTTCCGCGACGCCGAGTTCGACATCATGTTCAACGAGGGCATCAGCGCCTCGGGCGACCTGATCGACCTGGGCGTCACCGCGGAGGTGGTGCAGAAGAGCGGGGCGTGGTTCAACTTCGGCGACGTCCGCCTGGGCCAGGGCCGGGAGAACGCCAAGAAGTTCCTCATGGAGAACAAGGAACTATTCGACGAGATCCGCAAAGAGGTCCTGGCCAAGCGCGGGGTCGATATACTCAAGAACCCGCGCCCCGCCGCCGGCGAGGTGGACGCGGAGGTCGAGGCGGAGTGATCGGGCGGAGCAACCTGGATGATGAATACTCAGCGCTTTGAGGGGCCGCGTGTCGGGTGGTCACGGAGCGGTCGGTGCATCGGCGCGGGGTGTCTGTTGGCCTTGGCGGCGCTCTTCGCCGCCGCCTGCGACGAGCAGCCCTCGGGTGGACCGTCCACCAGCATCGTCCACGTCAGCGGCGAGGACGCCGCGATCACCCAAGCCAAGGAACAGGCGAGGAAAACCCTTGATCGTTTTATCGCCGCGATCAAAGACCCGGCAAACCAGGGCGCTGGTTTTTCGGTTCAGGCCACGTTCAGAGAGGGAGCCGAGCAGGAGGGGATATGGGTGGCGGGCGTCACGTATGACGGCAAGCAATTCGCCGGCACCATCGATAACGCCCCCAACTCACTCAAAAATCTCCACCTGGGTGACCGCATCACCGTTCAGCCCGCCGATGTGACCGACTGGGTGGTCATCCTGGCCAACGGCCGTATCCGCGGGGGATACGCCATGCGCGTCCTCCTGCCCCACATGTCCGACCAGGAGCGTGCCAGGTTCGAGAACCGTTTCGAACCCCTCGAACCGGAAACCCAGCCGCAGACCCAACCCCAGACGCAGCCCCAGGCCCAACCGCAGACCGCGCCCTGACCGATTTATTCGCCGTTGCGGGTAACATGGCCTGACCCTCACCGGAGCCGTCGCGCCATGGCCATGCCCCCCGTTCAGCACGAGCACGAGATCGACGCCCACCTCACCCGGCTCGAGTTCCAGGGCTACACCCTCATCGAAAACGCGCTGCCCCCGGAGCTGGTCGCCCGCCTCGTCCGCCGCATGGACGAGCTCATGCCCACCCACGGCGCCCTGCCCACCGCCGCCCGCCCCGACACCCCCTCGCGCGACATCAACCGCGTCTGGGAGTTCGAGCCCGCTTTCGAAGGCCTCATGGACCTGCCCGCCGTCTTCCCCATCGCCGAGCGCTACATGAAGGGGGACATCACGCTCCTGGGCACCGCCATCGCCAACTTCATGCCCCGCCGAACCCCCGCCCGCGTCCCCTGGCACCACGACGGCCCCTACGTCCGCCTCACCTACTACATCAGCGACGTCACCCTCCACGGCGGACCCACCGGCGTCCTCCCCGGTACCCACAAGTCGCCATCCGGCCCGCACAAGTGGTTCAACACCGACGACGGCTACCCACGCCACGTCCCCGGCATGGTCCCCGTCGTCGTCAAGGCGGGCACCTGCATGATCAACGACACCATGATCTGGCACACCAGCACCCCCAACGATTCCGACACCGACCGCAAACTGGTCTGGATCGTCTTCAAGAAAGCGTCGCAGGAACTGACGCCGTTCCCGGAGCTGCGAAACTCCCCCGAATACCTCGCCCGCCAGACCAACCCGCTGCGCCGGCGGTTGTGCGGGTTGGAGTAGCACCGCCATTTCAGACCTCAGCCGGTTTGTGCCGATTTATTCCCTGATGACCGGCCCCGATTTCATCGTGGACATTGACGGCCTGCGCAAGCCGGAGCCCGCGCCGGCGGTGCCGAACGCACGGCCCTGGCTCGCCGTCCACTGGCGCTGCTGCCACGTTTACAACCGCATCTACCGCAACCGCGACGGCAGCGCCTACGAGGGCAGGTGCCCCTCGTGCGGCCGACCGGTCCGCGCCACCATCGGCGCTGGCGGCACCGACAAGCGTTTCTTCGAGGCCGGGTGATCGTCGCCATGGAAAGGCGCGCACCCCCCTTTACATCTCCGCTGCTCTCGCCTCCAATGTCCGCATGATCTACCGACGATTCGGCGCAACGGAACTCCGCATGCCCGTCTTCTCCTGCGGCGGCATGCGTTACCAGGCCAAGTGGAGCGACATCAAGCCCGACGAGGTCCCGCCCGACGGGCAGAAGAACCTCGAGGCGACCATCCGCCGCGCCGTCGAGGTGGGCGTCAACCACATCGAGACGGCGCGCGGGTACGGCTCAAGCGAGATGCAACTGGGCTACGTCCTGCCCACGCTCCCGCGCGAGAAGATCATCGTGCAGACCAAGGTCGCGCCGTTCCCCGACCCCAAGCAGTTCCTCGAAACCTTCGACACGTCGATGAAGCAGCTCCGGCTGGACCACGTCGATCTGCTGGGCCTGCACGGGATCAACAATCAAGAGACGCTCGACTGGTCCGTGCGTCCGGGGGGCTGCCTCGAAGCGGCGAGGAAGCTGCAGAAGCAGGGGCGGGTGCGCCACGTCGGTTTCTCGACGCACGGGTCGCTCGACACCATCCTGGCCGCGATCGGGCACCGCGACGCCGACACGGGCCGCGGGTTCGATTACGTGAACCTGCACTGGTACTACATCTTCCAGCGTAACTGGCCGGCGGTGCTGGCGGCCACGCAGCGCGACATGGGGGTTTTCATCATCAGCCCGTCGGACAAGGGGGGGAAGCTCTACGCACCGCCGAAGAAGCTCGCCGACCTGACCGCGCCGCTCTCGCCGATCGTGTTCAACGATCTGTTCTGCCTCACCCGGCCGGAGGTGCACACGCTGAGCGTCGGCGCCGCGCAGCCGAGCGATTTCGACGAGCACCTTAAGACGCTCCCGCTGCTGGAGAAGGCCGCCGCGGCCCTCACCCCGATCGAGAAGAAATTGTCCGAGGCGATGCGGGCCGCGACCGGCCTGTCACACCCCGAGGAAATAGCCCACGGCCTGCCCGAGCACGACGCCACGCCCGGCGACATCAACGTCCCCATCATCCTCTGGCTCCGCAACCTCGTGGTCGGCTGGGACATGCTCGACTACGGCAAGATGCGCTACAACCTCTTGGGTAACGGCGGGCACTGGTTCCCGGGTCTGAACGCGGGTGGGCTGGACGCCGCGGGCGTGGAGGCGGTCCGCAAGGCGGTGTCACGCTCGCCGCACGCCGGACGGGTGATCGAACTGCTGCGCGAGGCGCATGGATTGATGGGTGGCGAGAGCGTGCAGCGGCAGAGCAAGAGCGAGTGAGGGTCAGCCGAGGATCGCCCCGAGCAACATTCCGACGAGGGAGATCGTGCCGAACTGCACGAAGTAGAGCACCGTCGTCAGCGTGAAGGTCTCGCCCATGTCGAGTTCGAAGAGCACTTTCACCATAACCCAATACAGCACCGAGGCGATGGTCATCCCGATGAACCAGATGGCCATGTCATGCTGGCCGCCGCACAGATAGGAAAAGATATTGCCGACCGCGTAGGGCAGCAGGGCGATCGCGGTGGTCTTGAGGATAGCCGGAATCAGTGTGCCGAACGCCATGCCGAATATGCGCACGGCGACCATCAGGGCGATGATGAGCACCGGCACCTCGACCAGGATGTGGCTTCCGATGTTTTTGAAGCCCTCCGCGAGGCTCTCCCCGTCTTGCAAATGCATGAAAAACGACGCCTCCGCGACCCGCAGCACCACGCCCAGGAAGATGAGGCAGAGCGGTAGGTGCATGTCGATGATGCGTGCGTGCGCGACCTGTGCCTCGGCCTCTTCGGGGGTCTGGCCGAGCTTCCCGCGTTTAGCCATGGCCGCCGCGAGCTTGCTGGGGGCCGGTTCTTCACGCAGCGCGGTCGGCGTCACCTCGTGCGACTGGAGGTTGTAGCCGCAGTTGATGCAGATGACGGCCTGCGGCTTGACGGGGTTGTGGCAGGAGGGGCAGGCGCCGGGCTTGGGCGCCACGGGCTTGGCCGCGGCCGCGGCCGGGGCGGCGAAGTCCGCGGAGGCCAGGTCGTATAGGTTGAGCTCTTTTTCGTCGATGTCGAGATTGAGGTTTTCGGTCGCCTGCGGAGAACCGATGGCCTCGCTCTCGCTCGCGGCCAGGGCCGTGTCATGGGTCGCCGAGCGATGCGGCGAGGGGCGCTCCAGGACGCCCGCACCGTCGGGCGTGGGGGGCATGCGGAATACAGCCTCGCAGCGGCACTTGACCTTCTTGCCGGCCATCGAGGGGATCCACCGGTAATGGGCGCCGCACTCGGGGCAGGGGACTCGGGGTGCGTTGGTCGGGGTCATCTCTCTCTCGCCGCGAGCAACGGGGACATCATACACACATCCGCCCGGCCGCCGCACCGCTCGCGCGTTGGCCCCACGCCGGTGCAGCGACTATCCTTTCGATCAACTCTATCAACTTTTCACGGGACGTTTCATGGCGGTGCCGCTCCTCGACCTGCGAAACCAGCACGACGCGATGGCCGACGAGCTCCGCGGGGTGTTCGAGAGCACCCTGCGCTCCGGGCGCTTCATCCTCGGGCCGGTCGTCGAGAAATTCGAGGCCGACCTGGCGGCCTACTGCTCCACGCGCCACGCCCTGGGCGTCTCCAGCGGCACCGACGCGCTCCTGCTGGCCATGATGGCGATGGAGATCGGCCCGGGCGACGAGGTCATCACCACCCCCTTCACCTTCTTCGCCACCGCCGGCTGCATCGCGCGGCTGGGGGCTAAACCGGTCTTCGTGGACATCGACCCGGCCACGTTCAACATCGACCCGCGCCTCATCGAAAAAGCGATCACGCCGAGGACGAAGGCGATCATGCCCGTCCACCTGTTCGGCCTGTCGGCGGAGATGCGGCCGATCATGGAGATCGCCAGCCGCCGCGGCCTCTGGGTGATCGAGGACGCCGCGCAGGCGATCGGGGCACGGGACGGCGACGCGGTGGTCGGCTCGATCGGCGACGTGGGGTGCCTGAGCTTCTACCCCTCGAAGAACCTCTCGGCGATGGGCGACGCAGGCGCGGTCACCACCACCGACGCCGCGCTCCACGCACGCATGAAGATGCTCCGCCTGCACGGCGAGGAGACCAAGTACCACCACACCTACGTCGGCGGAAACTTCCGCATCGACGCGCTGCAGGCGGGCTTCCTCGGCGCGAAGCTCCCCCGGCTCGACGCCTGGGCGGAGAGGCGGCGCGAGAACGCCGGGCGGTATGACAAACTGCTCGTGGGCACGCCGCTGGTCACGCCCGCGTGGAACGCGCCGGGGAAGCACCACGTCGTGAACCAGTACACACTGCGCGTCCCCGGAGGCAAACGGGACGCGCTGCGGCAGCACCTCGTGTCGAAGCAGATCGGCTGCGAGGTCTATTACCCCGTGCCGTTGCACGTGCAGAAGTGTTTCGCGTATCTCGGTTACAAGGCCGGAGATTTCCCCCACTCCGAGCGCGCCGCCGCCGAGGTGCTCAGCGTGCCGATCTACCCAGAGCTCACCGCCGGCCAGCAGGAGGAAGTGGCGGGTGCGATCCGGGAGTTTTATCAACTATGACAGAGGTGCAGGCGAGCACGGCGACAGCCCCGCGGCCCACGGCCGGCGGCGAGCCGATTGTGCGCCTGGTGGACGTTCACAAGGCCTTTGGTTCACACAAGGTGCTCGAGGGTGTCTCGCTCGATCTGTACGCGGGGCAGAACACCGTCATCATGGGTCCCAGCGGCAGCGGCAAGAGCGTGATGCTCAAGCACATCGCCGGCCTGCTCACACCCGACCGGGGCGAGGTCTATTTCGACGGCCGCCGGATCGACACGCTCGACGAGGCGGAACTGGTCGAATCGCGCAAGCGCCTCGGGTTCCTCTTCCAGATGGGGGCTCTATTCGATTCGATGAACGTGCTGAACAACATCACCTTCCCGTTGATCGAGCACACGAAGATGTCCGACGCCGAGCGCCGCGAGCGCTGCGCGAAGGTGCTCCGCATGGTCGGCCTGTCGGGGGTTGAGATGAAGATGCCCGTCGATCTCTCCGGGGGCATGAAGAAGCGCGTCGCCCTGGCGCGGGCGATCGTGCTCGAGCCGGCGGTGGTGCTCTACGACGAGCCGACCACCGGCCTGGACCCGATCCGCTCCGACGTGATCAACGAACTGATCCTCGCGCTCCGCACCCAGTTGAAGATCACCGGCGTCATCGTCACCCACGACATGGCCAGCGCCAACAAGATTGCCGATCGCATGGTGATGCTCTACGATGGGAAAATCGTGGAGGACGGCGACCCGAAGGCCTTTCACGCCAGCGACAAGGAGGTCGTGCAGCGCTTCATCCGTGGACGGGCCGATCAGGCGGACCTCGACAGCATCAAGAGCGGCTTCGGCGACGGCGCACTGGGCACCGAAGCCAAGGCCGCCCCGAACCCCTGACCCCGACCTCCACCCCGCGCCGCTGAGCCACACCATGACCGAGCGCTCACGCAACATCGCCGTCGGTCTCACAGCCCTCTTCGGCGTCCTCTCGATGGCGGGGCTGATGATGCTCTTTGGCTACGTGCCCATCTTCATGGAGAAGGGCTACCTGGTCACCGTCGAGCTGCCCAACGCCTCGGGACTCAACCCCGAGGGCATGGTCCGGCTCAACGGCATCGACATCGGCCGCATCAAGGAGGTCAAGCTCGACGACGCCTCCGGCAAGGTCCATATCGTCTGCACCATCAACGAGGGGGTGAAGATCCCCCCGGACGTGTACGTCAAGGTCTTCGCCCCGATGTTCGGCGGCACGGCCGCGCTGGACTTTGACCTGAGCAAGCTCACCCCCGAGCAGCGCCACCAGTCGCTCCGTGCAGACGGCACGGCGCTGCTCATCGGCCACGTGCCCACCATGGCCGGTGAGTTCGCCCGCGAGTTGCAGGCCGCCATCAACGGCCCGGCGCAGGACCTGGCCAAGGTCAAGGAGAGCTTCACCCAGCTCAGCGACACATGGACCACCGTGGGCAACGACGTCCACCAGCTCCTGGAGCAGCGCAAGACCGCCGACGTGGACGCCGGCAAGGCCGCGGGCAACCTCACCACCGTCCTGGCCCGCGCCGACCAGCGGCTCGCCGAGATGCAGACCCTTATCAAGGGGGTGGAGAGCTGGATCAACGACGAGCAGATGCGTGCGGACATCAAGGCGACGCTCGCCAACGCCAAGAGCATGACCGCCAACGCCAACGAGGGCGTGACCGAGATGCGCGCGACGATGAAGGATGCACGCGTTGACATCAACGCCGTCAGTAAGCGTTACATCGCCGTGGCCGACGACCTGAGCGGCGCGGTGAACGAGCTGCGCGAGACCATCGCGCAGGCGAAGAAGGGCGAGGGCACGGTGGGCAAACTGCTCAACGACCCGGCGCTGTACAACAACCTCAACGACGCCGCCACCCGCGCCACCAAGGCGATGGAGGCGTTCAAGCTGCTGATCGAGAAGTGGAAGGCCGAGGGCCTGCCCGTGCAGTTCTGAGAAGACCCGCCATGAAATACGTCATCATCATCCCGGACGGAGCCGCGGATCACCCGCTGTCGGAGCTGGGAGGCAAGACGCCGTTCGAGGCCGCGAAGAAGCCGCACACGGATCGGCTGGCCATCGAGGGCCGGCAGGGCACCGTCGCCACCACGCCCCAGGGCTTCCCCTGCGGGTCCGACGTCTGCAGCATGAGCCTGCTGGGCTACGACCCCGCCGTGTATCACAAAGGCCGCGCGCCCCTCGAGGCCGCCGCCTTGGGGATCGAGCTTGCGCCGACGGACTGGGTCTTCCGGGTCAACCTCGTGACCGTCATCGACGGCAAGATGCAGGACCACTCGGCGGGCCACATCTCCTCCGAGGAGGGCCGGCAACTGCTCGCCGACCTGGCGGGCCACCTCGACATGCCGGGCATGATCCTCTACCCGGGCGTGAGCTACCGGAACATCATGGTGGACGACTCCGCCACGCGCGACTCCGCCACCGGCCGCGACTGGTCGGAGCTAGCGACCACGCCGCCGCACGACATCCCCGGCGAGCCGATGCGCAAGCACCTGCCCCGCGGCGGGCCGCACGCCGAGCTGCTCCACCGTATGATCGCCGAGAGCGAGGTCTTCTTCCGCGAGCACGAGATCAACCAGGCGCGGCGTGAAAACGGCCAGCTCCCCGCGACGCACGTCTGGCCCTGGGGCCAGGGGCAGAAGACGATCATCCCCAGCTTCGAGTCACGCTTTGGCCTGCGCGGGGCGATGATCACCGCGGTTGACCTGCTCGCCGGCATCGCCTCATTCATCGGCTGGGACCGCCTCGACGTGCCCGGCCAGACCAGCTACCACGACACCGATTACGTCGCCGCCGGCAAGCACGCCATCGCCGCGCTGGACAATTACGACGTCGTCTGCGTCCACGTCGAAGCCCCCGACGAGGCTTCTCACGCTTCCGACGCGAAGACCAAGGTCGCCGCCATCGAGGCCATTGACGAGCATATCGTCGGCCCGATCCACGCCGCGCTCGAGGCCCGCGCCAAGGAGTTCGGTGGCTACCGCATCCTCCTCCTGCCCGATCACTACACCGCCGTCGCCACCCGCAAGCACGACCCCACGCCGCCGCCCTTCGCTCTCTGCGGCACCCGCGTCCACGGCGTGCGCCAGAAACCGTTCACCGAGAAAAACGCCAACGAGTCCGACCTCCACGTCCGCTTCGGCCACGAGCTGATGGAATACTTCCTCTTCAGCGGCCTGGCCTGATGCCGCTCGCGGCTTAGCGTCTTCTCTTTCGGAGCCCCCGGAGCCTCCCATGCCCACCGCAGCCGACATTAAGGCCCGACTTATGGTCGGGATGGAGATCCACGTCGAGCTCGCCACGCGCTCGAAGATGTTCACCTCCGCCCCCAACGTGGCCCACCCGGATTATTTCGACGCCGAGCCAAACTCCCTCTGCGACCCCGTCGTGCTGGGTATGCCCGGCGTGCTCCCCGTGATGAACCGCCGCGCCGTCGAGATGTCGATGCTCGTCGGTTTGGCGCTCGGCTGCACCATCAACCGCAAGACCAAATGGGACCGTAAGTCCTACTACTACCCCGACCTCCCCAAGAACTACCAGATCAGCCAGTACGACCAGCCGCTCTGCATCGACGGCTCCGTCGAGTCCCCCGTGAGCGACCAGCCCGGCGCTGCCACCAGAACCATCCGCATCATCCGCGCCCATCTTGAAGAGGATGCGGGCAAGCTCCTCCATGAGGCGCCCGGCGGCTTCGCCATCGACTACTCCATTGTGGACCTCAACCGCGCCGGCACGCCGCTCCTGGAGATCGTCACCCACCCCGACTTCGACTCCGCGGAGCAGGTCGTCGCCTTCGGCCAGGCACTCCGCAACATCTGCCGGTTCCTCGGCGTCACCGAGGGCATCATGCAGAAGGGCCACATGCGCTTCGAGCCCAACATCAACGTCGTCATCGAGCGCGACGGCAAGACCTACAAAACCCCCATCGTCGAGATTAAAAACCTTAACTCCTTCAAGGCCCTGCACGGCGCGGTCAATTACGAGTACCAGCGCCAGATCGACGAGTGGCTCGAGACCGGCGTCGTCATGAAGGCCGGCGCGAAATCCACGCGCGGCTGGGACGACACTACCGGCTCCACCTTCCTCCAGCGTGAAAAAGAAGAGGCCCACGACTACCGCTACTTCCCCGACCCCGACCTCGTGCATGTCGTGGTGGACGACGCGTGGATGGCCCGCGTGAAGGCGCAGCTCCTCGAACTACCGCTGGCACGGGAGAAGCGTTACATCGAGACGCTCGGCATGTCCGTGAAGGACGCGCGGGCGCTCATTGACGAGCCGCGTGCCTGCCTCTTCTTCGAGGCCGTGCTCGCCGCCGGCGTCGACGCCAAGCGTGCCTCGTCGATCATGCTCAACAACCTCGCCAAGCGCGCCAACGAGCGTGCCTGCCGCGTGGATGAGTTGGGCATCTCCGCGTCACAGGTGAAGGCGATCGCCGATCTCTCCGCGGCCGACAAGATCGGCTCCGCCGCCGCCGACGACCTGATCGGCCTCTGCTGCGAGTCGGCGAATAAGGACGCCGACCCGCTCAAGCTCGCCGAGCAGCGCGGCCTGCTCCAGGTCTCCGACGACTCCGCCCTCGACGAGTGGGTGCAGCAGGTCATCGCCCAGAACGAGAAGGTCGTCGCCCAGATCAAGGCGGGCAAGGAGTCCGCGATCATGTCCCTGATGGGCGGCGTGATGAAGCTCTCCAAGGGCAAGGCCAACGCGAAGGTCGTGCAGGAAAAACTCCGCAAAGCGCTCCTGGGTTGACCCTTCCCCTTCTCCCGGAGGGAGAGGGGACAGAAATGCCGCATCGACTTGTCACCACCTACCCGCCTATTTACGATAGTTCTCTCAATACCCAGGCGGGATGGTACTTTTACGAGGAGACCGACATGGCCCACGGCAAGACCTTTTCGAGCATCGTCGAGACCACCTACAACACCCCACTGGTGAAGATCAACCGCCTCATCCCGCAGGACGGCGGGATCGTGTTCGCCAAGTGCGAATTTTTCAACCCCATGGCCAGCGTGAAAGACCGCATCGGCCGGGCGATGATCGAGGCCGCCGAAAAGGCCGGCAAGATCAACAAGAACACCCACGTCATCGAGCCGACCAGCGGCAACACCGGCATCGCACTGGCGTTTGTCTGCGCCGCCAAGGGCTACAAGCTCACCCTCACCATGCCGGAGTCGATGAGCGTCGAGCGCCGCGCGCTGCTCCGCGGTCTTGGCGCCAATCTGGTGCTCACGCCCGCCGCCGACGGCATGAAGGGCGCGATCGCCAAGGCCGGAGAGCTTGTCACCACCACCGAAAACGCCTGGATGCCCCAGCAGTTCGAGAACCCCGCCAACCCCGCCATCCACGAGGCGACCACCGGCCCGGAAATCTGGGAGGACACGCAGGGCAAGATCGACATCCTCATCTCCGGCGTCGGCACCGGCGGGACGCTCACCGGCGTCACCCGCTTCATCCGCGCCAAGAAGTCCACCTTCAAGGCCATCGCCGTCGAGCCCACCGCCAGCCCCGTCATCGCCGGCGGCGCCCCGGGAAAGCACAAGATCCAGGGCATCGGCGCGGGCTTCATCCCCAAGAACCTCGACACGTCGCTTGTCAGCGGCACCGAGGCGATCAGTGACGACGAGGCCGTCGATTATGCACGCCGCGCGGCCAAGGAAGAGGGCCTCTTCGTCGGCATCAGTTCGGGCGCCGCCCTCTGCGCCGCGGCCCGTCAGGCCGCCAAGCCTGAAAACAAGGGCAAAACCATCGTCGCCATCCTGCCCAGCTTCGGTGAGCGCTACCTCTCCACAGTGCTGTTCCAGGGCCTGGCGAGCTGAAGCCACGCCCGAGGACGAGTCCGCGAGTCGTCGGGGGCTTACTCTTTGGTTTTCATTTGGCTTCCGGCGTCATCCACTCCGGCAGCTTCACGCCCGCCGATTGCTCCCACGCCGTGCGGTACAGGCGCGCCGTGATGAGCACCGCCGCGCGGTAACGCTCTACCGCCAGCGCCTTCACCGGTTCGGCGATCTCGTCGCTCGGTTTGGCCGGCAGCTTCGCCTCCAACTCGTAAACGCGATCCACCAGCGCGTTGGAACGGTGAATCTCCTCGACGATCGCGGGGAACAATTTTTCGAACGGCGCGGCGTCCAGGCCCGTCGCCTCCTTCTCCCACGCCACGCCAACCGTGTGGGGTATCGCGTCCATCTTGTTGTGAATCCCCGAGCGTGGCGACAGGCCGTTAGCGTCGGCGCGGCCATCAAAATGGATCGTCGTGTGCAGCGGCTGACACAAGTCGGCGGCGTAGTGCGCGAGCAGCCCGGCATAGACGAAACATTTCACCTTCACCGCCTCATCGCCCGGCCGCGCCCGGTGTTCGGCAAATGCAAGCGTCAGCCGCTCCGTCCACTCCACCACCGAGTAGGGTAGCGTGCCGATCTTCTCCGGCTTTACGCCCAGTTTTTCGCACAGCGCGATATACGCGTAACGGTTCGCCGGGATCGGCTCGCCCTTGAGCATCTCAAGATCGAAGAAATGCTCCGGCGATTCACCGGCCGCCAGTTCCGGAAGCTTTGGGTGTTTGAATGCGTCCGGGTCGTTGGCGAACTGCGCCACGCCCTCGCCGCCCGCCCGGAAAAACCCCGGTAGGTCGTTCGGCAGCGCCGCCACGGCGTACCGCGCCGCCGCCTCGTGCGTCTCGTGGTGCCACGCCTGCGCACCCGTCGCCATCCCCATCAGCGCGGCAAGTGCGGTCGTCCAAAGCATCAAACGGTTCGTCATCGCTTGGCCTCAAAGTGTTGCAAGATCTTACGCCGCAGGAAGGCCACGCTCCGCTCGAGCTGGTCGAACCCGTCCACGCCGTCCTCGACGCTGATCCACCCGTCGAACCCCACGGAGCGCAGCTCTGTGAAGATCGCGTCGTAGTCGTTCATCCCCTTGCCGATCTCGCCGTGACGCAATCGCTTGGCGTAGCCGATGCTGTCCTCCTCGCGCCGCAGGTCCTCGATCGTCCCCTCGGCCAGGAACCGATCGCTCGCGTGCATGGTGAGCACGCGGTGTTTCACGCGGCGGAGCAGTTCCAACGGGTCCTCGCCGGCGAGGATCGTGTTGCTCGGGTCGTAATTCACGCCGAAGTGGGGCGAATCGATCATCGCCACCAGGTCGCAGAAAACGTCCATTTTCTGGGCAAACTCGGGGAACTGCCAGTAGTTGTCTTTGTAGTGGTTCTCGATGACGAGCGTCACACCCCGCGCCGCGGCGTGTGGGATGCAGGTCTCGATGCACGCCGCGGCGTAACGCAGGCCCTCTTCACGCGACACGTCCGGCCTGCGCTGACCTGAGAGGACGCGGCAGAACGTCCCGCCCAGCGCG
Source organism: Planctomycetota bacterium (assembly GCA_021413865.1). Classification (GTDB taxonomy): domain Bacteria; phylum Planctomycetota; class Phycisphaerae; order Phycisphaerales; family Phycisphaeraceae; genus JAIOPN01. Next base: position 64,276 of record JAIOPN010000001.1, on the reverse strand, counting down.
GCCGTCGTGTCGATCCAGCCTTTTTCCAGATCAACCTGCCGTTGTCGAAACACCGGGTCGGGGTGCGTGAAGTCGGGCGAGCAGCACATCATCGGCGCGGTCAGCCCGTGATCCTCGATGATGCGCCGCGCCTCGGGCCACCGCGCGGGGTCTTTCAGGTCGAGCATGCCGGAGTAAAACTCCAGGCCGTCGATATCGAGCGTCGCCGCGAGTTTGACCCATTCGCGCAGCGTCATCTTCCCGGTGAGGACCAGGTCGTCCATGTACGCCTTGGGGAATACCGCGAGTCGGGGCATGGGTGATTTCTTTCCCCCTCTCCCGGAGGGAGAGGGGATCAGCGATCAGTCGCCCTCTTTTACCGGGTTGCGGCCGATGATGGGGTATTGTTCGAGTTCAAGGACCGTGCCGGAGATCGGCCGGCTCTCGTCGCCCATCCAGTACACGGCCGCTGCGGCGACCTGCTCGGGCGTGATGAGCCGGCCCGATGGCGCGAACGCGCGGTCCACGTGTTCGGGCCAGTCGGCGGGGAGGCCTTCGCTCATCTTCAGCTTGTACTCGTTTGGCGAGAGCACCCAGCCGACATTGAAGTGGTTGACGCGCACGCCGTGCACACCCAGCGAGTCGGCAAGGTTGCGGGAGAGCGTGGTGAGCCCGCCCTTTGAGACCGAGTAGTCGAGCTGATTCGCCTCGCCGCAGTAGCCGTTGATCGAGCCGATGTTCAGCACGCAGCCGCGCGACGATTTCAGGTGGCCCAGCGCAGCCTTGATCATGAGCAGCGGGGCGCGCACGTTGATCGCCATCACGCGGTCGAAGTGGGCGGCGCTTGTGTTGTCGATGTTGCTGCGCACGACCCACGCCGCGTTGTTCACGATGCCGTCGATCCGGCCGAACGCCCGCGCGGCCGCCGCGACGACCCGCCCCGGCGCCTCCGGGTCGGCGATGTCGTCCACGTGCAGCACCGCGGATTCGCCCAGTTCACGCACAACCGCCTCGCCGCGCTCGCGCTCCCGGCCGTGCACCAGCACAAAAGCCCCCTCGGCGGTGAACCGCCGCGCCATCGCCTCGCCGATGCCGGTGGTGCTGCCCGTGACGATGATGGCCTTCTCGCGCAGTCGCATCTGTGATTCGTCTTCCTGTGGATCAGGGTTTCAGCACGGCCTTGGCGATCGCGCCCGAGTGCATGGTCTCAAACGCCGTGTGCCACTGTTCGAGCGGCCAGACGCCGCCGATGATCGGTTTCACGTCGAGTGTGCCCGCCGCCAGGAGGGCGATCACGCGCTCCCACACCGGCCAATTGTGGCTGAAGCTCCCCTGCAGCGTGATGTTTTTCTGCACCAGCGGGTCGAGCGAAAAGCCCAGCGGCTGCCGGCCCCAGCCGACCTTGGTGATCCACCCGGCGGGGCGGACGATTTCGAGGGCGGTCTTGAGCGTCGCGGAGACGCCGGCCGCGTCGATCACGCCGTCCACACCCAGGCCGTCGCCGTGACGCGCCCATTCTTCGAGGTTATCGACGATCGGCGTGCAGCCGTATTTTTTGGCGATCTCGAGCCGGGCATGGTCATCAGCGAGGCCGACGACGGCGACCTCCGCGCCCTGCAAACGTGCGACGGCAGCGCAGAGGATGCCGATCTGCCCGGGGCCGAAGACGGCCACGCGGTCGCCCGGCTTGATACGCGAGTTGTTGACCACGGCGTTGAAGGCGACGCAGCAGGGCTCGGTGAGCGCCGCCTGCTCCAGCGGCAGTTTCTCTGGCACATGGTGGAGGCAGCGCGCCGGCACGCGGACGAAGCGCGTCATCGCGCCGTTGACGCCGTAGCCGAACCCCTTGCGGGTGGGGTCGAGGTTGTAGAGCCCGCGCCTCGACATGGGGTTGTCGGGGTCGATGACGGCGGCGGTCTCGCTGACGGCGCGGTCGCCCTCTTTCCAGCCCGTGACGCGCGGGCCGAGTTTGGCGACGTGGCCGGCGAACTCGTGGCCGAGGATCACGGGGTAGTTCACGGGCCAGGAGTGGTCAGCGGTCCACTGGTGAAGGTCGCTGCCGCAGACGCCGACCGCAGCGACATCGAGGAGCACGTCCTCGTCGCCGATCTCAGGCGTGGGAACCTGCCGCAACTCGACGCTGTGTTTCGCCGGCGCGAAGTTGACGACAGCGGGGTTTGAAGAGGAAGGGGCGGGCATCGCGTGGCTCCGGGGTTCACTTTGATCGTTCAGCAGGCCCGACGTCGCCGTACGCGTGGACCTTATCACAGATCAGGCGGAGGGAACTCTCCACGTCGCCGGCGGCGGTCTTGAAGCTGTCGGCGTCGATGGTCAGCGGTGCGCCGAGCACCACCAGCGGCGCACCGTATTCGGGCGTGCGCACCGCCTGTTCCAGCGTAAGCCCGCCGACGGCCTGCACGGGGATTTTCACAGCCGCGACGACCTCTTTGAGTTGGTCCAAGGGGCTGGGCATGCGCCCACCGCGCGCCGCGATGCCGCGGCGCTCGTCGTAGCCGATGTGGTGGACGACGTAACCGCAGCCGAGGTCTTCGAGCATGCGGGCCCCGGCGACCATGTCGGGGCAGGCGAGGTTGTCGCCCATGATCTTGATGTTGAAGTCGTGCCCGGCCTTGACGACGCAGCGGATGGTCTCGGCGTGTGCGCGGGCCATGACGACGATATGCGTCGCGCCGGCCTCGGCCATGAGCTTGGCCTCGAGCCAGCCGCCGTCCATCGTTTTCAGGTCGGCGACGATCGGCGTTTGCGGGAACCGCGCCCGCAGGGCACGCACGCCGAGCATCCCGTACGCGATGATGAGCGGGGTGCCGGCCTCGAGCCAGTCCACGCCGGCGCGGACGGCCATCTCGGCGGTGCGCACCGCCTCGTCGATGTCGGTGATATCCAGTGAAATCTGGACGATCGTTTTCATCCCGCGCGATTGTCCGCCGGGTGTGGGGCGGTGTCCAGTGATGCGGTTTTATCTATCGCTTCAAGGGGAGAAAAAACACAGACCCCGACGACTCGCGGACTCGTCATCGGGCTTGGCTTTTGAAATGAGAGGGATTACATGTCGAGCCACGGCCAGTGGCGTGCCATGACGATGAGGGTGGCGGCGGCGAGGTAGGGGCCGTAGGGGATCACGCGGCTGTGGCCGTGGAGGAGTTTGCCGACGCCGATCGAGACCCCCGCGTAGCCCAGGCCCAGGAACGGCGCGATGAAGAAGACGAGGACCGCCGAGGGCCAGCCGAGCACGGCCCCGATCGCGGCGAGCAGGTGCACGTCGCCCAGGCCCATCGCCTCTTTCTGGAACGCGAGCGACCCAAGTATCCGCGTGAACCAGATCAGCGCGCCGCCGACGAGGTAGCCCAGCGCAACGCCGCCGAGCACGTGCCACGCCGCGGGGATTTTCGGCTGCGCCCAGGGGTAGGGGGGCACCAGGCGCTGCCAGATGAGGAACCCGATCACGAAACCGACCAGGGGCAGCGCGACGAACAAGGCTTCCTTGAGGATCTCGCGGATGAGGTGCGGGTGGTCGGTGATCGGCTCGTTGGATTCGTTCTGTTCGGCGGGCGGTACGACCTCGATTGGATACGCGGCCACACCCGGGTCGGTGAGGATGTCGCGGTGCGTAAGCTCGGAGGAATCCGGCGGGATGTAGGCGAATGTCGTCGGCATTTCGCCGCCGGGGTTCGGGGCGGGGATGGCACCGGCGCCCGTGTCGGGCGAGGAGGTCACGTCCACCGCCACGGGCGGCGCGTGGTCGGTCGAGATGTCGAGGACCACCGTGGCCTGCATGGGGGAGTCGCCCGGCAACGCCGTCGGCTCCGTCGCCGAGTGCATGTCGGAGGGCGCGGCGAGTTCGCCGGTTGGCGGCGGTGCGCCATCGCCGGCCGTCTCCGTTTCGTATTCATCGGCGAAGCTGCGCGGCAGGATGCCCGTCTCAAGCAGCGCGACGGCGATGGCCAGCCCCACGAGCGCGCAGGCCGTGCCCCCGAGCCACGGGCCCTGGGCGATGGGGAGCACCTCGCGGCCGCCGGGCAGCGCCCACATGGTCAGGGGCAGCGCCACGACCGCCACGACCGTGACGAACCACGGGATGGCGAGCGGGATGATGTACAGCCGTGCATCGACGATTGTGGACGCCAGCAGGCCACCCAGGAGCGTGAGGTGGACGATCAGGACGGGCCACGTCTCCGCGCCGCCGGCGAGCTGCCACGCCGGCTGCCAGCCGCTCATGTAGTAGGCCCAGAACGTCGCGCCGAAGAGCGCCGCGGTGACGGCCTCGATGATCGGATACTGGATGCTGATCGGGTTGCGGCAGTATCGGCATTTGCCCAGGAGCCAGAGCCAGCCGAGCACGGGCACGTTGTCGTACCACGCCAGCCGGGTGCCGCACTTGGGGCAGGAGGATGGCGGGTAGGCCAGGCTCTTGCCCTCGGGTAGGCGGTAGATGACGACGTTGAGGAAGCTGCCGACGCAGGCGCCGTAGAGGGAGATGAAGATGAGCCAGGGCCAGAGTGGCAAGGGGTCGTGTCCGTGACCGGGGGGCGTGACCGTGGGGGCTCAGCGGTCGCCTGCTTCCGTCTCATCGTCATCGGCGGAATCGGCGTCGTCGGACGAATCGGCATCGTCGGTGGCGGCACCGGCTTTCAGACGGCCCTGGGCGTCGGCGGTCAGCTCGGTAATGCGCGTCTGGGCCTTGTCGAGCACCTCGCGGCAGCGGGTGATGAGTTTCACGCCCTGCTCGTACTGCTCGATGCACTCCTCGAGGCCGACCTGGCCGGACTCGATGTCGGAGATGATCGCCTCGAGCTTCTCGATCGCCTCCTCGAAGCGGACGGGCTTATCTTTGTCCTTGGCTTTGCTCATGGGGAGAGTGTACCGCACAAAAGGGCGGGCGATCACGGGGACCGATCGGGTACGATAGTGGGGGATGAAACGTCGGTCGTGGGCTATTCTGTCGCTCGCAGCGCTGCTGCTTCTTGCCGTGGGGATCACTGCTATTCCGGGGTGCATTCCGACACGCTCACAGACCTTCCATGTTCCCTACTCCAAGGTGGTCGAACAGCTCATCGATCTGTATCCCTTACCTGATGGCAAGTTCCAGCCCGAGTTGATGAAGCACCCCGCCTACCGCGGCGGCTGGGCGGCGTGGGGTTTGAAGGTGGCCCATCGTGAGCAAGACGCAGGCCGCATCTATGTCGTCGAGATCGAGAACTCGGAGAAGTTTTTTTCCCGCCGGACCAACATCGAAATCACTAAGCAGGCTCAAGATCGGACGCGGGTGATGGTGACCAGCCACAATTGGGCATATCAACGTCCGTGGGGAGAGAAGCAGGCCGATGGCCTTTATGCCGCCGCGAGAATGCAAGAAATCGCAGATCGCCTTCACCTAGGGCAGTAAACCAAGCGTCTTGAAACCTCATCCCCCCTGGCTTACGCCCCGCTTGGCAAGCCGACCCCCTTCGGCTATACTGTGCGGCTCGAAGAAATCCCCTGGATTCCACAGCCCCCGAGGTGACGTATGGCACATAAAAAAGGTCAAGGCAGCACGACGAACGGCCGGGACTCCAACCCGCAATACCGTGGGCTCAAGCTCTACGCCGGCGAGGTCGCTACGCCCGGGACCATCATCGTCCGCCAGTGCGGCACGCCGTTTCAGCCCGGCCAGGGCGTCCGCATCGGCCGCGACAACACGATCTACGCCGTCGTGAACGGCGTGGTCTCGTTCCAGGGCCGGCGCATCCACGTCAAGCCCCGCGTCGCCTAAGAGCGCCGCGCGGCTCGACCTCATCACGATCTCCCAGCGGGCGTCATTTTCCGACGCCCGTTTTTTTTCCGCTCCCGTGCACCCATGCTCATCGATCGTGCCGTCATCCTCGTCCGCAGCGGTAAAGGCGGTGACGGCCACGTCAGCTTCGCCCGCTACAAGTACATCCCCAAGGGCGGGCCCGACGGCGGTGACGGCGGCAACGGCGGCAGCGTCTGGCTGGTCGCCACCGCCGGCGTTGATACGCTCCTGGACTTCGCCGGCAAGCACCACTGGGACGCCGAGCCCGGTGAGCGCGGCGGCAAGAAGCAGTGCTACGGCAAGAGCGCCGAGGACATGGAGATCCGCCTCCCGCTGGGCACGCTCGTTTACGACGAGAACACCGGCGAGTTGCTGGGCGACCTCGACGCGCCGGGCAAGAAACTGCTTATCGCCAAGGGCGGCAAGGGCGGGTTCGGCAACGAACACTTCATGAACTCGACTAACCAGGCGCCGCGCATCGCCACGCCCGGCGAGCCGGGCGAGGAGCGGCTGCTCCGCTTCGAGCTCAAGCTCATCGCCGACGTCGGCATCATCGGCAAGCCCAACGCGGGCAAGTCCACGCTCCTCTCCCGCATTTCCCGCGCCACGCCCAAGATCGCCGACTACCCATTCACCACGCTCGAGCCCAACCTGGGCATCGCCGAGATCACCGGCCAGCGCCGCCTGGTATTCGCCGACATCCCCGGCCTGATCGAGGGCGCGCACGAGGGGCACGGTCTGGGCATGGAGTTCCTCCGCCACGTCGAACGCACCCGCGTGCTCGTCCACCTGCTCGACGTCGAGCCCACCGACGGCTCGGAGCCTTCCGAGAATTACCGCGTCATCTGCAACGAGTTGTCGCAGTATTCCGAGCTGCTCGCCTCGAAGACGCAGCTTGTGGCCGTCAGCAAGATGGACCTGCTGCCCAACGACGCCGACCGCGCCGCGGCGAAGGAGCTGATCGAGCAGGCGATCGGCCGGCCCGTGATGGTCATCAGCTCCGCCTCCGGTCAGGGCCTGGAAGAGTTGCTCGAAAAATGCTGGGAGCTCGTGCAGGCGTCGCGGCAGGAGCAGCAGATCGAGGAATCCCGCCGCGTCATCGAGGCGGCGGATAAGGCGACTGCCGCCGGCGCAGAGTCACGCCCCAACCCCTGAGCCATCCATGAACGTCAGCTTCCTCGCCATCAGCGTCGGCAACACACGCACCCAGATCGGCGCGTTCGTCAACGGCAAGCTCGCCGAGCGGCTGCTCGTCCCCAGCGATGACATGAAGGCAGTCGGCCTCACACTCGAGACCGCCGCCGCCGCGCTCAAGGATTACCCCGACGCGCCGGCCGTCCTGGCGACCGTGAACCCGCCGGCGTCGGCAAAGATTATCGCCGAGGTGAAGTCACGCCTGGGCCTCCGCGTCCTCCGCGTCGGCAAGGACACAACCATCCCGATCGGTAAGCATCTCGACCCCGAGTCCATCGTCGGCGAGGACCGGTTGCTCAACGCCGCCGCCGCATATGACACGCTCAAGCAGGCATGCGTCATCGTCGATGCGGGCACCGCGATCACCATTGACTACGTGGACGGCGCCGGCACGTTCCACGGCGGCGCGATCGGACCGGGTGCGAAGATGATGCTCCGCTCCATGCACCAGGGGGCCGTGCAACTCCCCGAGGTCGCGTTTGCCCCGCCGCAGGAGGCGATCGGTCACAACACCGTCGAGGCGATGCGCTCCGCCGTTTACCACGGCCTGCGCGGCATGGTGCGCGAGCTGACCGAGCAATACGCGTTCGCCACCGGCGCCTACCCGCTGGTCATCGCCACCGGCGGTGACGCCGAGACGCTCTTCGCCGATTACGATCTGATTGACCGCGTTGTCCCCGACCTGACGCTGATCGGCATGGCCGTCTCGCTGCAGGCCTCGCTTGATAATGAAGATGGCGACGGCGATGAAGCAGACGACGCCGACGATGACGAGAACTGACAGCCACACGGAGGCCCGTGTCATGTCGCAGACCCCGCCGTCACCCGGTTCCACGATTCCGCCCGAAGAACTCGCAGGCCGCACGCTGCTCACCCTGCGCATCGTCTGGTTTGCCCTGCTCACGGGCCCGCTGGTTTTCCTCGGCGTTGTCGTGATGATAATCTCGAACGGCCGGCCGCCGCAGCAGGGGATGGAGATCATGACCTTCGTCGCAGCGGGGATGCTTTTCACAATGGTCCCCACCGGTTATTTCGTCCGCATGCAGTTCTACAAGCGGTTCTGGAGGGGGGATGCCGTCGATCCCACGGGATACTTCACGGGCAACCTCCTCCTGTTTGCCTTGTGCGAGGCGGTGGCGTTCTTCGGGCTGGTCGCCACGCTGGCGCAGCGTGAATGGAGATGGCCGGCCGTGATCGCCGGCGCGGCGATGCTGGTGCAACTGGTGAACTTCCCGACCGGCGCGCCGATGCGGCCGGCCAACCCCTATCAGCAGACACGATGAGCAGCAGCACGTGCGATGTCTGGTTGACGACCGCGGCGGCGCCGGGGGCGGTGGCGATCATCCACCTGCGCGGGCCGGGCGTGCGCGGGGTGTTGGAGGGGATTGCAGGCGTGCGCGACTGGGGGGTGGCGCGCGTGCGGCTCGTTGACCTGGACGGGATCGACCGTGGGTTGGCCGTGTTGCTGCGCGACGGCGGGGACGCTCTGGCGCAGGTCATGCCGCACGGCGGGCCGCGCGTGGTGCGGCGGTTGATCGATCGGATGATGGCGCTGGGCGCGGTCTATCGGGATGAGCCCGACGCGCGTGCGACCTATCCCGAAGCGGCCTCCCCGATCGAGGCGGACGCGCTGGCGGCGATCGCCCGCGCCGCGAGCCCGGCTGCGATCGACCTGCTTCTCGCACAACCGGCGCTGTGGTCGGCTCTTTCCCATAGCCCCCGGCTCGGCGGGGGGGGTCTTCGAACGACGCCCGGTGTTGATGACATTGCCGGGAATGAATCGGCCGCCGGTCATCCAACGCGGAACCCCCCGGCCGAGCCGGGCACTATGGGAGAAATCCTCGCTCGGTCGCGCGTGCTGGATCGGCTGATCAACCCGCCGAGCGTGGTCGTCGTGGGCAGGCCAAACGTCGGCAAGAGCACCCTTGCGAATCGCATCTTCGGTCGCTCGGCGAACCTGGTGGCGGACCTGCCCGGCACGACACGCGACTGGGTCGCCGGCCTGGCGGAACTGCTCTGGAGGCGGGGGGGTGATGACGCCGACGCAGCGCTGCGTGGGGCCGTGGCCGTGAGATGGACCGACACCCCCGGCCTGCGTGCCAGCGATGATCCGATCGAGCAACACGCCATCGAACTGGCCCGTGCGGTGATCGAATCGGCGGATGTGCTCGTCGCCCTGCGCGACCCCTCGATCGACTGGCCCGAGGCGGGAGCGCTTGCACGTCGGCCAGCCGTCTGGGTGATGAACAAAGCGGACCTATCGAGTTCCCCAACGCAGCATGACGGTGACGCCCCGGACCGCCCACTCCGCATCAGCGCCACGCGTGGCGATGGCATCGATCAGCTCGAACGGTGCGTGTTGCGGGTACTGGGCTTGAATAGTGATCTGCTGTCGCCCGTGTTGTGGGCGTTTTCACCGACGCTACGGGATTGCGCGGAGCAAAACGACGTCGCTGCGCTGCGGGCGTATGTGACACCGGATTAGATTCGCGATCGATCGCTCACCGCGCCGCCGCCTCTTCCTTCACGGCGGCGAGTGGGTTGTTCACGAGCATCTCCGTGCTGAACAGCTCTTGCCCCGCGCGGCGAGGCCTGCGGCCCGCGACCATCAGGCCCGGGCGGCCCATGCTCTGGCCGCGGACCTGGACGTTGTCCACGTTGCGATAGCCGAGCCGCACCAGCCGTCGCGGCTCGGGTGTCTGATTAATGTGCGAGCCGTGCACCGTGAAGATGTTGAACACCACCACATCGCCGCGGTGGCCCGGGACGGGCACAGTCTGCTGGAGGCTGTATTGATCGGTGGGCAGGTGCGGCGTGCAGGGGCCCTCGGGCGTCGTGGTGATGTGCGGCAGGTAGCCCTGTTTGTGCGAGCCGGCGAGGAAGCGGATCTCGCCGTTCTTGTGGTGTGTGTCGTCCAGGTGCATGAGCACGTCCACGTAGCGGTTGTCGGTGTGCTCGTAGAAGGCGTTGTCCTGGTGCATGGGGAACGGGTGGCCGGTCTCGGGCGGCTTGACGTGCATGGTGGTGTGGTGGAGCTCGACGTTTTCGCCCAGCAGTTGCACCATGCAGCGCGAGAGACGCTCGTTGACGGCGCAGCGGAGCCAGGCCTCGCTGTAGAAGTGCAGGTCGTGCATCGCGACGAGCTTGGATTTCTTCTCCGTCTCCGCGTCCATGTACGCCTTGCGCCACGGCCCGGTCCAGCCCGCCTCCTTGTTGGACCAGGCGTCGATGAGCCAGTCCATCGTCGCGGAGAGCTCGTCGGTTTCAGCCTCGGAAAAGAGGCGGGGGATGTGGAGATAGCCGTTCTCGTGGTAGAAGGCGATCTGTGCTGGCGTGAGCTGTTGGGTGAGCACGGGGTTGCTCCGTTGGCCGTCGGGCTTGCCCGACGCCGCGTTCGATCTAAAGCCCGCCCCATTTGAGGCAGCGCTAAAAATGATAGCGCTACGCCGCGCCGGTCGGCGGTCTCACGTTCCCTGCGGGCCGGGTTGATTCGTGCTTGTGCCGCCGATGGACTCGCGCATCGAGGTGTCCGCCTGGATGTTCTTCATGCGGTAATAATCCATGATGCCCAGGTTTCCCTTACGGAAAGCCTCGGCCATGGCGCGGGGAACCTCCGCCTCACCCAGCACCACCAGGGCGCGGTTCTTCTGGATCTCCGCCTTGTTTTCCTGCTCCAATGCCACGGCCGCGGCGCGGCGCTTCTCGGCCTCGGCCTGGAAACGGCGGGTGTCCGCCGCCGCCTGGTCCGCCTGCAGCTTGGCGCCGATGTTTTCCCCCACGTCCACGTCGGCGATGTCCACCGACAGGATCTCGAACGCGGAGCCGGCGTCCAGCCCCTTCTCCAGCACCGCCTTGCTGATGCGGTCGGGGTTCTCGAGCACCGCCTTGTGGCTCGACGCCGAGCCAATCGTCGTCACGATGCCCTCGCCGACGCGGGCGATGATGGTCTCTTCCGTTGCACCGCCGACCAGCCGGGCGATGTTCGTGCGCACCGTCACGCGGGCCTTGACCTTGAGCTGGATGCCGTCCTGTGCCACGGCGTCGATCGTGTCGCGCCCCTTGCCGGGGTCGGGGCAGTCGATCACCTTGGGGTTCACGCTGGTATGCACGGCGTCGAGGATGTCGCGGCCCGCCAGGTCGATGGCGCAGGCGGTGTCGTAGGGCAGGTTGATCCGGGCGCGGTCGGCGGCGATCAGCGCGGTGACGACGTTGGGCACGCGGCCCCCCGAGAGGTAGTGCGTCTCGAGCTGGGCGGTGGAGAGGTGCAGGCCCGCCTTCACGGCGCGGATGCGGGAGAGGACGATCACGCGCGGGTCCACCTTGCGTAGCTTCATGCCGATCAGGTCGCCGAAGCCGACGTTCGCGCCGGACGTGAGCGCCTGGATCCAGAGGTTGAGGAACTGACCGACGATGGCGACCAGCGCCAGCACGATGATGACCGCGACGATGAGGATCACGATGAAGACGCCCTGGCCTGAAACCTGGGCGATGGTGGGGATTCCGCTTGACATGGCTGCTCCTGACAAAAGGGTCCCGGATCGTACGTCGAACGCACATCATCGCGGAATCGCGGGCGGGTCACAAGCGCCGCCGCCGCTCCGCTCCGTGGCCTATATAATCGCCGCCGCGCACCGTGATCCGCGGCATCGGAGCCTTTCATGCGAGCGATCGTGACCGGCCAGGTCGGGATGGACAAGAAGGATTACCTCGACCGCGTGGCGCGCCTGGCGCGTGAGCGCGGCGAGGCGATCGACGTTTACCACGTGGGCGACATGATGTACGCCGAGGCACCGGACGTGAAGCCCGGGCGCATCCTCGACCTGCCGCTTTCCCGGCTCAACGCGCTCCGCCGCGCGGTCTTCAAGGACATCATCGCCGACGCCGCCGACAAGAAAAACATCATCGTCAACACGCACGCCACCTTCCGCTGGCGGCACGGGCTCTTTGCGGCGTTCGACGTGGACCAGATCAAGAAACTCGCCCCCGACCTGCTTATCAGCCTTGTGGACAACGTTGAGGTCGTGCACCACCGCCTCCACGCGGAGCACACGCTCGACGCCACGCTCAAGGACCTGATGGTCTGGCGCGAGGAGGAGATCATGGCGACAGAGTTGGTTGCCAACGCACTAGGGCCGGCGCGGAACTTCTACGTCGTCTCGCGCGGCCGCCACGAGCCGACCAGCGAGACCGCGTTCCGCCTGATTTTCCGTCCGGAGATGAAGAAGGTCTATCCCTCCTTCCCGATGAGCCATGTGGTGGACATGCCCGACGTGCTGGCGGAGATCGACGCCTTCCGCGCATCGCTGGCGAAATACTTCATCACCTTCGACCCCGGCGACGTGGACGAGAAAATCCTGCTCGACTCCGCGATCACGGCGGCCAAAGAGGGGCGGGATTTTGTCGAGGTGAAGGCCGGCTCTTTCTCCGGCGCGGCCGGAGGTCCGATCCGCGTCTCGGTCAAACAGGTGCTCGACATCGCCGGCGACGTGGACGGGCAGATTTATGCCCGCGATTTCAAGCTCATCGACCAGAGCGACATGATCGTATCCCTTGTCCCCGAGCTCCCCGGCGGCACGCCAGGCCTCTCCAGCGGCGTCGAGCGCGAACTCCAGCATGCCTTCGAGCACGGCAAAGAGGTGTACGTCGTCTGGAAGCCGAAGAAGAATCCCAGCCCGTTCATCACCGAGACCAGCACGAAATGGTTCCGCTCGGTGGATGAGGCGATGGAGTATTTCGACGCCAAGGGGATGCTGCACCAGACGAGTCTGTTCGGGCATTGAGGTTCTGTCCCATAGCCCCGGGCTCCGCCCGGGGGTTCTTACCACCGGATGCGGTAACGCCCGCGAACGTGCAACTGGTGTTCGGTGATCGCTCGGAGAACCCCCCGGCCGAGCCGGGGGCTATGGGAGCCTCACACCTTCGCCAACTCCGCCAGCAGCGCCGCGTGCGTGCGTTTGCCCAGATCAAACCCGTCGAGGTTGAACTTCTCGTTGGGCGAGTGGATGCAGTCGTCGTTGCGGCCAAAGCCGATGAGCAGACAGTCGAGGCCGAGCAGTTTCTTGAAGTCGATGCAGACCGGGATCGTCGCCCCCTCGCGGACGAGCACGGGCTTTCGGCCGACGGAGCTCTCGCAGGCGCGCGACGCGGCGTTGATCCAGGGCGAATCCGTCGCCGAGAGCACCGGGTCTGCGCCGTGCAGGTCGGAGATGACCCAGCGGCAGCCATGCACGTTCTGCGATTCGAGCCACGCGCGGAACGCCGCAGCGATCTTGGTGCAGGACTGATTGGGCGCTAAACGGAAACTCACCTTTGCTCCGGCGAAGGACGGGATGACGGTTTTTGCGCCCGGCCCGCCGTAGCCGCCGTACAGGCCGTTGATGTCGCACGACGGCCGCGCCCATCGCCGCGCCAGCGTGTCGAAGCCCGCCTCGCCGAAGGGCACCTTCACGCCGACCTCGCCGAGGAACTTCGCCTCTTGAAACCCGAGTTTCTTCCAGCGCCGTTTCTCCGCCGGCGTGAGCTTCACCACGTCGTCGTAGAAGCCCGGGATGGTGACGCGGTGCTTCTTGTCGAAAAGCCGTCCGAGCACCTGCGTGAGGATCGTCGCCGGGTTGGCGAGCGTGCCGCCGTAAACGCCGCTGTGCAGGTCGCGCGACGGCCCGTGGAGCTGAACGTCGAAGTATTGCAGCCCGCGCAGGCCGTAGCAGATCGAGGGGACCGCCGAGCCATCGCCCGGCTCCCACAGGGAGGTGTCGCTGATGAGCACGAAGTCGGCACGCAGCTCGTCGAGGTGCGATTCGAGGAACGGCCTCAGGTGCGCGCTGCCGCACTCCTCCTCGCCCTCGATCAGCACGGTGACGTGGGCGGGGAACTTCTCGCCCTTCTGCTTAGTGACGGTGTTCCACGCCCGGAGCGACTCGGTGAAGAGGTTGACCTGCCCCTTGTCGTCCACGGCCCCGCGTGCATAAATCTTCCCGTCGCGCACCGCGGGCTCGAAGGGGGGCGTCTGCCAGAGGTTCAGCGGGTCGGGCGGCTGCACGTCGTAATGGCCGTAGAACAACACGCGCGGCGCGCCGTCGCGCACACGGGCCGGGTCGGTGTGTGCGAGCACGATCGGGTGCCCACCGGTCGGGTGGACTTTGACGTTGAGCCCGCACTCGCGCAGGGCGTTGGCGTACCAGTCGGCGGCGCGCTTCACGTGCCCCGCGTAGGCGGGGTCGGTGCTCACACTGGGGATGGCCAGCACCTGCTTGAGCCGTTCGAGGGCGTTGGCGTCGTCGTCACGCAGATGTTGGAGCACGGCGTCGAGCATGGGTTGGGTCCGTGAGTAGAGGGGCCAATCAGATTTTATTTTGCATCGCCAACGCGCTCACATCGTGCACGCTTCCAAATCGACTTCCACCTTCCCGTTTTCGATGCGTGCGGGGACAGTGCGGACGGGCTGCTCGCTGTCGGGGAAATCGACGTTGCGGCCGGTCTCGACGTTGTAGGCATAGCCGTGGAAGGGGCAGGTGATGGTCTTGCCGCACAGTTCGCCCTCACCCAGCGGGAGGCCGGCGTGGGGGCAGGAGTTCACGATGGCCAGGAGGAGGCCCTCGATGTTGAACACGGTGACGGGCGTGCCCTGGATGGTGACGCTTTTCTTGACGCCGGCGGGGAAGTCGGACTCGGGTCCCAGTTCGATCCATTTGGCCATGGTGTGTGTGCTTTCCTAGGATGGCTGTGATGAGCGGGACGGATTTTAGCCGATGGCGTGAGGTTCTGTCGCGGGCCGCCGAGCCTGTGCTGCGCGCGGCGTTGCCTGGCGCGCGCGATGGTGCGTCGATCGCTCTGGCGGCGCCGGCGGCGCTGCTATTGCTTGGTGACGATCCCGCGCTGCACCCCGCGCTGGCGGAGGGCTTCCGTATGCTGGCGGGGATGGGCGGCGCGGCCGAGGCGCGGCATGTTCAGCCGCTCCTCAAGGAGCCGGGCGGCCACTCGCGCGACATCTACCACGCACTGGCGTTGCACATGCACATCGCCGCGTTCGCCAAGCGGTACGAGTCGCTCCCGCCGGGCGTCTGGTCGGTGTGTGAGGACGCACTGCCCGGCGCGCTGCTGCCGGTGCGGGCGGTGGAGCGGTACGCGGATGTCGCGCCACCGCCTGGGCGGACGGGCGTAACGCTCTGGCAGGCGCTCTGTGTGCTTGAGCAGGCGGTCGCGGTGAGCCGTGACGTGGATGTGGAACTGGTCGATGGGGTGGTCCACCCGATCGTCTCACGCCCCGGGCCGGATGGGGCGCTGCACCCACGCGGGGAGGATGAATCGCTCGATGCGTGGACCTACCGCGAGTTGAGCGGCCTGCACGCGCTGGCAAATCTGGCGTTGCTACGCCGCAACAAGACGTGGGCCGGGCACGTCGAGCGCATCGCGATGCACCACGTCGAGAACACACAGCCGGACAACACGACGAACCAGCCGTGGGCGTGGTTCGCCTTCTTTTGGTCGCCGAAAACACGCAGCTTCGCCGAGCAGCAGTTGCACGACGCGACGGCGAATGGGCTGAGCGTGGTCGCGGCGATTTTGCTGGCGGACGCGGCGAACGCGCTGGCGCAGTTCGATCGTTAGCGTTGCATGGCCCGATGTTCTGCGGTCACGCCCGCAATCAACCGATAAAAGAGTATATGATCCCGAATAAGAGCCTCGCCGTTCCATCAGCCGATCCGGGAGACGCCGCCATGCCGTACACGAGTGTCATCCGTCGCGAGGTTTTCCGCCACGACGGCATCAGCCTCGCCGACGAACAGGAAGCCGTCGCCCGCCGCTACACCACCAACCCGCGGCTGCTCCACTGGGTTCACGAGATGGTGGACCTCTGCACGCCCGACACCGTGCACTGGTGCGACGGGTCGAAGGACGAGTACGACTTCCTCGCCGGGCTGATGTGCGAGACCGGCACGTTCATCCGCCTCAACGACGGCCTGCGCCCCAACAGTTACTTCTGTCGCTCCGACCCCGCCGACGTGGCACGCGTTGAGGACCGCACCTTCATCTGCTCCTACAAGCCCGAGGACGCCGGCCCAACCAACAACTGGCGCAACCCCGCGGAGATGAAGGGCATCCTCCACGGTCTCTACGAAGGCGCGATGCGCGGCCGGACGATGTACGTCATCCCGTATTCCATGGGCCCGATCGGCTCGCCCATCGCAAAGATCGGCATCGAGATCACCGACTCGCCCTACGTCGTCTGCTCGATGAGCATCATGACCCGCGTGGGCAAGGAGGTGCTCGCCGCGCTGGGGCCCGACAGCGATTTCTGCCGCGGCCTGCACTCGGTCGGCATGCCGCTGGAGAAAGAGCAGCCCGACGTGCCCTGGCCCTGCAACGAGAAAACGAAATACATCGTCCAGTTCCCTGAGACGCGCGAGATCATGTCCTACGGCTCGGGCTACGGCGGCAACGCGCTGCTCGGCAAAAAATGCTTCGCGCTGCGCATCGCCTCGGCGATGGCGCGCGACGAGGGCTGGCTCGCCGAGCACATGCTCAT
Source organism: Planctomycetota bacterium (assembly GCA_021413865.1). GTDB lineage: Bacteria > Planctomycetota > Phycisphaerae > Phycisphaerales > Phycisphaeraceae > JAIOPN01. Next base: position 47,786 of record JAIOPN010000001.1, on the reverse strand, counting down.
CCTCAAGCTCACCGACCCCAAGGGGGAGTCCATCTACGTCGCCGGCGCATTCCCCTCGGCGTGCGGGAAGACAAACCTGGCCATGCTCACGCCGACGCTGCCCGGCTGGAAGGTCGAGACGGTCGGCGACGACATCGCGTGGATGAAGTTCGGCGACGACGGCCGGCTCTACGCGATTAACCCCGAGGCCGGTTTCTTCGGCGTCGCGCCGGGCACGAGCATGAAGTCTAACGCCAGCGCGATGCAGACCATCACGCGGAACTCGATCTTCACCAACTGCGCTATCACAGGCGAGGGCGACGTCTGGTGGGAGGAGATGAGCGACAAGCCACCGGCCTACCTCGTGGACTGGATGCGCCGCCCTTGGACCGCCGACTCCGGCCGCAAGGCCGCCCACCCCAACGCCCGTTTCACCACGCCCGCCAGCCAGTGCCCCGTCATCGCCCCCGAGTGGCAGGACCCCAAAGGCGTGCCGATCTCGGCGATCCTGTTTGGCGGGCGTCGCGCCACGGTGATGCCGCTAGTCAATGAATCACTCTCCTGGCAGCACGGGGTTTTCCTCGGCTCCATCATGAGCAGCGAAAAAACCGCCGCCGCCGCGGGCAAGATCGGTGTTGTCCGCCACGACCCCATGGCCATGCTCCCGTTCTGCGGCTACAACATGGGCGACTACTTTTCCCACTGGCTCAAGGTCGGCGGCGCGACGACGTCCGACAAACTCCCACGCATTTTCTACGTCAACTGGTTCCGCAAGGATGCGAAGGGCAAGTTCCTCTGGCCGGGTTACGGCGAGAACAGCCGCGTGCTCAAGTGGGTCTTCGAACGCGTCACCGGCCGCGCCGATGTCGTCGAGACACCTATCGGCAGGCTGCCCAAGCCGGCGGCCATTGACCTGAGCGGATTGGACCTGTCACGCGACACGCTCAAGCAACTGCTCACGGTGGACACCCAGGGCTGGCTCGCGGAAATCCCGCTCATCAAACAGCACTTCGCCCAGTTCGGCGACCATCTCCCGCAGGGCCTGCGCGACGAGGTGGCGAAGCTGGAGGCGGGGTTGCGCAAGGGGTTATAGGAATCAAGTGGGGCGCCGGGGTGGTCGATGCTCAAATGGGGAACCGCGCCGCATGGCCGAGCAGTTCAACGAAACCTCGTCGCCCGATACCCGGCGTTCGCGCGCGACGGCGGGGCTGATGTTCCGCGTCGCCGGTGAACTCGCCCCCGTGCTCGACGCCTGGCGGCTGGTCTATACCAGCTACCGCGCCGAGGAGATGATCGAACCCAATCCCCACCGGCTGCACACCCTGCCCGCCGCGGTCGGCGAACACTCGGCCATCATCGTCGGCACCATCGGGCCGCTGACTGTAAGCACGCTTACGGCCTGCAACGATGGGCCGCGCGGCCTGCCGCTCGACACCATCTTCCACACCGAGCTCGACTCCCTCCGCGCCAGTGGCGGCAGGCTCACCGAGGTCTGCCTCTTCGCCGACCGCCGCCGCCACCTGGGGCGCTCGGCGGAGGCGGTGTTCGACCTGATGCGGTATTCGTTTTATTACGGTCTCTACAGCGGGACGAGCGATTTCGTCCTGGGGGTCGATCCCGGCCACGTTGGTTTTTTCACGCGCGGCATGGGCATGGAGCAACTGGGCGAGACCCGGCCGTATCCCCCCGAGCACGACCGCCCGATCGTCCTGCTGCACGGCAATCTACGGACCACGCTGCCGCACGTCGGCCGGCACCCCGCGCTGGATTATTTCCTGCAGAACCCGGTGCCGGTGGAGGTGTTCACCCGCCGGTTCGGCTTCAACCCGCGAGAGACGGCGGGTTCGGACCTGGCGGAATATCTCGTCAACAGCCGGCCCCACGCCGGCCCCGGCGCGGCGTGACGTCAGTACCACTTCTTCTTGGCCTGCCGCGTCTGCGCGATGCGCAGCTGCTTCTCGGCGTTCTTGAACACCTCGCTGCCGCTGTCCAGATACACCTCTTTGTTCAACCGGCGGAAGCTCTGCTCGGCGGCCTTGTATTGGCGGCTCATCAGCATCACGTAGGACTCGCGGTAGATACGCTTGACCTGATCGATCAGCCGCTCCTCGACGTCCAGGAAGCGTGACTGATCGACGCTGTTGTCGAACGTCGCTTTGCCGGAGGCGGCGAGGGCTTGCTGGTACGCCTCGTGGGCGCGGTAGAGATTCGTCGGGTCGCTCTGGAGTTTTTCAAAATACTGCGTCGCGGTCCGGAGGGAGTCCGCCGCGGCGCGGGGATCGACGGCGACGCCGGTCGGCAAGCGGCGCACGTCGCTCTCGATCGCGGCGGGGGTAAGCTCCGGCTCGGACTGGAGACGGTCGTCGGGCCGTTCGCCGAGGGTGCTGAAGAAGATGAAGAGGCAGAGCATGAGCATCAGGTACACGCCGATGGAGACCCAGACCTTGGCGCGGCGCGACATGGCGGCGCCGGAGGGTTTTGGCGCGGCGGGGGTGTCGGCGTCGGCGTCGGCTTCGGCGGGCGGCGGGGTTTCGGCGCCGCCGTCGAACTCGACGCGGATCACCGGGGTGTCGCCGATCTCGATGGTGTCACCGGGCTTGAGCGTGCGGGGCTTCTTGCCGATTTCGCGGCCGTTGAGCCTGGTGCCGTTGGGGCTGAGGTTGGCGACGACCCAGCGGTCGCTCTCGATGCGGACCTCGCCGTGCTTGCGGGAGGCGGTGCGTTCCTGAAGGACGACGCGGTTGGAGGGGTCGCGGCCAAAGCCGACGGGGGAGTCGAAGAAGACCTCGCGCCGCGCGACCGAGCCGTTCTGGAGGATGAGGATGTGGATCGGGCCGTGCATGCGCCGGTATGGTCCGTGAATTTGCGCGGGGAGTCCAGCGCGGTTCGATCAGAAGAACGACCCGGTGACGATGATGCGGATGATCCATGGCCCAAAGAGCGTGAGGACGGCGGCGAAGAGGATGAGCATCGAGGGGATCAGGATGCGCAGGCTCGCCGACGCGCTGAGCTTCTCGGCACGGACGCTGCGGGCGCTGCGCAGCATGACGGATTGCGTCTTGAGGATGGTGGAGAGCGGGCTGCCCAGCGCCTCGGCCTGGTTCACCGCGCCCATGACCGAGCGCAGCGAGTCCAGCGGGATGCGTTCCGCCAGGTTCGCCAGCGCGGTGGGGCGGGGCGTGCCGAACTCGATCTCCGCCTGCACGATCCGCAGCTCCTGGTTGAGGTCCTCATCGGGCCGGTCGCGGATCATGGTCTCGACGGCCTCGGTGAAGCTCGAGCCGGCGGCCATCGTCAACGCGATCAGGTCCAGCGTGTAGGGCAGTTGCTTGCCAATGCGCAGGGCCCTGGCGCGCGCCGAGACGTGGAGCGAGTAGATCGGGGTGGCAAACCCGACGATCCCCATGAACACCAGCACGGTCGGGTCGATCCGGCCCAGCAGCATCATGCCGATGGCCGTGGACAAGAGGCCCAGCCCGACGCCGCAGACCATGCTCAGGCCCAGGTATTCCTCGACGCTGTAGCCGTTGGGGTTGCCCGCGGCGTCCAGGTCGCGCCGGACCAGCTCGCGGATGGTGCGGAACTGGAACCGCCTCGCCATCGAGAGCGCCAGGCTCATCAGCGGTGCGAGCGTGCGGTTCTCGAAGATCGTGCTGCGGTGGCCCAGCCCGACGGCGACGGCGATCCGGCGGTTCACCTCGGGCTCCGGGGGCAGGGGGTAGCGGAACAGGGCGAAGACCAGCAGGAACACCGCGCCAAAGAGCAGCAGGCTCACCAGCACCTGGATGGTCAGGTCTTGTGCCATGGATCAGATCGTATCACACGGGCGCGCCGGGGTGATTCACGGCTCAGGCGGGCGACACCGCGCGCGGCACGGCGGGGGCGCGCATCGAGGCCTGGCGCTTGGCGCGCCAGCGGCTGACGCGCCACGTGCCCAGGACGAGGATGGCCACGGCAACCTGCGCGAGCACGGTTTCCCATGTGTTATAGAGGCCCAGCCACTGGCCGATCCAGGCCGGCCAGGAGCCGGGGGCGATCTGGTGCAGCGGCACCCACCCCAGCGTCTGCATGGCGCGGATGGTGTTGCCCACGAAGGTCAGCAGCACGAAACCGATGAGGAACGCGGTGGCGAAGAGGATGTGGAAGTAGGGCAGGCGCATGCCCAGGAAGAGCGCCGCGACGCCCAGGACGACGAGGATCGCCAGTCCGACGGCGACGCCGGTGCCGACCGTCGCGCCCCCCGCGTCGAGGATCAGGCTCTGCAGGAAGAGGACGGTCTCGAATCCCTCGCGGTAGCCCACGAGGAAGCCGACCATGAAGAGCTGCCACGGGCTTTCGCCCTGCGCGGTGGCCTTGAGGGTGGAGACCCACTGCCGCCAATAGACCTGGTGGAAGAGCCAGTTGGTGATGAGCAGGAGCACGCCGATGGCCAGCAGGCCCGAGACGGCGGCGATGACCTCGCCGTAGGCACGCAGCTCGGTGAGGATGGTCTGGCTGAGGATGTAGGTGACGACGGTGGCGACGACGGAGCCGACGATGCCGATCCAGAAGATGACGCGGCGGCCGTGGTTCTCCGGCCCGCGCAGGCCGGCGAGGATGGCGATCAGGACCAGCAGCCCTTCGAGCCCTTCGCGCAGGACGATGCTGCCGGCGTTGAGCATCGCCGCGGTGGGGTCCATCTCCGACTTGAGCAGCGCGGCCGCCTTGTCGAGGCCGGCGCTGACGCGGGCGTAGGCGGCCTCAAGCTCGTCGGCGGGCGCCCGGCGGTCGAGCAGGACCTTGACGCCAGGCAACTGCATGCCGTCCAGGAAGAGCTGCTCGATGTCCACGGCGAGCTGGGGGTCGCGCGGCATGAGCCTCGCCTCCAACTCGGGGTCAAACGTGGTGTACGCCTCGAGCCGGGCGCGTTTGGCGGCGTCCCAGTCGCCGTTGAGCGCGGCGCTCAGGCTGTTGGAGAGCTGCGACCGCACCTCGAGCATCACCTCGTCCACGATGTCCGCGGTCGTGCCCGAACGCTTGAGGCTGATCTGGAACGGCCCCTCGAGCACGTCCCGGGCCCGCTCCATCACGGCGATGACTTCCTTGGGCTCGGCCTTGGAGGCGATCAGCGCGTCGGCCCGGGTGAGATGCTCCTCGAACTCGGCGAGCGAGGGCTTCATCGCGTCGGCGTTGGCGTCCGCGAGCCAGAGCGGGGTCAGCTCGCCGAGGATCTGCCGCGCCTGGCCGGCGAAGATCACTGCCTCGCGGTACTCCAGCGGCACGATCACGCGGCCGTCGCGCACGCCGTTGCGGTACTCCTTGGGCACCAGCACGACGAGTTTGAGCAGCAGCCGTTCGCGCCGGCCGCGCTCGCGGGGCGTGAGCAGGCTGGGCAGTGCGTGTTCGAGCTTGTCGCGGAAGGATTCAACCGTGGGGGCGAGCGCGGACCAGTTGCCCGCGGCTGAGGAGGCCAATGCGGTGAGCGCGGGCAGAGAAGAGGGCGTGTTGCCCGGCTCCGTCAGCGCCGCGGCCTCGCTCAGCTCGGCGGGCAGGTCCGCCAGCGCCGCCGCTTCGCCCAGCCGTTCGAGCAGCCGGCCCGGGAGCGGTGAGGATTGGCGGGTGGAGCGCACGGCCTCGTCGAGCAGTTGCCGGACGCGCGACGTCTGCCATGTGATTGCCTCGCGGGTGAGCACGCGGGCGACGTCGCGCGGCGAGCCCTTGCCCTGCTCGAGCGCCGCCAGGAGGAGCGAGCCTTCATCCGCCGAGACGCCGCGCGGCAGGTTGAGCCGGGCACGCCACGCCTTGGCTCCCTCGATATTGCCCGCGAGCACGCTGGCGTTGAGCTCCACCGTCATCGCCTGCTGGAGCCTGGCGCGGAGGATGCCGACGCGCGCCGGGTAGGGGAGCGATTCGGTCAATTTGTCCGAGAGGGCTTTGCGTGCCACCGGCCCGCCGACGGTCAGCCACGCCTCGGCGGTCGCGCGGTCCCTGACCAGCGGGGGGGTGATCGCGGGGTCCTGGTAGAAATCAACAAGGTTGTCATTGAGCTGTTCGAGCCACGCCTCGACGCGGTCCGGCCCGGGCGTCTGCTTTGCGACAGCGGCGAGGGTCGGCGACGCACCCGCGCACCATAACGGTGCGAGGGCGAGTGCCAGCCACATACAGAGCCGGGCGGAACAGTTCGATTTCATGGTTGGATTCGTGCGGTAGGCGGGCCTGACTTTACGCGGCAGCAACGGGACGCCATGTCTGGTTTGAACAATCGATCACTCGGATACGCGGACGCCGACGAGCGACGCCGCCTCGACAACCTGCACCGCGAGCCGGTCGGCCTTTTCCTTGGCCTGGCTGCCCAGGGCGTCGATCACCTCGGGCGTCAGCGGCCTGGTGCTCTCGCGGCTCTCGATCTTGTCGATGAAGGCCAGCACCTGCTCGTAGCCTTTCGTGATCTGCTCGGTCAGGGCCGCGTCCTTCGCGTGGACGCGATCCGCCACCGCCAGCCACGTCAGCCTCGTGCTGCTCATGATCCCCCGCATGTCCGACACGCGGCTCACGCCCACGAAGCGCCCGCCCGTCGCGTGGCCTTCGATACGCGACTCCTTCCACTCCTCGAAATAATCGGCGAGCGTCGGCGTCATGTTGGCGGCGGCGTGGAAGCAGTCGGCGTCGTTGGGCTGCCAGGCGCGGGCGTCACGCAGAAGCCGCGAGTAGCCGTCCACGGCGTAGTCCGCCAGGGCGACAACCAGCTCCGGCTTGGGCAGGCCCACCGGCTTGTCGAAGCCCGGCAGCGTCACCGTCGCGGCGACGAACTTCTCATTCGTGCCGAACACCGTCGGCTCGATCAGGAAATTGTTCAGCGAGCCCTCGCGGTCGATCGTCAGGGCGCCGGCCTTGATGACGACCGGGGCGATCTCGTCGCTGGGAGAAGCGCCCTCTTTGGGCACGCCTGCGTCGAGCTCCACGTCGTATTTCGACAGCGACGGAACACCCGCGACGATGCCCTCGACGTACTCATAGCCGTAGCTGTCGATGCGGGTGTGGCCGTCGCGCATCGAGTGGATGAGCGTCGCCATCTGCACGGGCTCGGCGGCGGCGGCGGCGGGGTTGTTGCCGTGCTTGGCGACAAGCGCCGCATAGCCGCGTGCGTCGCGCTGGAAATCGTTCGCCGCGCGGTGCACGCCCTCGAGGACGGTCAGGAGGAACGTCTTGACGCCGTCGGTCCCCTTGAGGTCCGTTGGGATGGCCGGAGGCGCGAGCAAGGTGGTTCCGGCCGCGAACGCGTGCGTCGTAAAACTGGCGACGGCGATGAGCGCCAGGAGCACGGCGGCGGAGCGAGCAAGACGGTTCAAGGGGCACCTCCAGATAATCAGACGGTTAAGGATCATTATCCCGTAAACGGTCGTGACCACAACAACTCAAATAAACCATAGTGCGCGGAAAAGCCTAACGCAAATGAGACCCATTTGCAGCGATGTCGGATCAATGATATCTATTCTCAATTGCGATGACAATGACCGTATGCCGATCGCGTATCCAAGGCCACCGATTACAGGGAAATCCCATGAGTTTTCGGACAGATTCACTTTTATCGTGTGTGTTGCTTGCCCTCGCCGTTGGCACGTTGACCGCAGCGCCCGCTGCGGCGGATCAGCAGGATGGCGCCACGTTCCTGAAGGAAACCGCGGATACCCTGGGCATCGAATCGCCGGACAACGGTATCGACCTCAAAGCCCTTGACCTCTTCGGCCACCGTTCGGCGTTCGAGAAGAAGACCGGCATCGGCTTCGAGGGCGGGCTCGTCATCGACTACTCCAAGCCACTGATGGGTGGACTCAACACCGAGGGCGACAGCTTCCGTCACCTGCTCGACCTGCGGCTCAACTGGAACGTCGAGCAGATCACCGGCATCAAGGGCGGTACGTTCTCGATCGACTTCATGAACCAGAACGGCGACAACGGCTCCAACGAGGTTGGTGATCTCCAGGCGTTCGGCGGCAACGACACCGACGGGCGGACCCAGATTTCCGAGGTGTGGTACGAGCAGTACCTGTTCAAGAACAAGCTCCGCCTCAAGGTCGGCAAGGTCGACGGCAACTCGGAGTTCGCCTTCGTCGAGTGCAACACGTGTGACGTCGAGACGAACTCCCAGTTCATCCACTCCTTCATCGCCGCCAACGTCGCAACGATCCTCGCATTCCCCGCCTACCCCGACCCGGCGATGAGCGTGAACGCGTGGGTCCACCCCTTCGCCACCGAGGACGATGCGGGCTGGCTCTACGCGGGCGTGGGCGTGTACGACGGTCAGGGGCAGAGCGGCACCGTGACCGGCACGCGCGGCCCGGCCACTTTCTTCGACGGGCCCGACGACTATTTCATCATCGGCGAGCTTGGCGTCTGCTGGTCCTTGGACGGCGAGCGTCTCCCCGGCATGGCCAAGGTTGGCGGCTGGGGGCACACCGGCGATTTTGAGACCTTCTCCGGCTCCGTCGATCACGGCACCGAGGGGTTCTACGTCGTGGCCGAGCAGACCATCTGGCATCCCTCCGGCGCGACCAAGGACGATCCCCAGGCGATCAAGGTTTTCGGTCAGTACGGTTACGCGGACGCCAACGTCTCGGATTTCGACAACAACATCGGCGGCGGGTTCCTCTGGGTCGGCGCGATCCCCAAGCGCTACCCGGACACCATCGGCCTGGGCTTCAGCACCGTCACGCTCTCCGATCAGAACCCGGCGTTCACCGAGTCCAACGAGACGGCTATCGAGCTGTTCTACGGATGGCAGGTCCGCCCGTGGCTGATGGTCAAACCCGACCTGCAATACATCGTCAACCCCGGCGGTGAAGGGCTTGATGATGCCCTCGTGGCAACGGTCCGCGTGATCATCGGGTTTTGATCTGATGCAAACCCGCGGTCACCGCTCGGGCGACCGGTCGAAATACTTCCGGTCGGTCACGACATGCGGGAACATGTGTGCAGGGGCGCGGCCGCACGGGTCGTACCACACGAAGTCCGTCTCGCCGTACACCACGCTGCCGTGGCTGGGGGGGGCGTGCGTGGGGTCCGACACGTAATCGTTGAGTGTCCAGACGCCCGTGTGCTTCCAGCCCACGCCGGGCCTCAGCAGGTTTTCGTAGAAGGCGGCCAGGTGCGGCGGTTGCCGGTGGTATCCCGGGCCGACGCGGATGATCTCGTCCAGCGGTAGCTGGTCCCGGTCGCACCGGTCAGCCAGGTCGAAGGCCGAGAGCGGCACACCATCGGCTTCGTAGTGCGTGTCCACGTTGCCGTCGTGGAGGACCCATTTCTTGTGGTGCTTGCTCCAGACCTCGGTCATGAAGTGGCCGTCGGGGGAGTTGAATGCTCGGGTGTTGACGATGCAGCGTGACTTGTGCCCCAGTGCCGCGAGCAGCGAGGTGAACATCGCCCCGAAGTGCACGCACATGGCGATGCGTCCCTTGAGCGAGTGGCCGGCGTTGCGCTTGCCCCAGTCGAGCATTGTCCAGGGGTCCCACGGCGTATAGACCAGCCCGCTGGGCGCGTGCGCCCATGCGGTCGATTGCCAGGAGCGCAGCTTGAGCGTCTGCTCCCAGGGGTTGCGGATCTCGCGGATCTCCTCGGGGATGAGGGTGAGCAATTCGCGCACGCGCGGGTGCTTGGCGTCTTCGTAAACAACGCGTGGCGGCTTGTCGGGTTTGAGGCGGGGCGAGTTGGAGAGGAGCCGGATCACATACTCGCCGCGCAGCGCGTTGTGCGCGCCCATGTCGGAGTTGCGCCACTTGCGGCCCTGGTCCGTGCTGAGGTAGCTCTCGGGGTCTTCGTGCCCCGGCTCGATCGCCAGCGCCCACGTGTTCATAGCCGGCGACGCCGAGCGCAGCTCGATGCGGTTGAGGCCCGGCCGGACACGTGCACCGGGGACATCGAGCTTGTACCACGCCCACGCCTTGTGCTCGCCGCGCTGCGCCGGCAGGTTCGCCAGCGGCCGGCCGTTGAGGAAGACTTCGAGCGGCGTCGTGTTGCCCTCGTACTCGTAAAGATCGAGCCACAACTCGGCGTCGTGCCGCGCGGCGGAGCGCGGCAGCGTCAGTTCCTTGCGCACCCACCGCCAGCGTGTGACCTCTTCATTGTTCGCGATGAGCATCCGTCCGCGTTCGGTGTGGAACAACCGACCCATAAGTGATGCTCCGTCAAGACGGTCCGACGCGGACCCCGATTCACGATATGCCCATCCGCCGTGATAAATGTGGCGGTGGGAGCGACGCCCCCACAGGATGTTTTGAGTTTACCTGATCCGGGGATGACGCGATTTACGGAGGCTTGATTGAGGGTGAAAATGGGCTAATTTGACTGAAAATCGCTGGTTTGGATGCGTGGCCGCATAACAGCAATGGGTTGTAAATACTGAAAAAAACAATATTTACGAATTATCGTTCGGGAAAGATGATTTTCGACGATCAAAGTCTTGATATGTGATGATTGAAGGCCACAACAGCTTGTTGAGCGCAGCCTCGAACGGAGCCGTTTCCGCGCCGCACGTACCCGCAGCCGCCGTTTTACAACCGCACCACGCCGCCGGTTTTCCGGCTCTCGTTCGCCGCCTCGATGATGCGCACCACTTCCAGCATCTCGTCGGCGGGGATCGGCGACTTCCCGTGCGGCAGGTTCTGCATGACCATGTCGAGCAGGCCGGCGTAGCCCGGTCGGCCGGCGTTGCCGTTGATCGAGGTGAACCCCTCCTTGCGGTGCAGCGTCGCACCGAATGTGCCGTGCCCGCTGCGCATCCCGCGGAACGTGGCGCCGCGCCCGTCCTTCCATACCGCCGTCGTCAGGTCCACGTCGGCGTTCTTGAAGGAGCGCACCTCGACGCACCCCACGCCCATCGCGGCCACCATCATCTCGATCGAGTGGATGCCGTACCACCAGAGCCCGGGCATCGCGACGATCTCGCTCATCGGCCCGAACACGTCGATGCCCGTCACGCTCTCCCGCCCGCCCGCCAGCGCCTTCTGCAACTCCTCGCAGTAGCGCAGCGACGAGCAGCTCGTCATCGCGATCCCGGCCTCGGCCGTCAGGCGCAGGATTTCGCGCGCCTCGCTCACGCTGTTGGTCAGCGGCTTGTCGATGAACACGGGCTTCTTCGCGCCGACGATCTTGCGGAATTGGTCGAGGTGGACTCGGCCGTCCACCGATTCGAGCAGGATCAGGTCGCTCTCGGAGGCGACCGCCTCGGGGCTGTCGACGATCTTCACACCCCAGTTCTCGCGCAGCTCTTTCGTGAAGCCCTCGACCCGGTTGATGCTCAGGTCAAAATCGGGCGACCCGCCGGGGAACGCGACGGTGACCTTGCCGCCGGGTACGTGTGCCTCGTTCTTGGGGTCGTTCAGCAATTTCGTGAATGCGACGACGTGCGAGGTGTCCAGGCCGATCATGCCGATGCGGAGGGGCGTGCTCATGGGAGAAATATCCTGCCGCGACGCCACCCGCGCCGTGGGAGGGTGATGTTACAGCAGAATTGGGGGGATGTGTCGTCTCGCTCTGGACGAGCCGCGACCGTGAGGGAGCGGGTTCTGTGATCGACGCAGGTTCCAGCGAAGGCCGCTCCCTCACGGTCGCGGCTCGTCCAGCACTCACGGCAGCGTCGTCGACCCCATCAAAAACCGGTCGCACTCGCGCGCCGCGGCGCGGCCCTCGTTGATCGCCCACACCACCAGTGATTGCCCACGGCGGCAGTCGCCGGCGGCGAAGACGCCCGGGATGCTCGTCGCGAACCGGCCGTACTCCGCCTTGTAGGTGCTCCGCTCGTCGGCGGCGACTCCCAGCTCTTTCACGAGCGTGTCCTCGGGGCCCATGAAGCCCATCGCCAGCAGCACGAGGTCAGCCTTGTACACCTTCTCGGTGCCGGGGATTTCCTGCGGGCCGAACCGGCCCTGCGCGTCCTTGCCCCATTTCACGTGGACGGTGTGCAGCTCCTTCACGTTGCCGGCGTCGTCGCCGACGAACTTCTTGGTGAGGATGCAATAGACGCGCGGGTCCTCGCCGAAGATCGCCTTGGCTTCTTCCTGGCCGTAGTCGAGGCGGTAGATCTTGGGCCACTGCGGCCAGGGGTTGTTGCCGGCGCGGGCGTCGGGCGGTCGGTCCATGATCTCGAATTGCACGAGCGACTTGCAGCCGTGCCGCATCGAGGTGCCCACGCAGTCGGTGCCCGTGTCGCCGCCGCCAATGACGATGACGTGCTTGCCCTTGCCGTTGATGAAGTGGTCGCCGGTCTTGCCGTCGAGCAGGGTGCGTGTGTTGCCGCGGAGGAAATCCATGGCGAAGTGGATGCCCATGAGTTCACGGCCGGGGATGGGTAGGTCGCGGCCCTTGGTGGCGCCGGTGCAGAGGGCGACGGCGTCGAATTCGGTGAGCAGCGCCTTGGCGGGGTAGTTTTTGCCGATCTCGACGCCGGTCTTGAACTTCACGCCCTCGGCGGCGAGCAGGTCCACGCGGCGCTGGACCACTTTGGCCTTGTCGAGCTTCATGTTGGGGATGCCATACATGAGCAGGCCGCCGATGCGGTCGGCGCGCTCGAAGACGGTGACGAGGTGGCCGACCGAGTTGAGCTGCGCCGCGCAGGCCAGCCCCGCCGGGCCCGAGCCGACGACGGCGACCTTCTTGCCCGTGCGCTTGAGCGGCGGCTGCGGGACGACCCAGCCCTCCTCGAAGGCCTTGTCGATGATCGTGACCTCGATGTTCTTGATGGTCACGGGCGGCTCGTTGATGCCCAGCACGCAGGAACCCTCGCACGGCGCGGGGCAGACCCGGCCGGTGAACTCGGGGAAGTTGTTGGTCTTGTGCAGCCGGTCGAGCGCCTCGCGCCACTGGCCCTGATAGACCAGGTCGTTCCACTCGGGGATGAGGTTGTTGACCGGGCAGCCCGCCGCCATGCCGCCGATGAGCTGGCCGGTGTGGCAGAAAGGCACGCCGCAGTCCATGCAGCGGGCGCCCTGTTCCTGGAGTTTTTCCTCGGGCATGTGCTCGTGGAATTCCTGCCAGTCGCCGATACGCGCGGTGGGCGAGCGATCGCCCGGCAGCTCGCGCGTGTGTTCCATGAATCCTGTGGGTTTACCCATGTGAGACTCTTCCAATAGCCCCGGGCTCGGCCCGGGGGTTCTTCGTTAGATACCCGTGTTGTGGTGGATGTCGTGCATTTCGTTGATCGCTCGCGGAACCCCCGGGCGGAGCCCGGGGCTATAGGTTTATCTGCTCTCGACCGGGTTGTTCTGCGGCAGGTCGCCCGGGTGGGCGGGGTCGGTCAGTTCCTGGGCGTGGGAGTCTTCCTGCTCCATCTCGTCGAGCACGCGCTTGTAGTCGGTGGGCAGGACCTTGTGGAACCGGCCGACGGACTCGTTCCAGTGTTCGAGGATCAGCGCCGCGAGGGTCGAGTTGGTGTGCTGCAGGTGCTTCTGGATCAGGGTGCGGAGCTCCAGCGCGTCCTTGTCGCTGTCAACGCATGCGAGTTCGACCAGGCCGAGGTTGCACTTGGGGAGGAACTCATTGGCGGGGTCATAGACGTAGGCGATGCCGCCGGACATGCCCGCGGCGAAGTTGCGGCCGGTGGGGCCGAGGATGACGGCCCGGCCGCCGGTCATGTACTCGCAGCCGTGGTCGCCGCAGCCTTCGACGACCGCGTTGGCGCCGGAGTTGCGGACGCAGAACCGCTCGGCGGCGATGCCGCGGATGTACGCCTCGCCCATCACCGCGCCGTAGAGGGCGACGTTGCCGATGATGATGTTCTTCTCGGGGATGAAGCCGTGCGCGATCGCCTTGCGGTGGGGGTAAACGATGACGCGGCCGCCCGAGAGGCCCTTGCCGACGTAGTCGCAGGCGTCGCCCTCGAGTTCGAGGGTGATGCCCGGCGCCAGCCAGGCGCCGAAGCTCTGCCCGGCCGAGCCGGTGAACTTGGCGTGGATGGTGTTGTCGGGCAGGCCGGTGTCGCGCCAGCGTTTGCTGACCTCGTGGCTGAGCATGGTGCCGACGGTGCGGTTGATGTTGCGGATGGGCAGGTCCATGCGGACGGGGCGCTGCGTCTCCAGCGAGACGGAGGCCATGCGGATGAGCTGGTTGTCCAGCGCCTTGTCCAGGCCGTGGTTCTGCGTGGTGGTGCAGCGGGTCTGCACCTTGTCGTGCGGCTTGCGGGCGGGCATGAGGATGGGCTTGAGGTCGATGCCCGAGGCCTTCCAGTGGCGGACGGCTTCATCGGCCTCGATGAACTCGACCCGGCCGATCACCTCGTCGAGCTTGCGGAAGCCCAGCGACGCCATGAGTGTGCGCGCCTCCTCGGCGACCATGAAGAGGTAATTGAGCACGTGCTCGGGCTTGCCGGCGAACTTCTTGCGCAGCTCGGGGTCCTGCGTGGCGATGCCCACGGGGCAGGTGTTGAGGTGGCACTTGCGCATCATGATGCAGCCGAGCGTGACCAGCGGCGCGGTGGCGAAGCCGTACTCCTCGGCTCCGAGCATGGCGGCGATGAGCACGTCGCGCCCGGTCTTCAGTTGGCCGTCCGTCTCGATGCGGACGCGGGAGCGCAGGTCGTTGAGGACGAGGGTCTGGTGCGTCTCGGCCAGACCGAGTTCCCACGGCAGGCCGGCGTGCTTGATGCCCGTGAGCGGGGAGGCGCCGGTGCCGCCCTCGTGGCCGCTGATAAGGATGTGGTCCGCGTGCGCCTTGGCGACGCCGGCGGCGATGGTGCCCACGCCCACCTCGCTGACGAGCTTCACGCTGATGCGTGCCTTGGGGTTGGAGTTCTTCAGGTCGTAGATGAGCTGCGCCAGGTCCTCGATGGAGTAGATGTCGTGGTGCGGCGGGGGGCTGATGAGCATCACGCCGGGCACGGTGTGGCGGGTCTTGGCGATGTCCTTGGAGACCTTGTGGCCGGGCAGCTCGCCGCCCTCGCCGGGCTTGGCGCCCTGGGCCATCTTGATCTGGAGCTGGTCGGCGTTGGCGAGGTAGTAGCTGGTGACGCCGAAGCGGCCCGAGGCGACCTGCTTGATCGCGGACCGCTTGGAGTCGCCGTTGGGCAGGGGGATGAAGCGCTCGTAATCCTCGCCGCCCTCGCCGGTGTTGGACTTGCCGCCGATGCGGTTCATGGCGATGGCGAGCGTCTCGTGCGTCTCCTTGGAGATGGAGCCGAAGGACATCGCGCCGGTGCAGAACCGCCGGACGATCTCCTTGGCGGGCTCGACCTCCTCGATGGGCACGGGCGTCATGCCGGTGGCGGCGGGGGACTTGAACTTCAAGAGGCCGCGCAGCGTGGCGCGCTTGGTCGCGTCTTCATTCACGAGCTTGGAGAACTGCTCGTAGGCCACACGGCTGTTCTGCGACGACGCCTCCTGCAGCGAGGCGATGACGCGCGGCTGCCACATGTGGTGCTCGCCGCCGGAGCGCCAGTGGTACTCGCCGTTGTTGGGCAGCACGGAGAGGGGGCGCGACTCGGTTCGCGAGGGATAACCAAGCTCATGCCGGCGGATCGCCTCGGCGGCCAGCACGTCGAAGCCCACGCCCTCGATGCGGCTCGCGGTGCCGGTGAAGCTCCGCTCGACGACCTGCGAGTTCAGGCCGACCGCCTCGAAGATCTGCCCGCCCTTGTAGGACTGCAGCGTGGAGATCCCCATCTTCCCCATGACCTTGCGCATGCTCTTGTCGACGGCCTTGATGTAGTTGCCGACGATCTTCTCGTCGTTGTAGTGCCCGTCGATCAGGCCGTCGCGCTGCAACTGCCACATCGCCTCGAAGGCGAGGTAGGGGTTGATCGCGTCGGCGCCGAAGCCCACGAGCAGGCAGTGGTGGTGGATCTCGCGCGCCTCGCCGGACTCGATCATCAGGGCGATACGCGTGCGGGTTTCTTCACGGATCAGGTGCTGGTGCACCGACGAGACGGCGAGCAGCGAGCTGATGGGCACGCGGTCCGGCCCGACCGCGCGGTCGGAGAGCACGACGATCGCGTAGCCGTCGTTGATCGCCCGCGTGGTCTCCCTGCAGATGCGTTCGATGGCCGGGAGCATCCCGCCCGCCCCTTCGGAGCGCGGCCAGGTGATCTCGATCACCTTCGTGCGCCAGCCGCGGTGGTCCATCGCCTTGATCGCGCCGATCTGCTCGTTGGTCAGGATCGGCGTGGGCAGGAGCAGGCGGTGGGCGTCGGTGGCCGTCGTGTCCAGGAGGTTTCCCTCGGGACCGACGTAGCACTCCAGCGACATGATGATCTCCTCGCGGATCGAGTCGATCGGCGGGTTGGTCACCTGCGCGAAGAGCTGCTGGAAGTAGTCATAGAGGAGGCGCGGCTGGTCGGAGAGCACCGCCAGGGCAGCGTCGTTGCCCATCGAGCCCAGGGCCTCGAGCCCCTTGGAGCCCATGGGCTGCAGGAGCATGTGGACGTGCTCGATCGTGTAGCCGAACGCCTTGAGGCGCGGCAGGAGCGTGTCGGGCCGGAAGCCGTGCTCCTCGCCGATGGTCTTGAGTTCGCTCAGCTCGATGCGCTGCTCCTTGAGCCACCGGGCGTAGGTCCGCTTGGAGGCGATGGAGTGCTTGACCTCTTCGTCGGGGATGATGCGGCCCTGCTCGAAATCGACGAGGAACATGCGTCCGGGCTGGAGCCGGCCCTTGATCTTGACCTGGTCGGCGGGGATGTCGAGCACGCCGACCTCGCTGGCCATGATGATGCGGTCGTCCTTCGTGACGTAGTACCGGCTGGGGCGCAGGCCGTTGCGGTCGAGCACCGCGCCGATGTAGTGGCCGTCGGTGAAGCAGATGGAAGCGGGGCCGTCCCACGGCTCCATCATGCAGGAGTGGAACTCATAGAACGCACGCTTCTCCTCGCTCATCGACTCGTGCTGCTGCCACGCCTCGGGGACCATCATCATGACGGCCTCGGGCAGCGACCGGCCCGCCATCAGAAGCAGTTCCAGCGCGTTGTCGAACACGCCCGAGTCGGAGGTGTCGAGGTTGATCAGCGGGAAGATCTTCTTGAGGTCGTCGCCGAAGAGGTCGCTCTTCATCACGCCCTGCCGGGCGTGCATCCAGTTGATGTTGCCGCGCACGGTGTTGATCTCGCCGTTGTGGCACATATAGCGCATCGGCTGGGCGCGGTCCCAGGAGGGGAACGTGTTGGTGCTGAAGCGTGAGTGGACCATCGCCAGGTGGCTGGCGAAATCGGGGTCCGCCAGGTCGGGGTAATAAGGGAGCACCTGCTCGGCGGTGAGCTGGCCCTTGTAGATCATCACCCGGGTCGAGAGGCTGCAGACGTAGTAGAACGAGAGCTGCTTCACGCCCGCCGACTTCATGTCGCGGAAGCACTCCTTGCGGATCAGATAGAGCTGCCGCTCGAATGCCTCGCGGTCCAGCCCGTCGGCGGCGCCGATGAAGACCTGCTCGATGACCGGCTCGGTCACCCGCGCCGAGGGGCCGATGTCCGCCTTCACGGCGTCCGTCGGCACGCGCCGCCAGCCGAGCAGCTTCTGCCCACGCTTCACGACGTGCTGCCCGAAGACCTCCTTGCACTTGTTGCGGTCCGCCTCGTCGGGAGGGAGGAAGATCAGCCCCGCGCCGTAACGGCCGCGCGCGGGCAGGTCGATGCCGATGTCGCGCTTGGCGGCCTTTTCGAGGAACTCATAGGGCATGCCCACCAGGATGCCAGCGCCGTCGCCGGTGTTCTCCTCGCAACCGCAGGCGCCGCGGTGGTTCATGTTCACAAGGGCGGTCAGGGCGTCGGTCACGATCTGGTGGCTGGGGATGCCCTTGATGTGGGCGACGATGCCGACGCCGCAGGAATCTTTTTCGTTGGCGGGGTCGTAGAGGCCCTGGCGCACGGGGCGGCCATGGACCATCTCGGCCGGGATCGGCTCGGGCAAAGAGTGTGGTGTAAGGTTCGGGTCGTGGGTCATGACTTGGCTCCTGCCAGCGGACGCCGGGGGGCGTCTTTCTCTTCCGCCAGGTCCGCGTTCGGGCCGGCGTGCTTCAAAAGGAAATCAACGAATGCCTGCGCCACCGGCGTCAGGGGCCTGCGTCCCCGGCCGCCGCGGTGGTGGATGATGCCCAGCGGCCGCACCAGCTCCGGTTGCAACTCGCACGCCGCCAGCGACTGCGACGCCACCTCGCGCTGCACCGTCCGCCGGGGCAGGATCGCGATCTGGTCGGTCACGGCGACGGCGGACTTGATCGTGTCGATGTTGTCGAACTCGGCGGAGACCTCGGGCGTCACGCCGTTCTCCTTGAGGTAACGGCGGATCGACCGGCCGACCGGCAGCGTGGGGTCGAACATCGCCATCGGCCACTCGCCGAGCTGCGACGCCTGCACGCGGCGGCGATCCGCGAGCGGGTGCGTCGGGGCGCAGACCACCGCCATCCGCTCGTCGCGTAGCGGGATCACGCCCACGTCGCGGTACCGGTCGGGGTAGGAGACGATGCCAAGGTCGCAGCGGTCGCCGCGCACGCTCTCATGCACCTGGTCGGGGTGGAGGTACTCGACATCCACCTCGACGCCCGGGTGCGTCTCGCAGAAGGCGTCGCGGATGTGGCTCAGGAGGTCGATGCCCGCCGAGTAGATCGCCGCGACGCTCAGCGCGCCGTCCATGCGCGGGCGGAGCTTGGAGACCTTGCGTTCGATTTCTTCGAGCCGTTCCAGAACCTCGCGGCAACCCTTGAGGTATTCCTGACCGGCGGGCGTCAGCTCCAGCGGGCGGACGGAGCGGTCGATGAGTTGCACGCCCAGCTTCTTTTCGAGCTGGCCGATCCGCTGGCTCACCGCCGACTGGGTCATGCCCAGCTCATGCCCCGCCGCGCTGAAACCGCGCAGGCGGGCCACCTCGACGAAGATTTCAAGCGTTCTCATGGAGGGGAGTATAGCAGAAGTTTTCTTGATGTAACAGGTTTATATAATTATTTTTTCTTATCATATGCCTTGGGGATTCCCACGGAGGTGCCACGCTGCGTCCCGGAGGGTGCGGTGTGCGAAATGCAGGCGGCAATCGTTGGCAGGGAAGTTCCATCCATAACGACAGACACACCGCGCCTTAAAGGCATGCAGTGTGGCACCCAAACAAGACCATCGTGACCCCATGGCACCGCTCCCCGCCTCCCGCTACATTGCCGCCATGAACATCCCCCTCCTCCAACGCCTCTGCCAGACCCCCGCGATCGCCGGCCAGGAGCACCGCCTCCGCGACCTCATCCTCGCCGAGACGCGGGGCTTCTTCGACGAGACCCGCATCGACGCGATGGGCTCGCTCATCGGCGTCCGGCGGCCGCGGCCCGTCGGCAAATCGACAAACCAAAAACCGCTCAAGGTCATGCTCGCCGCACACATGGACCAGATCGGCTTCGTCGTCCGCCACATCGACGACAAGGGCTTCCTCCGCCTGCAGAACGTCGGCGGCTTCGACACCCGCAACCTCTTCGCCCGCCTCGTCTCCGTCTGCCCCGATCCGCGCAACCCCGCGCTCGACCTGCCCGGCGTCATGAACCCCGGCGGCAAGCCGATCCACATCGCCAGCGAGGCCGACAAGAACAAGGTCCCCGACATCAACGAGTTCGTCGTCGATATGGGACTGCCCGCCGATCAGGTCAAGAAGAAGGTCAAGATCGGCGACATGGTCGTCATCCGCGCCGACTTCACGCAGGTCGGCAAGACCGTCGTCGGCCAGTGCATGGACAACCGCGTCGCCTGCTGGGTCGCCATCGAGGCGCTCCGCACGCTCGAATCCCACGGCTGCGAAATCCACTGCGTTTTCACGGTGCAGGAAGAGGTTGGCTGCCGCGGCGCGGGCCCGGCGAGCTACGGCATCTCACCCGACATCGTCATCAGCCTAGACACCACGCTCGCCGTGGATACCCCCGGCGTGCCCGACGATCAGCGCGTCAGCAAGCAGGGCGACGGCGTGGGCCTGCTCGTCATGGACGGCACGATGATCAGCGACAACGACCTCGTCTGCGAGTTCGAGTCGCTCGCCAAAAAGAAAAAGATCAAGGCCCAACGCACCATCCTCCCGCGCGGCGGGAACGACGGCTTCGCCATCCAGAAAACCGCCGCCGGCTTCCGCGTCATCACCCTCGTCTGCCCCTGCCGCTACATCCACACCATCACCGAGATGATCCTCCTGGATGATCTCAAGACGACGAAGGACCTGCTCGCGGCGTACCTAACACAGGTGAAGTGAATCCGGCCCCCTCTCCCCCGGGAGAGGGTTGGGGTGAGGGCGTCGCCGGCCGGAGGAGAGCGTGTTTTTATGCGCCTCCTCGAACCTTCTACATCGTCCACGACGTATCAAGGGTAGCCGCATGTCGATGCCGATCGCTGCGGTTTGCGCCGACGTCTGACCGGGGTGAGGTGATGACGATGAAACCAGCTCCAGGACAGTTGGTGAGATGGCCCTACGTGCTGCACTGTTTCGAGCTGATTCTGGCGATCCTTTTCATTTCATTCTGCGTCATCACCCGAATCATCAGCACGTGCCGTTACGCAAGCCTTGATCAGGAACAATACGAATTCATGGACTACGGGAATATATTGTTTGAGATGACGATGGGGTTTTCTTTTTATTTGCTGTTGATGGGTTTGCTTTGCGGGATGGCGAGGCGCATCACACGGCAGCATCTTAGATTGATGAGTGTTTTTGTCGTGATTGTGTGGATGTGCAGCTACTGTTTGGCGCTGTTTTGTGCTTTTCAACCTGTAAGATAAAATAGCCAGCCTTCTGATGCCGACAGACACACCCCACCCTCGCGGGATGCAGTGTGGCACCCGGGGTGGCGCTTACTTCGCAGCCGGCTGCGCCTCATCCGCCTTCACCGCCGCGCGCTCCCACACGTACGCCCCCTCAAGAATCAATTTCTGTCGCGGCGTCAGCCCCTCGATGTCCGAGTTCATCACGCCCTTGGCCCACTGCATGTAGAGCGGGCAGTATTTCAGCAGGACGCTGCGGCGCTCGTTCTTCGTGTTGGTCCACGCCTGCGTACCGTGCGTGAGGGCCTCGGTGAAGATGAGCACGTCGCCCGCCTTCATGGGGACCTGGCGGACCATGGGGTTGTTCTTGAGGCCGTACCACTCGGGCGGGACGGGGAACTGCCCCTTGTGCGAGCCGGGGATGCAGATGAACCCGCCGTGGCCGGGGATGGCGTCGGTGAGCGCCCAGCTCACGACGATCAGGCCGTTGTGCATGACGTTGTTGTGGGTGAGGTAGTAGCAGCCGTGGTTGAACATGGCGGATTGGTGGTGGAGCCCCTCGCCGATGACCTCTCCGCCGGCGCGCATCGCCATGCCGTAGGCGTGGTCGAGGCGGAACTTGGGCCCGAGCATCTCGTGGAGGAAGGGCATGATGCGCGGGTGGTCGATGAGGTTGCGCCACTCCTCGCCCCAGGAGAGGAAATTACCGAAGCGCGATTTCGACGGGCTGTTCTCCGGGTCCTTGATGCCCTGGACGGTCATCGTCTCCTGCATGCGTGCGATCTGGTCTTTGTTGAGAACCTGGTCGAGCACGATGTAGCCTTGCACGTCGAGCATGTAGCGTTCTTCGGCGGTGATGGTCATGGCGGCGGGTCCGTGGGTTGTGCGTGGAACGGTCGGAGGATGTAGTCTGATCCAGTGTTTTGGAGTTGTCCAGTTTCCACGGGGCGCGGCGGTATTTCGCAGGAGGTTCACGCATGGCAGGCAAGGTGTATCACGAGGCGTTTGACGACGGCCCGGGCGGCTGGTGCGGGTTCGCCAGCAACGCGCTGGGCCCCCGTTCACTGGACGTGCGCGACGGCTGCGCGATCTCGCGCAGCCCGTGGTGGATCGACTACAATCACGCGCCGCCCGGGGCGGGGTACCTCCATCTCCTTTTCATCAGCAACACGCGCGGGGTGTACGGCGAGCACCAGCGCGAGGTCGCCGGCCGCTGCCGTTTCGCCGACGGCAAGTTCCCCACCAACTTCACCAACGCCAGCGTGACCATCCGCGCCCGGGGCGAGTTGGAGACGCGCGGCGCACAGATGGTGCTGCTGTTCCAGGCCACGTTCGAGGGCATCTGTTCCGGCTGGATGCTCACGGGGCGGCCATTCAAGATCGCCAAGGAGTGGACCGAGCAGACCGTGACGCTCGATCCCGACCCCAAGCTGTGGACCTGCCTGGATAGCCGACACGACCGCACCGACAGCTACGGCCGGCACGAGCTGGGCCGTGTGCTCGCCGACGTGAATCTCAACATGATGTTCATCCTCTTCCCGCTCACCATCGCCCCCATGGGCGACATCGGCGGCGACCCGCACAGGCTCCGCCCGGAGCGCGACTACCCCATCTGGCGGTCCCGCCTGCCCGAGGGGTACGTGATGCTCGACGATTTGAAGATCGAGTGGCCGGGTTAGGGCGGTGGTCCCTTTTGAATTTGGTGGGGCAGGCGTCCCGCCTGCCGCCGGCCTTCCGAGGCCGGGTCCGTATTCAGAATGCATGAAAGCAAGAGGCAGGCGGGACGCCTGCCCCACCGGATGCTCTGATAATTCAAATGGGCCCACTACCCAGGTTAGGCGTTCTGCGCGCGCTCGCGCCGGGCCTTCAGCAGCGTCGTCACGTTCCGCAACCCCCAGCCCTCGTTGGCGAAATCGAACTTCGCCTCGCTCATCGCCGCCTCGACCAGCGCGGTGATCTTCGGCAATACCTCCGGCACATACCCGCACAGCGACGCCCACGGCCCGAGGTACCAGCGGAAGCCGGGGTGCGCCCCGCGGATGTTTTCGCAGGGCACGTCATCGTGCCGGAACACGTTCAATGCCAGTGTGCGCGCGATTCCTTTCACGTCGTTCTCCGTGAAGACGATCCCCTCCGCCGCGCAGAGCAACGCGAACGCCACCTCGCAGCTCGCGTGGCTGATGTCTTCGCCGTCGGCGGCGTAACGGCCGGTGAGGTACTCCCACACCAGCGAGCCGTTGTCGAGCGTCTCGCAGGAATCGCGGAAGTACCGCGCCATCCGCCGCACGCGGTCGGGGTAGGCCGCATCGCCCGTGATGCGCGCCAGGTGCAGCATCGGGATCGCCAGCGCGAACGACCGGTTCAGCGGGCAGACGCGCGACCCACCGCGCGGGTAGATCCGCGCCGGGCCTTTCTGGTAGGGCTCTAGATAGTTCCCGCTCCCGCCCGGCAGGTCGAGCCATTCCCGATCGTGCACCCCGATCGCTTCCTTGCACCGGTCGGTCCACGGCCCGATCTTTTTCCGCAGGTCCGCCAACGCCGGCGTCCCGTGCACGATGCGCATCAGCCTGGTGATCGAAAGGAGGATCACCCCTGTGCCAAGGGTGATCGGTGTCGTGTCGCGGCCGTCCGCCTTGTCGTACCACGTGGGCATCACCTCGCCCCACATCGTGTCGTGCCGGTTCTGGTGGTGACCACGCAGCGACCAGACCTGCTCGTTGCGCTCGATGGCGATCTCCAGCCAGCGACGGTCGCCCTCGATCTCCCACAGGTCGAGCAGGCCCTCCTGAAAGTGCTGCTCGTTCCAGCAGAGGAAACTCACGCTGTCGAGGATTGGCCGTTTCACGCGGGCCTCGGCGAGCCGGTGGGCGGTGGCGAGCGACACGGTGGGGCGGCCGGGTTTCGTCAGCGCGTCGGCGATGCGAGTTCGTGTCTGCGTGATCGCTTTATGGAGCGCGACACGTTTAGCGGCGCGGGCGGAATCGAGGAAACGGTCGGCGACCGCCTCGGCGTTGGTTCCCGGTTCGAGCACGACCACCGCGAAATCGGCGACGTCCATCGGGTGCGGGAAGGCGCGGGTGATGCCGTGCACCTCGTGGTTCACCCCGCGGAAAAACCGCAGCACCGCCAGGCCGACCGCCGCGGCCCCGGCGGGCAGGGGGATGGTCAAGTCGATCCGCCAGCCGTTCTCGTGCCGGTGCGTGGCGATCGGCCACGATTTGGCGGCGTCATTTCCTCGCCTCGCCCCGTGCGGGTTCGCGAGCGTGAACCCGTCCGGCTCCGCAGCGCCTGCGAGCGACGTGGCGACGTGCACGCAATCCTCGTCATAGAGGAAGCCGTCCGAATGCCCCGCGACCGGCGCGGTGGCGAGCAGGTTCAGCATGTCCGGGTCGTCCGCCTCGACGCTCACCGTCAACGCATCCGTTCCGCGCGTGAGCCGGCACCGCGTGCCCACGGCATTCGCCTCCCCGGTGATCTCATGCATCTCCAGCGTTGCCGTCGCGCCGACGGCGGGCAACGAAACAAAAACGGTCGGCATGACAATCTCCGTCCCATAGCCCCGGGCTCCGCCCGGGGGTTCTTCGAGCGATCACCGAAATTCCTGGATATGCCGCGATACGCAAACCCAACGTGGAACCCCCCGGCCGAGCCGGGGGCTATGGGATCAGGGCCTTTTCACAGCCCCATCTTCTTGCGCTTCTCTTCCCACTCCGCCTGCTCGCGCTTGTTGTCCGTCGCCAGCGGCTTGCCCGTGCGGAGCGACTCGATCTCCAGCCGCGTCATGTGCACCCCCTCATGCACGTAATCCATGAACGCCTCCGCCGCGATCGGCACGATCGGCTTGATCAGGGCGAACATCGCGCCGGCGTAATCCCTGATCTCCTGCTGCGCGTGCGCGTCCATCCGCAGCGACAGGAAGTGCAGGATGTTGTGCAGGTCGCACTTCCAGTACCACTCCGTGTAGACGCTCACCGGCAGGCCGATCCGCGCCAGCTCGCGTGACACGCCCTTTTCCAGCAGGCTCTCGTATTCCTTGTACGCCGAGTGGCACCGCTCCAGATAGTTCAGAAAATCCTGCGCCGTCCCCACGTCCACCGGCTCCTCGCCCCCCTGGCGGTTGGTCTTGGACTGCTGGCGCACGTTGTCGATCGTCGGCACGTAAAATCGGTCAGGCACCACCGAGTAGCGCGCCGAGTATTCGTTCACGTTCGCCGTCCGGTGCCTGATCCACTGCCGGGCGATGAAGATCGGCATCACGACGTGGAACTTGAACTCGATCATCTCCATCGGCGTGGTGTGGCGGTGCCGCATCAGGTAGCGGATCAGCCCGCGGTCCTCGTTGACCTTTTTCGTCCCCTGGCCGTACGACACCCGCGCCGCCTGCACGATCGCCGCGTCCGCCGTCTGCCCCTGGGGCACGAGGCGGGGCATCACGTCCACGAGCGCGATCATGCCGTGCTCGTGGACCTTGATCTCCCACCGCGCCGCTCCGTCCATCACGTCAAACGTGGGGGACTCGAAGGGGACACGCTGGATGTCGAACGATGAAGTCTGGTCGGTCATGGCGGACATGATACAAATCGGGCGGGGGATGGGGCGGGGATATGAACGATGCCCCGCAGTGCTGTCGGATTATGGGCGAAAAACCGTGTACCAGTTTCCTTCGATGGGCTCAAACACTTGTTCCCCGTGGTTGGCGGTCTTCGCGTATTTGGGCAAGGGTTCCGTGCTGTAAGCGATCCCGCCCCAGTCGAACGGATTGCCGTAATCCGACTGGAAGAGGAAGCCATGGGGCAGTGGTTCGACTTTCAGGACGTTGAAGTAACTGATCGTCGATGGCGGATTCGCCAGCGATGCTGGGCCGGACGCCTTCACCTGCGCCGGATAGGCGTCGAGCGCTGGCCTAGAAAGGCGGAATCGCTCTTCAAATGAAAGGAGCGCATTTGAAATGTCGGAATAGACGCGCCAACCCGCAATGATCAAAAGAAGGGCCACAACAGCCACGATGATGAAGATACGCTTCTGCTTCATTGCTACAGCGATAATCGGACATGATACAAATCGCCCGTGACGACGCAGGGCTACGGGAAGGATGGGCCAATTGCCCCCGAGGGGGCGTGGACGGAGCCCAAGGCGCCCCTCCCGCACCCGCCGGCACAAACGATTATTGGGCGATCGGACGTGGCGGTGATGATGGACGCGATGGCATGCATCGTGGATGGTAGGTGGATTGCACGGTGGTCGGCACAAGCTAGTCCGGTAAACAGGGAAGGCTAGGGAAGCTGCGGCTTCACGGCAACGTGAGAAGTCGTATCGAGTTCTGTTTTTATTTGAATTTGCCGTTGCCTGGGTCTTTGTTTGATGTAGGTTTTGCGTGTGATTCAGCTTGGTTTTGTCTTGGGGATTTGACCCGAGTCAACGAAGCAGTTATACAGTGCGTTGGGGGCGGAGTGGGGCTAATACTGACGATGTAATCGCATCCCTCTCTTTCGATTTGTTCTTGCACCGTCAAGTCTGAGTCGTGGGAAAGCAACATTTCGTCGTTCGCGATCAAGCGATCCGTTAATCGGGAAGCTCAGATGTCGATGGGGTCGGGCGTACACGCCCAGGAGTCAGGAGTCATGCCGAAGGTTTCCTTGCGCAAAACAGGTTTCACATTGGTGGAACTGCTTGTGGCGATCTGCATCGTCGGCCTTCTGGTGGCGACCCTGCTCCCCGTTCTCGCCAAAGCGCGTGAGCACGCAAAACTGGTCCAGTGCATGGCCCAGATGCAGCAGTTGGGTCGGCAAACGGCGGACTACATCGCCGAGCACAAAAACCAACCCTTCCCGCCGCTGGTCGAAACCGGCGAGCTGTTCCACAAGGATCTGATGATCTGCCCCGTTGACACGTCGCCCGTGCTCATGCCCGGTGGCCTGATCGGGTTGAAACAGGACCAGCCCGGCAGCTACGCGTTCAACGCGGAGTACGAACTGTACGGCCTCCGGTACGACCAGATCGTGATGCCGTCGAACACGGTGGTGATGTACGAGGGCCGTATGCCGCCGCCCAACAGCGCGGGCAGCGCCGGCAGCGGTTACACCTTCGCCAGCTTCGGCGGGGATTACCTCCTTACCGACAAGCAGGCCACGATCACCCATTTTCCCCCGGGGAATAAAAATAATCCCAACGTGCTCACCATCGGCCTCAATGCGATGGGCGCCCACGTCGGCCACGGCGACCTGCTGGGCAATTGGCTTGTAAACAACAAGTTTGCTCCCAGCGGTTCCATGCGGCGCGATTTCAATCCCCGTCACCACCTGGCCCGCAACCTGGGCAACGTCCTCTTCGCCGACTGGCATGTCGAGTCTCTCACGGAGCTCGAACCCGGCATGTTCGTTTACCCCGACGACGATACCGGAAGCACTACCACCACCGGTAACGGCAATGGAAACGGAAACGGGAACGGCAACGGTAATGGTGGCGGTGCTGGTAATGGCAATGGAAATGGCGGTGGCACCGGCACCGGAACGGGTAACGGCAATGGTGGTGGGACAGGCACCGGCACCGGAACAGGTAACGGCAATGGCGGTGGGACAGGCACCGGCACCGGAACAGGTAACGGCAACGGCGGTGGGACAGGCACCGGTACCGGAACGGGTAACGGCAATGGCGGTGGGACAGGCACCGGCACCGGAACAGGTAACGGCAACGGTGGTGGGACAGGCACCGGCACCGGAACAGGTAACGGCAATGGCGGTGGGACAGGCACCGGCACCGGAACGGGTAACGGCAACGGCGGTGGGACAGGCACTGGCACCGGAACGGGCAACGGCAATGGCGGTGGGACAGGCACCGGAACGGGTAACGGCAACGGCGGTGGGACAGGCACCGGCACCGGAGCGGGTAACGGCAACGGCGGTGGGACAGGCACTGGCACCGGAACGGGCAACGGCAATGGTGGTGGGACAGGCACTGGCAGTGGAACCGGTAACGGTAACGGCGGTGGGACCGGGACAGGCACCGGAACCGGCGCCGGCAACGGGAATAGCGGTGGGAACGGCAACGGAAACAGCGGCGGCAACGGTAAGGGCAAAGGCAAGTAACGGCATCCGTGTCGGGGGTGCCGTCACTCGTGCGACGCCGACCTTGGAAGCGACGGTCAAAAAATGAGGGTTAGAATTGCGCCGCTTATCGCGGTGCTACGGGCTCGACGGGTGCAATAACCCGGCCGCTACGGAGTTGAATCGACCGATCATGCCGGAACATCCCACGAACGGCACCCGCCCCACATTATGATGAATTTCCTCACCCCTCCGCCGCCGCGCGCAGCCTCGGCAGCACCACGTCCTTGAGCAGGATCTTGATGCACGCCGTCGTCGGGATCGCCAGCAGCATGCCCAGCAGGCCCGCCAGCGACGCGCCGATCATCACGGCCAGCAGGATCGCCAATGGGTTGAGGTCTGTCGCCTTGCTCTGCACCAGCGGCTCCATCACCCAGCCGTCGAATAGCTGCGCCGCGAGGTACACGGCCGCCGGCCAGAGCGCCGCGCCCAGGGTCAGGCCACCGCCCCCCGCGTGGTCGGCCACGCTCACCAGCACCGCCACCAGCCCACCCGCCCACGCCGTGTAGGGCACCACGTTGAGCAGCCCCGTGATGATCGCCAGCAGCAGGAACGCCGGCACCCCGCAGACCCACCACCCGATCGTCAGCACCGTGCACATCACCGCCGCCTGGATCAGCCGGCCGCGGATCGACGCCGCCACCGCGACGTCCATCTTGTGCACCACCCGCACCGTCTCCTCGCGGTAGCGCTTGGGGATGTACGGGCCTAACCACGTGCTGATGGCGTCGAACCGCCAACTGAAGAAGAAGAAGGAGAACGTGATCACCACGGCCGCGAAAAGGAGATAGGCGGTAAAGCCGATCGCCGCGCCCGCCGCGCCCAGGCCGATGTCCATCGAGGAGAGCAGGAAGTCCCGGACCTGCTCCCAGCGGAGGTTCTTGAGCCCCTCGCCGCCGTGCCCGAGCAGCTCGCGCAGGCGTTCGTTGTTAGTGGCGTGGCGCCACCACGCGGCGCGGTCTGCGAGGGATTCTTCGCCGCGATGGGGTTGTGTCGCCGCCGGCTGGCCGGTGGGGGCGGGCTCCGCCTCGGCGATCGGCTGGTCTTGTGACGGCGCGGTGGCGGGGGGCCGCTCGGCCTCGATGTTCAGGTGTTGGAGCAGTCGGCCGGGGTACACGTCCTTGATCTTGCGCACCAGGTCGGTCGTCTGGCTGACCAGCGGCGGGACGGCCACCAGCAGGACGATGAGCAGGGCGAACGCCGCCGTGCCCATGACGCAGAGCGTGCCCGCGACGCGTGGCCAGCGCAGCTTTTTCTGCATCAGCGAGACCAGCGGGTTGCAGATGTACGCCAGCCCCAGCGCGATCAGCACCGGCAGCAGCACCGACCGGATCATGTAGATCAGCCCGAAGATCGGCGGCAGCACGATCCACGCAACGCAGAGCGCCACGAGGGCTGCGAGCAGCAGTTGAAACCAGCGCTGCTTCCAGACTTCGGGAGGCGATCCGGTTGGGTGGGGGGTGGTCATCGATTCTGCATACTACCCGCAAGCCGGGCGATCAGTGTGTGGCAGTTCACTCTGGACGAGCCGCGACCGTGAGGAAGCGGTCTTCTTCCTCGAGTTGCACGTAATACAGAACCGCTCCCTCACGGTCGCGGCTCGTCCAGTTCGGTAGGGTGCGCTTCCAGCGCACCATCCGTATCCTGGTATCGAGGGTAGTCCGTGGTGCGCTGGAAGCGCCCCCTACAAGCCGCGTCATCGGCTCGATAGTTGCAGCACATTCCCGTCCGGATCGGCAAAGTCGCAGCACTCGAACTCCGACGAGACGTGGTGCTTGCCCATCCGCACACCCAGGCCGCTCAGCCGCTCCCGTGCGGCGGCCACGTCCTTGACAATGAAGACGAGCTTGTTGCGGTTGTGCCCCGCGCTGCCCGCCTTGCCCGCCCGGTGGATGCCGATCTCGACGCCCCCGCTGGCGAGCTGCACCCAGTCGGATTTGTCGTAATCCATCGCCTTCGGCGGGTCGAGCACGGTCAGGCCCAGCACGTCGCGGTAGAAGGCGACCATGCGCGGGACGTCGGCGGTGAAGAAGATGTAGCGGGCGAGGAGCATGGGGTGATGCCTGACAATAATTCGGTTGCGAGCGGCGCACTCTCGCTCGGCCTCTAGTCGCTCACGATTTCATACTTCGACACGCGGCCGCTCGCATCAAAACGGATAACAAGCCATTCGCTGTCGATCATGTAATCATTGCCAAGCCAGTAATTGCGGTCCCATTGCTGCCAGTGCCCCGTATTGTCGCCCGGACCAAGAAGTTTATCGATGTCCGCACTGGTCATGCCGTTGAGCGGGTGCAGCCGAAGGAGGTCCTTCAGCATGGCCGCACGAATGCTTGAATTGTCGTAGGCGGTTACCTGCGCCCAGATCGCGGCGTTGAATGGCTTGGCGGTAGGGGTTCTGTCGAACACTACATGGAAAAGCACCGCCACGGCTACAACGCATAGCGGAAACCCTACGCAAACACCGAGAATGACGCGGGATATTTTCAATCGTGATATTTGCGCCACTTGACACCTTCGGGCATCTGGCTCGGCTTTCGACCGGTTTGGCGAGAGCCGATTAGTAAACAAACCAAACATACCACAGATGCCACAGCCAGCTATCGCGGACCAGGCTATCCGTTGCCGCCGCTACGACAAGAAGAGTTATGCACAGCCAGATAATCCAACTCCGGTGGGCACGGCGTGAAACCATCACAAACACCAGCCCCGAGAGCAGAACCGCCATGGCCGTTTGAATCGATACAGGCTTAATCGAGTAGTACCATGCCATCCACCAGAGTTGTCTCGACGGCCCCGTGCGGCCGTAGCGGGTCTCGAACCAGATTTGAAATGTCCCGGTGCAGATCGCGGCGGTGACAAACGCGGTGCGGGCAATCAGGAACCACATCGGCGGCGGCTCCCCGTAGGCGATGGAGTCGGCGACGGGATGGCCACACTCGGGACAGGTCGCGTCGGCGGCGATCCCGCGCAGGTCGTAGGCGCATCGGCAGCAGATAAGCGCCGTTGTCGCTTCCCTGCGTGGCGGTGCTCGTCGCATAAAAGCGTCCGCCGTGTTTCCACGGCGGACGCCGGTCTCTTGATCTATTACTACCTACCTAAAAGTAGTGCTGCCGGTTCGCGCCGTCGAAAGCAGCCCGAGCGCATGCAGCATTTCTTAAAAGCACTTCCCCGACCCGCAGGGGCAGGGGTCGTTTCGGCCGAGCTTCTCGATCAGTTCCTTATTGCCGTGCACCACGCGGTCGCCGCGCTTGACGTGCGTCTCGGACGGGTAGCCTTTGCGTCGTTTACTCGTGGGCTCGAAAGCAGGGCTGGTCGGCGTGTTGGTCGTGTTCGTGTTGCATGGGACACCTCCGTGGAAAGGATTGAGGGTGGACCATACCACAAAAATGCGGTGGGGTAGCCTCAGCGGAGTATGGAGGGGCGATCAGGGGTAACAGGGTCTTTGAATCCGGTGGGGCAGGCGTTCCGCCTGCCGCCGGGCTTCCGAGACCGGGCCTGCATTCAGAATGCAGAGAAGCGAGAGGCAGGCGGGACGCCTGCCCCACCGGATTTGAAAGAATCCTCTATTTCACGCCGCGTTGTTCAGGCCGGGGCGAGGGGTTTCGTTCTTGGTGAATGCCAGGTCGGCCGGGGCGGCGGGGCGGCCGAAGAGGTAGCCCTGGCCGTACTGGCAGTCCATCGCCTGGAGCGTTGCGACCTGGTCGTTGGTTTCGACGCCCTCGGCGACGACGGTCATGCCCAGGTTGCCCGCGAGGGTGACGATGGTCTGCACCAGGGCGCAGAAATCACGCCCGCGGGTGAGGTTGGCGACGAACGAGCGGTCGATCTTGAGCACCTTGAAGGGGAACTCGTGGAGGCAGGAGAGCGAGGAGTACCCGGTGCCGAAGTCGTCCATGCAGAGCGTGACGCCGAGCTTCTGGAGCTGGGCGAGGGCGTTGCGGGCGAAGGCGATGTCCTTCATCACGGCGGACTCGGTGACCTCCAGGTGCAGGGCCCCCGGGTTGATGTTGGTCTCCCGGATGATCGTCTGCACGCGCTCCGCCAGGTCGGGGAGCATGAGCTGGTTGCGTGAGAGGTTGACGGCGACGGAGACGGGGCAGCGCAGCGGGAAGTCACGCTGCCACTGGACGAACTGGCGGCAGGCCTCGCGGAGCACCCACTCGCCGATGGGGATGATCATGCCGGTTTCCTCCGCGATGGGGATGAACTCGGCGGGGCTGATCGACCCGTGCTGGGGGTGGGTCCAGCGGAGCAGGGCCTCGAAGCCGTGGAGCCCGGCGTCGGTGAGCGAGACGATCGGCTGGTAGTGGACCTGGAGCTGGTTGTTGGCCAGCGCCTGGCGCAGGTCGGTTTCGAGGCGGAGGCGGTGCTGGGCGCGGAGGAGCATGGATTCGTCGAAGGTGACGGCGCGGCTGCGTCCGGCGAGCTTGGCCTCGTACATGGCGGTGTCGGCGTCGCGGAGGACGTGCAGCGCGGAATCGGCCCCCTGGGTGGATGTCGCCACGCCGATGCTGGCCGTGCAGAAGAGGTCGCTGCCTTGGACGCGGAAGGGCTCGGCGAGCCGGACGAGGAGACGCTCGGCGATGAGGTTGGCGTCGGAGACGGTGCAGAGGCCGTCCAGCAGCAGGACGAACTCGTCGCCGGCGAGGCGTGCGGGCACGGGCGAGGCGTCCATGAAGCAGACCGAGTCGATGCCGCGGACGGTGGCGCGGAGGCGCTGGCCGATCTGGACGAGCAGCTCGTCGCCGGCGGGGTGGCCCATGCTGTCGTTGATGAGCTTGAAGCGGTCGAAGTCGATGAAGAGGACGGCGTAGTGGTAGCCCTTGACGCGCCTGGCGCGCTGGATGGCCTGTTCGAGGCGGTCGAGGAACAGGGCGCGGTTGGCCAGCCCGGTGAGGATGTCGGTGGTGGCGCGGTGGTCGAGCTCGGCGATGAGCTGCTGGTTACGCAGCGCGGACCGCACGCGGGCCCGGAGCTCGGGGTAGGCGAAGGGCTTGGTGACGTAATCCGCCGCGCCGGCGTCGAAGGCGGCGACCTTGGTCTGGTCGTCCGCGATGACGGTCAGGAAGATCACCGGGACGCGGGACGACAGCGGGTCTTTCTTCAGCGTGCGGCAGACGGTCAGGCCGTCGCAGTCGGGGAGCATGTAGTCGAGGAGGATGAGGTCGAACGACTGCTCGCGGACGAGCCGGAGGCCTTCCTGCGCGGAATAAGCGCTGACGATCTCGGCGCCCATGTCGCTGAGCCTGCCCTTGACCAGCAGGTGGACGTCGGGCTGGTCGTCGATCAACAGGATTTTTTGCTGACGTGTCTCGGACACGGCTCGCCTCCCGCGTTGATACCGGCGATGGCGCCTTGGCAAAGACCGATCAACTCCTGAACCTGCACACCGATCTCGTCGGGCTGATTCACCCGTAAGGATTCGTCCAAGCGGCCCGCGGCCTCACTGATGGCCGGATACCCGTAACCCCCGCCCGATCCCCTGACCTTGTGTACGACGGATGCAAGACCTGTCAGGTCGTTCTGACTCGCGGAGTTTTCGATCTGATGGATGTAATCGGCTAGAAATCCGGAGAACTGTTGTAGTAAT
Source organism: Planctomycetota bacterium (assembly GCA_021413865.1). Taxonomy (GTDB): domain Bacteria; phylum Planctomycetota; class Phycisphaerae; order Phycisphaerales; family Phycisphaeraceae; genus JAIOPN01. Next base: position 14,443 of record JAIOPN010000001.1, on the reverse strand, counting down.
TCTCCCATTTGGGGGTCGTCGGCGTAGAGGCTCTGCTGCGGATGCCGAGAAAGATCCCCGTCAGCGGCGGGCGCGGGGGGGTTGGGCGGAGCCACCGCGGGCTTGGGAGCCTCGATGGTCCGTGTCTGCCTCGGTGCATTCCACACCCACAGCGCCGTCGATGCGGCGCCCAGCACCGCCGATACGGCCAGGAGGGTTGGCAGTGCGCTCTGAAAAGATGGGACACCCAACATCCAGCCTGCCAACCCCGCAACGGCGAGCGAGGCGTCGAGAATCGCCAGACCGATCGCGGTTGTTCGGCAGAGATTCATTGTTGTGGCGACCCGTGTCGCCTGCTGTTGTGTCAATGCCGTCATCCCTGGAACCTCCGCCCCTGTTGTTACACACCGCGCCTACCGCCGGGTGCGGTGGCGCACCCCAAGCGCGGGCACAAAGACCTCAGAAGGCCTCGATTAGAAGGGATATCGGCGAAAACGCGGAGCCGGATAAGGCGGCTCGTCCAGAGGATCACACGCCCGAACCGGCGCCGAAGTCCGGCACGTCCATCAGCACGCCGCCGCGCATCGCCGACTCGTGGGCGATCAGACCCGGGGCGAGATATCGCGCGGCCTGCCAGACGTTGTTGGGCGGGTGGATGCGGTCCACGCAGGCGGTGATGAAGTCGTGGACGAGGAACTGGTGCGAGCCCTCGTGGCCGTTACGAAGTCCGACGAACTCGCGCGGCAAACGTTGTACCGGGTGGACTTTCGACATGCTGGTAAAGGCCTCGGGGCCCAGGCCGGTCTTCGCGGCGACGGCGATAGCCTGAGCCTCCTTGGGGTCCGGGCTGCGGCAGTCGAGCAGGTCGGTGACGTCCTGGATGCTGCCGGGCGATTTGCCGGACCAGACGCAGTGGTGCGCCGTCCATTGGCCCTTAGCCTGATCGGGCGGGGCGATCTGCTGCTCGAAGGAGCCCTCGCTGCCGTACAAGCTCATGCCGACGCTGCCGGGCCGGTGACAGTAGCCGATGCGGCGGGCCTCGATGAAACGCGCCGTCGAGCCGTCCGACATCTGGCAGAGCATGATCTCGTTCCAGAAATCGTTGGGGTAGATACGGTCGGGAACCTTGGTGAAGTCGATCTCGCCGGGCTGGACCTGGTGCTTGACGCCCATGCCGCAGACCTTGACGGCGTAAGCGCCGGTGACGCCGGTGATCATCGAGACCGAGTGGGTCGGATAGAAGAAAGGCGGCATGGTGACGTGACGCATCCACTGGTCGCCGAAGCGCGAGCGTGCGACCTGCTCCATGCCGTGCGAGTAGTCGTGGAAGTATTCCCCCTCGCCGTAGATCGCGTAGCCGAAGTCCCCCTTGCGGAAGCGGTCGCGGCAGTAGATGGCGCAGGGGTAGTAGTAGCTCGTCTCGCCGATCATATAGATCATGCCGGTGGACTCGACGGTCCGGACGAGGTCGGTGAGTTCCGCCATCGTGATCGCCGAGGGGACGGCGGAGTAAACGTGCTTGCCCGCTTTGAGTGCCTGGACCGCCTGCGGGGCGTGGCGGTCGTTCTGCGTGAAGAGCGCGACGGCGTCCACATCCATCTGCACCAGCTTGTCCAGCGAGGGGCAGGTGTGGGGGATACCGTATTCCTCGGAGGCTTTCTGGAGTTTCTCGGGCACCAAGTCGCAGAGCACGACCTTGCTCACCAGTGGGTGGGCCTTGATGAGCGGGATGAAGCACTGGGCGAACGACCCTGTTCCGCAGATGCCGACGCGAAGACCCATGGCTGGCTCCCGGGTGGGTGAGAGAGGTCAACCGAACATATCGCGCACCACGGGGGCCGTCACGGCCGGCTCAGGTGGCGGCAGTCCTGGATTGGGCCCGGGCCGTCATTGTCGGAGGGGGTGGGGCAGATGTTTTCTGCTGAAGATTGCCACGACGGGCCACGCAGACCTAGCCGTTCATACTGCTCCGGTGGGGCGTCGCACGACTCCATGAGCCGGACCATGTGGTCGATCATGACGCGTTCGATCGCGGGGTCTGTGATCGTGGCGCTCTGTTCCGGGTCGGATTGGAGGTCGTAGAGGATCGATGGTTGAGGATCGGGACGGGTCCAGTTGTCGTGGACCACAGGCGTGCGAATGACGTTGGCGCCCTTGGTGAAAGAGAAGGGCCCCGCGATGGCGGCACCGCGGAGGTCCTGGAGGGTGAAGGGGCCGCGCATGTGCGAGGGCATGAGCCAGTAGCGGTTTATGTTGTGCGCCGCCTCGGCGACGGGGCGACGCATGTAAACGTACTGGCCGTCGGTGACGTTGACACCCGATCCGAATTGACCGAACAGCGCCGCGTCACGGACGGGTTTGTCGGATGCGATCGCGTCGCGCAGCGGCCGACCGGTCATGTCCGCCGTCGGCTCAATGCCGAAGAAATCCAGCAGCGTCGGCCCCATGTCGAGCGCCGGCTGCACCAGCGTTTGGCGGCGCGTCCCCGCGATCTGGATGCCCTGTTTCGCCGGCCGGGGGTCCCAGACGAAGAACGGTGTGTGCGACAGCTCCTCGTACCACGGCTGCCACATCTTCGCCCAGCAGCCGTGCTCCCCGAGCATGAAGCCGTGGTCCGTCCAGACCACCAGCATCGTGTCTTGCCACAGGTCCAACTCGTCCATCAGGTCCAGCAGCCGGCCCAGGTTCGCGTCGCACTGGCTCAGCAGCGCCGCGTATTCGTAGCGGCAGTGTTCCACCTGCTCCGGCGGCTCCGTCACGGCGCGGTAGGGGGGCCAGTCGAAGTGCGGGCCATTGTAGGTGTGCGGGTAGAGCCGGCGGTATTTCTCGTGGGCGTAGAACGGCTCGTGCGGGTCGAACGTCTCCATGTGCAGGAACCAGCGGTCGTCCTTCTGGTTCCGCCGGATGAAATCCAACCCCGCCGTGAACGTCTGCGACTGCGGCCACTGCGACTCTTCACGGATCACCGAGCGGTTGATCCAGTCCTGCCGCCAGTGCGGCGAGCCTTTGCGGTCCGCGCCGCAAACGGCCTCGGGCTCCTCGGGCTCGGAAGTCTGGCCGTACCACGGGTCGCCCTCCTGTCCGCGGAAGAACTCCCACGTCGTGTATCGGCCGTGGTACGACGCGCCGCCGTCCTCCCAGTAGTGGTAGTGGTCGCTGGCCAGGTGGGTGTAAACGCCGGCCTTCTTGAGCAGTTCCGGCGTCGAGTCGTCGTAGGGCTCGAGCGGCCCCCAACTGCGGTGGAGGAAGTTTGGCCGGCCCGTGTGCCAGTCCCGCCGCGCCGGCATGCAGGGCATCGAGGCGATGTAGCTCCGGTCGAACGTCGCCGCGCGTTTCGCCAGCCGCGCGAAATTCGGCGCCTTGGTCCACGCGCAGCCGTAGGGCGGCAGCATGTGCCGATTGAGCGAGTCGTACATCAACATGATGGCTTTCATGCGTGGGTCTCCGCGGGGCATATTACCGTTGGGTGTCCGGTATGGCGGAATCAACACGCACGCCCTGTGCGGTACCAAGAGGAGCATTGCCGCGGAGTTTTCAGGTGAATCTTTGGTGACCGATCGCGGATTTGCTCCGCGGCTCGCCCCCCGGCACAGCGTATTACACGGGGACTGAGACTGGAGTTGCCTGATAATCGGGGAAACCGTTTGTGGTCTCAAAGTGAGAGCCACGCGATTATCGAGTGCTTTAAACAATCATCAGATCGAGAAATGACTGTGAGCGGAGGATTGATTTGTGATCCATGATCGCAATGTGCTGCTCGCGCCGCCTGCTAAAATCAGGTTCCGTATTCTGATGGGCCGATCACCAACGTCAGGCCGGGGAGAATGAGGTTCTACGCATGCGCATCGCCCTGACCAAGACGTTCGACTTCGAGGCCGCCCACTGGCTGCCCACGTTCCCCGAGGGGCACAAGTGCCGGCGGATGCACGGGCACTCGTTCAAGATCGACGTCGTCGTCGAGGGCGAGGTCGATCCCGCCAAGGGGTTCCTCATGGATTTCGGCGACATCAAGGCCGCCATCACGCCCATCCAGAACCGGCTCGACCACTACCTGCTCAACGAGATCGAGGGCCTCTCTAATCCCACCGCCGAGATGCTCGCCAAGTGGATTTTCGACCGCCTCAGGCCGACCCTGCCGCTCCTCTCGAGCGTGCGCGTGCGTGAGACCTGCACCTCCGAGGCGCATTACCGCGGGGAGTGATCGACCAGTGAGCGACGCGGCACGGCTGACAACCCAGGTGATCGTCTCGATCGGGCTCGTGGTCGCCGTGCTCTGGGGCATGTGGCGTCTGCCGCACAGCGAAAAGTTCTACGGCTGGGCGCCGCCGCTCTCCCTGGCCGGCGCGTGGTCGGGTCTGTTGGGGGCGATCGCCTCGTCGCTGCTCTGGGTTCTGCCGAACCCGGACGCGTGGGTGGCCGTGCTGTTCCTGGTCGTGGACCCGCTCGCGCTGACGTCGGGGATTCTCGTGCTCTGGATTTACAGGGGGAACAACGGTCGAGAGGAGAGCGTGCGGATGCACCGGCTCCAGTCGATCGTCGGCATGGTGTTAGGCGGCATCGCGGTGACGCTGGGGTATGTGTACGTGATGACGCACAAGACGATCGGGAGCGCACCGGGGATGTAATTGAAGCCAGGTCGTGCAACTAGCATGCTGTGCTACAGTTGTATGGTGTATGTGAAATCGAATTATGGTGGCTACTCATGCGTCGCAAGGTTACCCAAGACTACGCCAATACGCTCTGTCAGATGTTTGTAGGCTGGAGAATGGCCGAAGACGCTACGGTTCTTGCGCGTCTGGGCCAAGGCGAAATCATAATTGATTTATTGCACGGCACTTCGACTTATAATGGCATGACTTTCAATCTATGGATTGCAGGTGAACTCGGAGCTTGGCTCCGCCGCCGGATGTCCGAATGTAACATCCAGGAATCAAACATACATAGCGTAGTTCTTCGGATTGTCTTCGAGTCATCGTCGGTGCCTGGCAAGCGTGCAGTTGGGACGACTTTCTTCTGGCACTGCGAGTCACGCATTCAGACTGATGAGGTTGAGTATTGCGGTTGTTTGGATAGCTCCCATACATGGATGGGTGTTAGCAAATAGGGCGAGTGGTTCGCGTCGCGTACAATGCGCTTGTTGTTTGATGAAGGAGAAAAGCCCAGGCATGGCCATGCCTGGGCTTTGGATGAGTTGGTTTGAAGGAAGGACGCGACATGAGCAACCCCGGCGGCAACACGGCGGGCGACGGAGAGCACAGGGAGTCGGCGTCGCCCATGGCGAAGGTCGAGGTGCTGCGGGCGGCGTGCTGCGTCGCGGGGGCGGACGGGGACATCTCCGAGCAGGAGATGGTCTGGCTCAAGAAGCTGGCGGGGGAGGTGGGGGTCGGCGACGTGTCGCTGCAGGCGATGATCAGCAGGGCGCGGAGCGACAAGGATTACGCCCGCGACCAGTTCCGGTTCCTGCACAACGACCCGCGCGAGGCGATGCGGGTGCTGCTCTCGGTGGCGGTGTCGGACGCGGTGCTGAACGACCGCGAGCGCGAGGTGCTCTGGGCGCTGGCGCAGAAGCTGGGCGTGGATGCGCCGACATTCGAGAAATACATCGCCACGGCGGATGCGTTCATCGCCAAGAAGACGGCGGAGTGAACGCGGGGAGGCGGTGGGGGGAGGCGGGTTCTAGGGGGGAATACCGGGCTGGCGGCGAGGGGTGGAATTGGGGAAGATGTTTGGCCTCCCCCAACACAGGGCGCTGCCGATCCACGTGCGGCCGGCGCGCCCGCACACGAGAACATTGAGCCATGGCTGACCGAGTGAACGAGCTGATCGTGCGTCTGTTGATCGACGGCGCGATTGTGATCCCCGACGCGGTGTCGAAGGCGGAGCTGGCCGTGATCGAGCGCGGCTTCGAGCGCCGCGCCGCGGAGCTGGGCAAGCGCGAGATGAACTGGGACGACATCTGCACCGTGCCGGAGCTGATGGGCGTGCTCTGCCACCCGAGCCTGATGGCGGTGGTGGAGGGGTTCTGCAAGCGGCTGGGGCACGAGGCGGTGTTCGCGAATTGCGCCGGTGCGCGCGACGTGTTCGACCCCAAGCAGCCCGACAAGTACGAGCCCCCGAACCTGCGGCATGGGAACGTCGGCTGGCACGACGACGTGGTCGGCATGCGGAACCCGAACTCGGACATCCTCCCGCCCTCGCTGACGACGCTCCTCTATCTCGACGAGACGTTCGCGGACAACGGGGCGTACTGCTCGGCGATCGGCAGCCACCACCTGGCCGGCGCGACCGCCGACAAGAAGCCGATCCTTGCGAAGGCGGACGAGGTGCTGAACTACTGCGAGCTGCGCCCGCTGCCGGTGAAGCCCGGGAGCATGGTCGTTCACCGCAGCCACGAGTGGCACGGTGTGGTCCCGCCGAAGCAGCGCCGGCGGCTCATGCTGCAGACCTTCACCGGCCGGGCTGTTTACGACATGCAGGTCGGCCACACGCAGGTGAGCGACGAAACGCTCGCCCTGATCCCGGAGGACCGGCACAAGTATTTCATGGCGTATTCGCAGGTGCGGTAGTGATGAGTAGGAAGGCGAACGTCACGCATGTATTTCCCGGGCCGAAACCAACTCCTCCGTTTCTGCGTTGCGTCGCTGATGGTCTCGGTCTTGGCGGGGCCATGCTTGGCCTTTGGCGGATGGAGATACCACATCGGCCCGCACGGGCAAATGATGGTGGTGGTCCGCGATGTGGCCGGCGTGATACTCCTGGTCACGGTGCCCTACGCCGTCCTGGCGGGGGTCGCGTGGGTGTGGGGAAGACGGCGGCGATATGTGCTGGTGGCGACAACTGTGTTGTTTATCCTATGGATAGGGATCCTACTTCCGCTGTTGGGCGTCGAGGGCGAATCCGGGCCTGCACAGGCGGCGACACCCATTATGGGGCTGCTCGTGCTTGCCGCCTCCCTGCTCTTTTCTGTACATGCGATGCTGACCTGGTGGGCCGGCCGAACGCCGGCGCCATCCCGGCAGAAAGTACGACGGGCGATGGTCGCCCTTGCCGCAATCGAAACGGCGGTTATCGCTGTCGCGTTACTGGCGCCGCTGGCGGTCGTTCCCGAGAGGATGGCGCTTGATGGAAGGCTAAAGTGCGCACAGTACGAGCGGTTCTTGGTAGAGGCGATCGACGCACGCACAATCGACGAATATGAGAAAGAGAAAGGCGCCCTTCCCGCAGACCTCAAGGAGTTGGCCAAACACGCGGGCTGCGCGTCCTATATTTTCTGCCCCGTCACCAGCCGTCCCTATGTCTTTGAGCTGAATCAAAAGACCGGCAAGTTCACCATCACCTGCACCACCCCCGGCCACGGATCGACAGGGAACTAATCGATTGTCGAGCCTAAGACGCGCACGCAGTTTGCGTGCGGCTTGGCGGGGCGACACATCGTGTCGAAGGTGGTGCGCCTCTTTGGTCACGGATAGGATCAGCATTTCATGCCCCCATGGAAAGGCCCCAAACCCGTGATCGGTCTGTTGGGCGGGATCGGCTCGGGGAAGAGCCTGGTCGCGCGGCTGTTCAGCGCGCAGGGGTGCGCGGTGATCGATGCGGACGCGCTGGCGAAGGAGACGCTTGACGAGCCGGACGTCAAAAAAACGCTGGCGTCGTGGTGGGGGCCGGGCGTGATCGGGAAAGATGGCCGCGTGGACCGCAGGGCGGTGTCGAAGATCGTCTTCGCGGATGCGGCGCAGCTCGCGCGGCTGGAGGCGTTGATGCACCCGCGCGTGATCGAACGGCGGGCGCGGCTGCGTGAACTGCACATGGCGGACACGGCGGTGCGCGCCATCGTGGACGATACGCCTTTGCTGTTGGAGAAAGGTTTGGAGGGGGATTGCGACGTGCTGGTGTTCGTCGATGCGCCACTGGAGGCGCGGGTGGCGCGGGTGGGGGCGACTCGGGGGTGGACGCGGGAGGAGCTGCTTTCGCGTGAAAAGGTGCAAAGGCCACTTGACATGAAGCGGCGGCGAGCCGATTATGTAGTGCAGAACGACGCCGCCGAGTCGGAATGCGAAACCCACGTTCGGCGTGTTCTTTCCCAGATCTTCCAATCCGATGGTTCTTGACGGTGCCGCACCCCCGATGATTGATCGGGCTTGTGCCGAGCCGGAACGGTCGGGCGAAGAAGGGGGAACTGAAAGATTGTGCGGTTTGTCCTGTCGCGGTGGCTCAACGGTTGCGCCCCACGCGGACACGCGCCAGACCCCGTCTGATGATTTAGGACCCTCCCGCAAGGAACCCGCCCACCCCGATTTCGACCGATCACTTCGCCCCGGCCCAAACACCCTCCGCCGTATTACGCGACAGCATCGGACACGTTTACCACCGACCACACGTCTCGACCTTTCGTCGGGACACACAACCGCCACCCCGCTGCCCGCTCTCCACGAGCGGACACAATTCACCCCCCGAGGAGTTCCCTTCGATGGCCAAAGCCCAGAGCAGTTTCCGCAAGAAGAAAGTTTCCAAACCCGAAGACGCGATCGATGCGCCCGTGACCGACGAGGCGCCTGAGGCCGAGATCGCGGCGCCGCGCGCGCCGGTCGCGGCAGCGCCCAAGCCGCCTGTCGCCGAGACGCCCGCCCCCAAAGCGCCCGTCGCCGTCGCCCCCGCGCCTAAGCCGGCCGCCCCGGCCCCGCCCGCCGCGCCGCACTCCCGTCAGGAGTCCTCCGACGAGGTGCTCGACGCCGAGACGCAGTCGCGGTTTGAGCAGGCCAAGAAACAGGACATGACGCTGCGCGACCTGCAGCAGATGACGATCGAGCAGCTCCACGAACTGGCCAAGAGCGAGGGCGTGGAAAATCCCGTGGGCCTTAAGCGCCACGAGCTGACCTTCCAGATCCTCAAGAAGCACATCTCCAAGCAGGGCCTGATGTACGGCGAGGGGGTCCTCGAAATCCTCCCCGACGGCTTCGGCTTCCTGCGCAGCCCGGAGTATTCCTACCTGGCGTGCCCGGACGACATCTATGTCTCCCCCTCGCAGATCCGCCGCTTTGGCCTGAAGGTCGGCCACATCGTCCAGGGCACCATCCGCCCGCCCAAGGAGAGCGAGCGCTACTTCGCTTTGCTCCGCGTCGATGCGATCAACGGCCACCCGCCCGACGCCTTCAACAACGTCCCCAACTTCGAGGACCTCACCCCGCTGCACCCGTACCAGCGGCTGATCATGGAGACCACCCCCGACCAGGTCGAGACACGCATCATGGACCTGGTCACCCCGATCGGGCGCGGGCAGCGCGGTTTGATCGTCGCCCCGCCGCGCACCGGCAAGACGGTGCTCCTCCAGAAGATCGCCAACGCCGTCATCAAGAACAACCCCGAGATGAAGGTGATCGTGCTGCTGATCGCCGAGCGTCCCGAGGAAGTGACGGACTTCCGCCGCAACACGCCCAAGGAGGTCGAGGTCGTCGCCAGCTCGTTCGATGAGAGCTCGACCCGCCACGTGCAGGTCTGCGAGATGGTCAGCGAGAAGTCCAAGCGCCTGGTCGAGTTCGGTGAGCACGTCGTCATCCTCATGGACTCGCTCACCCGCATGGCCCGCGCCTACAACGAGGAGATGCCCCACTCGGGCAAGATCCTCACCGGCGGCCTGGACTCCAACGCCCTGCAACGCCCCAAGAAGTTCTTCGGCGCCGCCCGCGCCATCGAGAACGGCGGCTCGCTCACCATCATCGCCACCGCCCTCATCGACACCGGCTCCAAGATGGACGACATCATTTTCGAGGAGTTCAAGGGCACCGGTAACAGCGAGCTCCACCTCGACCGCCGCCTGGTCGAGAAGCGCGTCTGGCCCGCGATCGACATCAACGCCTCGGGCACCCGCCGCGAGGAGCTGCTGCTCGACCCGCGCGAGCTGCAACTGGTGTACCGGCTCCGCAAGGTGCTCGCCGACATGAACGTCGTCGAGGCGATGGAGCTGCTCAAGAGCCGCATCAACAAGGTCAAGACGAACGCCGAGTTCCTCCTGACCATGAGCCTCGACTGATCGCGCGTTGTCCGCGGACACAGGAGCCCCGTCATGTAAATGCGGGGCTTCTTGCCTTTTCCCGGATGCGGCGAAAAGCCCCGTATTGGCATGACGGGGCTCCTGCAAGAGGTTGTCCGCATGACCCGCACGAGGCCATCGCAACTGCTGCTCGTGTTCATGCTGGCGGTGTTTGTCGCCGGTGGGTGTTCGTCACCGTCCGCGCCGCCCGCCGCCGCGCCGTCGGCAGCCACGAAAGGCAACATCGTCATGCCGCTCCTGCGGCGGGGCGATTTCTGGTTCGCCGCGGCACGCGTCAACGGTCGTGATGCCGGCTACTTCCTCGTCGATACCGGCGCGAGCATCACCGTCATCGACGAATCCTTCGCGCGGCAACTGAACCTGCCCAGCGTCGGCGAGGCGATGACCAGCGGCATCGGCGGCATCCGCAAACTCACGACGCACCCGATCGACCACCTCGAAGTCGGCGGGGTGGACATGGGCGCCAACCTCGCGGCGGCGACCGATCTTTCGTTCCTCAACGACGGCGGCGGCGTGCGCGTCAACGGCATCGTCGGCTATCACAGCCTCGCCAAGCGCCCATTCACCATCGACTACCGCACCGGCAAGATCATCCTGCACGACCCCGACACCTTCACCTCGCCGAGGGGGGCTAGCGCGGCGAGCCTTGTCTTGATCGACAATCTCCCCGCCGTCCGCGCCGCGATCGGCGGCTTCGGCGACGCGTGGCTCGTGATCGACACCGGTGCCAACGGCCACCTCATGCTCCCAGCGTCGGCGCTCCAGCGATGGCCCACGCTCGTCCCGCCGCACGCCGGCCAGGTCACCGGCTCGCGTGGTCTGGGCGACCCGATCCAGAACATCCGCACCACGCTCCCGGCCGTGCGCTTCCTGGGTGTGGGCCTCCGTGACACGCCCTGCGACGTCGAGTGGACCAACCACGCCGGCGAGTTCCGCGGCGCCGTCGTCGGCCGCGTGGGCAACGGCGTGCTCTCCGCCTACCGCCTCACCTTCGACCCCCGCGCCGGCCTGCTCTACGCGGTGTGGAACCCGTCGCCCTGACGCCGCCGGTTCGGCCCGGTTAGACTCCCCCCATGCCGCGACTCCCGGCGATCCTCTTCGTCACCACCGTCGCCGTCGTGATGCTGGCCCGCATCCTGGGGCCGAGCGACATCTACGACCAGCATCAGCCGCGCACCATCGCCTACACCGCCGACATCGTCGTGAACGGCCACTGGGTTCTGCCCGTCGATGCCATGGGCAAGCCCGCGACCAAGCCGCTGCTCTACAACTGGATCGGCGCGCTGGCGGTCATGGCCGTCGGCCGCTGGGACGAATGGCTGCTCCGCCTGCCGTCGCTGCTCGCGGGCGGTGCGACGATGGCGATCACACTCTGGATGGCGCGACGCCTGAGCCCGCCGGTGAACGAGATCGATTCCTCGCACGACGAGCGCACCCGCCGCCGCGCCGTGGAACTCGCGCTCTACGCCGGCGTGGCGTGGATCACCTGCTACCCGGTCGCCAAGCTGGTGTACCTCGCCCGGCCGGACATGCTTCTCGTTGCCTGCATGACCGCGTCGTGGGCGTTCGCCACGGTGGCGATGGAGGCGGAAAAACCCGGTGAATCAACACAAAAGCGGTCGTGGTCCTGGGCGCTGGCGTTCTGGCTCGCGGTCGGTCTGGCCGGTCTCGCCAAGGGGCCGGCGGCGCTGGCGGGTGTGATCTATGCCCTGCTCGCGGCGAAGTTGATCCACGGCCGGTGGTCGGCGGTCAATCGCCTCCACTGGTGGTGGGGCCTGCCCCTGGCGCTGCTCCTCCCCGGTGCGTGGCTCTACGCGGCGTACCGTATCAATCCCGCACATGTGCACGACGTGCTCTTCGGCGAGGAGGTGCGAGACCGCGTCACGCGCGACGGCTGGCTCGGGCCGATCATTCACCTTTACCAGATGCCGCTCTATTTCCTCATCCGCTTCCTGCCCTGGTCGCTGGGGGTCATCGTCGCGCTGGTCGTCGTCCCGCCGCGCCGCTGGATGTCCCACGCCCTTGCCCCCGCGATCCTCTGGATATTCGTCCTCCTCGCCTTCTTCACGCTCGCCTCCGGAGGCCGCGCCGACTACATCGCCCCCATCTACGGCCCGGCGGCCGTCGTCGCCGCCTTCGGCGCGATGGCCCTCGTGCAGCGTGCGCGGTGGATGAGGCCCGTCGTCGCCGCGGCGCCGCTGGTCACCGCCCTGGTCGTCGCGTGGTTTCTTCTCTTGGGTTCGCCGGCCTACAAGGAGAAAGTCGGCGAACACCTCTACGCGTTCATGGCTAGTGTGCGGCCGATCGTCGGCAGCGACACCATTCATTTCGAGGGCGAGGAGACGCAGACGCTGCGCACCCTGATGGGCAGGGCCTACCCCGCCGACCCGGCGCGGGACGCCGCCGCCCGGTGGGTCATCCGCCTGATCAAGCGCCCCGATGACGCCGTTCCCGAGACATCCTCCGATCGCATACGCGACGGCGCGGGGAACAAGGCCGTGCTGCTGGGGCTGTTCCGCAAAACGCCGTCTGTGAACGAGCGGCGACCTCCGGACGAGCCGCGACCGTGAGGCAGCGGTTCCGCCCTGATTGAAACGGTGGGGCAGGCGTCCCGCCTGTCTCTTCCTTTGCTCTTGCAAACCCGAGTCGGTTTTGAACCCGGCCCCGGCCTCGGAAGGCCGGCGACAGGCGGGACGCCTGCCCCACCGGATTGAAATTGCCCTCTTACCTGAAGACCGCTCCCTTACGGTCGCGGCTCGTCCAGAGCGAGTTGCACCCCCGCGCGGCGACTGGCCGATAGGTACTCCATCGACCCGACAAGCTGAGGAAACAGGTCATGGCTGATCGCGATGGAAACAAGGCGATGGGGTTCTGGATCGGCATCTGCCTGGCCGTGCTGGTGGGCGTCTGGCTCTTCCTGCGGAGCTGCTCGGTATGACCAAGCTGACGCGCATCTGGGCGATGGCGGTCGTCGTGCTGGCGCTGGTGCTGCTCATCGTGGCGGCGACCGCGCTGCCGTCGCTCCTGCGCAGCGCCGGCCAGATCGCGGCCGCCGTCACGCGGGTCGAGCACCACGAGGAGATCGTCCTGCAGGTGCTCCGCAGCGAGGAGCTGATGTTCCTCGTCACCGACCGCATCGTGACGCGCATCGACGTGGAGATGACGGAGCACTCCCTCCTGGCCGGCGGGCGGCAGGGCGTCCTGCTGGCAACGGCCCGCATCTACTACGGCATCGACCTTAAGCACCTGGACCTCGAACACGCCATCCGCGAGGAGCCCGGTCGCGTGGTCGTCGAGTTCCCCCGTCCCACGGTGCTCGACGTCGCCATCGACCCGGACTGGAAGCTCTACGACAAGCGCACGGGCATGTGGGTGATCGCCGACTGGTTCACCGGCCGCGACGTGGAAAAGGAGCTGCGCAGCCGGTTGAAGGAACGAGCGATCGACTTCGCGGAGAAGAACGATCTATTGCCCGCCCCCGCGGCGGTGCTGGCGAGGCTGAATCGCTACGCCGCGGCGCTCTCCGCCCGGGCGGGCAAGCCGGTGGAGTTTCGATATGCGGGGGAGTCGGAGACGCGGCCGGCGACGCAGCCGTGATTACCTATCTCGGAGTGATCGGCAATCTCGTAGGGTGCCGCTTCAGCGCACCCTCTGTATCCGGGCGTCCAGGGTTATCCGTGGTGCGCTGGAAGCGCCCCCTACGAAACCCAGACGCCTTTTTCATCCAGAAATACTCCGCAATGAGTGCACGCGTGGATCGTGTATCCCTGGTGTTTGCCCCGGGACAGCGTCTTGCCGCATTTGGTGCAAGCCGATGATGAGAACCATGTGCCCGGTTTGAGCGGCTCGCCCCCACACTCGGGACAAAAAAGTCCAAGCCGCCGCGAGTCAACCCGATTATGACAAGCTGGGCACTCCATCACGGGTATGCCAAGGCACAAAAAGAAAATCACTCCAAGCATCGGGACGATAAATAGGGCAACACAAATCCATTCGTGTTCTGTGTTTTGAAAAAATTTCAGGGCGAGGAAGTAGGCTGTAAATCCAGTAACGGCGAGAGAAAAGAGCCACCAGTCTGAACGGCGACAGCGCTCGGCTGTCAACCGAAAGGACTCACGGAAACAAGCCTGTTCCTCCGGTGAATAATCGGAGGCAAGTCGGGTGACAGGAACTTGCCTTGGCGTGTAGAGCCTGAATGATCTCGGTTTATCCGCCATGCTGCTGTATTCGGGCGTCCAGGGTTATCCGCGGTGCGCTGGAAGCGCACCGCTGTTCTTTTTTGGTCCTCCCGGGATTTCCGTGGGTGATGTATGACCGAATTGGGGGCTTCGCCGTCAGCCCCCAACCCCCGGCTCCCCCGCGGAAGGGTTCTATCCGCCACCTGATGGCTCTGGATACAAACTCAGCCCGCCACAG
>JAIOPN010000058.1 GCA_021413865.1 Planctomycetota bacterium | reverse complement strand
CTACTACTACAACGACATCGGCGACATCTCCAGCCACCTGGGGCCCAAGCCCCGACTCAACAACGTGCCCGCCCCGGCCGCGGGCGGCAACAACCTGCTCCTGGACGGCAGCGTCCGCTGGTGCAACCTCGTGGGCAAACGCGCTTCGGTTAATGTCTCGGGCAACTACACCGGCGACTATTTCCCCTACGGCAAAGACTACTGCCGCAACTTCTACATCGGGCAGGACCTCTACGCCCCCTGAGCCTCGCTCATCTTCCCCCATCTTCACACCCCACCGCCCGAGAACCGATCACGGCACTGATTTCTGTTCAAATCTCCAAAAAATGGTTGACAAGGCGTTGGTTATGAGGTAAATTTTCCGCCAGTTGGATAGCAGAACTGTCTTGGGCGTCAACGTGCTGTTCGTGGACCAGCCAAGGCAGTGTTGTGATAGGGCCCTCCTCGCTGTGTCGGCTGGAGGGGAGTGAGACGGTCGAGCAAATCTGAAAAGGAGTAGCCCATGTCGTTGATTTCACGTTTTAGTGTAGTGGCTGTTGTCGCCGGTGTGGCGTGCCTAGGTGCGGCGCAGTCCGCGCACGCCGCCTTCACCACAGGGGGGGTGACTTGGAAGGGCGTGACGTGGGGCAACGCGGCCGGCGCCAATGTCAGCGTCGATGACGCTCTGCCCGGTGGCAACTTGGTGCTGCGTAGCAACGTCCCCGGTGCGCCGGATGGAACGGGTTACTCGTATTACATCAACCCCGGCACGTTTTCCGCGTGGTACACGGCCCTGAACTCCGCTGGTACGCCGTGGCTCCAAGTCTCGTATATCGACCGCATCAGCAACGCGGCCGCCGGAACCAATGCAGGCGTGACCGATTTCGGCTTGTTCCTCAATGGCCCGGCCACTTCACACAGCGGCCTGCGTTTCATTGCCGGCCGCTACTTCGACAACGATAGCATTGGCGTCATGCGCCAAAGTAGCGCTGGTGCCAAAACGGGCGAGACCTATGTCACGGACGGTTCACCCTCCGCTCCAATCGCCGGCACAAGCCACACCGTCCGCATCGGCAAACTGGCGGATGGATCGCTTGAATTCACGGTCGACGGCGTGACGGGGGCTTCGACTTACCCGACCGATGCCAACGCCAATAGCAGCGGCGCGAATTGGACGATCTACCAGGTTGAGCTGCGCTTCCGTGGCCAGAGCGCCTTGGCCTCGGGCTCGTTTGCGACCTTCACCGACTTCACCTACGGCAACAACTACACCTCGCAGATTCCCGAGCCGGCTTCCCTCGGCCTGATGGGCCTGGGCTCCATGCTCGTCTTGGCCCGACGCCGCAAGGCCTGAGGCCGCGACGACCTGACATCCTGATTCCTTTCAACCGCGGGCCCTCACCGGCCCGCGGTTGTGTTTAACCTACTTCGTGTGATACACGTGGCAGTCCACGCAGCCCGACTTGGCCCCGGGTCCGGCCTGCGGAACCCCGGGGATCGTGAGCACGCCGGCGGGCGGGGCGGCGTCTGTCGGCCGGTGGCACGCCAGGCAGTTGTGGATCGAGGGGATCATGACGTCGCGTGTCCGGCCGGTCCAACGCAGCAGGTAGGCGGGGCTGGCCGGGTCGTCCTGGTTGACGTATTTCAACGCGGGCGCGGCCTCCGTGCCGGCCGGTGGCGGGGACGCCTGGGAGTGGCACGACACGCAGCCCATGAAGCCGTGGGCCTTATGGTCGAACCCGGCACGGGGCAGCCAGCGGTCGGGGATGCGTGGGTCGGAGACCTTGTCGACCGGCGTCTCCAGGCCGTGGCACTTGTTGCAGTTGGCCTTCACCGACCGCGCGAGTTTGTCGCGCTCGACACCCATGCGCTGCGTCAACGCCTCGATCATTGCCTTTTCGGATTCAAACGTAACCGGTTTAGGCGCTTCTGCGGCTGGCGTGCTCGAAGCCGCCCCGCCACGCGGTCCGCCCTTGCGAGGCCCGCCGCTGGATGTCCC
This sequence comes from Planctomycetota bacterium, assembly GCA_021413865.1. Classification (GTDB taxonomy): domain Bacteria; phylum Planctomycetota; class Phycisphaerae; order Phycisphaerales; family Phycisphaeraceae; genus JAIOPN01. The sequence goes on along the minus strand of JAIOPN010000058.1, from coordinate 13,290 downwards.
CCCGGAAGCGGGCTTGGCCGTTTCTTTCGCCGGCGTCAATACCGCCTGCTTCGCCGCCCGGTCCAGAAACGCGGCAATCCCCGACCCGTGCGGCACCGCCTCGCCGCCGCGCGACCCCAGCCCGTGGCACTGAATGCAATGGCTCTCGAATACGATGGGCTTCATGTACCGCCCCGCCGCGTCCGGCTCGTGGCAGGCGATGCACGAGAGCGACAGCGGCTCCGTACCCGTTTCCCTCACTTCCGTTTCCCTCGTCGGCCCGCGCGTCACGGGGATCTTGCCTTCCGGCACGCCGCGCTTGTGCAGGTCTTCGATCCACGCTTTGAGGCGCGTCTGCATCTGCGGCGTCGCGGGGTTCAGGTGAACGGCGTGCTCGAAGCGGATCGGTGTGGCGTCGATGCGCGGCTCGCTCAACACGCGCCAATCCGGGTGGTTCGTCCAGAACGCGCTAATCTGCGCGGCGGTGCCCGGCTTGATCGCGGGCTGCACGTCCGGCCCGTTGTCCGCAACCGCCGACCAGACGCCCGCCGCGAGGATCGTCACACCCGCAAAAAGGAGAACGCCTCGCTTCATCGCACGGCCTCCCCCGCCGCTTGCGGCTTAGCGGGCGCACCCTTCGCATATGCGTCCAAGTCCCCATGGCACTGCACGCAGAAGCTGTCGGCGACGGTTTTGAGGTTATGGTCGGCGCCCTTGTGCTCGGTGTGGCACGCGGCGCAGTTGCTCGACATCACGACCGGGGCAAGTCGGTCACGGAACAGCGGCTGGCCCGCGTAGAGCGCCGCGTGCGGATCGGGGTGCTGGCCGGCGTCGTGACACTTGAGGCAGGCGGTGTCGGCGGCGGGCAGCCAGTAACGGGTACGCGCCGTGCGATCGGGCTGGTGGCAGGTGTCGCAGCGTTGAGTGAACATGGCGTGGGCGTGCGAGATCTCACCGGCGGAATAGACCCGCTTGTCGTGCATCAGCGACGCGACGGCCAGGTAGGTGCCGGCCGCGATCGCCAGCGAGATGCTGAGCCACCGCGTCCAGTTGTACGGCCAGAGCCGACGCCGGACGTAGGTCAGGTCAAACCGTTCCGAGAGCGGGCGCGGGTCACGCATGGCGTGCCTCCGACGGCTCCGGGCGGTGGTGACGACATTCGACGAGGGTCATGATCCGTACCTCAAAGCCCCGACGGCGTGGGCGGTGGTGAGCATGAGCAGCACCCAGCTCAGCGGCACGTGAACGATCAGCCACGCGGTGAACACCCGCATGAGCAGCCGCTGACGCTTGAGCTGGCGGCGGCGGTCGCAGAGTTCTTCGATGGCATCGATGCCCGGGTGGATGTGCGGCGGGCACATGGTGCGGAGGCTGGCAAACATCGCCTGTGCCTGGGTCGGCCGCTCGAAGCCCGGCGACATCCCTCCATTGAGGTACGCGCGGGCCTGCACGGCGTAGAACATGCGGAGCGGCTCGCCCCCGGCGCCACCGGCCGGTGGATGGCCGGGCGTGGCGGCGGCCGCGTCCCACACGGGGGAAGGCTTGTCGAGGCTGCCGGTGAACTTCACGATCACGCCGTCCGCCAATTCAGTGAGCGAGGAGAGCTGGCGGTCGAGTTGCTGGGCAACGGTCTCGCCGGGCGTAGTGTGCAGGAGCAGGCTCGGGATGACCTGCTGCAGGATCAGGCCAAGTACGCCACTGATGGTGACCAGCCCCAGCAGCACCCAGAGCCACGTGGTCAATACCCCACCGGTGCGGAACGCGCCGTGCAGCGCCACGAACAGAACGGTGAGCAGCCCGAGCCAGATGTGCCCCCGCATCCAGGCATGGGCGCTGCCGAGGCGCCAGTGCGGCACGCGGCGCCTGAGGCCCAGCCCCGCGCAGAACAGCATGATGGCGAACGCGGCGCCGCCGAAGGCAAGGCCCACCGGCGACGAACCGGACGGCCCGTTCATCTGGTGCGGCGAGTCCCACAGGTAGAGACCGACCGACGCGACGGCGAGCACGCCGGTGGCCAGCGCCCAGGGGATGGATTTATGGTCGATCAGCAAATCACATGCTCCGTCGTCACAGCCTGCCCGCCTGAGGCAGCGAGATGTTCAGGAACTCCGACGCGTTCACCCGCTGCGCCGCGTCGTGGGGGCAGGCATAGACGCAGGCCGGCCCCGTCGGCAGCTCTTCGCACTGGTCGCACACCGCGGCCCGTTCGGTCACCGCGACGACCTTGCCGCCCTCGGCTATCCGCTTGAACTCGTCGCTCACCTCCTGGCCCAGTTCCTCCAGCCCGTGCATCTGGATCGAGTCGTACGGGCACTGCTTGGCGCAGACGCCGCAACCGACGCACCAGTCCTCAATGACGATGCTCAGGTTTTTATTCCGCCGGATGGAGCCGACGGGGCAACCGATCATGCAGACGGGGTCCTTGCACATCCGGCAGCTCGACGGGACGAGGTACTTGTCGAACCGCGGGCCTTCGCGGATGAGGCGCGTGACGCCGTCGTCGTGGGAAGAGACGCAGGCGTCAACGCACTGGTCACAGCGCGTGCACCGCGTCAGGTCGATCATCATGAGGTTCTGGCCCTGCAGGAGGCCCATGTCCTCGACCTGCCTGGGCGGGGCGCTGGTGGGGCGGACGGATTTTTCGATCTGCACCCCCTCGCGGCGCCGCTGCTCGGCGAACGCCTCGAGGCGGCCCTTGATGAGCGGGTACTTCTGGACGATGCGGTCGAAATCCCCCGGCGCGATGCGCACCAGCTCGACGCGCGCCGGCTTGCGGTTTCGGCCGCCCTCGGTGATCGGGTGGTCCACCGCGGAACAGGTCGCGTTGCGACGGCCGCCGCGCAGCATGCCGGTCTCGCCGAAGCAATCGCCGCGCGTCAGGTACGCCAGCGTGCGCTCCCCGCCGGGCGCGTGCCGGGAGACCTTCACCTGCCCCAGGCGGAGGATGTAGAGCCCGCCGGTCTGGGCGTCGTCCGCGGCGTCGCCCTCACGGAAGATCACGTGCCCCGCTTCGACACCCACGAGCTCGGCGGATTGCCGCAGGGATTCCAAATCCTCGGCCGACATGCCCGCGAACAGCGGCACGTTCCGCAGGTGGTTCGCCAGGGCGCGCTGGCGGTAGTTGTCGTCCATCCGCTGTTTGAAGGTCGGCGAACGCTGCAGCACCTCGTACATATTGCGGAGGATTTCGAGCATCACACAGGGGGCCTCGGCGACGACCGTCGCCGAGCGCGGGGCGAGGTTGAGGCAGCTCATCTCGCCGAAGACCTCGCCGGCGCCCAGGGTCGAGGCGAGCGAGCCATACGCCAGGTCCACCGAGGCGTCGATGGGCACGAGCTTGTCGGCGTGGTGCGTGGGAGTGGTGGCACGCTTCTGCCCGAAGAGCCGGCCGATCGCGGCGAGGATGTTGCCTTTGGTTTTACGGCCGGACGACCCGACCCTGCGGCCGATGAAGACCCGGGCCCGCCCCTCGAGGATGTAGAACGCCGTGGTTCCGCCCTCGCCCTCTCGGCAGATCACGTCGCCGGTGTTGAAGCGGCGGCGGACGACCGTGCCGGGGAACTTCGCCAGCGCGTCGGGCTTCACGTCCTTGAAGATGTCGATCGCGCGCAGCTCGTCGGGGGTGAGTTTCTCACCCTCAAGCTCGGCGGTCGGCATCGACTTGGCCATGTTCTATTCCGGGGGGGGCGTGCAGGGGAGTCGCGCGGCCGATTCCCCTTGCATATCGGCCGTGTGGGAGCACCGGGTGCATCAAAAGCAGAAGCGAGGGCTCATGTCCTTACCCACACCTGGCGATGACCATTGAGGTAGTGGTATACTTTGAAACCAAGTTGCCCTTCCCGCCCGCGCCGACGTGCCCGTAGAATGCGGGCATGAAAGACAAACAGCACAACCCCGACCCGAACACCACAGCGGCCCGCGCGCTGCGTCACACCCTGCGCCAGACCGGCTACACCGAGATGCCCGTTACGCTGGAAGAGGCGTGGACCGATTGGGCCAAACGGGTGCAGAAAGTGGACGAGCGGGCGCTGACGCTGCTCAAGGCGGCGTTCGAGGCAGGAGCGGCGGCGGCTAGGTCGCTGGGGGGGCGGACGGCGGGGTTGAAGGGCGGGCGGGCAAGGGCGGCTTCCCTGAGCGGGAAGCGGCGGGCGGAGATCGCAAAGAAGGCGGCAAAGGCAAGGTGGGGGAAAAACTCACCGTAAGCCTAAGACAATTTTGATCCTTTTTTCTACGGCATCCATCACGGCGGGCTCAACGGTTTCGTAGGGCTTTATGAATCGATCGATCGAAAGCGCGCGGATTTGATCGCACAAAATACAACTATCCTTAGTTAGCCCACCCTGCCCTCGTTTTATGTTGATGTGCAGCGGTATGCCGTGCTGCGTTGCGGTAATTGGCACCACAACGACGAGACCGCTCGCCCCGTGGTTCATCTGGTCCGTGGAAACGACAAGAGCAGGGCGAGTATTGCCCTGCTCGTGCCCAATGACTGGATTGAGATCGACCTGCCAGATTTCACCCCGTGAAGGACGGCTCATTTCCAATGCTCCAAGTTGGCGTCAGATAGCGTGGCCGTATCCCACGAATCATTCTCGCTCTGAAAATCAGCCCACGCCTTTGTGTCTTGGCGAAGCGCACGATAGGCGTTGTTTGTGGCTTCCAAGATGAACTTCCTATTCAAATCTTGGATTGCGTCCCTCATCAAATCGGCCATCGGACGATCCGTTGACTTCGCCAAATCCTTGAGGATTTCGTGGTCCGCCGGATCGATGCGTACAGATTGCATAGCTTAGCTCCCTGCATGAGTTATAAAGCCCGGAATTTTTGTAGCTCCACGGCCCCGCGATTTGATCGGCGTTTTCTCTCTTTCTCCGGAGTCAATTATGCAACAAATTTGAGGGAAGTCAAGTACTCAAAAATGAGTACATTTTGTGAGACAAGAAATTGGGCCTTCTGTGGGTGCAAGGACAAGGCCCGCCTCGAAGGCGCTGGCGGCTACGGCAGCGTGTGGACGTGGACGGCAATCGACAGCGAGACCAAGTTGTGCGTCTCGTATCTGGTGGGCCCTGCGGGATGGCGGCTACGCGACCGAGTTCATCCGCGACGTGGCCGACCGGATCGACACCCGGATTCAACTCACCAGCGACGGGCACAAGCCGTACCTTGAGGCAGTCGAGGATGCCTTCGGTGGGGAGGTCGACTACGCCATGCTCCACAAGGTCTACGGCAACAGCGCGACCCCTGACACCCGCTACAGCCCGCCCGAGTGCATCGGTTGCGAGAAGCGTCCAATCTCCGGCAACCCCGACGATCGGTTCATCAGCACCAGCCACGTCGAGCGCCAGAACCTGACCATGCGGATGAGTATGCGTCGGTTCACCCGGCTGACGAACGGTTTCAGCAAGAAGATTGAGAACCACGAGCATGCCGTGGCGATCCACTACATGCACTACAACTTCATCCGCAAACACGCGACCCTAAAGACCACCCCAGCGGTCATGGCGGGCATCGCTAACCGCGGGTGGACGATGATGGATTTTGTGGTGATGTTGGAGAAGGAAGAGGCGACGAACGGCGGGCGCCTGACCGACTACAAGCCTACCGCTTCAAAAAAGGCTTAATTCAAAGTATACCACTACCACCATTGACGAACCCGCGACAACTTGCTTAACTGGCCGTAACATCTCAAGTTTGCCTCTACTGGGTTCCGTTTGCAAGGAAGCACGCCATGACCCATCGTCCCCCTTCTCACACCGTTCTCCGAATGACATTCCTCGCCGGCCTGCTGGTCACGGGCCTGGTCGCGTGGCTCGCTCTCACTGGCACCGACGCCGAGGCACGCCTGGGCCCGGGCGTGCACCCCGTCATCCAGCCGAACCTCAAGTACATGGGCAACGCCTCCTGCGCCGGCTCGGGCTGCCACGGCGACGACAAGGCCAAGCAACAGTCCGGCAAAAACATCGGTGACGAGAGCAACGTCTGGGCAGCCGGCGATCCCCACCACCACGCCCTTGATTCCCTCAAAACCCCCGAGTCCAAAAAGATCGCCGACACCCTGAAGATCGCCGATGCCGCCGCCTCCAGCCGCTGCATCACCTGCCACGGCATGGACGTCCCCAAGGAAAAACAGGGCGAGCAGTTCACGGCGCTCGACTCGGTCGGCTGCGAGTCGTGCCACGGCCCGAGCGAGAAGTGGCTCAACCCCCACGCCGACGCCGGCTGGGTCCCCAAGCAGCGCGCCGCCGGCGGCGCCAAGGGCCTGCTCGATAAGTTCGGCCTGGCGGACACCAGCGACCTGGAGGTGCGCGCCAACACCTGCGTCGCCTGCCATCTGCAGATCGACAAGGACATGATCGACGCCGGCCACCCGGCGCTCGAGTTCGAGATGTACGCCTACGACTACTACATCTCCAAGAAAGGCAAGGAGTGGGCGATCCACTGGGACGAGCCCAAGGGGAAGATGATCGACGCCAAGCTCTGGGCGACCGGCCAGGCCGCGGCGCTCGAAGCCGCCAAAGCGCAGACGGCCGCGTGGAAGGCCAAGGGGTGGGACACGAAAGACGCCGACGGATTGGTGAAAGTGTATGAGGCCGGCGTCGCCGTCGCCAAGAAACACTTCGGCTCCGACACCGCCGCTGGCCTCAAGGCCGCGGCATACACCCCCGAGGCGACCGCCGCCGCCGCTGCCGACCTCGCCGCCGCCGCGCCGACCGCTGCCAACATCATGCAGCGCCGCGTCATCGCCTTCGGCGTCACCGCCCTGGGCTCCGCCGCCTTCGACGGCCGCGGCAAAGAAGCCCCCGACGAGTTCTGGAAGGCCTATGACATCGCCATCAAGGGCGAGGCCGGCGACGCCTATGTGAGTGCCGTGAAAAAGCTCGCCGAACTGGCGAAATAAACGATCGTCTCCGCGAGTTCACTCGGTGTTGATCCCATAGCCCCCGGCTCGGCCGGGGGGGTTCTTCGTTGGGTCAACGTATTGACGACGCATGTATGGTGTTCGGTGATCGCTCACGGAGCCCGCCGACCGAGCCGGGGGCTATGGGACGAAAACACAACCGCTTGTGATCAGCGCAATAGATCAGAGATTCCCATGCCCACCCGTATCGTTATTCTCGGCGGAGGTTTCGCCGGTGTGTACGCCGCCAAACGCCTGCTCAAACGGGCGCGTCGCTGCGGCGTACACGACCTCGAAGTCCACCTCGTCAACCGCGAGAACTACCTCGTCTTCCAGCCCATGCTCCCCGAGGTCATCTCCGGCAGCGTCGGCCTGGCAGACACCGTCAGCCCCATCCGCCGACTCGTGCCCGGCGTCAAACTCCACATGCGCGACGTCGAGTCCATCGACACCGCCAACCGCACCGTCACCTGCTCACCGGGGCTGCGGCCCAAACCGCTGATCCTGCCGTATGACCACCTGATTGTCGCGCTGGGCAACGTCACCGATTTCCGCGGCATGACCGGGTTGGCCGAGCACGCCATGCCGTTCAAAACACTCGGCGACGCCCTGGCACTCCGCAACCACATCATCCGCCTGCTCGACGAGGCGGACACCGAGACCAACCCCGAAATCCGCAAACAGATGCTCACCTTCGTCGTCGCGGGCGGCGGTTTCTCCGGCGTCGAGGTCATCGCCGAGTTGCACAGCTTCGTCCGCCGCATCACCGATGACTACGCCAACCTCAAGCGCGACGATTGCCGGTTCATCCTGCTCCACTCGCGTGACCGCATCCTGCCCGAGGTCGCCGAATCGCTTGGCCTCTACGCCCAGCGGCTGCTCCAGAAACGCGGCGTCGAGATGATGCTCAACACACGGCTCGCCGCCGCCACCGGCGAGTACGCCATGCTCGGCGACGGCACGCGCATCCCCACCAAGACGCTCGTCGCCACCGTCCCCAGCAGCCCGAACCCCGTCATCGAGGCGGCCGACCTGCCCAAGGACAAAGGCAGGCTCATCGCCGAGAGCACCACGCGGGTCAAGGGCTCCACGAACGTCTGGACGCTGGGCGACTGCGCGTTGATCCCAATGCCCGACGACAAACCCGACAAGCGCAGCTTCGCCCCGCCGACCGCGCAGCACGCCATCCGCGAAGCGGCCGTCTGCGCCGACAACATCCTGGCCTCGATCACCAACAAGCCGCTCCGCCCCTTCACCTTCAAGGGACTGGGCTCGCTCGCAGCCCTGGGGCACCGGCGCGGCGTGGCGCAGGTCTTCGGCGTCAAGCTCTCGGGCTTCTTCGCGTGGTGGATGTGGCGGACCATCTACCTCGCCAAGCTCCCGGGCCTCGACCGCAAAATCCGCGTCGCCATCGCATGGACCATCGACCTCATCTTCCCCCCCGACCTCGTCCAGCTCCGCATCGGCAAAACGTCGGGCGTTAACCACGAGCACTTCGAGCCCGGCCAGTTCGTCTTCGAGCAGGGCGACCTGGGAGACCGCGTGTACATCATCATGAAGGGCAAGGCAGAGGTCCTCATCAAAACCGGCGACAACGGCGAGGCGAAGAAAGTCGCCGAGATTGGCCCCGGGCAATACTTCGGCGAGATGGCCCTGCTCCACCGCCGCCCCCGCAGCGCGACCATCCGATGCACCGAGCCGATGGACCTGATGAGCATCGAGAAGGGCGACTTCACCGCCCTGGTGATGAACGTTGACGCGATCCGCACCGCCTTCGAGGCCGCCGCCCTCGCGCGCGGCGAGAAGTGACACCACCCACCCACCCACGCAACGCCCGGCCGCGTCGCGCCACCCGCCACCCTTCTCTCGGATACAATCCCTCACGACACGCGGGGTGTAGCTCAGCTTGGCTAGAGCGCCTGCTTTGGGTGCAGGAAGTCGTCGGTTCAAATCCGGCCACCCCGATTCAGCATTGTGAACGACCAGTTCTCTCCAGGGTCTAGCGAGCCAACAGGGGCGTTTCGCTAGCTTGCAGGACCGGTGACGCACCGACGTCCGCATCACTAACGCAGCGATCCCCCCGTGACGGAGTACACGCCCATGGCCCCGACCACGGACCGAGCCCCGATCACGATCACTGACGCCGACGTCGCCACATATCATGATCGCGGATACTGGTGCAGCCCCCGACTATTCAACGACGAGGAGATCGCGGTGATCCGCCACGAGATCGAGCGGATCTGCCTCCGCGACGAGCGCGACACCGACAACTGGAACTGGGGCGGCAGCCGGGACTGGTCCAACCACAAGCCCACGCAGGTGCGGCAGGTGACCAACGCCTGGTGGCAGAACTTGGGCATTCGCCGCGCGGTGCTCAAGCCGGTGATCGGCTACATCGGCGCCCGGCTCATGGGCTCGCCCGAGGCCCGCATGTGGCACGACCAGGTGATCTACAAACCGCCTTCCGCTGGCGCCGAGGACCGCGACGGCAACGTCGGCTGGCACCAGGATTACGCCCACTGGCAATGTTCGAGCACGTCGAACATGTGTACGGCCTGGGTCGCGCTGCAGGACACCGACCTCTCCAACGGCGGGATGCGCACGATCGTCGGCTCGCACAAGTGGGGCCTGCAGGAGGACGCGTACACCTTCGGCGAGAAGGACCTCCACGGGCTTCAGGCCCGGTTCGCCAAGGGGCGGCCGTGGATCGACGAACCCTGCGTGCTCAAGGCCGGTGAGGCGAGCTTTCACAACGCCCTGACGTTCCACGGCTCGGGCCCTAACCTCAGCGGCAAGCCGCGGCTCAACTTCATCGTTCACATGATGCCCGCCGGTTGCGCCCTGCACACTGGCCCGGGTGCGCGGTATCACCTCAACGCGACGATGCTCGGCCCGTTCGCGCGGGCGGGCACGCCCTTCGCCGGTCCACTGTTCCCTCGACTCTGGCCCCCCGAACCGGATTTCCCGCTGACGCTCGAAGACAACTATGCTGTTTTCGGCAAACGGTGAAAAACACAGCGCACAACGAAATGACGGCTTTCTTCGCGTTCCCGCGAACGATGCGCTCATGCGCTTCGCGTAAGACAACACCGCTTCACCCACGTTGAACCACCGCGCTCCGCTGTAGAATGTTGGCACCATGCCGGTCCCCGCTACCACCACCGCCGACAGCCCACCGATCGCGCGGGAGGTTTGCCACTGGATGGAGCGTTTCGCCTCGGCCGTGCGTGCGCGCGATTACGCCGCCGGCCGTGCGATGTTCGACCCGGGCGTGGTGGCGTTCGGGACGGTCGCCAGCCACATCACGCATCTGGACCGATTGATCGCCGAGCAGTGGCGACCGGTGTGGGAGAACACGTCCGGCTTCCGCTTCGATCCCGCGAGCATAACGGTCCATGTGGCCGGCGACCTCGCGTGGGCGGCGGCGGCGTGGACGTCCTCGGGTACGCACGTCGATGGCGGCACGTTTCCCCGCGCCGGCCGGGCGACCATCATCCTCCGCCGCACAGAGCAAGGTTGGCTCGCCACGCACACCCACTTCTCCTTCAACCCCTCCCCCTCCGACAGCCCACGCAAGCCATGATCCACTATGTCGTCACCGCCGGTCACGAAGGGACCATCACGCGTTTCCTGCGCGAATGGGCGCCGCGCCTAGCGCCACGGGTCCGCATCCTTTACTACGAAAGCCTGCCGGGCCTCCGGCACGCGACGCCGGGCACGTACATCTTCAGCGACCTCGAACGCCTCAACCCGCCGCAGCTCCGCCTTGCCGCCGAGTTCCATCGCAGGCTCGCCGCCGCAGGCCCGGCGTTCCGCCTCCTCAACGACCCCACCCAGACGCTCACGCGCTACCACCTCCTCCACCTGCTCCACGGCCGCGGCCTCAACCCCTTCCGCTGCTACCGCCACACCGACCCGATCGACGATTGCCGGTTCCCCGTTTTCGTCCGCCACGAGCACAACCACAACGGCAGCCTCACCGACCTGATCCACACCCGGGGAGAGCTCGACGAGAAGCTGCGCACGCTCCCGCGCACCCTCAGCCGGCGGCGCAGACGCGACCTGCTCATCGTCGAGTTCTGCGATACCTCCGATGGCGGCCTGTTCCGCAAGTACTCCGCCATGCGAATCGGCGACCGCCTGATCCCCCGGCACGTCTTCTTCAGCAGGAACTGGGTCAACAAAGAGCCGGACCTCGTGGACGCCCTGGCGGGCGAGGAGGAACGCCGGTTTGTCGATCACTTCCCACAGCGCGACGCCGTGTGGGAGATTTTCAGATCTGCGCAGATCGACTTCGGCAGGATGGATTTCGGCGTGCTCGACGGCAGGGTCGTGGTGTGGGAGATCAACACGAACCCCCAGTTCCTGGTCGCGCAGGAAGACCTGCACCCCCTGAGGGCCGAGACACAGCAGCGCTCCGGAAATGCCCTGATCGATGCGATGCAATCGCTCGATGCTGATGCGCCTAACGGCGCGGCGGTGCCGGTGTTCACGACGGGCGATCTCCCGCTGACATTGCGGGCGAGGCTCTCAACCCGCCTGCTGTGGTCGAGGAAGATCGAGAAGGTTCAGGCGTGAGCCCGTCCGGACCGCGGTAAGCAACTCACGGCTGGTACGATGGGCACCGAGCGGTTTCACAACGACGGGTTGTTTGAATGTCGCCTCCGATCGCAGCCATCATCCCTGCTTACAACCGCCCACGCTCGGTGATCGAGGCGTTGGAGAGCGTCGCTGCGCAGACACGGCCACCGGCGCGGCTGATCATCGTCGATGACGGCTCGAATGATGACACGGTGCAGCGGGTCCGCGCGTGGATCGATCGTGCGTCGCTGACGCGCCCGCCGGTGCTGATCCGCCAACCCAACGGCGGTGCCTCCACGGCTCGCAACCGCGGCGCGGCGGAAGCGACCGACTGCACGCTGCTGGCCTTCCTCGATTCCGACGACCTCTGGCCCGCCGACTACCTCCAGCGCATGGGCGACGCCCTCGCCGCCGCGCCCGACGCCGTCGCCGCCACCACCAACCGGACGGACACCGATTACACGACCGGTAGGGTTGTGACACATAATCTGCGTCACCTGGCAGGGTCTGCGACGCGAAGGCTCCTGGTGGACGGCGCGCCGTGGACATCAAACACCGTGCTGCGTGCCGAACACTTCAAGGCGGTCGGCGGGTACGACCCAGCGATGCGCACCGGGCAGGACTGGCAGCTCATGCTCCGGCTCAGCCTGCTGGGGCGATGGCTGCACGTCCCGGGCGTGCCCGTCTCCTACCGGCTCAACATCAGCGCCACCCCGCCCGAAGCGAAAAACCTCAGTGCCGCGTACGACGACTCGGTGTATCACCGCGTGCAGATGATCGAGCGCTTCGTGCTGAACGAAGGCGGAAAATCCGCGATGCCCGAGGCGGTGTGGCGGAGCGCGTTGGCGAAACGGTGGTACAAGGCCGGACGGCAGTTCACGCGCAACGGGCAACGCGCGCGGGCACACTCGTGCTTCCGTCGGGCTCTGCACTGGTCGCCCGGCCATCTCAAGGGGTGGTACCGCGTGCTCACGACGATGGGCGGGTGGAGCGCGGAACGCGGTGGACTGACCCCCGTTCCTACCAACGATTAGTGCGTAGGGTGCGTGCAGCGCAGCGCCACGAGATCACCAGACAAGCTATGTAATACGCCCCCAATCGGATTCGTGCCTGCGCCGTTCGGTGATCGCGTTGTGGGGAGCGACGAACAAGGTCGTAACCGATTGATATTGGCCTCTCTCGTGAACGTCGGCATGAGCCGCGACACACACCAAGTATCCCGGTTGCATGTGACCGTCCCCGACCCGCCCTTCCACCTCCCCGGGTAATTTCTCGATGTGCATCCAGGCGGCTGTTATGAGTTTTGCATCAAGCCGATGCTTCGTAAGTTGTTCACGAAACTTCAACGCGGCGAGTGCGCGTGCGAAAGCAAGAGGCGAATGATCGAGCGGGCCGGGCTCGGCAAACAGATCAACCTTTATGGGCAATTGCTCACAGACAAGGAAACCCATGAGCCAGTAACCATTGAAGTCGGAATAACGACTCGTGAATGTACCGAGACAATTGTGTAACACGGCCCTGATGACACGTCGTGTCGCCATGACTACATAACAATCAACGAGCAATCGGGAGTCAACGAGAGGATTTGCTTTGGTCCTGGAGTGCAGTGGAATCGCACGATATTACAAAGGCGTCCTTCGCCTTGCCGGGACGAAGAGAGAACTTCCATCCGTGAAGGCAATCCTGCCCCCTGGTCTTCCCCACGAACGGTTGGCGCTACCTCGGCGGCATAATAGCCGCCACCCAGGCGCCAATCGATGGAACGCAGACCACGACGCAAGCACAGCGACGAGTTCAAGCGCGGCGCGGTGGAGATGGTGACCAAGCAAGGC
>JAIOPN010000062.1 GCA_021413865.1 Planctomycetota bacterium | reverse complement strand
AATATGGGTCGTGGGGCTGCTGAACAACAAGCCGTCGTCGATGCCCTCGGCGAGGGAGCCTTTGCGTCGCTTCGCTGGACGCTCGTTCGCGCCGCACTCAATTCCCGAGGTGTCGACGAGCGTCCTGTCGCTTCCGCGGACTGGCCGGGCGCACTAAATTCATGGGCGCCGGTTTCGTATCCAGCCATGGGTCGGTGGATGCTGGAGGAATCCGTGGCCAATGAATTTGTCCGGGCAGCACCGCTTGTTTCGAGGGGTCGCAGATGAATCGACCGCGGCCTACCATGCGCTGCAGCAAACGGCGGCGGGGCGTCGCGGCTGCAATGGGTGCGTCCCGTAGCCGCCGTCGCTGAGCTTTAGTCGTTATGCTTGCCAACGATGCGTTACCTGTGGATGACGCTTCTCGTTTTTTCGCCCGCGATCCTTTACGGCATCGCCCTTATCGCCGTTGGGCTAGCGACGCGCTTCTATCGCAGCCGTTGTCCTGAATGCCGACAGCGCGGGCTGAAGATGATTACCTTCATTAAAGCCACGGTGCTGATCAACGGCCAACGCGCCCCTGATCATTGGGCTGACTACAAGTGCGAGAAGTGCGGTGTCATCCTCCGCTGGCATCACCACCAATGGGAGCCCGTTCCTGAGGCGACCGTAAGGCGGCAAACATAACCCGCCAATGCAGTGGACCGATCCGGTGGGTACTCGCGTTCGACCGAATGCAGATTAATCGCTTGTACGAATCCTTGCGCGTCCCACCCGCCAACTGGTGCGAAAACCCGCACGGGTGTCAGTCCTGACGGTCCGGCGCTAACCGCGTTGTGTCGCGCCGGCGCTCGGCGCGCTTGCATTTCGCGGTTGTGGCACCAGCGCAACGTGCTTGTACGCCGGGTTCTTTGCCTGGAGCGCAAGGATCGCCATGATCTCCCGCCACACGGCGACAAGGCCGTTCGACACCGGCGGCATGTCGTGCTTGATCGCCGCGTGCAGCCTGCCGAGGTGGTAGCAAGGGACGGTCGGGTACATGTGGTGCTCGGTGTGGTAATTCATGTGCCAGTAGAGCAGGCGAGGCAGGGGGCTGAGCAGGAAGGTCCGGCAGTTCATGCGGAAGTCGGCGACGTTGTCCTGCAGGCCGACGTGCTGGGTGTTGTTGCAGAGCCACTGGAGCCAGCCGCCGTAGCACCCGCCGAAGTTGACCATGAGCGACACGAGGAACCACATCGGGTCGATGAGAAACCCCGCCGCGAGAGAGCCGACGAAGATCAGCCCGTGGCCGACGAGGACGAATCGCGACCAATTCATCACCGCGCGTCGTTTCTCGACGGCGTCCTCGGGAAGGATCGTCGCCTCCCACTCGCCGCTGAACTTGCCGCGGGCGAGGCGGACGTTCTCCGTCACGGCCCATCGCATGTGAGAAGGGTTGACCATGCCATACTTCACTGCGTGCCAGATGAAGAGTTTGATCGGGAGCGTCACTTCGAGGTCGTCCGGCGGGTGCAGCGTGAAGGCGTGGTGGCGCGTGTGGCTGTTGTAGAAGTGATGGAAGTTGATCCAGTTGAGGAACGCCATAACGCGGTTGAAGAGCTCATTGAAGAGCTTCGTGCGGAAGACGGTGCCGTGGCCGAGTTCGTGGACGCCGTTGATCATGAACGCGGTGAACATGCCATAAAGGAAGACGAGCGGGGCGACGGCGAGCCAGAGGCGCAGGTGCGCCGCGTAAAGCGCCCCGGCGAACACGACCGTCATGAGCCCGAGATGGCTCAGCGTCTGCACGAACCCCTTGAAGTCGCTCCGCCGGCTGAGTTGTTTGAGCAGCTCGCGCTCGACGGGGCAACGATACCAGTCAATCTGGCGGCCGCGTTTTTCCTGGCTCATGGCTCAGAACCCTGTGGCCGATGAAGCCGCTCGATCGAATCAAAGGGAGATTGAACAACGTACGCAGAAGGCTCCATCATACCTCGGGATCTGGCGGCGGCCGCTAAAACCGCAGTCATCACGCGTCCAGCGCTTGTACGAGTCCTTGCACGTCGTAACCGCCAATTGGTACGAAAACCCGCACGGGTGCCAGTCCGTCGTAGTCGTCCCCAGTCACCTGTAATCACATCAACCCCGTGCGGGGCTCGGGGCGGGGTGATGTCGCTGCGACCAACGCCGACGCGGAAGGTCTGGGACATTGGGTTTCTCCTTCCCAAACATAGCCAAACGCGGTGTAGATCACGGTGGCGCGGCGCTCTGGCGATGGCGATTGAATCAGTTCAACTCGATCTCAGCGCCGATCTCGGGGAGATCCCACCGACATGGTGATCGGCTCGCTAGCTCGCCAGATCGCAGAGATGCGAAATCGCATTGACAATGTTCGGCAGCGGATTGTTTCCGAGGACGAGCGGAGACAGGGCCTAGAGCGGATGAAGGACGCGCTTTCGCGGCCCGCATTCGAGATAGAGCTAGAGCAAGTAAAGGATGAAATCCAGAATCTGCGGGATGACTTGGATGTTCATAAGAAGCAGTTGGTTCGCCGACCGGACGTGGTCATCTTCGTCAACGGCCTGCCCCTGGGCGTGATCGAGCTGAAGAACGCCGCCGACGAGAAGGCAACGATCCGGTCGGCGTTCAACCAGCTCCAGACCTACAAGCAGGACATCCCGTCGCTCTTCACCGCCAACGCGGCGCTGCTGATCTCGGACGGCACGCGAGCACGGATCGGCTCGCTGACGGCCGACTGGGAACGCTTCATGCCCTGGCGGACCATCGCCGGCGAGGAGTTGGCCAAGCCGAGCATGCCCGAGCTGCAGGTGCTGCTGGAGGGCGTGTTCGAGAAGCAGCGGTTCCTGGACCTGGTGCGGCACTTCATCGTCTTCGAGGAGATGAAGGAGGCCGGGCTGGTCAAGAAGATGGCCGGGTATCACCAGTTCCACGCCGTCAACAGGGCGCTGCTGGAGACGGTGCGGGCGGCCAAGGGCGCCCGCGCCCCCCGGAAGCAGGGCGAGCCGGGGAGTGAGCCCGGCGACCGCCGCGTGGGTGTCGTGTGGCACACCCAGGGCTCGGGCAAGAGCCTGACCATGGCGTTCTATGCCGGCCGGGTCATCCTCAGCCCCGAGATGGCCAACCCCACGGTGGTGGTGCTGACCGACCGCAACGACCTGGACGAGCAGCTCTTCCAGACCTTCGCGCGGTGCGCCGATCTGCTGCGGCAGGCGCCGGTGCAGGCGGAGAGCCGGGCGGACCTGCGTAATAAGCTGCGCGTGGACGCGGGCGGCGTGGTCTTCATGACCATCCAGAAGTTCTTCCCCGAGGAGGGCGGCGACAAGCAGCCCATGCTCTCGGACCGGCGGAACATCATCGTCATCGCCGACGAGGCGCACCGGAGCCAGTACGACTTCATCGACGGCTTCGCCCGGCACATGCGGGACGCGCTGCCCAACGCCTCGTTCATCGGGTTCACCGGCACGCCGATCGAGAAGTCCGACGCCAGCACGCGGGCGGTCTTCGGGGACTACATCAGCGTCTACGACATCCAGCGGGCGGTGGAGGACGGGGCCACGGTCCCGATCTACTACGAGGGCCGGCTGGCAAAGCTGAACCTGGCCGAGGGCGAGAAGCCCAAGATCGACTCCAACTTCGAGGAGGCGACTGAGGGCGAAGAGACGGAGCGCAAGGAGAAGCTCAAGACCAAGTGGGCCCAGCTCGAAGCCATCGTCGGGGCAGACAAGCGGATCGCAATCGTCGCCAAGGACCTGGTGGAGCACTTCGAGCGCAGGCTGGAGGCGATGGACGGCAAGGGGATGGTCGTCTGCATGAGCCGGCGCATCTGCGTTGGGCTCTACAACGCCATCGTGAAACTGCGGCCCCAGTGGCACTCCGCTGACGACGCCAAGGGCGCGATCAAGATCGTGATGACCGGGTCTGCGTCCGACCCGCTGGACTGGCAGGGGCACATTAGGAATAAGCAGAAGCGCGAGGAGATGGCCAAGCGGTTCCGCGACCCCAAGGACCCGCTCAAGCTGGTGATCGTCCGCGACATGTGGCTCACCGGCTTCGATGCGCCCTGCCTGCACACCATGTACGCCGACAAGCCGATGCGCGGCCACGGGCTGATGCAAGCTATCGCCCGGGTGAACCGGGTGTTCCGCGACAAGCCCGGCGGGCTGATCGTGGACTACCTGGGGTTGGCCGACGAGTTGCGCAGGGCGCTGGCCACCTACACCGAGTCGGGCGGCGAGGGCAGGACGGCGATCGACCAGGAGGAGGCCGTCGCCCTCATGCTGGAGAAGTACGAGGTCTGCTGCGGGCTGTTCCACGGCTTCGACTGGTCGGGCTGGGGCAAGGCCGGGGCAGGTAACAGGATGGTCCTGCTGGCGGCGGCGCAGGAACACATCCTCGCGCAGAAGGACGGCAAGCCGCGGCTGCTCAAGATCGTGACTGAACTATCGCAAGCGTTCGCCCTGGCCGTGCCCCACGCGGAGGCGATGGCGATCCGCGACGACGTGGGGTTCTTCCAGGCGGTGCGGTCGGTGCTGGCCAAGTCCACGCCCGGGGAGACCAAGACCGACGAGGAACTGGACCACGCCATCCGGCAGATCGTGTCGCGGGCGGTGGCGTCGGACGAGGTGATCGACATCTTCGCCGCCGCCGGCCTCAAGAAGCCCAATGTGGCGATCCTGTCGGATGAGTTCCTGGCTGAGGTCAAGGGGATGCCGCAGAAGAACCTCGCGGTGGAGATGCTACGGAAGCTGCTCTCGGGCGAGATCAAGCTGCGGGCCAAGAGGAACGTGGTGCAGGCGCGGTCATTCGCCGATCTGCTGGAGCAGGCGCTGGGGCGATACCAGAACCGCGCCATCGAGACGGCCAAGGTCATCGAGGAGCTGATCCAGATGGCCAAGGATTTGCGTGAGGCGGGCTCGCGGGGGGCGAAGCTGGGCCTCAGCGAAGACGAGCTGGCGTTCTACGACGCGCTGGAGGTCAACGACAGCGCCGTGAAGGTCCTGGGCGACGAGCAACTGCGCTTCATCGCCCGCGAGCTGGTGAAGTCGGTCAAGAGCAACGTGAGCATCGACTGGACGATGCGGGAGAACGTGAGGGCCAAGCTCCGCGTGCTCGTGAAGCGCATCCTGAAAAAATACGGCTACGGTAGTGCTCACCGATCAGTCATAGGCCTGCTCATAACGGAGAGCTCAAACGCTGTGGCGGCGGAAGCCCGAGACGTTGATCCGCGGGTGTTGGGTGGAGTACAACACAACGCCCCGCGCGCGGTTCACTTGACCCGACCCCAACGAAAGCCAGTGCCATGAAGACGAGCGTTTCCCAGGATTGTGTCGCAATTGCCGGCGCCGACATCATCACGAGCGCGACGCAGGTGGAGTGCGAGCTGCTGGGGGTCCACCCGCGCCTGCTGTGCGTGCGTCACCCGTTCGACCGCCTGCGGGCACGGTTGGGCGTCGAGCCGTGGAAGCGGTGGTTCGAACAGCTGCGACGCGATGGCGACGCGATGCTGTTGGCATCGCTGCCGGAAAAGCTGATGGGCACGCCTTATTCGGTCTTCGACGTGCGTGGCCTGGGAAGCCATCTCATCCACCTCGCGCTGCTGCACCGTCTCACGCAGGAGACGAAGTACCGTGACCGCATCGAGCTTTTGATGAACCGGCTTGCCGCCGAGGAGGACTGGGGCGACTCGCTCATCTTCGGGCACTGGGCGCAGGGCTTCGCGGTGGCACTCGACTGGCTCTGGCACGACTTCGCCGCCGAGACACGCGGCCGGCACGTCGAAACGCTCTACGAGCGCACGCGGCACGTGTTCGACAAGTGGGCGACGTACAAGGCCGGCGAACCGTTCGGCTACACATGGAACATCTCGGCCGTCGTCCTGGGCGGCATGACAGCCGCCGCGGCGTGCCTCTACGGTGAGCGCACCGATGTCGCGCCGCTGGCGAACATGGCGTGCGAGAAGATGCGGGCCCAGAGCGCGGCGCTCGGGCCGGACGGCGTATCCCCCGAAGGGATCATGTACGGCGGGTACTACGCGAGCTACCTCACCGTCAACTTCCTCATCGCCGAGGAACTCTTCGCGCTCGACCTCTACAGCACAACGCCCTGGCTCGCCCGGCACGCCCTTGCGCTGCACGCACAGTCGCTCCCGCGTGCCTCGTGGAAGGCCGATGACGCCTTCTTCATGCAGGGGGACGCGCACGGAAACGTGTTCGGGATCGAAGCGGTGCTCCGCGTCATCGCCAGCTCGGCAGGCGACGGCACCGCGCAGTGGCTCGCCGATGAACTCCTTGCCAGCGGGCATCTGGGCATTTGTGCGATCTCGTTCCTCCTCTACGACCCCGACGTCCGCCCCGTGTCGCTCGTCGGGCGCGAGCCCTTCGCGCTGATGGAGGACCACGGCGTGGCCGTGATGCGTAGCGACTGGAGCGGCGCCGAGACCGCGGGAGTGTTCAAGTGCGGCCCCAATGTCGGACACCACGCCGCGCGGCGGTACAACAACCCGCTCGCCGGCGGACACATGTTCCCCAACAACGGCGAGCTCCAGGTCTTCGCGCACGGCGAATGGGTCCTCACCTATCCCGGATACGTCTATAAGGACACGAAGTTCCACAACACGGTCCTCATCAATGGCATCGGGCAGTACGGCGAGAAATCCGAGTGGTTCGAGGACCTTCCTTATCGCCAGCGTCGCGTGTACCCCTTCATGGAGCGCGCCGATCACCACGCCGCGTGGGACTGCTGCGTCGCGGACATGACCGCCGCGTACCCTGTTGAGCTCGGCCTGCGGCAGCTCCGCCGGCACGTCCTATACCTGCGTCCCGACGCGTGGCTCATCATCGACGCGGTCGAGAGCAGCGCACCGGTCACGCCGACGCTGCTGTTCCACACGGGCTTCCCGGTTGAGCGGCGCGATGCGAATACGTT
The DNA here is from genome assembly GCA_021413865.1 of Planctomycetota bacterium. Lineage (GTDB taxonomy): Bacteria > Planctomycetota > Phycisphaerae > Phycisphaerales > Phycisphaeraceae > JAIOPN01. The sequence continues at coordinate 184,820 of JAIOPN010000062.1, read as the reverse complement.
CGCGGGCAGCGGCGCCAGCGCCGCTTGTCGGATTCGGGTCCACGCGCCCGGCGCGGCGACGACGAGCACCGAGAACCAGCCGCGCATCCACACCGGCGGCGACGTCCACGGAACCATGCCGTTGCTCCGCATCTCGCCCACCGCGCCGGCGACGCGCCACCTCTGCGTCACGAGCATCGAGGCTTACCCGAAGGCAAGCGCGCCGACGGCGGACATCGGAGTCACCATCGCGCTGGATCAATCGTCGGTGCGCGTCACGACGGGCGCGCCCGCGTTCACGGTGACACTGTTCCCCTTCATCAGGCAGGCGCCGGTGCAGGGGTAGCGCAACGGGTGATGGTGTGACCGCCGCTCGCACCGGCCCTTCCACGCAACGGTGCGGCCTGGCATGAGTTCGAAGGCAGCGGCAGCGCCGATACGGATGGCACCGCGCCCCTGGTCGTGGTTGATGCGGTCCATCACCTGCATGAGCCGGTGGGTGCAGGCATGGTCGCGAGGATCGAACAGGTTCGGGTGGATGCGGGCGCGTGGGATCAGCCGGTGGAGCATGCGCAAAGGCCTCAGCGCGATGAGACTCCCATCCACGACAAGAACCACTCACCGGTAAGAGCGAGAAAAGCGCAACCCGCAACCATCAAGACAACGCCTGGCAAAAACAGGTCTCTTGTCCGCAATCCCTGGCTGACCGCCATGGCATTGGGTGGCGTGCTGATCGCAAAAGGAACCCCCATTGAGGCGCCCAGCGCAATGAGTACCGCAAACCACGGCTCGGGATGAAAACTCAGGCCGATGGGCACGAGCATCGCGGCCGCAGCGGTATTGCTCGCCACCGCTGACAGCAGCCCCGACACAAGCACAAATGCCAGTACAAGCAGTGTGGGGTGAAGCGCCGCCCACGGGATTGAGTTCGCCGCGGCCTGCGCGGCGCCTGATACGCGCAAGAGTTCGCCGAGCGTCAGGCCGCCCGCGATAAGTAGAAGCGTGTCCCACTCGACCTTTACGAGGTCATTCCGATCGAGCAGACCAGAGCCAAACAGCACCGCTGAAACCGCGAGCGCTACCACGCCGGCTTCGATCCCATGCCAAGGCTCGCTGAGCCACGCGGTGACGGCAAGCAGAAAGACGGTGATTACCACCCAGCTTTTTGGAGAAAGCTCGGATCGCCCGCTGCACTTGAACTGGGCAGAACCACGGACCCGATGCATTACCACCAATAAGACGTAGGCCATGCCAACCATCAGCCCTGTCAGCGGCAGAGCGAAGCTCATCCATCGGAGAAAGGTGATTGTGTGCGCGGGCGCGACGGCGCCGATCGCGACGAGGTTAGGCCCAGAACCCAGCGGCGTGGCCATGCCCCCGAAGTCGGCGGCAAAGGCGATTCCCAGCAGCAACGCCTTGCGGAAGGACGGATCGTCATTTTGCTTGTCCAGCAGCGGCTTGAGCGTGACGAGCATCATCGCGGCGGCGGCGATATTAGAGATCCACATCGAGAGCACTGCTGTTCCAGCCATCACGGCAAGAAGCAGGATCGGGCGTCGCCCGCGTGAAAGCCGAATCATCCAATCCGCGATGGCGGTATCGAGCCCATATTTCATAAAAGCCACCGACAGCACCAAACCCCCAAAGAACAGGGCCAGCACCGGTTGGCCGGCCAAGCGCAAGACGTGAGCCAGCCCAAAGCGTTGCGGGTCCAGCGGTGAAAGCAGCAGCGCAATGCCGATCCACATCACCAACGTGGGGACGTAAAGAGGGACGAGCTCCGACAGCCACAAAATCAGGCAGATACCAGCGATCATGACTGACCGGCGGTAGATCGGGTCTTCGATCCAGATCATGCATGCGGCAAGCACAAGTCCCATCGTGAAGATGGAGACGAGCCAAATCATTGATGCGGCTTTTCCGGTGGTTGACGACATATCGCGGTCAATCGTGGCGAGAAATGGATGGCAGTTCACATATGAGTTGAGCTCAACTTCACTACACCCCTCGGGGGGTCATGACCCGTACACAGTCTCTGCGCCAGCCGGTTGAGATTCGGTTGATCCACAAGCGTGCCCGGGAACGAACAGAAAAGGAACCCTAGCCGGCACCATACGCCAACCCCATGGCGCGATCAATCGGTAACCGCAGTCATCCCCGAACGAACGCGAGCAGCAAATGTTCTACTTGTCGGGCACGACGGTTTCTAAGGCGATGCATGGCTCTCCCCGCAGCTCCAGGACGATCCGCTGGCCCTCGATTTATGGGATCAGGGTCCAACCCAGGAATCCCCCTTCATTTGCATTGCCTGCTTGCCCATTTACAATCCGCTCTCCCCCCACCGGCGGTGAGTCGGACCAGCGAGGGGGCATGACCGAAAATGGAGAACCTGGAGATATGGCCATGACCAAATACCTGCTGACAAGCGCGATCATTGCATCGTGCATGACGTTCGCCGCTCACACCGCAACCGCCGTGGTAACCGTGGTGACCACGCCCACCGGTGTCTTTACTAATCCCGGTGGCAGCAACGCGGGCGACGCCCTCACCACCGATGCCTGGTTGCGTCGAAACGTGCGCAACAACGGCGCGGTCGGCATCACCAACAACTACCCCCGCTCCGGCAACGGCTCGCTCTACTTCAACGGGCCCAACCCCCTGGCCACCTCCTCGAAGGCCGACGCCGAGTTCTATTTCGGTGACCTCACCGGCAAAACCCTCGGTAACCTCACCGCGTGGAGTTATGACTGGTACCGCGACGGTTCCAGCACCGCCGACGCGCACGACACGCCCGTCGCCCGCCTCATCATTGATGCCGATGGCAACGTCAACACCACCAACGACCAGGGACTGCTGATTTTTGAACAGGCATACTCCAACGGATTGGCCGCCGCCGCGACCAACACGTGGGTCAGCGACGACATCTTCAACTTCAAGGGCTCCGGCAATTCGGGCATCCTCTGGTGGGCCCAGTTCGGCGTTGGTAATGATCAGAATTTCACTCGTGACCTCGATAGCTGGATCGCGGGCAACGCGACGCCGGGCTTTGCCGTCCTCAGCGCCAACAGCCTCGTGCTGGGGCTGAACGTCGGCATCGGCTCCGGTTGGGCGCCCTTCACCGGCGCGGTTGACAACATCACTGTCCAGTTCGGCACCGCTCCCGCCACCACCTATAACTTTGAGCTGACAAACAGTAACGGCGGCGGCGATACCAACCCCGTTCCCGAGCCCATGACCGCGTCTCTCGCCCTGCTCGCCGGCGTGGCCATCAGCCTTGCCGCCAGCCGCCGCAGGTACGCCTGAAGCAGCAACACTAATAAATGCCCGCAGTATCCAAAGCCACACCGGACAAACCCGGTGTTGCTTTTTTCATGGAATGGTCGGCTTGGATCGCAACCGAGCGAGGAGGGGCGTGTGGTGCAGGCACTGCGGAGAGTGGCGCTGGCACGGCTCGGGCGAGGGGCACCGGCTGGCCCACTGCACGGTTCCGGGCGGTCCCTACGCGGAGCACGGTTACAACTTGGCGTTGGTGGGTCACGGTGACCGCGTTGTAATATGAAGTACCGTGATGCACTCGCGCCACCACTGGAGCGGGGGCACATGTCCAAGCCTTCGGTAGTGTCCACCTTTGCAAGGAGCGTCACCATGGCCCGTATGAAGATCGTCGACCACCTTGACCACCTGATCGGCAAGCTGCGTGCGGAATACACGGAGCTCACCACCCGCCTCGCGGAGCTTGAAGTCACTTTCTCGAAGCACGGCATCACCGTTGTCGGCGGTAAGGTTGCCGCGCGCCGCGGCCGTCCCCCCAAGGCGAAGGCCGCGAGCAAGCCCGGCCGCCGCCGCAAGCGCCGCACGTTCACAAAGAGCGGTGAGCAGTCGGTGGTCGACTTCGTCAAGAAGCACGGCAAGCCCAACGCCGCCCGGGTGAACAAGCACTGGTCCGGCGAGGGACGGGCGGGCAAGGCGGACAGCGCGCTGGGCCGCATGGTGAAGGCCGGCAGGCTTAAGCGCGTGAAGGTGCGAGGTGAGCGGGGCGGCCGGTACACCGTGGCATGAGCCTGATCTAGTCTGACTTCACATCGGCGATGTCCGCAATCATGATCGGGTGGCTTTCGCACTCATGGTGAATCATGTCCGAAATGCCACCGATCGGGGATCTCCCCCTTGAAGACTTGGCCCCGATGGTGGCCGCGTGGTTTGACCTGCTGCGGAGCCTGAGTCCGAGATTTTCAGCTGCAACGGATCGTGAACTCACCAGTGCAGAAGAGACGGCTCTTCGTCACCTGATCAAGATCGGCGCCGTTGAAGTCGTCCTGCGGATGGAGTTCACCAACACAGATAACGAGGTGCAGGTCGACTACATGCAGGTGTTTGGTGACTGGGTGGAAACCGGTCCCGCGGTGATGGCGAGCACAAGCAAGCCGTTTATATATCGCTTTGTTCGCGCCAGGCTCACGAGCAGCGGTCAGTTGCTGGCGGCCTTTACAAAGAAAGGTGATCAAGACCCGCAGTGGCGCGTGTTCGCTTTCGACCGGATCTATAAGGCGACGCCCGCCCCTGGTCGGGTTTGGCCCGTACCGCCGCCCGCCGAGATCCCTGTGGCGATAGCCGATCCCGTAACGGAGACAGAAAATGGTGTGACGACCGAGAGTGAAACGACGACACAGATCACTGTCACATTGTCCAAGGAAAAACCCAACGCGGCCGCTTGGAGCCCTGAATCCCTCGTGGCGGCGTTCGATCGTTTCTATAAAACCCTGGACGCAACCACGGTTCCTGAGGGCGGTGGTGGGCGGAGAATCGTCGGTATCGCCCACGCGGTGGCGCTCTCGGAGGCAACGGGAGCTCTTTTTAGCGAACTGGCCCTTGCGGAGCGCAGGTTAATCGAAGTCTGTGGGACTCCGCTGAAATCTCTCCCGGCGGGTATAGGCGTGAATGGGCGCGACACGCCGGATGAACCCTGGACACCGATCCCCGAGGCATCCATGGGAATCACGATCACGCCTATAGGGGGTGTTGGGGCAGATGCCGTGCTACTCGCAGCGATAGAAGGGGCATCAAAAATAGCAGGCTTCCCATGGTCGCAGTGGAACGCCATGCAGTCCCAAAATCCAGGTGGCAATCATCAGCGGTGGCACGCCAATGACGTCATTACCGCAGAGTCGGTGGAGGTCCTCAATTCTGTATCACGGCTCCTTGCATTGAGAGACGACGCGACACGGCAGAAGGACGACCGGGAAGCCTAAAAGGAGCAACTTATGCCGTGGATACCCTGGCTGAAACAGGAGGCAAAGGTAAAGGGCAGCCATGCGGTCGATCCGTGGTCGCTCTCCACGCCGCTGCTCCAGTGGTCGGAGACCGATGCGTGGACAATCGGTCATGCGGTCGAGGGGCTTTTAGTCACCGGCGCAAGTGGCAGCGGCAAGACAAGTACATCGGGCACGCGCTGCGCCCGCTCGTTTCTGGAGGCGGGGTTTGGCGGCTTGGTGCTCACCGCCAAGCAAGATGAAGTGCAACTCTGGATCGAACACTGCCGCGCCACGGGGCGGGAGAACGATCTGATCCTGTTCTCGCCCGAGGGGCCGTGGTGCTTCAACCCGCTCGATTTTGAACTCAACCGCAAGGGCGCCGGCGCGGGTCACACGGAAAACCTCGTCAATCTGTTCACCACCATGTTGGAGATTGCCGACCGCACGGGCTCAAACGGCGGTGGCCGGGAGGACGAGAGCTACTGGCGCAAGGCCGCCCGGCAATTGGTGCGGAACTTCTGCGATCTCCTGATCCTGGCGACGGGTCACGTCTCGATTCCCGATCTGTACCGGGCGATTATTTCGTCGGCGACCTCGCTCGATCAGGCCGCTTCGGAGGGCTGGAAGCGGAACTCCTACTGCTTCAAGCTGCTTGTTGACGCCGACGCGGCGGCCAAGTCGTCGATACGCCGCGAGGACTTCAAGCTGGTGGCGGATTACATCCTGCTTGAATATCCGGGCCTCTCCGACAAGACGCGGTCGGTGATCGTCTCGTCGTTCACGTCGTGCATCGATGTGATGAATCGCGGCGTCCTGCGGCAACTCTTCTGCGGGAGGACGAACTTCTCGCTCAACGACAGCGAACAGGGCAAGGTCATCGTGGTGGCGCTGCCGGTCAAGGAATTCGGCGAGGTTGGCGTGATCGCTAACGTGCTAATGAAGTACTGCTGGCAACTGGCTGTCGAACGGCGCGATGTGAAGCAAAACCCACGGCCGGTGTTCCTCTACGCCGATGAGGCGCAGTTCTTTTTCTACGACCGCGATTTTCTCTTTCAATCGACCTGCCGGTCGTCACGCGTGGCGACGGTGTATCTGACCCAGAACCTTTCCAACGTGCTCGAAGCCATGGGAGGCGAGGGAAGCCGCGCCAAGGCGGATTCGCTGCTGGGCAACCTGGCCTGCAAGGTGTTCCACGCCAACGCCGACCCGGTGACCAACGAGTGGGCGGCGTCGATCATCGGCAAGAAGCGCCAGTTCTTCATGAATGCCAACCACGGCCATCAATCGGAGGATTGGCTGGATTCCGCAATGGGGCTGAGCCACTCACGCAACGTCAACGCGGGCGTCAGTGAGCAGATGGACTACGAAGTCCAGCCCTCGGCGTTTCACCGGCTGCGCACAGGCGGGCCGGCGAATGATCGATTGGTGGATGCGATTGTGTTCCAGAACGGCCGGGTGTTCGGGCAGACGGGCCGATCCTGGCTGCCCGTGACATTCCGGCAATCCGACTAGAGGCGGACATTCAGCGTGGATTTCAAGAAGGCGGTCACCACCGTCGGCGGAGACGGTGCGCGCCCGCCGCAACCCCCAAGCAAGGAGACGGGTCATGGAAGAGCAGCAGGGCAGCACGGGCGTGATGGATCAGTGGAGAAGCGGGATGAGCTGCATCGTGTTCTTCGCACGATCGCTCGCGGTCTCGGTGGAGGTCTTTCTGCGGCGCGGGTTCGGCGAGCGTTACATCGGGCTCCAGGCGGCCGTTGCCATGCCGATCATCTTGTTCTTCGGTGTGTTTTTCCCCGAGGACGATCCGGGGCCGATGTTGTGGTTCCTCCTCGCCTACCTGGTGATGTGCGTCCGCGCCCGCATCGACGGCTTCCGCCGGCGGCGGCGTGGGGAACTCCGTTCGCACAGCTTCTACAACGGCTGGCCGCGACTGGCGCGCGTAAACCCCAAGTTCACCGAATCCCAAGTCAAACGGAAGACCGAACCGCTGCTGGTGCTCGCGGTCGGGTATCTGGTCTGGCAACTGAATCGACCGCTCGGGATGTACCTCATACTCTCCGCCGCGGCGCTCTTTCTCGTGGCGGTCCTGACGGAGCGATACGAGCGTGCTCGCGCGATGGACATGAACGATGCCGTGATCGAGCAACACCGGCTCGCGGAGCGTTTCCGCGAGCTGAATGACGATTGGTGAAATTGAACAAGGAGCTACCCATGCGACCCGTGAATGATCCCAACCCCAAGATCGGTGCCGGCCATGTCTCGGCGATGTTCCGGCAAGGCCTGCGCGAGCTTCGCTCGGCGCTTTACCCCGAATCCAACGTCGCGCAGACGGTGCCTGAATACGGCCTCTATGGCACCAAGACACCCGGCGAGGTGGCGGAGGACCGCCGCTCGGAAATCCCCGCACTGGAAGAGGAGCGGGGTTCGATCCTGGCGGACCGGATGAAACAGGTCGAGGCGTCACGCGAAGGACGCGACGCACCGGCCAAGGAGATGGAGCGGGATTAACGCTGAACCATCTATCCACGGGCATGGCCGGAGAAATACCGGTCGCGCCCTTTGAAGGATTTGATTTCCTCTTTGCACTCGGAGACCTGACCATGCCCGAGAATCCAATGGCACGCACCCAGCCGAAGGACACACCGCCGGCCGCGAGGAGTGAACGGTTGGTGTCACCGGAAGAGTTCGCCACGTACCTGGCAATCGGTCGTCGCACGTTCCAGACTTGGAGAGGCGTCGGCAAGCTGCCGCCGCCCGACCTGTCCCTGGGCAAGATCATCCGGTGGCGGTGGACGACCATCGAGGCCTGGATGGAAGCCCGCAGGCGGATCGCCCGCCCATGAATCGCCCTCCACGAAAAAATATTGCGTCCAAGGCTATGCCAATGGGCAAGCACTGGTATAATGTGCCCATGAGCGAAATCGTTCAATCCCTGAGGCAGGCGGTCAAGGCTAGCGAGAAAACCCAGTACCGGCTGGCCAAGGAGGCCAAGGTGGCGCAGAGCATGCTGTCCCGGCTGCTGAGCCGGGAGCGGGGCCTGAGCATCGAAGCCGCGGAACGGCTGGCCGACGTGCTGGGCCTGGAATTGGTGCTTCGGCCTAAGACAGTCAAGAAAACCGAGAGGTGATCCCATGTCCACGCTCTACAAAGAAACCGGCAGTCTTCGGGTGGCGTTCTACGACGACGCGGGCAAGCGATGGCGGATCAACACCGGCACGGGCGACAAGACCGCCGGCCGTGAAATCCAGCGCTACATCGACCGCCTGATTGGCCTGCGGAGTTCCCGCCAACTGCCCGAGGGCGAGCTGGCGACCTGGATCGAAACCGTCCCTGAATACCTCCGGGAACAGTTGGTCAAGGTCGGGTTGTTGAACGACCGGCATCGCAAGCCGTTCGAGTTGGCCGAGGCGTTCAAGCAGGCCCTGGCCGACAAGGGCAACACACCCGAGTACGTCGAAAAGACCGATGCCCGGCTGCAAGTCGTTCTGAAGGGCTGCAAGGTCCAAGCGATCGCCGACCTGACCGGGGCAGGCGTGCAGCGATTCCTTGCCGAACTGCGTGATACGAAACCTGACAAAGGACGGGGCGTAGGCAAGGCGACTTCCAACTACTACCTGAGGGCAGTGAAGCAGTTCACGCGATGGCTGGTCCGGGAGCGGATCATCACGGCCGACCCACTGGCTCACCTCTCGGGTATGAACGCCCGGCCCGATCGTAAGGAGCGGCGGGCGCTGACCGTCGATGAAATGGTCTGGCTGCTGGACGCAACCGAACAGGGGCCGATCGACAAGGAGGGCAAGCGGTCCGGCCCGGTGACTCGTTACGGCGTCGGTGGTGCCGACCGCGCCACGCTCTACCGCTTCGCGGTCGAGACCGCCCTGCGGCCCAACAAGGAAATCCGGAAGCTGACCAAGGCAAGTTTCCATCTATCCACAGAGGGCGATGAGGCTCCGACGGTGACGGTGGAAGCGGCCCACGCCAAGAACCGGCGCAAAGACACTCTCCCTCTGCGGTCCGATACCGCGGCCCTTCTCAAGCAGCACTTGGCGAATAAGACGCCGGCGGCGCCGGCGTTCGCCATGCCGCGTGCCGATGACTTGGCCGACATGATCCGGGCGGATGCGGCGGCGGCACGGGCTGACTGGATCGGCCAAGCCGTGATGTCCCAGGAGCGGGAGAGTCGGGAACAATCGAGCTTCCTGGCCGACTCGGACGCGGCCGGCCGGCGTCTCGATTTTTATTCCCTGCGGCACACGACGGGCACCTGGCTGGCCGCCGCCAACGTTCACCCCAAGCTGATCCAGCGGATCATGCGCCACTCCACCATCACGCTCACGATGGACCGCTACACCCACGCGTTCAAGAACGACGAGTCGGCGGCGCTGGCGAAGCTGCCCGACCTCTCGATTGCGAATTTTCCACGATCGGCGGCCGCCACGGGGACCCATGGCGATTCAATGCCATTTGGCAAGGAGCAAAAACAGGAGCGCGCAGGTGCAAAACGGGGCGTCGAGCGGCCTCAAGCGGCGCTTGACGGGGTCGGGCAAGAGTGGGACGAAAGTGACGAAAACACCGAGAATCAGCGGGGTTTGGCGCTGATCGGCGCTGATGGGCAAAATGCCGACACCCGGACTCGAACCGGGAACCTAGGGCTTATGAATCCCTCGCTCTAACCAGTTGAGCTATGTCGGCGTGGCGGACCATTGTAGGGAGAAGGCGTGCGCGTTCAAGCCGGGCAAACCGCGCAGGGTCAGGAGGGGATCGCGGGGAGGGGCAGCGGGTCGGAGGGGGGGGCGGCGCGGAGGTGGGTGTGCAGGCCGGAGATGCCGACGTAAAGGTAGCCGGCGGCGAAGAGCAAGAGAAAGGGGATGGAGACGACGGTCGCGCCGGGGTGGGTGAAGGCGAGGTACACGCACAGGAGCATGTAGCCGCCGAAGGCCAGCTCAAGGAGGTTGATCCAGAGCTTGAGAGAGGGGCTGGGAAGGAAACGGTGGCGCTCGCGTGCCGGGCTGTGGCCGTCGGGCGAAGCGGGTGACGGCGCGGGGTCGGCGGGAGCGTCATCGGCGGCGGCGTTGTATTTGGGGGTGCGGACGAACTCGGACTGCTGGCCGAGCAGGGCTTCGACGACGCCGCGTGCGTTGTTGAGCGCGATGCCGATGCCCAGCGACATGAGCACGGGCATCTTGAGGATGGTCGAGAGCGTGGGGCGTTTCTGGGCGCGTTGGCTGGCGATGTAGAAGACGCCGGCGGAGGCGGTGCCGAGCGTGAAGAGCGTCATGCCCCAGAGCAGCGCGGGGATTGTTCCATGCTCGAAGGGTTGTACGTTGACGTAGAACGCGGGGAAGAAGAGCAGCACCATCAGTGTGATGTAGAGGTAGACCATCGGGCTGGTGAGGTGGAAGAAGGCCTCGACCTTCACGCGTGCGGGGACGTCCGCCCTGAGCAGCGTGGGCAGGAGCTTGATGGCGGTCTGGATCGAGCCCTTGGTCCAGCGGTGCTGCTGCGATTTGAAGGCGTTGATCTCGGGCGGCAGCTCGGCGGGGCAGATCAGGCGGGGCAGATAGACGAACCGCCAGCCTTTGAGCTGGGCGCGGTAGGAGAGGTCCACGTCCTCGGTGAGCGTGTCGTGCTGCCAGCCGCCGGCCGCTTCGATGGCGGTGCGCCGCCACATGCCGGCCGTGCCGTTGAAGTTGATCCAACGGTCGGCGCGGTTGCGGGCGGTGTGCTCGATGAGGAAATGCCCGTCGAGGAAGATCGCCTGGCAGCGGGTGAGGAGCGATTCGTCGCGGTTGATGTGCCCCCAGCAGGCCTGCACCATGCCGATGGCGGGGTCGGTGAAATAGTGGACGGCCCGGCGGAGGAAGTTGGGGCGGGGGACGAAGTCGGCGTCGAAGATGGCGATGAACTCGCCGGTGGCGTGACGCAGGCCGTTCTCCAATGCGCCGGCTTTGTAGCCGGTGCGGTCGTCGCGGTGGATGTACTGCACGTCGATGCCGCGGCGGGTCCAGTAATCAGCCCTGTCACGCGACAGGCGGGCGCACCCGTCGGTGGAGTCGTCGAGGACCTGGACCTGTAAGCGGTCGGCGGGGTAGTCGAGCGAGCAGGCGGCGTCGATGACGCGCCGCGCGACGGCGGCCTCGTTGAACATCGGCACCTGCACGGTGACGCGGGGCAGCTCGGGGAAGTGCGACGCGGGGCGGGGGATGCTGCGGCGGGTGCGGTAATAGAGGAAGACCAGCCAGTAACGGTGCAGGCCGTAGAGGGTGATTAGCAGGAGGTTGGCGATGTAAATGATGGTCAGCGGCCAGCGGAGCGCGGGCTGGTTGAGCTTGTCGGGGTCGAAAAGGGCGGCGATGACCAGGGGTGGATATGCCATGGTTAGTTATTGCAGCATACGTTTGCGCACGGGGGCGCGTTCTGCGTTCGTGCCTTCTGTTATTGAAGCGGCACTCCCCGGCGCGTGACAAGGTGGACATCATGCCGGAAAACGAGCGGGGATGCTAGCGGCGGGGGCGCGAAACGCCGGCAGCCCGCTCGTCCGGAACGTGTAACCCCGTTTGTACCCCATTCAAGCCCACCCCCGAACTCGTCCGATAAACGGACAGTCCGCTTTGGGTTACGGGCACGACGATCATTCCGCCCGATATGCAGCACACGAACGGCATGAAGACTCGGGTGCTTGCATGAAGGGTAAGACCATGATGAACGCACGACAGATCGCGACGGCCGGGCTGGCGATGCTACTCGCCGGTTGCTCGCTGCAGTACAACGGCGCGTGGGGTCAGAAGGACGACAAGACCCGCAAGGCAATCGCCGCCGCGCAGGCGGAGGCCGCGGCGAAGTCGGCGGCGACACCCGCCAAGACCGATGCAAGCGCCGCCGCCCCCGCCAAGCCCGAAGTATCCGGCACGGCGGTGGAAGAAGGTTGGGCGCGCGGCCCGCAGGCGTCGCGCGATCTGACCACCGGCGTGCCTATCAGCGCGACACCCAAACAATCCACATCCGCGGACAACCGCACCGCCGCTGCCCCCGCCGTGGCGCAGCCCGTGGTGGCTCAGCCCGCGCCGCAGGCCGCGCCGGCCGACCGCGTCCAGTTCGCCACCCCCAGCGAGCCGGCGATGGGTTCCGACGACAGCCCCGCGCCCGTCACCACCGCCGTCCAGCGTGAGCAGCGTGAACAGATGCGCGGCATGTCCCTGTTCGGCCAGGTCTCCGACCCCCAGCCGCAGCGCTCCAGCCCGCTCGACAGCCCGGAGAACGTCCGCCAGGTCACCTTCACCGGCGAGGGCTCCGATTTCGATCCTTCCATCGACCCGACCGGCCAGTGGGTCGTCTTCGCCTCCACGCAGCACCGCCAGACCTCCGACCTCTACATCAAGCGCGTCGATGGCAGCGCGGTGACGCAGCTCACCGACGACCCGGGCAACGACGCCATGCCCGTCTTCAGCCCCGACGGCAAACGCGTCGCCTTCACCTCCGACCGCTCCGGCACGTGGAATATCTACATCGTTGACATCAACGGCGGGCAGCCCGTGCAGGTCACCGGCGAGCCGACGCACAACCTGCACCCGAGCTTCTCCCGCGACGGCAAGCAGCTCGTGTACTGCACCTACGGCGCCCAATCGGGCCAGTGGGAACTGGTCGTGGTGGACATCGAGCGGCCGACGCTCAAGCGGTACATCGGCACCGGGCTGAACCCGACCTGGTCGCCCGTCGAGGACAAGATCGTCTTCCAGCGCGCCCGCGAGCGCGGTACGCGCTGGTTCAGCGTTTGGACGCTCGACGTCGTCAACGGCGAGGGGCTCCACCCCACCGAGATCGCCGCCAGTTCCAACGCCGCGGTCATCACGCCGCGCTGGAGCCCGGACGGTGCGCACGTTGTTTTCTCCACGGTCGTCGATCCGGCCGCGGACCAGAACCACCGACCCGCGCAGGCGGACGTGTGGATCGCCTCCGCAGACGGCAGCAACCGCGTAAACCTGACGCGATCGTCGAGCTTTACGAATCTTCAGCCGGTCTGGTCGCGTGACGGGGCGATCTACTTCGTCTCCAACCGCTCCAAGGGGGGCATCGAGAATATTTATTCGGTGCGGCCGGACCGCGCGATCCAGAACGCGGTGCAGGCGGCGGCGGGCGGGGCGTGGGTCGAGCCGACACCCAAGGCGCAGGCGAGCGCCGCCGAGCCTACGAAGACCGAGGCCGTCAAAACCGAACCCGTGAAGAGCGAGACCGCCGCGGCGAAGAGCGCACCGGCCGAGGAGCAGAAACAGAATCCGGCGCAGGCCGAGGGCCCCGCCCAGCAGAGCACGCCGCACGACGCGGCCGTGATGGTGGAGCCCGACGCGGCGCACTGACCGTTTGATGGAGCTGATTGTTCGCACGGGTAGGCGGAGGCCACACCCTTTCAACCCTGTGGCAGGATGCCATGACAAGTGAAAAGGTCATGTTGACCCTGGCCCTCGTGCTGGCGGGATTTCTCGCCGGTTGTGGGTCGGGACAGAAGCGGGGAGCCGACCCGCTGGTGAGCCCCTACCCCGAGACCCGGGTCTGGGCTGTCGCGCCGCTGCGTAACGAGAGCGGCACGCTCCACGCCGACGGTGTCCGCATCGCGGAGCACCTGGCACGCCAGCTCGAGAACGCCTTCCACATCGACGTCCTGCCGGTGAACCGGACGCTCTCGGCGATGGAGGCGATGCAGATACGCGACATCACAACGCCCGCCGACGCACGCAAGCTGCTCGCCACGCTCGGCTGCGATGCGCTGGTCATCGGCACCGTCACGTCGTACGACCCGTACGACCCGCCGAAGCTGGGCATGGCGATCGAGCTCTACACCAGCCAGCACTACGACCAGACCGTGGCGATCAATCCAAGAAATCTCACCAGCGCCGCCACGCCGGGCGACCCACCGCCACCGCCCCAGCCCGGCCGCGTGAAGCAGCCCGTGAGCACCGTCTCGGCCTTCTTCGATTCCGCCGACCCCGAGGTGCGGCGAAAACTGCAACGCTACGCCTCCGACCGCCGCAAAGACAAAGACGACCCCCTGGCCTTCATCAGGCCCGACGACGAGTCCTGGCACGTTTACAGGATCAGCATGGACCTCTACAGCGAGTTCGTGGCTTACGTCATGAGCTGGCGCCTGCTGCGGGCGGAAACCAACCGCCTCACGCCGGTGCCGGTCACGGCCTCAACCACCCAGCCCGAGTACTAGCCGTCCCGACATCACTCGGGACCGCCGACGGGACCCGAGAGCAATGATGTCCGACGCTTGGCCCCACAACCCGACGCCCTACCGACGCGACCGCAGCGCCGCGGGCGATCGCTGCGCGGAATGAAAAATAGTCCAGAGTCAAAACCACAGCACGGAACTTGAAACCCGAACCACGCCCCACTTTCCGGGCCTCGACAAAGGAGTTTTTATGAACGGCCGAAACCTGATCGAACAATTCATCCACTACCTGCGCTTCGAGCGCCATTTCAGCCAGTACACCGCGCGCTGCTACGGCGCCGACCTGCGCCAGTACTCCGAGTTCCTGGGCAACGACGCTACCGCCGCGGCCGCGTCGCCGGCGGCGGCGCAGGAAGCCAACGCCGCCCCGCAGTTCCCCACGGACACGGCCGCCGCCACCGCGCCCGACCCCAACGACGCGGGTGACGCGCTCCCCTCTTTCGACGTCAGCCCCGCCGTCGAGCGCCGCATGGTCGCCGCCGACACGCTGAGCCTGCGCGCGTTCCTCACGCACCTGGACACGTTCGGGTACAGCCCCGCGACCACGGCCCGCAAGATCGCCACCCTGCGATCCTTCTACAAATGGCTCCTCCGCCGCGCCCTGGTCCAATCCAACCCCATGCTCCTGATCCGCACGCCCAAGCAGCCCAAGCGGCTGCCCAAGGCCATCACCGTCGAGCAGATCGACAAGCTCCTCTCCATGCCCGACGACAAGCAGACCCTGGGCGCGCGCGACCGCGCGATCCTCGAGACGCTCTACTCCACCGGCGTGCGCGTGAGCGAACTCGTGGACCTCAACCGCACCGACCTGGCGATGAACGAGCAGACCATCCACGTGCGCGGCAAGGGCAAGAAGGAACGCATCGTCCCCCTGGGCTCGCACGCCCTGGCCGCCATCCGCCACTACCTCACGCTGCTCGAGCCGGACCCCCAGTTCGCCTCCGTCCGCCAGCGTTCCATGAGCGACCCGCACGTGCCCCTGTTCATCAACAAGAACAGCGGCCGTCTCTCCAGCCGCTCCGTGCGCCGCAAGCTCGACAAGTACCTCACGCTCGCGGGCCTGGACCCGAGCATCAGCCCGCACACCCTGCGGCACAGCTTCGCCACGCACCTGCTGGACAACGGGGCCGACCTGCGCAGCGTGCAGGAACTCCTGGGCCACCAGTCGCTCTCCACCACGCAGATCTACACGCACCTGACCTCGATGCGGATGCGCACCGCTTACGACCAGGCGCACCCGAGGGCGGTGTGACGCGGCCGGCCGCCGAACCAACGCGAACCGCGCATCGCTTGTAAACTCCAAGCATGGCATGGGGTCTGGCGCGCCATCCTCCGTCCGGTGACCACCACAACCGCTCCGATTCGGTCCGCGTCCACCTCGCGCTGCAGGGCCTCTCGGCGCTGCTGCTGGGCCTTGCGTTTCCGAGGCCCGGGTGGGGCGGCCTCGCCTACGTCGCGCTCGTGCCCGCGGCGTGGATCGCCGTGCAGACGCACAGGCCCTGGCGGCTAATCTGGACCAGCTACCTCGCGGCCTCGATCTGGTGGCTGGTCATGATCGGCTGGCTCATCCCCGTGACCGGCGGCGGCTATTCGGCGCTGGCGCTCTACATGGCGCTCTACACGACCGCCTCGCTCCTGCTGGTCCGCTGGGTCCACGACCGCATTCACTCCTCGGCCGTGCTCGTGCTCCCCATGGTCTGGGTCAGCTTCGAGATCATCCGCTCACAATTCCTCCAGGGCGGCTTCGGCTGGTTCGCGCTGGCGCACTCGCAGGCACCCTACGAGCCGTCGCAGGGCGTCTCACGCATCATCCAGATCGCGGACCTGTTCGGTCAGCACAGCGTCAGTTTCCTGGTGGCGATGACCAACGGCGTGATCGTGGACCTGCTCACGCCCCCGCGCCGCCGCCCGCACACCGTCGCCCCGCAGGCCCCGCGACGCCCGATGCGGCAACGCCTCGCATCGGTCGTGCTCTGGGTCGTCGCCTTCGGCGGAGCGTGGCTCTACGGCGAGTTCCGCATCCGCCAGACCGCCCACCTCCCCCAGCAGGTGATCCGCGTGGCCGTCGTGCAGACCAACTGGCCCGTGTCCAACACCCAGAGCGATGACGACAAGAGGCTGCTCGACCGGTGGGAGCAATTGGGCCGGCTCACGCTCGAGGCCGCCGCGCCCCGCGGGGGCCTCGCCCCTAGCCTGGTGATCTGGCCCGAGTCCGCCGTGCCCAGCGCGCTCAACCCCGAGGCCACGTCACGCACACGCGACACCGCCGGCTACGACCAGCAGTTACGCGACCTGTCGCGGGTCATCAACGCCTACCTGCTCGTCGGCGCCCACGCCTACGACGATTGGCGGCCCGTCACCATCGACGGCCAGCAGTACCAGGAGCCCGCGGCGCGGTTTAATTCGGCGTACCTCTACCGCCCCGACGCCAGCCAGTTCCCCGAGCGCTACGACAAGATGCACCGCGTGCCCTTCGGCGAGTACGTCCCGTGGGTGCAGGACTGGCCTTGGATGAAAGACCTCTTCATCAAGTACCTCACGCCCTACACGTTTGATTTCACGATCGGCCGCGGCCGGGAGGCCGTCGTTTTCCCGATCGCGGGCCTCTTCCCGGACAGCAGCGACGGCCGCGCCCTGCGCATCGCCGCGCCGATCTGCTTCGAGGACTCCACCCCCGAGGTCTGCCTCGCCATGGCCTACGAACGCGACGGCGAGAAACGCGCCGACCTCTTGTGCAACCTCACCAACGACGGCTGGTACCCCGGCTACGACCAGGGCGTCCAGCACCTGCAGATCGCGGTGCTCCGCTGCATCGAGAACCGCGTGCCCATGGCACGCAGCGTCAACACCGGCGTCAGCGGGTTCATCTCCTCGCTGGGCGAGGTCGGCCCCCTGGTGGAGAAGGGGGGCAAGCGGCAACTGGTCGAGGGCTACGCTCTGCACGACGTGCTCCTCGACCCCCGCGCGACGTTCTTCGGCCGGTTCGGCCACGCCCCGATGTGGTGCCTGGCCGCCCTGACCGGGCTCTTGGCGATCGCCGGATTCCTGAGACAATCACCGTCACGCACCCACGCGAGAGGTTGAACAACAACATGAAACACGCCTGTCTCGCCATTGCGTCCGCCGCGTTTGTGCTCGCGTGCGTCGCGCCGGAACTGCCCGCGCAGACCGCTACGCCCGCCGCCACGCAGCCCTCCTCCTCCGCCAGCCCCCATCAGCGCGCGATTGAACAGGTGCTGGCCTCGACGCGCAGCCCCGATCCGTTCCGCCGCGCCAACGCGGTGGAATGCGTGCAGGTGCTCCCCGACCGCGCCGGGCCGGTGGTGCAACTGGCTCTGGAGGACCCGCAGCGGTCCGTGCGGTTCGCGGCGCTCGTGGTGATCGGCCGGATGAAGCTCTCTTCGCTGGCTCCATCCGCCGAGCCGTTCCTGCACGACCCGGAACCCTCGGTGCGGGCGGCGGCGATCTACGCGCTGCGTGCCAACAAGAAACCGGTGGACATGTCCCCCCTTGCGGCGATGCTCGGCTCGCGCGACCCGTCGCTGCGGTCGAACGCGGCGATGCTGCTGGGGATGCTCGGCGACAAGAGCGCGCTACCGATGATCCGTGAGATGTCGGAGCGACCGCTGCCGCAGCGGACGTCGCAGGCGTCGGCGGCGATCGCGCGGTTCCAGGCCACCGAGGCGATCGTGAAACTCGGGGACGACTCAGCGCTGGCCTCGCTGCGGGCCGGGCCCTATTCGCAATACGACGAGCTGCGCGTGCTCGCGGTGCAGGCGCTGGGCCACGTCAACGACCGGGCGATGACGCGCGCGATCGAGGCGATCCTGCTGCAGCCCCCGGTGGAACTGCAACTGGCGGCCGCGGAATCCCTGGCGAGGTTCGGCCGGCCCGACGGGCTGGAGGTGACGCTGCTGGCCTCGCAGTCGCCCACGCCGACGGTCCGGGCCCAGGCGGCGATGGTGCTGGGGCTCTTCCCCGACCCGCGTGCCCCCCAGGCGCTGGAGCGGCTGCTGGGCGACGGCGACGAACAGGTGCGATTGTCCGCGGCGGCGGCGACGCTGGGTCTTAGCCGCGTTTTAGGCAGGTAAAAGGGGTGTGGAAGGATTGTGAGTCGCGGCCAAAAAGAGGCCGCGTGAGTTGACAAGCATTTTCGGCTACGATAGATAACGTGTTTGCGTCGCGGATGACCCGAGCCGGTGGGCAGGGGTCCGATGGTCCTTCCCTTGACGGTTGGCGTAATGTTGGCCGAGAGGAGGTCTCCTTGAGCGTTCTGACGAAAGTGTTCGTGGTGCTGGTGGCCGTGCTGTCGGTCATGCTGGTCACGCTGATCGTTCCCTTCGTGGCCAATACGGAAAACTACCGTAAGCAGGCCGAGGAGCAGAAGAACGCCTACGACGCGGCGAAGGCTTCGGCGGCGCTGGTGCAGCAGGAGAACCAGGCGCTGATGGAGAAAGAGACGCAGCGCGTCTCGGAGCTTAAGCAGACGATCCAGGGGCTCCAGGAGCGCAACAGCACGCTGACGACGCAGCTCGCGTCGGCCGAAGCGGCGACCGCGGCGGAGAAGGCCGCGGGCACGCAGGCCGAGGCGAATATCAGCCGCCTGGCCGCGGCCGAGGAACAGCACGCCTCAATCAACAAGGCCCTGGACGCTGAGCTCCAGTCCCTGCGCCCCGAGCGCGTCAAGCAGCAGACCCAGATCATCCAGTTGCTGGACCGCAACAACGAATTGTCCACGCAGGTTGAGGCCGTCATCCGCCAGGTGCGCCGCTACAGCGAAGAGAACACGCAACTGGGCATGCACGTCGCGCAGCTCGAAGCGACGCTGGCCAAGGTCGCCCCCGGTGCGATCTCGCAGGAGGCGGGCTCGCAGCAGCCGTACCTTTCCGACGTCCTGATCCAGGGCACGGTCACCGATGTGCAGAAGGCCGATGACACGAGCTTCGCCCAGATCAACGTGGGCAAGAACGACGGCGTGCAGGAGAACATGAAGTTCCTCGTCCACCGCGGCGGCAAGTTCGTCGGCACGCTGGTGGTGACGAAGGTGGACATCAAGGCGTCCGCCGGCCGCGTGATGCTGGCGCAGGGCGAGATCAAGACCGGCGACCTGGTGTTGTCCGGGCACGAGTGAACGAGCGGTCCGGGCGGCGTCCGGCTTGAAACAGCGGTGATGCGTGCGGCGGCCCAACGGGCCGTCCAGGGAGCCTCCCATGAGCGAGATCGGAACCGGTGGCCGCGGCAGGCCGGCCTCAAACAACGTGTACACCGTGCTGGCGCTGGTGGCGGTGCTCGTGTTGCTGTCGTGCGTGGGCTACGTCTGGTATCGTTCGTCGCAACTCTTCAAGTCCGGCAGTCCCTTCACAATCGAAACCACCGGGTCGGTGCGGTAACGCACCCGGTTGATGCGGTCTTAGGGGTGGGTATGGAAGCCCGGCGCAGGGTCCTGGACGACTCCATAAGACCCGTCGCCGAGAGCGTGTGGATGGTTTCAATTACCCCGGAGTCGGCGGGGTGTGGCAAACTCGGGCCCGGCGGACCATCAGGCGAGTCAAGGGCCTCCTGGAATCGGCTGTTTTGATCCTCGATAGCATCCTAAGCTGGTTCAGTTTCGACATGGGCATCGACCTGGGCACGTGCAACACCCTCGTGTGCGTGCGCGGCGAGGGCATCGTGCTAAACGAGCCCAGCGTCGTCGCCGTCTGGAAGGGGACCAACAAGGTCCTTCAGCAGCCCGACGGCTCGCTGGCGGTCGGCTGGGCCGCCAAGGAGATGCTCGGCAAGACCCCCGGCTCGATCTCCGCCATCCGCCCGCTCAAGGACGGCGTCATCTCCGACTTCGAGATCACTGAGGCGCTGCTCAAGTACTTCATCAACAAGGTGCAGGGCCGTCGATTCATGGGCGGCCCGCGCGTCGTCATCGCCGTGCCCAGCGGCATCACCGCCGTTGAGAAGCGCGCCGTGATCGACTCCGCCGAGCGCGCCGGCGCCCGCCGGGTGTACCTGATCGAGGAACCGATGGCCGCGGCGATCGGCGCCGGCCTGCCCGTCACCGAGGCCACCGCCAGCATGATCGTGGACATCGGCGGCGGCACCACCGAGGTCGCCATCCTCAGCCTCGCCGACATCGCCCAGTGCGAGTCGGTCCGCACCGCGGGCGACGACTTCGACGAGGCGATCATCAACCACATGAAGAAGGCCTACAACCTGATGATCGGGGAGCAGACCTCCGAGCGCATCAAAATCGAGATCGGCTCGGCGGCCCCGGTCGGCGAAGAGACGACCATGGAGGTCCGCGGCCGCGACATGATCTCCGGCCTGCCCCGCAAGACCGTCGTTACCTCCGAAGAGATCCGCGCCTGCCTGCAGGAGCCGATCTCCGCCATCTGCGAGACCGTCACCCGCACCCTCGAGCGCGCCGAGCCCGAGCTGGCCGCCGACCTGGTGGACAACGGCATCACCCTCGCCGGCGGTGGGGCGCTGCTCCGCGGCATCGACAAGGTCATCGCCGACGCCACGGGCCTGGACGTCCGCATCGCCGACGACCCCCTCACCTGCGTCGCCCGCGGCACGGCCACTTATCTCGAATCCCTCGAGGAGTGGAAGAGCACGATGGAAAGCGACCGCGACGACAACTAACGCCCCGCCGCACCGCCGCGCGATATGGCCTAGAATCCGCATCAGAAATGATGATGAGGTGGCTGTTCCAATCCCGACGCCTCCTGGCCTTGCTCGCGCTGGTCGTGCTGGTGCTTGCGCTGCTGCCCAACAGGATCGTGGACCGTATCACGCACGGCCCATCGCACGCGGTGCAGATGCCTGTCGGCCCGACCAGCCGTGGGATTCGGCGTGTCGGGCTCTGGCTCCGCCCCGAGTCGCGCGAAAACGGTTCCGCACGCGAGGGTGATGAGACGCTCAAGTCCGAGCGCGACATGGCCGTGCTCCGCTACCGTCGGCTCGAGGACGAGCTGCGCGAGGCACGCGAGCGCATCGAGCAGCTCAGCCAGGTGCGCGAGCAGATGAAAAACTCCACCGTGGACCTGCTGGACGCACGGGTGACCGCGTGGGTCTCGGAGCCCTCGGCCGCAACCCTCCGCATCAGCCGCGGCTCGAAGGCCGGCGTGGGCTACAACATGGTTGTCGCCAGCGGCATCAACCTCGTGGGCCGCATCGCCGACGATCCGGGGGCGTTCACGGCCAATGTTCGTCTCATCACGTCGGCGAACACGGCGCTGGCGGTCCGCATCGTCCCCGCCGAGCTCGACGCGCCGCCGCGCGAAGCGGTGGCGACGCTCTACGCCGGCGGCAACCCCAATGAACTGACGGCCGTGGTCCCCGCGACGCAGGTCGTGCGTGAGGGGGACGTGGCTTACCTGTCGGACGACGGCTGGCCCGAGGAGGCCCGGGCGCTGGTGGTGGGGCGGGTGGCCGGCGTCCTGCCCGAGCCGACGGACCCGCTGCTGCGCCGCCGCGTGGTGGTCCGCCCGGTGCCGACGCTGCCGGCGCTCTCGCGCGTGATCGTGATCGTCCCGCACACCCTGGAACACTGAGACGCCCATGCGATGGCTCGTCTTCGCCGTGTTCGCCTACTTGGCGCTGGCCCTGAATGACGGGGCCGCGGCGCTGCTCTACGTCCCGACCCGGCTGGGGCCTATCACCCCTGATTTTGTGCTCATGCTCGCGGCCTTCATCGCGCTGTGGGCCTCGCCGTCGGTGGCGATGTGGGCCTGCCTCGTCCTCGGCCTGCTTGTTGACCTGATGAAACCGGTGTCGGCGGTCAGGGGCAACGACGTGGTCACCTTCGCCGTGCTCGGCCCGGCGACGCTGGGTTATCTCTTCGCCGGCTACGTCATGGTCCGCCTGCGGGCGGTGCTCAACCGCGCCTCGCCCCTGGCGGTGAGCGTCATGTCCTTCGCCGCCGGCATCTTCGTCCACCTGACCATCGTCGCGATGCTCGCGCTGCGCAACGCGCCGTGGTTCCTCAACCAGCACCTGGCCGGCTGGGACGACGCCGACCAGTTGATCTTCCGATTCCTCTCCATGCTCTACACCGCCGCCGCCGCGATCCCAGTCGGCTGGGTGCTCACGCGCCTGCAGCCGTTCTGGGGCTTCGAGAGCCCACGCTCTGGCTTCCTGCCCCGCCGCGGGTGAGCCCCGCACACCCAACCGCCGGAGCACTTCATGGACGACAACGAACCGGATTGGGAAAAGGATGACGGTGAAGAGATCAGCGACGAGGGCATCGGCGAGGAGCTCGAAGAAGAACTCACCGACGACGAGTCGCTCGGTGAAGACGAAGAAACGAAAACCAGCCAGTGGATGCCGCACCGCGGGGCCGGCTTCCGCATCATGGTGTGGTTGATCCTCGGCCTGTTCGCGTCGGCCCTGCTGGTGATGATCGCTACAATCCTGCGGCGAGCGATCGATGCGGCACGCTGAGTCCGTTAGCGCATGGAGAAGGCGGTAGGGTGCGTGGAGCGGAGCGCAACGCACCATTGACGCTCACGATTGCGCGACACGGGTGGAGTCTCGCGGCCTTCTCGGCGCGTTTTTTCTGTCTTGTCGTACGCGGGAATGGTGCGTTGCGCTCCGCTCCACGCACCCTACGCATGGCGCGACGAGAGAAAAATTCTCACGGCGACTGGTACCCGTTCGGGTGGTTCTTGAACCACCGCCACGCGGTTTCGGTGACGTGGTGGATGTCGGTCAGTTTGGCCTTCCAGCCCAGTTCGCGGTGGACCTTGTCGGCGTTGGCGTAGAGCATGGGTGGGTCGCCCGGCCGCCGCGGGCCGGTCTCCACCTTGAAGTCCACACCCGTGACCTTCTTTGCGGCGTCGATCACCTCGCGGACGCTGTGCCCCCGGCCGATGCCCAGGTTGTAGAACCGCCTGTCACCCGGCGCCAGCGCGTCCATCACGATCGCGTGGGCGTCGGCCAGATCCTGCACATGGATGTAGTCCCGCACGCACGTGCCGTCGGGCGTGGGGTAGTCCTGCCCGAAGATCGTCACCTTGGGCACCTTGCCCAGCGCGGCGTTGAGCAGCACGGGGATCAGGTGCGTCTCGGGCGCGTGGTCCTCGCCGATCGAGCCGTCCTCGGCCGAGCCGGCGACGTTGAAGTAGCGCAGCGCCGCGAAGGAGAACTTCGCGTCCGCCGCCGCCTCGTCCAGGAGGATGCGTTCGACGAAGAGCTTGGACCAGCCGTAGGGGTTGATGGGGCGCTGGGGCGTCTCCTCGGTGATGGGCATCTTCTCGGGCTCGCCGTAGGTGGCGCAGGTGGAGCTGAAGACGATGCGGCGGACGCCCGCGCGGCGCATGGCGGTGAGGAGGCCGACCGTGCCGCCGGTGTTGTTGTCGTAATAGTTGAGGGGCTGCTGTACGGACTCGCCGACGTACGCCAGCGCCGCGAAGTGCATCACGCAGTCGATGGCGTGGTGCGTCAGCGTATTGGTGACGGCGTCGGTGTTGCGGAGGTCGATCTCCTCGAGGGGGACGCCCTGCGGCACGGCCTCGCGGTGGCCGCGGAAGAGATTGTCCAGCACGACGACCTTGTGCCCCGCGGCGAGCAGCCGCTTGACCGCGTGCGAACCGATGTAACCCGCGCCGCCCGTCACGAGCACTTTCATGGCTGCTTCTCCGCCCGCTTTTGATCCATGCGGAACCGCAGGTATTCCACCCCCATGGGCAGGAGCGAGATCACGATGATGGCGATCTCAACGGTGACGAAGTTGTCCTTCACCCACTGCATCTGCCCGAACCAGTGCCCCGCCGCGAGCAGCAGGCCGACCCAGATCACGGCCCCGACGACGTTGTAGGTGAGGAACTTCCAGTAGGTCATCGCCCCGACGCCCGCGACGAACGGGGCGAAGGTGCGCACGATCGGCACGAACCGGGCGAGGATGATCGTCGATCCGCCGTATTTCTCGAAGTACTTGTGCGTGCGGTCGAGGTGCTCCTTCTTAAGGAACCGGCCCGAGGGCCGCGTGAGCACCTTGGGGCCCAGGTAATGGCCGACGTGGTAATTCACCGTGTCGCCCAGCACCGCGGCGGCGAAGAGGAGGACGAACGCGACCCAGATGTTCAGGTTGCTGTTGTCCGCGGCCGCCAGCGAGCCGACGAGGAAGAGCAGCGAATCGCCCGGGAGGAAGGGCAGGATGACCAGCCCGGTCTCGCAGAAGATGACGGCGAAGAGGATGGCGTACACCCAAAGGCCATACTCCGTCACGGCCTGCTGCAGGTGTTTGTCCAAGTGGGCGAAGAGATTGTAGAGGCGAACGACGAGATGCCACAATTGAAGGAATGTATCCATCCGACGGCTGTCCTTGTTTTGCGTTCGGGTTGCATCATAAAGAATCGGTCGGCGCGGTGCCGCGCGTTGTTTAGCGGCTGTCGCAACGCGACGCTCCCACGGAGGGATCCTTCGGGTCACCCGCTAAACAAAGGCCGGATCACCCCACGCCCAGGTACGCCTTGCGCACGTCGTCGTTGGCGGCAAGTTTCGTGGCCTCGTCCTTCATCACCACCGAGCCCGCCTCCAGCACGTAGCCCTCATGGGCCGCGTTCAACGCCATGTGGATGTTCTGCTCCACCAGCAGGATCGTCGTGCCCGTCTGGTTGATCTCCCGGATGATGCGGAAGATCACCTGCACGATCAGCGGCGCAAGCCCGAGCGACGGCTCGTCGAGCAGCAGCAGCCTCGGCTTGCTCAGCAGCGCCCGCGCGATGGCGAGCATCTGCTGCTCGCCGCCCGAGAGCGTGCCGGCGGGCTGTGCGAGCCGTTCCTTCAGCACGGGGAACAGTTTGGTGACACGCCCCCGTTCACGCTCGAACTCGCCGTGCGACATCTTCCGGACATACGCCCCGGCCTGGAGGTTTTCCTCAACGGTGAAGCCCGGGAAGATGCCGCGGCCCTCGGGGACATGCGAGATGCCCATTTCCACGATGCGGTGCGGCGGGAGGTTGTGGATCGGCTTGCCGTCGAAGCGGACCTCGCCGCGCGTCGGCCGGATCAGGCCGGAGACCGCCCGCAGCGTCGTCGATTTGCCCGCGCCGTTGGCGCCCAGCATGGTGACGATCTTGCCCTGCTCCACGGAGACGCTCACGCCCCGCAGCGCCTGGATGGCGCCGTAGTGGACGTCGAGGTTGTGGATCTCCAGCAGGGCCATGGGGTTTCATCGCACCGCGCCGTCGGCGGGCTCTCCTAAATAGGCCTCGATGACCTTGGGGTCTTTCTGCACGTCGCACGCGGGGCCGACGGCGATGGTCTGGCCGTGGTCCAGCACGGTGATGGTGTCGCAGATGCCCATGATGAGGCCCACGTCGTGGTCGATGAGCAGGATGGTGAGCCTGAAGCTGTCGCGGATGAAGTGGATCAGCTCGGCGAGCCTGCGCTTCTCCTGCGTGTTCATGCCGGCGGCGGGCTCGTCGAGCAGGAGCACCTTGGGGTCGGTCGCCAGGGCGCGGGCGATCTCGAGCCTCCGCTGGTCGCCGTAGGGGAGGTTGCACGCGAGTTCATCGGCGCGGAAGCCGAGGTTGAAGATATCGAGCAGCTCGTGGGCGTGGCGTTCGATGGCGAGCTCGCCGCCCAGGTGGCGGGCGGTGCGGAGCAGGGCGCCGGTGATCGAGTGATGGGCGCGGAGGTGGCAGGCGACGCGGACGTTGTCGAGCACGCTGAGGTTGCCGAAGAGTCGGATGTTCTGGAAGGTCCGCGCGACGCCGGCCTGGGCGATGCGGTGGGGCGGCAGGCCGATGAGCGGGCGTCCGTCGAGGGCGATCGCCCCGGCGTCGGGCCGATAGACGCCGGTGATCAGGTTGAACACGGTCGTCTTGCCCGCGCCGTTGGGGCCGATGAGGCCCTGCAGGTTGCCGGGGTTCAGTTTGAGCGCAAAATCGGAGACCGCCTTCACGCCGCCGAAGGAGAGCGAGACGCCGGAGATGTCCAGCAGGGTGCTCACGCGGTCTTGCCCCCCGTGCGTCGCCGGCGGAAGTACGGCAGGTCCCACATCTCGTGGATGCCCAGCAGGCCCTGCGGCCGCGCGATCATCATCACGATGAGCAGCAGGGCGTAGGCGATCATGCGGAACTCGGAGACCGAGCGCAGCGCCTCGGGGAGGATCGTCAGGACGATCGCGGCCACGACCGCGCCGCTGATCGAGCCCATGCCGCCGAGCACGACCATGATGATGATGTCAAAGCTCTTGAGGAACCCCAACTCGCCGGCGTTGAGCATGTTGCCGATCTCGTGGGCGAAGAGCCCTCCCGCGACGCCGGCGAAGAAGGCGGCGATGACGAAGGCGCGGACCTTGTAGCGTGTGATGGGCACGCCCAGCGAGGCGGCGGCGATCTCGTTTTCGCGGACGGCCAGGAACGCCCGGCCCATGGTCGAGGCCTTGATGCGGTAGGCCGCCAGCACCGTCGCGGCGACGCAGACCCAGACCCAGAACGAGCTGGCGTAGATCGGCAGCCCGCCGAACCCCATCGGCCCGCCCACGCGGTTGAGCAGCCTGTACCAGGGTTGGCCGCCGATCTCGTCGCCGGCGAGGACGGTGCCGGTGGTCTCGATGACGACGCGAACGATCTCGCCGAAGCCGAGGGTGACGATGGCCAGGTAGTCTCCGCGCAGCCGCAGCGACGGGAGGCCGACGATGAAACCGAACAGCGCCGCGACCAGGCCGCCGGCGATGAGCGCGGCGGGGAAGAGCAGGTCACCGCCGGAGAAACCCGGGCCGTGGAGCCCGCGGGGGTCGGTTGTCGCGCTGAGGATGCCGCCGTGGAACTGGGTGTCGCCGAAGAGCCAAAACGACCCGTAGTACATGATGAACCCGGCGGTGTAGGCGCCGACGGCCATGAACCCCGCGTGGCCGATGGAGAACTGGCCGGTGTAGCCGTTCACGATGTTGAGCGAGACGGCGAGGATGATGTTGATGCCGATGTCGATGAGGATTTTTTCGCGGTAGCCGCCGAACCAGCGGTTGGCGTAGAACTGGAGCAGCACGGCCAGGGCGACGCCGATCACGATCGGCGCAGCGCCCCGGCAGAACGCGACCCAGCGCGGCGGGGTGAGTTGGAGCGTGCGCGCCCTGATGGAGGCGATGGGGCGGGCGGTGGTGGTGGGGGAGTCGGCCATGTCGCTTAGACCTTCTCCACCGTCAGCCGGCCGAGGATGCCCGAGGGCTTGACGAGCAGGACGAGGATGAGCAGGGCGAAGACGTAGATCTCCTTGAACTCGCCGGTGATGTAGCCGTGCGAGAGCGGGGCGGAGTACGCCACGCCGAACTGCTCGATGAGGCCGATGAGCAGGCCGCCGACCATGGCGCCGCGGATGTTGCCGATGCCGCCGACGACCGCGGCGATGAACGCCTTGAGGCCCAGGAGGGTCCAGGTGGAGAACGCGGGCTGGTTGAGGTTGGGGTACTTGGTGGCGTAGAGGAAGCCGGCGGCGGCGGCGAGCATGGAGCCGGCGACGAAGGTGGCGCTGACGGTGCGGTTGACGTTGACGCCCATGAGCGAGGCGGTGTGCGGGTCGAAGGCGACGGCCCGCATCGCCATGCCCATCCGCGAGCGGTACACGAGCCGGTCCAGCACGCCCATCAACACGAGCGAGCCGGCGACGATGATCACGTCGATGAGCGTGATGTTCACGCCGGCGACGGTGGCGAGCGTGGTGGCGGGGAGCAGCGTGGGCATCCGCTGGTTCTCGGTGCCGAAGACGTACTTGAGCTGGCCGGTGTTTTGCAGGAGGAGGGAGACGCCGATGGCGGTGATGAGCACGTTGAGGCGGGGGGCGAAGCGGAGCGGGCGGTAGGCGAGGCGTTCGATGAGGTAACCAAGCAGCCCGCACAGGGCCATGGCGATCGCCATGACGGTCAACGCGCGCGGGATCGACGGGTGCGCGCCCTCACCCGCCCAGCCGAACTTGGTCGTGACCCAGAACGAGAACCATGCCCCGAGCATGAAGACGTCGCCGTGCGCGAAATTGATGAACCGCAGGACGCCGTACACCATCGTGTAGCCCAGCGCGATCAACGCGTAGAGGCTCCCGACGGAGATGGCATCCATGAGGGTCTGGAGAAAGGTGGTCATGATTGGAGCGGCGTGGACGCCTAACGGCCTATTTCTTCGGCGGCTCGACCGTCGCGACGTACACCGGCGTGCCGCCCTTCATCTGCAGGACGACCGCCGACTTGTCCGCGTTGCGACTCTTGTTGATCGTGATAAGCCCGGTGACGGCCTTGAAGTTTTTGGTTTCCGCCAGCGCCTTGGCCAGGTCGGCGCCAGACAGCGATGGGGCGCGGCCCATGGCGTCGAACAGGATATTCGCCGCGTCGTACCCCGAGGCCGCCAGCGCCCCGGGCGTGACACCGTTGTATTTCGCCTTGTACTTGGCGATGAACTCCTTCACCTCGGCGCGTTCGTCCTCGGGGGCGTAGTGGTTCGAGAAGTAGCACCCCTCGACGGCCTCACCCGCGATCTCGGCCAGTTTGGGCGATTCCCACCCGTCGCCGCCCATCAGCGGCACGCTGTTGGGGATCCCGAGCTTGCGTGCCTGCAGCGCGATGCTGGCGACCTCGTTGTAGTAGCCGGGGATGTAGATCGCCTCCGCGCCGCTGTTGCGGATGGTGGTGAGTTGAGCGCTGAAGTCCGGGTCGCCGCCCTTGTAGGTCTCGACGGCGGTGATCGTTCCGCCCATCTCCTTGAAGGCCTGCTGGAAGTAATTGGAGAGCCCCGTCGAGTAGGCCTGCCCCTTGTCGTAGAGCACGGCGACTTTGGTCAGCTTGAGGTTCTCGTGCGAGAACTTGGCCATCACCGTCCCCTGGAACGGATCGATGAAGCAGACGCGGAAGATCATGTCGCCGATGTCGGTCACGGTGGGGTTGGTGGATGAGGGGCTGACCATCGGCACGCCGTACTGCTGCGCGACGCGGCCGCCGGCGATTGAACGCGTGGAGGCGACCTCGCCCAGGATCGCGACGGCCTTGTCCTGCGTGATCAGCCGCGTGACGACGGTGCCGGCCTCCTGGGCGTTGCTGCGGTCGTCGTAGGTGACCAGCTTGATCTTCCGGCCCTTGATGCCGCCGGTGGCGTTCCGCTCCTCGACCGCCAGCCGGACGCCCT
The DNA here is from genome assembly GCA_021413865.1 of Planctomycetota bacterium. Taxonomy (GTDB): domain Bacteria; phylum Planctomycetota; class Phycisphaerae; order Phycisphaerales; family Phycisphaeraceae; genus JAIOPN01. Next base: position 155,247 of record JAIOPN010000062.1, on the reverse strand, counting down.
CGTCGGTTGTCTGGCCGAAGGTCGCCTCCGAGCCGGTGAGCGAGCCGTATTGGCCGACGACAATCTCGCCGGGCGTGGCAACAGGCGATCCGCCGGTTACTGCGGGTTGCTGCGGCTGCTGATCACATCCCGTCAGCGTCAGTGCCATTAGCAGCGCCGACACCGTCGTTGAGATCGTCGCGGACCATCCTGTTCGCTGCATGGCTTGCCTCCTGCGTGGGGTCGGGATTGGTTTGATCAACTAGGCGGGGGTAACCCAGCCGTTCACGGACCATGATGTTGAGCCGGCGGATCGACTGCTGCACGGCCGGGTCGTCGCGCCGCGCCGAGAAACCGCCCTTGACCATGGCCTGACCCAGCCGGTCATCGAAGCCGTTGGTCTTGTCGGTGAGCCGCAGCGACGCCTGCCAGACGCTCGCGTCCAGCATCGCGCCGCCGGGCTTCTGCTTGGGATAGAGGAACCCGGCGCCGCTGTACACGCCCGCGAGTTGGTTTTTTTCGCCGGTGAAGATGAGGTAGTGGATGGTGGCGTTGGTGGCGGTCTTGTCGATGGGGGTGCGGGCGGCGCGGGGCTTCCAGAACATGCGGAGAACGACGGCCTGGGTGGGGTTGTCCTCCGGGCCGTCGAAGAGCACGACGGTGAGGTTGTTCTTGTCGTCGAAGCTATAGACGCCGGTGCCGAACCCGCCGACGAGCTGGCCGCCGGAGTCGTCCTGGCTGTGAATCGAGAGCTTGCCGCCGCCGTCGCCCTTGCAGCCGGGCAGCAGCGCAAGGCAGAGCAGCAACAGGATGCACGCGGAGCGGGATAGGGTCACGCCTTGTCTCCCTTGCCGGCGGCCGCGTCGGCGGGGTCCGGCGAGTTGTCGTGGTGGTGAGGATCAAACGGCGTCGCCGAGGGCGCGGGCCGGGCGATGCCCAGGCAGGCCAGCGCGTCGCGCCCGACGATGGCGCGGAGTTGTGCGAGGGTGATCCCGGCGTCGCGCACCGTTCGGTGCGCGGCCAGGATGTTACGCGTGATCTGCGCGGGCGTGGCGAAGGGGAAATCGCTCCCCATCAGGAGCTTCCCCAGCGCGCCACGGGCTTGTGCGGCGATGAGGAGGGGCGCGAGCGCGGCGGGGCGGGAGGCGATGCCCGAGAGGTCGGCGTAGGCGTTCGCGTGGCGGGCGATGAGCTCGAGCGTGACATCGGGGTACGGCGCGCCGACCTCGGTGAAGACGATGCGGAGCGTGGGATGGGAGCGCAGGGCCTCGTCGAAGAGCGATGGGTCGGCCAATTCGCCCTGCGCCGCGGGGCCCAGGTGCGTGGTGTTGTGGACGATGACGGGCATGCCGCGCTTGGCGCAGGTGGCCAGCAGCATCATCGGGCGCTGGTCGGTGGGTCGGAACGCCTGCGCCGCGGGGCAGATGGTGACGCCGCTCATGCCGCGTGCGGCGGCGCGGGCGAGTTGTTCGAGCGAGCCGTCGTCGCCGGGGTCGATGCCGGGGAAGCCGAGGTATTTGTCGGGCCGGTGCGAGACGGCCTGCTCGACCTGCTCGACGCCGATCATCGCGCCGATGTTTCGGCCGACCAGGCCGAGGATGAAGGCGTAATCCACCGCGTCCATCGCGCGGTCGTGTGCGGCGGCGGTGGCGTCGGGCCTGGACCAGGGGGGCAGGTCCATCGCGCGGATGCGCCGCGCCGAGCCGGGCCCCAGTTCATCCGGCGATTCCCAGCGGTGCGTGTGTGTGTCCACCATCATGCCGAACAACCCTGATCGAAACGATCGCGGCGGTCAGGATACGGCAAACCGCGCCGATGGTCACTTGCCGTAGGCGTCAGCGGTCAAAAGCTTTTCCACCTGCGCCGGGTTCGTCGGCTTGATCTTGATCAGCCAGCCCTTCTCGTAAGGGTCCTCGTTGATGATCGCCGGGTTGTCGAGCGCCGCCTGGTTCACCGCCTCGATCGTGCCGTCGATCCCGCAGTACAGCTCGCTGGTCGCCTTGACGGATTCGATCTCGCCGAAGGATTCGCCGGCCTTGATCGCGCCGGACTTCTTCTTCACGTCGAGGAAGGTGATGTCCGTCAACTCATCTACGGCGAATCGGCTGATGCCGATGGCGACCAGCCCCGCTTCGGGCTTGTGCCATTCGTGGGTTTCGAGGTAGCGGCGGTCGGCGGGGGAGGCTGGCATGGGGAGCTCCGGGGAATGGCAGTGGGGGTTGGGTGTGCGGGCCGAATGATAGAGGCTCGCCGTGCGGGGCACAAAATCGCCCGGTGCGGTACGAACCGGCGTGCCCCGTCCGCTTGAGAGGGTGGAACAACACGGCCCTCCATGCGTCAAACCGGGGGATGCTCCGGGGATGCCGTCCAAGGCAACCGCTATACTGATGAGTCTCGACCGGCCCCGCCCTCCCGCGCAGGTGAGAACCCACGATGAATGCCCCCAACGCCCCCGGGATCGATGGTTCCCACGCCGATGCGCCCGTGACGCAGGAGGCTTTGGACAAGATGCGACGCTGGGTCGCCGACGGCGCGAAGCGCTGGCGGAGGCTGATCGCGCTCGAGGCGATCGGGCTGGCCATCGCCGCTCCGCTGGCATACCTCTGGCTCGTCTTCATCCTCGATAACCTCGTCCACCTGCCCGTCTGGGGGCGGACGGCGGCGATCCTGATCTTCCTCGGCGGCGTGGCGTGGCTCGGCCGCCGCCTCCTGCGCGACTGGAAGCGCACGCAGCTCTCCGACGACCAGGTCGCCCTGGCGATCGAACGCCACACGCCCGGCGGCCTCCAGAACCGGCTCATCAACGCCATCCAGATCTCACGCGAGACCGACAACTCCTCCAGCGCCGGCGCCTCCCACCAGGCAGCCCGCGAGGCGCTCCTGCGTGAGAACTACCACCACCTGAGCAAGCTCCGCCTACAGCAGGCCGCCGAAGTACGGCCGGCGGTGATCCGCATCGCGGTCGCGGCGGCGATGGTGCTCTTCGGCATCGGGTTCTACGCCTTCAACCGCGACCAGTTCACCAACGCCGCCGCCCGCATCTTCATGCCCTTCGCCTCGGTCGATCCGCTCTACGACACCAAACTGGTGATCGAGCCGGGCAGCGTGCGCGTCGCCTCGGGCGACGACGTCGTTGTCCGCGTCCGCATCGAGGGCCGCATCCCCAGCGACCTGGTGGTCCTCAAGGACGCCGGCGAGGAGCGGTCATCGGTCTCAGTGCCCGTGCAGGGCAACGCCCGGGTGGTGACCTATACGATCCCGCGCGTGACACGCTCGCTGGCTTACGCCGTGCGCGGTGGGGACTACACCAGTCCTTATTACGACATCGACGTCCCCGTCACGACCGACCTGCGCACGCTGCACGCGAAGATGGAGTACCCGGCCTACACCAAGCTGCCTTCGCGCGAGACCGAGGCCGTCGGCGGCGACCTCGACGCGCTTCTGGGCACCAAGGCCACCCTCCGTTTCACGTTCAATCAGCCCGTCGATGAGGCGGTGATGGTCGTCGAGCGCGTCGTCGCCTCCCCGTCCGTTCCCCCGACCACGCAACCCACCACCGCCGCCGCGACCGCCCCGGGGCTTAACGGCGCCTTTGACCGCGTCAAGCTCGCCAAGGGCGACGGCAACGTGTTCACCAGCGAACTCACCTTCAAGGATGTCGTCGGCTACCGCCTGGAGACCCGCATCGGTTCCAAGCCGGTCGAGACCAGCCGGCCCTACGTCCTCCGTGTCACCGCCGACCTGGAGCCCACGCTCGACCTCACCGGCCTCGAGGAGCACCGCGAGGCGACGATGGACGCCATCCTCCCGCTCTCCGTCGCCGCCCGTGACGACTTCGGCCTGCACACCGTGGCGCTCTTCTACCGCGCCACCAGACCCGCGGGTCAGCCCGCCGCCGCCAAGGTCGCGCCGACCGACAAGCCCGCGCCGCCCCCGGCGACGACCGCGCCCGCCGGGTCCGAGAGTCAGAGATCGCCCTGGGAGAGCGTGCAGACCTGGGCCGTGCCCAACGACGCCGCGACGTTCAGCGCCGAGCACAGCCTCTCCGTCGCGGCGCTCGACGTGGTCGAGGGTGAGTCGATCGAGGTCGTCCTGCGGGCGCAGGACACCAACCCGGACCGCGCCGGCGCGTGGACGGACGGCCCGTCGTTCAAGTTCCTTGTCGGCGGCAAGGACGCGACGCTGCAACTGACCTACGAACAGATCATCCGCAGCGAGGCCGAGCTGCACGCCCTGATCGACGCCCAGACCGCCGCGATGCGCACGGCCGAGGAGTGGACCCGCAAGCTCGAGCCGGCCTCGAACCTCCGTTGGGACGACAAAGCCAACCTCGACGCCCTGGCCAAGGCGATGGCGCAGCAGGCGGCCGCCCAGGCCGCGATCCGTCAGCGCGCCTCCGACACCGCCCGCGCCATGGTCGAGCAGGCGGGCAACCTGCGCATCTCCGTCGGCATGCTCGCCGACACCGAGTTCATCCGCGCCATCCGCATCCTCGAACAGGTCCCGACCCGCGACACCGTGCAGAGCAAGCGTTCCGCCCTCGCCGACGCCCGGCTCACGCAGGAGCGCACCGTCCGCAGCCTCAACGAGATCACCGACGCCTACGCGAAGTTCCGCCGTGACTGGGAGCTGGCGAACATGACCAGCTTCACCAAGATGCTCGCCGACCGCGAGACGGCCATGGCGGTCAACTCGCGGGCGCTGGCGGCGCTGCCCGCCGGCGCGACCGGCGACCGTCAGCGGCAGGCCGGCGCGCGACGCCAGCAGAAGGTCACGGAGCTGACCACGCTCGCGCATCGCGCGTTTACGCAGTTGGGCGCCGAGAGCAAGGAGGCAGTTGGCGCGATCCTCGCCGACGCCTTCACCCGCGCGGGCAAAAGCCTCGGCGACAGCGGGCTGATCGGCTCGCTGTCGCTCGCCCAACAGCACGCGTCGGCGGGCAAGTGGTCCGACACCGCGACGGAGCAGGAAGCCGCCGCCAAGGTCCTGGTTGCCGTCTATCTCGACCTCCGCAAGGCCCAGGTGGAGGCCGCACAGCTGGCGATGGCGGACCTCAAGCAGCTCAAGGAGAGCAACCTCGATGCCCAGAAGGACATCGAGAAGCTCCGGTCGGGCACCGCCGAAAACCTTCTCGATATCGACCCCGAGCACGTCAAGCTCGAGGAGATCGTCGAGATGCACGACGCCGCCAACCGCGAGCGGAAGAAGAACGAGGCCAAGATCGCCAACGGCGGGTCCGACTACATGTTCGAGGAGAGTATGAAGGGGATGCTCGAGCAGCCGGATTCGGGCACGCGCCAGGAGTTCGCCAACCTCAAGCTCGCCAAGAAGCCCGGCGGGGCGATGGACTTCCCCAACTCCTCCAACCGCGAGGGCAACAAGGTCACACCGCACGTCCAGGACGAGTTCAAGGACCTCGTCGGGGACCTCCTCGAGGAGACCGAGGAGCTCAAGAAGGACTACGAGTCCTTCAACATCAACGCCAACTTCAACATCAACGAGTCCGGCGAGGTCAGCAAGCAGGGCGGCGATCTGAACTCGACCGCCGCCGCCGCCGCGACCGGCAACCAGAAGCCGCCGCCCAAGGACTTTGGCGGTGTATCGCGCACCGGCCGGCAGGGCGGGATGGCGCACGGCCTGGTCGCGGACAAGGAGTCCGTCAACCGCCGCGGCATGGACAAGGCCATGGCCGGGCAGGAAAAAATCGCAGACCAGGAAGGCGAGATGAAGGAGACCAAGTCCGACGACCCGCAGGTGGACCTCTCCACCGGGTCGGGCGGCAAGGTGATCGACGCCAAGGACAACATGTTCAGCACCAAGGACGAGGGCGAGTTCGACCCCGACCTGGTGAACAAGATGCGCCCTCCGCAGCCGACGGAGAAGGTCGTCGAGCGCAAGGGCAAACCGATCGACCCGCGCATCGCCGACGCCATGCGCGACCTCAACAGCAAGCAGGAGCAGGTGCTCGATCGCGTCAAGGCGATCCGCAAGGAACTTCGCAACCTCTACCTGCCAACCGACGACCTGGAAGAGATGGCCTCGCTGCTCGCGGCCAACCTCGAGAAGCTCAAGGACCAGCCCTCCGCCGAGGTTTTCCGCGCCCAGTTGGAGACCCTCGATAAACTCAAGAGCACCGTCGTGGTGTTCAACCGCGCTTCGTCGGCGTTCCAGCCCAGCGTCCCCCGGGAACAGGCCGTCAAGGGCTCGATCCTGGATGAGCCGGCGTGGCAGACCATCCCCGGCTACGAGGACGCGGTGAGCCGCTACTACCAGAAGCTCGCCGGCCAACGGAACGCCGCGCCATGATGCGTTTGACCGGCGTCCTTTCTCTCTCGGTCGTGTTCTGTCTCGCCGTAGCGCGAAGCGTGCATGGCCAGGCGGTGGCCGCCCCCACGCCGCCGCCGAACGTGCTCCAGGCCGTCGCGCCGGGCGCGACCTGCCTGGCGGTCAGCGATACGCTGGGCCTGCTCGTCGTCGGGCAGGCCGGTCTGCCGCATCAACTCTCCCTCTTCAAGCTCGACGCCGCCGGCAAGATCGCCGGAGCGCCGCAGCCCATCACCCTCCCGCGCCCCGATTCACTCAAGGCCTTCCCAAACGCCGCCCTGGGCGCCGCCTTCCATCCCACGCTCCCCGTGCTCTACGTCTGGCAGGACATCGACGCCAAGGCCCCGATCGACAAGGCCAAGGCCGAGTTCGATCACCTCCTGGTCTTCACCGTCAAGGACGGGGCGCTCGTGCCCGCCATGGCGCTGGGCCGCGGCGCGGAGTTTGTCCACGGCCAGTCGTGGGGCGCCATCGGCCTGGACGCCAGGGGCCAGCGCATCTTTCTCCCCAATCTCATTATCCCCGGCGCGAGCCAGTCGGCGATCGGGTTCTACGAGTTGGGGCCGGACGGCCTGCCGATCGTGATCGACGGCGTGATCAAACCGACCGTCACGGACGTGGCGGCGATCCTGAACCTGCCCAACGGCCTGGGTTTCGTCGCGCCGACGCGCGACGCCGTGGTCTTCTCCGCCGTCAACGGCCCGGCGACGTGGGACACCACCAACCGCCTGGGCGCGATCAATCACTACGGCATGTCGAACGTGCCCGCGCAGTGCGCCGTGGGCGGCCGTCCCGACGGCGCGTGGGTGTACGGCGCCTCGTTGGGGAGCAACGTGCTCTACGCCATGCAGCAGGCTGATGGTTTCATCACCATGATGCCCACGGTGGTCAGCGTTCCCGGGGCGGACCTGCGGTCCATCCCCGTGGTGATGCCCGGCAGGCCGGCGCGTCTGGCCGTTGGCGCGGCGCAGGGCGTCTGCTTCGTCTCGCTCGACGCGGAGGGCCGGCCCACCGATCAGTCGGTGAGCCTGCCCGTCGTCTCCCCCGCGGTGCGCGGCATTGCATGGTCGGACAAGTTCAAGCTCCTCTTTGTCGCCGTGGAGAAGACGCCATGATGACATCCGCACGGGTGTACCCCGCCGTGGCCTGCGCGATCGCCGCCCTTCTGGGCGCGGCGTCCGCAGCCCGTGCCGAGACGGTTATTCTCAACGGGAGCAACGTCGATAAGGTTGCCGCCATCGCCGATGTCGCACCGCGCATGAGCTGGGCGCTGTGGGAGTACGCCACCGGCCGGTTCAACAACGGCGGGATCGGCGTGTCGCCCGGCCGCAGTGTGCTGATGCGGTACTCCCTGGCGAGCATCCCCGCCGGCCAGCGCATCACCCACGCCGAGTGGATCATCCCCGTTCTTACCACCGAGGGCGTCGAGCCACGTTTCTATTTCTGGCGGGTATTGGGCGACTGGGGCCCGGGCGTCTCGCATCTCTACCGCTCCGTGTTCCCGCAGCGCGTCGAGTGGACCCGCCCCGGGGCGCGCGGTCAATCCTCCGACCGCGCTACCCGCCCCAGCGAGATCGTCCGCGTCGAGAGCCTCGGCGACAGGGTCGTCAACGTCACCGAGGACATCGAGATCTGGTACACGAAATCCTCCCCGAACAACGGCTGGATCATCACCATCGAAGACCCCGCGGTCTCCGTCCGCTTCAACGGCACGCCGATGACCAGCCCCGACAACTGGAAGCTCCGTGTCACATACGAGCCCGAGTGACCCGCCCGCCACGCAACCGCATGACCACCGACGCACGCTCAATCCGATCACTTTCCGCTCCGCGCGGTCTCCTCCTCGCGCTCGCGGCGATCGCGCTGGTTCTTCACCCGCTCGCCGCCGCCGCGCAGCCGGCCGAGGGGGGCAAGACGGACAAGGAGTTCCTCTGGGTCCTCTCCGACGGCAACACGGTGAACGGCCGGTTCATCTCTTTCTTCGACGGCAAGGTCGTCATCGAGCCGCCCGACGGCAAGCGGCGCGAGTTCACGCTCGAGCAGCTCAGCGTGGCGGACCGCAAGAAGATCGCCGAGCTGGAAAACACGGACGCGCCCGGCGTGACCCCGCCCTGGGTGCCGGGCTACCGCATCCGCTACACGCTCCGTGTGCTGGGCGACGTGCTGAACACGCCCTCCAAGACCGTCGTCGCCCGCATCCCCAGCGGCGGCTGGCTCAAGCCAGATGCGACGGACATCCAGGTGCGGTCGGCGTCCGGCAAGCAGATCCCCGTCGCCGTCGTTTCGCACGACCCCAAGGGCGACACGCTGATCCAGTTCCGCCACAACGGGATGGACCGGTGGTACTGGGTCTATGCGATGAACCCCGCCGCGCCGCCGCGCGACGAGGTGCTGTTCGCGAAGATCGATCAGACAAAAAAGGACGAGGCCGCCGCGCTGCTGCACAAGATGGAGTTGCAGAAGACCTCCGCCGAGGCGCAGGTGGTGTTCCGCAACATCACCAACGAGGTGGAGAAGCAGAAGCAGATCGTCACGGCCTCGGGCAAGGAGCTTGTGGAGTGGGCGAAGCTGATGCCCGAGCGCGAGGCGGCGGCGAAGGCGGCGTTGCAGAAGGCCGAGGAGGCCAAACCCGTTCTCGCCAAAGCTCAGGCGGATGAAAAAGCGGCGATCGCGGTTGCGGACCTGAAGATCGCGGCGGCCAAGCCGTCGGGCGACGCGGCCGCGGCGGCGCGGGCTAAGTCCGATCAGGCGGCTGCGGCGGCGAAAGCGGCGGTCGATGCGCTGGCGGCGCTGCAGGCACAGGTGAAACAGGCGGACACCGTGATGCGGGCGAAGGTCGATGAGTCCGTCGCGGCGGACAAGGACTTACGCGCCGCCAAGACGCCGCAGGAGCGTGACGCCGCACAGAAAACCGCCAAGGTGAAGTCCGACGATGCCAAGGCCGCCCACACTCAACTAGATCAACTCCAGGCGAAAGTCCCCGCCGCGCAGGCGCTGGCAACCAAAACGCAGGCCACCGCGACGGCCGAGGACCAGACGGCCAAGGCCGCCGAGCAGGTCGCCGCCGGCCCGGCCGAGGAATCCAAGCAGGCGCGGATGGCGTCGGCGAAGACGACCACCGTCCGCACGGAAGCCGAGGCGACGCTCAACGGCCTGGTCGCGGCGGCCAACGCCGCGCAGGCGCAGGTCGTCGCCGGCCAGCAGGCCATCGCAGCCGCCACCAAGGTGCGTGACACCGCCCAGGGTGTGGTCAATCAGCTCACGCCCAAGTTCGACGCGCTCAAGGCGGCGGCGGAGGCCGCCATGGCCGCGTCCGCCAAGGCCGTCACCGATTCACAGAAGGTCACCGAGCAGCTCTACGACCTTGCCGCCGACGCCGACCCGACCGTGCTTAAGGAAGGCCTGACCGTGGAGTTCCGCGAGTGGGGCGGGGACCGCCTGACCGATTGGCCGACGGTGGTGGGGGGGCTGCTCAAGAGCGACAACGTGCTGGGCAACGCGCTGGTCACGCAGGTAATCCAGAATGTCAACCCCTTCCGCCGCAGCCAGGCGCGCAACTTCGCCGCGTCGTACCGCGGCCACCTGAAGATCGACAAGGGCGGCGTTTACAGCTTCATGGTCAACGGCGACGATTCGGCGTTCCTCTTCATCGACGGCTACCGCGTCTATACCCGCACGGGGACCAACGCGCCGATCCGGGGCTCCGTCCCGCTCTACTCCATCGGGGCCGACATCGAACTGGAGCCTGGCATCCACCGCTTCGAGGTCCACTCGGTCATTGGGAACACGCCCTGGGCGACGGGGCTCTGCGCGTTCCTGTGGCTGCCGCCCGGTGCCAGGCAGTGGGCGTTCGTGCCCGAGTCGGCATTTGTGCAGGGCGTGATGGCGGCGCCGGTGATGATCGAAGAGGCCGGCGGTGCGCAGGCGGCCGTGCTCGACTACGGCATGGACGACGCGCTCGTTTCCGACGGTGTGACGCTCTACCTCACCCGCTTCGAGGCGCAGGGCGCGGTCAAGAACCCCGCGCAGCTCCGCTGGGACTTCGGCGACGGCACCACCGCGACGGGCCGCTCCGTCACCCACATCTATTTCCGCGAGGGCGACTACGAGGTCACGCTCAACTCCGGCGGCAGCCTCCCGCCGTTCCGCCGCCGATTCCACGTCTGGACTCCGCCGGTGCAGACCAGCCCGCTGGCGCTGCCGCGCACGGTGGAGGTGCTGGGCGCGACCAACCTGTCGGCGCTGAGCGTGCCGCAGCTCAACGCGGTGTTCGACTTCCTGCTGATCTGCGAGCAGCCCACCCGCTGGCCGCTGCTAGAAAAGGTCTGCCGGCTGCTCCTGGCCAAGCCGGGTCTGGACATCAAGTACCGCGTCTTCCTGAACACGCAGCTGATGGAATCCCTCGCCCGGCAGGGCCGCGGCGCCGACGCGCTCAAGCTCATGGACCCGGCGCTGAAGGAGGTGGGCAAGGTGCAGACGCTGCGCGGGCGCATCCTGCTCCGCGCCGCGGAGATCAACCGCACACAGATCAAGGATTTCAGCGCCGCCAACACCCTGTACGGCCGCATCCTCGACGAGTACCGCAGGCTCAAGCACCCGGTGGTCGTGAGCGCCGCGGTCTCGTGGGGCGACATGTACCTGGAGGGCGGGGACCAGGCCCGCGCCGGCGATTCATACCGCCTGGCGCAGACGCTGGCGGGCGACGGCCCGATCGGCGAGACGCAGGGCGACGCGGTGAAGCGGGGCGCCCTGCTCCGCGTGGCCGAGCAGCAGTTGAAGGCCGGCGACATCCGCCAGACGCGCCGCATGCTTGAGCGCATCGAGCACGAGTTCCCGGAGCAGAAGCTCGAGGGTTTGTACCGCTTCCTGCGCGCGGAGTCGGACCGTTACGCCGGGCGCTACGACGAGGCGATCCGCCACTACGAGGTGCTGCTGCAGCTCAAGGCGTGGGCGGGCTATTGGGCGCGGGGTGAGTTCGGCATGGCGGACAGCTACTACCGCATGGGTGATTACAAGGAGTCGCTGGAGCGTCTCAAGGTGATTGAGACGGACTACGCCGACTATTTCGCGGAGCGTCACCTGGCCGACTACCGTGCGCAGGTCGAGGCGAGGCGTGCCCGGTTCAAGCCGGAGGCGGACCCCAAAGCAGTCGCCGGCACGCCGCCGCCCAAGCCCGAGACGGTGTTTGCCGGCGTCGAGCTGGGCTTCGAGCCGGAGCAGGCGAAAGAGCTGACGGGCGGTGCGGCGGTGCGGTTCCTCCCCTCGATGGGCCTGGACGGGTCCTACACCGCTTTCATCGAAGCCACGCCCGCCGGTGTCGCCGCCAGTCTCCCGCCCGTCGTGCTCCGCAATCTCCCCGCGCAGGGCACGCTCTGGGTCGAGTTCTGGTACCGCGAGATGCAAGGCCCCGCGATCGCCGGCGACGGCCGCGCCATCCGCGTGGACGTGTACGACGCCGCCAACACCGACCTGGGGTTCGCCACCGTCATCGTCGAGCGCACCTTCGGCATGTGGCACAAGGCGGCGTTCAACATGCCCATGCCGCGCACCACCGACGGCAAGGTCGTCGTCACCATCGGCAATCACCAGGGCCTGCTCCAGATCGACGGCCTGAAGGTCCTGCCGGTCAGCGACACGCAGAACGACTCCCTCCGCACCTTCATCGAGGGGGCCGACCCGCAATGACGCGCCGCGCGGGATCATCTACACTGACCGGCTTCGATCCGGATGGGCTTGCCATGCGTCAACCGTGGGCGGTCGTGCTGCTGTCGTTCCTCCTCTGCGGGGTCGCGGCGGCGGCGCAGGCGGTGCACTCCAACGGCCAGGGCGGCGGGCGGTGGACCGACCCCGGCGCGTGGCACGGCGGGACGCTCCCCGAGGCCGGCGACATCGTCATCATCGCCACGCGCGACACCGTGGAGTTCGACGGCACAGACGCCTCCAAACCCACCTGTGCCCGCATCCAGATCGACCCGGGCGGCACCCTCGCCTTCCGCTCGCCCTTGGGTGACGACAAGTACACGCTCATCGTCAACGGCCCGATCGAGTCCTACGGCACCCTCCGCCTCGACGCCACCGCCTCCCCGCGCGGCTCTGTCGAGCTCCGTCTCGTCAGTGACGACTCGGCGCAGCGCGTGGTCCGCCTGCTCCAGAACGGCTCGTTCCTGGCCTACGGCCGCAAGGGCATGCAGGGGGATAGGCGTAACGTGATCATCTCCACCCGCGAGCCGGAGAAGGGCAAGCCTCGCCTCGCCGCCATGGTCGTTGCCAATAACGACTCGATGCTGGACGTCGCCGACGCACATCTGAGCGACGTCGTGCTCTTCGCCGCCGACCTCGACAACACCGGCGCCGCATCCAATGAACGGCTGAACATCGCGGAGAACCGTTTTACCGGCCTGGCCCGGGTGAGCATGATCCGCTGCGACACCCCGACGGTGCGCGACAACGTTTTCACCTCGGGCGACGCCGTCCTCCCCGAGCCCGCCATCTCCGCCGGGTCGTGCCAGCTTGCCCAGGTCATCCAGAATCGGATCACGGGGGGGTACGGCTGCGGGGTCTCGATGGAGGACGACGTGGACTCCTCGGTGACGGAAAACAGCGTGGAAAAGGCCGCCAAGGGGATGTTCTGGCGGGGCCGGAACGCCATGATCAAGGGAAATATCTTCAAAGACTGCACGATCGGGGTGCAATTGCACGCCATGTCGGGTGTGGTTGAAAGCTTGGTCATCGAGGGCGCGAAAACCGACATCGACCTCCTGTCGTCGGTGGTGCAGTTCACCGACTGCCGCGCCGGCGCGGTGGCGAAGGACGGCACCGTGCTCAACGTCAACGTCTCCGCCGCGACGCTGCTGAACTGCAACATCCCGGCCGAGGCGATCAAGGTGAACGGCGCGGCCCCCGGTGGCGGCCCCCCGGTGGAGGCGATGCAGTACGTGGTCGTGCGCGTCAACGGCAAATACGCCCCCGGCACCAAGGTCGATATCCGCACCAACGAGGCCTCGGGCGGCAAGCCCACGGTGGTCGGCGCGGCGGACCTGAACGTGCGCAACTCCCCCGCGCCGCTCACGTCTGACGGCCTGACGCCCCTGCCCCGCTCGCTCCGCGCGTTGGTCCTCCGGTCGTGGCGCCTGGACGCGGCCGGCAAAAAAATGGCCCCGGCCTTCTTCTACGACATGACCGTCACCGCCCCGGCGGACAAGCCCGACCAGCCGCCCAAGGTGCTCAAGTCCCAGGTCATCGAGCCCAGCGACAAGTGGTACCGCGCCGAGGCCAACGCCCCGACACCGACGATGGAGGTGACGCTCCCGTGATGCTCACCCCACGCCATTTCCGCGCGAACCCCGTCGCTGCTCTGCTGGCGGCGTTGCTTTTGATGCTGATCGCTTCGCCGGCGTTTGCCCAGCGTGAGGTTAAGTTCCCCCCGGCGACCAGCCCGCCCCCTCCGCCGATGAAGACGCCCCCGCGCACGCAGTCCAACGCCGAGGACACCGGCATCCTCCCCGACGCCGGCCCTTCCATGCGCAAGTCGCAGCAGCGCACCCCGCCCCCGCCGACCAACCTCACCGTCATGTACAAGGTGCAGTACGGCGAGACCCTCAAGTACGTCTGGCCCGATGGCACCGTCCAGGTCTTCCCGCAGTGGGAGAGCTACAAAAACGACGGCTACCAGCTCGTCAACAACTACGTCAACCACCGCTTGGCCGACGGCAACAACTACGAATACAACATCAAGGCGCTCTCCAGCCCCGGCTTCGACCCCGTTGACATCCCCATCCTCTACATGACCGGGGACTACGACTTCGTTTTCAGCAAGGCGGAGATCGACAACCTGCGCCGCTTCATCCTCGACGGCGGGACGATCATCTTCAACGCCGCGCGCGGCCGGGACGAGTTCTCCTTCGCCGTGTCGCGCGAGATGAAGCGGGTCTTCCCGCAGAAGGCGTTCATCAAGCTCTCGCTGGACCACCCGATCTTCAACTCGCGCTACCGCATCAAGCAGGTGCTCACGATGGTTAACGGCGTGCAGTTCATGCAGCCGCCCGAGGTCTATTCGATGGACATCGGCACCCGCGCCGCGGCGATCCTCATCCCCGGCGGCATGGGCGCGGCCTGGAGCGACCAGCCCTACCACCCCGCGGGCAAGCACATCGTCGGCGAGTCGGCCGTCCGCCTGGGCGTCAACGTCGTGGCCTACGTGCTGGGCAGCACGGAATACGGCCGGTTCCTCGCCCAGCAGTTCCCGATCTACAACGGCGCCACCCGGCCCGGCGACGTCCTGCATTTCGCCCAGGCGCGCTACGCCGGCCCGTGGGACGAAAACCCCGCCATCCAGAACGCCGTCCTCCAGGGCATCAAGGACAACACCGGCATCGACGTGGATTACACCCCCGTCGCCGTCACGCTGGATTCGCCGGACATCGGCAACTACCCGATCGTCTTCATGACCGGCCACTACGACTTCGACCTCAACCAGCGCGAGGTGGACAACCTCAAGGGCTACCTGAGCCGCGGCGGGTTCCTCTTCGCCAGCGCCGCGGCGGGGCTCAAGCCGTTCGACATCGCGATCCGGCGTGAGATGAAGAAGGTCTTCCCCAACGCCGAGTTCATCCGCCTGCCGCCCACGCACGCGATCTTCGCCCAGGGCTGGAACCCGATCGACCGCGTGGACTACACGCCCACCGCGCTGCGCGACGACCCGTCGCTGGCCTACCCCGAGTTCTACGGCCTGTTCGTGGACAACCGGCTCGTCGCCGTCACCACGCCGCTGGACATCATGAGCGGCCTCAACCGCGAGTCCAACGCCTACGCCAAGGGCCTCACCCCCGACGACGCCCTGCGCGTCGCCATCAACGTCATCACCTACGCGCTCAGCCACTGATCTGGAGACACACCATGACCGCCATCAACACCGCCGCCTCGCTCACGCCCGCCGCCATCGAGGAGCAGACCGCCAGGCTCCACGCATGCCGCAACAAGATGCTCGACGAGTTCGGCAAGATCATCGTCGGCCAGCACGCCGTGCTCGACGAGCTGCTCATCACGCTCTTCGCCGGCGGCCACAACCTGCTCGAGGGCGTGCCCGGCCTGGCCAAGACGCTCATGATCAACACGCTGGCGCAGCTCGTTTCGCTGGACTTCAAGCGCATCCAGTTCACCCCCGACCTCATGCCCTCGGACATCGTCGGCACCAACGTCATCGAGGAAGACCACACCACCGGCAAGCGCATCACCGTCTTCGTTGCCGGCCCGGTGTTCACCAACATCATCCTCGCCGACGAGATCAACCGCACCCCGCCCAAGACCCAGGCGGCGCTCCTCCAGGCCATGCAGGAAAAAGAGGTCACCGCCGGCGGCAAGACCTACAAGCTCTCGCTCCCGTTCTTTGTGCTCGCCACGCAGAACCCGATCGATCAGGAAGGCACGTACCCGCTGCCCGAGGCACAGAAAGACCGCTTCCTGATGAACACGATGATCGGCTACCCCACGCTCAAGGACGAGGAGGAGATCGTGGACCGCACCACGACCAACACCGTGGGCGAGGTCAAGAACGTCATCGACCGCGAGACCCTGATCGGCTTCCAGAAGCTGGTCCGCAGCATCCCCGTCTCCCGCCACGTGACGGGTTACGCGGTGGACCTCGTCCGGGCCACACGGCCCAACGAAGAGGGCACGCCCGCCTTCGTGAAGGAGCAGGTCGGCTGGGGCGCCGGTCCCCGCGCCAGCCAGGCGCTGATCCTGTGCGCCAAGACGTATGCCGCCCTCAACGGCCGGACCAATGTGTCGTGCGACGACGTGCGCCACCTGGCCGCTCCGGTGCTGCGTCACCGCATCCTCGCCAGCTTTACCGCCGAGGCCGAGGGCATCACCACGGACGCCATCATCAAGCGCCTGCTCAAGGAAGTCCCCGAGCGGGCGAAGTCCTGATCTTCCCGCCAAACCCGATGACGAGTCCGCGAGTCGTCGGGGTCCGCCCTCACCGCCGTCGTTGAAACAAACACGCTCATGACCGCCACCGCCTCCAACCCGACCGCCGCCCCGTGGTTCTCACGGCTGGTCTCCCGTTTCCGCCGCTCGGTGCTCAACCACGGCGGGCCCGAGGTCATCACGCAGGTGATGCAGGACGGCAACCCCAACCGCTACCTCGACCCCAAGGTCATCGCGCGGTTCGGCCTCTCGCCCCTGATCGCGCACCTGGTCGTCGAGGGTTTCATCAGCGGCCTGCACAAAAGCCCGTTCCACGGCTTCTCCGTCGAGTTCGCCGACCACCGCGAGTACGTCCCCGGCGACGATCTCAAGTTCCTCGACTGGCAACTCTTCGCCCGCACGGACCACTACTACGTCAAGCGCTACGAGGAGGAGACCAACCTCCGCTGCCACATCCTGATGGACCGCTCCGCCTCCATGGCGTTCGGCACCAACGGGCTGACCAAGTGGGACTACGGCTGCTTCCTCGCCACCTGCCTCGCACACATGATGATGAAGCAGCAGGACGCCGCCGGCCTCACGCTCTTCGGCGCCAAGCCCGGCCTCATCCTCCCGCCGCGCACGCGCTCCTCCCACCTGCGCCAGATGATGCAGGTCATGATCAACAACCCCCCCGAGGGCACGACCGACATGGTCACGAGCCTCCGGGCCACCGTCCGCAACCTCAAGCGCCGCAGCCTCATCGTCCTCATCAGCGATCTGATCGACGACCCTGAGGAGACGCTCAGCGCCATCAAGCTCCTGGGGGCGCACCGTCACGACGTCATCGTCTTCCACCTGCAGGACCCGGTGGAGATCGACCTCTCCTTCGACGGCTCGACGCTGCTGTGCGACATGGAGACCGGTGAGGAGCTGGAGGTGGACCCCGCCTCGCTCCGCGAGGCCTACCAGGAGAAGGTCCGCGAGACCAACGAGTTCTACAAGAAGGGGTTGACCGGCGCGGGCATCGACTACCAGCCGATCAACACCACCCAACCCTACGACCACGCGCTGTGGGCGTACCTCCAGCGCCGCGCGCTGGTCGGGAAATAAGCAGGCCGACGACTTATGTTTGGATTTCTCGCACCAACCGCGCTGCTGGGTCTCGGGCTGCTGAGCATCCCGATCCTGCTGCACATCTTCAAGCCCCGCAAGGTGAAGAGGACGCCGTTCAGCAGCCTGCGATGGCTCCGCGCCAGCCAGCACCGGCTCTCGCGCCGCATCAAGTGGCACCAGGTGTTCCTCTTCCTGCTCCGCGCGGCGTTCGTGGCCCTGCTGGTGTTCGCGATCGCCAAGCCCGTGCTCTCCCCCGGCGGCGGCAAGGGCGTGGCGGAACGGTTCGTGATCGTGGACGTGGGCCGGACGATGAACTACCGCATGGCCGAGGGCCCCAGCCCGATCGAGCGGGCCCGCCACCTCGCCGAGCAGGCGCTGCTCCAGGCCGTGCCCGGCGACCGCTCGGCCGTGCTGCTCGCCGGGAGCCAGACCGAGTCGCTCGGTCCGCTGGCGGAAGACCCGATGCTCTACCTCGCCAAGCTCCGCACCGTGCAGGCGGGGCTGACCGACGCCGACCTCACCGCCACGCTCCGCGTCATCCCGCCGATGATCGGCACGCACCGCCCCGACTCCAACGTCGAGCTCTACTTCCTCACCGACCACCGCGCCACCAAGTGGCGGCAGGGCGACATCGCCGCCTTTGAGCAGAAGATCGGCCAGCCCGTGCGCGTCCGCGTGATCGACGTCGGCGCCGACATGATGCGCAACGCATGGGTCTCCTCCGCCCGCTTCATCGAGACCGACAACGGCCGCCGCCGCACCATCCGCGTGCAGGTCGGCGCCGCCGGCGACGAGACCACCGACCGCACCGTGCGGCTCTCCCGCCTGCCCGGCCTGCCCGAGCAGACGGCCGCGATCAAGGCCCGTCCCGGGCAGATCACGCAGGCGGAGTTCCAACTGCCCCCCGATTACGACCTGCGCGACAAGATCGGCCAGGTCACGATCGAGCCCGCCGACCGCCTGCCCAGCGACGACACCGCGTGGGTCGACCTCGACGCCCGCGGCGCGACACGCGTGCTCCTCATCGAGCCGCCTTCCACCCAGATCGAAGAGCTCCAGCCCGGCTACCACCTGCGCGCCGCGCTCGACGCACTGGCGGACGCGCAGGGCGGGGGGCTCCGCGTCACCCGCCGCCCCGATCGCTCGGTTTCCGCCGACGACGTGAACGCCGCTGACGTGATCTTCCTGGCCGAGGCCCGTTCGATGAGCGACGGCACGGTGCAGGCGATCGAGCGGCGCGTGCAGGCGGGCGCCGGCGTCGCAATCTTCCTCGGCCCGTCGGTGGACCGCGACTTCTACAACAGCCGCCTGTACAACCCGCTCCGGCCGACGGCGAGCCTGCTCTCCGTGCGGCTCAAAGACCCCGTCAACCGCCGCGCCGACGCATCGCTGCCCCGGCTTGGCGACGTCAAGTGGAACCACCCGATCATGTCGCGCCTGTTCGACCCGACGCTGGGCGACATGGCGCAGGTCTCGTTCTCCGGCTACTACCGGCTCGAGGAGATGGCCGGCGGCGGGGGG
The DNA here is from genome assembly GCA_021413865.1 of Planctomycetota bacterium. GTDB lineage: Bacteria > Planctomycetota > Phycisphaerae > Phycisphaerales > Phycisphaeraceae > JAIOPN01. The sequence continues at coordinate 136,401 of JAIOPN010000062.1, read as the reverse complement.
GGCGAGGTCCTCGCCACCATCGGCGGCCAGGAGCCGGCGATCATCGACCGCGAGTTGGGCGAGGGCCGCGTGGTGCTCTTCAACACGTCGCCCAACGACGCGTGGAGCGACCTGCCCCGGCGCAAGAGCTACGTGCCGCTTGTGGACCAACTGCTCGCGCACCTGTCCGGCGGGTTGAACCGACGCGTGTTGGAGGCGGGCGGCGCTGTGGCGCTGCCGCTGCCGGACGCGAACCCCGACACCAAGATCACGCTGACGACGCCCGGCGGTCAATCGCTCGACGCCCGGCCGCGCACGGTCGGCGGCCGCGTGGTGATGCAGGTTGAGAACGCGGCCGAGGCGGGCGTGTACTCCGTCGAATACCAGACGCCCCAGGGGCCGCGCACCTTCCGCTTCGTCGTGCAGGTCGGCGGCCACGACGCCACACTGGCACGCGCCGACGACCAGGCGCTGACATCCTGGTGGGCGCCGTCGAAGTTCGAGACGATCAAGCCCGGCGGCGACAAGGACGCGCTCGACCTGGGCGGCGGCCGCACGCTGCTGGAGCCCTGGGTCGTCGCCGCGGCCTGCCTCTTCCTCATGGCCGAGATGTTCTTCGTGCACTGGTTGTGCCCGAGGATGAACCCCAACGTGATGTCGGCGTCGCTGCTCTCGCGGCGGGGCTCGATGCTGAACACCGTCGGCGCGACGACGGCCGGCCCAGCGCGGTGACGTGCGGCCAACCGGAGATGCAATGTCCCTGACCTGGGTCCCCATCCTGCCCGTCTGGTTGATCGCCGTGATCGCGGCGGCGCTGGCCGTCCTGTTGATCCACGGCAGCCTCGTACTCTTCCGCAAGAAGGTGCCCGGCCGCTGGATCGCCTATCTGTTCGTGCTGCGCGTCGTCGCGGTCGTCGTGCTCGTGCTCTGTCTGCTCCAGCCCACCGTGCTCTACCGGCACGACGAGGAGCGGGGCCCCGACCTGATCGTGATGGTCGATACGTCCAAGAGCATGGCGACTCCGGTGAACGCCGACGGCTCGGGGCCGACCCGCCTGCGCGACGCGATGGACCGCCTGCGCAGCTCCGGTCTGGAAAAAAGCCTCTCCGACAAGTTCACCCTGCGCTGGTTCGCCTTCGACGGGGACGCCCGCCCGCTCGACGCGGCGGCGCCGTCCGGCATCGCCGCCGCCGGCGAGACGACCCGCCTGGGCGACAGCCTCGCCACCGCGTGGAGCTACTACCGCCAGACCCGCGCCCGCGAGTCGGTCTCCGACGCCGCCTCGGGCCGCGTGCTGCTCATCACCGACGGCGTGGACCACGGCGCACAGGACGCCGTCGCCGAGGCGCAGCGACTGGGCGTCACCATCGACACGGTTGTCCCTAAAGGCCCCGCCGCCGAGCGCGAGGGGAAACGCCTGAGCATCGCCGGCGTGCAGAGCGCGCGCCGGGTGCTCATGGGCTCGGAGTCTCGCTTCCTGGTCACCCTCCGGCAGCACGGGATCGAGCGAGCCCCGCTCAAGCTCCTGCTCACCGAGGACGGCGAGAAGGTCGCGACGATGGAGTTCACGTTCAACCCCGGGCAGGACGAGCGGCAGATCGTGCTCAACCACCGGCCGCGCATGCCGGGCCTGAAGAAATACGTCATCAGCGTGGACACCGGCGGTCCGGCGGCGCAGCTCCCCGAGGTCAAGCCCTACGAGATGTCGGCGCAGGTCATCGGCCACCGCAGCGAGGTGCTCGTCCTCCAGGACACGTGGCGTTGGGACTTCAAGTTCCTCCGCCGGGTGTTCGAGGACGACCCGAGCTTCTCGTTCACGTCCTTCCTGCCCCGCGGCGAGGGGACGTTCATGCACTTCGGCGAGCCGGACCGCAAGGTCAACCCCGCCGGCCCCCCGCGCACCAAGGCGGAGATCGACTGGTACGACACGATCGTGCTGGGTGACTTCCGGCCCGGGGCGTGGTCGCCGGCGCTGCTGAGTGGCATCGCGAAAATGGTGGCCGAGGATGGCAAGTCGTTGGTCGTCGTGGCCGGCCCGAACATCGCCCGGCTGGCGCAGGTGCCCGAGCTGGCGCAGCTCCTGCCCGTCGAGATCACCGAGGAATCCTCCAAGCCCACGCGCGGGCCCGTGGACGTGCGCCTCACCGCCGAGGCCCGCCAGTCGCCGCTCTTCTTCAGCCCGACCACCGGCGCAGCGGCGCAGCGCTGGAACGCGCTGCCCGCGATGGACCAGGTCTATGCCCCGCTCCGCAAGCGCCCCGCGGCGACGATCCTCGTCGAGGCCTCCAAGGAGGGCAACACCTACGGCAACCTGATCGTCATTGCCGAGCACACGGTCGGCCGCGGCCGCGTGGTCTATGTCGGCACCGACACGCTCTGGAAGTGGCAGACGATGGGCAGCGTGGATGAATCCGGCAACACGCCCTACGTCGCCTTCTGGCAGCAGACCCTCCGCGCCCTGGGGCCCGGACGGCTGCACGAGGGCTCGGTCAGCCTCTGGGTCCAGCCCGACCGCACGCAGTACGGCACCGGGCAGACCGTCAACCTCGTCACCTCCATCGAGGCGGACCACCCGGTGATCGCCCCCAAGGTCGAGGCCGCCGTCGCGCTCCCGGACGGCAAGACGTTGCCGCTGATCCTGTTCCCCGACCCGGCACGCCCCGGCACGTACACCTCCCAGTTCGACACCGCCGCCCCCGGCTCTTACCGGGTGACGGCGACGCTCTCCTCCGACGGTCGTCCGATCTCCGACACAGTCTCGGCCATCGACGTGCTGGAGTCGGCCTCGGAAACGGGGAGCGTGGCGATCGATCAGGCGGCGCTGACGCGGCTGGCCGCTGCAACGGGCGGCCGCGTGATCGACCCGGACAAGCACGACACCTGGCCCACCGCCGACGCCGCCAAGATCAGCGTGCCCCAGACCCGCCGTGTGAATCTGTGGGACGGCTTCTGGCTCCCCGTGCTGCTCTGCGCGGTCCTGGGGTTTGACTGGCTGCTGCGTCTGCTCCGCGGGTACGTCTAAATAAAATCCTGTGTCCCGGCGTTGCTGCCGCTTTACCACGAGCCGCTGGATCGTCGCGCCGATGCCGCGTCCACTTCAACACGCGGCCCGCCCGGACGATATTATTAGGAGTAGAGAGACCGCAGCCCGGGAAGGTTGCGATGCGAGACACTGTGGGGAAGAGCGGAGTCCTCGATGGCAAACGCGAAGATCGATGTCGTCGGCCCCGGCGACCTGACGCTGATTGCGGATCTGTATAGCCAGATCTTCAAGCCCGCGCGGGACGTGGAGTTTTTCAAGCGCCGCTTCCTGGGCAGGTACAGCGGGCTCCTCCTGGTCGCCAGCGTCGAGGGGCGCCCCGCCGGTTTCGCTTCAGGCTTCGAGCTTAAGCCGGGCGTCTTCTTCTCCTGGCTCGTCGGCGTGCTGCCGGACTACCGCCGCCAGGGCATCGGCTCGCAACTGTTCGAGGCCTTGGAGCAGTGGGCACGCGACCACGAGTATGAGGGCGTCCGCTTCGAGTGCCACAACCAGCACCGCCCGATGCTCCACCTCGGCATCGCCCAGAAATACGACATCGTCGGCATCCGCTGGGATTCCGACCGCCACGCCAACCTCGTGATCTTCGAGAAGGCGCTGGTCGAGCACGGAGAATGACCCTCTTCTCCCGCTTCCGCCAAGCCCGGTGACGAGTCCGCGAGCCGCCGTGGTGTTCTCTTATCTCTACCCCGCCTCCCCCCGTGTAAACCAGAACAAGAACACCGCCGCCGCCACCGCGACGTTCAGCGAATCCGTCCCCAGCTTCATCGGGATGGTGATGCGGCGCTGACAGGCGTCGATCCATTTTTTGTCCAGCCCCTGCGGCTCCGAGCCGACGAGCACGCCCAGCCTCGCCGGCCGCGCGACGATTTCCAGCGGCTCGGCGGTCTCATCCAGAACGGTCGCCATCAGCTCCACGCCCCAGCGGTCGCGCAGGTGCGTGAGGTCGCGCTGCAGGTCGTCGCTTCGCACGATCGGCAGGGTGAAGACCGCCCCCATGGAGACGCGCACGCACCGCCGCCAGAATGGGTCGCAGCACCGCTCACCCAGCACGACCGCGTCCACCCCGAACCCCGCCGCCAGCCGCATCAGCGAGCCGAGGTTGTCCGCGTTGATGATCTCGGGGCAGATCAGCAGCAGCGAGCGGTCTCCCTTGGGCATGACGCGGTCGATCGTCGGGCTGGGCTTGCGTTTCCCGACCGCCATGACGCCCGAGTGGAACCGGAACCCGATGACACCGTGGATCACCGCGTCCGGCGCTACGTAAACCGCAGCCTGTTTCGGCACCAGCGGGGCGATCTCATCCGCTACGCGCGTGGAGAGGAGCACGGACTCCACCGGGAAATCGCTGGCGAGGAGCCGCCGCACGAGGTGTTCGCCCTCGGCGATGAAGCGGTCGCCTTCCGAGGCAAGCTCGCGGTCTTTCAGGTTGCGGTAGGGGGCGACGCGCGGGTCGTTCAGGGAATCGACGTGCTCGATCATGCCGCGCCCCCGGGCCGCGGGTGGAGCTTCCACAACCCCGCCGTGTCGCGCCCGCGGCAGAGCACCGCCCAGCGCCCCTTGTCGCGGTGCATCCGCACGCTTGCGCTGTTGTACGTCGCCGTCAGCCCCGGCCGGGCGCGGAGCGGCGACCGGTTGCCCGGCGAGCGGTGCAGCAGCAGGTCGGAGAAGAAAACCGCGTGACCGGCCTTCAGCTCAATCGGCGTCTCCGGGCCGCACCGTTCCGCCTCCGCCACGCGGTGGCCGTCCTTCTCGTCGAAATCCAGTTGGCCCAGCGTGTGCGAGCCCGGGATGAACCACATGCAGCCGTTCTCCACGTCGGCGTCCTCGATGGCGATCCAGACCACCACGCACCGCGCATCCATCGGGTTGTACGACGAGTCCTGGTGCCACCGCACGTCAAACATCTCGCCGGGCTCCTTGCGGATGAACTGGCTGGTGTGGCACACCACGTCCGGCCCGAGCAGGTCCACGAGGTGATCCGTCAGCCGCGCGTCGGTCACCACGTCGTACAGATCGGGCACTTCGTGGTGGAACGCCTCGAACACCGGCCCCGTCGGCGTCAGCCGCTCCTTCGATCGCGCGAAAAACTCCTGAATTCCCGCCAGCCGAGACCCATCGAACAGGGGGATGCCCGTGACGTACCCCGCGCGGTTGTAGGCGTCGATCTGCGCACGCGTGAAGTGCACGGGGTGATCGTTCGCCACCGGGCGGAACGTCAGGTCGAGGGCAAGCTCGGGGAAACCCGTCAGCATGGTCGGTTGATTCCTTAGTCCAGCGGCAGCCGGCGCAACTCGCCGCGCGTCGGGGCGTAGGGGTCGCGGTACTGGTAGAGCGGGCCGTCCTTCTTGTAACGGTCGGCGCAGCGCCTGAACCCCTTGGGGTCCAGCGTCACGCCCAACCCCGGCCCCTCGAGGACGCGGAGCACGTTGTTCTTGGGCTTGTAATTCCCGTCACGGATCACGTCATCGCACTGCCAGCGGAAGATCGACTGGCTCGGCTCGGTGATCCACTGGTGCGCGGCGACGAAGTGCAGGTACGCCGCGTTGCCGATCCCCGTCTCGCCGCTGTAGCACCAGAACCCCACGTCGAACGCCTTGCACGCCGCCACGAACTCGCTCGTTCGGCGGATGCCGCCCAGCACCGTGAGGTTCAGCACGAAGTAATCCGGCACACCTAATCGCACCGCCTGCCGCAGGTCCGGCGTGTGCGTCGAGAAGGGCACCGCGCTGTGCTGCCGCAGCTTCGCCATCTCCTCGAACGTCGCCACCGGGTCCTCGTAATTACGGATGTTGTATTGCTCGATCTCGTTCAGGATGCGCTTGGCCGTCGGCACCGACCAGCCCATGTTCGCGTCCAGCCGCAGCATCGCGTCGTCGCCGATCGCCCTGCGGATCAGCTTTACCGCCTCGATCTCCTGCCGCGGGTCGCCCATGCAGAGCTTGCCCTCGAAATAGGTCGCCCCGTGCTTCTCCCGCATCTTTCGGCAGTAGTCCGCGATCGCCCTGGGCGTCATCTCCCCGCCCGCCCTGCCCACCTTCGGCCGGAAGCAGAAGTACTCCGTGAACTTGATCTCCTTCCGCGCTGGCCCGCCCAGCAGCATGTAGAGCGGCTGGTTCCACGCCTTGCCGCGCAGGTCCCACAGCGCCATCTCCACGCCGCCCCAACTCTTCAGGATCGAGGCGTCGTCGGTGTTGTGCACCACACGCGTCTCCTGCACGCACTTGCGCTCGCAGGATTCCATGTCCAGTGCGTTCATGCCGATCAGCGCCGGCGCCAGCACGCTGTTGATGACGGCCGCGCACCCGGGCGAGGGCGATTCGCCTAAACCGATCAATCCCTGATCGGTCTCGACCTCGATGACCACCTTTGTCGTGCCTGGATACAGCCCGACCGACCAGAAGAACGGCGCGTCGAGCGGGATGTTGACCGGCGTGGCGCGGATAGCGGTAATTTTCATGAGCGGATTTCCAGAGTGGTTGGTTGTTGTAACAAAAATCGGCTTTTAGATTTCTCGCGCGTACTGATGCCCCTCGAGAATCGCGTGCTGCAGCGAACGCGGGCTGAACGCGTCGCCCACCGCCTGCACCGACACGCCGCGCGCCTTCAACGGTTCGGTCAGCGTGTCCACGCGGATGCCGCCGTAGGCGTACACGAACCCGTCGTAAGGCCCGACCTGCTGCAACTCGCTCGACCACTCGTTCCGCGCAAGGCAGTGCCCGTCGCGCAGCGACTCCGCCTTGAGGTGGTTAAACAACTGGGCGCCTTTCTTGAACAGCCGCGTGAGGAGCGGCGGCCGCGTCGTCGCCCCCAGGAAGTTCCCGATCACCTCCTGGCTCGTGACCAGGTCCACCTCGCGCCCGCGGTCGAGCAGGTACTCGGCGGTGGTCGGTCCCTGGTGGCCGTACTCCTCGTCGATCACCAGCACGGTCTTGCCGAGCTTGTCTAGGCCGTCGTACCCGCCCATCAAAACGTCCCACGCGGAGACGACGACGTGCTTCTCCGCCCCCTCCAGCCCGTGCGGCCGGGCCGTCGCGCCGGTGGCGATGAACACGTGGTCCGGCGACTCGGCGAGGATCGCCTCGGGCGTCGCCCCGGTGTTCAGCCGGATGTCCACGCCCAATTTCTGGCACTGCAGCCCCGACCAGCGCGTCGCGCCATCGTAATCCTGCCGTCCCGGGGCACGCTTGGCGATGAGCGTCTGCCCGCCGAGTTCGCCCGATTTCTCGAACAGCACGACCTTATGCCCGCGCGTGGCGCAGACCCGCGCCGCTTCCAAACCCGCCGGCCCGCCGCCCACCACGACGATCTTCTTTTTTCCGCCCGCGACCGTCAGCTCCGCCCACTTCTCCTCGCGGCCGACCACCGGGTTCTGCACGCACGTCACGCCGCGCCCCGTGTAGATGCGGTCGATGCATCCCTCGTTGTAGCCCATGCACTGGCGGATGTCGTCGAGCTTCCCCGCCTGCGCCTTGTTGGGCAGGTGCGGGTCGGCGATCAGGGCGCGGTTCATGATCACCATGTCCGCCTCGCCGTTGGCCAGAATCTTGTCCGCCTGCACCGGGTCCACGATCCGACCGAACGCGATCACCGGCACGTCCACCACCTTGCGGATGCTCGCCGCCAAGTAGGTGTAGCACCCGAGCTTGAACGACATGTTCGGTACCGCCGCCGCCTCCCCGACGAACGTCTCGGCCGTCCCGCCGATCACGTTGAAATAGTCGAGCATCTTCAGGTCGTTCAGTTTCCCGCAGATCTCCTGCATCTGCGCGTTGTCCAGCCCGCGTTCGGTGAAGTCGTCGCCCGTCACGCGGATGCCGACGATGAAGTCACGCCCGACCTTTTCACGCACAGCCTCGATGATGCGCACGCCGAACTTCAGGCGCGATTCGATGCTCTGCGCCCCGTAGGCGTCGCTCCGCTTGTTCACGTTGAGCGTCCAGAACTGGTCGATGAGGTGGCAGTGGCTGGCCATGACCTCGCAGCCGTCGAACCCGCCCTCCTTGAGCCGTCCCGCCGCGGCGGCGAAGGAGTTGACCAGCTCGTCGATCATGTGGGGCTCGAGCGGATGGGGGTTTTCGCGGTGGTTGGGCTCGCGTGTGTCGCTCGGGCCGTACTGCCGGTTCCACAAGTCGATGCTCCGCCCGCGCCGGCCGCGGTGGGTGATCTGGGCGCAGACAGGAACCTTGTAGCCGTGCATGGTGTCGCTGAATTTCTTGAGGAAGGGGATGACGCGGTCGTCGAAGAGCTCGACGCCGTTCCAGTCGCGGGCGGTGCTGGTGGGGTGCACGCTCGCCGAGCCGAAGCACATCATGAAGCCGACGCCGCCGCGGGCCTTTTCCTCGTAGTAGCGTCGCTCGCGGTCGGCGGGCATGCCATCGAACGCCAGCGCATCGGCGTGGGCGCTGCAGGAGATGCGGTTCTTCACCGTGACGTGACCGATCTTCAGAGGCGTGAACAGGTATTGAAACTCGGCCATGGTGGCTCCGATCGTGCGGTGTTTGAGTCAGGGGTTGGGGAACGGGAACGGCCCGCGCAGGCGGGGCGGTGAGGCGACGCCGACGGGCCGCGGGCCGCGCAGACGGTTGTGGGAGGCGGCCGGGAGTTGCGCTGATGTTGAGGCGGGGCGGGGGCGGCGCGTGATACCGGTGACGGGTTGATCGACGGGGCGTGGCGAGCGGGCGAGACGGTGTGTCAGCGACAAGCCCGATGCGGCGCGTGTCGGCGTTGTGGCGAGGTTCGTCGTGCTCTGCGCCGCCGGTTCCGGTGCGTCGGTGACGGGTTCCATCTTCCGCGTGATGAACCCGTGATGGGCGAGGTAGCGCAGCAGGTGGCGGGCGCACGTCGCGGCGTCGGCGGTGATGAGGTTGGAGGATTCGGCGGGTGCGGCGATCGATTCGGTGATGCCGAAGACGTTCTGCATCCGGGCCGTCGCCGGGCCGCCGGTCCGCGCGGCCAGGTCGGTGGTGCGCGTGCGTGGCCGTACGTGTTCCCAATCGGTCGGTGCGGCCTCGTCGCTGAGCGCGAGCGGCGGGGGCATGAGGGAGAGATTGATCGACCGCAACCGGTGCCGCGACACATAACCACCGCGCGGAGCATCCCCGCTCATCACCAGCACCGCCGGAGGCGTGACCCGCAGAACCTCCCTGGCTCCGCGCCCCAGGTCGCGCGTCACGCGCAGGGCTTCGCCCGTAATTTCGGCCGCCAGCACCTCGAACACCAGCGCCGCGCCACGTGTTTCCGCCAGCGTCGCCGGGAGTGTGTCGCCGAGCTCCCCGCACCCGCCCGAGCCGATCAGGGCGATGTCGAAATCGGTGTGGGTGTCCGCGTCGAGCAGGCCGACGGAGCGTGCCCCCGAGGCCAGCGCGTAGCGCATCGCCTCGACGTCCCCGCCCCGCGCCGCCGCGTGAAACGGCCCACGTGCCATCTGTTTCGCTACGGCCGCAGCCGCGCGGTCGGAGCCTGGCAGCACCCGGGGCGCATCATCCCCGACGCACGCCACGCTGCCCACGATGACCGTCACGCTCCAAGCCATTCTTCTATAAACCCTCCGCATCGACGATCAGTTCCGCCAGGTCCTTCACGTCTTGCTTTACAGCCCCGCTTGCCAGTGATTGCTGCCCCGCCTTGATCATCCCCTTGCAAAACGGGCAGCCCGTCGCGACGGTGGCCGCGCCGGTCTCCGCCGCCTCCTTCGCACGGATGGACTCGACGCGCTGCGCACCCTTCACATCCAGCCACATCGATCCGCCGCCCGCGCCGCAGCAGAACGAGTCTTTTCCGCTGCGGGGCATCTCCACGACGCGCAACTGCGGCAGGGCGTGGAGCACCGCGCGCGGCGGGGCGACCTCGCCGTTGATCCGCCCCAGGTAGCACGGGTCGTGGAACGTGACCGAGCTTCCGTTACCTCGTGTTAGCTTCAGCCGTCCCTCGCCGATCATGCGTTGCAGGAACACGCTGTGGTGCTCGACCTCAAATGTTCCACCGAACAGCGGGTACTCGTTTTTGAAGGTGTTGAAGCAGTGCGGGCAGTGCACGAGCACGCGACGGACGCCGTGCGATTTCAATTGGTTGATGTTGCCCCGCGCCAGTTCCTGGAACATCCCCTCCTCGCCCATCCGGCGGACGGGGTCGCCGGTGCAGCGCTCACGCTTGCCCAGCACGCGGTACGGCACGCCCAAGTGGTTGAGGATTTTGACCATCGATTGTGCGACACCCTGGCCGTCGGGGTCGAAGCTCCCCGCACAGCCGACCCAGTAGAGGAACTCGACGGGCTCGTTTTCCCCGGCGACAGGCGCGTCCAGGCCGGTCGCCCAGAGCATGCGGTCGCTGTTGGGCTTGCCAAACGGGTTGAAGCGCGACGCGGTGGAGTCGAAGACGCGCTCGGCGGCCTCGGGCACACGGCCCTCTTCCACACGCCCGCGGCGCAACTCGACGATCTTGTCGAACACTTCGATGCCCACCGGGCACGCCGTATTGCACGCCCCGCAGGTGGTGCAGGACCAGATCACGTCGTCGGGGATGAGGGCGGAAAGCCCAGGCATGGCCATGCCTGGGCTTTGGGCATCCATCGCCGCGCGCAGCCCGAGCACCACCTCGCGCGGCCGCAGCGGCTTGTCCGCCGCCGCTGCGGGGCAGACGGCGTTGCACCGGCCACACGTCGTGCAGGCGTCGGCCTGCAATAGATCGGTCCAGCCCATGTCGCTCCACGCCGCCGCGCCGGGCGACGCCTGCCCGATGACCGGTGTGCGCAGCCGGCCGGGGGCACGCAGCGTGCGGTTCGCCCAGCTCGCGGCCCCGTACACCGCATGGCTGAAAGACCCCCAAGGGAGCAGCGCGAAAAATACGACGCAAAACGCCGCGTGTGTCGCCCAGAGCGCCCGGTGCCACGGCAGCGTCGCCTCGCCGCTCAGCCCCGCGCCGCGCATCGCCACCGCAACGCCGTACCCGACGACGCTCCACTTCTCATAGCCCGGCATGTCGCGCGCGATGCGGGCCCCTTCGAGGAGGAACCCACTCAGGCCGATCGCCGCGAGCAGGAGCGACAGCGCCGCCACCCACCACGCCCGGAGGATGCGCGTCGGTCCCGCCGAGAGCCGGCGTTGGATGAACATACCGGTGCCGACGAGGAACGCGACGCCGCCCAGGTCGATGACGAGGGACGAGATCAGGTAGAACCGACCGTAGAAAAAGAGGGGATGGAGGCCCGTGAGTTTCGAGCCGTACTCTTCGGCGGCGACGAGGCAGGTGCCGATGAAGAGGATGAAGAAGCCGTGGAACATGAGCATGTGGGCCGTGCCGGCAAAGGGATCGCGGCGCAGCTCGCGGTGGAAGGTGAGGTAGCCGACAACAGAAAATAATTTCTGGAGGCGCGTCCGCCGCGGGTCGTGGGCGCGGGCGTCCCCCGTGGCGCTCCGCCACGTCATGCCACGGCGCAGGAAGATGAGCACCGCCCAGCCGCAGGCGAGGGTGGCGGTGAAATAGAAGGCGTATTGGAGCGCCGCCGGCACGTTGCCGAAAATCTCACGCGTCACGTTCGGGTCGCCGAGCGATCTCACTCCAGGCCCTCCCCGGCGTGCCGCAGCACGGCGTAGAGGTCCGCGATCAGGCCCAGGTGCGCCTTGCGGAAGATCGGGGCTTGCGGGTCGGTGTTGATGGCGATGATGTGCGTCGCGCCGCTCATGCCCTCGAGGTGGTGCGACGCGCCGCTGATGCCGCAGGCGATGTAGAGCTCGGGCTTGACGGTGTGGCCGGTCTGGCCGACCTGGCGGGCGTGCTCGATCCAGCCCATGTCCACCGCGACCCGGCTCGCCGCCACGCCGGCGCCCAGGCGATCGGCGAATTTACGCAATGCATCGAATCCTTCTTTGTTGCCCAGGCCGCGCCCGCCGGCGACGAGCTTGGGGGCGAAGCGGATGTCCACCGTTGCCGGGTCGGCGGGGATGGTGCGTTCCACAACGACGCGCTCAGAAGCGGCGTCATGGGCAACCGTGATGGTCGAAAAATCTCCGTGTCGTTCGGCGGCAGGCACGGGTTCGCCCACGCCGTCACGCATCGTCACCACGGCCGGCTCGCCCACGGGGATGCGCTCACGGCGGCAGAGCTTCTCCGTCCGGTCCACGGCCGTGATGTCGAACTCCCTCCCGCGTGCCTGCACCATCAGCACCGGCGAAAACAGACGCCACTCTTTCCGTGCCGCCAGCCGCGCCGCCAGCTCACGGCCGTGGCAGTCCGCAGGGGCGATCACGAGCCAGGGGCGGTGTGAATCGAAGAACGTGGAGAGCACCGGCAATACCGCCGGGTTCGACGCGTGCTCGGCGGCGACATGGATGACACGATCGGCCCCGTGGCGGGCGAGGCGGTCGGCGTCGGGCTTTTCTTGCGAGATCGCGATAACGCCCACGCGCGTCGCCAGCCGATCCGCCAGGCGGCGCGCATCGCCGAGGCGTTCGAGCGTGCCGTCGCGGATCGCGGTGTCGATGACCCAAAGTCTGGTATCGGCGGACGACATGCACTTCGTTCCTCACCCTCGCGGGTTTGGGGATTGTCGCTCTTCGTGGTAGGCGGTGCAATGAACGCAGCAGACCCCGGTGCACCGTGGACTCGTCATCGGGCTTGGCGGCGGCAAGAGAGATAGCCGGGTAGAATGACCTGATTCCCCTTTCGCTGAGGATACGCCCATGGCTGGTTCCGCCGTCCGCCACGCCTCGCCCGCCGACGCCGCCTTTTTCCGTGAGAACGGCTACCTCATCGTGCGTGGGCTTTTCGGCGCCGAAGAGGTGAAGGCGATCGCCGAGACGTTCGACAAGATCGGCGCCGCCGGTCAGCCCATCCCGAACCACTGGGTGCCCACCACCGAGGGCGACGGGGCGAACGACCCGCTGAGGCGCTACCCGCGTGTGATGATGCCGCACCGGTTCGATGACCTGAGCAAGCGCATGATGCTCCACGCGGGCGTCCGCTCGGTGCTGGAGACGATTGTCGGCGAGGACCTGGTCGCGTGCCAGAGCATGTTCTACTTCAAGCCGCCGGGCGGGAAGGGGCAGGCGCTGCACCAGGATAATTTCTACCTCGAGGTGCAGCCGGACACGTGCTACGCCGCGTGGTTGGCGGTTGATCCCTCGACCACCGGCAACGGCGGGCTGAACATCGTCCCGGGCTCGCACCGTCTGGGCGTGATCTGCCCGGAGGCGTCGGACGGGAGCGAGAGTTTCACGAGCGAGTTGGTCCCCGTCCCCGAGGGGATGAAGGCGATCCCGGCGGACCTGAAGCCCGGCGACGTGCTCTTCTTCGGCGGCAGCGTGATCCACGGCTCGGGCCCGAACAAATCGGCGACGACGTGGCGGCGGTCGTTCATCTGCCACTACATGCCGCGCACGACGGCCTCGTGCAGCCGGTTTTATTTCCCGATCCTCGACTTCGACGGCAACGAGATCCCGTTCGACGCGAGCAAGGGCGGCGGCCCGTGCGGCAGCGAGGTCAAGCTCAGCAGCTACGACAAGGTGGGGTGAGTCAGTCTTTGATCGTTTTACGAAGGCGTGCCAGCGCTCGCGCGATGGTCGGCCCGATGCTGTTCTGCGGGATGCCGGTGAGGTCGGCGATCTCGCGGTATTTCTTGCCCTGCAAAAAGAAGAGCGTGATGAGCAGCCGCTCGCGCTGAGGGAGTTCATCGACGATGCGTGCGAGCTCCTCGGGCGAGCACTCGGGCTCGGGGCGGGTCGGCTGGGCGGGCTGTATGTCGTTGAGCGTCATCGCCCCCTGCCTGCGGCGGAGGATGTCCACGCAGCGGTTGCGGGCGATCACCTGAAGGGTCTGGAGGAAGTTGTTCCGCTCGAGGCAGAGGCGGATGACGCGGCAGTCGTTCTCGATGAGGTTCTTCCAGACGTCGCCGACAGCGTCCTCGACGTCGTGGGTCGCGGTGGAGGCGCCGTAGGAGGTGAAGACCTTGCGTGCGATGGCCGTGAGAAAACCCGAGTAGTCTCGGACGAGCCGATCCCACGCGTCGCGGTCGTGTTTGAGGATGCGCTCGAGCAGGGCGTCGAGCGCCGCTTGCGGGGCGGGTTTCACGGAGCAATTTTATACCACGCCGGGGGTATAAAACCAAGGCCAAAAGCTGCTTTTGGGACCCCGACGACTCGCGGACTCGTCATCGGGCTTGGTGAGCCTGAAACAAGCGGGCTCACCACTGGAACGCGCCGAACAGGCGGGGGTGGTGGTAGTTGACCGAGGCGTCATAGACCGAGAACCAGTTCTGGTAGCCGCCGGGGTTTGTCTGGCCGCGGTAGTTGCGGACGAAGTTGACCGCCCAGCGCGAGCCGGGGGCGGGCACCCCACCCAGGCGATCGAACGGGATGAGGGCCTCGACCGTCCATCGGCCGCCGGCGCGGTTGATCGTCGTCTTGATGCGCGGCGAGGCGTCCCATGCGGTGCCCTCGGCGTTGATGCCGCGCGTTGCGTCGGGGGCGTACTGCGTCCAGTACAGGCCGCGCGTGTTGATGATCATCTGGTAGTAGCTCGTCCGGTTGTACGTCGTGTCGAGGAATATCTCGACGCTGTCGTCCTTCTCGATGCGGTAAGACCCGGGGTTGTTGGCGTAGCTGTTCACGATCGCGTCAACGTTCGGGTCGGTGCAGACGAATGAGACGTAGAGGAACGGCTTGCCATCGACGACCGTTTTGCCGACGTAGCAGTACGTAGCGGGTTCGGCCCAGGGTGGGGTGCCGGGGCCGTGGACGACGAATCGGCCGGTCTTCAGGTTGCTCAGGGCGATCTCGCCGTCGGAGACCTCGCCGTCGAGGGTGTAGCTCTTGGAGGGCCCACTGACGTTGCCGGAGCCGCCGGCGCCCGCTGTTTCCGCGCCGGGGATCGCGGAGAGCGATTCGGTCATGCGCGCCACCGGGATGCGCGTGCCCATGTAGGACTCGGTCTGCACGGGGCTGGCCTGGTAGCGCAGGCCGGCGAGCACGTCGGCCTTGCCCTGGTCGAGTTTGGCCGGCGGCGGAGTGGCACGCTGCTGGGCGGCCTGCGATGACACGACCGTGCTGGTGCTGGCTTGGATCGTGCCCTTGTTGGTTTTCACCCGGCCCGTGCCGCCCGCCACGCCGTCAGCAAAAGTCACGTCCTGTCTTGCGGCGAGTGTGGCGGCCTCGGCGACCGATAGCCGCCGTACGGGGGCGCTGCGGCTCAGGGCCGCCGTATCGCGCTTCATCTCGATTTTCGCCGGGGCCGGCGCGGCCATCGCGAGCGGCGCGAGGTCGGGCGTCGTTTGGTCCATCACACGGCTGACCTCCACTGGCGGCGCCGGGGTCAGTGCGTCGTTCTTCATGGCCATGGTGTCGATGCTCAGGTTGCGTATCGGCTGGACGGTCTTGTCCTGGATGCCGGCGGGCTTGTCGTTGTCGGAGGGGGTCGCGACGGTCTGCCGCTGCACCTGCGCCATGGAGCGGACCGCACCGGGCGAGGGCGGGCCGACCTCCGACGGGGCCATGACCACCTCGATCGGCTCCTGCATCTGCTCGAAGATTTTTTCCGGCTGGTGGAACAGGAAGAGCAGCAGCGCGGCGAGCAACGCGAGCAGGATGCCGGGGACGATTGCCTTCCGGCTGCGCACGCGGTCGCGCCAACTCGCCTGGCCCTGGAGGAAGCCGGTGGGGATGGGAAGCGGTTTGACCAGTGCGGTGCAGAGGTCCTCGACGTCGATGTTGGCACGGCGGTCGCGCTCGTCGGACCGGCCGTCGAGGAAGGTGAAGCGGTGGCAGCCCAAGGCGATGGTGTCTCCGAAGTGCAGGTGCTCGCGGGAGGCCAGTTCGTTGTTGACGAAGACGCGGGCGCCGGGCAGCGCCTCGAAGACCCAGCCCGAGTCGCAGGCCCTGCCTCGCTCGCGGTGGTCCTTGACCTCGCGGAGGCGGAAAGCGCGGCGGGGGACGAGGGGGTCGGCGATGACCAGGTCGCAGGCGAGCGCCGAGCCGGCGACGAGGTTGTCGCCGTCGGTGAGCAGGTGGCAGGCGTCCACGCCGGCGACGGTGCCGACGAGGCGCACCTTGGCCGCGGGGCCGTGGCTGTGCCCGTTCCCGTTGCCGCTCCCGTGATGGTCATGCCCGTGGGGCATTTAGCGGCTCCCGCCGGCCAGGGTCTGGAGGGAAAACTTCGGGAATCCAGCGTCGCGCACCGTGTCCATGAGCGAGATGACTTCCTGGTAGGGCACGGTTTTGTCGATGCGGATATCGACGCGCGGCTTTTCGCTGGGCTGGGCGATGGCGGCCATCGCTTCGCCGAGCTTGGAGAGCTGGGCGACGGGCTTGTCGTTGAGCAGGATGGCGGGGCCGCCCTCGGCGATGCGGTAGGAGACCACGAGCGACTGCTCCTCCTGCGCCTTGACGCCGCTGGAGGACTCGGGGAGGTCGAGCTGGATCTGGTTGGGGCGCGTCAGGCTCGAGGTCAGCATAAAGAAAAGGATGAGCTGGAACACGACGTCGATCAGGGGCGTCATGTCCATGCCGTTGCTGGGCTCGAGGCGGTGGCGCTTACGCGTGCTGGAGCGCATGCTCGGTCTCCTTGCCGTGGCCGTCGTCCAGGCCCGTCCGCTTATCCTGCCACTCGCGGACCTCGATGAGGTAGAGGTCCATGAAGTGGAGGATGTTGTTGATCTCCTTGCGGAAGTACTCCTGGGCGACGGCGGTGGGGATGGTGACGACCAGGCCGCCGAAGGTGGTGATGAGCGCGGTGTAGATGCCGCTGGCCAGGAGTTTGGGGTCGGTGGTGGCGGAGGCCTCGATGGACATGAAGCAGACAATCATGCCCTGCACGGTGCCGATGATGCCCAGCAGCGGGGAGACCTGGATGATGACGGCGAGCCAGCCGCGCGATTTTTCCATCGACGACATCTCGTCGAGGATGATCTTTTCGGTGGCGCTCTCCACGTCGGTCTCGCCGGCCTTGATCTTCAGGAGGCACTCCTCCATCACCCGGCCGATGACGCCCCTGGTCTTGGCGGCCAGCACCGTGGCACGCTCCAAGTCGTTCTCCTTGAGAGCGCTCTTAAGCTCGAAGTGGAAGCGGTCCCAGTTGATGCGGTTCTCACGCAGGTAGAGCAGCCGCTCGACGATAAGCACGATGGCGGCGATGGCGGCGATCAGCAGCGGCCACATGAACATGCCGCCGCGCAGGAACAGGTCAACGGTCTGGATGAAGTAATTCAAGGCTTGACCTCCTTCTGAAGTTCGGCGATGCGTCGCTGCGCCAGCTCCCGCCATCTGGCGGAGGCGGGCGGGGGCGGGTTCACGGCAATGACTTCCTGAAACTTGGTGATGGCGGTGGCCTTGTCGCCCAGAACGGCGTAGCACTCGGCGGCGCCGCAGGCGGCGGCGTCGGGCCACTCGTTGTATGGGTAGGCCGACAGCACGGTCTCGTACTCCACCAGGGCGTCGGTGGGCCTGCCCCTGTCGCGCATGGACTCGCCGCGGGCGAAGTGGATGACCGCCGGGCCGAGCGTCGCGCCGGATTCGGTGGCGGGGATCGTCTTTTCGTTGGCGGTGAAGGCGTCGTTGAGCGCGTCGGCGATCTGGCCGGCGGTTTTGAGGTCGTTGGCGGCGAGGAGGGATTCGAGGAGCAGCGCGCCCACGGCGTAGCGGCGCGATTTCTCGACGGGCAGGCCGTTCATGATCTGCGTCAGCCGGCCGCGCTCGGTGGGGCCGAGCTTGCCGGCCTGGAGCACCTTCCGCACCGCCGCGGAGGCCTGGTCGAACTCTTTCTCGTCCTTCGCCGACGCCAGCCGGTCCAGCCACATGGAGGCGCCCATGTCGCCCGTGCCGCTGCGCAGCCGCAGGGAGGCGAGGTTGTCGTCCACCGCCGCGGCGTACTCGGGCGGCAGTTTTTCTTTGTTGCTCTGCGCCTTGCCGTACCACTTCTCGGCGGAGGCGGCGTCGTTGGCGCGGTCGTAGGCGACGCCCGCCTCGTAGGCGTAACCGGGCGTGTCCCGGTGCGACTCGGCGAGCGTGGCGTACATCGCGGCGGAATCGGCGAAGCGGTTGGCGGAGAAGAGCGAGCGCGCCCAGAGTTCACGGCTCTCGCGCGGCAGCTTCGCCGGGTCCTTGAGCGTTTTGGACCAGGCCTCCATCTGCTCGACCACGCCGGCGTAATCCTTCACGGCGAACTGGGCGCGGGAGAGGCGGTCGCGCAGGTCCGCCTCGTCGCGGAATCGGCCGTCGGCCAGGGCTTTTTTCCACGTCGCCGCGGCGTTGGCGAAGTCGCCCTTGGCGGCGTACGCCTGGCCCAGCAGCGGGGCGGCCTGCTTGGCGGTCTCATCGGTAGGGGTAGAGGCGAGCAGGGCCGTGAGCGATTGGATGGCGGCGTCGTGGTTGCCGTTTTTCTCCGCGAGCACGGCGCGGTTGAAGAGCACCTCGTCCATCGCGGCCTTGCCTAACCGTTCGGGCGACTGCTTGTCGGCGACGACGGCGTCGAGCAGCGCGGCCGCGCCGGCGGTGTCGCCCTTGTCGAGTAGGGCGTTGGCGATCACCACGCGGGCCTTGACCGCCTCGGGCGCGGCCGGCTTTTTCTGGATCAGCTCCTGTAGCACCTTCATCGCCTCATCGGGCTGGCCAGTGGCGCGGAGGGCGGCGGCGAAGATCATCGCGGAGGGGCCGTACTCGTCGCTGGTCTGGAGCACGGGCAGGTCTTGGGCCATCGATTGCACGATCGCCTTGTTCTCGCCCTCTTCCGAGAGCGCGAAGAGGCGGGCGTAGAGCAGCTTGGGGAGCTGATCGGCGGGGACGGCGGCGCGGGCGTCGGCGACGGCCTTGGCGATCCGCTTGCGGTCCTTCGACGCCAGCGCCAGGCGCACCTTGATGAGCGACGCCTGGGCGCGCGTCTTGGCGCGGTCGGCGTCGGGCAGCGTGTCGATCAGTTTTTCCGCGCCGGCGACGGCGTCGGCCGCGCCCTCGGCGTTGCCCGCCTCGATGAAGCACTCCGCCAGCGCCAGCCGTGCCGAGGGGGGCGCGGCCGGGTTTTTCATCCTGGCCACGGCAATCGCGAGTGGCGCGGCGGCCTCCCTGAGCTTGTTCTGCCGGATCAGCGACTGGGCGCGGATGAACGAGGCACGCGGGTAGAGGTCGCCCGACTCCCGCACCTTGGCAGCCTCCGCGTCGGCCTGGGGGAACTGGTTGAGGGCGAGCATCGCCTCGGCGCGGACCAGCGCCAGCGTGTCGGCGTCGATGCCTGTCACGCCGTTGGCGGAGGCCGCCAGCAGGTCTGCGTTCATCCCGAGCTGGTGGTACAGCCCGAAGAGGCGGGGTGCCAGCGGTGCGGCGTCCGCCCCGGCGGCGATCGCGGCCTTGTACGCGGCGACGGCCGGCTGCGCCTGCCCCTGCGTGGCGAGGCTCTCGGCGTACATCAGTGTGAGGTTGCGCTTGTCCCCGGCGGCGAGCTTGCCCTGGTCGATCTTCGGATAACCGGCGGTCACCGCGACGCTCTCCCCAGCGGCGTAATCCAGGTAGAGGATGGCCACGCGGGCGGTGTGAACCTCGGCGGCGGCGGGGTATTTCGTCAACAGTTCGTCATAGGCGGCGTGGGCCTCTTTGGTCTTCTGGCCACGCTCGAACGCGAGGCCTTTCGCGTAAACGTAGCGCGCCCGCATGGCGTCGGGCAGCTCGAGCTTGAGCCGTTCGTCGATCTTGGAGACCGCCGCCTGCCACTGGCCGGCGTTGTAGAGGCTGACCACGACGTTGTACTGCGCCTCCTCGGCGTCGGCGAAAGCCGGCGGGGCGAACGATCCCAAAACCAGCGATGCGATCAAGGCCGCACGTGCCGCGCCGCGGGCCGCCCTCATGGCCTCGTCTCCGCGATGTCGATCGTCGGCGGGTCTTCGTGGAGCGTGGCGGTGTGGCCGGCGCGGACCTGCACCGTGTCACGCCGGTTGTTGACGCGGACGATGCCCTCGAAGACGGTGACGGTGACGGCCCGCAAGGTCGCGCTGCTCTGGTGCGGCGCCGTCAGGCCGGGGTTGTTCTGGAAGACCTCCACGTCCTCGCCCTCGCACGCGACGCTGAACCGCGTGCCGACGACGGCGACGTCCCCTAGCGGGGTGAACACGCCGAAGGTCTGCCCGGGTTTCCGCTTGGTGACCGAGGCGGTGACCGCGCCGGCCTGGAGGCGGACGGTGACCTGCCCGCTCACGGGTTCCTCGACGGCGATGCGCGACCTGCCCTCGATCTCCAGCGTGCTGCCATCGCGGAAGGCGAGCTTGGTCCGCTTGGTGGCGATGGCACGCTGGCCCGAGGCCAGGACCTGTCCGACAGGGATCGGTTTCACGGCCGAGGGCTTGTTGCCCGGCGCCGCGGCGGTGGGGGGAGTCAGGGCTTCGTCAACGGTGATGACGCCGTCGTCGATCACCAGCCCGCCCTCGGCGAGCATCGCGTTGGTCGAGCCGGTCGGCTTGTTGTAGGCGTTCCACCCGATGATGAGCAATGCGATGAAGGCGATGGCCGCGGCAACACGCCCCAGCCCGGCCCACGGCACGCGCCGGCGGCTGCGCGGGGCGATCAGCGGCGCGGTGGTCGGGTCGATGCGGCCGGCGACATCTTCGGTCTTCCCGGGGAAGAGGGCGCGGTAGCGGGCGAGCGATGCCGGGTCCGTCTCGGACCAGCCCGTCAGCACGATCTCGAATGCTTCGAGGCAGAGCGGGCAGGCCGCCACATGGTCGGGCACGACCCATTCCTGGCCCTGATCGCGGCGCTGGCGGACCAGTTCGGTGACCTGCGCGAGCGTGAAGTGGGCGGCGTCCCCCCGAGACCGGTCGGCCAGCGCGTGGGCAAGCTCCTGCATGGAGGCCAGGTCCTCCGCGTCGCCGGGCTCGGTGAGGGCGGCCTCCTCCGGTTCGCCGGGCTTGCGCTGGTCCAGCCGTGCTAACAGCCGTTCAAATTGGTCCAAATCCCTGTCGTGCATCGCTCTCTCTTCTTCTGCCGATCGAATGCGAGATGATCCCGTTCGATAGGTACTGCACCCTCCCTAGCGTGGGAGTACCCCGTTTTCGTACAGGTTGTACGGTGAAAAGTCGGTTTTCAGGCCAGGCCCGATGCCGAGGTCTTCCGAGGCGTCGGGGTCTGCGGGGCCCGCCCGGCGGTCCGGTAAGACCCCGATCCTTCGCGGACTCAGGATCGGGCTTGGTTTCAGGGGGTGGGCTTCACAATTCAGGCCGAAAAAGGTGGTCCAGGATGACATCATGGACCCGGTGGCAGGGGACGGGTTCGTCGGGGTCTTCCAGGGGCTTGCGGGTGATGAGCAGGGGTTGGAGCGGCAGGGGCATGTCCACCCGGCCGTGCGACCCGCGGACGAGCCGGGTATCCAGCGGGATCACGTCCAGCAGGGTTCGGAAGCCGAGCTTGCGGAGGCCCAGCTTGAAGGCGATGTGCAGGCTGGGCAGGGTGAGCTTCGGGTTGATGAAGAGATCGAGCGGGTCGTAGCCGGGCTTGCGGTGGATATCGACGGTGCGGGCAAAGTCGGGGGCACGGGAGTCGTCCAGCCACCACGGGTAGCTGAACCAATGGCCCGGCTCGGCGACGAGCACCAAATCCCCCGCGCGGCGGTGGGCCAACTCCATCTCCGTCTGCGCCTTGCGGTCGAGCACCCGGGCGACCCCCTTGATCGACGCGCACATGGCGGCGAGGTGGCCGACCTGCGCCGGGTCGTTGACGTAAACGTGCGCCGCCTGGTGGTCGGCGACGGCAAACGCATCGCTTGCACCGGCGTCGAGCATTTCTAATCCATCTTCGAGCCGCACCTTCAACGCCCCGGCCTGTCGCAGCACGCGATTGATCGGGATCGCCTCCGTCACAGGCTCGATGCCGTACTCGCTCAGCACGATCACGCGCACGCCGTGCTTATTAAAATAATCGAGCAGCCGCCCGACCTGCCCATCGATCTCGGCGGCGGCGCTCTTGACGCCCGCGTGCTCCGGGCCGAGCTTTTGCAGGGCGTAGTCCAGGTGCGGCAGGTAGATCAGCGAGAGCGTTGGTTTGTGCCAGGTGTGCACGCGCATTGCGGCGTCGGCGATCCACCGGCTCGACACGATCGACGCCCCCGGCCCCCAGAAGTTGAAGAGCGGGAACGCGCCCAGTTCCGCTTGCAGCCGGTCGCGCAGGTCGGCGGGGCGCGTGTGACAGTCGGGAATCTTTCGGCCGTCCGCCTTGTACATCGGCCGCGGCGTGACCGAGACGTCCGCGCTGGAGTACATGTTGAACCACCAGAAGAGGTTCGCGCAGGTGACCGACGGGTCGCGCACGCGGGCGGCCTCCCACACCTTTTCGCCGTGCACCAGGCGGTTGCTCTGCTTCCAGAAGTGGACCTCGGAGAGGTCGCGGTCGTACCAGCCGTTGCCGACGATGCCGTGCCGGATGGGGCGCAGGCCCGTGAGCATGCTCGCCTGCACGCTGCAGGTGACGGCGGGGAACTCTAGCCGCAGCCGGCGGACCGAGCCGGCCTTGGCGAGCGCCAGGAGGTGGGGCGTGTGGTCGCCGAGGATCGACGTGGTGAGGCCCACGACATTGATGACGGCGGTGGGGTAGGGCATGGGTTACGTCCCCATGATACGCCTGTGCAGCCGCGTGGTGGCGAGGAAACAGACCAGCGCCGCCGCGCAGGGCCACGGCCAACCGAGCAGGGCGAGGATGTAGGCGTCGAACAGGCACAAGCCCGAGAGCCAGGTGAGGATTGCGCGTTTGGTCTGCGGCGGTTTGGCGAACACGGCCCGGCAGGCGCGGTACATCCACCACGCCAGCAGCGCGGCCGGGAAGATCGCCCACCACGGCCCGCCGTGCAGGCGGATCGGCGGCGCGAAGAGGGCGAGCAGGAGGATCACCGCCGACAGCCACGCACGGCCCGCGAGCTGCTCGGCGTTCTCCGCCTGCGACACGAGCGTCAGCAGCATGACGTAGGCCGTCAGCATCACCGCGAACGAGAGCATCTCCGGCCACGCCGGCGGCCAGCCCACGGCCACCGCCGCCGTGACATAGACCAGCCCGCGGCAGACGCCCATCAGCAGAGCGATCCACGAGGCACGCTTATGCAGCGTGTCGTAGGCAATGATCATCGCCATCAGCATCAGGCCGGAGAGCAGCGTGAAGAACGAGATGACGGAGAGGATCGCCAGGCCGAGTACCATCGCGAGGGCGACGAAGATCGCCGCCTGCTGCCGGGTGATTTTTCCGGAGGGGATCGGGCGCTCGGGGCGTTCGACGCGGTCGAGGCCGGCGTCGCAGACATCGTTGAGGGCCATGCCCGCGATGTAGAGCAGCACGATGGCGACGGAGACGACCGCCGCCCGCAACCACGGGAAACCCTGTGAGAACGAGGCGTTGAGGGCGCAGCCGACGAGCACGTTGCCCACCACGGTGGGCACGTTGCTGACGCGACAGAGTTGGAGCCAGTGGCGGGTCTGCATGGTGTCAGCGTGCCGGGCGCGGCCTTGTGGGGCGATTGACCGGCGCGTTCATGACCCCCGCGAGCCAGGTCATCTCCCGGGCGATGCCCTCCGCCAGCTCGCCGGTGCGCAGCTCCGGCGGCAGCACGGACCACGCGTAGGTCTCGACCTCGAAATGTTTCGTGCCCGCGGCGATGGCCGCGCGCACGGCGGGGAGGATCTGCTCCTGCGTCGTGCCCAGTTGACCGAACTGTTCGAGGAAGAGCGGGACGTGGAAATGCACCCGCCACTCGCCGCCGACTTCGCCCGATACGCCCGCCAGCGCCGCGGAGAGGTCTTCGTGGAACACCGGTTTGGAAGTCGGTTTGCCGCGGACGCATGTCTGGTGCAGATACCGCGGCTCGTCGAACGCCCTGAGTTGCTCCATCGCTTGGGCGCGATGGGCCTCCGGCAATTCATCAAACGCGACGCGCACCGCCGAGGAGACCTGCACTTTGCCGACACCCAATCCCGCGCGGGTGTAGGCCCGGATCACCTCTTCCTGCGGCTCGAACATGACCGCCGAGTGGCAGATGTCGTGGCAGACCCGCAGGTAGGCGCGGACGCTCACCTCGTCCGGGTTCTTGAGAAGGTAACGCTCAAAAAAACCGATCACGTCCGCGGCGGTGTCGAGCAGGCAGCCCGGCTCGGGCTCCAGATCAATATGGATGTACCGCCCGGTGTCCAGCTCCACCCGTGCCAGGAAATGCACCAGGTCGAGCAGTTGCTCGGCGGCCCCACGCTGACGGACCATCGACATCGCAAACGACGGCCGCCAGCCGATCGGCAGCGTCGAGATGCTCCCCTCGCCGTTGGCGGGGAGGAGCGCGGCGAGGATCGTGATGAGGTGCTTGGTGTATTCCAGCCGGCGCGGGTCCGCCCAGTCGGGTTCATAGACGGCGTGCTTGACGACGGCCTCGTGGAAATTGCCGTAGGGGAAGCCGTTCATCGTGCGCACCGTCAGGTCGCGCTCGGCGAGCCAGGCGCGCAGCTCGGTGGTGCGGTTCTCCGTTACGACCTGCTGCGCCGCTTCGGCGCTGAGCCAGAGGCCCACGCCCATCGTCTTGTCCGGGCAGACGATCCGGCGCACCGCGCAGGCGTGCTTCTCCAGGTTGGCGAGGGTTTGCTCGAGCGTCGCCCCGGCGTGCACGTTGGTGCAGTACGCCAGCGGGACCCCGACGCCCAGCGGGTCGTAATCACTCATCGATCTTGAACCTCGGCGACTGCCCCAGGAACTTCTGGGGGTTGTCGAACGTGACATTTTGAATGGAGGCCTCCAAATGCCCGCGACGCCGCATCTCCAGCGCCGCCTTGGGCACGGCGAGCGGGTCGCTGTGGCCCCAGTCTCCGGCGGAGTTAATCCAGATGCGCTCGTTGCCGTACACCTCGATGATGTCCGCCGCGCGCTGGGCGGTGCATTTCGAGTCCGGGTAGAGCGTCATGCCCGCCCACATCCCCGCGTCCAGCACGGCCCGCACCGTGTGCTCCTCCACGTGGTCGATCAGCACGCGCCCCGGGTCGATCCGCGTGTTGCGCCGGATGGCGTCGATGATGAGGCGCGTCCCCTTGAGCTTGTCCTCCAGGTGCGGCGTGTGCACGAGTATGAGCTGGTTGTGCCTGTCCGCCAGGGCGATCTGGTCTTCGAGGATCGAGAGTTCGTTGCAACTATTTTTATTAAGGCCGATCTCGCCGATGCCCAGGACGTTCGGCTTATCAAGGAAATCCGGGATCAACGCGATGACCTCGCGCGCGAAGACGGGGTCCTCCGCCTCCTTGGGGTTGATGCAGAGCCATGTGAAGTGCTTGATGCCGTGCGCGGCGGCGCGGCGCGGCTCGGTCTCGGTGAGTTGCCGGAAATAATCGTAAAACCCCTGCGGCGAGGAGCGGTCGAACCCCGCCCAGAAGGCCGGCTCCGTTACCGCGACGCAGCCCGCCAGCGCCATGTGGCGGTAGTCGTCGGTGGTCCGCGAGACCATGTGGATGTGCGGGTCGATGTAACGCATCAGGGTTTCGCCCGCTCCGTGGTTGTCGGGGCGTACGCCCCGGTCGCCCCCTTGCTCCCCGCCCTGGCGATCGGCTCGAGTGTCGGGTCGCTCATCAGCTCAAGGATACGCTTGGCGCGGTCGGGCTTTCCGTCGGTGAGGATCGCCGCCGCCTGACGGAGTTGAGCCACGCGGAAATCCTCGTCGCCGGCCGCGCGGTCGTGGCGGTCAAGAAAGGCCGCCACGTCCAGCGTCTTGGCGCGGTGCTCCATGAAATAGAGATCGGCGACCTGCGTGCGGGTTCGGTTGCGATCGGTGACGTCGTGCGGCATGGCCGCTCCTCCGCGGGCGTGTGGGACATGATAGTCGAGCGGCGGAACGGGGCGGTTGTCGGCCATGGTTTATCGCGGTCACGGCCATCGCCGACGCATATTGTTCACAGCCCGGCTATGGCGCGAAAACGCGGTGCGATACACTCCACCCGCCTCGCCCTATGCCTAACCGTGACCCGAATGACCCCACCCGCACCCAACTGGCTGGACCACCTCGTCCGCTCGCCGACGCTCGACGTGCTCGCGGCACGCGTGGCGAACCACAAGCGCACCGTCGTGCACGGCAGCCAGGGGTCGAGTACCTCGCTCATCACCGCGGCGCTGGCGCAGCGGAGCGGGAGGTTCGTGGTGCTGGTCGTCCCGCACCTGGACGACGCGGACGACGCGCTGGATGACATGGAGCTCTTCGCACCGGGTGTGGCGGCGGAGCGGTTCGGGGCATTGGAAGTGATGCCGGGTGAGTCGTCGGTGAGCCTGGACCTGCTCGCGGAGCGGATCGGCGTGCTGGGCAGGCTCATCACCGGCGAGTTGGCGCGCGGGCCGGGCGTGCTAGTCGCGCCGATCCAGGCGCTGATGCAGTGCGTGCCCGAGCCCGGGTCGCTCGACAAGCTCACGCTCACGGTCGAGAAGGGGAAGGAACTCTCCATCGCGAAGCTGACGGACTGGCTTGCCTCGTCGGGGTATCAGCGCGTCGAGGCGATCGAGCAGCCCGGCGAGTTCGCGGTGCGCGGCGGGATCGTGGACATCTTTCCCCCCGCCGGCGGCGGCGACGGGCCGATCCGCCTGGATTATTTCGGCGACGAGATCGACTCCATCCGCCGGATCGACGCGCAGACGCTCGGCTCGGGGCAGACGCTCACCGCCACCCGCCTGATTGGGGCGACCGCCGCGCAGCTCCAATCGGATGAGAACACGACCAGCCTGCTCTCGCTCCTCCCCGACAACGCCGTCATCGTGATGCACGAGATGCTCGAGCTCGCCGAGCAGGGGCGAGGCTATTACGAACGGTTGACCAATCCGCACGGCATCCAGTCGCCGCAGGCGGTCTTCCGCGCGATCATCGGCCGGCTCCACGTCGAAATTAACCAGTACACGTCCGTCGCCGCCGAGGGCGAGCTGATCTCGGCGCCGGTCTCGCCGCTGCCCTCGTTCGACCGCGACGCCGCGAATGCGGTGCGCGAGGTGGCGGCGCTGGCCGGGGAGACCGGCGCGCTGGTCGTTGTGCTCTGCCCCAAGGAGGCGGAGCGTGAACGGCTGCTGGAACTGCTCACCGAGCACGCGCCGGAGGCGAAGGAGCGCGTGCGGGCGGAGGTGTCCTACCTGCACCGCGGGTTCACGTGGGAATTACCCACGACAAAGAAAGCGGACGAGCCCGGCCGGCTGATCCTCGTGCCGCACCAGGAGTTGTTCCACCGCTACGGCGCGCGGCGCAGACTGCGGCGCGTGATGGCGACGGGCGGCGCGGGCACAAAAGCGTCGGACGCGTTCCTCGACGTGGCGGTGGGCGACTACGTCGTTCACGTGGACCACGGCATCGCGCTCTTCAAGGGCCTGCGCGCGATGAAGAAGGAGGGGCGGAGCGAGGAGTACCTCACGCTGGAGTTCGCCGATCAGGCGCTGCTGCACGTGCCGGCGACGCAGATCGACCTGGTGCAGAAATACGTCGGCGGGTTCCAGGGCCGGCCGCCGCTGTCGATTCTCGGCGGCAAACGCTGGGCGAAACAGAAGGAGCAGGTCGCCGAGGCGGTGAAGGACATGGCGGCGGAGCTGCTGCGCGTGCAGGCGGCGCGGGCGAGCATGCCGGGCATCCGCTACCCGACCGACACGCCGTGGCAATTGGAGTTCGAGGCCGAGTTTCCCTACGAGGAGACGGAGGACCAGCTCGCTGCGATCGGCGAGGTGAAGAAGGACATGTCGGACGAGCAGCCGATGGACCGGCTGATCTGCGGCGACGTGGGTTTCGGCAAGACGGAGGTGGCGATCCGCGCGGCGTTCAAGGCGGCGGAGTACGGCAAGCAGGTGGCGGTGCTCGTGCCGACCACGATCCTCGCCGAGCAGCACGAGCGCACCTTTCGCGAGCGGATGGCGGACTACCCGTTCCGGGTCGAGAGCATCAGCCGGTACAAGACGGGGACGGAGGCCCGCGCGGTGCTCGACAAGCTGGAGCGCGGCGAGGTGGACGTGATCATCGGCACGCACCGGCTGCTGAGCCAGGACGTGAAGTTCGCCGACCTGGGGCTGGTGATCATCGACGAGGAGCAGCGGTTCGGCGTCGAGCACAAGCACAAGCTCATGCAGCTCCGCCTGACGGTGGACGTGCTGACGCTCAGCGCCACGCCGATCCCGCGCACACTGCACATGTCGATGCTCGGGCTGCGTGACATCTCCTCGCTCTCCACGGCCCCGCTGGACCGCCGGGCGATCGTCACCGAGGTGATCCCCTACGACCGGGAGCGCATGAAGCGGGCGATGGTGCGCGAGCTGAACCGCGACGGGCAGATCTATTTCGTGCACAACCGCGTGCACAACATCGCCTCCGTCGCCGATGACGTGCGTCAACTCGTGCCCGACGCGCGCATCCTGATCGGCCACGGCCAGATGCCCGGCCACGAGCTCGAAGAGGTCATGCTCAAGTTCGTCCGCCGGGAGGCGGACATCCTCGTCTGCACAACGATCATCGAATCCGGCGTCGATATCCCCACCGCGAACACCATCTTCATCAATCAGGCGGACCAGTTCGGGCTGGCGGACCTGCACCAGCTGCGCGGCCGCGTGGGGCGGTACAAGCACCGGGCGTACTGCTACCTGATCCTCCCGCCGGACCGACCGTTGACGGACACGGCCCAGCGGCGGCTCGGGGCGATCGAGCACTACTCGATGCTCGGCGCGGGTTTCAAGATCGCCATGCGCGACCTGGAGATCCGCGGCGCGGGCAACCTGCTGGGGGCGGAGCAGTCGGGGCACATCGCGGCGGTGGGCTACGAGATGTACTGCCAGCTTCTGGAGGAGGCGACGCGGCGGCTCAAGCAGGAGGAGCGCATCGAGCCGAGCAAGACGCACCTTGAGCTGCCGATGTCCGGCCAGTTGCCCAAGGCGTACATCCCGTCGGACAAGTTCCGCATGGAGGCGTACCGCCGCATCAGCCGGTCGGCGACGCTCGATGAATTGGAGGCGGTGTCGCGCGATCTGACGGATGCCTACGGCCAACCGCCGCCGGCGGCGCAGGCGCTGCTCGACCTGACGCAGATCCGCATCGCCGCGGGCACGCTGGGCGTCGCCGGCATCAAGCTCGAAGGACCGGACCTGATCTTCCGCACGAAACAGCCGAAAAAACTCGACGACGTGCTCCGGGACGCCCCCGGCCGGGCGAGCGTCATCGACGAGAACACGGTGTATTACCGCCCGCCGCCGGGCTATCTCGAACCCGGTACGCTCGCGGCGGTGTTGCGGAAGCTGCTTGTGCGGCCGCTGCGCGAGGGAAATACAACAGTGAAATAGGCCGCGGCGAAGACCCCGACCCTTCGCGGACTCAGGGATCGGGCTTGGCTTGTGCAAAAATCCAGAGTCACGCCGCGCGGCGGTCCCCGATCAATATCCCGGATGCCCAGACGGCATAAATATCGCCGCCGGTTGTAACCCCGATCACGGGCACATAACGTGTGGGGGAGAGTCATGGGATCGCAGCAAACCACCACCGGCGACCGCACGCAGAGCCTCGACGCCGCCGTCGCGCCTCGCGTCCCGCATCGCGTCCGTTTCACGCGAGGCGTGTTCGACTTGGACAACGCCTGCCTCGCCGAATTGCTCCCTCGCGAGTCCGACTCGACCCGCCTCGCGGTCTTCATCGACAGCGGTGTCACGGCGGACCGGCCCGAACTCTCCCGGCAGATCGAGGCGTACGCCCGCCACCACAGCTTGCCCCCGATGACGGGCCTGCACGCTGTGCCCGGCGGCGAGGTCTGCAAAAACGATCCAACGCTGCTGCAGCGCATCCTCCAGGCAATGCACGACGGGAGGCTCTGCCGCAAGTCATACGCGGTTGCGATCGGCGGCGGGGCGGTGCTGGACGCGGTGGGCTTCGCCGCGGCGACGACGCACCGGGGCGTCCGGCTGGTGCGGCTGCCGACCACGACGCTCGCGCAGGCGGACTCGGGCGTCGGGGTGAAGTGCGGCGTGAACGCGTTCGGCAAGAAAAACTTCCTGGGCGTCTTCGCGGTCCCCTGGGCCGTGGTCAACGACCCGCAATTCCTCGACACGCTCACCGACCGCGACTGGGTCGCCGGGCTGAGCGAGGCGGTGAAGGTCGGCCTGCTGAAGGACGCACCGCTGTTCGACCGCATCGAGGCGGGCGCCGCGGCGCTGCGGCGGCGCGAGGACGAGGCGGCCCTGCCCGTCATCCAGCGCTCCGCCGAGCTACACCTGCGGCACATCACCAACGGCGGCGATCCCTTCGAGACTGGTGCGTCGCGCCCGCTGGACTTCGGCCACTGGTCGGCGCACAGGCTGGAACAGCTCACGGGCTTTGCGGTCCGCCACGGCGAGGCCGTAGCCATCGGGCTGGCGATCGACGTGACCTACGCGGGGCTCGCAGGCCTGCTCTCCGACCGCGACCGGCGGCGGGTCATCGACTGCCTCAGGGCGCTGGGGTTCGACCTGTCACACCCGCTCCTGGCCGACGCCGACGCGCTGCTGCCGGGCCTGGATGATTTCCGCGAGCACCTGGGCGGGGAATTGGTCCTCACGATGGTGTGCGGGCCCGGCCAGCCGGTGGATGTGCGCGACATCGACCCGGCCATGATGCGGCAGGCGATCCAGCGGGTCGCCACTGGCGTGTGAGCGTGCTTAGTGTATTAGATGCGGGGCGAGTATTTTTTTCCAAGCAGCCTTCATTTTGGTGTACTCATCAACGCTGCGGGCCGCGCGCTCTTCAGGAAGACCATCCTCGCCGACGATGTTCGCGTATTTCTCGGGGTCGGATCCGTAAATCCAACTCAGGATGTTGTAGTAGCGCTGCTTGCCTAGTGAGTGTTCATCCCACCACGCCTTTTCGCTGTCATCTTCGTCATCGTCTTGTAGGAGTCGGAAAAACTCCCCGCTACTCGCTGCCGCTTTTTCGCCATCTTCGCCGCCATTTAGCATGATTAGGCAGGCGAGTTGATCCACGGCGTCTTCCTCCTTGCCCGTTACGGGGAGACTTAGCACATCGACCAGAGCATGGCCTAGCTCATGGTGAAGAATGAACATCATTGCTCCCACTATGTGCTCCATACGTACGTCGTCATCGGCTTCAACATCTTGAAAACGCTCGTCAAGGTTCTCAAATAATTCATATCCAAACAGGATGCGGTGAGTCTCCGGGACGTACACAGCATTGGGCTGGCCGAGCTCGACGAACCCGACACAGATGTCTTGGGGAATGATGATGCTCGCGTTCCATTGTTGAGTGATGGATTCGAGTAGTTTTTCTTTGCGGAAAGTCTTCTGGGCTTCGGCATACTCCGGGTTCTTGGGCTCTTCGTAGAACGGCTTGAATTTTCCCTTGGTCTCGGCCAGGCAGGCCGCGCTGGCGAAGAGTGTGGCCGTCAGGCAGAAAAATGTTATGAACCCAAGCTGCGAAAAACGATGGCGCAAAGCAAACTCCATGCTGCACTCCTTGAGATTTCGTGGAAGCCGTTGGATCATCGAACAACTTGAGCGTCCGGTCGTCAGGCCGGTTATCGAGAGAAAGCATTCAGCATCAATGTCGCGGACATGTCAATCCACATTCTGCCGGTGCTGGCCGGCGTACACCGTCAGTTGCACGGGCACGTCCACCTGCACCGGCCGCGGCGGCTCGGCGGGGACGGTGTTCTCCGGGGTCTCCAGGGTGCGCACCATCGCCACCTCGTCGCACGCCTGGTTCTTCGGGCAGCGCACGCACTCGCTCCAGACCTTGAGCGGGAGCGACTGCCGGTCCACCGTCTCGAAGCCGAGGCGGGCGAAGAACTCTTTTTCGTACGTGAGCGTCATGAGCTTGGGCAGGCCGAGCTCCTCCGCCTCGTCGATCACGGAGAGCACGAGCTGCCGGCCGAGCCCGCGGCCGCGGTACTCCGGCGCGACGGCCAGGGCGTACACCTCGGCCATGCTCGCCCAGACGATCTTGAGCCCGCAGACGCCGACGACCTTGTGGTCCTCGATCACCACGTGGAAGTCGCGCATGTTCTCGTAGAGGTCCGCCATGGAGCGGTGCAGCATCAGGCCGCTCTCGGCGCAATCATTGATGATCTTGCCGATGGCGGGGATGTCGTTGATGCTGGCGTGGCGGAGCATGGTGGGAACTACCGGGTGCGCGAAAGACGGGGGATTATATCCATCGCGCCATCAATTCATATCGTCAATCTGTGGCCGGCGGGAGAGCGGCTGGGGGTCCTTTTGAGCGGGGCTCCCGCTCCGCCCCGCACTCCGGGCACGTGCCGCCGGGCGCCGCACCGCGGAGGTCATAGCCGCAGGCGGGGCAGCGCGTCGGGTCTTTCCCCAGGGGGACGAACTCGCGGGCATGCAGCCGCGCGAGCATGGCCGCACGGCCGTAATCACCGGGAGCAAACGCCGAACGGGGCAGCCAGCTGTACACGTTCTCGTTATAGAAGAGCAGCAAGCCGTCCCGTGTGCTAACGATGCGCGCCAGCCCCAGCCAGGCTATTTCCGAGCGGATGTAGGGCGTCTGGGACGTCAGCCCCTGCGGCGCGAGGGTCCATTCCACGTCCAGGTTTAGGTCGATCCGGCTCTTGCTCTGTCGCCTGAAGGTCCATTTGGTGAGGAGCATCAGGGAGAGCGCCACCACGAGCAACATCATGAGCAGCTTCACCCCCACTGTGATGATCGGCGTCAAAAGATAAGCGTGCCGGCTCTCGATCAGCATCTGGAACGCCACGGCAATCACAATGATTGCGAACCATTTGGCGACGCGCTTCCAGCCGCGCGCCCTCCGTCGCTTGACGCTTTCGCGGTACCAGCGACGCCACCACCGCAGGCCCGTCAGGTCCGTCGCGAGCGTCCTGTGGTAGCGGGCACGGACGGTTTCGTCGGTCATCCGGGTTTCCTTTTTTGTGCACGATCCGATCGGCGCGTCAGGCTGCGATCGCCGTGGGATCGACTCACTCCAGCGCCTTCCGCATTGGCAGGATCTCCTGCCACACCTCCGGGTCACGCGGCGGCATCTTCCAGCGGTCCGTCGCCGGTGGAATGGGTTTATCGCCCGCGGCGAGCATCGCGCCGACCGCCACGCGGAGCTTCCACAGCAGGACCGGGTCGAGCGACTCAAATTGCACCGTGCCCGCGGCGTCGTCACCCGCGCCGGTGAGCTTGGCCTGCAGTTTCAGGAACGCGCGCACCCGCGCCGCGACCTCCCACCGGGGCAGGCCCGTCGCCGCGCAGAGCATGTTCAGGTACTCCACGTCCTGCTGCCCGCGCCGGTACGCCTTGAGCCGCAGGCTCGCGACCGGCCCGGTCAGGCCGACCGCCTCTCCGGGGTAAAAAATCGACTCGTCGCTGCTCTCGCGCCACGATTGATCGTTGCCGATGGTCTGCCACGGCACCACGCCGTCCCCGCCGAGCGTCCACGTGTCGATGCACCATGCGGTCGGCTGGATGTTGGACTGCTCGACGGTGTTGGAGCTGGCGTAGTTGTAGAGGACGTGGCCCTGGTCGCGCTTGCGGTCGTTGACCATGCGGTTGTAGTCGCGGAACGGCCCGCCGACTACGTTCACATCCAATACGCCGTCGAGCAGGTCGCGCTGCCACTGCGGGCGTGAGATGTCGGCGCGGAAGAGCATCTTCGCGGGCTCGCCGGCGAACCCTTGCCGCGCATCAGCGACCCCGCGGTGGAACGCCGTGCCGTACCAGCGCAGGGCGTAGAAGTCCTGCGTGTTCACCGGCTCATCAAAGACCCAGAGCGCGCTGGTCCGGTCCCAGCCGTCACGCTTGAAATAGACCTTGGTGTTCATGAAAAACTCGAACATCGTCCGCGTCCACTTCTTCTGGTCGAAGTGGCGCGTGAACTGTTCGGCGCCGCCGCTGAACTTCCGGCGGTAGCCCGGCGTGAGCGCCAGGTCCGCCCAGTAGCCGCCGCGGTAGCCCTGGTCGATCGCGGCGGGCCAGTTCTCGTTGAGCGGGAGGTAGAACGCCTCGACGGGTTGGCCGGCGCGGGGCAGGTCGGCGAACGCCGAGCCGTCGAACATGCCGGCGAAGGAGCGGTCGAAGTCGGACCAGTCCCACTCGTTGCGTCGCGTGTCGGGGATGACGGCGGGGTTGGGCTCGCCGCGCCAGTTGTAGCACAGGCGGTTGAGGCAGACGCGGTTGCGGTGCGCCATGCGGTACCAGGCGAGGCTGAGAATGCTGCCCGGCGGGTCGGGCAGGCCGTAGCAGTTCATCTGCGGGATGAATGAAAGCTCATCGGGCAGGGCGAAGGGGAGGACGGTCAACTCGACGGCGAGCACGAGGCGCTGTGCACCGGCGGCGAGGGTGAGCGTTCCTGTATGTACCCCCGGCGCGGCGTCTTTGCTCACCTGCACCTCGGCGAAGAGCGACGCCCAGCGCTGCAGCGGGAGGTTCTGCGCCGGGTCGGGCAGAGCGACGGGTTTTGTGATCGGCAGGAGCGGATCGGGGAACGGGCCCAGCGGCGTGTTGACGTGACGCGCGACGAAGAGGGCGGTCTGCCCGGGCGCGGGGTCGTCGAACTGGAGGGAGACGGAGACGCCCGAACTCCGGCCGCGCAGCAGAACCTGGAAATCCACCGCCTCGCCGCGCGCCGCCCGCAGGCGGATGAGTTTCTTCGACGCCGACCAGATGTGGTTGGCCATCGTGTAGGACTCGGGCCGGTCGGGGATGAACACGCCGCTGACGGGGTTCACCTTGTCCAGCGCGTCGATGACGGAGACCTCGACGCCGGCGACGCCGCCGAGGGTCGGCGGCAGCGCGAGCTCCTCGAACGGCTGCACGGGCGGGTCGTCGAGCTTGAAGGCCGGCTCGGGGGCGAGGGCTACGCGCGTCACCGCCATGTCGCCGATGTTCCCCGCCGCGTCGATGGCGCGGACGGCGACATTGATGGTCGTGCCGGGCGCGACGCCGACGAGGTCGCGCAGGTGCATGGTCACCGGCACGCCTGATTTGCCCGCCATGGGGATGAGGTAGCGCGGCACGACCGCGGCCGTCGCCCAGTTGAGCGCGGGCTTGTCGCTGTACCGCGCCTCGAATCCGATCACACCGGCTGGGCCGTGGTCGCTGGGCGTGAGCCATGTCACCGTCGCCTCGCCGGGCGGGAGCCTGTCGCTGGTCGCGTGCAGTTCGGTCACCGCGTCGGGCGCGTCGCCGTCTTTCTCGCCCAGGCTCACGGTGAGGTAGGGGGCCTGCCCGCGGCCGGCCTCGCGGCTGGCGATGAAGCGGTTAAGAAAGACCGTGAAGGTGAAATGATTCCCGTCGCGCGACCACTCGGAGCCCACGTCGTCGAACAGCACGAAGCCGTGGCTGATCCCCGCGACGCGTGCGGCGACGACGCGCGGATCGACCGTCAGCGACTGGTAGCCGTTGGCGTCCGGGTCGGTCGCGTCGGAGAAAGACCAGATGGTGTTGCCCCCGCCGTTCATCGCGGCGGTCAGATCGCTGCCGCGGAAGGCCCAGGGCTGCTGGTCCTGTTTGGCCCATTTGAAGGAAGCCGAGCCGATCTCTTTGCGGTAACCGTTGGACGTCCCCTCGACCCAGTCGGTGGCGAGCGTGGAGACGCTCACGCGGCGCGGCCGTTCGTTGGTCAGCGGGTGGAAGTGGAACGTGGCGGCAGTGACCACGCGGCCACGCAGCGGCGCGGGGTCGATGTCGATGACCGCCATCTCCTGGATGCCCTTGAGCTTGAGCCTGGCCGCGCCGCCGAGGTTGGCGTCCTGCTCGCCGGGGAACGCGGAGACCCAGGTGTCGCGCGTGACGTCGAGACGGAGGGGCTCGTCGGCGCGCAAGGGTTGCAAGGCGAAGAAAAAAATGATGGCCGTCAGTAGGGTGCGTGGAGCGGAGCGCAACGCACCAATGCCACGCCCCTCGCGCGAGGCGCGTACGAAGCCCGCGGGGGTGTTGCCGTGGACTGGTTGTGTTGTCTGGTGATGGGAATGGTGCGTTGCGCTGCGCTCCACGCACCCTACCGCAAGCGTTTTTGGGAAAATGACGGGCACGCCTCACCCCTCGCTGGTTTTGAGCACGCCGAGCAGCTTCGCCTCGTCCCACACCTCGATACCCAACTCGTTCGCCTTGTCGAGTTTACTCCCCGCTTCGTGGCCGGCGATGACCAGGTCGGTTTTTTTCGAGACGCTGCCCGTGACCTTCGCCCCCAGCGCGGTGAGCTTCTCGGTCAGGGCGGAGCGCTCGAAGCTGTCGAGCGTGCCGGTGAGGACGACGGTCTTGCCGGAGAAGGGCGTGTCGGTCGGCGGCGGGGCGTTGCGCGGGGCGGTGAGATCGACCCCGGCGTCGCGCAGCTCCCGCATGATGTGACGGCCTGCGTCGCTGTGGAGGAAGGCGTGCACCGCCCCCGCGATTTCCGGGCCGATCCCCGATTTCTTCCCGCCCACCTCGAAATCGGACAACTCCTCCAGGCTCGCCTGCGCCATCGCCTCGACCGAGCCGAAATGCGACGCGAGCGTCTGCCCCGCCTTGTGGCCGAGCCGCCGCACGCCGAGCCCGGCGAGCACCCGCGCCAGCCCGCGCGACTTGCTCGCCTCGATCCCGGCGAGCAGGTTGTCCGCCTTCTTCTCGCCCATACGGTCGAGCTTCAGCAGTTCCTCGCGTTTGTTCTTCAATCCGTAAATATCGCCGAACGACTTGAGCAGGCCCGCGTCGGCGAGCTGGTTGACGCTCATCTCGCCCAGGCCGTCGATGTCCATCTGGTCCCGGCCGGCAAAGAAGATCAGCCGCTCGCGGAGCTGCGCCGGGCACTCGGGGTTGATGCAGCGGTGCGCCGCCTCGCCCTCTTCTCGCACCACCGGCCCGCCGCAACTGGGGCACTTCTTCGGAGCCCGCACCGCCTCCGCGCCGCGCGGCCTCAGCTCCTTCTTCACCTCGATCACCTGCGGGATGATCTCGCCCGCCTTCTCGATCACCACCGTGTCGCCGATGTGGATGTCGCGGCGGATGATTTCATCTTCGTTGTGCAGCGTCGCGTGCCGCACCGTCGTGCCGGCGACGAAGACCGGCTCCATCGTCGCGCGCGGCGTGAGCTTGCCGGTCTTGCCCACCTGCCACTCGACGCCCAGCAGCTTTGTCACCGCCTGCTCGGGGGCGTACTTGTAGGCGATGCACCAGCGCGGGCTTTTCGTCGTCGCGCCGAGCGTGCGCTGCTGGTCGTAGCGGTCCACCTTCACGACCACGCCGTCCGTCCAGTAGGGGAGCTTCGCCCGCTCCGTCATGAAGGATTCGATGAACGCCCAGACCTCGTCGGCGCTCCCGCAGCGGCGCGTCAGGGGGTGGGTGGGCAGGCCCATCTTCTGGATGGCGTCGAGGAACCCGCTGTGGGACTCGAAAGAATCCGGGTCGCACTCGCCGCGCCCGTGGGCGAAAAAGCTCAGGCCACGCTTGGCGGTGATCTTCGGGTCGAGCTGTTTTAGTGTCCCGGCCGTGGCGTTGCGCGGGTTGACGAAAAGCTCCTCGCCCTCGGCCTCGCGCTGCTCGTTCATGCGCAGGAACGCCTTGTTCGACATATAGACCTCGCCGCGCACCTCCAGCACGCGGGGCGGCTTCCCCTTGGTCGAGAGCGAAAGCGGGATCGCGCGGATCGTCCTGACGTTGTGCGTGATGTCATCCCCGCGCCGCCCGTCGCCGCGCGTCGCCGCGAGCACGAGCCTGCCCTCTTCGTAGCGCAGGCTCACCGCCACGCCGTCGATCTTCGGCTCCGCGACGCAGATTACTTTTGCTTCCCCGTCGCCGAACAGCCCCCCCTCGATCCCGAGTCCTTTGGCGACCCGCGTGTGCCACGCCTGCAGTTCTTCGCGGCTGTACGTGTTGTCGATGCTCATCATCGGCGCGGTGTGCGTCACCGATTTGAACGCGTCGATCGGCTCCCCGCCCACCCGCTGCGTCGGCGAGTCGGGCGTCACCAGGTCCGGGTGTTTTGTTTCGAGTTCCTGCAACTCGCGCAGCAGCCGATCGAAGTCCGTGTCGGAGACTTCGGGCCTGTGCTCGACGTAGTAGAGCCGGTTGTGCCGTTCGAGATCGCGGCGGAGTTGATCGATGCGTTTCGCGTCGGAGGACATGCGGACATTCTACATGCGCGGCTGCGATGCCCGACGCCTCGCCGCGCGGGCCTCATTCGTGTGACGGAGCTACGCCTCGGGCGGCGGATCGGCGGCCTCGTCCTGGCGTTTGATGAGCATGTCCGCGAGCCTGGAGCCGTAAATCAGGAGCGCGACGCCAAGGAGCACGCGGATGCCGTTCTGGAGCAGCGGTGTGGTGATCAAGGTCCCCAGGATGGGACGATCAAGGGTATCCGGGTGCAATACAGCGACAAACTCCGTGACAAGGGGTCCCACCGGTGCAATGGCGTAGTACAGCCCCACAAGTAGGAAGGCGAAGCGGTAGAGGTCTCTGAGCGTCAGGACGCTCGCCTCAAAAGCGGCGTCCTGATTGAAGGTGATGCACCGCGCGATCAGCGGGGAGAACCCCCACATCGCAATGACCCAAACTCCCATCAGCGCAAGTGCGGCCCAATGGCTGCCTTCGCCTCGATAAAGGAGGGCCGTTTCCAGGAAATAGCTAAAGGTGTAGAACGCAAACTGGATCGTGAAAACACGGATGAGAATGGTGGCGATCTGCCGGAGGCGCACGGGAGGGAGGTGTTGCATTTTTATTCCCGGAGCCCCGTCATGCCAATGCGGGGCTTCTTGTTTCATCCGCGAATACGGAAGCCCCGCATTGGCATGACGGGGCTCCGGGCAAACTCACCGCTCGTTTTCGCACGCCTGCTTCCATACCCAGAACGCGATCGGGGCGATCGGGAAGAGGAGGATGAAGACGGCCGCCCAGATCGGCTTGTCCCAGCGCGAGGGGAAACGCGACTCGGGTGAGCGCATCAGGTCGGTGAACTGGATCAGCCAGAGGCTGATGAGGGTGACGGCGATGACCGGCACAATGACAGATAGCGGAGGCATTGCGCCGCCGAGGCTGAACATGCTGGAGGCCATGAACAGGGCCACGACCGTGCCGAGGATCGTCACGATGGGGCGGATACGGGCGATGGTTGAGGTGGGCATGGTTGGCTCGCGGAGGTGATTACCTTACGCATGATACCGCCGCGTCTCCGGTTTTGCCGCGCGGTTCAGTCCGGTGGGGCAGGCGGGACGCCTGCCCCTGGATGGAGAGAGTCGGTCAATCCCCCGGTATCATGTTCCTTTCCCCACACGCCCGCACCGACCCCGGAACCCGGACCCACGACCATGCCCCTCTCCCCGCGACAACAGGTTGAACGTGACGGCTACTACATCGCGCAGGTGCTTCAGGGCGATGAACTCGCACGCATCCAGCAGGCCGCCGACGTTGTTTACGACTCCATCCACGGGTTCACCACCGGCGACAAGTCCGGGCGTTACGTGCAGCCGTTCCTCGAGCCCGGCAGCCCCATGCTCCCGTTCGCCTACCTCGCCTACGACAAGCGCATCACCGGAGTGATCGAGCAAATCCTCGGCGGGCCGTTGGTCTGGGAGGGGGCGGCGCTGCTCTGTTCCGCCCCCGCCTACACCCAGGGCTGGCACCGCGACGTCCTGCAGATTCCCCAGGACAAGATCGACGACGACTGGTTCACACCCGGCGTCTTCTTCAACAACATCCAGCTCAACATGGGCTTCTACGACGACGCCTCGCTCTGGGCCGTGCCCGGCAGCCACAACCGCCCGCTCACCCCCGCGGAGGCGGCCGCCTTCGCCGGCACGAAGCACAGCACCGCCGACACGGTGGAGATGCCCGGCGCGATCCCCATCGACCTCAAGGCCGGCCAGTGCGTCTTCTACAACAACAACATCATCCACCGCGGCCACAACGCCCGGCATGAAAAGCGCGTGACCTACCACAGCGGCTACGCCCGCAAGGACCTCCCGCCCACCTGGCATTTTTACGTCACACGACTCGCGGGCCTGCACGAGGCCTTCACCCGCGCGCTCACG
This sequence comes from Planctomycetota bacterium, assembly GCA_021413865.1. Taxonomy (GTDB): domain Bacteria; phylum Planctomycetota; class Phycisphaerae; order Phycisphaerales; family Phycisphaeraceae; genus JAIOPN01. Next base: position 96,457 of record JAIOPN010000062.1, on the reverse strand, counting down.
CCCGAGATGTCGAAGCTCTACGACGAATACCAGGATGTGCTGAGGCAATACCCCGACCCGCAGGCGTCGTGGGCGATCCCGGAGTCGGCGCGGAGGTAGGGAGCCGGGCCGTCCCGCTTCGTACGTAGGGGCCAGGTGATTCATGGTCAAAAATCGTAGGCGACGGACCTCGGCCAATATATATTAGGAAATGTTTTTTATCTGCCACGGAAGCTTTCCAGTTAGCGAATTTAAGTGGTTTGTAATGGCATTATCTGTTCTATCAACGAGCTGTCCAATATGCAATAAGAACTTCTTGCCTTGCAACTTTGGGACCGTTGCATGGTGTCTGGTGCGATGGGCAATATTGCCACGGATTGTCATATACTCATCCAGTTCCGTGCAAGCTTGATCAGTGCTCATGGATTCCCAATGCCAAAGTGAAGTAATGTCTATGTCCAGTAATCCCAAAAAAAGATCGCGGACCTGCGATGATTTGGGTGTATTGAAATCCTTGAGCCATTTGGATTTTGTTAGATCCCGATGGTCTTGAAGAACCTTCTGCCACCCATTTCCAGCTAATTCCCATACTCGCCGTTCATCTTTAGCTTCTCGCAACTCTCGTGAGGCTAAAGTTCTAATTTTTGTTGGGATGGCATCGCATGTAGCTGCATTTGCAAGCAGAAAATCGAAAGCTTCGGCGGCAACGTCCTCGATATATGATTCCCAACATGCAGAAACAAAGATGATGGTGGCGCGATTTAGGATGTCGACGCGATGCCTTCGAGGATGACCGGGTCCAGAGATATCCCTCTGGATTTGCCAGAGTATCAAAATATCTGTTTTATTGGCATTAAATGTCATGTGGGACTGTGAAGGCATATGCGTCCTATGGCAGAAAAGTAGGTGGCTTGGTAAGTAGGGTGATCTGGTTCGTATGCTTTAGCGAAGCTGGCTCCGAACGATCTCAAGAAGGGCTGCCAACTCGGAGGTCATTGGATCGACACTTGGTAACACGATGCCGTGAACGCCTTCTGAATACCGAAGATGGTAGGGCGTTTTATGTAGACCGCTCAGGCGATCCACCCAGTGAGGTGGCGACTGCTCAATCCGCAGGCCTTGGGTGAAGGCCATTGCCCACAATGCGTTCAGGTCGTGGCACACATCTCGCTTTTTTAGGGGAGCGTCCGATCCATCTCTCGAGAGATAGGCTTTTAGCAAACACTCGAGGACGTGCGCGGCTACGAAGGCTAGCGAGAGAGGGGAAGTAGGCGACGCGAGGGCAAGTATCTTCACTCCGGGCAACATGCTCTGGGCGACACCGAAATACGTGTAAGGCGGAACCGCAGGCGCTATCGTGGATGGCGGTAGAGTGATGGGGCCGGTGCCAGTGATTCGTTTCATTGCCATGATTGTGCGCATTTCACTCCATGCGTTCTAAAACCTGCCGCGCGGTGGTGCGGACGAGTTCAGTCTCATCCGGGTCGTTGGCGATGGCGCGGACGCGGGCGAGCAGGGCGGGGTCGGGGTGTCCGGTTGCCACACCTAAATAATTGCCGGCGATGATCAGTGCGTTGCGTTTGAGCTGATCGAGCCGGATGCGTTTGAGGGCGGAGCGCTCGAACGCTTCGCGGCGGGCGTCGGCGTCCCACTGGAGCAGGTCGAGGATCGGGATCGCCGGCGCTGGCGGGCGAGGGCGGTGGGCGGGGTGGATCGCGGCGGGCGGTGGGGCGTCCAAGGGGGCGTTGAAGGGGCAGACCTCCTGGCAGACATCGCAGCCGGCGAGCCAGTCGCCGATCGGGGCGTGGAGCTCGGGGGCGATCGGGCCGCGGTGTTCGAGGGTGAGGTAGCTGATGCAGCGCGAGGCGTCGAGGGTGTAGCCGGCCGGGTCGATGCAGCGGGTGGGGCAGGCGTCGATGCAGCGGGTGCAGGTGCCGCAGTGGTCGGAGATGGCCTGCCCCGCGTCGCCGGCGGTCTCCAGCGCGAGGGTCGTCACGATCTCGCCCAGCAGCATGTAGGACCCCAGCCGCGGGTGGATGAGCATGGTGTTCTTGCCTACCCAGCCCAGCCCCGCCCGCAGCGCCTGCTCGCGCTCGAGGATCGGGGCGGTATCGACGGTGGTGCGATACTCCTCGTCCGGCCAGACCTCGCGGAGGTCGTCCGCGAGGCGGTGGAGGCGTTTCTTCATCACCTTGTGGTAGTCGTCGCCCCAGGCGTAGCGGGCGATCCGGCCTGCGGGGGCGGGCGGGAGGGGCGGCTCGGGTGCGGCGCGGTCGGCGTAGAGGTCCGCCACGCAGATGATCGATTTGGCCCCGGGGACGAGCCGGCGGGGATCGAGGCGTTCCGCCAGGGCCGCCTCCATATAGGTCATCTCACCGTGCCGGCCGGCGGCGAGCCATTGCTTGACGTGGTCGGCGTGGTCGGCGGCGTCGGCGGGGGCGATGCCGAGCATGGCGAAACCCAATCGTTCCGACAGGCGGCGGACGGTCGCGGCGCGTTGGGCGGGGGGAGGGGGCACGGAGACAGTGTAGATGGGGGCAAAAGCCCAAGCATTGCCATGCCTGGGCTTTGGGGGGAGGGGTGCTCTTTCCAACCTTGGCTAAATGGATAGAATTGCTCCCTTCATTGGTCCCCGACCGACCCCCCGGCGGCGTAAGCCGTCTTTATTTGGAGCAGGTTTCACACCCGCACCACCATGCCCTACGACCTTAAGCCCCTCGACGTGGACATCGAGACCACGCCCTACCTCAAGGACACGCCCGCGCAGGGCGACCGCTGGACGCTCAACTTCGGCCCCCAGCACCCGGCCACGCACACGACGCTCCGCATCGTCATGGAGCTTGACGGCGAGCGGGTCGTCCGGGCCGTACCCCACATCGGGTACCTCCACTCGGGCTTCGAGAAGCTCGGCGAGCACCTGGATTACAACCAGTACGTCACCATCGTCAGCCGGATGGACTACATCTCGCCGATCTGCAACGACATCGCCTGGCACACGGCCGTCGAGAAGTTGTTCGACATCGACCTGACCCCGCGTTGCAAGGTCGTCCGCACGATCCTCGCCGAGTTGGGCCGTATCCAGAACCACCTGCTCTGCATCGGGGCCGCGGCGCTGGACCTGGGGGCGTTCACCGCCTTCCTTTACGGGTTTAATGAGCGCGAGCGGATCTACGACATCCTCGAATACATCTCCGGCCAGCGGTTCCACCCGGACTACACCCGCGTGGGCGGCGTGATGCGGGACATCCCGGACGACGAGGTCTTCAAGCGGATGGTCAAGAAGTTCATCCGCGAGCAGGCGCCGCAGGCCGTCGCGGACATTGAGGGGCTCCTAAACCGCAACCGCATCTTCCGCGACCGCACCGAGGGCATCGGCACGATCAGCAAGGAAGAGGCGATCGCCTGGTCGCTCACCGGCCCGCTCGCCCGCGCCAGCGGTGTGGTGCGCGACGTGCGCAAGGACGAGCCCTATCTGTGCTACGCCGACAACTGGGACGGCCAGGGGGCGCAGGCCGTGAAGTTCAAGGTGCCGATCTCGCACGGCGGCGACGTTTACGCCCGGTATATGGTCCGGCTCGAGGAGTTCAAGCAGTCGATCGCGATCATCGAGCAGCTCATCGACAACATCCCCGGTGGGCCGATCAACGTCGGCGACGACGGCAAGGTGAAGCTTCCCGACAAGGCGTCGGTGTATGGCTCGATCGAGGGGCTGATCCAGCACTTTGAAATGGTGATGTGGAACCGCGGCTGGAAGGCCCCGGTCGCCGAGGTTTACGCCGCCAACGAGACCGCCAACGGTGAGCTGGGCTATTACGTCGTCGGTGACGGTTCGCCGCGCTCCTGGCGTGCCCGCTGCCGGCCACCGTCTTACATCCATTTTTCCGTCTTCCCCAAGATGCTCGAAGGCCACCTGCTCGCCGACGCGGTCGCCGTGCTGGGCAGCCTGAACATCATCGCGGCGGAACTCGACCGCTAGCTCTCTTGCTTCTCCCGACTCTGGACCTTGGACTCTGGACTCTGGACTTGGAATCCTGAAATGGCGTGGATCACGAAAAACTCCGGCACGATGCAGATCGAGCGTCGCACCGAGCCCTACCTGACGGACGAGATGAAGCGTGACCTGGAGGCGAAGGTGGTGGTGCGTTACCCGACGCGCCGCGCCTCGACGCTGCCCTGTCTTCATGCCGTGCAGGAGAAGTACAACTACATCCCGCACCAGGCGATCGAGGAGATCGGGGCGTTCCTGGGCCTGCCCGCGTCGGAGGTGCTGGACACCTGCACGTTCTACGAGATGTTCTTCACCCAGCCGCGCGGCAAGTATGTGGTCTGGGTCTGCCAGTCGATCTCCTGCGAACTGCTGGGCCACGAGAAGCTGATGCACGGGCTGGAGGAGAAGCTGGGCATCCTGCCGGGCGAGACGACGCCCGACGGGAAGATCACGCTGATGCACGCCGAGTGCCTGGGCGCCTGCGGCGGCGCGCCGTGCGCCCTGGTGAGCGAGACGATGCACGAGAACCTGACGGCGGAGAACCTGGAGCGGATCATTGATTCGCTCCCGTGACGGGAACGATGGGAAACTGGTTCACCCGCTTCTGCCGCAATGCCGGGCTGATGGTGCACAACATCATCGACCCCGGGGAGGAGCCCAGGAAGCGGGTGGTGAGCAAGACGGTGGAGGAAAAGAAGGTTGACGAGACCGTGACGCTGCGGAGGACGACGATCGATGAGGTGATTGTGCGGAAGCAGCAGCCCTGACCGGCGGAAGCATTGGACGTGTAACAAGGTTGAATCATGCCGCTACTTGAACCGGTGTTGTGCAAACGAATCCCGACCGCGCCCTGGGGCGACCCGCGCGACCGGAAGTACGTGAACTACGAGGCCTTCGTGGCGACGGGCGGTTACGCCGGCCTGAAGAAGGCGCTGGCGATGGAGCCCAAGGCGGTCATCGAGGTGGTCAAGGCCAGCGAGCTGCGCGGCCGCGGCGGCGCGGGCTTCCCCGCCGGCATGAAGTGGTCCTTCCTCCCGCCCGAGGACGGCAAGCGTCGCTTCCTCACTGTCAACGCCGACGAGTCCGAGCCCGGCACGTTCAAGGACCGCATGCTGCTCGACTTCGACCCGCACCTGATGCTCGAGGGCATCGCCATCTGCATGCACGCCTGCCGTCTGGACACCGCCTACATCTACATCCGCGGCGAGTACCACGCCCAGGCCGCCACGCTGCAGCGCGCCATCGACGAAGCGTACGCGAACAAAATCTTCGGCGCCGGCTCGATGCTCGGGCAGATCAACGGCCGCGACGCGGAGTGCTTCATGCACCGCGGCGCGGGGGCTTACATCTGCGGCGAGGAGACGGGCCTGTTGGAATCGCTCGAGGGCAAGCGCGGCTGGCCGCGGATCAAGCCGCCGTTCCCCGCCGTCGCCGGCGCGTTCGGCCGGCCGACGATCATCAACAACGTCGAGACGCTCGCCATCGTCGGCCCGATCCTGGACAGGGGCGCCGACTGGTTCAAGACCATGGGCAAGGGCCGCGCCGAGGGCGTGCCGCCGACGGTGCCCGCGTCGTTCGGCCCCAAGCTCTTTGGCATCTCGGGCCACGTGAACACACCCGGCGTCTTCGAGGAAAACCTGGGCATCAAGTGCTCGGAACTGATCGAGAAATACGGCGGCGGGATGCGCGGCGGCAAGAAGTTCAAGGCCGCGATCCCCGGCGGCATCTCGATGGGCGTGCTGGGCACGGATCAATATCACGCGGAGCTGGATTTTGACATCGGCCGTAAGTACGCCGTGCTGGGCCTGGGCACCGCGGGCGTCGTCGTCATGGACGAGGACACCGACATGGTCAAGGCGCTGCGGAACATGATCCGGTTCTACGCCCATGAGTCGTGCGGGCAGTGCACGCCCTGCCGCGAGGGCACGGGCTGGCTGTCGAAGATGCTGCACCGCATCGAGGCGGGCGATGGCACGACGCGCGACCTGGACCTGCTGTCGGAGATCGCCGGCTCGATGGGCGCGATGCCCGGGACGACGATCTGCGGCCTGGCGGACGGCGCGAACTGGGCCGTGCGCACCATGCTCAATAAGTTCTGGGGCGACTTCGAGAAGCGCGTCCGCAAGGAGCGTTTCGTCTCCCTCTCGGTCGTCGGGGCCAGGTAAAACCGGCGCGACCACCGTATGTAAACGATGTGAACCGATTTGATGGAACCTACACCGACATTTTTTGAGCGGGTGCGTCGTCTCGTGGTCGGACGTGCCAAGAGCGTCGAGGACCAGGGGCTCTTCCACTCGCTCTCGCTGATCGCCTTTTTCGCCTGGGTCGGCCTGGGGGCGGACGGGCTGTCGTCCTCCTGCTACGGCCCGGAGGAGGCGTTCCTCAACCTCCACGATTATCCCCACCTGATCCTCTTCGTCGGGCTGGGCACGGTCGTCACCATCTTCATCATCAGCACGAGCTACAAGCAGATCATCCAGCTCTTCCCGACCGGGGGCGGCGGCTACCTCGTGGCGACCAAGCTGCTCTCGCCGGGGCTGGGTGCCCTCTCCGGATGCGCGCTGCTGGTGGATTACGTGCTGACGATCGCGATCTCGGTCGCCAGCGGGTGCGACGCGGCGTTTTCGTTCTTCGACCCCAAGTGGCAGGCGTACAAGTTCCTCGTCGCGTTGATCGGCGTGCTCATGCTGTCGCTGCTGAACCTGCGCGGGGTTAAGGAATCGGTCATCCCGCTCGTGCCGGTCTTCCTGGCGTTCCTCATCACGCACGTATTCGGGATCTTCTACGCGATCTTCGACCACCCGATGACCGTTGCAACGGTGGTGGAGAACACCGGCGGCGATATCAGAGCGGCCAGCTCGGGCTCGTGGGGCGTGTTCGGGCTCTTCATCATTCTGTTGAAGGCGTATTCAATGGGCGCGGGCACGTATACCGGCATCGAGGCCGTCTCCAACGGCGTGCAGATGCTGCGCGAGCCGCGCGTCAAGACCGCTAAGCGCACCATGAACTACATGGCCACGTCGCTGGCGCTGACCGTCGTGGGCCTGATGACGGCCTACCTTCTCTACGACGTGAAGGCGCAGCCGGGCATGACCCTCAACGCCGTGCTCTTCAAAACCATGTCCGACCGCTGGGAGATGCCCTGGGTGGCGAACATTTTCATGTTCATCACGCTGGGCTCGGCGGCCCTGCTCCTGGGCATCGCCGCCCAGGCCGGCTTCATGGACGGCCCGCGTGTCGCCGCCAACATGGCGCTGGACTCCTGGCTCCCCAAGCGTTTCGCCTCGCTCTCCGACCGGTTCGTGACGCAGAACGGCGTGCTGGTGATGGGCGGCGCCGCCGCGTTCGTGCTCTTCATGGCGCACCTGATCGACCCCGCCGGGATCGTCAAGTTCCTGGTCATCCTCTACTCGATCAACGTCTTCATCACCTTCAGCCTTTCGCAGACGGGCATGGTCAAGCACTGGTGGCAGGTCCGCCGTGAAGAGGCGGGGTGGTTCTCCAAGTTCGTCATCAACGGCGTGGGCCTGGCGCTCTCGATCGGCATCCTGGTCTCCATCGTCGCCATCAAGTTCCACGAGGGCGGCTGGGTCACGCTGGTCGTCACCGGTGCGTTCGTCGGCGTCGTGTTCCTGATCCGCCGGCACTACCGGCAGACCGCCGTCGTGCTACGCCGGCTGGACGGTCTGGTGCGCGTCGCCCGCGCCGCCGCCCCCATGCAGCCCGCCACCGCCGGGGCGCCGGTCTTCGACCCCAACGGGCGCACGGCCGTCCTCCTGGTCAACGGCTTCTCCGGCGTGGGCCTCCACACGCTCTTCACCGTCGTGCGGCTCTTCTCGGGCATCTTCAAGAACTTCGTCTTCGTCCAGATCGGCGCCATCGACGCGGGCGTGTTCAAGGGCGCCGACGAGATCGACCACCTCCGCACCAAGGTCGCCGAAGAGGTCAAGCAGTACGTCGAGTTCATGCAACAGAACGGCTACTACGCCGAGTGCTACTCGGCGATCGGGGTAGACATCGTGGAGGAGGCGGTCGAGCTCGCCCCCACGATCCAGGAGAAGTTCCCGCAGGCGATCTTCTTCGGCGGTCAGCTCGTGTTTCCCAATGATTCGTGGATGATCCGCATGCTGCACAACTACACCGTCTTCGCCCTGCAGCGCAAGTTCTACCTGCGCGGTGTGCCCTTCATGATCCTGCCGATCCGGGTGTGAGGCGGCCGGACGCGGCGCCACGCTATGCCACGTCACACCCTACCACCCGCCGCAAGCTATCCTGTGCATCCCCCCATTCTTCCCACCGAGGCCCGCCATGCTCACCCGCCCGCTGCTCCGTGCCCTGCTCGCCGTCTGTCTCCTCGCCCCGGCCGCCTGCGACCGCAACATCAAGGTCAGCGACGAGGACATCAAGCAGATCCAGTACAAAGACATGGTCACGATGATGCAGAACAAGCCCCGCAACAAGAGCCTCTTTGACGTGCTGGGCAAGGGCAACGAGGCCACGGTCGTACTCGACCCGCGGCCGGCCAAGAAGTTCGAGCAGGGCCACATCCCCGGTGCCGTTAACATACCGCTGCCGCAGATCGTCGCCGGCCACAAGGACCTGGCGGAGGCCAAGAACATCATCGTGTACGGCACGGGCTGGATGGACTACAGCTCGCCCGCGGCCGCCAAGCGGCTGATGGCGGTCGGGTATCACAACGTGTTCGATTTCCGCGGCGGGTTGGAGCTCTGGAAGAGCGAGGGTGGAAGGGTCGAATCAGCCGCGGCGGCGACGCAGCCAGTCGATGGCGGGAAGTGACCCCACCCTGTTCTTGAGGCGGTCACGCCAGGACGGCGTCGCCTCGGCGGGGGCATCCGTGATTTCTTCCACGGCTTCGGTGGCTTGATCGTCGTCGGCCTGTGCCACGGCGACGGCCGCGTCTTCTTCGATCTCTGATTCCGCCTGCTCGTCGAGCTGCGCGACGATTGGTTCGGTTTCGTCGCTCTGGCCCGTGGGCAGCGCGGTCTCATCGATCAGGCCCAGCGAGGCGTTCTCGTCCGCGTCGTCCCTGATGCGGAGCGGGATGGCGGTGATGCCGGCGAGCAGGCAGAAGAACCCCGCGGCGATCATGGCCGTGCGCGTCACGCCGTTGCGGGTCAGGCGTATCAGCCGCGTATCCAGCGCCTTGTAAGAGGGCATGTTCACGCCGGGCGTGGGCACCGGGCGGTGCAGGAGCTCTTCGACGGTGGGGATGTGCGGCTCGACCGTGTTCCGGTTGGGCGAATGGCTGGAGAGGAGCACCTGCTGCGAGCCGGCGGGCTTGAGCCGCAGGTGGTAGTACGCCAGCCGCTCGAGCAGCACCGGGTCGTCCGCCATCAGCGCGGCGTGGAACTCGCGGTAGCTGCCCGCCTGCTCCTGCAGCGCCTCGGCCTGCAGCCGCATCACGTGCACCTGCCAATCCATCTCGCGCACGTCCGCCCACGCCGGCACCAGCACCGCCATGCCCACCAGCGCCAGCCCGGCCGAGAGGAATATCCACCCCGGCAGCGGCGAGGCGACGCGTTCAACGAACTGGTGCAGGGCGCGGAACATCAGGAGTGATCTATCGGCACGTCGGCCCGCCGGTGTTGAATGTCCGCCCCGCGCGGCGATCCCCCTCTATAATGGCCCGCTTATCCCATGACCGACCCCGCCGCCGCCATCCCGACCGCCGCCGCCGCGCCCACGGTCTATATCGAGACCTTCGGCTGCCAGATGAACGTGCTGGACACCCAGCTCGTGCGCGGCCAGTTGCAGGCGCTGGGCTACCGTTTCATCGACGACTGGAAACAGGCCGACGTCATCCTCTACAACACCTGTTCGGTGCGTGAGCAGGCGGAGAACAAAGCGCTCAGCCGCGTGGGCGAGGTCGGGATGCTCAAGAAGGAACGGCCGGGCGTCGTGCTGGGGGTGATCGGCTGCATGGCCGAGCGTGACGGCGTGGACATGACCCGCCGCCACCCGCAGATCGACCTGATCTGCGGCCCGGGCGAGCTCGACAAGGTGCCCATGCTCATCGATAACGTGATGAAGACCGACCCGAAGCGCCGCGGGGGGAAGTTCAACGCCCAGGTCGCGCTGCAGGGCAACATGCACCGCCGCTCCTCGACGCTCGCCGCCGCCGAAGACCAGTTGGAGATGCTCGACCTGTCGCGATCGTTCGATCCGGACGAGCACAAGGGCTCCGCGTATGTCCGCATCACGCGCGGGTGCAACAAGTTCTGCACCTACTGTGTGGTCCCCATGACGCGCGGCGCCGAGGTCCACCGCCCGCCGGACCATATTGTGGAGGAGTGCCGCAAGCTCGTGGAGTCCGGCGTGGTCGAGGTGACTTTGCTCGGACAAACCGTCAACCACTACCACTATGACCACGCCGCCGCCGTGACGATCAACGGCCTCCAGCAGCCGCAGGTCGGCTCCGTAGTGAATCTCTCTTCCCCCCTCTCCCGTGGGGAGAAAGTCCGGGAGAGGGCCGGGGTGAGGGCGTCTTCCTCTTCAATCACCTCCTTCGCCGAACTCCTGGCCCGCATCCACGACGAGGTCCCCGCCCTCCGCCGCCTGCGTTTCGTCACCAACTTCCCGCGCGACTTCGGCGACGACATCCTCCAAGTCATGCGTGACAGCCCGCGCATCTGCCGCTACCTCCACCTGCCCGTGCAGTCCGGCTCCAACCGCATGCTCAAGCTGATGAACCGCGGGTATGAGGTGCGGGAGTACCGCGACCTGATCGACCGCGCCCGCGCGTTCCTGCCGGACGTGCAGATCGCCACCGACATCATCTGCGGCTTCCCCACCGAGACGGAGGAGGACCACGCCGCCACGGTCGAGCTGTTGAAGTATTGCCGGTTCAAGAACGCCTTCATCTTCAAATACTCCCCCCGCCCCGGCACCGCGGCGATCGACCGCTTCGAGGACGACGTGCCCGACGACGTGAAGAGGAGGCGGAACAATGAGCTGCTCGCCCTCCAGATCGACATCAGCGGGCAGGTCCACGCCGCCTGCGTGGGCCAGACGGTGCGCGTCTTCGTCGAGTCGATCAGCGAGCACTCCCAGCGCGAGCTCGACGGCGGCCTCCCCGGCTCCGGTTCCACGGTCTCCCTCGGATGGCAGAAGCCCCAACGCGTCACCCAACTCACCGGCCGGACCGACGGCGACCTGATCGTCTGCTTCGACGGCGACGCGTCGATGATCGGCTCGATCGTCGAGGTGAAGATCGAACGCTCCGCGCCGCTGACGCTGTTTGGACGGGTGGAGCAGGTTTCGGCCGCGAGCCGGTGATCGGAGTAGAATTAGGTCTAAGGAATTGAACCTATGAAGCTCAAAGTCGTTGTCCACGAAGCGGAAGAAGGCGGCTACTGGGCCGAGGTCCCCGCCATCCCCGGCTGCGCCACGCAGGGGGAGACGTTCGAGGAACTGCTCAAGAACATCTACGAGGCTGTAGAGGGCTGTCTTTCCGTTGACGTGCCCGTAAGTAAACGCCGTGGATCAAAGCCCGGTGCAAAGAAAAACCGTGTGGTGGAAATCGTGGTTTGAAGCAGATATCCGGGAAGCAACTGGTTAGGGCGCTCCAGCGGCACGGCTGGATTCTTTTACGGGTCCATGGCAGTCATCACATCTTCGGCAAGCCCGGCGTCACCGTGCGGCTGTCGGTCCCCGTTCACGGTAATCAACCGCTCAAACTCGGCCTGCTTCGTCATCTGCTCAAATCTGCCGGCTTGGAAGAGCAGGATATTTAGCCCCAGATGCTCGTAACTTAGGGTAGGGGATGACTGATGAGGCTCGTTGACATCGTAAACGAATTGGAATCGTTCGATGTGAATGCGACGATCTACGCGGTTGAGCCGTGGCAATCAGATTCGCTGGCCATGGTGGATTTTGAACCACCGGCAGGCGGCCTACCAGTCGCTGCGTCTAATCGCGGGATGACGTATTTCCTTGAAGTGTCGATTGCCCGAGATTTCCTTGTGGATTGGGCTCGAAGTCAAAGAGAGACCCCGTCATTGGGTGAGCGAAGTCAGCGGCTCATTCGCTATGCGCTGAATGATGCATGACCTCTGCTGTTCCTTTTTAGGTATACGGGTAAATATCACTACAATCTCCGCCCGCGGCCGTCCGGGGCCGCGTTGGTGAGATAAACATGAAAACGCGAAAACTATCCGCGGTGTTTGGGCTTGTGGTATCGCTGGTCCTGGCGGCGATGCCGCTGGTCGGCTGTTCTTCAAATAAAACAAAATCAGAAACCGCGCCGGCGGCCGCGCCCAAGATCGCGCACGCCGCGCCGACCGGCACGCTTGCGGTTTATGTGCAGCGGCTCGAACTAACCAGGAAGAACCTGCAATCCGTCCTCGTCTCGTCGCAGGTCGCGGCGCAGCGCACGAAGCAGAACCCGCTGATGCTCGTCAACGTGCCTTACGGCCTGCAATCCTCCTTCGCCGAGGAGATCGTCAACCGTGCCGGCGGCTTGGCCAACGCGTTTCCTCCGGAGGAACGGCCCAAGTTTATGACGCCACAGGACGTGCTCCTGCTCAGCGTGCGGTCGTGGGAGGAGGACGCGGAGAAGGCGAGGCAGATGATCAAGCTCTACGGCTCGAACGGGTCGTACAACATCGTCTTCGGCTCGCGCGCGGGCATCCCGCCCGACATCAAGGTGGATGCGATCATCGATAACGGCGCGCCGACCGGCGGCAAGGAGGAGGGGGCGGTCAATGCCGTGATGAACATCACCAATGCGTGGGTCTGGTGCCTGGAGTACACGGCCGCGCTGACGCGGCAGGGGCAGACGCCCGCCGTGCTCAAGTCGATCTTCCTGCCCGGCGGGATGGAGTTTGACCACGCGATCCAGGGCTACGACACACGGAGGACGATGGGCAAAGCCACCCGCGCGGTCCCCGCCGGTGAGTACGCCAAGGCGTACTACACGCGGCTGGACGTGCTGATGGATTCGCTGACTTCCGACAAGACGCGTGGGCAGATCAACGCGGCGGCGGACCTGATCGCGTCGCACATCAAGGCGGGCGGGACGGTGGGGGTGGCGTCGTGCACGCACATTTTGCTCCAGGAAATCTTCCTCAGCGGGCGGACGCCCATGAAGCCGTTCAACGTCGTCTGGCACAGCTCTGTCGCGTTCGAGGAAAACCTCAAGCCCGGCGACGTGATGGTGTTCTTCGGCTACATGGGCGTGAAGACGACGATGGAGGATTACGACACGCCGATGAAGGCGATGAAGCTGCAGCGCGTCGTGAGCTTCACGCCGGACACGACGAACGAGGCGAACAACGCCCCCGACGCCGCGGTGCGGATCGAGCAGTCGTGGACGATGCCGGACGCGGAGGTGAAGCTGGACTTCGAGCCGGGCTTCATGGCCCCGGTGAGCGGCGTGGATCAGGGGCTGCTGTATCGGATGCTCGAAGACGCGGTGGCGGAACGGTTGAAGTGAGTGGATTTGCTGTTCAATCAATTGAACCACAGAGACACAGAGGTCGGAGGAGGAGAGAAGAGTTCAGGATTTTTTATTTTCAGATGGTTTTCTCTGTGCGCCTCTGTGTTTCACTGTGTCTCTGTGGTTAGTCTTTGATTTTGCTGCTAATCTCATCTCTCCCCGTTTTTACGGACATTCCGCCATGAAACTGATGATTGACGGCCACCTCGATCTGTCGTGGAACGCGTTGTCGCACGACCGGGACCAGACGCTCCCCGTTGCCGAGCTGCGCAAGAGCGAGGTCGGCATGGAGGGGCGGACGCGCGGGCATAACACGGTGAGCCTGCCGGAGATGCGGCGGGCGGGGATCGGGGTGTGTCTGGCGACGGTGATCTGCCGTGCGATGCCGTCGGACGGCGGGGCGAACCTGCGCGACGCGAACGTGGCGGACATCGTCAAGCGCACGCGCCTGGGCGCGATCCTGCGCGAGAACCTCGACTTTGCGAACCAGGAGATCTGCAGCGCCGCGGCGCGGGGGCAGATGGCGTACTACCGCATCCTGGAACGCCGCGGGCAGTTGCGGCAGATCGTGGACCGCGCCGGGCTGGATGAAATCTGGTCGATGTGGACGGCGGCGAAGAGCGATGCTGAGCGCGCGAAGCTGCCCATCGGCTACATCCTGAGCATGGAGGGTGCGGACCCGATCCTTGATATGGAGGACGCCGGCTGGTGGTGGAACGAGGGGCTGCGCACCGCCTGCCTGGCGCATTACGGGTGGAGCGCTTACGCGATGGGCACGGGCGGCGACGGGCCGTTGACGCCGCGCGGGCGGGAGCTGCTCAAGCGGTTCAACGAACTCGGGATGATTCTTGATCTGGTACACACGTCGGACAGCGGGGTGGCGGAGGCGCTGGACCTGTTCCATGGACCGGTCTTCGTGAGCCACGGGAATTGCCGGGCGCTGGTGCCGGGGGATCGGCAGTTCAGCGACGGGCAGATCAAGGCGATCACGTCGCGCGGGGGGGTGGTGGGCGTGGTGATGGATATATGGATGCTGCACGCGGGCTGGCGGCACAACGCCAAGGACAACCCGCCGGTGGCGCTGAGCGCGGTGGCGGATCATATCGACCATATCTGTCAGGTCGCCGGGGGCGTGGGCGGGGTCGCGATCGGCAGCGACCTTGACGGCGGGTTCGGCACGGAGCAGTCGCCGTGTGATCTGGACACGATTTACGACCTGCACAAGCTCGATCCGATCCTGCGCGGCCGCGGGTACAGCGAGGCCGACGTGGAGGCGATTTTTTACGGCAACTGGCTGCGATTTTTCAGGGAATCATTGCCGGCGGGCCATGTCGGTACGAAACAGAAGGCCGTGGCCGCAAGGTGAGTGATTAAGACCTTCCTCTCCCGAAGGGAGAGGGGAAAGTGGTGGCTTCCGGGGTGGCTCGGTGTTGCGATCGTGTTATGATGCCCGGCTCAATGCGGGAGGTTCTTTTCCGGGGGACAGGGCAGGGGCGTAGCGGACGTGTCGTCCGCGCAGGAGACTGGCGTGGCAGGCCAGGAAAGTGCTGAGTCCAACCAGGCGGCCGGGACGCTCGCGGTTCCGCCGTCTCACCAGGCGTATGCGCGCGGCAGGCGCGTGATCGTCTCGGCGCGGGGTGTGACCCGTGAGTACCGCGTCGGCGGCGAGGTGGTGCGCGCGCTCAAGGGCATCGACCTGGACATCTACGCCGGCGAATACCTCTCCATCATGGGCCCGTCGGGCTCGGGCAAGAGCACGTTATTCAACATGGTCGGCGGGCTGGACACGCCCACGCAGGGCAGCGTCGTCGTCGCCGGCGTAACGCTCGCCAACCTCACGCGGGTGGAGCAGGCGCGGCTGCGGAACAAGTGCATCGGGTACATTTTTCAGAGCTATAACATCATCCCCGTGATGACGGCGATCCAGAACGTGGCGTTACCGATGCTGCTGGGGGGGATGGACGTGGCCTCGGCGAACATGAAGGCGGAGCAGCTGCTGGAGGCGGTCGGCCTGGGCGAACGAGGCCACCACCGGCCGGACCAGCTCTCGGGCGGGCAGCAGCAGCGCGTCGCCATCGCCCGCGCCTTCGCGAACGACCCGGCGATCATTCTCGCCGACGAGCCGACGGGAAACCTCGACACGCGCACGGGCGAGCAGATCATCGAATACCTCAGCGGGCTGAGCCGCAAGCGCGGGGTGACGATCATTTCCGCGACGCACGACCACAAGATGCTCGCCGTCTCCGACCGGGTGGTCACCATCCGCGACGGGGCGATCGACAAGATCGAGCTGCGTTCCGAGCTGAACATCAAGATCGGCAGCATCGGCGGCGGCGCGCCCGGCGGCGCCGACGCCCAACCCGGGGGTGAGAAGTGACCGAGTTCACCCAGGACCCGGGCGAGAAGCTCGGCCCGCCGTCGCTGCATGGCGACGCGATGATGCTCCAGCTCCAGCAGGGGTGGAAGCCGCTGCCGATCGCCACGCTGATGGCCCTGGCGCTGGGCGGTCTGCGCGTCCGGCTGACGCGATCGATCGTGACGATGTTCTCGATCGTTCTGGCGATCGCGTTCCTGACCTACACGGGGCTGAGCAACCAGCTCACGTACCGGCTGGTCGTCCGGCTCGAGGCGCTGGAGGCCGTGCGCCCGCTCCCGCCGCGGGATGTCGCGGCCGCGGCGTTGGCCCTCTCCGCGGCCAAACCGTTGGAGGGCGTGCCGATCGAGCAGCGGCTCCAGCTCGCGCGTGACCTGGGCATGGACGACGACATGGCGCTGCAGTCGCAGAGCTTCACGCTGCCGGAGGTGATCCGCGCCTCCAAGGCCAAGCGCGACGAGGCCGAGAAGAAGTTCAATGAGACCAAGGCGGACGCCAAGGCCCTGCGCGTGGACGTGGAGATGGCCAAGAGCAGCCTCGACGACCTGAACCGCCAGGTTCAGGGGCAGGAGGAGGCGCTCAAGTCGGTGCAGGAGCAGATGCAGTTGGCGCAGTGGGTCCGCTCCGGGCAGGCGGGCCACGCCGACGACCTGCCCGCGCGGCTGGAACGCCAGATCGAAGACCGTTTCCGCGCGACGGTCGGGGCGATGCGAAACCCGGGCCGGTTGACCCCCGAGGGGCTGAAGCAACTACGGGACAATCTGCTGACGCTGCCGGCCGTGGCGTCGCTGCCCGAGACGGCGAAGCTGCGCGAGGCCGTCGCGGTGGAGTACACCAAGCGCGACGGCGGCGAGCTGCGGGGCCTGCTCGTGCAGTCGGGCGTGAACATCGAGGAGAAGCAGAAGTCCGGGGGCGCCAACGCGATGGACGTCTGGCTCATCGTCATGGCGATGATGACCTGCGCCGTGGGCATCGCCAACGCCATGCTCATGAGCGTCACCGAGCGTTTCCGCGAGATCGGCACGATGAAGTGCCTGGGTGCGCAGGACAACCTGGTGGTCAAGCTTTTCCTGCTGGAGTCGGGCGTGCTGGGCGTCGTCGGTGCGTTGATCGGCATCGTGCTGGGCGTCCTGGTCACGCTGCTGGGCGCGGTGCTCCAGTTCAAGGGGCACGGCATCGGCAATTTCCCGGTGCGTGACGGCGTGGTCGTCATCCTGCTCTCGATCCTGGGCGGCGTGGTGCTGTCCGTGGTCGGCGCGGTGTACCCGGCCTATTCCGCGTCGCGCATGCGGCCCGTCGATGCCCTGAGGGTGGACGAATGAGCCAGGGAAGCACACCACAGACCGGGCCGACCGAACGCGCCGAGATGTCGCGCGACGTCGTCGTCCGCACGCTGAGCGTCACCAAGGTGTACCAGATGGGCGACACCCAGACGCACGCCCTGCGCGGGGTGGACCTGGACATCTTCCGCGGCGAGTACATGGCCATCATGGGCCCGTCGGGCTCGGGCAAGAGCACGCTGTTCAACATGGTCGGCGGGCTGGACAAGCCCACCGACGGCATGGTCTTCATCGACGAGGTGGACGTGGCCGCGCTGGACAGCTACGAGCTGGCGTGGATGCGGTGCCGGAAGATCGGCTACATCTTCCAGTCCTTCAACCTGCTGCCCACGCTGACCGCGCTCGAAAACGTGACCATGCCGATGATCTTCGCCAACGTGGACCCGGACGACGCACGCGAGCATGGCTACGAGCTGCTCAAGAAGGTCGGCCTGGGGGACCGGTGGAGCCACCGGCCCGGCCGCATGTCCGGCGGCCAGCAGCAGCGCGTCGCCATCGCACGCGCGCTGGCCAACAACCCCGCCATCGTCCTGGCCGACGAGCCGACCGCCAACCTCGACCTGCGCACCGGCGCCGAGATCATCGCCGTGCTCAAGGAACTGAGCCGGCAGTTGGGCGTGACGGTCATCAGCGCCACCCACGACCACAAGATGCTCAACATCTGCGACCGCGTGGTTTGGATCCGCGACGGCAGGATCGAACGCATCGAACACCGCGCGGACCTGGACATCCAGGTCGGCAGCATCGACGGGAAGCACGAATGAGCGTGAAACCCGCTCCAACCATCCGGCGGCACTGGGCGGCGGCGTTGCTGGCGTCGCTGACGCTCTGCCTCATGCCCGCCGCTCCGCTCCGCGCCGACGAGCCGCCCGCTCCCGCGCCGGCCGCGGCGCAGGGGAGCGACGCGTTCTCGCAGCTCGAGGCGCTGCTCCGGGCGGCGCCCTCGCGTCAGGTGGGCCAGCCCGGCAACGAGAAGATCGACGCGGTGGTGCGCGAGCGTTTCGAGAGCGTCGCCGCCGAGCAGAACGCGCACCTGGGCGAGGCCCGGATCGCCGCCGCGCGGGAGGCCGTCGCCGCAGCGGACAAGGCCGACGCCGAGTTCACCGCCTCACGCGACGGCCAACTGGGGTACTCCGAGGCCGCCGAGGCGTTGGAGAGCTCCCTCCTGGTGTACATGCTCTTCGAGGAGCCCGGCACCCTGATCGCCGGCCTGCTCGTGCTGGCGGTGGTGCTGCTGCTGGTGTGGCGTGTCCAGAAGCGCAAGGCGCTGGGCTACGGCGCGGCGGTGGCGGTGGCGTTGTCGGTGGGCCTGTTTTTCCTTGCCAGGTACGTCGATACACCCGCCGAACTCGCGAAGCAGGGCAAGAGCGCCGTCCAGGGCGCGACCAACCCCGGCGAGGAGCAGTTACTCGATTCCGCGAAGCAGGCGTTGAAGGCGGACCTCACCGCGTCGCAGGCGCTCGACGGGATGTGGCAATCGGGCCGCATCGAATGGCGCACGGTGGCCTTCATCCCCGGCGAGGCGTGGCTGAGCGTCGGCGGCAAAAAAGTACGAGTCCACGTGCTCGCGCCCAACCTCGTGGAGCCGGCGAACCTGCCGGCCGAGGGGTTCACAGGCCCGCTCGTGTATGTCGGCGACGGCGGCCCCACGGAGCTGTCGGGTCAGAAGGTCGAGGGGGCGGCGGTGCTGATGGAGTTCAACAGCGGCCGCCGCTGGCTCAACGCCGTGCAACTGGGCGCCAAGGCCGTGATCATCCTGGAGCCGACGCCGGGGCGCGACACGATCTTCGCCGAGGCGGCGCAGAAGATGGCCGTCGCCACGCTGAGCGTGCCACGCTTTTATCTCAAGCGCGACGCGCTGGCGCAGGCGTTCGGCGAGCAATGGCTGGATGCCGTCGGCGCCAAGCCCCAGATCACGCTGACCCAGCAGCCCAGCCGCTGGGAGCCGCGGAAGGTCGCCGCGGACTGGCTGTTCATCCCCGGCCCCACGGCGGCGGTCGATAAACCCGACGACCCCGCCAGGCAGCTCGTCCACATCCAGACTTATAAAGACAGCCTGTCGATCGTCCCCGAGCTCGCGCCCGGGGCGGGCAGCGCCTCCAACCTCGTCCTGATGATGAGGCTGATCGAAGGTTTCCGGGCCCACCCGCCGGCGCGCCCCGTGTTGATCAGCGTGGTGAACGATCACACCAACGCGCTGCTGGGCGAGCAGAACTTTGACCACGCCGCCTTCGCCACGCCCGCGGGCGTTAGCGCGGAGCTGGACGAGATCGAGGCCCAACTCGCCAAGGAGCGGTTCATCGTCCAGGTCCATGGCCAGGGCCCGTCGCACGACCTGATCGAGAAGATGCGTGACTGGAGCCCCTGGGTCGCCGGCCGCAACGTGAAGGTGAAGGAATCCCTCGAGGATCGTTTCACGCAGCTCCGCAACGAGGCCCGCGCGGAATACAACCGCATCACCTTTAAGATCAACGAGAACGACCGCCTCTCCGACGTTCCCCTGTCGCCCGAGAAGGTCGCCGCGATGAAGGAGGAGCGCGTCCGGCACGACGCCAGGGCACAGCTCTTCAACAGTGTGCTCAAGCTGTTCAACCGCTACGGCGCGCGCGCGACGTTGGAAGACCTGAGCACGGATCAGCTCGCGGTCGTCACGGAGGCGTTCGCGAACGTCCACAAGGCCGCGCAGGCCAATGCCCGCATGCTCGAGCGGTCGCGTGACGCGCTGCTGGCGAACATGCAGCTGCGCCGCCGCCTGATCCGCTTGTCCCGCACGCCCGAGGACGTGGAACCGACCAAGCTCGCCCAGGCGCAGCTCCTGAGGTTCCGGGCGCTGCCCGCGTTGACCGCGATCACACTGGACCTGGGCTTCGGCTCGGACCACGTGGGCTTCTTCCACTGGGACAGCCTGGGCGGGGACGCCGATGAGGCCAACGCCAGGGACCGCGTGTCGCGGCTGGCGCGGACGGCGATCCAGCTCGCCAACAACTACGCCGGCAGCAGCGGCGAGCCGAACCTGCTGACGGACACGGTGCGCATGGTCGGCGGGTTGCCCTGGTCGGCGCACCTGGGTGGCTCAATGGCGCTGGCGGCCAAGCCGCTGCACGCGTTCCTGGTCCCGGCGCTGACGCTGGCCACCGTGCGGGACATGCGGCCCTACGACTTCACCCCCGACGACCTGCCCTCGCGGATCGACCGGAAGAACTTCGACGCCGTCATGCGCTTCGCCGAGGGCTATCTCCCCACGCTGATCAACGCGCCCGAGCTCTCGGAGATCAAGCACGCCGTCGGCACGGCGACGCCGCTGAGCACCGAGGTCCGCCTGTTGAAGCTCGACGAGTTCACGGTGGGGGTTCCCAAGCTCAACCTGCCCAATTGCCTGATGGTGCTGCAGCCCACCGGGCAGACGCTGTCGAACAACGCCCCGATGCTCGGCCAGGTCCGCCCGTGGGGGGTGACGATGACCGACGACCGGGCCGCTGCGGTGGTGCGGGGCTCGATGTGGCGCGGCGCGGGCGTGAGCATGTTCGGATACATCAAGCGTGGCGAGGAAAACAGCGATTACCGCACCATCTTCTACGCCGGCGACAAGGGCGACGGGCAGAAGACCTTCGTCTCGACCATCTCCGCCGGGGCGAACGTGGAGTACGTCTCCAAGTCGATGGTCGCCGTGGACGCGATCAAGGTCGATCTATTTGGGTTGACCGAGCCATTGTCGCTGGCACCGGTGCCGACGCTGCAGCTCATCGACGCGTTGCAGGAGAGCCTGCCGCAGCACTACTCGAGCGTGGGGGTGGAGTCGGCGGCGGGCACCTACATCATCCCACAGCAGAAGGACGGCACGGCCAGCATCTTCCTGCAGCGTGACACGCGGTTCAAGCTCCGCGCCGGCACGGGGTTGGCGATCAACGCCACCGCGGAGAACATCCAGGGCAAGGGCTTCCCCGCCGACGTGGGCCGTCTAAGCAACCTCGTGCTCACCAGCGCCAACGACATGTGGCTGCTCACCGACGGGCGTCTGAAGCTGCTCAAAGAGAAGGGCGTCAAAAACGACACGGCCACGGACTTCAACAAATACGCCAAGCAGTTGATCGACGCCGCGGCCAGTGCCGCCGAGGCGGGCCGGAACGACCAGGTTCTGATCAACGCCGAGGCGGCGCAGGGCCTGTCGTACCAGGCCTACACGCGGGCGCTGGGCACGATCAACGACCTGATCAAGGCGGTGGTGATCTTCCTCGCGCTGGTGATCCCGTTCTGCGTGTTCCTGACCAAGCTGATCTCGCCGTACACGGACGTGAACCGCAACCTGGTGTTTTTCACCGGCGTGTTCGCGCTGATGGCGCTGCTGCTGAGGTTCGTGCACCCGGCGTTCGAGGTGGCCAGGACGCCCGAGGTCGTGATCCTCGCGTTCGTGATCATGGGGCTGGCGGGCTTTGTCGCCTCGGTGTTGATCGGCCGGTTCAACTCGCTGATGACGCAGGCGGTCGAAGCATCACTGCAGGCCGAGTCGGTCGAGGCGCCGCAGGGCCGCCTGGCTGGCGTGGCGTTCGTGGTGGGTGTGAACAACATGAAGCGTCGCCGCATCCGCACCACGCTGACGTGCGTGACGGTGATCCTGGTGACGTTCACGATGCTATCGGTGATCAGCGTGGGGCAGGACGCCGAGCCCACGACGGTGCGCACGGGCCAGGACGCGCCCTACAACGGGTTCCTCTACGCCAGCCCCGGCCTGGGCGCGTTGGACCCGGTCCAGGTCGCGCGGCTGCGGGCGCACTACGAGGGCGAGGCGCAGGTGATCGCCCGCGCCTGGGCGCAACGGCTGGGCGAGTTCGGGGAATACCTGGGCTACGAGATGACGCCGGTGGACCCGGTCGAAGGGGCCGCCGTCCCGGCGCTCACCGCCAAGGTGCTGGTCGGCGTGGAGCCGGGCGAAGACGGGTTTATCAGGAAGATGCCGGTGACGGCGGGGCGGTGGATTTCCTCGCCCTCGGCGCCGGAGATGCTCTTGTCGGTCAAGGGGGCGGAACTGCTCGGGATCACCCCCCAGAACTTCGCGGGGCGCAGGTTCTCGATCGCGGGCCGGCAGGTGGAGCTGGTCGGGTTGCTCAAGGACGATGATCTGACCCAGACGCGGGACCTGTCGGAGGTGCCGCTGCTGCCGATGTTGTCGGCGGCGAGCCAGAAGGGCGCCGGCGCGGCCGCGGCGAAGGAGGCCTCCTCGATCGATTCATCGAGCGGGTCGATCTTCGGCCCGGGCGTGCAGCTCGCCAGGCCGATCGACGTGGCCTTCGTGACGATCGGTTTCGCCCGTTCGCTGGGCACGGCCGACTACCGCACGCTTTGCGTCAAGTTCGACAAGACCCGCGCGGGGGAGGAGGGCTCGATCGATGCGAAGGCGCTCGCCTCCAAGCGCGCCTGGTCGGCGGCCAAGGACCTAATCAAGTTCCACTACGCCCGGGTCTTCGTCGGGGTGCAGGAGCCTGTGAACGCGAACGAGGGGTCGGGGGACGCCGCGTCCAAGAGCGAGCGGAAGATCGAGCCGGGCCAGTACGCGATGGCGTCGAGCAACGCCACGCAGGTCGGCGGGATCCTCAAGATCGCCATCCCCATCATCCTGGCGGCCACGATCATTCTTAATACGATGCTCGGCTCGGTGATGGAGCGCCGCCGCGAGGTGGGCATCTACAACGCGATCGGCCTGAACCCGGGCCACGTGATGATGTTCTTCCTGGCCGAGTCGTTCGTGTTCGGCGTGGTCGGCTCGGTGGCCGGCTACCTGATCGGGCAGACGCTCAGCCTCATCGTCACGCGGCTGATCCCCGGGCTGAACCTCAACTACTCGTCGCTGAGCGTCATGGTGGTGATCTTCCTGACCATCGCGACGGTGCTGCTCTCCACGGTCTATCCGGCGATGATGGCGGCCCGCGCTGCGGTGCCCAGCGGGCAGCGTCGCTGGAGCCTGCCGCAGCCGCAGGGCGACCAGATCCACGTGCACTTCCCGTTCTGTTACGACGCGGAGCGCGTGCTTGGCGTCTGCGCCTACCTGCGGGACTACATGAAGCAGAACTCGGAGGCCTCGACGGGCAAATTCCTGGCGAAGCTGGGGACGGTCGGCCGCGTGCCGATGTCGGGCGGGGTGGATGAGACCGACCGCGCGTACGTCATGGTGTTCGACATCGCGCCGGCGCCGTTCGACCTGGGCGTGAACCAGACCATGGAGGTGTACGCCTACTTCGACAAGCGGGTCAAGGCGCACATGCTCAGCGTGCACCTGACCCGCATGACGGGGGAGACCAGCAACTGGGTGACGGTCAACCAGCCGTTCCTCGAGTCGCTGCGCAAGCGGCTGCTGGGCTGGCGTTCACAGAAGGCGGCGACGCACGAGTCTTACTACCGCGAGGGCGAGCAGTTGTTCGCCGGGGCACCGGACCTCCCCGTGACGGGCGTGGAATCGGTGGGTTCGGCCCCGTCGCGTCAGGAGCGTGCGTGAGATGAAGCTGGATAAAGACCTCCAACTCTACCGCGACATGATGCCGCCGCCGGACCATTTTGAAGATGGTTTCGGCATCAAGACGGTCATCGGGGCGCTCTTCATCGGCTTCCTCATGGTGCCCGCGTCGATGTACCTGTCGCTCTTCATGGGCGGCGGCCTGGGCGGCGCGGCGCAGTGGGTGACGGTCATCCTTTTTGCCGAGATCGTCAAGCGCTCCATGAAGAGCCTCAAGCAGCAGGAGATCTACGTCCTGTTCTACATGACCGGCATGGTCATGGGCGGCGGCGGCCAGGGCCTGCTCTGGAGCCAGTATTTCGTGCGCTCGCCGGCGGCGATCGGCAACGGCGTGGCGGCGGAGATCCCCTCGTGGGTCGCCCCACAGGCCGAGGTCCTCGAACGATACGGCCGCACGTTCCTCAACCCCTACTGGGTCAAGCCGATCATGCTGATGATCGGCATGATGATCCTGGGCCGCATCGACCACCTGGGCCTGGGCTACGCGTTGTACCGGCTGACGGCGCACGTCGAGAAGCTGCCCTTCCCGCTGGCGCCCGCCGGCGCGATGGGCATTACGGCGCTGGCGGAGACCAAGGAGGAGGGCAGCCGCTGGAAGTGGCGCTGCTTCTGCCTGGGCTCGGTGCTGGGGCTGGGCTGGGGCGTGATCTACACGGGCATCCCCGCGGTGACGGGCGCGCTCTTCGGCAAGGCGGTGCAGGTCGTGCCCATCCCGTGGCTGGACCTGACGCCGGCGCTGAGCACCAAGGAGTTCCTCCCCGCCGTGCCGCTGAACATCGTCTTCGACGCCGGCGCGCTGATGGTCGGCATGATCGTGCCGTTCTGGGCGGCGGTCGGCGGCATCCTGGGCTTCTTCATGACGATCATCATGAACCCGATGCTCTACCGCTCGGGCCAGCTCACGACGTGGAAGCCGGGCATGGGCCTGGTGGACACCCTCTACTCCAACAACATCGACTTCTACCTCTCCTTCGGTATCGGTCTCATGCTGGCGATCTTCGTCGTCAGCATGGTCCCGGTCATCGGGCCCTTGATGCGGGTGATCCCGGGCCTGGGCGGCGAGCGGAAGAAGAAACTATCGCTCTCCGACATATGGGGCGTGCTGCGCGAACGCAACATCGAACGCGGCGACCTCTCCATCCTCACCGCGCTGAGCATCTACGTCTTCTCCACCATCAGCTACATCCTCATCTGCTGCTGGATGATGCCCGGCACCCCCGAGCACAACTACCAGGACGCCTTCCCCTGGGTCTTCTTCCTGGGCTTCGGCTTCATCTACACGCCGATCATCAGCTACATCAACGCCAAGCTCGCCGGCATGCTCGGCATGTCCGTCTCCATCCCGCTCGTGCGCGAGGCGTCCTACATCCTCTGCGGCTACAAGGGCGCCGCCATCTGGTTCGCGCCCATCCCCATCAACGACTACGGCGGCTCGGCGTCGGGCTTCCGCGTCATGGAGCTCACCGGCACGCGCCTCTCGAGCATGATCAAGACCGAGTTCCTCCTCCTGCCCGTCGTCATCGTCACCAGCCTGCTCTTCAGCGAGCTGATCTGGCGCATGGCGGCCATCCCCAGCGAGGCCTACCCCTACACCAAGGAGGTCTGGCACCTCAACGCGCTCAACCAGAGCCTGACCATCACCTCCACCCTCGACGGCGCTAGCCCGTTCCTGGAGGCGATCAAGCCGCACCTCATCGCGTGGGGCGCCGGCGCCGGCCTGGTCTCGTTCGGCGTCCTGAGCCTGCTCAACCTCCCAACGCTGCTGGTGTTCGGCTTCGTCGGCGGGCTGGGCCAGGTGATCCCCGGCGGCGTGATCCCGACGATGATCGGGGCACTGATCGGCAAGTTCTACATGCAAAAACGTTTCGGGCGAGAGCAGTTCCTCAAATACATGATGATCGTGAGCGCGGGTTTCGGGGCGGGGATGGGACTAATCGGCATGGCGGCCGTGGCAATCGCGCTGATCGCCAAGAGTGTCTCGACGCTGGGTTATTGAAGGGCGCACTGGGATGACGCGGACCGCATATCAGAGGATCAACACGGCATCGCTGGCGCATGCGCCGGCGGGGGCCGCCGCGCGCGCGGACCACGCCCAGGCCGCCGCCGTCCGTGTGCGGTGGCTCGTGATCCCGCTGTCCATCCTGCTCTGCGTCCTCCAGGCCATCATCACCCTCTTGGCCAACAACGTCTCGGGCGTGGCGGTCACCTCCACGCTGATCCCGGTGTTCGGCTTCGGCGTGCTGGTGATCGTCGTGCTGATGCTCAACCCGATTCTGCGCGTCCTTGGCGCGGTCACGGCGGGGCTCCTCCGCCCCCTCAACAGACCCGAGCTGGTCTGCATCTTCGCCGCCATGATGTGTACCGCCGGCATCTCCGCTTTCGGCCTGACCGAGCAGCTCATCCCGATCATCGCCACCCCCTTCAACCCCGAGTGGAACACGCCGCAAAAGGGCTGGAACGACAACCTCACCCCCAACATGATGAACTCCGGGCTCTACCTGACCGACCCCGAGGTGGTGCGCGTGTTCCGCGGGGGTGTGCACGTCAAGGCCCCGCTGGAAGGCGCGCCGCTGGCCGAACGGGCGTCGTACTGGATGGACGTCGCCCGCGCCACGCCGTGGCACGCGTGGGCCGGCCCGGTCTCATATTGGCTCGTGTTCATCTTCGCGACGTACGGCATGTTCTACTGCCTGACATACGTCGTCCTGGGCTACTGGGCGCAGCGTGAGAAGCTGATCTTCCCCCTGGCGCAGCTGCCCATCGCGCTAATGCCCGACGACAGCAAAGGGTTAGGCAGGGTCCCGCTGATCTTCAAGTCCCCCGGTTTCTGGCTGGGCTTCACCATCAGCGCCGGGGTGCTGGCGTGGAACGCGATGGTGGCCGCCGGGTGGCTCCCCGGGCTTACGGCGATCGGGCTGGGCATGGGGCGGCAGGTGGTGACCGCGCTGCTGTCGGGTTCGATGTTCACCGGCATCACCGGCGGCAACGACTACGCGACGATGTTCATCATCATCTTCACCGCGGTGGGCATCGCCTTCCTGCTGCCGCTGGAGATCAGCTTCTCCATCTGGTTCTACTTCGTGGTGGGCCGCGCCATCATCCTGGTCCACACATGGCTGGGTTACGGCCAGACGGAGGCAAACTTCCCGACGGACTGGCTCTGGCTCAACAGCCCCGTCACCGCGCAGGGCGGCGGGGGGTTCCTGTTCTTCAGCCTGATGGCGCTCTACCGCTGTATGAAGGATTACATCGCGCTGGCGCGCGGCAAGTCGGTGGGTGAACGGCTCAAGATCGCCATCCCCGTGATCGGCCTGGTCATCTGCATCCTCATCATGACGCTCTGGCTGGCGCAGAGCCGGATCGGGTTCTGGTGGGCGCTGGTCATGATCGGCTTCGTCACGCTGATGACGGTCGGGATGATGCGCATCGTCGCCGAGGGCGGCGTGTACTGGCTCCAGGCGCACACCAGCTTCTTCCACGTGTACAAAATGCTCGGCCTGGGGCGGTACTTCCACAACGTCTCGCCGGCTCTGGTCGGCCCGCTGCTGCCCATCTACTCGGTGCTGTTCCTGGACATCAAGACGTTCATGGCCCCCAACCTGCTCAACGCCGGCGAGATGCAGCGCGTCACCAGCACGTCGCGCGGCAAGTTCCACCTGAACCTTGCGGTCTGCATCGTCGTCAGCGTCTTCGTATCGCTGGCCTTCGCGATTTTTCTCGCCCACATGCGCGGCGCCCAGCAGATGGAGGGCTGGTTCTATTCCCAGGGCCCCCTGAGCCTGATGTCCACCGCCTACGACGCCACCACCGCCGTCCCCAAGTTCGACCCCACCACCACCGCGTGGTATGGCGTCGGGGCGGCGTGGGTCGCGCTCTCCCTCTGGCTACGCACCGCCTTCTTCTGGTTCCCCCACCCCGTCGGCTACATCATGCTCATCAACCCCCTGATGAGCCAGCTCTGGTTCAGCTTCTTCATCGGGTGGATCGCCAAGAAGATCGTCGTCAAGTTCGGCGGCAAGCAGACCTTCGACCGCGTGCGCGACATCTTCATCGGCCTGATCATGGGCGAACTGCTCTCCATCTTCTTCTGGGGCGCGGTCTCCCTGATCTTCAACATCAAGACCGGCAATATCACGCTCAACCGCTATTGAGCGGGGATGCGCCGGCGGCTCCGGGGCATTACGCATCATTCCCACAGCCCCCGGCTCCGCCGGGGGGTTCCGCGAGCGATCACCGGCAATCGTAAAACATCGCGAGTACGTTGATCCAACGAAGAACCCCCCGGCGGAGCCGGGGGCTATGGGACGGAGCATGCATAATGTCCTCCAGATGGAGAGGGCGGTAAGAAACATCCTCATACAGCCAATGGCCACTACGCCCAAAACCAACCCACCCGTTTCCGATGGCCCTCGGCCTCCCGGCGTGGTCTTCGCCTGGGCGGGGTGGATGTTGCGTGTCCCCGATTCGTGGCGGCTGGTCCGTGTCCTCGGCGACGCCGCCAACGGCGCGATCGTCTTTGCCGAGGATCAGCGCGTGAGCCTGCGGCTCCAATGGTCCCAAACGCCGCGCCGGCCGGGCGACCCGGCGGGCGTCGCCGCGAAACGGCTCGTCAAGCTCAGGCTCGCCCCGCGCAGTCCAAGCCCCGCCTTCGAGACCGTCGCCATCCCGCGGCTCGGCCCGGCGCTGCTCCACACCCCGGATCAGCCGGAGATGATCTACGCCTTCGCTCGTTCCCCGCACGGTCGCGAAATCGAGCTGCTCTACAACCGCGGCCAGCCGCGCGAGGACGAGCAGTTCCGCCGCACGGTCCTGCCCTCGCTGGAGGATCAGCCCGCCGATGCGCCGCAGCGCTGGGCGGTTTACGACACCAGCTTCACGGTCCCCGCGGGGTTCCGCTGCCACAAATCAACCCTCGGCCTGGGCGACTGCCGCGTCCAGTTCCTCACCGGCGCCCGCGAACTCTCGGGCGATCAGCTTACGATCCGGCAGGTCTATCCCGCCTCGCTGGCGCTCACCCGCCAGCCGCTCGAAAAATGGCACCGCGACTGGATCGAAACGATCACGCACAACTACCTCGTCCCGCACACGCGTCGCTTCGGCAAGGGCGACCCGGTCGCCGAACCCATCGACACCCCGCGCGGCCCTGCGCTGACCACCCCCGGCCGCCTCAAGTTCCCCCTGGGGCTGCTCTACCGCAGTGCCGCGCACGACGCCCGGGTCTGGATGATCCACGACACGGGGGTGGACCGCCTCATCGGCGTACAACTCGCGGTGCCGTCCGACCGCACGGAGGATTATTTCCGCCAAGTCCTGGAAGGCCTACACTGGTGTCAACCCCATGGCGCCTAAGCCACCAGCACTGACCCGTGACCAGGCGATGAACGCCAAGCCCGTCGCGGCGAGGGTCGTCGCGCGTGAACCGCTGCCCGGCGGCGGCGAGCGCATCAAGGTGCCGTTTCACCCCTCGGGGGTCTATAAATGGCTGCTCCGGGTCCCCGAGACGGCGACCAAGCGCTTCGACCTGGACCCGATGGGCGTCGAGGTGCTGGCGATGTGCGACGGGCAGAAGTCGGTCCGCTACATCGCCCAGAGGTTTGCCAAGACGCACAGCCTGAACCCGCACGAGGCCGAGCAGGCCGTCGTGGCGTTCATCCAGATGATGATGCGCAAAGGGATCGTTTCGGTGGTGGTGGATTAGAAACCGTCTGATCATCTCTCTCCCGGCGGAAATTGCGCATCATCCCTACAGCCCCCAGATCGCACCATTATTCTTCACGATTCATACCGCGAAATCCCCACGTTTTGTCGCTGATCTCCAAAAACGACGGGTAGGGGGGTGAGATCGTCGCACGCAGTTGAAAGCGCATACCTTGTGTAGTTCCCCTTAATGAATAATGGCCGCTTGCCGCGCCGCTAGGCGCCCGCCACACTCAACACGATGAACATCCTCGTCCATCAGGCCGCGCTGGGGGATTTCGTGCTCACGTTCCCCCTCCTGCAATCGCTCGCTGCCGATGGTGGCGCGACCCTCGTCGTCGCCCACGGGTCCAAGGCCCGCCTCGCCGCGCGGCTCTTCCCGCACGTCCAACCGATCGACATCGAATCCCCCGGCTGGTCCGCACTCCACGCCTCCGACGCCGCACTGCCGCCCGCCCTCTTCCCCTTCATCCGCGACATCCGCCGGGTCATCTCATTCATTAGCCGCGGCGACGACGCCTGGTCCGCCAACACCTGCCGACTCCTCCCGCACGCGCAGCACTTTTTCATCGACCCCCGCCCGCCGCAAGGCAGCCGCATCCACGTCACCCAGTGGCACCGCGAACAACTCATCGAACAAAATCTGATCCTCCCCCCCGCCGCTCGCGGCTTAGCGTCCGCTCCTCGCTCTTCTTCATTTCCTCTTCTCCTCCACCCCGGCAGCGGCGGCCGGACCAAATGCTGGCCACGCGAAAACTTCGAGTCCCTCATCACCGCCCTGCGTGACCAACAAATCCCCGTGCAACCCATCCTCGGCGAGGCCGAGCTCGACACCTGGCCCCGCACCGCCATAGACCGCTGGCAACATGACCTCCACGCCACGGCCGTCACCACCCTCGACCAACTCTGCGACATCTTCATGACCGCCCGCGCCTACATCGGCAACGACTCCGGCCCCACCCACCTGGCCGCGCAGCTCGGCCTCCCCACCCTCGTCCTCTTCGGCCCCACTGACTCCGCGGTCTGGTCCCCCCTCGGCCCGCGCGTCCGCCTCCTCGCCCCGCCGACCCCGCGCGACATGACCTGGCTCGCCCCGGCTGCCGCCCTCGCCGCAACGCTCTCCCTCCTCTCTGAATCCTCCCCAAGCCAAGCCCGATGACGAGTCCGCGAGTCGTCGGGGTCTTCCCTTTCCTAATCACCCACCAAGGGAGATCACCCCGAAAAACTGCTATCATGCAGGCATATGAAGATCATCCTCGCCAACCCCCGCGGGTTCTGTGCCGGCGTCAACATGGCCATCCACACCGTGGACGAGGCCCTCAAGATCGTCGGCGCCCCGCTGTACGTCTATCACGAGATCGTCCATAACCGCCATGTCGTCAACGACTTCGTCAAGAAGGGCGTCATCTTCGTGGACTCCATCGATGAGGTTCCCGGCAACCAGACCGTCATCTTCAGCGCCCACGGCGTTTCCCCCACCGTCCGCAACGCCGCCAAGGCGCGCGGCTGCACCCTCATCGACGCCACCTGCCCCCTGGTCACCAAGGTCCACATGGAGGCCATCCGCTACGCACGCCAGGGCTACAACATCCTCCTGGTCGGCCACGCGGGTCACGACGAGGTCGTCGGCACCGTCGGCGAGGCGCCCAACGCCATCGTCATCGTCGAGTCCCCCGAGGACGTGCAGAAGCTCTCCTTCACCGACAAGGACAAGCTCGCCTACCTCACGCAAACCACGCTCAGCCTCGACGACGCCAACGTCATCATCAACGCCATCCGCGAGCGCTACCCGCACGTCAAAGAGCCGCCCAGCTCCGACATCTGCTACGCGACGACCAACCGCCAGCAGGCCGTGCGCGACATCGCCCCCGAGGCGGACGTCGTCCTGGTCGTCGGCTCGCGCAACAGCTCCAACTCCATCCGCCTGACGGAAATCTCGCAGAACACCGGCTCGCCCGCCTACCTCGTGGACGACAAGAGCGAGATCGACCACTCCTGGCTCAAAGACGCCAAGACCGTCCTGGTCACCGCCGGCGCCTCCGCCCCCGAACACCTGGTCCAGGAAATCCTCGACGAACTCATCGCCACCTACAGCGGCTCCGTCGAGGAACGCCACATCATCAACGAAGACGAACACTTCGAACTCCCCCTGAGCCTCCGCGTCCTCCGCGACGGCGGCGCGGTCAAGTCGCGCTAAGCCGCAAGCGGCCCGCCTCAAGCCGCTCGCGGCTTAGCGCCCGCTCTTCCTCTTCTTCTTCTTCGTACCCCTCCCCGGCCCCACCTTCCCCAATCCCTCGAAATCCTCGTGCACCGAGTGCGCCCGCCGCACATACTCCTTCAACACCTTGGCCGTCTCTTTGTCCTTCTTGATCCGCCGGATGCAATCCACCACCGCCGTCACCACCATCTCCAGGAACTTCTCCCCCTTCTCCCTGCTCGCCAGTTGCGGCTTGCCCACCGCCATGTCCGGGTACTTCCCGATCCAGTCCGCCGCCGTCAGCGCAGGCCGGGTGTCCGGCTCCTTCCGCGCGGGGAATGTCCGGTCTCCGAGTAAATCCATCCGCACCAGCCCCGGGCAGGCCAGCATCGCCATGCTCGTCTCCCACTCGCAGGCGTGGCCGCACTCCTTACTCTCCGTCATCTCGATCATCTTCGACCACTGGTCCGCCTGCGCGCTCAGGCTGTACACGATGTAGGGCTTCTCCCGCTCGTGCATCCGGTTGCAGAACATCGTGTGCAGCGCCGTGTTCCCCCCGTGCCCCTGCAGCAGGATGATCTTGTCGAACCCGTTGCGGTGCAGCTCGTCGCAGATGTTCTCCACGAAGTCGATGAGCAGCTCCGACCGGATGTGCACCGCCCCGGCCAATGCCCGCGCCGCCGCCACGAAGGTGTAAGGAATCGTCGGCAGCACCGCGACCGGCTCGCGCCGCAGGATGTGCCGCACGAGGTTGTCCGTCTTGATCGGGTCACACCCCAGCGGCAGGTGCGGCCCGTGGCTTTCGATGCTCCCCAGCGGGATCAACGCCACCCGCCCCGCGACCCGCCGCAACTCCGGGAACGTCGCGTCCGTTTGATTGATCCAGTAGCAGTCCATGGGCGCATCTCCTCGCGTGAAGGGTGGTTCCAAATGCGCCACGGATTGTAATGGATGCCCACCCCCTCTCCCCCCGGGAGAGGGCAGGGGTGAGGGCGCTCCGCCTCCGCGCGTTAGCCGTCGGGGCTCGCCGGACGCTCCCTACCGCACACGCCCCCATCGACACGCAAGTACATCGCACCCCGTGATCAGACTGACCCGAAATGCCTCTGACACATCGCGTGCCCAATCCCTTTCCCATTGGGGTATCGAAGACTCTGCCTCAGTCATCCGTAGGAAAAGCTATTCCGAGGTTGCTGCCAGAAGAGAACGTATCTCTGCAATCAAGGCACTCTCCAACGGATCGAACTCTGCACGCAATTCCTTCCAAAGTTCACGAAACCCCGGGTCATTGAAGGGACTTTCGCCCTTTGCCGTCTGCAAATAGGTGGTGGCCTTATCCACAACAGACCAAAGCGCCGTACGTGCTTTCAGCATCTTTTCCTCAAGCGCAGTCGGAAATAAGAAGCTCGTTTCCGCGATCAGGTTCTGAACGTCAGTGCATGCAGTATTGGCATTCTTCCACGCTGTTTTTGTATCCACTGGGCCGAGTTGCATTGGATCAACGAGTAGTTTGACATGCATCTTGGCGACTTTTAACAGTCGCACCAGTGCAAGACTCGCCTTGCCGCGTTCTTGATGGAGGAAGTCGAGCCGCTTAGCCAATATGTCAAGGGTGTGCTTATAGTCCTCAATGGCTTTCTGGAGTCGATGATCCAATAGCCGGCTGCTGAGATGCACGACGAGCCCACTCAATAAGCCTGCGACAGAAGCAACTCCGAAGCTTTTTACCAATTCTTGCATCTCTTCAAGCCTATGCAGACTTGGATCTTGTCTTTTCAATCTACATCATAGACTCGGCCCCAGTCACCCGCCACTCATATCAACTGCCGACTCCCCCACATCCTTCCCCATTTCTCTTCCCAACAACACCACCGCCGTCACAAACCTCCCCGCCCCCAAATACGCCGGGACGAGGTGGCCGGTGTCGGTGTAGCCGATGACCGGGTGGACGCCGATGGCGGCGGCGAAGCCGATCGAGCCGGGGAGGGCGCGGCATTGCCAGAGCGCCCGGCCGGGGCGGCCTACGCTCGCTTAATCGCGTTGTCTCAAGATGTCACGAAATGCGTCTTCAACGCAGCGTCGACAGCAACTCCTGGATCAACCGGTCGCTCGTCGTCAGCACGCGCGAGTTTGCCGTGAAGCCGGTGCTGGCCGAGATGAGGTTGATGAACTCCTGCGAGAGGTCCACGTTGGAGAGCTCCAGCGCCCCGCCGATGATGCGGCCGGTGCCGGCGGTGCCGGGGGCGACGACGGCGGCGTCGCCGCTGGCGTTGCTGACGTTGTAGAGGTTGTTCCCGGTCTCGATCAGGCCCGCGGGGTTGGCGAATTTGGCGACCACCACGCGGCCGAGCGTGCGGATCTCGCTGTTGGAGAAGACGCCCGAGATGGTGCCGTCGGAGCTGACGCTGAAGTCCTGGAGCGTGCCGATGGAGGTGCCGTCCTTGCTCGTGGCGGCGATCTGGGAGGTCACGTCGGTGAGGGCCGAGAGCGCGCCCGAGGGGTTGTTGAAGTTCAGGCTGATCGACTGGGGCGTGAAGGCGCCGGTGCCGGCACGGTCCACGACGACGGTGTTGTTGCCCGCGGAGATGAGCTGGCCGTTGGTGTCGAAGGCGAGCGTGCCGTTGCCCAGGACGCGGTTGACGTCGGTGTCGTCCTCGCTCTGGGCGTAGAAGCGCCAACTTGTGCCGGTGTTGTCCTTGGATTCCAGAACGACCGAGAGGTCCAGGTTCATCGGCGTGCCCAGCGAATCGAAGGCGACAAACGTCGTGCGGACCGACTCGCCGTCGGAGGACTGGCTCTTGGAAAAGGTCATGGGCAGGGTCGGCGTGGTGGACTGGTTGCGGATGATGTTGCCGTCGTCCAGGACCAGGTCGTTGACGCTGCCGGTGTTACCGGTGACGACGAGCGACCCGCTGTTCAGCGTGACTCCGGCGGAGCCGACGGTCGCGTCGATGCCCATGACGCTCTGGAGGAAGGTCATGAAGTCCTGGAGGGTCGAGCCGTTGGCGTCGCTGGAGGTCGTGTTGGCGGCGCCGACCTGGAAGGTGTGGTCGGGGAGCGTGGCGCTGCCCTTGGTGATGCCGGTGAGGGTGAGGACGTCGCCGTCGTTGAAGAGCTGCCCGCCGGTGGAGTTGAAGAGGCTGGCGAGGTTGTCGCCGGCGACGGCGGGCGTGGTGCCGCCGGCGTCAGAGAACATCTGGCCCGAGGTGATGACCGAGCCGTTGGCGGCGGCGATGCCGTTGGCGTTGAGGTTGCCGGCGAAGTTCACGTTGTGCGTGCGCTCGGCGATGGTGAGCGTGCCCAGGGGGATGTTGATGTTCCCGACGGTGCCGGTGATGAGGTTGAAGTTGTCGTCCACGCCGTTGCCCTGCACCAGGCCGCCGTTGCGCGGGGCGACGAGGTTGGAGTCGCGGTCGAGCTTGAAGGAGCCGTCGCGGGTGTAGCGTGTGCTGCCGTTGAGGGAGAGGACGAAGAAGCCGTCGCCCTCGACGGCCATCTCGGTGTTGACGCCGGTGGGCTGGAGCGAGCCGTCGTTGAAGTTGCGGGTGATGGAGCCCAACTGCACGCCCAGGCCGACCTGGGACGGGTTGGTGCCGCCGGAGGTGGCGGTCGGCGCGGAGCCGACGCGGATGGTCTCGGAGACCTGCGTCTGGAAGTCGGCGCGGCTGCTCTTGAAGGCGGTGGTGTTGACGTTGGCGATGTTGTTGCCGGCGACGGAGATGGCCTGCGAGCTGGCGTTCATCCCGCTCAGGCTCGTGTACAGCGAAGTGGTCAGACCCATGCGTTGGCTCCCATGGCGCCGGGCGCGTGCCCGGGCCTAAATCAGACTCACGCACCGCCGATCAGTTGGCGGAGCGACCCGTTCTCGATGCGGTCCACGCGGGCCAGGTCCGAGAGGGGGCCCGCGGTTTTCGACGCCGGCGGCGCGGCCTGCGTTTCCGGCTCCCCGTCTGTTTCCCGCGTCGCCGTCTCGCGCGCCTGTTCCAGAAGGGACTCGAAGCTGCGCGACTCGATCGGCGCTGTCGGGCACGACGCGCGTGCCGGCGTCCCCGCCGGCCTGGTCGCCGGTTCGAGCAGCCTCAACAGGTCCACGCCGCTACCCACGATCACGCTCCCGTCGCCGTCTCAAAACGTCATCCGCCCGGCTCACGGCGTCGCCGCGCCCTGTGCGATCTGTGTCACGCGGTCCATGCCCAGCGTCTTGCCCGTGTCGAGTTCGAGCAGCGCCTTGCCGTCCTGGATCACAACAGAGGTCACCTGCCCGCCTATGGTGTCGTTGTTGGCATCGAGCCCCGCGACCACCTTGCCGATCAGGCCACCCGCCTGGGAGATCTGGCTCTGCAGCACAAGGTTCTGGAGCTGCGTCTGCAGCGAGGTCTGGCTCTCGATGTTGCGCAGGCTGGAGAGTTGTTCCAGCAGCTTGGAGGAGTCCTGCGGCTGGAACGGGTCCTGGTTGCGCAGCTCCGAGAGCATGACCTTGATGAAGTCGCTGGACTTGAGGCTGCCGTAGGCGTCGGTTGTGGGCGCCGTCGTACCCGATGTACCGAGAGAGGAAATTGCCGACATAGAGATCGCTCCTGTGCCGACCCCTGGGGGCCGGCCAGTTCACACGCCGGGCGCTCCGCGCCGCGTCGCGTTCAACCAATCGCATCCACCATGGCCTGATTGAAGGTCGCCGTCCGGCGTCGGGCCTGCCCGTCGCCGCGAGAACGCCCCTCGTCACCCGGGGTGAAACCACCCCGGCTCCGGCCATCATCCGGCGAGGACTCCGCCCGCCGTTCCATCGAAGAGTCACCCGTATTCGTCTGCGGCGCCGGCTGCGGCAGCGTCTGCGCCTCCAGCCGATCCACCTTCAAACCCTGGCCTTCCAGCGCCTGCTTGAGCGTCGTCATCTGGCGGCTGAGCATAGACGTCACCGTTTCATCCTCGGCCTGGAACCGCACGCTCGCCACGCCGTTGACGACCTCCATCTGCACACGCACCAGCCCCAGCTCCGGCGGCTGCAAACGCAGCGTCACCGTTCCCCCCTTCTGCTGCACTGCCTGTTGCAACGCGCGTGCCACCCGCGCGACATTCGCTTCCTCCGGGTTTTGCGGCGTCGGCGCGGTCACGCCGGGATTATGGGACGGCGTGGATTGCGCCATGCTCGTTGTTTTGCCCGCAGCTTCTGCGCCCGCCACCACCGTGTTGCTCGACGCATTCAAGGCGGAACCGGTCGGGGCATCCCCGGTCGCGGCCGCGGCATTGGCCGAGGCACCGGCCGGGGTCGCCGGACCCTGCGGCGCGATGGCTCCGTCACCGGTGTTGGCCTGCGAGACCTGATTCTTGGGGTTGCCGTGCGGCGTCGCGGCTGCCGTTTCACCCTCTTCGCCCTCGCCGGTGGCCTCAGTCACGGGGCCGCCCGCTTTGTATTTCGTGTTCTGCGCGGCATCGCCCGGCGCGACAGCCTGCGCGGCGAGATTGCCGCTCTCGACGGCCGCTTCCGCGGTTGATTGAGCCGCATCACCCACGACTGTTTTGCCGTCCGGCGATGCGGCGCCTTCGCCGCCCGTACCCTGCGTTTTGTCCTGCTCACGCGGGCCGCCGTTGCCGGTCTGGTCCACCGCCTCGGCATGGTCGGAGCTGGCATCACTGTCTTCATGGTGATCGCGGGGCTTGCTCTCACCGGCATCACTGCGCGCCGCGGCGGCCGGCGTCTGATCGCGGCGCGACGCCGCATCGGCGTCGGTGCGGCGCTGATCCGAGTCATCACGCTGGTCCCGCTTGTCGGCGCGGCGTGGCCGGGTGTCGCTCGGTTTGGGGTCGGCCCCGGTAGCTTGTTTCTGTGAAACCGCGGCCGCCGATGTACGCCGGTTGCTGGGCTCGCGTCGCACCAGCGTTTCCACCGGCCGATCAGCGCCCGCCTGCGACTGGCTTTCGAGCACCTGGTCAAAAGGCTGAGCCGGCCGCGCGGAGGGCGGCGGCGCGGAGGGCGAGGCCGCCTGCGTGGCTTGCGAGAAGGCGTTTAGCGCGAGGTTGTTCATGTTGGGTTGGCCACCGGACGGGAGATGCCCGCAACAGGGTCGATGCCGCGCGAGCGCAGCCGTTCGACCAACTCGGTCGCCTGCACGACCTCCTCGGGGGTCTTGAATTCTTTGAGCACGGCGGCCGCCTTGCGGAGCTGCATCGAGGCCAGGTATTCCACAACCTCGTCGCGCTTCCCGCCCGACAGGAGCGTGCGGAACATGTCCTTGGTCTGCTTGGGCTTGAGCTGCTCGTACATCATGACCGCCTGGGCGAAGTTCTCGCCGGCGGCCTTGTCACGCGTCGCTTTGGACGCCACTTCGATCTGCTTCTTCTCCGCCTCCAGCTCGGCGCGCTGCCGCGTGAGCTGCGCCTTGGCCGTGGCGATCTGCTGCTGCAGGCTCTTGATGTCCGCCTGCAGCCGCTCGACGCGCTCCATGGCGATCTCGTCGGCCTGCTGCTCGTTGTGCAGGCGGTCGCCCAGCGTCACCGGCCCCTGCGAAACGGACTTGAGCCGCGCAGCTTCGGCCGCTTTGACCTTCTCCTCCTCCTGTGTTTTGCGCTCCTCTTCCGCCAGGGCGACTTCCGTGGCGATGGTCGGCTTGAACATCGCGTAGGCGCGCTTCATGCGGTCACGGTCGAGACGCCCGGTCCATTGCAGCCAACCCGCCCCGATGGCCAGGAGGAGCAATTGCCCCACGAGAAAGCCCACAATGATGAACCGCAGCGATTTCAATCAACGTCTCCGTCGAGCATCCGTCGGTCGAAGGCCTGGACCGCCATCTCGTCCATCGCGGAGGCCTCACGGCGGTCCTGGTCCGTCTGCCAGGCGCGGCGCTGACGGTCTTTCAGCAAATCCAATGCCTTGCGGTCGCGGGTGGCCTTATTCAGCTTCTCGCGGGCGTCGATGATCGACTTTTCCGCGGCCGATAACCGGCGCACGATGTCGCCGGCGCGCTGCCTGGCCTGGAGGCTGTAGCGCGCGAAGTCCGCGACCTGGGACATATCGACGCGGCCCACAAGCCCGTCGCCCAGCGTGCGGCGCGACTCGCTGATGGTCTGCTGCATCTGCTGGAGCTGCCCCAGGAGGATCATCCTGTGGCGGAGCCCCTTGGCAAGCTCGCGCTGGCACTCCTCTTCGACCATCACGCGGTGTCGGAGCACGGTCTCGAGCTTGAAGCGGAACATGGCCATGGGGGCTCACTCCACTTAGCGTCGCGCCGGCGCTTGCTGAACAGGCCGCTGCGTCAATCGCTCGACCTGCTTGCGGGCGGCGGCGAACTGGTGTGTCAATGCAACCACCTGACGGCGTGTCTTGTCGAAATCCGCGATCCCCTTGACCTCCTGCTTGCCCTGCTGAAGGAACTGATCGATCGACGGCTTGCAGGCGATCGCCAGGTCGAACTCGGGGTTCGATCCGGCGGGGTAAGCGCCGATATTGAGCAGGTCCTCCACCTGCCGGTAGGCGTTGACCAGCCGCAGCACCTGGCGGCGCGCAGCCTGCTGATCGGATTGGATGACCTCGTCACAGACACGGCTGATCGATTCGAGCACGTCGATCGCGGGCCAGTGCCCTTTGGCGGCCAGCGCGCGGCTCAGCACGACGTGGCCGTCCAGGATGCCGCGGGCCGCGTCGGCGATCGGCTCATTCATGTCGTCGCCCTCGACGAGCACGGCGTAAAGCCCGGTGATCGAGCCCTTGGTCGTCCGGCCCGAACGCTCGAGCAGCGTCGGCAGGAGCGAGAAGACGCTGGGCGGGTAGCCCTTCGTGGCCGGGGGCTCGCCGGCGGCCAGGCCGATCTGGCGCTGCGCCTGGCAGAAGCGCGTGATCGAATCCATGATCAGCAGCACGTTCAGGCCTCGGTCGCGGAAATACTCGGCGATGGTGTTGGCGACCAGGGCGGCGCGGAGGCGCACGGGCGCGGCCTCGTCGCCGGTGGCGCAGACCACCACGCTCCGCGCCAGGCCCGCCTCGCCGAGATGATTTTCGATGAAGTCGCGTACCTCACGGCCGCGCTCGCCGACCAGCGCGATGACGCTGACGTCGGCCTCGGTGTGGCGGACCATGGTGCCCAGCAGCGTGCTCTTGCCCACGCCTGGCGCGGCGAAGACGCCCAGCCGCTGCCCGCGCCCGACGCTGAGCAGACCATCGACCGCGCGCACGCCGGTGGCGAGCGGCGTGTCGATCAGCGGGCGGTCCATCGGGTCGATCGGTTTGGGGCGGAGCGGGCGGAAGACGGTGTCGTTGGGCATCGGCTTGCCGTCGAGCGGGTTGCCCAGGCCGTCGAGCACGCGGCCGAGCAGTGATTCGCCGACGCGCACGAACTGGGAGAACTGTCCCGCCGTCACGCGGTCGCCGCGGCGGATGCCCGATGTCGAGCCGTACGGCATGATGAGCGTCTGGTCGCGGTCGAAGCCGATCACCTCGCCCTCGATGGACGGGCCCTTGCCCTTGGCGCGGCCGGTTTTCACCGTCACCGTCGAGCCGACCGGCACGGGCAGGTCCGCGACGCGCACGGCCAGGCCGCGCACCTCGATCACGGTGCCGCTCAGTTCCACGAACGCCCCCTGGCGGATCGTGTCGAGTTGGTCTTCGAGTGTGGCGGTCATGCGGGGTTGGTCCCGTCACCGTCGCTCGTGTCTGGTTCGGCCTCGCCGCTCGCGGGCGGTTCACTGATCTCCGCCTCCAGAACGGGCGGCGGCGCATCGGCCGTCTGGCCCGGGAGCATGAGCTCCACCAGCCGGCTGAGCTGCGTGTTGATCGACGCATCGACCTGGCCCTGCCCGTAGGAAACGATGCAGCCGCCCGGCGAGAGATTTGGGTCCTGGATCAGCCGGATGCTCGTCAGGTGCGAGAACTCCGTCTGCAGCTCCGGCATCGCCTGTTCGAGCACCTCGCGGTCCTGCGGTGAGATGCGCACCGTGACGTCCATCGGCTGAAGGATGTAGGTCAGCGTCTGCGCGACCTGCTCGACGATGACGCTCGCGTCCACCTCGATGATGCGGTGCACGAGCTTCTCGGCCACCGCCAGGGCGATGTCCACGATGCTCTGTCTCGCCTCACGCTCGATCGCGTCGCGCTGCGTTTCCCAGTCGCGCAGCGTGGCGGTCCACGCCTCTTGAAGTTGCTTGAGTTGCGGCTCGGCCTGCTTGAAGGCCTCCGCGCGGCCCTGCTCACGCCCCTCCTTGAGCCCGCGCTCGAGCCCCTCGGCACGGCCCTCGGTATGACCCTTAGCGCGCGCGTCGTCGCCGAGACGCGAGGCCTCGAGCTCGGCGTCGGCGATGATCTTCCTCGCCTTCACCTCCGTCGCCGCCTGGATGCGCGCCGCCTGCCGGCCCAGGTCGCCCAGGTCCAGCACGACAGCTTCCTTCATCATCCCGCCCGCGGTATATCCCTTGATCACTGGCATTTGGTTTTCCGATGGCCGTTACACCACCATCTCGCCCGCGCCGCCGCGGCCCGAGATGATGATCTCGCCGGCGTCTTCCAGGCGGCGCACGACATCCACGATCCGCTGCTGCGCCCCCTCGACGTCCGCCACGCGCACCGGGCCCATGAACTCCATGTCTTCCTTGATGAGCTGCGCGGCGCGCTCGGACATGTTCTTGAAAATCTTGTCCTTCAACTCCTGGCTGGCGGTCTTCAGGCCCAGCGCCAGCTCGTTGTTGTCCACTTCCTTGAGCACGGACTGGATGCCCTTGTCGTTCACCAGCAGGATGTCCTCGAAGACGAACATCAGCCGGCGGATCTGCTCGACCAGGTCGGGGTCCTCGGCCTCCAGACCCTCCATGATCCCCTTCTCCGTCGAGCGATCGACCAGGTTGAGCATCTCCGCCACCGTCGAGATGCCGCCGATCTTCTCGAACGACTGCGTGAGCATGTTCGACAGCCGCGCCTCCAGCCCACGCTCCACCTCGGCGATCACCTCGGGGTTCGTCTGCTCCATGTTGGCGACGCGCTTGATGACCTCGATCTGCTTGGGCGCGGGCAGGCCGGACAAAATCTCGCTGGCCTTGTGGTACGCCAGGTGGCTCACGATCAGCGCGATCGTCTGCGGGTGCTCGTCCTGGATGAACGTCAGCAGGTTCTGCGCCTCGGCCTTCTGGAGGAACGCGAAGGGCGTCCGCCGGACCTGCTGGCTGATCTGCGTCAAAATGCGGTCGGCCTCCTTCGGGTCGAGGCTCGCGTTGAGCAGCGACTTGGCGTATTCCAGCCCGCCCTCGCTCGCCCACGTCTGCGCCAGCGCCAGGCGGTAGAACTCGTGCACAACCTCGTCGCGCACCTTGTCCGACACCTGCCCCAGGCTCGCCAGCTCGCGCGTCACCTCCTCGATCGCCTTGCCCTCGAGCTGCTTGAGGATGACCGACGCCGCCTCCTGGTCGAGCGCCAGCAGCAGGATCGCCGCCTTGCGCATCGGCGTGAGGACCAGCGCGTTGTCTTTCGTCTCAGCCACGTCTAAGCCTCATTCTTCCTTGCGGATCCAGCGGTTGAACAGCGACGCCGCCTCGGCGGGGTTGCTCTTGACCATGTCGGCGATCTGCTCCGCGACCTTGCGCGAGCGGATCTCGTCCTCGTTAAGCTCCATCCCCGCCATCGACGGCTCCTGCGCGTCGGCCTCGCCGATCAGGTCGTCCTCCATCGGCAGCGGCGGCGGCACGCCCGCGAGCTCCTCCACCGTCGGCATCGGCAACTGCTGCGTCGCCTTACGCACCATGCCCAGCATCAGCGCCAGGCTCATCAGCGCCAGCAGGCCCATGCCCACCGGCTTGGTCCACGCCGAGTCCAGCACCAGGCTCACGCCCGCCGTGCTCTTCTCGGCGGGTGGCGGCATCATCGCCATCAGGGCACGTGCGTCGGGGATCATGTGCACGGAGACCACGCCCTCGGCGTCGGAGCTGATCAGCGGCTTGACCTGCGCGGCGATTTGCTGCAACTGGTCGTCAACGACCGGCCGCAGCGCGGCCTCGTCGGGCTCGGCCGGCTTCTCCGCGCCACCGGCCGCGGGGTCGGCGGGCTTGCCCTGCCGGTAGAGGCTCACGAAATAGCTGCGCGGCACGTTGACCGTGACGCTGATCTGCTTGGTCGTCTGCCCGCCCACCACGGACCGCGTCTCGCTGAGGATGGGCTTGGCGTCGTAATCGGTGTGCGACTTGGAGGTGCGACTGGTGGTCCCCGAGCCGCCGGAGCCGGCGATGTCCAGGCCGGTGTTCGGCCGGACGCCAGGCTCGCCTCCCTCGGTGGCGGTGCGGGTCTCTGTCTCCTGCTCATCCGTCGATTTGAGCGGCTCGTTGTCGTACTTCTTCTCGACCACGCTCTTGCTGATCACCGGGTCGGTGCGGACGTTCACCGCGACGATCACGTCGGGGATGTAGCTCAGCGCGTCGTGGATCTTGGTCTGGTGGTACTGCTCGAGCATGAAGATGTTTTCGAGGTTGTCGCCGGGGGCGAAGTCGTTTGCGCTCTTGACGGTGAACTGCTTGCCCTGGTTGGCGTCGATGACCACGACGTCCTGCGGCTGCATGCCCGCGACCGAGCCGCTGACCAGCCCGGCGACGGCCTCGACGAGCTTGCGATTCACCTGGCCCGAGCCGCGCATGAGCATGTTGACCGACGCGCTGGGCCTGACGTGCGTGTCGCCGAAGCCCTTGTGCTCCGGCATCGCGAGCATCACGTCCGCCGACCGCACGCCGACCATCTTGCCGATGATCTGCCCCAGGACCTTCTGCTTGGCCAGGAGAAATTGCTGGGCGCCCTGATAGCTGCTGATCCAGGGGTTCTGGCTCTTGACGAAATCGTCGAACGCGAGCTGCGTGTTGCCGCTGAGCAGCTCGCCCTGCGCCAGGATGGCGAAGGCGTCATCGACGCGCGCGGTGGGGACGACGATCTGGCCGTTCTTCGCCTCCGCCTTGATGCCGGCGCTCTGCAGCGCGGTGAGCACCACCGGCTGACGATCCGCGGGCACGCCCGCCAGCGGGGTCGTCGAGGATTGCCCGGCCCACAGCGAGACCAACAGCATCACCAGGAGCACGATCGTGACCAGTGCGCCGATCAGCACCTTGGTCCCCGGCGGCAGCTTCCCGAGCTGCGCCTGGACCTGCAACCACATCTGCCGCAAAAACTCCATCCGTCGGCCTCCATGCCTTGGTCAGACACCCACCCTCACGCGCCGGCCCCCGCAAAAACCCACCGCCGCGCCCGATGCGGACTCCGCCGCATCCGTGGACGAACGGCCGTGGCCGGCGCTCTTCTCACACCCTCATCTGCTTGATCTCCTCGTACGCGTCGAGCATCCGATTCCTCACCTGGAGCAGCATCTGGAACGCCATCTCCGATTTCCGCTGCGCGTTCATCGCGCCGAACACGTCGTCCGACTTGCCGCTGGAAAGGTCCTCGATCGCCCTGGCGGCGTCCTGCTGGAGCTGATTGACCTCCTCGATGTTTTTCATGAGCACGTCTTTGAAGCTCGGGCCGTCGCCGGCGCCCGTGGCGCGTTGCGGGGTCAACCCGCCGCCCGCCGCGCCCGTGTTGTTGATCAGCCCCAGTGGATCGGTCATGGCCATTCACCTTCCGTCACTCAAAACCGTCACGCCATCAGCCGCAGCACCGATGACATCATCGACTTGGTCGTTTCCGCCATCGTGATGTTCGCCTCGTAGGCACGCTGGGCCTCCATGGCGTTGATCTGCTCGGTCACGACGTCCACGTTCGGCATCCCGACGTACCCGTCCGCGTCGGCGAACCGGCTGCTCGGGTCGAACACCTTCCGCAGCGGCGATTGATCGAGCTGGATGTCCTGAAGATGCACGCCCCGGTCGCTCCCCGTCGCCGGGTCGCCCTGGGCGAAGACCGCGATGCGGCGGCGGAACGGGTTGTAATTCCCCTTCGCGTCGGTGATCGCGTCCGCGTTGGCGATGTTGGCGGAGATGGTCTCCATCCGCTGCCGTTGGGCCACGAGCGCCGAGATCGAGATGTCCAATGA
Source organism: Planctomycetota bacterium (assembly GCA_021413865.1). GTDB lineage: Bacteria > Planctomycetota > Phycisphaerae > Phycisphaerales > Phycisphaeraceae > JAIOPN01. The sequence goes on along the minus strand of JAIOPN010000062.1, from coordinate 51,937 downwards.
TCCGAACAAGCGTGCTTCCTTCGGGCGGCGTCAGGATCAGACGCGGCCGCTGATCGCGGTCTGCAGTGTGGAATACTCGTGACGCAGGAGCTCGATGGCGGTCCGGTGCGCGAGCGTGTTTTCGGCGTTGTGGGCCATGATGCGTTCCAAGTCTCGGTCGTTGTTGTCGTGGAAAAGGATGTTCTCGTGGCTCGCGTCGGCGTGGGCGTCCAGCCCGTCGGGGCGGAAGGCGAGCTGCGACGTGTCGCTCATCAGCAGCGGGCCTTGCCCGGGGTTGTCGGATTTGCGCCGCCGATCAACCGCGTCGCCCAGGGCGCGTTGGAAGGCCGCGGGGTCCAGGTCGGTGGGCTTGAAGTTGGGCGTAGAGAGATTGGCCACGTTATTCAACAGCTCGCGGTGGCGGGCCTCGGTGAACTGGACGACGCGCTCCAGCACCGGGATCGAGCCGCTGTCGAATAGGTTTCCGATCCCGATCATGGGCGGCGCTCCGGGCGAGAACGCGGGCTGATGGGCCGCGCCTCCGAATACACGGGGGCAAGTCCGGTGCCGGTCGGGAGGGATTCCAAGGCGACCGGGAAACCAAGGTCTATGGGGGCGAACGGCGGGGGCGATAAGCGCAGGTTTTGCGCGGCGGGATTGCGCGGACCGCGCCGGAATTGCGCGGCCCCGCCGGGGTAAACCCGCCGGGCAGATGCAACTGATTGGACCCTTTCCCGTCTCATCGCAATCCTTCGCCCGGCTCAGATCGTCTGGGCCACGAGGTTCATTTCCTTCCACTTCTTGAGCTTGAGCCCCAGGGTGCGGACGCCGATGCCCAGCGCCTCGGCGGTGCGGGCGCGGTTGCCGTTGAACTGGCCCAGCGTGCGGACGATCTGCTCGCGCTCGAAATCCTCCAGGCGGTTGCCGGCGGTGATGGTGACGGTGGGCGACACCGCCCCGCCGCGCGGGATGAACGGCGACGGCGCGGCCGCGGTCGGCGGCGCCTGCGTCAGCCAGGGCTGGATCATGCCGCCCGTGATGACCGGCCCGCGCGCCAGCACGCTGGCACGCTCGCAGATGTTCTGCAGCTCACGCACGTTGCCCGGCCAGGGGTAGCGGGTGAGCAGTTGCACAGCCTCGGGGTCGAACTTGCGCGGCTCACGTCCCTCACGCATCGCGACCTGCATCAGGAAGTGCTCGGCGAGCAGCGGGATGTCCTCGACGCGTTGACGCAGCGGCGGGAGCTGGATCGGCAGGACGTTGAGCCGGTAGTAGAGGTCCTGGCGGAACTCGTTGGCGGCGACGGAGTGCGTGAGGTCGCGGTTGGTCGTGGCGATCACGCGCACGTCCACCTGCATGGTCATGCTGGAGCCGACGCGCTCGAATTGCCGCTCCTGGAGCACGCGGAGCAGTTTGGCCTGCAATTGCGGGCTGATCTCGCTGATCTCGTCGAGCAGCAGCGTGCCGGCGTCGGCCAGCTCGAAGCGGCCCTTGCGGAGCTGGTCGGCACCGGTGAAGGCGCCCCTCTCGTGGCCGAACAGCTCGCTCTCGAGGAGCGAACTGGAGAGCGCGGCGCAGTTGAGGGCCATGAGGATGTGGTCGCGGCGCGGGCTGTGGGCGTGGATGGTGCGGGCGACGACCTCCTTGCCTGTGCCCGACTCGCCGCTGATGAGCACGGTGCCGTGGCTGTGCGCGATCTGCTGGATCTGCTGCGCAAGCGTCCGCATCACGGGCGACCGGCCCACGAGCACGGGCATGCTGTTGTCGGCGGCGCGGGCGTTGGTCTTGAGCGCGGCATTCTCATCGAGCAGGCGGCGGTGCTCCACGGCCCGGCGGATCGCGAGCACGAGCTGGTCGCCCTCGAAGGGCTTCTGGATGAAGTCGAACGCGCCGTCCTTCATCGCCTGCACGGCGGCGTCGATCGTGCCGTACGCCGTCATGAGGATCACGGGCAGGTGGTCGTCCGCCTGACGGATGCGGACGAGCAGTTGGTGGCCGTCCATCTCGGGCATCTTCAGGTCGGTGATGACGGCGGCGGGCCTGTGGCGGGCGATGAGGGAGAGCGCGGTGGCGCCGTCGGGCGCGGCGATGACCTGGTAGCCGCCGCGTTGGAGCGTGGCGCCGACGCTGTCACGCATCATCTGTTTGTCGTCAACGACGAGGACCTTGCTGCTCATGAGCGGCTCCGCGATAACTCGGACGATGCAACCGCCGTGCCGACGACGACCGGTTCGTCGAGGGACGACTCGGTATCCGGCGCGGCGGCGTGAAGGGGCATGCTCAGCTCGAACACCGCCCCGCCCGCGGGGTCGTTGTGGACGGTGATGGCCCCGCCGTGGGCGTCAACGATGCGGTGAACAATCGCCAAACCCAGTCCGGTACCGGTGTTACGGGTGGTAAAGAACGGGTTGAAAATGCGCTCGATGTGCTCGGCGGCGATGCCGGGGCCGGTGTCCCGGATACTGAGCATCACGAAACGGCCGTCGGATTTTGCGTCGAGGGTCAGGACGCGCGGGCGCGGCGGCGCGGCGAGGTGGTCGATCATCGCCTCGACGGCGTTGCGCACGACATTCACCGCCGCCTGGTGCATCAGGTCGGGATCGACGCCGATCGTCAGCGCTTCAGAGCCGACACGGCGCACGCGGACGCCGGCTGATTCGATGACCGGGCGCTGCGTGTCGAGCACACGGTCGAACAAGACGCCGACCGTCAGCGGGGCGACGCGCGGCGAGAGGTCGCGGGCGAAGGTGAGCACGTCGTTGACGATGCCGTTGAGGCCGCGGACGGCGGAGGTGATTTTCCGCGCGGCGTCGGCGGAGGAGTCGAGGGCGGTCAGCGGCCGGGCGGCGTGCTGCGCGAGGTCTTGGGTGATCATGTTGGCGTAGAGCTGGATGGCGGCGAGCGGGTTGCGGACCTCGTGGGCGATGCCGGCCGCCATCTCGCCCAGCGCGGCGAGCCGCTTGGAGCGCAGGAGCTGGGCGTCGGCGCTGGCGAGCTGTTCGCGGAGGCGGTCGATCTGGGCGTTGAGCGATTCGTGGCTTTTCTGGAGGTTTTCCGTGACCTGGTTGTAGGCGCGGATGATCTGTGCGAGCTCTTCGAGCCGCTGCCCGGACACGGCGGCGGTGGCGGTGTCTCCCGGGGCGGAGGCTCCGGTGGCACCGGGGGCGGTGGTCGTGATATCGCGTTCGCGGTCCATGCGGATGGGTTCAGCCCTGACGGTTCATGAAACGGTTGTTGCCCTGCGCGACGCCCGCGGGTTTCGCGGTCGTCGGCGTGGCGGCGGAGCGATAGGCATTCACTGCTGCACCGGCGTGGGAGACGGCCTTGATCTGCTCGGACACCTTCGCCCGCGCGGACTGGAGCGCCTTGCGGTCCTCCTCGTCGCGTTTGAGGATCGTCGCCAGCGCGGACTCCACGGCACGCACGAGATCGCCCACGCGGCGGCGGTCGGCGGGGTTGAGGTCCGCCCAGATTTCCGACCAGCGCCGGCGGTACGGATCGAGGTCGGCGTTGACCGTGGTGACCTCGTCGATGAGCTTCTGACGCTGCGCGAGCACGCTCAGCAGCGACTCGGTCTGCGCGGTTTCGATGAGCTGTGATTGCTCCCGGCCCATCGCGTTGAGCTGGTCGTACAGCGCACGCTGCTTCTCCAGCAGCGCTATCAGCGCGGGCACGTTGCCGGGGATGGCGGGGGGAGAATTGGTCATCCATGACCCTTCTGTTGAGTCGGCTGGCCTCCGGCCTGCCGGGAACGCGGCGGATGCACCGCCGACGCTCTCAAACGTGTTATCGGATAGCGGGGGCTGAAATATTGAATGGAGGAGGGGTTGCGAGAGGGACTTGAACGGCATCACAGAGGAATAGAAACCCCGACGCTTCGGAAGACCTCGGCATCGGGCTTGGCTTGCAGCCATTCAACTGAGTTGAACATCACTCCCCGCCGGCCTGGACGGCGGCGCCCTTGGATGCCCCGTCCGCCGCGTCGAACAGGTTCAGCTCGCTGGTCCAGCGGAGCCACTCTTCCCAGTGCTTGCGGGACATGGGAACGGTTTCATCGTTGAACCGCTCCTCGGGGATGCGTTTGAGCATGGCCTGCGCCTTGCGGGTGGCGACGCGGGCGTCCTGCACGCGGCCAAGCTCGGCGTTGGCGTTGACGATCTGCACCAGCGCCACCAGCGCCGAGGGGTGGTTCTCCCACCGCCGCGCGGCGATCTCGTAGAGCTGGATCGCTTGCTCGAAGCGGCGCAGGTCGTAGGCGCAGTCGGCCCGGTAGAAGAACGCGTTGCGGAAATAGAGCGACTCCAGCGGGGAGAGCTCCTGTTGCTTGCGGCCCTCGATCTCGCTGATCACGCCGGTGTAGAGGGCGATGGCCTGTTCGAGCCGGCGGGTGCGCTCAGCCTCCAACGCCAACCGGCGTGACTGTGGCATCGGGTCTTCCATCGCCTTGGCCAGTTCCTCCACCGACCGGCGGTAAGCGTCCGCCAGCCGGAAACGGAGCGTCGGCGCTTCGGGCTGGTCGCGGTAGCGGTCGACCGCGAAGCTCAGGTACGGGATGGCGTCCGCGAAACGGCCGGCGCGGTAGTAGAGGCCCGAGAGCTCGATGATCGCCTGGCGGTACGCCTCGCTGTCGGGCGTGATCGTCGGGTGGTTGGTGATGACGTGGCGGAGGATGCGCTCGGCGTCGTCGGGGTGGCGGAGCGCGACCATGCAGCGGGCCATGGGCACCAGCGCGGCGTAGGCCTCGGGGCTGCGCGGCTCCTTGGCCTGGATCAACTGGAACTGGTCGAGCGCGGCCTGGAACTGGCGATCGGCCTCGTACGCCTGACCCAGCCGCAGACGCGCCACCAGTTGGCGGGAATCATTCGGGCGGTTGCGGACGAACTCGCTATAGACCTCGATGACGCGGGGCCAGAGCTGGGCGCGGTCGTAGGCGGCGGCGGCGTGCCACAGGCTCACGCCGTACGCCGCATCGTCCTTGCTCTCGATGGCGTGGGCGTGACGCATGTAGTAGCCGGCGGCCTCCTCGAAGTGGCCGGCGGCGCGCTGGAAGGCGAGCTGCCGGGCGGGGCTGACCGCGCCTTCCCTGCCCGAGGACTTGCCCGAGGTCGGCACCGCCAGGGTGGTCGAAGAGGGGTCTGCTTTTTTTGCCGCCGTGTCGGCCCCCATGCCCTCGGCGAACTCGGCCTCGGCGATCTTCTCCAGCGTCGCGGCGAAATCCAGCAGCAGCCGCGGCGGGAGCTCCTGGTCACGGGGGAACATCGGCACCAGGGTGCGCAGGTATTCGATCGCCACCGGGTACTGGCCGCGGTCGGAGTTTTCCTCGAAGTGGCCCCGCACCGCGTCGGTCACCTCGTCACGCTTCCGCTCGTCGAGTTCCTTGTGGGTCCGCACCATCTGGACCGCGGTCTTGTAGTGATCCACAGCATCGCCATGGGCGCCCAGGCGGGCCTCGCAGTCGGCGCGGCCGAGCACGGCGTCGAGGGACGCCACGGCGTCTGTCGGGAAACGCGCCATCGCGTCGCTGAAGTAGGTGAGCGCCGAGCGGATGTCGGCGCCGTCCGCCAGGTCGAGCCGGCCCAGGCCGACGAGGACCTCGGCATTGAGCGGGTCCTCCGGATCGATCTTCTGCTTCGCGGCCAGGAACATCTTGCGGGCGCGGCCCGTGTCGCCCGAGCGCTGGTAGGCCTGCGCGAGCGTCGCCATCAGCGGCGCCAGGTCGTGGTCCCCGCCGTCGGCGACCAGGCGGCCCATCCGCTGGTTCAGGAAATCAACCGCCCGCACGTTGTCGTCGCCGTCGAGGTAGAGCGTTGCCTGGAACCGCGTCAGCCAGACCTCCTGCGGCCGGCGGCGGGCGGCGGTGGGGTCGTGGCGCATCTCGTCCTGGAACCGGTTCGTGAGCGCCGCGAGACGGTCGGGCTTGGCACCGGAGCGGCGCTGGCTCTCGATGATCCCGCGGAGCAGTGCGTAGCGTGCCGGCGCGCCGGCGTCTCCCATCGTCTCCAACAGCTTGAGCGCCTCGTCGTCGCGCCCCAGCGAGGCGAGCGTGTCCGACCAGCGCTTGAGGTGATCCGCGTCGAACTCCATGCCCAGCGACCTGGCGTCACCGTAAAGCTCGACGATCTTCGCCCATTCCTCGCGGTGCTCGACGTCTTTGGCGCGGGTGTCGAGGTAGATCGTGTCGGCCCAGAGCTGCTTGATGCGGGCCTGCTGCTCACGCGTGGCACGCTCCTGGTTGGGCAGGAGCTTGTTGAGCTCCGTCCGGGCGCCCTCGGCGTTGTTGGCCTTGAGGAACTGCGCGGTGGAGTTGATCGTGCCCTCGAAGTCGTCCGCCTTGTGACCCCCGCGCACCGTCACGACCCACCAGCCCGCGAGCATCAGCACGCCCGCCAGCAGCACGGGCAACTGCCACAGCTCGGACCAGCGGTAATCGGCGCGTGGTGCCTCCGCGCCGCCCGGGGGCTGGCTCGTCTCGGTCGGGTTGTCGGGCGTTGTCTCCGCCATCGCTCTCACACGGGGGCCACGGCCTGACGGGTATCGCGCAAGCCTCTCTATTTATATAGGCATCGACCAGATCGACGCACCGATTGGGGGAACCGGCGCAGACCATCCCTTTCGAGGGGACCGATAACCCACTGCAACTATCGACCATAGGCACGTGGGAGCATCAACGCCGAGGCTCGATGTCCGGCTTGTTTCTACGCTGGCTCCCGCCAAACATTTTTGCATGATTCGTTCCGCGGTGCTCGGCTCAGCCGCCGAGGTGCCGTAATCGGTGTGATAAAGCATGCTGCGGACTTGGGCCTATGGGCGGAGATAAAGGCTGGATCAAAACGGCCGATCCTGTACAATCTCGCGTTCCCTTCGTGGCCGGTGAAAGAGAGCAGGGCATATGGGTTATTACGTGGGTCTGGACCTCGGCGGCACGAATGTTAAGGCCGGGGTGGTGGACGATCGCGCCAAGGTCTTGGGCAAGGTGTCGAAGCCGACGCATGCCGAGGGCGGGCCGGATGCCGTGGTGCGCGTGATGGCGGAGGCGGCGCATGAGGCGGTGGCGGCGGCGGGTGTGAAGATGGAGAACGTGGAGCGGATCGGGATCGGTTCGCCGGGCCCGATTGATTTTGACGCCGCTGTGGTGCGTGCGACGCCGAACATGCCGGGCTGGCGCGACGTGCCGCTGCGGGACCGGATTACTTCACTTACGGGTCGGCCGGCGATCCTCGAAAACGACGCCAACGCGGCGGCGTTGGGCGAGCTCTGGGCCGGTGCCGGCCGTGGTCTGAAGGTGACGGAACTCGTGATGCTCACGCTGGGTACGGGCGTGGGCAGCGGGATCATCGTTGGCGGGAAGATCATCCACGGGGCGTTTGCGATGGGCGGGGAGTCGGGCCACATGATCGTCGTGCCCGGCGGGCGGCTGTGCGGCTGCGGCCAGCACGGCTGCTTGGAGGCGTACACGTCGGCATCGGCGACGGGCCGGCGGGCTGTTGAAGCGCTGCAATCAGGCGCTTCTTCATCGCTGGCGCGAGACTTCGCAAATCGGCTGGATACAATCACCGCGAAGGATGTATTTGATGCCGCCCGTTCGGGAGACGCGTTAGCCAACCGCATCGTGGATGAGACGGCAACCTATCTGGGCATCGCTTGCGTCAATCTATGCCGAATACTCGACCCACAAATGATCGTCTTCGCCGGGGGCATGATTCTGGCCGGGGATATGCTGTTCGATCGGGTCCGTTCCGCGTTCAGGGCGAACACATGGACCGTGGTGGAGTCGAAGGTTGAGATCGTGCCTGCTTTGCTGGGTAATGACGCGGGTTTTATCGGTGCAGCGGCGGTCGCCAGGAACGGCCACCGCAACGGACAGGCTTGAAAGCCCGTTCGCAACGCCTCAAGCACGGTTGACAATCCGCCGACGTTACCTGCGGTGAAGTCTCGGGGCTGATTTGGCCCTTGTTTCGTGGAACCTTGTGGCAGAGGTCCTGACGAATATGCGGGAAACGACGGTAAAAAGCGGCCTGGAGTTGTATCTCAGGCAGATCGACGAATCGCCCCTGCTCACCCCCGAGCAGGAGCGTGAGTTCTGCTGGAAGATCATGCACGAGAACTGCCCCCGTGCGCGCGAAACGATGATCCGCTCCAATCTCCGCCTCGTCGTCAACATCGCCAAACGCTACGGCAACCGCGGGCTACCGCTGCAGGACCTCATCGAAGAGGGAAACCTCGGCCTGCTCCGCGCCGTCGAGGCCTTCGACCCCGAGCAGGGTGCCCGCTTTAGCACCTACGCCTCGTGGTGGATCAAGCAATCCATCAAACGGGCGCTGATCAACGCCGCCCAGCCGATCCACATCCCCGCTTATATGGTCGAGTTGATCTCCCGCTGGAAACGCGCCAGCGCCGACCTGCAGGACAAGCTCGGCCGCCCGCCGAGCATCACGGAACTGGCAGAGGTCCTCCAACTCCCGCCGCGTAAGGTCCGCATCATCCGCAAGGCCGTCCGCGCCCTGCAGCGCCCCGCCCAGGCGGCCGGCGGCGGCGACGAGGGGCTGAGCCTTTCCGAGCTGATCGACGACCACCGCACGCCCAAGCCCGACGCAAAAATACTCCAGACTGATGATTTGCAGACCATCCGCACCCTTCTCGACGCCATCGACGAGCGCGAGGCCACGATCCTCCGGTTGCGTTTCGGCCTCGACGGCAACGAGCCGCTCACGCTCAAAGAGATCGGCAAGCAGATCGGCCTGACTCGCGAGCGCGTGCGGCAGATCGAGATCGAGGCCCTCAAGAAACTCAACGACCGCCTCACCAGCGACAAGCCGCTGGCCGACCTGGCGGGCATCGTCCGCAAGACCCGCCGCGCCGCCACCGCTCCTCTCGACCCCGCCCGCCGCACCGCCTGAAGCCGCTCGCGGCTCCCTTCTGAATTTCATCCCATAGCCGCCGGCTCCGCCGGGTGTTCTTCGTTGGATCACCGTACGCGCGGCGCGTGTGCAATGCCCGGGAATCGCTCGCGGAACCCCCCGGCGGAGCCGGGGGCTATGGGCGATCTCTTGCATCACCCCCACGATCGGATAGCCTTTCCTCTCATCCTTATGAGAGGCGACCCGTGCTGCGCACATCCTTCTATCAGTTCCACGTCGATCACGGCGCCAAGTTCGTCGATTTCAACGGGTGGGAGATGCCCATCCTCTACCGCTCCATCCACGAGGAGCACCACCAGGTGCGCAACGTCGGCGGGCTGTTCGACGTCTCGCACATGGGCCGGTTCAAGATCACCGGGCGTCACGCCCGGCGGTTCATCGAGCGTGTCGTCACCCGCCGCATCAGCGACATGAAGGAACTCTCCTGCCGCTACGCCCTCGTGTGCAACGAGCAGGGCGGCACGCTCGACGACATCATCGTTTACCGCTTCGCCGACCACTGGCTGCTCGTCGTCAACGCGGGCAACCGGCTCAAGCTGCTCGAGCACTTCCAGAAGGCCAAGGGCGATCTGGTCGTGACGATCGACGACCAGACCACCTCCACCGCGATGGTCGCGCTGCAGGGCCCCAAGGTGATGGAGCACATCGGCCGGTTCAGCAAGGAGGTGCCCACGCTCAAGCGGTACACCTTCTGCATCAAGAACGTGCTCATCCTCAAGATGGTCATCAGCCGGACGGGCTACACCGGCGAGGACGGCGTGGAGGTGATCCTCCCCGCGGCGATGGCGTCGATGGCGATCAAGCTGCTGATCAAGGAAAAATCGGACGATCCCGCCGGGGCCGTGCTCCGTCCCGCCGGCCTGGGGGCGCGCGACACGCTCCGCACCGAGGCGGGCATGCCGCTCTACGGCCACGAGCTCGACGAGACCATCGACCCGATCTCCGCCGGCCTCTCCTGGGCGGTCAGCCTCGATAAAGACCAGGACGAGAACGGCGAGAAGTTCATCGGCCAGGAGGCGCTCAAGAAGATCGCCGCCGAGGGCCCGAAGGTGAAACTCATCGGCCTGAAGCTCGACGGCAAACGCACCGCCCGCCCCGGCATGCCCGTGCTCATCGGCGACCGCACCGTCGGCAAGGTCACCAGCGGCTGCCTCTCGCCCACGCTCGGCTACCCGATCGCGATGGCGTACGTCGAGGCCAGCGCCGCGGGCGACACCACGATCGACCTGGGCGGCCAGCGCGCCGCGGCCCAGGTGGTCCCGCTGCCGTTCTATAAACGCGCGAAGTGAGTCTTGTCCCCTCGGCCGCAATCATCTTCCGGTTGGCGATGATGCGATTCACAATCCTGAAAATCCGTCTGGTGCTGGTAACCCTGGCATCGCTGTCGCGCTTGGCGGTGGCGGAGGCGGGGCCGCAGACGCCGCCCGTGGACCTTCTGGCCACGGCGCCGGAGTGGGTCAGCCCCGCGAGCGAGTTCAAGCCGCGCGAACCCGCAAGCGGCGGCCGGGCGATGCGGACCGACAAGACCATGGGGTACCAGGCTGTCTGGAACCTCTCCAACGTCCCCGCGGGGCTCAATGCCGTCCAGTTCGAGATCGAGGTCCAGGAGGGCACGATCGCCGTCTCGCTGCTCGACAAGGCCGCCAATAAGTTCATCGCGCAGGAAGCCTGCCCCGTCGGGACGCGGCAGAAGATCATGCGGTTCGAGAGACGGCCGGGCACGACCTTGATCTTGTCGAATGGGGCGAGGGGTGGTTCTTCGCTGGGGGTCATCAGGCAACTCAGGCTCGTCCACGTCGGGGTGGACGCGGTGCTCCCCGGCGTCGCCGCCGGCGACGCCAAAGGCGCACCCCCATCCGCGGCGCGGACGGATCAACTGGCCTCGAGCCGCTACGCGGGCTCACCGCCCTATCTTTTTTCGAGCTGGGAGTTCATCTTCATTTTCCTCCCGGTCGCGCTCTCCCTCTTTGCGATCTCGCGCCGCTCCGCCTACTGGTCGATCCGCGTCCTGATCGGCCTCTCTCTGCTGTGGTACTCGGTGTGGGACATCCGCTTCGCGCCGCTACTCGTCGGGTCGATCGTCACCAACTGGGCGTTCGGACTCGCGCTCGCGCGCACGGGCAGCCGCCGCCTGCTCACGGCGGCGCTGGCGGTCAACCTCCTGCCCCTGGTCTATTACAAGTACACGCTCTTCCTGTTCCACGCCGTCGGGCTCAGCGCGGGTGACTGGATCACCCCCGGGCTGCTGCCGGTGGTCCTCCCGCTGGGGCTTTCGTTCTACACCTTCCAGCAGATCGAATACATCGTTGACGTCTGTAAGCACCCGGAGCAGGTCGAGCGCTCGCTGGCGCGCTACGCGACGTTCGGGCTCTTCTTCCCACACCTGGTGGCCGGCCCGATCGTCCAGCACGGGCAGTTCCTGGCCCAGGTGGGGCAACGCCGCGTGATGCCGGACTGGTTCCCGCGCGGGTGCTGCTATTTCATCATCGGCCTGATCAAAAAACTCTGGATCGCCGACGCGATCGCCGCCATTATCGCGCCCTATTTCGTGAAGGGCGGGTGCACCGACGCCTCCCAGGCGGTCGCGGCCGTCGTGGGGTACTCGTGCCAGCTCTACTTCGATTTCTCGGGGTACTCCGACATGGCGATGGGGCTGGGCGCCATGTTCGGCTTCGAGTTCCCCGTCAATTTCAACAGCCCCTACAAGGCCACGTCGATCACCGATTTCTGGCGGCGCTGGCACATGACGCTCTCCGCCTTCCTGCGCGACTACATCTACATCCCGCTCGGGGGCAACCGCGGCGCCCCGTGGACCAAGTACCGCAACGTCATGGTGACCATGCTCCTGGGCGGCCTATGGCACGGGGCGGGGTACGCGTTCCTGATCTGGGGCGGTCTCCACGGCCTGCTGCTCTGCGTCGAGCATTTCTTCAGGGCGCACTGGCCTAAGTTCAACCTGGGGTCGTACTCCAACCCCCTCACGCTCGCGGCGGTCTTCCTGCTCTGGGTCCCGTTCCGCACGGAAGACCTGTCGCTCACCATGGAGGTGCTCCGCGCGTTCCGTACGCCCGGCTGGGCGCTCGACCAATCCGCCGTCATCACCATCGCGGTCGCGCTGGCGACGGCGCTCTTCCTGCCCAACTCGCACCAGGTCGTCCCCGTGATCTCACGCTGGCCCGAGGCCGTCAGGCGCGCCGCGTGGGGCTTCGGCGCGCGCTCCGGCGCCTACGCCGTTGTTTCGCTCTGCGTGACCGGTCTGCTCATCCACAATTTCTATGCACACCAGCTCGATCGGGTGGTCAGGAACGCCGTCCCGCTGGGGATGGACCTGAACGGGGTGTCCAACAAGCACGGCGACCTGCGTAACAACATCAGCCGGTGCGCCCCGCTCGGCACCGGTGCGGAGAAGTGGATCGTGGTGGGTCCGAGTTTTGCCGGTGGCATGCCGTTGTTCACGCTGCCCACCGCGGGTGATCACATCCGGGTCGGGGGCATCGGGATCGGTGGTCAGGAACTGGTGAACTGGTCGAGGGTCGCCTACTCGGTGCTGGATGACCCGACGGTGAGGGTCGTGTTCGTAGCGGTAGCCCCGCTCTCGCTCACGGGGTTTGAACCCGGCGCCCCGTTTGCGGGGCAGGGCTGGGACTGCCTGATGGCGATCGGGCTCGAGGACGAACCCGGCGCGGCGCTGGCGACCCTGGGGCCAACGCACGGCTCCGTGGGCGATAGCGTCAAGGCATTGCTGACCACGTCCATTCGCGACCCCGCCTATTTCCAGGTCCACGGGTTCTGCCATTTGATGATCGACGCGATCAAATCCAACCACCCGGTCCCGCTCGTGTTGAACGATGAGAAGTCCACGGCGTACGAGAAAAAGCTACGGGAGTTGTGGGATGGCGCCAAAGACCGGCCGGCGCCCATCGATAAGAAAGGCACCGACGCCGCGTACCACTGGAGCAGCCGTGGCGTGGTCTCCGCGCTGGCGGAGAACGGCAAGGCGAGGGTAGCGCTCGCCGGGTTGGCGCAGCGCGCCCGGTCGCGCGGCGTGAGGCTCATCATCTACGAGACGCCGACCGCGGTGCCGACAGTAGCGAGCGGGTTCTACCCGCCGGACTTCTGGGCGGAGTATCAGACGGCCATGCGGTCCGCGTGCCGCGATATCGGCGTGGAATACTGGGACCTGTCGTCCCTCTTGCCGTGGACGGACCTGGCCATGTCGGACCTGTTCCACCCGACACTCATGGGGCGGGCGATCACCCTCTCCACGCTCTGCGGCAGGGTCCGCGAGGAGAAGCCGCGATGACCAGGATGTTCTGGCGGGTACTCGTGATTGCACTGGAGGCGGCGCTGTTCCTGGCCGTCGCGCTGCTGGCGCTGGTGTACACGCTGCAGAATGACGCGCCGTCGAAGTTCATTTATTACAACTTCTGAAGATGCAGAGGCCGCGCGACGGCACGAACCGCCGGCTTACGCGGGGCGTACGTTCAAGTGAGGGCATTTCGTTTTCCTCACTTTCTTCCGTGTATTGGCCATGTCAGACCTTCCTGAATCTCCTCAGAGTTTTGATCTCGCCGGCCCGCGGTGGCTGGCCCCGTTTATTCTCGCGCTCCACAAACGGCGCCGGCTGTTTACCGTGCTCGGTCTCCTCGCCACGGCCGATTGCCTTGCGCAACTGGCGGACTCGCCTCTGTCTTGCACCGGCGTTCTCGCGCATGTCATTTATGACAACCAATTCATCGTGCCAAGCCACAAAGCGATGCCGTTGGCGATTTTGAGTTACCCGCTTCTCGGGGTGTTCGGGCTCAATGTTTTTGGCGGCATGATTATTGACGATTGGACGGGTTCATACAGCCGCATGCTTGCCTCGCACTACGGCATAACGATCGTGGGGGTGCTTGGCGCGTTTAGCGGTTCGCTGGCGGGTGTTTGGTGGGAGTGGAGCGTCCAACCGCGTGGCCGTGTAATGCGGGTTGTGCTTCTCGTTTCATACTCGTTATTCTCCGCGCTTTTGTTGTCAGGGATACTGGCCGGCGTCGCCCAACTCACGGGCAAGTGGGATCGGATTACGTTTATCACGCCGCCGGCCTTGCCACAGGTTGAGGGCAGCCCCCACTGGGCATGGTTCTGTGATATGCGGGTTTGGCCGTGGCCGGTAGTGATCGTGGTGTGTTGGGCGATGACCTTCGGGATTATGTGGCGCGTGGGCTGGTCAAAGGGACAGACCGATCGCACGATGGTTGTTTACGCATGGGTGCTCGGTCTGCTCGGGGTGTCGCTGGCGGTGATGTCGGCGGTGATCCTGGGGCATGGTGTGCGTATCCCGGAGCGGGTCTCGGGGTATTACACGGCCATGACCGTGGCGTGGGTCGTCATGCTGTGGGCGTGGGGTGTGCTTCTTATCCTGCTGCCGCGCGCGGCGGAGTACGGGGCATTGGTGGCGAAATCGCCGCCGCGATACAAGCACAAAAATTGAGTATTCCTTTCTCCCCAGCGGACAGGATGAAAACAAAGAAGCCCACGTTGTCGCGTGGGCTTCCGTCTTTCTCATCTTGTGGTGGAGCCGCTCAGTCGTCGAAGCGCATCGCGACCTTGGCGTCCTTGGGTTGGACGGGGTCGGGCTGGACGCCCATGTAGATGAGCGACTGCTCGATGATGCGGCGGGCGGCGGGGGCGGCGACGATGCCGCCGAAGTAGCCCTTGCGGCGGTTGGGGCGGTGGATGACGCAGGCGATCACCAGGCGGGGCTGCTCCATCGGCGCGCCGCAGATGAAGGAGGACGTATAGGCGTCGGGGATGTAGCCGTGGGCCTTCTTGTCGGCGACCTGGGCGGTGCCGGTCTTGCCGAAGATCGTGTAGAGTGGGCTGTCGGCGTGCTTGCCGGTGCCCTCGGTGACGACGCGGCGTAGCACCTCGCGGGCGTGCTCGGCGGTGGCGGTCTGGAGCACGCGTTGGTACACGGGCGTGCGTTGGCCCAGCGGGCTGTCGTCGCGGGCGCGGATGGTCGGCGAGACCAGCAGTCCGCCATTGGCGAAGGTGCAGAACGCGCGGGCGATCTGGAGCGGCGTGACGGTGACCTCCTGGCCCATGGTGACCGAGGTGCTGGAGTAGCCCGACCACATCTTGAGGGGCCAGACGCGGCCGCGCACCTCGCCGGGCAGGCCGGTGCGCGTCGAATCGCCGAAGCCGAAGGACTTGATGGCGCTGTAGAGCTTCTCCTTGCCCATGCGTTCGCCGATCTTGCCCATGCCGATGTTGGACGACTTGATCAGGACGCCGTCGGCGGTGAGCAGGCCGCAGGCGTGCGCATCACGGAGGCGGCGGCCCGAGGCGAACTGGTAGGTACCGGACGTCGTGCAGTCGAACATCTCGTTGGGGCGGATGATGCCCTGCTCGAGCGCCGGCGCCCAGATGAAGGGCTTGAAGGTGGAGCCGGGCTCGTAGGTGTCGGTGATGGCGCGGATGCGGCGCAGCTCGGGTGAGGTGTTGCCGTAGTTGTTGGCGTCCATGACGGGATAGGAGGCCATGGCCAGGATCTCGCCGGTGGCGGGGTCCATGACGACGACCTCGCCGGACTGCGCCTCGAACTCCTTGCAGGTTTTCGCCAGCTCGGTCTCGGCGATGGACTGCACGATCAGGTCGATGCTCAGGCGGACGGAGGAGCCGTCCTCGGGGGCGCGGTAGCTGTTACTCTCGATCCAGAGCGGGCGGCGCTGGGCGTCGCGGAGGAAGCCGATGGAGCCCGGCCTGCCGCGGAGGTCCTTGTCGAACATGCGTTCGACGCCCTCGAGACCTTTCCCGTCGCGGTTGACGAAGCCGATGAGCTGCGCGGCGAGGTTGCCCTGCGGGTAGTCGCGGACGAGGTAGGTCTCCACGCCCAGGCCGTCGAGCTTCAGGTCGCGGGTCTTGTCCACGCGGTCGTCGCTCATGCGGCGGTCGAGGACGACGTACTGGCTGTCCATGCGGCCGGCCATGCGTTTGGAGACGAGCATGGAGTCGTAGCCGAGCTTCTCGGAGACGGCATTGGGGAAGGTGTTGAGGTTGTCGATCTCCATCGGGTCGATGAAGAGGCGTTTGCCGGGTCGGGCGATGGCCAGGGGCCGGCCGAAGCGGTCGCGGATCGTACCGTGGCGACCGAGCAGTTCGATCTTGCTGGTCTGGGAATCGACGAGGGCGGCGATGGGCTTGGGCGGGCGCGTCTGGAGCTCGACGACGCGGCCCAGCAGCGCCAGCAGGCCGACGGTGATGATACCCATGACGATCCGGCCGGCAACGAGTACACGCGGCGCGCCGTCGGTGGGGGAGCGGTAGTCGTCGCCGTCGAAGAGCCAGGCGAGCCGGCCGCCGCGGCGCGGGGGTGCGTCGAGGATGGATTCCGCGGCATCGGTTTCGGCGGTGGCAGTGGGCGATGCGGGCGTGGCCGGCGCTTCCACTGAATATGCTGCGGCGGAGGCGATCACGGCGCCGACGATGGCGGCGATCTGCGCTTCGACGGTGGCGGGGGCATCGGTGGATGCGGGGGAGTTGTCGGAGGTCATCACGCGGATCGTCGTCTGCGGCGCGGCGTGCGTGGTGAAGTCGATCGTGGCCGGGGGCGCGTCGCTATCGCCACACTCCGCCGGCGTCTCCATCAGGGGAGCAGGCGCGCTCTCCGGGGCCGGGGGCAATGGGCTCGCGGCCACGGGGTCGGGTTGCTGGGCGAAGAGGGGGTGGTCTTGTTGGGAGTCGGACATGGCGAGGCTCGGCCTGTGCGCGTCGGGGTTGTGGGTGCTCAGTCGGCGACCTTGGTGGCTGGGGAGCGGTTGCGGATGTTGCCGTGCGCGTCGGTGGCGGCCTGGACGGCCTCGGCGGCGCCGGGCGTGGAGGGCTCGAGGCGGAGCTTGGCGCGGTCAACGGCCTGCGTGAGCCGGGCCGGGTCGAGCCGGTCGGCGATACGCACCTGCATGTCCCACATCGTCTGCCGGGACTGGTTCATCTTCGAGTGCAGGCGCGCCATCTCGTGCATGGTCGCCAGCCGCTGCTGGCGGAAGCCCAGCAAGAGAACCGCGATCACGGTGGCGAAGGTGATGATCGCCAGTGACTTGGTGAAGATACCCATCGGAGAAACACCCCTGCCGGATCGTCGGGGCCCGGCGCGGGCCTCGGGCCCGAACGCGCGCAAGCCCCCGAACCGCGGACGATCCCGCTACTTATCGGCTGGCGAGGGCGGGGATGACCAATTGTTGGCCGATCTTGATGTCGTGCGGGGAATTGAGGCGGCCCTTGTTCGCGGCCTCGATCATCTCCCACTTGTTGCGGTCGCCCAGCGTCTTGGCGGCGATGGTGCCCAGCGTGTCGCCGACCTGCACGGTGTAGGTGCGAGAGGGTGTGGAGGCGACGCGCGGCTTGGTCGAGAGCACATTGCCCGAGGTGGCGGTGGAGCCGGCGGGGACCTTGATCTTCATGCCCAGCTTCAGGTCCTTGGCGCTGCTGATCTGGTCCTTGTTGAGTTCGAGCAGCTCGTGCCAGCGGTTGCCGCTGCCGAGCTGTTCACGGGCGATCTGGGTGAGGCTCTGGCCGGCCTTCACTTCGATGATGCGGACGGGGATGCCTTCGTGGGCGGCGCTGGGGGCCTTCTCGGGGGCGACGGGTTCGACGACGGTCGAGCCGGCATCAACGATTGTCGCGGGCTTGGAGGGGGCGGGGATGGCGGGGGTCGCGTCGGGGAGGGCGGGGATTTTGAGCTGGGTGCCGACCTGGAGCTCACCCTCGGAGCCGACGTGGCCGGGGTTCGCCTCGCGGATCAACTGCCACTTCTCGCCGTTCCTGTAGTACTTCTTGGCGATCTGATAGACGCTGTCGCCCTTGACGACGGTGTGGGTGGCCAGGGGCTTGGGCTCGGTGACGGTGGGGGTAGCCGCCGGGGTGGGGGGGAGCACGGTCGGCGTGCCGAGGTTGTTGGAGGCGAGACCGGCCTGAGGGCCGGGCACCGTGACGCCGTTGGAGACCTGGCCGGGCTGGGTCGGCGGCAGGACGGCGGGTTCATTGGGGAGCGACACGACAGGCCGAAGCATGGGCGGCGGGGCATCGGGGGTGGGCGCCTGCGCGACGGTGCCGACGGAGGGTTCGACCGGCGGGGGGATGGTCATGTCACCGCCCTGCAGGCCGCGCTGGGCGGTGGCGCCGAAGGAGGTCATGTCGGCGTGGTCCTGCTTGTTCACCGCGGAGAGGTGGTCGCTGACGATGATGCCGATGAGGAGGATGACACCCAGACCGACGAGCAGACCGAGCTTGGTTTCGCGAGCCATTTAAGATCCTTCTTTCCGCGGGTGCGGCCGCACTCCGTGCGGCGGCGCTTGCTGTGGAGATTTGTTTTGCCCGTTCTCAGCCGGGCGTGAAATATGGGGGAGGGTTGACGACCACCAGTTTTTGTTGCGAGACCGTGACGCCGTTATTCGTGCGTCGGCCCGTGCATTGATGTTCAGGCCCACTCGAAGACCCGGAGCTTGGCGGATCGGCTGCGTGGATTGGAGCGGAGCTCGTTTTCGGTGGCGGTCACCGGCCGTCTGGTCAGCCGCTTGCCCGCGCCCGATTGCTCCATGTCCGCAAACGCCCGCTTGACCCGCCGATCCTCCAGGGAGTGGAAGCTGATCACCGCCGCCCGACCGCCGCCAGCCATCAGAGCGGGCAGCGCCCCGAGCAACCGCTCCAACGCACCCAGCTCTTCATTCACCGCGATCCGCAGCGCCATGAACGTTTTGGTGGCCGGGTCCAGCCTGGATGCACCACGCCGCGCCCACCCACCGCCGCCCACCGCACCGCGCCCCCCGGAAGCACCGGACCGTACGCCGCATGCCTCACGCACAACGCGCGCCAAGTCCGTCGTGGTCAAAATCGGCGTTCGCTCCCGTTCCTCCACAATCTTTCGGGCGATTTTTCGGCTCAATCTTTCCTCGCCAAAACGATATATCACGTCCGCCAAATCCGCTTCGCTCAGCGCCGCCACCAGGTCCGCCGCGGTCACCCCCAGCTCCGGGTCCAGCCGCATGTCCAGCGGGCCGTCACTCATGAACGAAAACCCCCGCGCCGGGTCGGACATCTGATTGGACGCGAACCCCAGGTCCGCCAGCACGAGGTCCACGCGGTCGATCCCGAGCGAGTCCAGCACCGACCGCGCCGCGGCGAAGTTGGATTTCACCAGGTCGATCTTCACGGGCGCGTTTTTCAGGACGGTGCGCGCGTGGGCGATGTTCGCGGGGTCGACGTCCAGTCCTATATAACGGCCATCCGGCGACAGGCGGGGGGCGATGAGCGCCGCGTGCCCCGCCCGGCCGAGCGTGCAGTCGAGCACGATGTCCCCCGGCCCGGGGTCGAGCCACGCGAGGACCTCATTGGGCAGCACTGGCACGTGCCCGGAGGCGGGGGTTTCGGGTTCGTTGGGGGGCGCATCCATGCTTGCGCGTTTATACCCGAAGCGCGGGGGTCATACATTCGTGCGCAGGTCTTTTTCGGCGACCTTCGCGCCGCACTCGGGGCACTCGGTTTTTCCGGCGCGGAGCGATCCGCTCAGGTCATATCCGCATGCGGTGCATTCAACGGTGTTCAGCTTGGCCCGGCGGTACTTCTCGCGGAGGAAGAGCAGAACGATGCCCGGGCCGAACGCCCAGACGGCGACGGTGCCGCCGAGGATCAGGCCGGTGTAGGAGCCCTTGGCGCAGTAACAGTCGTTGGGGCGATCGGAATACGCCTGCACGGGCGCGGCGATGATCATTTCGAGGATGCTGCCCGCGAGCAATCGGCGCACCATGCGGGAGAGCTGTGTGTAGCGGTCGCCGCCGCGCCAGTAGATGAAGAAGAGGACTGCCCAGAAGCTCCAGAGGAGAAGCATGACGAGCCAGGTGTAATAGAGATTGTTTTTGTCCTGCACCACTTCTTCCCACCAGCCCGGCAGGGTAAGCAGCGTGGCGATCAGGCCCGTGGTCAGCATCATGGCCATGAATGCCGCGGTGATGATGGAGGTCCACATCGGTCGGGCGGTTTTGGCCAGGCGGATTGCCAGGTCGCGTCGTGGGCGGAGAAACATCCACTGGGCCAGTAGCACGAGGCCGACGAGGAATGCGCCAGCGCAGGCATTTAAGAAGCCTTCACCGTTGAACCCACCGGGGTATCCCATCGCCTCGGCGATCATCGCTCCCCAAATCACGGGCGTGCCCATGACCCCCACGCTATCCACCCCGAACCATTTCAACTCCGGCCAGAGCACCCACACCAGTCCGGGCGTGATCGCCAGAAGTCCCAAGATCAGCAGCGCCCAGCGGCACCGGTAGGCGGTGGATTGTGCGTGGGTCATGCGTGATTCCGTGGATTTAGACCGCTGTGGATGAACAGGCTTCGTCGCTCAGAGACCGGGAGATGAGCCACCATCGGATTCTACCGACTTGCTACAATCCCACACCATGAGCACGACCGAAACCGAACTCAACTACCGCATCCAAAGGCCCGACGCCTCCTCCAGCGAGCAGGTGGACGTCGCAACCGAGGAGATGCTCGTCAACATGGGCCCGCAGCACCCGTCCACGCACGGCGTGCTCCGCGTCGTCCTCCGCACCGACGGCGAGATGGTCCTCGAAGCGGTCCCCCACATCGGCTACCTGCACCGCTGCGCCGAGAAGATCGGCGAGAACGTCGCCTACTACCAGTACATCCCCTACACCGACCGCATGGACTACCTGGCGGGGATGAACGAGAACTGGGCGTTCTGCCGGGCTGCCGAGAAGCTCGCCGGCATCGAGCTGCCGCGCCGGGCGGAGTTCATCCGCATCATCATCTGCGAGCTCAACCGCCTCGCCTCGCACCTCGTTTCGTTCGGGACGTACGGGCTGGACATCGGGGCGTTCACGCCGTTCCTCTACGCGTTCCGCGAGCGCGAGTACGTGCTCGACCTCTTCGAGATGGTCTGCGGCGCCCGCCTGACCTACAGCTACCTCACCATCGGCGGCACCACGCACGACCTGCCCGAGGGCTACCTAGAAAAAGTCACCGAGTTCCTCGACTACCTCGAGCCCAAGATCGTCGAATACAACGACCTGCTCACCTACAACCACATCTTCATCAAGCGCACCGCCAACGTCGGCGTGATCTCGAAGGAACAGTGCGTCCAGTACGCACTGACCGGCCCGGTGATCCGCGGCAGCGGCATCCCCTACGACCTGCGCCGTGACAACCCCTACAGCCTCTACCCCGAGATCGAGTTCGACGTCTGCGTCGGCAAGGGTGAGATCGGCCAGCTCGGCGACTGCTGGGACCGCTACATCGTCCGCATGCGCGAGATGACGCAGTCGATCCGCATCCTGCGGCAGGCGATCAAGATGATCCCGACGAACGGCCCGGGCAACGAGTACCGCATCAAGGTGCCCCGCGCCCTCAAGCCCGAGCCGGGCGAGGTGTACGTCGAGACGGAAAACCCGCGCGGCATCCTGGGCTTCTACCTCGAGTCGCAGGGCGGCCCGGTCCCGTACCGCTGCAAGGCCCGCGCGGCGACGTTCTGCAATTTGTCGGTGCTGACGGCGGTGGGCAAGGACTGCCTGCTCGCCGACATCCCCGCGATCATCGGCTCGATCGACATCGTGATGGGGCAGGTGGATCGGTGAGGCAGCCAACGGGATTACCCGATGCCGACAGTTCTGCGCGCCGGGCCGTATCGGTTCTTCTTCTGGTCTCAAGACCGACTCAAAGAGCCGGCGCACATTCACGTCCAACGGGATAAGCTTGTGGCGAAGGTTTGGCTTGACCCGGTCCGGCTGGAACGGGCGGGCGGCTTCAACTCTGCCGAGTTGCGGCGTATCATTGAGTTGGTTGAGCGGAACGAATCAGCTTTGATGGAGTCGTGGGATGCCTTCGGCCGCTAAGACACGTGCTGCACGCGCTGTTTCGCTCCGGGTGACCGGGAGCGCCGTCGTGGTCCGATTGGAGGATGGCCGAACAGTCTCGACCCCTTTGGCGTGGTATCCCCGGCTGATGAACGGCACGCCGCGCGAGCGCCAGAACTTCAAAATCATCGGCGGCGGCGAGGGTGTTCATTGGCCCGACCTTGATGAAGACTTGAGCGTCGAGGGCATGCTCGCGGGGCTGCCCTCGGGCGAGGGGCGCAGCTCGCTAGAGCGATGGCTCAAGAGTCGGCGCGCTAAATAATTCCAAGCCTCTATAGGCCCGTATTTCGTGCGTCCAGGCGTGAACGATCCCTGTGGATTTCGCGCGAGTTATCGCGTCGCCCACACCATCCCGCGCGTGACGACCTCGCGTGACTCGGCGCCGTCGAAGTCCTTGTGGCTGTGGCCCCAGGCGGCGTAGAAGACCTTGCCCTTGCCCCAGGTGTTGGTCCAGATGTAGGGCATGTTCACGCCGAAGTCCTCGAAGTAGATCGTGCCCAGCACGCGCACGCCGGGGTTCACCATCAGCCAGTAGCGCTCGGTGTTCTTGAGCTTGAAGTCGGCGATGCCCTGGGTGATCGGGTGCTCGCGGTCGAGGATCTGCACGGAGTATTCGGGCCAGAGGCCGCCCGGGTGGGAGATCCACTGCCCGCCGGTCATCATCTGGTAGCCCAGGTTGCCGCGGAAGGAGTCGCACATCCCGCCGTGGAAACCGGCGACGCCCGTGCCGGCCGTGACCGCGTCGAGCAGGCCCTTCTCTTCCTCGGGCTTGATCTGGCCCATCGTCCAGATCGGCACGACCAGGTCCACGCTGTCCATCAACGCCTTGTCGGCGTAGGACGCGAGCGTGTCGGAGACGACGACGTCGTACCCCTTTTTCTTCAGCTCCCCGGCGAAAATCTCGGCGCACTGCTTGGGGGAGTGGCCGTCCCAGCCGCCCTGAACGATCAATGCCTTCTTCGCTGCCATGGTGTTTCTCTCGTGGATTTTGGTTGGGGAGTGAGGCGGAACAGGATAGCACAAGAGGGCGCGGGAGGGTCGGTTGCCCCCTCTCCCTCCGGGAGAGGGCCGGGGTGAGGGGATCACCGGCCGGAAGGGTCTCGCGTAAACACATGACCCATTCGGCCGCAGGTCCCCTCACCCGGCTTGCGGACTCGCCACCCTCTCCCGGGGGGAGAGGGAGTGAGAGCCCCCGCGTGGTATGTTGGTCATATGGACTGGGCATTGGTCATCATCACGGTGCTCTCGCTCGTCACCGCCGCGGCGGCGGTTGCGCTGCTCCTGCGGCATGGCCGCGCGGGGGAGAAGCCCGGGGCGTTCGATGAAGCGTTCCGGGCGTTGCAGGCGGAGCTGCAGCGGATCGAGAAGGCCCAGCGTGACGAAGTTGCCCGGGCGCGGGACCAGCAGTCCGCCGCGGCGCGGGAACTGCGTGAAGAGGTCGCCAACCAGTTCAAGCTATTCAGCGACGCCACGCTGAAACAGACCTCCGCCCTGTCGCAGTCGCAGAAGGAGCAGCTCGACGTCTTCTCGTCACGGCTCTCCCAACTCACCAGCAACAACGACCAGCGGCTCGAATCCGTCCGCAAGACCATCGAGGAACGGCTGCTCGTTCTCCAGAAAAGCAACTCGGACAAGCTCGACGAAATGCGGAAGACCGTGGACGAGAAGCTCCAGGGCACGCTGGAGAAACGGCTGACCGAGAGCTTCAAGCTGGTGAGCGAACGGCTCGAACAGGTCCACAAGGGGTTAGGTGAGATGCAGGGGCTGGCCAGCGGGGTGGGGGACCTCAAGCGTGTGCTCAGCAACGTCAAGACGCGAGGCCTCTTTGGCGAGGTGATGCTCGAAAACCTCCTCGAAGAGATCTTCACCGCCGACCAGTATGAGAAAAACGTCGCGACCATCACGGGCAGCCGGGAGCGCGTGGAGTTCGCCGTCAAGTTTCCGAATCGTGACGACGACAGCGACCGCCCGCTCTGGATGCCGATCGACGCCAAGTTCCCGATGGAAGATTACCAGCGGCTGATCGAGGCGACCGAGCGGGCCGACCCGATCGGCGTCGAGGGGGCGCTGGCGGCGATGGAGACGCGCGTCCGTGCCTGCGCGCGGGACATCCGTACGAAATACCTGCAGCCGCCGGACACGACGGAGTTCGGCATCCTCTTCGTGCCCACCGAGGGGCTTTACGCGGAGATCACGCGGCGGCCGGGGCTGACGGAGGACATCCGCCGGGAGTGGCACGTCGTCATCGCCGGGCCCACGACGCTCGCGGCCATGCTGTCGAGCTTCCAGATGGGCTTCCGCACGCTGGCGGTGCAGAAGCGGTCGCAGGAGGTGTGGAAACTGCTCGTGCAGGTGAAGACCGCGTTCACGAACTTCGGCGACGCGCTGGAGCGGGTGCAGAAAAACCTCGGGCAGGCGAGCAAGAGCATCGACGACGCCGCGACTAAGTCCCGCACCATCGAGCGTCAGCTTAATAAGGTCGAGAAGCTCCCGATCGACACGCCGACCTCCGAGCCGCTGTTGCTCGGCGACAGCGACGAGACGGTGTAGCCCTTTCCATCCGGGAACATTTCAATGAAGCCGGTGCAGGTCAGGAAGAGCATCCACATCCCCGCGCCCGGGCCGGTGTCGGTTTACGCCGGGGCGTTTTATTCACGCGCGGCCGGCGAGGAGATGATCGAGGACATCCGCAACGAGGCGCTCCGCCTCAAGCCCGACGGCTCACGCCAGTATTACTCCCGTGAGCTCATGCACCGCCGCTCGCGTGACAACGGCAAGACATGGAGCGATCCGCAAATCCTTGTTACAGAACACCCCGACCACCTGGAACGCTCGCACACGTTCCCCTTCAGCATTACGCTCGACCCGAATCGCGACGTGCTGATCTACCTCTCCGGTCGTCACGAGATGAACCCGGAGGAGGGGCAGTTCGCGATGGGCAACCGAATCGCGCGGACGTACCGCTCCTACTACCAGCTTTCTCGCGACGGCGGGGCGACGTGGGACGAACCGCGGCAGATCATCGACAGCCGGCCGGGGTTTGATACGAACCACTGGGGGCCCGCGTTTTACTACGGCCAGATCGGCGGCGTCGCCGACGGCGCGACCACCTTCCTTGTCGATGGCACGCTCGTGCTTGGCTTCGGGGCATACTTTCCCAAGGCCCCGGACAACGACCCGAGCGAGCGCGGCCACGAGTGCTACAGCACCACCTGTTACGGCCAGGCACGCTGGTCCGCCGACGGGAAATCGCTCGTCTGGCGCTTCGGCGAGGAGATCACGGTCGGCTACCCGCTCGCCGCCGGCGGCTGCTGCGAATCAGCGGTCGTGCTGCTCGACGACGGCCGCGTGTTCAACACCATGCGCTGCCAGGGCGACGAGGCAACCGACGTCTTCGCCACGCGGTTCACCACGACCTCCTCCGATGGCGGGATGACGTGGGGCAAACCCACGCCACTCGCGTATGAGGACGGGTCAACGGTCCACCTGCCCGCTTCGATGCAGCGCTTCATGCGCTCCTCGCGCACGGGCAAGACCTACCTCGTCGCCAACATCCTGCCGAAGCCGGTTTATGCGCAGACGCCGCGCTACCCGCTCTGCATCGCCGAGTTCGACACGCGCAATGGATTTGTCCTGCGCGGCACGGTGCAGCCGCTCATCGACCGCCCGCCCGGCGCACCGGTAGATCGGCGTTACACGAACTTCGGCAGCTACGAGGACCGCCGCACGGGTGAGTTCGTGCTGCTGATGCCCGAGATGCCGCGCACGAAGAATTACGACGAGATGCGGCCCGAGGATTTCGGGTCGGACTGCATCGAGCTGCGGTTCATGCCGCCGGGATGAGCGGGGGCGATGTTTACTTGACCTCGCTGAGTTTCACCGGGCAGCGGTGGCGCGCCGATTCGATCGCGGCGTGGAGGACTCGCTGGGTCTCGTAGGCGTCGGCGAAGTCGGGCATGGGGACAACGGGCTTCTTGCCGCCGAGCATGTTAATGATGTCGGCCGCCTGGTTAATGAAGCCGTGCTCGTACCCAATGATGTGGGCGTCGGGCCACCACGCCGCGGCGTAGGGGTGGCCGGCGCCGCCGCTGGTGACGTTGATGTTGGTCCAGCCCTGCACCTTGGCGGGGAGGGTGGCGTCGTAGTACTGCAGCTCGTTCATCCGCTCGAACATGAAGCGGATCGCGCCCTTCTCGCCGTGGATCTCGATGCGGTTGTGGTTCTTGTCGCCGGTGGAGAGCCGCGAGGCCTCGAAGCTGGCGACGGCGCCCTGCTTGAAGCGGGCGAGGAAGAGCACGGCGTCGTCGACGGTGCTCTTGCCCATGCGTTTTTTGCCCTTCTTGCCGCCCGAGCCGACGATCCCGCCGCCCGCGGTGTCGGAGCCGGGGATCTCGCGTTCCTTGATGAAGGTCTCTTCGATCGCGCCGACGACCTCGCTGAACTCGTCGCCGGTGATGAATCGGGCCATGTCGATGATGTGGGCGTTGATGTCGCCGTGTGCGCCGGAGCCGGCGAGGTTGCCCTGGAAGCGCCAGAAGAGCGGCGTGCTGGGGCCGCCCCAGTCCTGGAGGTAGGCGGCGCGGACGTGGTAGATGCGGCCGATGCGGCCCTCTTTCACGAGCTGGTGCGCCAGCGCGACGGCGGGGCAGCGGCGGTAGTTGTACCAGACGAAGGTCTGCTGCTTCTTCGCCTTCTTGGCGGCGGCGAGCATCTCGCGCGCGTCGGAGAGCGTGCCCGCCAGCGGCTTCTCGCAGGCGACGTGCTTGCCCGCCTCCAGCGCGGCGATGGCCTGCTCCTTGTGCACGTGGTTGGGCGTGCTCACGTCCACCAGGTCGATCTCGGGGTTGTCGATGACCTCACGCCAGTCGGTGGTCCAGTGGTGCCAGCCCCAGCGCGGGGCGAACTTCTTGAGATCCTCCGCGTCGCGGGCGGCGATGGTGTGCATCACCGGCTCGAGGGGGAGGTCGAAGAACTTGGCGACCTTGAGGTAGGCGTTGGAGTGCGTGCGGCCCATGAACTTCGAGCCGATCAGGGCGACGTTGACTTTGCCGTTGGGCATGGAGGACTCCTTCACATCGGAGGTGCGTCGGCCGCGCGGCCGGCGGTGTGGTTCCCGCGTGGGCGGGCCGTGAAAGATACCCGAACCCCGGCGCATGCAAAAGGGGTCGCCCCTCTCCCTCCGGGAGAGGGTGGCGGCGTCTTCGCCGACGGGTGAGGGGATCAACGGCCGGTTGGGTCTCGCGTGATCGTACGACCCCATCCGGCCGGTGGTCCCCTCACCCCTGCCCTCTCCCGGAGGGAGAGGGGGCCGTCACCGCGCATGCAAAAGGGGCGACCCGCGGTTGCGGATCGCCCCCTGTTTTATATGCGTGAATTCGTCGCCCGATCAGGCGGCGACGTAGCGGGCGCCGCGCTCGCCCTTGACCTTGACGCGCTTGAGCTTGCCGGCCTTGACCATGCGGCCCAGGGCGTTGTCGGCCTTGCCGCCGCGGCCCTCGCCGGACCAGTGCTTGTTCACTTCGGCGGCGTTGGGCTTGCCGTGCTTCTTGACGAAGTCCACCACGGACTCCTCGCCGCTCTTGGAGAACGTACCGCGCTTGCGACGGCGGCCGGGCTTGCCGGCCGAGGCCTTGGCGGCCTTGGGGGGACGGCCGCGACGCGCGGCGGTCTTGCCACCCGCGGAGGTGATGCCGAGTTTGCTGAAGGTCTCTTCGAGTTCACCCAGACGGCCGGTGAGCTCCGTGTATTCCGCACGCAGCTTGCTGATCAGGTGATTCAGGTGGTCGGCGATCTTCATCCGAGGCATCGTGGCGCTCCTTGGCTAGTCCGGAAATATAGATGGGAAACCCAAACACGCTCCCACCGGAACGTTGAGCAGGGCATGCTAGTTGGAATCCTATCATGCTGTCAACTTGCGAGAGTGTTTTTGATAGGAGTGCCCCGTGATTCAGGGGTTTGATAATCTTGCTACCGCGTCTATCTCGATTTTCATACCCGGCCCCAGCACGGATTGCACCGTCGTGCGTGCCGGGCGCACGCCGGAGAAAAACGCGGAGTACACCGCGTTGTAACGGGGGAACTCGCTCACGTCCGTGAGGTGGACGGTGCACTTGACCACGTCGTCGCGGGTGCAGCCGCCAGCCTTGAGGATTTTCTCGACGTTTTCAAGGGTGATCCGCGTCTGCTCCTCGATCGTGTCGCCCAGGACTTTGCCGGTCGCCAGGTCGAGGGAGGCCTGGCCGCTGACGTACATCCAGCCGTCGATGACCACGCCGTCGGAGTAGGCGCCGGTGGAGACGCGGCGGTCGGGGTGGTCAACCTTGATCTTGCGGGTGGGCATGGGAGGATCCTTGTGCGTGGTGTTCCCGGCCCGGAATCGGGGCATCAGGAATCCATATTAATCAAGCGACGGGATCGATATTCAAACGGCAGACGGGTGAATATCGATCGGGAGCGGAGGGGGCACGTGGTTACATCGTCATGATCTTGCGGATCGCGGCGGCGGTCTTGTCGAGCGGGGCGAGGTTGGTCTCGACCTCGCTGACCAGCGGGCCGTCGTAGCCGATGGCGCGGAGCTCTCGCATCAGGGCGGGGAAATCGACCGCGCCCTCGAGCAAGCCGGTCCACCCGCCGCTCAGGGCGTTGCCCTTCCAGTCCTTGAAGTGGACCTTACGGGTGAGCTTGCCCAAGATGCGGAGCCAGTGCTCGGGGTACTGGAAGACGGCCATATTGCCCGGGTCGAAATAAAAACCGACGGCAGGGCTGCCGATTTCTTCGAGGAACCGTTTCATCTCCATGGGGCTGAAGAGGAAGCCGTTCCAGACGAACTCGACGTTGAGCTCGACGCCCAGCTCCTTTGCGGTGGCGCCGGCCTCCTTGAGGGAAAGGACGGCGTTGCGGTAGGCCTCGTCGTAGCAGAGGTCGGGGCGGAGCCGGCCGAGCGTGATGAGCGTGGAGGTCGCGCCGATAGCCTTGGCGGTGCGGAGGCCGGCGCGGATCTCCTCGACGGACTTCTTGCGGTCGTCGCCCCCCTCGATGGGGTTCTTCGTGAGGTGGAGCAGGGCTAGGGAGAAGATGCGCACGCCGTGCGACTCGGCCTTCTTGCGGATGGCGTCGAGTCCGGCCTGCGGTGTCTGCGTGGTCAGCTCGCCCTCGGGGCGGAGGATCAGCTCCACGACCTCGTAGCCCGCCTTGCCGATCTCGGGGAGGAACTCGTCGAGCTTGGAGTTCCACATGGCGCACTGGGTGATGCCGACCTGCATGGGGGCCTCTCTTTGTTTTGAGGTTGCGGCGATTCTGATCCCTCTCCCTCCGGGAGAAGGTGGCGGCGTCCTCGCCGACGGGTGAGGGGATCAACGGCCGGTTGGGTCCCGCGTGATCGTATGACCCATCCGGCCGGTGGTCCCATCACCCCTGCCCTCTCCCGGGGGGAGAGGGGGAAAAATTACCACGAGACCTTCAACGCCTTGCCCGACGGGCTTGCCTTCAGGATGGCCTCGGCGATGGCGACGGCCTTGATGGCCTCCGTGCCGGGCGTGAGGCACTTGGTCTTGCCGTTGATGCAGTCGATGAAGTGCTTGGCCTGGGTGACGTACATGTCGGTGCGCTTGAACTTGTAGAGCTTCTTCTTCTTGTTCATGGGATCGACCCAGCGGTAGTAGCCGAAGTTCTTCACGTCCAGCTCGGGTGTCGCCAGGTCGCCGGGGCCCCAGGTGATGGAGCCCTTGGGGCCGAGCACGTCGATGGCGTTCTGGCCGTTGACGGCCCAAGACCAGCTCACCATAAGCTGGTCGCCGGACTTGAAGCGGACGACGGCGGTGCCGGTATCGACTGCGGTGACGCTGGGCTTGA
This sequence comes from Planctomycetota bacterium, assembly GCA_021413865.1. Lineage (GTDB taxonomy): Bacteria > Planctomycetota > Phycisphaerae > Phycisphaerales > Phycisphaeraceae > JAIOPN01. Next base: position 22,284 of record JAIOPN010000062.1, on the reverse strand, counting down.
GCTTGATGGAGGAGGCGACGACGGAGTCGGGCTCGCCGAAGACGTGGACGCCGAAGTCGTAGTTGTGGACCGCGCCGTCGATGAGCGGGCCGCCGCCGAGCTTGTCGTCGAGGAACCAGGAGGACTGGGAGTAGAGCAGGAAGTTGCCGGCGCTGACGTTGCGGAAGATGGCGGGTGTGCCGACGGCGCCGGACTTGACGATCTTGCCCCAGCAGCCCCAGTCGGTGTCGAAGCGGCGGCAGTGGGCGACCATGAGGAGCTTGCCGGTCTTTTCGGAGGCCTCGATCATGCGCTGGCAGTCGGCGACGGTGCGGGCCATGGGCTTCTCGGTGAGCACGGCCCGGCCGGACTTCATCGCGTCGATGCAGACGTCCTTGTGCAGGAGCGTGGGGGTGCAGACGACGACGGCGTCGATCGTCTTGTCCGCCAGCAGGTCGGCGTGGGTCTTGTAGGTCTTGGCCTTGGGGAACGCCTTGGCGAAGTTCGCCAGGGATTTCTCGGAGAGGTCCGAGGCGGCGGCGACGGTGGCGGAGGAGACCTTGGCGAAAGCGTGGGCCTGGCCCATGCCCATGCCGCCGACGCCGATGAAACCGACCTTGATAGTCATGATCAACCTCGTGGTGTGTGTGGTGGTGCGGGGAGAACTACTTTAGATGATCCGGGGATACGTGCGGTGGTGGGGAGAGGTTTTAGTGGCGGCCGGCGATGGGCGAGCCTTCGGGCAGGTCGCGACGGACGCCCTCGAGGACGTCGAGGTGGCCACGCACCTCGGTGAGCAGGTGGGAGAGCTCGTCGCACAGGTCGGGGTCGGCGGGGCTGGCGGAGGCGTGCTCGAGGGCGCGTTGATAAGCGGCGACCTGGCTCTGCTTCTCCTCGATCAGCAGGGGGATCAGGGAATCGAGCGTGAGGAAGTGGTAGGAGGCGACCTCGGAGTTGTAGGAGACCGGCCTGGGGGTGATGCGGACGCCTTCGAGCAGGGTGTTGAGGTGTGCCGCGTGGATGTCGTTGTCGTGCATCATCCCCTCGATCTTCTTCCAGATGGGGAAAGTGCGGGGGGTGAGGTAGGGGCGGGCCTCATTGAGGTGGCGCACGAGGCTGCGCGTCTCGGTGGTGAGCAGGACGTTGAGCTCGTCGGCGAGGGCCTGGGCGTTCACGGCAACTCCTTGCGGTCAGTCGTGTCGGTCAACGATCGGGACGGCGACGGTGGGGAGGCCGTTGATGAGCGTCGGCGCGGCGGCGGCGGCGTTGGCGGGCTGCATCAGGACGGCGTGGGCGCCGGCGAAGCTGTTGGCCTTGTTCGCCAGCAGGCCGGTCCAGAAGAGCGCGGCGGCGCAGACGAAGAGCATGAGCAGGGCGGCGGGGGAGGGGAAGATGGTCGGGCGCGATTCCTTGTCGGCGGTGAAGTACATGTAGTACGCCGGCTTGACGTAGTACGCCAGGCTCAGCAGCGTGTTGATGAGCAGGACGGCGATGAGCACGAAGCCGGCGGGGCCCGCGTCGGACATGGCCTGCATCAGGAAGACCTTGCCCATGAACCCGCCCAGCCCCGGCATGCCGAACAGGCTCAGCAGGAAGACCGTCATCAGCGCCGCGAGGATGGGCGAGCGTTTGGACATGCCCGCATACTCGCGGATGTCCTCGGTGTTCTGCTGGGCGGCGATGGCGGCGCCGACGGTGAAGGCGCCCAGGTTCATGAACATGTAAACGACCAGGTAGAAGAGGACGGCGGTGATGGCGGTGTGGGCCGTGGCGGTGTTGGGGGCGAGCGCGATCAGGGAGCAGGCCATGATCATGTAGCCCGCGTGGCTGATGGAGGAGTAGGCGAGGAGGCGTTTGATGTTGGTCTGGTGCAGGGCGACGAGGTTGCCCCAGGTGGCGGTCGCCGCGCCGAGAATGGCGACGCCGACGCCCACGCCCGTGAAGAGCCCGCTATTGACGGGGGAGGCGGCGCCCAGGGTGAAGAGGAGGCGGACGAGCAGGGCGACGGCCGCGCCTTTGGAGGCGACGGAGAGGAACGTGGTGACTTCAAAAGGCGCGCCCTGGAAGACATCGGGGCACCAGAAGTGCATGGGCACGGCGGAGAGCTTGAAGGCGACGCCGGCGAAGATCAGCAGCAGGCCGATGGCGGCCAGGGCGGGCGTGGTGCCGGTGACGGCGGAGGAGGTGTGGCTCAGGCCGGCGATCTGCGAGGCGATGTCGGAGAGGTTGAGCGTGCCGGTCATGCCGTACACCAGCGACATGCCGTAAACCATGATCGCGCTGGCGGCGGAGCCGAAGACGACGTACTTGAGCGAGCCTTCGGTGCCGATGCGGTGGCGTTTGCGGAAGCCGGCCAGGGCGTAGCTGGGGTAGGAGGCCGACTCCATCGCCACGAAGATCATGAGCAGGTTGCTGGCCGAGGACATGAGCGACATGCCCAGGGCCGCACCCAGGAGCAGGCAGAGGAAGTCGGGCGTGTCGCCGGCGGCGGTTTGGCCGCGCGTGGTGATGATCCACTGCGCGATGACGAGGATGGCAAAGAGGATGACGATGAGCTTCACGAACTGGCTGAAGGGGTCGATGGTGAGCGTGCCGAGCACGGCTGTCCCGCCGCTGTCGCCGACGAGGGTATAGGTCGTCGCCGCCAGGGCGAAGAAGAGGGCGGCCAGCGCCGCGCCGGTGGGCAGCGCCACGCTGGTGCGTTTAAGGAAGGGGACGAGGATGACCGCGCACATGCCCAGCACGAGCCAGATCTCGGGCATCACCAGGCGGAGGGTATCCCAGGATGGAATCGTTGGAGTCACAAGGTCCTCGATGCGGTTGGTGCGGGTGCGTGGAAGAACTCAGCTTCCCAGGATGGAGAGGAGGCTGTTGAAGGTCGGCGTGGTGAGGTCGAACACAAGGTAGGGGAGGATGCCGAAGACGACCGCGCCCAGGCCCAGGGCGGTCATGATGACGTATTCGCGGGCGTTGATCGGGGCGTAGTGGGAGTATTCGGGCTTCTCGACGCCCATGTACACGCGCTGGAACATCCAGAGGATGTAGCCGGCGGTCAGGACGACGCCCGCGGCGGCGATGACGCCCAGGGTGTAGGACCAGCACTGGACGTCGGCGGCGGAGCGTGCGCCGGCGGCGCCGATGAGGTTGACATTGCCCGCGGCCTGGAAGGCGGAGAGCAGGACCATGATCTCGCCGATGAAGCCGCAGAGGCCGGGCAGGCCCATGCCGGCGAAGAAGCCCAGGAGCGACCACCCGCCGTAGCCGGGGAACTTGAGCCAGATGCCGCCCAGGCGGTTGATCTCGCGGTGGTGGGCGCGTTCATAGACGACGCCGACGAGGAAGAACATGAGCGCCGACGTAATGCCGTGGCCGATCATCTGGTAGTACGCCCCGTCGAAGCCGACGCGGGTGAGCGTCGCCAGGCCGAGCGTGACGTAGCCCATGTGGCTGACCGAGGAGTAGGCGACGAGTTTCTTCCAGTCCGTCTGCGCCATGGCGCAGAGCGCGCCATAGATGATGGCGATGACGCCCAGCACGGCGACGTACACCCAGAACTCCTGCGCGGCGGCGGGGAAGAATGGGTACGTGATCCGCATCATCGCGTAGCCGCCCATTTTCAGGAGCACGCCCGCCAGGATCATGGAGATCGGGGTGGGGGCCTCGACATGGGCGTCGGGCAGCCAGGTGTGGAACGGCACGGCCGGGAGCTTGATGAGGAAAGCGATCATCGTCAGCCAGAACGCGGCCTGGGCGAAGCCCCAGTACTCGCCGCCGTTGGCGAAGAGCATCCGCACCGGCAGGCTCTGGAGCACCATCATGTCCCAGGTGTTGCCCGCGTTGGGCAGGTTGAGCCCGGCCTTGGGGGTGATGAAGTAGAGGCCGAGCATGACGATCAGCAGGCAGATCGAACCAGCCAGGGTGTAGAGGAAGAACTTGATCGCCGCGTATTCCTTCCGCGGCCCGCCCCAGATGCCGATCAGGAAATACATGGGCAGCAGCGAGATCTCGAAGAAGACGTAGAAGAGGAACATGTCCAGCGAGAGGAAGACGCCCAGCATGCCGGACATCAGGAAGAGGTAGAGCGCCATGAACGCGCCGGTGGCCTTCTCGATGTTCCAGCTCGCCAGCACGACCAGGACCGAGAGGCTGGTGGTCAGCAGGACCAGCGGGAGCGACAGGCCGTCCACGCCGGTGCGGTACTCGGCGTTGATCGAGCTGATCCAGGAAACGGCGGTGACGTATTGCACGCCCGACGCGCCCTGGACGGTGTAGTAGTCCACGGCGATGATCACGCTCAGGAGCAGCGTGACCAGGGCGGTGAGGAGGGCGACGCTCTTGGCGGCCTGCTTGGGCGAGAAGAGGCAGAGCACCGCGCCGATGCAGGGGACGAAGATCATCCAGTTCAGTAGGGAGGCCATGGTCTGGTTCCAACTCCTATCACGGGGCTCGCACGGGACGCGCCGCGTTATCTGCTGACAATCACCACCACGAGGACGGCGAGCACGACGAAGCAGGCCGACGCAAAAGCGCCCAGCACGTAAACGCGGATGCGTCCCGGCTGGGTCGATCTGAGCATGTCGCCGCCGCTGCGGGCCGCGGTCGCCGCGCCGTTCACCGCGCCGTCCACGACGCGGTTATCAAACCGCCCCGTCAGCGACGCGGCGATCTTGGTCACGAATCCGGTCAGGTTCACGACGCCGTCGATCACGTGCTTGTCCAGCGCCGCGCAGATCAGGGCGATCGTCTTGCCCAGCCCGACGGCGAAGACGTCGTAGAGGGCATCGAAGTAGAACTTGTTGTAGAACCAGTTGTGGATGAGGCCCACGCCCGGCAGCTTGACGAACGCGGCGACGGCCTTCTTGCCGCCCTCGGTGGCGAAGAGCACCAGGCCGGCGGCGATCATGATGATCCACGACAGGCCGTGCAGCAGCTTGGCGTGCGCGTAGTGCATGCCCTGGCCCAGCTCTTCGGCGACGCCCGGCTGCACCCATGTCACGCCCGAGTTCACCATCGCGTCGTGCGTGTGGTTGATGTTGCTGAGCCACATCGGCATGAGGATGGGCGCGGCCGCGATCGCCATGACGGCGAGCACCACCTGCGGGAGCCACATCTGCCAGGGGGCCTCGTGGGCGTTGTCGTACAGGTGCTGGTCGCGCGGCTTGCCCAGGAAGGTCAGCGCCAGGCTGCGGGTCATGTAAAAGACCGTCAGGTAGGCCACCGCGGTGGGGCCCCAGAAGTAGAGCTTGGAGATCGGGCCGAACAGGCCGCCCAGGGCGTTCCCGTAGTTCACGGTGCCGGCGATGATGCCGTCCTTGGAGTAGAACCCGGAGATGCCGATGTCGGTGTAGGGGATCGAGGCGCCGGCGATGGCGAGCGTGCAGATGGCGAAGCAGGCGAAGGTGATGGGCATCTTCCTGCCCAGCCCGCCGTAGTACCGCATGTCCTGCTGGTGGTGCGCCGCGTGAATGACGCTGCCGGAGCACTGGAAGAGGCAGCACTTGAAGAAGGCGTGGGTGATGAGGTGGAAGAGGGCGAAGGACCATGCGCCCGCGCCCAGGCCCAGGATCATGTAGCCGAGCTGCGAGAGGGTGGAGTAGGCCAGCACCCGCTTGATGTCGTGCATCACCAGCGCCATGCAGGCGGCGATGACCAGGGTGATGAGCCCGATGGTGGCGATGAAGAGGTGGGCGCCCGGGGTGAGGATCGGGTAGATGCGTGCGGTGAGATAGACGCCGGCCGCGACCATGGTGGCGCTGTGGACGATGGAGGAGACGGGCGTGGGGCCCTCCATGGCGTCGGGCAGCCAGGTGTGGAGCGGGAACTGGGCGGACTTGCCGATCGCGCCGAAGAAGAGGCCGATGCCCGCGGCGGTGAGCCAGAGCGGCGGGTTGGAGATCGAGAAGTTCGGGTCCTGCTTCATGAGCACATCGAGCAGGGAGGCGAACATGTTGGCGGGCTGGCCACCGGTGGCGGGCAGCAGGAGCCGGCCGCCGAGCTGGTAGAAGAGGATGCCGAAGCCGACGAGGAAGCCCATGTCGCCGATGCGGTTCATGACGAAGGCTTTTTTGCAGGCGAGTTGCGGGCCGCGTTTCTCGAACCAGAAGCCGATGAGCAGGTAGCTGGTCAGGCCGACCAGCTCCCAGAAGACGAAGAGCATCATGATGGAGTTGGCCAGCACGATGCCGAGCATGGAGAAGCTGAAGAGCGAGAGGTAGGCGAAGAAGCGGTTGTAGCGCTTGTCGCCATTCATGTAGCCGATGCTGTAGAGGTGGACGAGGGTGGAGATGAGGGTGACCATGCACATCATGGCGATGGTCAGGCCGTCCACCATGACGCCCAGGTAGAGGTAGCCGGCGGCCATCCCGTGCAGCGGGATCCAGGGGATGTTGCAGACGAGCGGGGCGGCGGGCTTGTCGCCCATCCAGAGGAAGCCCGCGTACCAGGAGGCGATGCAGGCGGCGAGCATGACGAGGGTGGTGAAAACGCCCGCGGCCTTGAACATCACGCGGCGCGTCAGGAGGATGGCCAGCAGGGAGCTGACCAGCGGCGCCACCAGGGCGAAGCTCAGGAGATTGATGATGGTGTTGTGTGAACCCATGTCGTTTTCGGTCGTCCGTCTGGTCTGAGTGGTCGGCGTCGGCGCTCGGCGTGCGGGCCCGTCAGCCCTTCATCTGGTCCGCACGCTCGACGTCCACCGAGCTGAAGTTGTTGTAGAAGTTCAGGATGATCGCCAGCGCGATAGCGGCCTCGGCTGCGGCGAGCACGATGATGAACATGGCGAAGACCAGCCCGCCGATGCCGTGCCCGTCGGCGCCGCCCCAGACGTAGTGGTTGAACGCCACGAAGTTCACCGCGGCGGCGTTGAGCACCAGTTCCACGCCGATCAGGATGCCGATGGCGTTGCGCTTGGTCAGCATCGTCGCGATCCCGGCCGCAAGGACCAGGAACGAGATGAGAACAAAGTGCCCAAGACCGATTTGAAAGAAAGTGGAATTCATCGCGATCTACTGAGGGATGACCGACGATCGAAGGGGCCGGCGGCAGACCTGATGAGAAACCCGCTCCGGCACACTCCACGATCGGCCATCGATTATCCGTTCCCTTGCTTGGCGCTCCGCCGCGCCATGAACGCCGCGCCGATCATCACCACGAGCAGCAGCACCGCCGCCACCTCGAAGGGCACGAGGTAGTCCGAGAGCAGCGCCCGCCCGATGGCCGCGACCTGGTAGTGCCCCCCGCCGGACTCCCCGGTGGCGGCCGCGCCCGTGGGCAGCGCGGTGTGCACCAGGCCGAACAGCAGAAGCCCGAAGATCACCAGGCCGATCAGCACGCCCACGAACCGCTCCCAGAGCGCCGTCTTGAGCTGCATGAAGGGGTTTTTGCTGGTGAGCATGACGCCGAACACGATCAGGATCAGGGTGCCGCCGGCGTAAACGATCAGTTGCACCGCGGCGAGGAACTCGGCGTGCAGCATGAAGTAGAACCCCGCCACGCCCGCCAGCGTCAGCAGCAGATAGACCGCCATCCGCACGATGTTCTGGCTCAGCACGATCCCCCAGGCGCTGAGCACGATCACCGCCGCCAGTGCGTAAAACAACAGCGGTTTGACGGCCCCGAAAGGCTCCACCACGGTCTGATCGGCGAGCAATAACAACGCTGAAACCTCTCTAATCTTGTCGGGTCCGCTGATCGCCAACGGGTCAGCCCGAGAGAATACATGTTGCCTTTGGGTGGGTCAAACGTACGGCAGGATCGGCGGGTGATGATGTGCAAACCGCCGCGAGCGCCCGCGATTTTTCACATCGGCATCCCGGTGATCGTCACCTCGAACACCATCGTCCCGCGCACGATCCCCTGCCCTTTGCAGACCGACCGCCGGCGTCGGAACTCCACCAGCGACCCCAGCACATAGAGTGAATCCCCCGGCACCACCTGCCCGCGGAACTTCACCTCGTCCACCCCCGCGAAACCCATGAACGGCACGTCGCCCAGCCGCTTGAGCGTCACGAAGCTCGCCAGCTGCGCCGCCGCTTCGATCATCAGCACGCCCGGGAAGATCGGCCGGCCCGGGATGTGGCCCGGCACCCAGAACTCGTCGCCGCGCACGTCCTTGCGGGCGATGGCGCGGTCCATCTCAGGCGACATGAACGTGATCGCGTCGATCATGCGCATCGCGCCGCGGTGGGGGTTGATCTTCTCGATCTCCTCCACGCCGAACTGCACCGAATTGAGGTCGATCCCGGTAAGGTCGAACAGGAATTGGGGAACCATGAGGGCCTCGGTAAGGACAGAATCATGACCGCCGCCGACCCACGCCGCGCGGCACGCTCAGCACCCCATGCCACTACTCTCGGTCGCCCCCGGCTCCCGGAACCCTCTCCGCACCCCCTGAACCGATCCGCCGCGTCTCAGGCCTGGGGCTTGGCAGCGTCCCCGCCCTCGGTCTCGCGGGTTTCGAGCACCTTCACCCGCACCGCCTGCGCGGAGTTCTTGATCTCCTGCATCAGCTTCCGCACGCGCGTCCCGGCGGCCTTGTTCCCGCCCGCCGCCTTGCGTACGTCGTCCTCCGCAGAGATCACCAGATTTTTCAACGCTTCGTACGACTCGAGCATGGTCCAACTCCTTTTTATGTCCCTGCCGACCGTCCGCAGCCTTTATATAAGACTGACGACACAAGCGTAACCGTTGCGGAGCGGGACGGCAAAAGGGTTGAGCCATTATTTGATCACCGGCAGCACCGCCTTGAACAACGGCGTCCCCGCCTCGCGCACGAGTTCCAGCAGGATCGACTCCACCGTCGTCGGCGTCACGCCCGCCTGCGTCATCCTCGACACGGCCGCCTCCTGATCGGCCCGCCGACGCGAGCCGATCGCGTCCGTCACCAGGCCGACTTTCAGCCCCGCGTCACGCAGATCGAGGCAGGTCTGCAGCACGCAGACGTGCGCCTCGATGCCGCACACGACCACGCCGCGCACGCCGCGCCGCCGCAGTTCCTCCATCACCGGGTCGATGCAGGCGGAGAAGAGCATCTTTTCGTGGTTGGCGACGGCTCCGGTCAGCCTTGACGCCAACTCGGGTACCGTCGTGCCTAAACCCTTGCGGTACTGCTCGGTGACGAAGACCGGCAGCCCGATCGCGCTGGCCCCGTCGATCAGCCGGGCGACCTGCGCCGTCATTTCACCGGCGTTGTGCATGTGCGGCAGGAGTTTTTCCTGCACGTCAACGATGATCAGCGCGGTGGATTGGAGCGTGAAGCGTGTCATATCGGGGCCCTACCCTTTGATTTTGCCAACAATCGCCGCCACCAGCCCCGGCACGTCCGCCCGCGTCGCCTCAACCTCCACCGTCAATCCCAGTTCGCGCATCGTCTCCGACGTGATCGCGCCGATCGAGGCGAGTTTCACGCCCTCGAGCAACCCCTTTTCCTCCCCGAGCAGTTCGACCATGTTCCGCGCCGTCGAAGAACTGGTGAACGTGATCCAATCCACGTTCCGCTCGCGCAGGGCCGTCAGCACGCCCTCCGGCAGCGCCGCGGGCATGCGGGTCTGATACACGGTCAGCTCCGTCACCTCCGCGCCGGCCTCGCGCAGCAACACCGGCAGCGCCGGCCGCGCGATGTCCGCACGCAGGAGCAACACCCGCTTCCCGCTCACCCCGTGTTTGGCGATGAGTTCGCCGGCGAGGGATTCGGCGACGAACCGCGTGGGGATCAGGTCGGCGCTGAGCCGTAAGCGGCTCAGCAGGGCGTCCGCGACCGCATCGCCGATCGCCGCGATCTTCACCCCCGCCAGCGCCCGCGTGTCCATGCCCGCCAGGAACAGCCGGTCCGCCACCGCCTCCACGCCGTTCACGCTCGTGAAGACCAGCCAGTCGAACGACTTCACCTCCGCGAGCGCCGCATCGACGCGCTGCCACGCCGCCGCGTCCGGCTCGACCAGTTCTATCGTCGGCGCTTCGAGCACCTCCGCCCCCAGCGCCGCCAGTTGCCGCCGCAGGTCCGACGCCTGCTGCCGTGTGCGCGTGACGACGATGCGTTTGCCGAACAGCGGACGGCTGGTGAAAAAATCCAGCCCCGGCAGGTTTACGCCCGCCACCGCGCCCACGACGATGATCGCCGGCGCCCCTAGCGCGGCCGCCTCCACGTCCGCCTGCGCGTTCGCCAGCGTCGAGCGCACGCTGCGCTGCCGCGGGGTCGCGCCCCACTGCACGACGGCGACGGGCGTGTCGCTCTTCAGGCCGTGCCGCGTGAGTTCGGCCGAGATCGCGCCGAGCCGGCCGACGCCCATGTAGATGCAGGCCGTGCCCCCCGCCGAGATCAGCGCCGCCAGCGCCCGGTAGTCCACCGCCGTTTCGTTTTTCGTCGGGTCCTCGTGGCCGGTCACGAAGGTGACCGTGCTGGCCCACTCGCGGTGGGTCACGGGGATGCCCGCTGTCATCGGCGCGGCGATGCCCGAGGTGATCCCCGGGACCACCTCGCAGGCGATCCCGTGCTTGGCCAGGTAGGCGACCTCTTCAGCCCCCCGTCCGAACAGGTAGGGATCGCCCCCCTTGAGCCGCACCACCCGCTTGCCCTCCCGAGCTTTGGTGACGAGGAGGTCGTTCGTCTCGTCCTGCGATAACTTATGGTCTTTGGAGCGTTTACCGACATTCACCCGTTCCGCCGTGGCGGGGGCTTCGCCGAGCAGGACCGGGTTGGCCAGGGCGTCAAAGACCACAACTTCTGCCCCTCTAAGCAGTTCCATCCCGCGCACGGTGATCCACCCCGGCTCGCCCGGCCCGGCCCCCACCAGGGCGACCGTTCCCGGCGTTTGCAGAAGGGATTTTGATGTTAATCCAGGTAATTCTTCCAAGCTGATAAACCCTCGTTCATCTTGCGCCGATTGAGGCATGGGGCGGGCGGAAACCAAGGAATCTCATATGTCGCAACCGCCGAAACTCCGTCTTGTCGATCAGAACCAGAACGATGACGCACTGCGCTTCGAGCGCCGTGGCAACGAGCGCCACCGCATCACCGGCCGGGCCACCGCCCTGAGCAAGGACACGGCCCTGCAGGGGACCCGCAACTGTATCCGATCCGTCCAACTCCAGGACATCTCCGACACGGGCCTGGGCGCCGTCTCGCAGGACCCCATCCCCATCAACAGCCAGATCGCCGTCTTCCTCCCGCCGCACGGCCCGGACCAGGGGCTGGACATCAACGGCGTGGTGGTCCGCTGCGTCCCCTACGAGCACGGCCACCTGGTCGGCATCAAGTACGAGACCCGGCAGGCGGCCTGACTCACCATTCACTTATCTCGCGACGCGCGCCAGCACCTCCGACAGGTGGGCGTAGCTCTCCTCCAGCGCCTGGGGGATGATCCGCACGCCACCGACGACGTGCATGAAGTTCACGTCCCCGTTCCAGCGCGGCACGATGTGCGCGTGGATGTGGCCGGGCAGCCCCGCGCCGGCGCACCGACCTAAATTAATTCCGATGTTGATCCCCTGCGGGTTCAGCGCCGCGCGCAGCAGTTCCTCACCCACGGCGACCAGCTCGAACATCCCGGCGCGCTGCGCGGGCGTGAGGTCGGTCAGGTCCCCCAGGTGATCGCCCGGGGCCACGAGCAGGTGGCCGTTGGTGTAGGGGAAACGGTTGAGCATCAGGATGCCGCGCCCGTCGCGCGCCAGGACGAGCTGTCGCTTCGCCTCGTCGGAGCCGGGCGTGACTTTCGCGGCCTCGCAGAGAAAACAGCCCTGCGGCGAGGGCGCCCCCGCGGGGTCCAGCCCCTTGATGTAATCCATCCGCCACGGCGCCCAGAGGTTCTGGTTCTGCATGCCCGATAGCGTACCCGGCGTGGGCGGGCGGGCAATCGAAAACTCTTCTCCCATAGCCCCCGGCCGAGCCGGGGGCTATGGGCGGAATCACACCCCCGCGAAGGGCGAGCGCGGGAGTTTCACATACGGCAACCGGATGCCGCCGGCGACGAGTGTTTGATCGGCGCGTCGAACATCCCCGGTCGGGGCGTAGTCCGTTGCGCCGGCGAAGGCGACGTAGTCGTCCTGCTCGACGCCGTCGCCCGAGACGCCGATCGCGCCGACGAGCACACCGTTCTTATAGAGCGGCACGCCGCCGGAGAAGATTTGCAGGCCGTTGGCGAGGCTGTTGCCGGGCAGACCGCCGCCGTGGCTGTCGTTGCGGACGACCGAAGGCCCGCCGAGGGTGCCGGCTTGGTATTGCGCCCAGGCGGCGGCCTCGGGCAGTGCGTTGAAGGCGGTGAGGAAATCGCCCAGGTTGGGGAGCAGGAGCGCGGTCTGCAGGCCGGTGTTGAAGGGGCTGAACGTGTCGGGGGGCTGCGCGGTGAAGGGGCCGGAGACGCCGGACTTGATGCCGTCGGGCAGGTTGGGCCGTGAGAGGAAGCCGATGGCGCGGGTGGAGAGGGCGACCGAGCCGTCGAGGTCGAGGCCGATGTCGCTCGCGGCATCGACGTAGCCGGCGAACTCCGCGCCGAGGCCGACCAGTTCCGCGCCGGCGTCGGGCCGACTCATGAAGGCGGCGGTGCGGGCCTTCTGCACGGAGACGTCGTAACCGAACAGCGGGGCGTCGGTGTTGCGGAACGCGCCCAGCAGGTTGCCGTCCAGATCGACCACGGAGACGGTGACCTGGGCGCGCTGCGGGCTGTCGCGGCGGATGCCGGCGCGGAGCTTGCCGCCGAGTTTCAGGGCACGTTGGAGGATCTCCTGTACCTCGGCGGCGGTGAGTTGCTCGCCGCCGTTTGCCACGCCGTCGAGGAACGTGAGCTGATCAGTGGTGTCGTTGTAGAAATCGTAGAGCGTGTTGTTGGGCGCCTCGCCCTGGATGTTGCCCAGGAAGGTGAGGGCGAAGCCGCTCGCGGGGCTGACCTGCGGGGCGACGATGATGTCCACCGCGCCGTCGCTCGTGAGGTCGGTCACGGTGAGCGACGAGAGCTTCGGGTTGGAGCCGTTCGCGTAGGGCAGGCGGATGCCGTTGATGAAGATTTTGTCGGCGCGGATGTTCGCCTTGGGCGCCATGCCGACCTGCCCGGCGAGGGCGACTTTTTCCTCGGTGGTGGACTGGCTGGATTTGTTGTTGGTGACGGTGTATTCGCCGTCGATCTCGACGCCGATGCCGCCCAGCAGCTCGCCGCCGCGGTAGAGCGGGAGTCCGCCCGGGTCGGCCGAGAGCCCGAGCGGCAATCGGTTCACGTCGGAGGTGGGGAGGTTGGAGAGTTGCACGCCGAAGAGCGGCCCGCCGGGCTGGTTGCTCACGCCGGGCGGGAAGTGTTCCTGGATGATCTGCGCCGCGGTGCGGGTGGAGAAGGCGTTGCCCCTGCTGGTGGAGAGGAAGGCGGCGGTGCCCGCTTTCGTGGTGGCGATGATGGAGGTGGAGATGAGGCCGTCGATCGCCTCGATCCCGCCGGCGCCGCCGCCGCTGATGTTTTCGGTGGTGAGCGCGCCGTCCATGCGGACGATGCCCAGCACGTTGCCCTCGCGGTCCACGACGCTGATGGTCGCCGAGACGCCGAGCTGCCGGGCGCGGGCGATGGCGCGTTCGAGGATGTCCTGGACGTCGGTCGCGCTGAGCGCGTTGGCAGGGGAGGGGAGCGGGTCGATGACGGCCGGGCCCGTGCGCCCCTCGAAGGAGACCGGGCCCAGCTCCGCCGCGTAAATGCCGGGGTTCGGGTGCGGCGAGGCGACGGCCGCGATGATCCCCTTGACCGTCAGGTGCGAGATCTTCCCGCCGGGCAGCACCTCCTTGTAAGCGAAGAGGCGGTCGGCCCCGGGGTCGCCGCCGGCGGCGAGGATGGAGTCGGTGAAGTCCCCGCCGATGGTGACGCGGTCGATGGTCGCCACGCCGAAGGCCGCGTCGTCGAGCAGGAGGTTGGTGTCGAGCGTGGTGCCGGCGAGCAGCATCGAGTTGGTCACGGCCGCGCCGGTGGTGATGCCGTCCATCCCCTCGGTGGCGGCGAGCGTGGAGTCGGTAACGCCGCCGGCGATCTTGAGATTGGTGATCGCGCCCGAGACGCCCATGAGCGTGTCGAGGAGCGAGCCGGCGCCGGATTTGTTTTTGGTGGTGGAGAACTGCGTCATGGAGCCGCCGACGCGGATGCGCAGGGCCGAGCCGTTGCCGACGATGCGGAGGCGGTCCAGGTCGCTGGCGACGGTGATGGCGGTGTCGGCGACGCCGTTGCGCAGGTCCATGGCGCGGACCGCGCCGCCGATGGTGAAGGAGGCGTTGGCGACGGCGCCCTTGAAGTTGACGTTGTTCAGGTCGCCGTCGGTGTTGACGGAGAAATAGGCCGCGTCGTTCGTGATGGCGAGCTTGGAGAACCCGCCGGGGATGTTGATGTTGACGGGGTTGTCGATGAGGCCGCTGAGGGTGAGCAGTTCGAGCGAGAGCCCCTGCGGCGGGGTGGAGCCGAGGATGAAGTCGGCGCCGTTGACGATGGCGTCGGCGCGGAACTGGCGGAGGGAGCCGGAGAGGTTGAGGTCGCCGCCGAGCGAGGCGTTGGTCATGGTGATGGAGCCGACGGTGCCGCCGGTGATGGAGCCGATGACGGTGTTGCCCACGCGCGGGCCGATGCGGGCCTTCTTGAGGGTGATGGCGAGCGAGGTGGTGAGGTCGGTGTCGTGGAAGGCGATGGCGTCGAGGTCGGCCAGGTCGACGGCGTTGTCCTTGAGAGTGAGGTCCACCGTGCCCGCGCCGCGGAGGACGACGGTGACCTGGTCGCCGTCCACGTCGTTGTAAACGAAGGTGTCGGTGAGCACGCCCAGCGTGGTGCCGACGGCCAGGAGGGCGCGCTCTTCGAGCCGCTCAAAGAAGGCGGGCGTGGGCCTGGGCCGCTTGGCACGCGCCGGCCGACGGGTCAGTAGCTTCCACACGGCGTCTCTCCTGAGAGATATCGATCGCGCCCCCGGCGGGCGGGGTCCGCAATGGGTCGTATCGGTTTACAGCGGGGCGGGGCTTGCGAAAGTGCGGGGTATCATGCGATTACGAAAGGCTTACCCCACATGGCCGCACCCGCAACCTCCGCCGCCGATCGCATCACGGACCCCTCGCTCTGCGTCGTCCGCACCCGCAGGCCCGAGCGGGTGGGTGGGTTGCTCGCGGAGCTGTTGCTGCCGGTGGATGCGGCGACGTTTCACGAGTATCGCCTGCCCGCCAACACCGACGTGGAGCTGCACTACCACGATTTCGACGAGTACTGGTGGTTCACGGCCGGTCGGCCACTGGTCACGCTGCGGACGCCCGGCGGGGTGACGCGGGAGCTGCAACTCGGGCCGGGCGACATGGTGGCCTGCGTGCGCGGCGTCGAGCACACGCTCCGGGCGGACCACGAGCTGGTTTATTTTCAGTTCTCGAGCGTGCGGCGGGGCGGGGAGCGCGAGGGGCACCTGACGCGGTAGGGGGGGGTTGGCGGGTCTTCGCTTGTAGGGTGGTGCTGAGTCTTCGAAGCCCACCATCCGCGTCGGGTGGCACTGGTCGATGTACTCATCGACCAGTGCGATTGAACGTGTACCCGAAGGCACTGGTCTGGCGAGTACGCCCGACCCAGTGGCACCCGGCGTCCGGACACCGAAGACGGTGGGCTTCGCGGACTCAGCACCACCCTACGAAGAGTCCGTCGATATCGCAGGCAAACACGCGGTTGAGCCGATCATTTCCATGCGTCACGGATGACGCCGCCGGTCGCGGTGCGCCCGGCGTGAGGAGGGAACCGTCGTGCATGTCAGGGACGTGAGTTGAGATCGGCAGCAGAGGGTCTGAAAAACCGCGCGGTGGTGACGGGATTGGCGCTGGCCGTTCTCGGGCTGTGTGGCCACGCCCACGCCGGGCCGCCGCCGAAAAAGAGCGCCGTGCCTCCGCCCGCATCGTCCGCCGCCGCCACGACATCGCCGGCCACGGCTTCAACCACCTCACCCGCACCCGAAACCAAACCTGCGCCGCCCGACCCGAATCTGAGCGACGAGGAACGGCGTTACCTCGACTTCCGCCGCGCGGTGGACCCGTTAGGCAATGCCGGCGGGAAACCCGCCACGCAGCCCGTCACCGTCTCACGCTCGCTCAACGGCTCGGCCATCCCGCATCCTGACCGCTGGCGGATGGGGTGGCCGCGCTGGGACCGCTACGGCCGGCAGACCGGTTCCGACCCGCTCCTCATGAACGCCTCCGGCGGCGACTCGCCCTACACCCAAGGCGACGCGCTCAACCCCTACGACCGCAACGTCCTCAAGGGGGACTACCCGATCAACCGGGCGGGCAACCTTTTTTTCTCCGCCAGCGCGATCTCTGACACGTTCTTCAACTACCGCCGGCTGCCCACCCCCTCGGGCGTGAGCGCCGCGGACTCGTCGCAGTTCGACGCCTTCGGCGACGGGAAACAATTGTTCATCAGCCAGACGTTCCTCCTGAGCTTTGAATTGTTCCAGGGCTACACCGCCTACCGCCCGCCCGACTGGCTCATCCGCGTCACCCCGGCGTTCAACGTCAACCACCTCGAGTTGCAGGAAGACAACGGCGTCAACATCGACGTCCGCGACGGCGACCGGCGCGACGACGCCTTCGCCACGCTCCAGGAGGCGTTCCTCGATTACCACCTGGGGGACCTGAGCCCGAACTTCGACGTCGCCACCCTGCGTGCCGGGCGGCAGTTCTTCATCTCCGACTTCCGCGGCTTCGTCTTCAGCGACGTGACCGACGGCCTGCGCGTGTTCGGCAACGCCGAATCCAACCGCCTCCAGTACAACCTCGCCTTCTTCAACCAGAGTGACAAGGACACCAACTCCGAACTTACCGAGCTGAAGTGGCGCGAGCAGCAGGTGCTCATCGCCAACGCGACCTGGCAGGATTTCATTTGGCACGGCTACAACACGCAGGTCTCGTTCCACTGGAACCACGACCAGTCGGATACCGAGTTCGACAGCAACGGCTTCCCGGTGATCCCGGAATTGGCGGGCACGCCGCTGCCGCACAACATCGACGCGTATTACCTGGGCTGGACCGGCGACGGCCACATCGGGCGGCTGAACATCGACCACGCGTTCTACTACGTCACCGGCCGTGACGACGGCAACCCGATCGCCGGTCGCGGCGTGGACATCGGCGCCTACATGGGCGCGGTCGAGCTGAGCGTGGACGTGGACTGGCTGCGGCCTAAATTCTCGGTGCTCTACGCCAGCGGCGACGGCGACCCGACGGACGGCAGGGCGGGCGGGTTCGACGGCATCGTGGACAACCCGACGTTTGCCGGCGGGCCCTCGAGCTTCTACCAGAGCCAGGCGCTGCGGCTGCTGGGCGTGAACCTCACCAGCGCCAAGAGCTTTTACAACGACCTCACCTCGACCAAGGGCGAGGGGCAGAGCAACTACGTCAACCCCGGCACGATCCTGGTCGGCGGCGGGCTGGACGTGGAGGTCACGCCCAAGCTGCGCGCGAGCGTAAACGTCAACTCGATCTGGATGGCGGACACGGCGAGCGTGGAACTGCTGCTGAACCAGCAGCATGTGGACACACACCTGGGCTGCGAGGCCGACATGGTCTGGCAGTACCGGCCGTTCCTGAACAACAACGTGATCCTCTCCGTCGGCGGGTCGCTCTTCTTCCCCGGCCAGGGATTCACGGATATCTATGAGACCAGGACGATGCTCTACCAGGTCTTCACCGGGATCACGCTGACGTACTGACATGACCAAGGCACGATGGCACAAGACGCGGTTCGTGGCGCTGCTCGCGGGTGCGGCCGCCGTGCTGTTTGCGTGTGAGCACGCGAAGTACTGGCGGGGCGGTGCGGCGTGGGACCCGGAGTATGTGGCCACCATCAGCGACCCGGGCAAGGCGCACGATGAACTCGTCAGGCGCATGGCCGACCCCGCGCCAAAAGCGCAGACCAGCGAGGCCGCCGCCGCCAAGTCCGCCGGCTGCATCACCTGCCACGGGCAGACGGACGACGCCGACATGCACCCGGGGCGGACGCTCGCGATCGGCTGCGCGGATTGCCACGGCGGTGATGCGACGGTTACGCGCGCCGAAAATATCGAGCCCGGCACCACGCCCTATTACGCGCTGATGCACAATGCGCACGTCCCGCCGCGCAATCTCGCCGCGTGGTTCGGCGACGACCTGATTGACGGCCGTCCGTTCGGCGAGCACGCGGGGCACGACGACCCCGCCGCCGCGCACCGCCGTCGGCGACGCACCGACGTGTACGCGTTGCTGAACCAGGAATCCCCCGAGTTTGTGCGGTTCATCAACCCCGGCGACCTGCGCGTGGCCGACTTCGCCTGCGCCGCCTGCCACGCCGAGCAGGTGACGGCCGTGCGCCAGGGCATGATGACCCACGGGGCGATGCTCTGGAGCGCCGCGCTCTACAACAACGGCTCGGTCCCCAACAAGCTCCCGGTGTACGGCGAGAGCTACTCACCGTTTGGCCTGCCGCAGGAGTTGCGCGGCGTGATCGATCTGGACTCCGCGAAGTGGAGCAAGGAAGAGAAGCGGCTCGTCGCCGACGTGCGTTGGCCCACGCGCGACGAGATGGAAAAACAAGGCGTGCTCCCCTCGCTCACGCCGCTGCCGGTCTGGAACATCGCGCAGCCCGGCAACATCCTGCGCATCTTCGAGCGCGGCACGCGCCTCCCCGTCCCCGGCGGCGCGACGCCGAATGCCGCCCCCAACGAGGCCGGCACGCCCAACCCGCTCGGCGAACCCGGCAAGCCCGACAAGGGATTGTCCGTGCGCGGGCTGGGCACGCTCACGCGCACCGACCCGGTTTTCCTGGGTTTGCAGAAGACGCGGCTGCTCGACCCCGTGCTGAATTTCCCCGGCACCAACGACCACGCCGGCGACTTCCGCGCCTCGGGCTGCACCGCCTGCCACACGCCTTATGCGAACGACCGCGATCCTGCTCACTCCGGTGTGCTGGCGGTGCTCGGCAACCGCGGGCGGTCCGCCTCCGTCGATCCGACAGTTCCGAAAGATGAACCCGGTCACCCGATCAAACACGCCTTCACGAACTCCATCCCCAACTCGCAATGCATCACCTGCCACATCCACCCCGGCACCAGCTACGCGAACAGCTACCTGGGCTACATGTGGTGGGACAACGAGTCCGACGGCGAGGCGATGTACCCCAACGCGTCGCACAAACCCACGCCCGAGCAGGAATGGCTCGCCAACCGCAAGAACCCGGAGGGGGCGCAGCTGCGCGGGTTGTGGGGTGATCTGTATCCGGAAGCGGTGTCGCACACGGGCGTGACGGCGGGCAAGGATTTCCTGGAGCGCACGGGTGAGCCGCGTGCGGTTGATGGAGATGGGAAAAAAACCGACCCCGTCTTCAACGACTCCCTTAAGCACAACCAATTCGCCGACTTCCACGGCCACGGTTGGGTATTCCGCGCCGTCTTCAAGAAGGACCGTCAGGGCAACATGATCGACCGTGCCGGCAAGCAGATCGATCCCGATGATCCGGACAAGTGGACCAAGGCCGTGCACCTCAAGGACATCCACCTCGAGCGCGGCATGCAGTGCGTTGATTGCCACTTCGACCAGGACGTGCACGGCAACGGCAGGCTCTACGGCGAGACGCGCAACGCCACCGAGATCACCTGCATCGACTGCCACGGCACGTACGACAAGCAGTCCACGCTCCGCACCTCCGGCGTCGCCGCGCCGCCGGGTGGGACCGACCTCTCCAAGATGTGGGTCGGCGTGGGCAAGGAGCGCAAGCGACGCTTCGAGTGGCGGGCCGGCGCCCTCATCCAGCGGTCGTCGCTCGACCCCGCCGTCGAGTGGGCCGTCACGCAGACGCACGACACGCTCAACCCCGCGTCGACGTGGTCGCTCGCGCACCCGGAGTCGGCGAAGCTTTCACGCTACGCCAAGACCATCCGCAAGGACGGCGCCACATGGGGCGACCTTCCGCTCATCGGATCGCCGGACGTGAAATCCAGGCCCGCGTCGAGACTCGCCCACTCCACCGACGACATGGAGTGCTACACCTGCCACACGTCGTGGATGACCTCCTGCTTCGGCTGCCACCTGCGCATGAAGGCCAATCAGCGCGCCCCGATGCTGCACAATGAAAATCTCTTTACCCGCAACTACACGCAGTACAACTTCCAGGTGCTGCGCGACGACGTCTTCATGCTCGGGCGGGACGGCTCGGTGAAGGGGGGCAAGATCGTCCCCGTGCGCTCCTCGTCGGCGGTGCTGGTCTCCAGCCAGAACCAGAACCGTGAGTGGGTCTATCACCAGCAGCAGACCGTCTCGGGCGAGGGTTTTTCCGGGCAGGCGTTCAACCCGCACTTCCCGCACGCGACCGGCGGCGTGGGCACGACCAAGATGTGCTCCGACTGCCACCTGGCGGAGGACAACTCGAACAACGCGTGGATGGCGCAGCTCCTGTTGCAGGGGACGAATTTCGTCAATTTCATGGGGCGGTACGCGTATGTGGCGACGGGCCCGCACGGGTTGGAGGCGGTGGCCGTCACGGAGCACGACGAGCCGCAGGCGGTGTACGGCTCGCACCTGCACACGCTGGCGTACCCGGACGAGTTCAAATCCATGAAGCGCGACCCCGCGCTTAGCGGCCGCCCCGGAGGGGCGCTCCTGCTCGAAGAATCCCACCACCACGACGCCGGCCCCCCCGCGAGCGGCGCCGAAATCCTCGACCTTCAGCTCCGCGGCGAATACCTCTACGCCGCGCGCGGCCGCGCCGGATTTTATGTTTTCGACATCGCCAACATCGACAACAAGGGCTTTAGCGAACGCATCGTCACCGCCCCGGTCTCCCCGCTGGGCCAACGGCTCGGGTTCGACACGAAAAACTGCGTCGCCGTCGCCAGCCCGACCACGCTCGGCGTGGACCCGGTGCGCGAACGGCTCTCCTCCGACCCCACCAAGCCCCGCGCCGTCGGCCTCGATGAGCCCCAGGCCTGGCACATCAACCGCGAGCAGCCGATCCACCCGATGTACGCCTACCTCTACATCGGCGACAGCGAGGAAGGCTTGATCCTCACCAGCGCCGCAACGCTCCTGGATGGCGACCCGCAAAACAATTTCCTCGAGCGTGCGAAGCTCGCCGACGGCTCGGCCGCCTTCAACCCCGGCGGCCAGCTCACCGGCCTGACGCACCTCACTCTCGCGGGGCACAACGCCTTCGTCACCTCGAAATCCGGTCTCGCCGTGATCGACCTGGACAAGCCCACCGACCCGAAGGTCGCCGCTCATGTTGGTTCCGACACGCTGCGAGACCCGCGCAGTGTCGCGGTGCAGTTCCGCTACGCCTTCGTCACCGACGCCGACGGGTTCAAGGTGATCGACGTCACGAACCCCGCCGCGCCCAAGCCGGTTCCGGCGGCGACCATCCCGCTGGCCGACGCACACCGTGTCTATGTCGCGCGCACATGGGCCTTCGTCGCCGACGGCAAGGATGGCCTGGCGATCATCGACGTCACCAACCCCGAGAAGCCCGTGCTCTCCACCCTCTTCAACGACGGCGGGAAGCTCAACGACTGCCGCGATGTGAAGATCGCGATGACCAACGCCTCGCTCTACGCCTACGTCGCCGACGGGGTGAACGGGCTGAAGGTGCTGGAACTCATGGGCCCCGACACGACGCCGCGCTTCCGCGGCTTCATCCCGCCGCTGGCGCCTCGCGTGATCGCGGTGCGGCGCACAGAGGGCCCGGCGCTGGCGATCAGCAAACCGCTTGACCGCGACCGCGCGGTGGATGAATCGGGCGACCAGGTGGCGGTGTTCGGCCGGTGGGGGGCACGCCCGCTGAATTTTGTCGAGATGCAACGCATGTACCTGCGTGACGGGAAAATCTGGACGGTGACGGACACGCCGCGCGGGGAGCCGCTGCCGTTCAATGGGCCTACCACCGCGCCTGCGTCGAGCGAGAAGCCCGCGGACAAACCCGCCGCGCTCCGCCCGGGCCCGCGCCGCCCCGGCGCGCGGTGATTCCCTCGCCCCTTGGGGAGAGGGTGCCGCGTCTTCGCGGCGGGTGAGGGGTAAACGCCCAAAATTCGGGGAACCTTCGTAAACACAAGCGACATGGTTGCCGGTGACGCGCCCCTCACCCGGCTCGCGGACTCGCCACCCTCTCCCCGGAGGGGAGAGGGGAAGAGCCTCACACCGTCGCCGCGGTTCCCGGGGTGGCGGGGGGGTTCCAGTTCGGGTTCCGCGCCGGCATGCGTGCGTTCATCCCCGCGCGCCACTCCTTGAGCAATTGATGGAGCTGCTTCACGCGGCCCGGCTCGTCGCCGGCGACGTTGCGGGTTTCGCCGATGTCGTCGCCGAGGTGGTAG
>JAIOPN010000054.1 GCA_021413865.1 Planctomycetota bacterium | reverse complement strand
CTGCGCTCGCTGGCCTGCCGGACCGGTGAGGCCCTGTGGTCGGCGATGCAGGGCGTGCTGGACCGCGTGACGGCTTCAGACGCGATGAACTGCTTCCGCCACTGCGGGTATACGCTACAGACGGAATAGGAATGCTCTAGTGATGCTGATACGGCGTGCCGTGACCTGCGTAGTGGGGCCACGCGCAATCTCTTTGAGGAGGTCGAAGACCGCTTTGGTCGCGTCCTGTCCGAGTTGGTTTAGCTTGCTGCCGCGAAGTTGTGCGCCCAAGGTCAACAGCTGTAGGTCGTGCAGGGTTGTCGGGGACGGTTGTTGCATTGAATCAACGAGTTGGGCCGCCGAGGCGATCAGGCTCATGCACAAAGGGAAAAGGAGGTCAGCCAAAGGTTCGAGAACGATCCCGTCTTCTTCGAGGCGTCGGAAGCGGCCGAATGGCCCCTTGTTGTAAAACTCTTTCTGGGAGAACCCCATAAAGAGCCGGTAGTAGCCCAACAGCCGGGGAGCGGTTCGCAGGAGCAAAGGCACGGGAAAGAACAATTCGCCGCGTAATCCTGTCGAGGCAAGACGTCGGAGAGTTTTCAGTGGAACAAGCTTTCGGAGCTCGCCGTCAAGTTGTTCGAGGTCGCATTGATCAACCGCTCTGGATAATGCCTCGGCGAGATATTCGCCGCGCAATATCGCGAGGCGTTGTGAGAATGAAATCTGGAGGCTTGGTGTGAGCGTGGGAAATATCGGTTGTGGTTTGGCGGGCATCCGTGCTCACTCCCAGCCCAACCGCTTGAATGCGATGTTGGCGTATTCCTGCTTAAGTTCGATCCCGGTGAAACGGCGTTTGAGCCTGAGGCACACCTGGCCGACCGTTCCTGAGCCGAAAAATGGGTCGAGAACCTGATCGCCTTTCGTGGTGCCCGCGAGGACGCAGGGTTCGACCAGCGCGGTGGGGAAGGTGGCGAAATGGGCACCGCTAAACGGCTCGGTATTAATTGACCAAACAGTGCGTCGATTACGGCGCTGTCCCGGGATGTCAGCAATCTCGCGGACCGCCTCGTGGTCGTAGTGATACTCCTCGGATTTTGTCAGGAGGAACACGTATTCGTGGCTGCGCGTGGGGCGATCCTTGACGGACTCGGGCTGGCAGTTGGGTTTATGCCAGATGATGTCTGAGCGCAGATACCACCCATCGGCCTGGAGCGCAAATGCGACCCGCCACGGCACACCGACCAAATCCTTGGGCTTGAGGCCGCGCGGGGTGGGTGGCCGATACGACATCGCGCGGGCAGGGTTTTTGCGATCCGTTTCCCTCCATCGCCGGTTGCCACTGGTGTAGGAATCCCCGAGGTTCAACCACAAGGTTCCATCGTCCGCGAGCACCCGTCGAACCTCACGGAAAACACCGACAAGGTTCGTGACGTACTCATCCAGACTTTCTTCCGCGCCGATCTGTCCTGTGATTCCGTAATCACGCAACCCCCAATACGGCGGGCTCGTAACGCAGCAGCGAAACTCATTTTCGGGGAGAGTTGGCAGAATGGCCAACGCATCACCGACATGGACGGCGCAGCCCTTTGGACGAATGTCGAAGAGAGGTTGTTCTGCCAAGCGGGTCATGATGACGATTCTAGCCTAAAGCAATGGCCGCCGGCTCGGAGGTTGGAAATGACCGAACGGATCACACGCTCGTAAAACTATCCATCGAAATCCCCGGCCGCATCTGCACGCCCAGGAGTTGCAGCCGCATCGGCGAGGCGGTGTCGATGAGTTTCTGGCACTTGTGGCCGGTGTAGTACACGGCCTGTTTGATCCACCAGGGGATGAAGACGAAGAACATGGCGGGGCGTGGCGGCTTGCCCTCGACGTGCAGGCCGGCGCGGTGCATGGTGCTGGCGGCGAAGGCGAGCATGGAGCCGGGCTTGGCGAGGAAGTCGATCTTGTGGGGGTAGAACTCCTCGCCCTTGTAGATGTCGAAGTGGCTCTCGGGGACGACGCCGGTGGGGCCGGCGTCGATGGTGAGCTCGTCCACGTAGAGGCAGACCTTGAGGAACATGTTGGGGCAGTGCTTGCCGATGCTCATCTTGTCGCGGTGCCAGCCCAGCGCCTTGCCGGTGGGCTTGGAGACGAGGACCTCGTTGGCGTAGAGCTGGACGTCGGGGCCGATGACCTCGAAGAGGCCTTCGAGGAGCCTGGTGTTGTCGAGGACCTCGGCGAAGGCGTCGTCGAACTCGATGATGTTGGGGAAATAGGTCTGGTGGGCGTGGTCGTACTCGGGCTTGGCGTCGCGCTGCAGGCGGGCGAGGGCGTCGCGGAGGCGGCCGAGGTGGTCGGGGGTGAAGAGGTCGTGGTCGGTGTAGTAGCCGTAGCGGTTGAGGTGTTCGAGGCGGGTGAGGTGGGGTTGGCCGAGGTTGGGCATGGGAGTGGTTCGGGTTGGGTGAGTGGATGAAAAGGGAAAGAAGAGCAGAGGGGACGCTAAGCCGCAAGCGGCGGGGGACGGGGGATTTTACAGGAGGTTGAGTTTCTCGAGTTGGGCGGCGAAGGAGTTCATTTCGGCGTCGGTGAGGTTGTAGTAGGGGGCACGGCGCCAGCGCGGGTGGATGCCTGCGAGCTCGGACCAAGCGTGCATGCCGGCGTCGAAGGAGCCGGGGAGGGCGGACATGGCGGCGAACATGGGGATGTCGTAGTCGTCCACGATTTTTTTCGCGGCGGCCGTGTCGCCGGCGGTGACGGCGGACCAGTAGCGGCGGGCGATGTCGGGCTTGTAAACGAGGAGCGTGGAGAGGTGGCCGCGGCAGCCGTGCGGGGCGAGGTCGAAGTGGATTTGTTTGGTGCCGCCGGCGATCACGGTCCAGCGGTCGTGGACGGCGGCGGCCATGCGCTGGCCGAACGGGCCGCAGATGTCGTCCTTCACCGAGACCACGCCGGGGGAGTTTTCGTAGAGCCTGCGGACAAGCTCCATGCGGAACTCCTCGTCACGCTTGATGAGCGCGATGGTGACGAGCATGACGGGCAGCTCGCGGGAGACGGCGGTGTAGTGGTCCGCGAGGGTTTCGATGGTGCAGGACTGCACCCAGTCGGGCGGATAGACCATCACGATGTCGGCGCCGATCTCGCGGCAGAACTTCGCCCACTCGACGCATTTACCGGTCCACCACTGGCGGTCGGCGGCGATGATTTTCGCGCGGCCACACGCCTGCTCGACGACGGCGCGGGTGACGTCGGCGAGCTCGGCGTCGGTGAGGAGGGAGAAGAGGCTGTCGCCGTAGGTGAGCATGAGGGCTTGGGCGCCGTGGGCGATGCAGCGTTCGACATAGTCGCGCAGGCCGGGGTAGTTGATGGCCCC
Organism: Planctomycetota bacterium; assembly: GCA_021413865.1. GTDB lineage: Bacteria > Planctomycetota > Phycisphaerae > Phycisphaerales > Phycisphaeraceae > JAIOPN01. The sequence goes on along the minus strand of JAIOPN010000054.1, from coordinate 31,287 downwards.
GTCGCGGAGGAAGGGGGTGCGGATGGAGGGTATGGGCGAGGCGAGGGCGTGCTGGAGTTCGGGGTGGTGGGGCATGGGGGGAATTCAAACGCAAAAAGAAAGGGGATGCAAAGGGGAAGGGGGGAGAGGAGGGGACCCCGACGACTCGCGGACTCGTCATCGGGCGTGGCGGGGAGAAGAGAGGACGCTAAGCCGCGAGCGGCGGGCGGTCATGCCGCGGGAACTGCGGCCGGCGTGGGGGCGAGGTGTTTGAGTTCCGCCTCGACGCGCTCGATGCCGTTGAGGATGTCGGTCGCCGTGCGGTAGGCGGGGTTCTGCGGGTCGGTGGGCTGGAGGATTTCGCGGGTGAGCGTGGCGAGCAGGCGGGTCTCCTCGCTGCCGCGGTGGAACTCGACCAGGTCCACGAAGTCGGGGTTGGCGTGCGGATCGTTCATCTGCATGGCGAGGTAGAAGAGGTCGACGGCCTTGTCGACCTTCTCGTGGTTGTCGCAGAAGAGTTTGGACGTGACGCGGCCGGTTTTTTTCATCCGGCCCAGGTCGCGCTGGATCTGCGAGGTGGTCATCATCTCGTCGAAGAGGCGGGCGAGCATGGGGCTCTGCGTGAGGTCCTCGCCGACGCGGACGGCCGAGCCAAAGTCGACGAACCCCACGCCGTCTTTGGTGATGACGAAGTTGTCCAGCCGGAGGTCCAGGTGCATGACGCCGATGCGTTCGTGGAGGATTTCCAGGAGCTTGGCGGACTGCTTGGCGAACTCGATCTGCGTGATGGGCCAACCGCCGTTGCGGAGCCACTGGATGTACATGCGTTTGACGAAGCCGTTGGCGTCTTTTTCGTATTCGTAGAGCTTGGGCAGGCGGTTCTGGAACTCGGGGGGCAGGTCGCGCTGGAGGATGCGGAGGAAGGCGGCCTCGCGGGTGAGGAAGACGGGAAAGACCTTTTCGACGAGCTTGCGGGCGTTCTTGGTGATCATCTCCTCGGTGGCCTCGGGGAAGCGTTCGCGGAGGCGGGTGATGACCTTGTCGGTGTCGGGGATTTCCTTGCAGACGACCCAGCCCTGCTCTGGGTCGGGGCGCTTGGTGAGATAGACGTGGTAGGTGAAGCGGTCGGTGGTCTGGCCGATCTGGATGAGGTCGATCTTGCGTGCGATGAAGTAATGCGCCCTTCTGGCCCGTCGGAAGAGGCGGTGCTCGTCGGCGCGGATGGAGGTGGGCTGGGTCTCGATGACGAAGCCTCGCCCGGCGCGGAATTGCTGGGCGCAGACGGCGGCGTCCTGGGCGCGGCTGGTGACGTAGATGAAGAGGCCACCCCAGCGGAGGCGGTCGAAGACGGTCTCGGGGGAGTGGGGCGAGTCGGGGTCGGCGAAGAGGAAATCGACCAGGCCGGGATGGCCGTTGGAGGAGGTCTGCGAGCGGATGCGCTGGTACTCGGCGTTGGTGCGGGAGAAGTGCTCGACGACCACGGGGACCAGCGCCGACGACTCACAGCCGGAACGCCCCCAGGGCCGCCAGGACCACCACCGTTTCGAGTTGCCGACCGATTGAATCATTCGCACCGTCTCGGGTGGAATTACGCGGCCCCGCCCCCCGGAAGTATGGATCGGTCCGAAAACCGTTGGGCTTTTGTCGGCAATGCGGACTAACCACCGTGAACATTATAGATCGAGGTATTGGGGAGGCGTTAGCGGGGCCGGGAATAACTACTTCACCGCGCGGCGGACAATCGTTTTGAACTCCGCCTCGACGCGCGTCGTGAAGGGGGCGGGCTTGAAGTAGGCGCGGTGGGAGGATTCGCCCTCGTAGCCGCCCTCGAGCACGATCCGCTTCGTGGGGATGTAGCCCTGCACCTCGTTGGCGTAGGCGATGGTCATGGCGTGCGGCGTCCGCGCCAGCCCGCGCGCCAGCGGGCCCAGGGGGCTGCAGACTTCACCCTCGAGCGCGAGCACGGTGAGCGCGTTGCCCAGCACCCAGGATTGCGCCTCGTAGTAGTGCTTCCGCCGAGCGTCGGGGAAGGCGAGCATCTGCCGCGCCCACCAGACCTCGTGCCCGCCGTTGTCGGGCCGCATCGCCATCGCCTCGATCTCGGCGGGGCTGCGTGCCTTGGTCATGGTGAGATTGCCGGAGACGACCTTGCAGCGGAGCGAGGCGGGGAGGTCGAGGCGTTGGGCGCGTTTGTCGGCGAGGTGTTTCAGCACGTCGTCGGCGAGGGCCCGGCCGCGCTTGGCGGAGTTTTTGGGATCGGCGGTGAAGACCAGTTGGCCCGACTTGGCATCGAGGTGGGTGACCTTGGCGTCGGCGCCGCAGCCCATGACGAAGAGGGCGCGGCTGCGCGGACCGAGCTTCGATTCGATGCGGTCGCGCATCGAGCCGGGGTAGTCGGGTGTGAACTTGTTGATGCCGCCCGAGCTGGTGGGGTGGCAGGCGTGGCCGACGAGGAGGATGTCGTCCACGTCGCGCGCCGAGCGGGAGAGTCGGAGGACGGGGGTGTGGTTGTCGTAGAAGCCCTCGGGGTAGGGGCCCCAGCCGATGGTGCCGTCGTCCTGGGGCAGGCGGCGGTTGTGGCCGATGGCGGCGTTGATGAAGCCGTAGCTCGCCGCACCGGGGGCGAGGGACTTGATCGCCTCATCGGCGAGGGCGGCGAGCCTGCGTTCGAGGCCGACGACGTACCACGGGTCCAGCGCACCGACTGCGGCGGTGACGCGGAAGAGTGTGGGCGGGCCCCAGTGGGTGTGCGAGGCGGCGAGCATGACGGCCTGCGGGTCGATCTTGTGCCTGGCGGCTAGCGTGCGGCGGAGAAACTCGACACTCCGCCGGTCGAAGCCCAGGATGTCGGCGGTGATCAGCAGGGCGGTCTTGCCCTTGGTGTCACGCAGGGCGACGGCCTGGGCGCGGAGCGGGGCGAGCGTGCCCTCTGCGTAGCGCTCACGACCGAAACCGGTCATGAGGGTCTGGCCTTTTTTGGGCGTGATGTCGCCCTGGGCGTAACCGATCTTCCAGCCTTTAGAGGCGTGGGGCTTGGCCATGTGCGGAACTCCTGCGATGAGACGGGAGATTGTAATGTTTTCGCAGCCCCGTCATGCAAATGCGGGGCTTCTTGTTGACGCTCCACACATCGAAGAAGCCCCGCATTTGCATGGCGGGGCTCTCTCCGAGCGGGGTTTGCGTGGTGTTCGGTATAGGGCTACACTCGGCGATCTTTCCCGTGGAAACAGGGGTTTGTGCGTGCGTTTCGAGCTGATCGATCAGGTGCTGGAGCGTAGCCCCGAGCGGGTGGTGGCAATCAAGAATGTCACCAGCGCCGAGGAGTATCTGGCCGATCATTTCCCGGGGTTCCCGGTGCTGCCGGGGGTGATGATGCTCGAGACGCTGGCGCAGGCCGGCCGGGCGTTGGTCGCGGGACGGAACGATGGGGGCCCGGACGCCCCGCTGGTGGTTGGCGAGGTGCGGAACATCCGCTACTCCAACATGGTCCGGCCGGGCGAGAGCCTGAAGGTCGAGGTCACGCTGCGGAAGCGCGACGAGAAGGGATACGAGTTCGAGGGCGTGGGCAGCGTGGGCGACAAGGTGGCGGTGCAGGGCCGGTTTCGGCTCACGCCGCTGAGCCCGCCTTGGAAGTAAATATCAACTTTTGGATAACGGAGTGCCGGTCATGGCGATGAGTAACGAAGAGGCGTTCAAGAAGGTTCAGGTCGAGCTGTCCGCGGCGCTGGGCGTTGATGAGGAAGAGGTGACGCCCGAGGCGACGCTGGTCGGAGACCTCGGCGCGGAGTCGATCGACTTCCTCGATATCGTCTTCCGCCTCGAGAAGGCGTTTAGCATCAAGGTTAACCAGGGCGAGCTCTTCCCCGAGAGCGTGCTGAACAACCCGCAGTTCGTGCAGGGCGACAAGGTGACCGACGGCGGCATGGCCGAGCTGCGGAAGGTCCTGCCCTACATTGATCTCGACGCCTTCGACAAGAACCGCAACAAGAACGAGTTCCCCAACTTCATCAAGGTGAGCGACCTGGTCGCGTTCGTGCAGTCGAAGACGGCGTGAGGTCGCTCCGCCGCGAAAACAATCCCTATGCGCTGGATCTGGATCGACCGCATTCTCGAGCTCGAAAAAGGCAAGCGCTGCGTCGCGATCAAGAACGTGTCGCTGGCGGAGGAGGTGCTGCACGACCACTTCCCCGCGACGGCCACGCGGCCCGCGATGCCCGTGCTGCCCAACACGCTTATCATCGAGGGCATGGCGCAGACCGCCGGCATCATGGTCGGCCACGCGTACGATTTTTCCGAGAAGGTGATCCTCGCCAAGGTCGGCCGCGCAGCGTTCACCGACGCCGCATGGCCCGGCTACACGATCCGATACAGCGCGACGATGGACCGCATCGACGCGACGGGCGCATCGACCACGGGCGTTGTTGAACGTATCAATCCCGCCGATGCTTCGATTGTTCCGCTCGCGCACATCGATCTCATGTTCAGCCACATCGATAAGAACCGCGCCGGTCTGGAATTCCCTGAACATAATTTTGTTTTCACTGACCAGTTCATGAATCTGATCCGGCAGAGCGGATTCTGAATTCGTCAATTCCCTTTGTTTCAAGTCTTTTTCGCGATGCGCTGAGGGCGGTCGGGTAATTGGAAACACGGGTTTAAGTTTTCCTTGCTTTTCATCCGACGAATGGTCATAGTGAATCAGGTGCCTTCCGGGACATGTCTGGCATCGATGGGAACCGAGAGGGACGGGAGAAGTCGGGGTCGGTGAATCATATTGCGGTTGATGAGTTGATTAGACATTTAGCAGGAGAGGCTCTCCCTATCCACGTCGATGGGGTGAATTGGGTCTGAAGCGTCACGCGGGCGACGGCATATCACTCTGCGCCTCACTAACTCAGCGTTGGATTACGAGCCCTCAGGAATACCAGCCGCGTGCATCGTCTGTTGCGTTTGATTCTCTTGTTGCAAACAGGGTGCGGCCCGGGCACGGAAGAATTAATGCGGACGCTGGAGGTCAGCCGGCGGACGCTTTTCCGGGACCTGAAGATGCTGGAACTGGCGGGCATCCCGTACTACCACGAGCCGGGACGCGGCTATCGGCTGGGCGATGGGTTCTTCCTCCCGCCGGTGAACCTGACGGTGCCCGAGACGCTGGGCCTGCTGCTCTTGAGCAAGACGGTCGGCGCGCAGGGCCGTCGGCCGCTGGCGGGCGCGGCGGTCTCCGGGATCCACAAGCTCATCGCGATGGTGCCCGAGCCGATCCGCGGCGCGTGCATCGAGATGATGGAGCACGTCTCGGTTGATGACGGCGCGCAATCCGTCGGCGACGACGACAGCCGCCACTACGCGGAGCTGCACCGCTGGATCGACGAGGGGCGGACCTGCCGCGTGCGATACAAAAGCCCGGCGGAGGCGGAAGAATCAACATTCACATTCGAGCCTTACGGGCTGCACTTCGCGGCGCGTGCGTGGTATGTGCTGGGGCGTACCGACGCACACGACGAGGTGCGCGTGCTGAAGCTGGCGAGGATTGTGTCGATGGAGCCGACGGAGCAGCGGTTCCATCGGCCAACGGGCTTCCGGGTGGAGGACAAACTCGGGCGGGCGTGGCAGCTCATCCCCGAGGGGAAAGAGTATCAGGTCGAGTTGGAGTTCACGCCGCGCGTGGCGGTCAACGTCAGCGAGGTGCGCTGGCACCGCACGCAACAGGTCACGAAGCTGCCCGGCGGGGGCTGCGTGGTGCGGTTCGAGGTGGATGGTCTAAACGAGATCGCCTGGTGGATATGCGGCTACGCCGACCAGGTGACGGTGCTAATGCCGGTGCAACTCAGGGAGATGGTGCGGCACATGCACGAGGCCGCGGCGGAGCGCCAGACGCGGGCGGACACGCCGGACCGAGCGCCGAAAATATGGGTGCGGGAGCCCCCTGCGCCCGCGGGCTCCCCGTCGTCCGATGACCAGTCCGAGAGTCTCAAGGAGGTCGAAATGGGAAAGGGCGGGCAGCCACGTCTCGGTTCGTAGAACCTGAACCCCCTCCCCTCGCGGATCGAGCGTGCTGCCCGCCCGCTTATTCAGATACCCCTCAACGGCCCCGCATTGCCGAACGCGTATCTCTGGAACCCCATCTCGCGGCGTCCGCGACGACGCGGCGAGAGTGGCATTTCGGAGAGTCTATTTCCTATCAACGCGCCGGGCATAAAAACACCGACGACCGCGTCGCGCTTTATAAAACTCCACACGACGCATAGGGGAACACATTAGAGACAGGCGGATTGAATGTTGGGGAAAGAAGCGGGCGAGGAACTACAAAACAAGACAGGCGATCAGCCCAGGTAGCCGTTCTGGCGCAGCCAGACCATCTTCGGCTGGAGCGCCAAGCCCGGGCAGCGCGTGGGGTTGATTTCCTGGTGCGTCTGCACTCGGCTCATTTTGATGTTCCGGTTCGACGAGACGTGGTACTGACGCATGAGCTTGGAGACCGTGTCGCGCAGCGCAACGAGCTGCGGATCGGAAGGGGACTGCTGGTCGAAGTTGCCCAGGCACATGACGCCGATGTTGTGCTCGTTGTTCGCCTTGACGTGGGCGCCCTGGTAGCGGAGGTCACGGCCCTGCCAGACGCGGCCGGCGCGGTCGATGACGAAGTGGTAGCCGATATCACCCGCGCTCAGGCGGCTCAGATGGCCCTGACGCACGCGTTCCAGGCGCGAGGCAGTGGTGGCGGCGTCCGTGAAATAGACGGGCGTCCAGCCCTCGTGGTGGACGGTGATCCGGTTTATCCCGTTCATCGGGATCATCTTGCTCATGATCGGACCCGCGGCCGCCCAACGCGAGCGGGGGATCGCCTGGATGGAGCCGGCGACGGGGGTTTCAACGACCTGCTGGCGGGGTGGCTGGATCGCACCGGTGTTCGGGTGTGTCGGCAGCGTGGCAGAGCCCGGACCCGTCGGCACCGGTCGGTCCAGGTGCCCGGGCCAAAGGACATCGGGGGTCTCGTTCTGCGTCTGCTGCTGCGACGCGCAGCCGGCGGCCATCAGCCCCATTCCAAGCAGGACGAAATCGCGTCGAGACAGACTCATGCCACCGCTTCCTGTGCTGAATTTTGCAGGTCGTACCCCTCCCCGCAATCCTGTATTCTACCCGGTCACGCGCCCCCGCTCCATGCCATCCTTATCACATCGGCTCCGCCCGGTTCCGGGGTGAAAAGAATGCGGAGCCACCCCTGAAAACCGCGAAAATCTCGGGCCTTGCACTGTCCCATAGCCCCCGGCTCGGCCGGGGGGTTCTTGTTGGACCACCGTCATCACGGTGCATGCCCGATGTTCGGTGATCGCTCGAAGAACCCTCCGGCCGAGCCGGGGGCTATGGGAAACACCCTCCCGAGGTATCATTCTCACCAGACGCACACCGCAGAGCCCGCATGCCCCAATCCGCCCCCGATCCCGTGTTGGATGAGCAGGTCGCCCGCGCCGCCGCACGCTTCACCCGGCAGTTCGGCCGTTCCCCTCGCTTCGCCGCGGCCGCGCCCGGACGCGTCAACCTCATCGGCGAGCATACCGACTACAATGACGGCTTCGTCCTCCCCATGGCCATCCAACGACAGACCGTCATCGTCGCCGGTCCCACCCCCGAACCTTCCCGCTCCGTCCGTCTTATGAGCGCCAACTCCGGCGGCGACAAACCCGTCATCTTTTCGCTCGCGCACCCCGTCACCAGGGCCGGGGCCGCCGATCCGTGGTCAAATTATGTGCGTGGTGTTATCGCCGGTTGCCTCGCCGCGGGCCTGGACCCCGGCGGGTTTGATGCCGTGATCGACTCGACCGTCCCGCTGGGCGGCGGGCTGTCCAGCAGCGCATCTCTGGAGGTTGCGGCCGCGACGCTGATGGAGGCGATGACGGGCAAGACCCTGCCGCCGATGGACAAGGCACGGCTCTGCCAGGCCGCCGAGCACAATTACGCGGGTGTCCCCTGCGGGATCATGGACCAGGCGATCGCCGTGCTCGCGCAGCCGGAGCACGCGATGCTGCTGGATTGCCGCTCGTTCGCCCCGCGCATGGTGCCGCTGGCGGACCCGAACGTGAGCGTGCTTATCGCGAATACAAACGTGAAGCACGAGCTGACCGGCGGGGAATACGCCCAGCGCCGCGCCGAGTGCGAGTCGGCGGCGAGAGCGGCGGGCGTGAAATCGCTGCGCGACCTGCCGATGAAGGCGCTGCTGGGCGCGAAGGGCAAGATGACCCAGGATGAATACCGGCGGGCGTACCACGTTGTCGGCGAGATCGCGCGGACGCAGCAGGCGGCGGAGGCGGCGCTCGCCGGTGATTGGACCGCGTTCGGACGGCTCATGCACAAGAGCCACGCCTCGCTCAGGGACGACTTCGAGGTCTCCTGTGCCGAGCTCGACCTGATGGTGGAGCTTGCGGGCGAGGCCGGCAAAACCACGGGCGGCGTGTTCGGCTCGCGCATGACCGGCGGGGGGTTCGGTGGCTGCACCGTCACGCTCGTCCGCACCGACGCCGCCGACCGCGTGGCGCAATACATGCACGACCAGTACAAGAAACGCACCTCCATCGAGCCCACCCTCTTCGTCACCCGCCCCGCCCCCGGCGCACGGGCGATTACGCTCGTCTGACTTCGCTTCCATCTATGCCCGGGCCCGGGTCCGCGAAGGCCCGGGGTCTTCGCTTCACTTCTCCCGCTTTGACTCCCGCGCCCTCCCCGCGACAATGCAGCGACAGGGAACACCGCATGGACGCGCCCTTCGTTTATCTCAATGGTCAGGTCCTGCCACGCTCGCGCGCGACGCTCGACATCGAAGACCGCGGCACGCTCTTCGCCGACGGCGTGTACGAGGTCGTCAGCTACTACGACGGCCGGCCGCTCGCCCTGCGCGAGCACATCGATCGCTTCCGCCGCAGCCTCGACGCCATCCACATCCCCGTCCCGGCGGAGCTCGATCAACTCGGCGGCATCACCGACGACCTTCTCAAACGCAACGGCTACAACAGCGCCAAGGCCTACTGGCAGATCACCCGCGGCGTCGCCCCACGCGAGCACAGCTTCCCGCGCAACACCACGCCGACCGTGCTGGTCATCACCTACCCCGCCGCGCCGCCCGACCCCGCCGCGCCGCCGCGCGCCATCGCCTGCGTCACGCACGAGGACCAGCGCTGGTCGCTCTGCTCGATCAAGTCGCTGATGCTCCTGCCCAACGTGCTGGCCAAGAACGCCGCGCTGGAGAAGGGGGCGCAGGAGGCGATCTTTCTCCGCGACGGCCGGGTCACGGAGGGCACCTCCACATCCGTCTTCGCCGTGCGTGGCGGGGAATTATGGACGCACCCGGCGGACCACTGGATCCTCGGCGGCATCACCCGCGCGATCCTGATCGAGGAGGCGAAGTTGGCGGGCGTGACGGTGAACGAGTCGGCCGTGCCCTGGGTGGAGCTGTCCAAGCTCAACGAGTTGTTCATCTGCGGGACGACGACGCACGTCGCCGGCGTGGTGACACTCGACGGCCGCCCGATCGGCGACGGCCGCGTGGGCCCGGTCACGCGCCGCATGCACGAGCTGCTCATGCGGCGGATTACGAAGCTGTAACGAGTGTGGCGTCCAGATAAATCAATTCACTTCGCGTCGTCGAACTTCACGTGCTGCGACTCGATGTGGTGCTGCGTCAGGTAGTCGATGAGGATCGAGATGTAGCTTGCGCGGATCAGCGGGGAAGCGCCCATCCCCAGCTTCTCACGCACGGCGAGCACCGCCTGGTCGTCCGGGCCCTCGATCTCCACGAAATCCCCCAGGTACGGCAGCGTGTCGAGATCGACGTGGCAGCCGTCCAGCTCCCACCGGCGACGGGTCTTCTCAAAACTGAGCACGACCGCGTAGCCCAGCGCGGTGAGCATCTCGGAAGCGGTGCGGTCGTCGTTGACGATGAGCTCCGTCTCCATGCGCCGTTTGATCCGGCCCTGGTCGCGCGGGCCCTTGTGCGTGATGGTGACGGTGCGTTTGTTGTCGCCGGTTACTTCGACGCGGATGCGCAGGCCCTGGTCGGAGCGCTTGAGCGTGCCCTTAGCGGTGTCGAAAAAGGTGTTTGTCTCGTGGATCACCGGGCCGGCACGGGCGCCGGCCTTGGCGAGACGCTCCTCGAGCGCCGCCCGGTCGTCCACGCGCATCTTCGCTTCGATCTCTATGGTCACGCGGGATTCCTCGTCCCCCGCCTCGGCGGGTGGGGGAATGTAACGGCACGGGGCCGATGGACGCAAACGATCGTGCTCCCGCTCTCCCCAGAGAGGCGAGGCGTCAGACGGCTTGTCTCACGCCCGCATTGCTCTCGAAGAGCAGACGCTCCACGCCCTCGATGCGGCGGTTGATGCGGGCCGCCTGGCCGGGGGAGAGCGTCTTGAGGTAGCGTGCGGTGTGGTGACGCAGTGTGCCGCGCGAGAGCATCAGCGTGAGGGGCGAGGGCAATTCCTGCACGCGGGCGATCCTCGCCAGCAATAGCTCGTCGCGCATCTCCAGCCCCATCTGCTCGGCGGCGTAATGGAAGGTGAGCATCGGCGTGGAGCGCTGGCGGCGCTCGCGCTGCCAGCGGTAGAGGACGTACGCCATCAGCACGATGAGCACCAGGATCGCCACGAAGATCATCTCGGTGGCGCCCCAGGGCTGGTGCCTGAACCCCCGGGTCACCTGCTCCAGGCGCGCCTGGCGCTCGTCCATGGGCGGCGTGCTTGCGGCGGCGAGGATCATCGTGCGGAACATGGTCGGACTCCGATTCTCAGCAGCCCCGCATTGGAATGACGGGGCACCGTCTTTATCACCCCGCCTTGGGACGCGGCTCGGCGTCGCCCGCCGGTTTGCCGTTGGGCCTGAGCGAATCGATCAAACGGTGGATCACACCCGAGGCGCGGGACTTGATCTCGTAGTCCGGGTCGGCGACGGCCAGCTCGGCGACGTGCCGGGCGACCTCGATCAGCCCCATGTGGTCCACCAGCCAGAGCGCGCTGGCGCGCTGCGCCGGCTGCGGGTCGGCGAGCATCTTCACGAGCGACGATAGCGCCTCGGCGGTACGCATGTCCATCAGCGCCCCGATCGCGTTGGCACGCGGGCGGTTGGCCTCCTCGCGGGCCATCTCAAGCAACCGCTCCTCGTGGTCGCGGTGCTTCAACTGGTGCAGCGACTCGACCGCGTTGGCGCGCACGCGCGCGTCGTGGTGCGTCAGCGCCTTGTTCAGCGCTGTGATCGACTCGGGCTTGTCCACCGCCCCCAGCGCCTTCACGGCGGCGGAGGCGACGATCTCGTCGTTCTCGGCGGTGAGGGCGACCATTGGGGCGACGAAGAACTCGGTCTGGTTGAGGGTCTGGATGATGGAGATGGTGCGCAGGCGCGTGGCGCGGAGCGGGGTGGCGAGCTTTTCGCCCAGCATGCGGTGGAACGCGGGGTCGAGCTTGATGAGCGCGGTGCCGCCGGCGATCTGCTGGGCGAAGTTGAGGCGGGGCCAGGCGTCCCAGAGGTGCGTGAAACCCAGCGGTGCGAGGTGGGCGCCGGCGAGCCTGCGGATTTCTTCGTGGGGCGACTTGACCAGTTGCAGGAGCAGCTTGGTGAGCCCCGGCCAGCGCCGGCCCACGAGGTGGCGCACCGCGATGCGCGCGATGGCGGGGTCTTCATCGCCGCAGAAGCGGGCGACGGCGATGTCGCTGCGCGCGGTGACCGCGGCGATGGTTGCCAGGGGAACCCCCGAGGTGGCCGGCATACCCGGGGCGCGGTAGGCGAGGTCGAGCAGGCGGCGCAGCGCGGCCAGCCGGGTCGCGGGGTCGGGGGCCGTATGCAGCGAGGCGAGCGCGTCGATGCGCTGCGCGGGCTCGAGTTGAAGGGCGGTGATCCAGGCGGGCAGCCAGTGGAGCCGCTCGGGCGGCATCACGGCGATCGATTCACGCGACGGCAGGGCCTGTCGCGGCATGAGGAGCTTCCGGACGGCGAGGGCCGCCTGCCCGTGCGCGAGCAGGTGCGCCCCGGCCAGGACGTCGCCCAGGTGGCCCGCGCCGCAGGCACGGTCCAGGCCGGTGACGGCGGCGGGGGTGAACTGTTTGACGGTCGCCCAGGCGAGCAGCCCGCGCCGGATCTCGGGGGGCAGCTCGATGGTGATGAGCCTGCGCATCGGCTCGAGCGCGGCGTGGTTGCGGTCCTCGATGATGGAGACGGCCGCCGCCATGTCGCGCGGCGCGAGGGCCGCCAGCGCGAGGAGCACGCCCGTCTGCCCGTGCACCTTGAAGGAGATCAGCGCCTCGCGCACGGCGGACTGGATCGCCTCCATGACTTGGGGCTGATTTGTCGGCGCGCTCTCGGCGAGCTCGAGCAGCCCCTTGGCGGCCAGCGGCCGCAGTTCGGCCGGGCCGTGACGCAATTGGTCCGAGAGCAGGTAGGCGAGCTTCGCCGCCCGGGCGCGGGTGATGATCTGGATGACGTTGGAGGCCCCCCGGCCGTTGTCGGCGGCCATCGCCTCACGGAGTGAGTGGGAAAGATCGGTGGCGTGCGTGAGGATGTCGGATTGCGCGTCCTGGGGGAGCTGGTGGAAGTGCAGGATCATGGGAACCAGCCCCTGCGGCCGACGTCTTTGGAGCAGGGTGGCGACGATCCTGGTGGTGTCGTCCGGCTCGGCGGTCGCGAGGGCGTCCGCCAGGGCCTGATCCACCGAAGGGTCCGGCAGATTGATGATGACCTTGAAAATATCCCTTGTTTGACGCATAAGTTAGGGGAAGTCTGGTGCCGAGCTGGCCGTGCCGAAAAAACCGGGGTATGGATACGATCCCGGCCGCCGGTTGCCGCGTATGTGTTCTTATCGACCATGGCCCGAAAACCGCTACATTGTGTACAGCCGGTTAGAAAATCGCCGAAATAAGAACGAAAATGCTTTCAGTCCCGCTAGTGATTGGATATAATCCGCGATTCATTAAGGCCCCTACACCTCCCCCTTCCGGGCAGTCAGGGATAAAACATGAGTGTCAGCCATAAGTCCTCAAACGCACAGCTTTTCCGTCTCATGGTTTACCGCCGGGCGTTGCACCCCGAGCTGTTCGACCTCCAGGGCCGCCGCACCCATCGGCACGGCGAGTACGAGGTCGAAACCTGGGTCGCCCCCGCGGGCCATGTGGCGCGGTTCCAGTTCGGCGATAACTGCCTGACCGAGGCGGTGTTGGAGAGCGCCGACCACCTGCCCGAGACCGGCCTGATCCACGCCCTGCCCTGCCTGGGCGAGAAGGATTACGAGCTCGGCCAGCCCGAGGGCAACGTGAATTATGTGACCACCATCCAGACCGAGTCGCTGACCGACAACCTCTTCATGGCGACGCTCCGCGAGATGCGAGACTTCGCCGCCGAGAGCCAGTGCCTGATGCACGAGTGGAAGGACGCCGAGGGCTCGTCCAATATGACGCTGCTCGACGCCCAGAAGTACAAGAGCGAGTTCCACCTGCAGAGCTACCACCTGATCGGCGCGACCGGCCTGGTGCTCCGCACGCAGTCGATCTTCGAGGTTCTTTGAGTCAGCGGACTGGTCGGACAACACAATGCTTTCGCGACGCCGCGCAGACCCGCGCGGCGTCGTTGTTTAACTAGAATGGTGCGACGTGAAGGAGTGACGCGCTTTGGGCTTTGTGCTTCCCGGTATTGGGGAATGTGTCGCGGCGGCGGTGGTCCTTACTGTTTGCATTGTGGCGTCGGTGCTACCGAAGCGCGGGCGTCTGCACGTGATAGCATTTCTTGTCTTGGTAGTCGGCGTGCTTTTGCAAGCGCCGATGATGATCATCGGCAGCCTGGGCAATCCAGCGGTGCATCCGTTATTTCAAGCTATGGTGTTTTTGTTTGAACTCGGTATCTGGGTTTTTTTCCCGGTGTCATTGTCTTTTTTGCGGCCGACTGCCTGCTCCTGTGGCGTGAACGGCGGCGGCTGCTTGAGTTCCGTCTCAGGTGAACCGGCGGCACGGGGGATGTTTCCCTCGCCGCGTCGTTGTTTGGGTAGGATGACAAGCTGTAAACCCGCGCACTGACGCTTCCCGTTTATTTTCCCGAGATTTGAAATGAGACTCACCGGCCGCAACGCCTCCGTCGCACGCATGGAAACCTCCGGGCTCGTCGCCGTCATCCGCGCCGACTCCGCCGATCAACTCGTCGATGTCTGCGCCGCCCTGCGCGACGGCGGGGTGGACGTCTCCGAGATCACCATGACCACGCCCGGGGCGCTGGAGGCCATCCACCGCGCCACCGAGAAGCTCGGGAAGGACTGCCTGATCGGCGTGGGCAGCGTGCTTGACGCCGAGACCGCGCGGGCGGCGATCCTCGCCGGGGCGCAGTACGTCGTCGCCCCGACGCTCAACCTCGACGTCATCGCGATGGCGCACCGTTACGACAAGCCGATCATACCCGGCGCGCTGACGCCCACCGAGATCATTACCGCCTGGTCCGCCGGCGCCGACCTCGTGAAGGTCTTCCCCGCGAACCTGTTCGGCCCGCAGTATTTCAAGGATGTCCTCGCCCCCATGCCGCAACTCAAGCTCACCCCGACCGGCGGCGTGGACCTGACCACGGCCGGCGACTGGCTCAAGGCCGGCGCGGCCTGCCTGGGCGTCGGCTCGTCTCTGGTGAAGAAAGACCTCATCAAGTCCAAGGACTGGGCCGGCCTGACGAAACTCGCCAAACAGTTCGTCGATGTGGTGAAGCAGGCCCGCGGCGCCTGACACCGCTCGCGGCTTAGCGTCCCCTCTTTCCTGTCTTCCTCACCAAAATCCCACGTCGCGCTCCCGTCCCACTTCGCTACAATGCACCCATCGCGGGGCTTGCGACGCGTTTCACCGTGTCGCCCCGCGTGTCCGGGCGGCGCGGCATCTCAACACAGCCCGCGCCCCGATCAGGAGGTTCCACCGTGGCCGACAAAAAACAGCTTCTTTCCCAGACCATCGAGCACTTCGACATCACGAAGAACAACGTGGTCCCGACGGTGGACTCCATGAAGAACATGGCTTTCACCGCGCGCGACCTGCACCGCGCCGCGTCGATCTACGACATGATGATCCGCGACAAGGGGTGCGGCATCATCCTGACGCTCGCCGGCTCGTTGATCTCCGCCGGCCTCAAGAAAGTCTTCGTCGATCTGATCCGCAACCGCATGGTTGACGCGGTTGTCTCCACTGGGGCGAACATCGTCGATCAGGACTTCTTCGAGGGGCTGGGCTTCCGTCACTACATCGCCGAGGAGAAGTACAAGTCCGGTATGTACGACGCCGAGCTGCGCGAACTGATGATCGACCGCATCTACGACACGTTCATCGACGAGGAGGAGCTGCGGTTCTGCGACGAGACGACGCAGAAGATCGCCGACGCGCTGGAGCCCAGGCCATACTCCTCCCGTGAGTACATCCGCGAGATGGGCGCCTATCTCACCAAGCACGGAAAGACGAAAGATTCGATCGTGCTCGCCGCCTATGAGAACGACGTGCCGATCTTCTGCCCCGCGTTCAGCGACTGCTCCGCCGGCTTCGGCCTGGTGGCGCACCAGCACAACCGCACGCAGGCGGGCCAGCCGATGATCTCGCTCGACTCCGCCAAGGATTTTTATGAGCTGACGCAGATCAAGCTCAAGAACCCCAACACGGGCCTCTTCATGATCGGCGGCGGCGTGCCCAAAAACTTCGTGCAGGACATCGTGGTCGCCGCCGAGGTGCTCGGCCACGACGTGCCCATGCACAAATACGCCGTGCAGATCACCGTCGCTGACGTGCGCGACGGCGCGCTCTCCAGCTCGACGCTCAAGGAGGCCTCCTCCTGGGGCAAGGTGGACCTGGCGTGGGAACAGATGGTGTACAGCGAGGCGACGCTGGCCGTCCCGCTCATCGCCGGGTACGCCTACCACAAGGGCGGCTGGAAAGACCGCAAGGCCCCACGCTTCAGCCAGATGTTCGAGCAGGCCGTGCAGGTGGTGTGAGGCGGCGCTTACGGCGCACTCAAACCCAGAGTCTTCAACTCATCGACTGACGCCGGGCCCGCGACGCTGCCATCGGGGTGCTTGTACCACCCCGGGTCGTCATAGCCCGTGATCCCATCGCGCACCTTGAGCACGGTGAACATCCCGCCCATGTCGATGTAGCCGAACGGTCCGGGCCCGCCGCGCATGGGCAGGCTGTTGCGCGGCACGCTCATCCCCATCTCGCCCATGCCACCCATGCCGGTCTCGCCCATCGTCATGTACGACGGCAACAGCGGCGCAATCTTGTCGTCAATGCCGGCGGTGTTTACGCCCAGGAGATTCGGCAGCCCGTGGCCCATCTGGTTCATCATGTGGTGGACCATGTGGCAGTGCATCGCCCAGTCGCCCGAGTTGTCGGCGCTGAACTCGACGGCGCGAGTGCTCCCTACGGGTACCAGCACCGTGACCTCCGGCCACTGCGCCGACGCCGGGATCGGCCCCGCGTCGGTGCCGACGATCTTGAACCGGTGCCCGTGCAGGTGGATCGGGTGGTGGTCCATCGCGCTGAGATTTCCGAACCGCATGCGCACAC
Source organism: Planctomycetota bacterium (assembly GCA_021413865.1). GTDB lineage: Bacteria > Planctomycetota > Phycisphaerae > Phycisphaerales > Phycisphaeraceae > JAIOPN01. The sequence goes on along the minus strand of JAIOPN010000054.1, from coordinate 14,764 downwards.
GGTCGCCGAGCCGCGCGACCAGCGCGTCCGTGCCGGGGTAGGCGCGGTGGTTGAAGGTCAGGACGTTAAAATCGGTCATCTCCGTCGGGTCGGGCCGGCTTGTGCCGGGCCTGATGCGCCACTCGCTGAGCATGAAGACGAAGTCGCGGTCGATGCGCGGGCCTTCGGGGCGGCGCGGGTGGATGATGAACATGCCCATCATGCCCAGGCCGACCTGCGTCATCTCGTCGAAGTGCGGGTGGTACATCTGCGTGCCGTGCTGGCGGAGTGTGAACTCGTAGCGGAAGGTTTCACCGGGCGCGATTGGTTTTTGCGTGAGACCCGAGACACCGTCCATCCCGCTGGGCAGGAGGACGCCGTGCCAGTGGATCGTGGTCGGCTCGGGCAATCGATTGGTGACGAAGATGCGCAGCCGGTCGCCCTCGACGGCCTCAATAGTCGGCCCGGGCGTCCGGCCGTTGTAGCCCCAGCACTTCGCGCGCAGGCCGGGAGCGAACTCATGGTCCACCTCTTCCGCGATCAGGTGCATCACCTTCACTCCGTCCACGAGCTTGTAGGGGAGCGTGACGTTGTTGGGCGTGACGACGGGCGTGTAATCCCGGCCGGGGACGCCGGGATCAACGTCGGCGTCGATAGGCAATGTCGTGGGCATGGTGTCGGCGGCGCGCGCCGGGGCGAGGCGTGAAAGCATCGCGCCGCCGGCAAGCACGGCCGTGGAAGTGAGGATGTCTCTGCGTGTGGGCATGGTCATTCTCCTGCGTTGGCGGTGGTGCTGACGGGATCGGTGTTCGAAGGGATGCGGCCCGAGAGGATGGAATCGAACCGGGCGCGGGCGACCCAGTAGTCGCGCAGGGCCTCGACGGAGCGCCGGCCGGCGTCGATCTCCTGCCGTCGCGCGTCGAGCAGTTGGAGCACGCCGACGAGCATGCCGTTGTATTCCTTCTGCGTCTCTTCGGTGATGTTGTGCCGTCGTGGGACGATGGCGTCGCGGTATTTCACGGCCTTCGCGTGAGCTGCGTGGAGTTGGATGACGGCCGATCGCGCGGCGGCGCGCACGCGCACGAGGGCCTCGTCGTGCTCGAACCGGGCGCGGCGGAACTCCGCCTGCGCTCCCGAGATGCGCGCCTGCCCCTGGTCGAGCAGCGGGATCGGCAGCGTGAACGCCGGGCCCAGGAGCCAGTCGCCGCTGGTCTCTCGCTTGGCGGCGGCGCCGGCGCTCAGGTCCGGCACCAGGGCGGAGGCTTTGGTAAGCCCCGCGACTTTTGCGGATGATTCGACGCGCAGCCGCGCGGCCGCCACGTCGAGGCTGCGGTCCACGGCCTTCTGCTCCGCACCGGCGGCGTCGATCTCCTCCTTCGGCAGGTCGGGCAAATGCGCGGCGATGGACCACGCGGGGTGGTCGCCGTCCACACCCATGATTTCAGAGAGCCGCTCCCGGCTGAGCGCCGCGGCCGTCGCCGCATCCGCCAGGTCGAGCTGCGCCTGCTCGTGCAATAAATGTTCGGCGTCGAGCATCGCGTCGGTGATGTTCCCCGCCTCGTGCATCCGCCTGGCGAGCGTGGCGGAGGCGTCGGTGGATTGCACGACCTGCCGGCGGAGCTCAACAAGTTGGGCATCGCCCTGCGCCCGGAGGAACTGGACGCGCACACGCGCGGCCAAATCGAGCACCTCGGAGGCGACGCGCTGCTTCGCCTCGTCGAGCTTCGCTGCCGCGACCTTCTCCCGCATCGGGATGTAGAGCAGCTCCAGGAAGTTCTGCGTCAGAGAGAGCTCGATCTCCGGTCCGGGCCCGCTGAGCGCCGGCTTGATCTGCCCGCTGAGCACCGGGTTGCTCAGCAGCCCGGCCTGCACGAGGTTCGCCTGCGCGACGCCCAGGTCTTCATACGTCGCCTGCAGGCCGCGGTTGTTCAGCAGCGCGACCTGCACGGCATCCTCCACGGTCAACTCGCGCGACAGCATCTCGTGCACGCGCTTGGCGACTGCGGCATCCTCGGGGCCGCCGCGCAGCCAGTGGATGTCCTTGCCGGTGCGCTCGATGGCGACGCGGGAGACATCGGAAAAGCCGGCATCGCGCTGGACGGCGGTGCATGCGGGGAGGAGCGCTAAGCCGCAAGCGGCCAGCAACGCCACACACGAACGCCTCGATCGGATGGGGATCATGGTCAATCCTCAAAGGGGAACGGGTTTGAAAAGAGACGGATCGCGCCGTGCGGGAGACGTGATAGGTGCGTCATCCACGGGCTGAACTGTGAGAGGGAATAAGAGGGGAGGTCAGACCGTCAGCGCGCAGTGCATCCCCAGGAGGGTGGCTTGGGCGCGCAGGTGCGCGGCCTGACGTGCATCCAATCCAGCGGGCATAAATCGCCGGGCGCTGGGCATGTCGGTCAGCGCGAGCAGAAAGGGCAGCGGGGCGGGCGAAGGGAGATCGGCGGGGGCGACCGGCGCCGGATTGGCCCGCACGGTCGGGGCATCACCACAGTGCGGGCAGTTGCGGGAATGGTCGTCGTGTTTCGTTGGTGTTGAGGCGGATGAAGGCGATGACGGTTGATCGCAGCAATTGTGGGAGTTCTTCGTTGTGGCGGCTGTTGCGATCGGCGGGTTCGCGGCGCAGAGGCAGTTCACCGACAGGGCGAGCAGGACGATGGCCGTGAGCGCCGCGGTGAGTTGTTGGAAGAGTGGACGCATGGATGGCGATCCGTTCGATCCGGGCCACAGCCCGATACCTGGATTATAGACACCGGCCCTCGCCTCATGCGCGGAGCGTCTCGCGGAAGAAGGCGATGACATCCTCGTGCGGCCCGTGCAGGTGCAGGCTGTGGTTCGCCTCGGGCAGGAGCGTCAGCCGTGCCGGCGCCCCGGCGTCACGCAACGCCTCGTAAAGAATCGCACTCTCCTCGAAGGGCACGATGTCGTCTTTTTTCCCGTGGACGATCAGCATCGGCGGCGCATCGCGGCGGGCGTAGGTCCGCGGGCTGACGAGCCTCGCCAACTCGCGTCGTTCCAGCACGGGGCCTGCCAGATAGGCCTCCGTCACCTCGTAGAGCGCCGGGAACTTTTCGCGGTTCACGGGTTTGGCACAACGCGTGAGTTCCGATGGCCCACAGTAATCGCACGCGGCCCGCACCGCGGCCGGTTGCGCAACGCCATCGCCTTCCAATTCACTCACGCCCGCGCTGAGCGCGACCATTGCCGCCAGGTGCCCACCCGCCGAGGAGCCCCAGACGCCGATCCGCGCGGGGTCGACACCTAACCATTGCGTGTTGTCGCGCAGGAAGCGCACCGCGGCCTTGCAGTCGTGAATGTTGGCCGGCGCGGTCGCGCCGGGTGTGACGCGGTAGTTGATGCTGGCGATGGCGAAGCCGTGTTCCGCCGCCCAGAACGGCCCCTCGCACCTGCGGCTGTTGCGCCAGCCGCCGCCGGGCAGCCAGAGGATCACGGGCAGGAGCCCGGTCGCGCCGGCGGGTTTGTGCAGGTCCATATGCAGCGGCGTGCCACGGTGCGTCGTGTACACCATCTCGCGCATCGTTTCGATGGCCATGGGGGTGTCCCTTTTTCAAAGAGAACCACGGAGGCGCGGAGGGAAGACGAGAAAGCGGAGAAGAACCGGGAAATTATTCGTTTTGCCGCTCCGCTATCTCCGCGTTGCTCCGCGTCTCCGTGGTTCGATTCGATAGACTATCACGCTTTCCTACACCCGGAACCCCTTCATGCCACCGACCACCTACGGCGACGTCATCACCGGCGTCAGCCCGCTCGAAAACGAACTCGCCGGCGTCCACCCACGGCTCTACGCCGACGCGACGCGGATCGCCCTGCTGCGCACACGGCTCACGCAACAGCCTTGGAAGCGGATGTTCGACCGCCTCAAACGCATCGCGGAGGCGGTTGTCGAGGCCAAGCCCGACCCTGCGCAGATTTCCGCCGCCGCCAATGTCCTGCCCTCGCTGGCGATGATGTGGCTGCTCACCGACGACCGGCGTTACCTCGATGCGGCGTCGAAGCGCATCGAATTCATCGCCGCCGCCGAGCAGTGGAATAAGCCCCCGCGTGAGAAGGGGAGCTTCTTCATGGGGCACGTCCTCTTTGAAACTTCACTCGCCTACGACTGGCTCTACCACGGCCTCGATCCGGCGCTGCGAGACCGGCTACGCGACGCGCTCGCCAAAGGCGCGTCGCAGACGATCGAGGACATCGCCCTGCAGCGCGTCTTCTTCGCCAACGCCCTGGGCCATAACCACACGAGCAACATCCACACCGACTTGGTCGGGTCCGTTTGCGCGCTCTACGGCGAGGTGCCCGACGCCGGCCCGTGGGCCAAGGTCGCCCTCGACCGCGTGCGGCTCATGGCCTCGTCGCTCGGGCCCGACGGCGTCTCCTCCGAGGGCATCTGCTACGGCGGCTACTACGCCCACAGCTTCACGAAAATCCTCACGCTCTGCCAGGAACTCCTGGGGGTGGACCTTTTCAAGTCCACGCCCTGGATGCGGCGGCTCCCGCTCTTCTATGCCTACAGCCAGTTCAGCCGCAAACACTGGGCCAACGTGCCCTACCACATGTGTTTCGGTGATGGCGTGAAGTGGGACTGGTTCGGCCCGGCGCACTTCATGCGCCGACTCGCCTCGGTGTACGGCGACGGCGTCGCGCAATGGATCGCCGACGAGACCGATTCCGACACCGTGCAGTGCCCCGACAACGCGCCCTACCTGAACATCTTGTGGCATGACCCGGCGGTTACGCCGATCCCACCGGCCAAGGCGCTACCGACCGCGCGCCACTTCGAAGATAACGGGCTGGTCCTCATGCGCTCGTCGTGGAACGAGGAGGACATCATCCTGGGTTTCCGCTGCGGGCCGCACTCGGGCCACCACGCGATGCGGAACTTCACGAGCGACGTCGGCGGCGGCCACATGCAGCCGGACACGGGCTCGTTCCAGATCATCGCGGGCGGCGAGTGGCTCATCCCCGACGGCGGGTACTGCATCAAGCACACGAAGTATCGCAACACGATCCTCGTCAACGGCACGGGGCAGACCGGCGACGGCGGGGAGTGGTTCGAGAACATCGAGCTGCGGCGCACAGGTCGCGGGCCGAGCGTGACGCGCTTCGAGCACACGGCCGCGTTCGACCAGGTTGTCGGCGACATGACGCAGGCGTACGAGGCCGCGCCGGGGCGAAGCCTGGTGCGCGCGGTGCTGTTCCTCAAGCCGGGTACGGTGGTGGTCGCAGACATGTTGCGCGACGGCAAGCCCGCGGCGTTCGAGTGGTGGTACCACGCCGAACAGGAGTGGAGGCCGGTCGGGCCGCGGAGCTGGGAGGCGAAGCTGAAGGAGTATGGCGTGCGGCTTTCGTGCCTCGCCCCGCAGCAGGTGCGGGCGACGGTCGCGCAACAGCCAATCGAGAGCATCGGGCCGCACAATGGGCGGACGCTCTCGGCGCTGCGGCTGGAATTACCCGACAAGGCCGAGTCGATCGTGAGCGTGACGGTGCTGCAGGTGTCACGCAACGGCGAAGCGACGCCAGCAGCGCCCGAGGCGATCGTGTCGCGCGACCGTGTGGAGGTTTCATTGCCCACTGCGGACGGTCGGCGGAAGTTCGCGCTGACGGGGATCGAAACGACGGCGCCGCGCTGGGCGGAGCTGTGATTCAAGGGCTTTGGGGTTTTATGTGTGTCCGCTTTCGACCCGCACGCGCCGCGCCATGATCGTCTTGCGTGGCGTGCCGTGGGGGCCGGGGACCTTGAAATCGGAGTACGCGATCAGCGCCTCGTGATCGGAGAGCGGCAGCAGCGCCGAGTAGGCGCAGGTGTCCAGGCCCATCTGTTCGGCGGGCGGGACGACGGTGACGCGTTCCTGCCACGTCTCGCCGGTGGGATCGGCGGTGGGGCGGACGAAGAGGCCCGGCCGGCCATAGGCCGCGAGCGTCACGCCGCACTTCAGCGTCAGCAGGTCCGGCCAGACGCCGCGCTCGTCGAAGATGCGCGGCGTGGACCACGTCCGCCCGCCGTCGGTCGATCGGCTGCAATAGGAGGGCCCGTTACCGTTGCCGTCCTGTGTGCGGAAGAGGGCGAAGACCGAGCCGTCGGGGAGGAAGGTCGCGTCGGGTTCGGAGAAGCCGTCGCGTTTTGCGGCCAGCGGGTCGGCACTCGCGATGGGCTGGTAGGGGATCTCGCCGTGCGAGGTCCACGTGTGGCCGTTGTCGGTCGAACGGAGGAACTGCACGCGCATCTTCGGGTCCACCTTGCCGTTGACCAGTTTCCAGGGGTATTGCATGCCCCAGAGCGAGCCATCCGCCATGAGGCGCATGCGCCACATCTGCGGCGCGGGGAGCACCTCCTCGACCGTGTAGAGCAGCTGCCCGTCGAACTCCACGTCGGCGTGCTCCTCGATCCAGCGCGACTGCCCGCGCGGCAAGCGGTAGAACCGCCAGGGCAGCCGGTGCTCGCCCATCTCTTCGATGCGGTAGAACGTGTAGTGGCAGTACGACGCCGCGACCTCACCTACGGGTCTAGGTAAGCGCAGCCCCTTCATCGAGGGCGACTCGAGGCTGGAGTAAACGAGGCGGTCGCCGTTGGGCAGGAGCACGCCTTGACCGGGCAGGTAGAGGTCGGTTTGGCCGGAGGGGTTTTCGACGCGTCGCCAGGTTTTTCCGTCGTCGTTGGAGAAGGCGTGGCCCATGTTCAGGCCGTACGCCTTGGCGGAGTCCGCCTCGACGTGGAACTTGAGGTGGACGGTGCCGTCGGTGAGCCGTTCGAGGCCGCAGAACTGGTAGGGCCCCCAGCCATTCACGTCCGCTCCCGCCTGCGCGACGATGACCGGTTCATCCAGAACGATGCGGCATGAGCGTGGCGTCATGGCGTGCTCTCGGGGGTGTTGCGGTAACTGATGCGGGGCGAGATAATCTTACGACATGACTGTTCCGTGGGACATTTATGTTGATGATCGAAAAGTTAAGAGCGACTTCGCTCTTGGCTTTTTGGCTGTGCCCAATTCTCCATCATTTACTCACAAGCTTTGGTTGTGCCGCTTTGCCCCTACCCTTATCACTGGGGCGAAGGAATTTCGGCCCCACGAAGTTAAATGGAATCGTCCACGGCTCGATATGCTGCCGGTTACCGAGCAGTGGATATATCGCGTCTTCCAGCACACGGGTGTTCGCTTTTACCGTCGCCCATGGTTGCCGGGGCAAACAAAGGAATTTGTAGTACTTGATTTCTTGAGCCGATTTTGTCGAGTAAAGCGGCTCAAAGCCCCATTCAACGTCGTAACATTTCTGGATTTCGATAACGAACATGCCGCCGCGAATATCCAGAACAGCATTCGACGAACAGGCAACATTGCCCGTTGTTATCACCTCGACAGCCTTAACAATGATTGTCTTCAGTGTGCTGACTTACTTCTTGGCGCAACATCGTTGTTGTGGGATGACCCCAAAATTCGACATGATTACGCCGAACTTCGGCTGCAACATATTGATAATAAAAAACTTACGGATTCTAATACGAAGCGGTATTTGGCTGGATTTCTCGCTTCTCACATTGACGCTGATAAGAAGCGCGTCTATGATCTTAGGTCTCGGACAGCAGTGTCCGATTAAATAAAACAGATAACGCCCACTAGGGCGTGAGTCTAGCGCTGGGCGACGCCGGTAAATCGGGTCGCCCACTTTTTTTGGCATCTAAACGTGTCGTGCCGTATCACAGCCCGTCAGACAGGGGAGAAAAGCGAGGGCGACGGGGCTCGAACCCGCAACCTCCGGATCGACAGTCCGGTGCTCTAACCAATTGAGCTACGCCCCCGGGATCGGCCCGGAGCACGCCTTCGCGTGAGCCGAACACTGTAGGCATTCGGGGGGGACTGTCAAATGAACGGGTCGGCGTTCGCGGTCGGTTCGTCGCGTAGCGGCTGCGCCGCGGGTGCGCTCTTTGGAGGGATCACACGCAGCCGGCCGGAGGCGATAAACCGGAGGCGCGGTAATGTGACTGGCGACCCGCCCCTCACCCGGCTCGCGGACTTGCCACCCTCTCCCCGGAGGGGCGAGGGGGAAGAGGGCTACTCGTGGACCTCGATGATTTCCGCCTTGAGGGTGTCGAGATCGAGGGTGGCCACGGTGCAGCGGTCGGTGAGCCAGCCGCAGCACTCGCCGGGGTTGAGGAAGAGCTTGCCGCTTTTCACTTCGTTGACGATCGAGTGGGTGTGGCCGGTGATGACCACGTCGGCGGTCGCGTAGTCGGCAGGCTTGAGCCAGTCGATGAAGTGGTGCATGACGATGGTCCGGCCGCCGAGGCTGAGCGTCATGGGGCCGTCGGCGATGCCGGGGAGGATCGCCTTGAGGCCCTTGCGTTCGCCGTCGTTGTTGCCGTAGATGCAGTGGAGCGGGATGTCGAGCTGGTCGGGGGTGATGAGCTTGGCGGCGAAGGGTGCGACGTAGTCGCCGGCGTGGAGCAGGGCATCAACCTTCATCCGCTTGAAGAGCGCCACGGCGCGGCGGAAGGTGGGCAGGCGGTCGTGGGTGTCGCTGATGACGCCGACCTTCATGGGACTCACCATCGGCAAACAGGCGGCTAACGGGCGAGATTTCGGCGGTTTTCGGCGTGGTTCCGCGGCGTCCGCGGGGTAGAAAACGGCCCACGGCGGTGTGCGCCGCCGCGGGCCGGTGGAAGCGACCGCCTGATGGGGCATCAATTTGAAACTGGCTCCAGCACCGGTTCCGCCGCGCGCGGCCGGGGCTTGCAGAGACTGACCAGTGCGCCGAGCAGCAGGATGGGGAACGCGAGTGCCACGAACAGCCAGCCGGTGCGGATGTATTGCAAAGCCTGCGTGGAAACGATGACGCCCCAGAAGCCCGTGACGAGGTAGCCCAGTGCCAGCGCGTGGAGGCTGGGCCTGTGGCGCAGCAGGGCCATCGTCTCGATGACGACAGCGGTGGCGATCGCGACGAACGGTGCGGAGTAGAGCACGCCGAGGTTCCACGCGAACCGGACTGATTGCAGGTGGCCCGCGATGCAGAAGATCACCGCGACCAGGGGGACGAAGAGCGGGGTGAGGTCGCGCATTCGCCGCATCAACGCGTAGCCACGCCGCAGCTCAAAGAAGAGCAACGACAGCAGCGCCAGCGCCGGGAGCATATCGGCGACGCGGAAGTTCAGGCCGAACGCCCAGTTCAGGGCGTATTGATGGATGAACACGCCGACTAGCAGGAGCAGGATGACCGCCCAGCGCATGGCGGCGGTGCAGAGGAACGGCCGGTCGTAGTCGTTGACCCCCGCGTGGCCCGTCGGGACGCGCCATGCCGCCGCGATGAGCAGCACGCCGCCGGCCAGGGTCGCCAATCCGCCCGCGAGCCAAGCCTCGCGCAGTGGCACAACGAGCAGGCCCTGGGCCATGACGAGGCCGAGCAGGCCGGGCATGAGGGAATTCCACGCCAGCAGTGCGCCCAGGCCTGCGAGGGTGAGCCAGCCGAGCCGGCCGGTGATCCAGCGTCCCATCGCGTAGAGCTTGCCCGCCGCGAGCAGGAGCCCGGCGGCACCGAACGCGAGCGTGGGCCCGGGGAAGCCCGGCGCCACGGTGTCGAGCGCGGTCGCCGAGCCGATCAGGAACGCGGCGATGAGGAACGTCAGCAGGATGGCGTCGTCGGTGACGTGCCGCCAGACCACGATAAGCAGCGTGACGGCCAGGAGGAGCAGTTCGTAAACGTTGAGCGTGAGGAGGCAGCCGAATTTCTCCATCGCGGCGGCGTCGTTTTTATAGATGGGGACGATGATCTGATAGACGCCGGTGAGGATGCAGACCGCACTGGCGAGATAGAAAATGGAACCGCCGAGGACCCAGGGGCGGCGATCGAAAATGGTGTGGGATGGATGATGAGAGGATTCCATATGGACCTCCGAAAAATGGGGCAGAGGAATACCGCAACACGACGCGGACGAGAGGAGGCGTGGGGTGTTGGCCGTGGATGAGATGTGGGGTGCAGCGCTGACGTTCAGAAGAGAGTGCGAACGTCGATCGGTCGGGGGATTGCAGGCGTGCGGGCGGCGGTGTCGGCACGGATGGAGAGATTCGTATGTGCGCCCTCACGGCCCCGGGGTATCAAGCGGGGGCTCACGGGCGAAAATTTCGAGGGGGTTTGTCACCTGTTTACGGCCCTGCGCGGTAAAATGACGTTCCGCTGACGGGATCACTTCTTTTGTTCCTACGCCACGACGCGTGGGCATGTTCGGGTGAATGGGTCGAGGCGTTGCGCACTATTTTTTTGGGAAAGGGGAGTTCGATGGGAACCATCAAGGATGTACGGCGTGCGGTGCGTGCGCGGTTCGCGGGGCTTGAGCCGCTTGAGCGGCGTGCGCTGCTCGCGGCGGATCTGTCCGGCGCGTGGACCGGGCTCGATCTCTTGCCGGCCGTCTTCTCGGGGCAGACCGTCCCGCCCGTGACGCTGCACGTGCAGAACAACAGCATCGACACCGCGTCGGCGTCCGGTGCGGTGGTCGATATCTACCTCTCCGACGACGACACGCTCGACACACAGGCGGACACGAAGGTCGCCACCGCGAAGCTCGGCAAGCTCAACCCGATGGCGTTCAAGGACCTGGTCTTCAAGAAGATCAAGCTCTCGCCGGGGATGGATGCGGGTGACATTTTCCTCTTCGCCAAGATCGACACGACCGACAAGGTTGCCGAAGACGACGAGACCAACAACACCGCGGCGGGCGCGGCGATCGTTGTCACGCAGCCCGACTACGACCTGAGCGGCGCGACGGCCACGCCCAAGCTCAACCTCAGCCTTGTGCAGGGCGTCATCAGCAAGGGCACGGTCAAGCTGACCCTCACGAACAACGGCACGATCAAGATTCCTTCGGCGGCGAAGATCAACATCAATTTCTTCCTCCGCCCCGCGGCCAACGCCAACGACGACGCCTCGGGCGACATCGCGATCGGCTCGCTGGTGAACCAGGCGGCCGCGCTCGCGGGTGGTGCGTCCAAGGCTTATACGGGCAAACTCACCCTCGACGCGGCGATCGCCTCGGGCCAGTATCGCATCGTGACCGTCATCGACACGCTCGACGCGCTCGCCGAGACGGATGAGACCAACAACACCGTGATCGGGAGCGAGGTCTTCACGCTCTCGCCCGCCTTCGCCGACCTGGGGATCACCGGCGGCTCCTACACGGCGCCGGGGACCATCCCCGCGGGGGCGAAGATCGTGGTGAGCATCACGGTCTTCAACGCCGGCAACGTCGCCGCGACGGGCACGGTCGGCGTCGCGCTGGTCGCCAAGGCCAGCGGGTACGCGGACGTCCCGCTCGCCAGCGTTTCCAGCATCCCCTTCACCGCCAAGGCGGGGTTCAGCAAGACCGTCAAGGTGCCCTTCACCGTCCCGCTCCTGTTGATCGACGGCGTGCTCTACGACGTCGAGATCACGATCACGCCCGTGACTACCGTTGGCGGGGACGACGCGGGCAACAACGTGGCCGTTGTCGGCAGCGGGTTCACGCCCAGCATCCCGACCATCAACGCCCCGATCATCGGCGACCTGGTCGTCTTCTCCGGTGAAACCGCTGGCTCCGGCGACGGCGTCAACGGCGTGAGCCAGAAGATCGGCAACTTCGTGGACGGCAACGGCCGCCACGGGACCTACAGCTACAGCAACAACAACGCCACCCCCTTTGAGACCGGCATCCTGGGCCTGCAGTGGACCGACGGCCAGCAGCCCTCCTACCAGGCGTTCTATCTCTACTACGGCAACGAGGGCGGCCCTTCGGCGCTCAAGGGCAAGAAGCTCAAGGTGTACAACTACACCGACCACGAGGCGATCGGTCAGATCTCCGACGGTGTGAATATCCTCGGGTTTGTCTCGGTCGGGTAAGCGGTTTTCATGCTTCGGCGTTTTCCTCACGGCTCGCCGGCACTCCGAGCGTGCGCCGCAGCACGTCAGCGATCCACGCCAGGTCGTCCTCGTTACTGCCCGCCATCAGGCCGATCACGTTGCCGTCGCGCGGCTCGACGGTGAGTTGCAGGAGCGGGCGGTTGTTGACCTTCATGTTGCTGGGACCGCGGTAGAGGGCGGCGAGGTCGGCGGCGGGCCACTCCCGTTGCTTGCGGCCGAACAGCCCGGCCTGCGTGACCAGTAGCGTGCCGGCGACGGCGTCGATGATCGCGCGGCGCGTGGCGAGGTTCAGCGCCGTCAGCGTGAGTCCGATCCCGACCGCCAGGAAGAGTGAGAAGAACGGCCCGATGAACCAGATCGGCGGGCCGCCGGGTTTTTTGGTGATGAGGATGAACATCCCGATGGGCATGGCGGTGAAGATCAGCCCCATGATGAGCAAGCCCCAGAGGTGGCCGCGCATCCCCAGGGCGGGGACCGTGATGGTCAGGCCGTTGGGCCGGGGCTCGAAGGTGCAGCGGCTGCCGGTGGGTTGTTGGATCGGTTCGCGCGGCGGCGGGGCGGCGGTCTCGGCCGGTGCAACCGCGGGGGAGTCGAGCACGGCCTGCGGCACGTCCGCCAGTTCGACGGGGAGAGAGCCGGGCATCGCGGTGAGGCGCAGGTCGTTGATGCGCTGCGTGAGGTCGTCGGCGAGGGGTTCGAGCCACTCGGGCGGGTAGCCGCCAGCGATCTTGAGCAGCGGTTTGGATTTGCACTCGGCGATGATCGCGCGGGCCTTGTTGGCGAGGACGCGCGGCGGGGCTTCGGCGGGCCGCAAACGCGGGTTGGCGGCGCCGAGGTCCCCCAGAAACGCGTTGAACACACTGATCCGGCTCAGGTCTTCGAGCCTGCGCAACGCCGTCCAGTGGACCGGCCCGGCACGCTCCCTGACGCGGAGTTGCCCGCCGGATATCTCGACCTCCGTGTGCCCCATCGCGATGATGATCCCCGCGCCGGTCGCAAACACCCCCACAAGCAGGAACGGCGTGGCGAACAGCGCGAGGAAGATCGCCTCGAATATCTCGCCGGTCCCGCCGTGGATGACCTTCCCAACGCCTGTCGAGAGGGTGAACAATCCCCCGGCAAGGAACGGCAACCCGAAGAGCATGGGCACAAAACTGATGAACCGCAGCGGGCCCAGATTGCGCCGCGGCAGGACGTACCGCACCCCGTCGGCCAGTTCGACAACCTGGATTTCGGGCGGGAGGGGGATCGCCATGGCATCAATGTATCACGCGGGCACGGCGCTCCGTCGCTCGGAGCGAGGGTATGATCGAACCGGCTCGTCATGACCACCGACCGGATCAACTACCTGAACATCGGCCTGATGGTCGCCTCCGCGGCGGCGGCGTTTGTGGTGCCGTTCGAGTTGTTCCTCTTCGCCTACGCCGTGCTCGGCCCGCTTCACTACTTCACGGAAATCTCCTGGCTCCACGACCGCAAATACTTCTGTAACCGGAGGTGGGACTGGGTGCCGATCGCGGCGCTGGCCGTGCTCCTGCTGCTGGGAACGGACATCGTGATGGGACCGTACCAGGTCAAGGCGCTGGAGGACTTGGGCGGCGACTTGATCCTCTTCGCCTTCGGTCTGTCACTGATCCTCGTCACGCTCAAGTCGGTCAAGGCCCGCCTCGCGGCGGCGATGGGCCTGCTGCTGCTGACCCTCTTCCTGCACGACCCGGCGCAGAGCCTGGACAACATCTGGCTCCTCATCTTCCTCGTCTTCGTGCCGACGCTGATCCACGTCTTCGTGTTTACCGGCGCCTTCATCCTGCTGGGGGCGCTCAGGAGCAGGAGCGTCAGCGGGTACGTGTCGCTGGCGGTGTTCCTGCTCTGCGCGGCGAGCTTCCTGGTCGTCCGGCCGGACGCGTCGGACTATGTCGTGAGCGGCTATGTGCGGGAGAGCTACGCCTATTTCGCGGCGGTCAACCGGGTGGTGCTGAACATGCTCCACGTCAGCCCGATCTCGGGGCGGGACTTCTTCGCCCAGCCGGCGAACCTTGTCCTGATGCGCTTCATCGGCTTCGCCTATGTCTATCACTACCTCAACTGGTTCTCCAAGACCTCGATCATCCGCTGGCACGAGGTGTCGCGGCTGCGCATGGCGGCCGTCGCCGTGCTCTGGCTGGCGTCGGTCGGGGTGTACGCGTGGGACTACGCGCTGGGGGTGAAGTGGCTGCTCTTCCTGAGCATGGCCCACGTGCTGCTGGAGTTCCCGCTCAACCACCGCAGCTTCATCGGGATCGGGCAGGAATTGTGGTGGCGCGTGTGCGGGCGCGCGGCGGTGGGGGCGTGAAGACCCCAACGGCTCGCGGCCTCATCAGCGGGCTTGGCTTCAGACGAGAACGACCTTGCCCGTACCCTTGACGATCTTGCCGATCACGCGGGCCTCCTCGCCCAGGCGGCGGAGCTGGTCGAGGATGGAGTCGGCAAAGACGGGGTTGACGGTCATCGTGTAACCCACGCCCATGTTGAAGACGTTGAACATCTCGGTGTCGTCCACCGAGCCATGCTTCTGGAGGAAGCCGAAGACCGGCGGGGGCTGCCAGGCGGAGCGCTCGATGCGGGCGTTGAGGTGGGAGCCGAGCGTGCGCGGGACGTTGCCGGGGATGCCGCTGCCGGTGATATTGGCCATCGCGGTGACGACCTGCTTGACCCTGTATTGATGCAGGACGTTGACAATCGACTGGGCGTAGATGCGCGTGGGGGTCAGCAGCACCTCGCCAAGAGTCTGCGTGGTCTCCAGCTCCGGATAGACCTTGTCGAGATCGAGTTGCGCTTCCTTGACGATTGCGCGGACCAAGCTGTAGCCGTTGGAGTGGATGCCGCTGGATGCCAAGCCTAGGAC
>JAIOPN010000052.1 GCA_021413865.1 Planctomycetota bacterium | reverse complement strand
TTCTGGCGGTGCGTGGAGGAAGGAGCGGATGAACCAGTTCCCATTCCTGATCTGTCAGTTCGTGTCGTCGCATGAGGGCCGGCCTCCTTGCCGGCCTGCTCAACATCGGCGATTCACAGAGTTTTCAGACAGAGCCTAGTGATTTGCGAGTGCGATGAGCGGAACGCAAATCCCTCGCCGATGAATCTTGCTTGTACACCCGTGAACCGCACGGGTGGGTGGCGCAACGATTCTTTGGCGGCGAGGCGGGCATTGCCATCGTGCGGCGTGCCCGCGACGGAACGGTGCGTGTCCACTTTCGTCGCGGGGCCGTATTTCCACAGGTCGAACGCGCGGACAAAATCCGACCACGAGCCGCGAGGGTCGTTGGGGAGCCAGAAACCGTAAGCGGAAAAGATCAGGTGGTGGGCGATGACCACGGTGTGTTTCCCCGGAAAAGAGAAGAAAAGAAGCCCGCCCCATTCGGGGCGGCGCTAAACGAAGACCATCAACACGTTACCACGACATATGCGCGAACCGTATCCCTGTTTAGCGCCGCCCCGAATGGGGCGGGCTTTCCGGGTCACCTCACCGCGTATCACTCCCGCCGATCGTCACGTTCACGTTCGACGGCGGTGTCTCCGTGTGTTCCTGGTGCAGGCGCTGTACCCGCTGCGTGGACCAGTCGGTGATCTTCAGGTCCGGCGAGTCTGGCGTGTCGTGGACCTTGAGGATGCGGTAGCGGTTGTCGCGCTGGGCGGGGGTGAAGCCGGCGTCGCGGATGAGGCGGCAGAGCACCGCTTCGTTGAGGCAATAGGTCGTGCCGGCGGAGGAGACGACGTTCTCCTCCATCATCACGCTGCCCATGTCGCTCGCGCCGAAAAACAATCCCAGCTCGCCGATCTTCGGCCCCATCGTGACCCACGAGGAGCCGATCGAGTGCAGGTTGTCGAAGAAAAGGCGTGAGATCGCCTGGGTGCGGAGGTAGTCGGTCGCGCCGGACATGCGGACGCGTTTGTAGGCCAGCTCGTGCGTGCCGCCGTCGGCGACGACGTCGCCGGGGAAGGGCTCGCCGGACTCGCTGTCCCAGTCCTTGAGCCTGCCCAGCGGCGTGTTCTCGCGCTGGAAGGGCCATGCGATGAAGGAGAGATATCGGCCGGGCCAGTTGTTGGCGATGGCGGCGTCCTGCGCGTCGCGGAGGCGGCGCATGTGATCGATGCGGTCGGCGACGCCCTCGATGTGGCCGAACATCATGGTGCCGCTGGTGAACATGCCCGCGCGGTGGCCGGCGGCCATGACGGCGAGCCACTGGTCGGCGGTGGCCTTGCCCAGGCCGATGCGCTTGCGGACATGGTCGGTGAAGATCTCGCCGCCGCCGCCGGGGATGGAGTCGAGCCCCGCGGCCACCAGGCGTTTGATGATCGCCTCGAGTTTCGCGGTCCAGACATCGCGGGTCAGCGTGTGGCTCTTGCCCGGCGCGGTGGTCGGGAAGCCATCCATGCGGAAGACGGCGACGAACTCGACGAACTCCGGCGGGCTGAAGCCGTGGATGTGGACGTGCGGGAAGGCGCGCTTCAGGCCGCGCAGCATCTCCTCGTAAAACTCGATGGGCAGCTCGGGGTGCATGCCGCCCTGCAGGAGGACCTGCGTGCCGCCGATGGCGACCAGCTCGGCGACTTTCTTGTGGAGCTGTTCGGTGGCGAGGGTGTAGGCGTCCTTGTCGCCCAGGTCGCGTTTGAAGGCACAGAAGGTGCAGTTGGCGGAGCAGACGTTGGTGTAGTTGATGTTGCGGTCGATGACGTAGGTGCGGAAGCCATCGCGGGCCTGCGATGAGATCGCGTCGGCGGCCGCGGTGATGCCGTTCCCGCGGAGCTTGTTTTCGCGCAGGATGCGGTTGGCCATCGCGGTCGCCCATCGGCCCAGCTCGTGGAGCGGGGCGCGGTGGTAGAGGTCCATCGCCTGCTCGACGCCCAACCGGGCGGAGCCGGCGATGATGGCGTCGATATCGACAGACTTGCTCAGGCGATCGGACGGCAGGATCACGGCGTTCTCCCGAGGGATTGCGGCGCGGCGGATCAGGGCTTGGCGTCGGGCGCGGTAGCGGGCGTCGCCGGCGTGGCGGATGGCGTCGCTTCAGGCGCTGGCGCCGTGGCGGGGGCCTCGACCCGGACCGGGTGGAGGGCGATGTCGAGGATGTTGTTGATCACGAGCTGGCGGGCGGACTGGGGCGTGTAGCCGAAGATGCCCCAGTCGTCGAGGCCCGCCAGGCCGCAGGTGATGTCCTCGCTGGAGTAGATGATGCCCGGTCGGCCATTGAGCTCGACGGACTGGAGGCGGGGCGTGTAGCGGGGCCCCATGGTGCGGAGGGCGTACCAGCGGTAGGTGACGCGGTGGTTGTCGAACCCGCCGCCCATCTTGTTGCCGCTGATGATCGGGCTGGAGGAGGAGAGGGGCACGAGCGAGGAGCCCGGCGCGATCTGGGCGAGGATGGCTTCGGCGTTGGTGAGCGCGGCCCGCGAGCCACCCGCGGGGTCGATCCAGAGGGTGCCGCCCTCCTCGACCCATCTGCGGATCGAGCCGGCCTCGGTGTCGGTCATGCGTGCGTCGCCCATGACGGAGAGGAAGGCGACGCGGGTCTTGCCCAGTTCGCCCGGGGCGAGCTCGCTGACCTGGAGGTCGATGTTGTGGTTGTTGGCGAGGATGGCCTTGAGCTGGGAGAGCGCGCCGGGCTCGGGGTCGAAGCGGCCGGAGAACTTGACGCGTGCGGCGGCGACGGGGCGGGCCGGGTTTTCGACGCGCTGGACGACGTGGTTGCTGGAGAGCCGGGTGCGGCGCGGGTTCATGCCGGTGACGTAGAGGTAGATATTCGAGAGGGCGGAGAAGCCCTCGCCGTGGGCCAGGTCCTTGCGCTGCAGGTCGCCGCTGAGGTCACGGTTGAAGTGGAGGATGAGCGGGCGGATGCCGTTATCGACGCTCATCATCTGCACGCCCAGGGGGAGGCGCTGGTGGACGTCGTAGAACGGGTGCTCCTTGGGCACCTTGTCGAGTTTCTTGCCGGGGTAGAGCTTGTCCACCAGCTCGTTGACGCTGTGGAGGACGGCGCCGGGGTTGTCGTCGGCGTTGGTGATGAGCAGACCGCCGGCGTTAAGGTAGCTGCGGAGGTTGTCGATCTCGGTCTCGCGGAGCTTGAACGCCTTATTAGTCGAGAGGTAGAGGATGGGGCTTTCGATGAGCTCATACACGGGCTGGGAGAGCTCGGCGATCTGCCAGGTGGTGCCGACCTCGTACTGTTCGCTGGCGTAATCGACGAAGTTCCAGATGTCGTGTGGGCGGTTGTTCCATGCGCCTTCTTCGAGGCGGCCGTCCTTGTCGAGGCTCTTGAAGCGGACCTTCGAGATGGCCAGGGGATCGGAGGCGCGGGAGAGGTAGAGGAGAGCGAAGCCGGTGGAGAGCAGGCGACCCTGCGTGCCCTGCCAGGTGCCGTCGGCGAGCTGGCGGTCGATGACGCGTGCGGTGACGTCGCGGAACCAGTCCACGTTGTTGAAGGAGCGGTAGCCGGTGGCGCCGCCGACGCGCTGCATGCACCACATGTAGTAGAACCAGTCGGACTCCTCGGCCTTGTCGTCGAGGGAGAAGTTTTCGTCGAGCCAGCGGATGCCCTTGCGGAGGTTGGCACTGACATTGGGCTTGTTGGGGTCGACCATCTGCGGGCCGTAGAGGTAGCGCTCGGTGAGGCAGAGAGCGGCGATGGCGCCGCCGGTCATCGGGCCGGACTCGCGGGTGTAGAACTCGAGCTGCTTGGTTTTATCGACGGTGTCCATGGAGTAGACGCCCCAGCCGGCGGGGAGGTCGCCCTCGGTCTTGTTCTGAGCGGTTCGCCAGTAGTTGTCGACTTTCTTCCAGGTGTCTTCGCTGATGGGGTAGCCGGCGGTGTCGATGTGCCAGAGGCCCAGGACGCCGTACTGGCCGTTGGCGTTGTCGCCCACGCCGGTGGTGGGGGTGCCGGCCCACTGGGGGCCGAAGTTGCCCTTGTCGGAGAGCGCGCCCATGAGCCACTGGCCGTCGCGGCGGACCCAGGGGGCCCAGCGCGCGCGGGGCAGGTGGGCGAGCATGGTGGCGCGCATGCCGCGGTCGTAGGTGTAGGGCGAGTCGCTGCTGAAGACCCAGTTGATGCGGCGGTAGAGCGGGGGGTTCTGGTAGCTCTCGCCTGCCTCCAGCAGGGCCCAACACGCCAGGGCGTGGTTGCCCATCATGTTGCGGGTTTCCTGGTTGTAGGCGTAGCTGTAGAGGTATTCGGGCGGGAAGGTGTAGGTCGGCTCGGAGCGGTAGAGCGCCGCGACGGCGCGGGCGACGGCGTTCTCGATCTGCTTGGAGGTCAGGTTGGCGCCCGAGGTGGGTTTTGGGGCGTTGGGGTCGGCCTTGGGCGCGGGTTTGGCGGGCGCGGCGGGGGCGGGCGCTGGCGCCGCGGCCGGGGCGGCGGACGCGGGCGCGGGCCACAGCAGCACCGCCGCCAACAGCAACGCACCCGGGGTGTGCCGGCCCGATCTCACGCAACGGTTCATTGAAAGTTTCATGCTCGTATCACCTTCGGCCTTGGCGCTCCCGCGCACGACGGCCCGGACAGCCAGAAAAACCAAACCTCACGGCCGCTTGGCCGCCTCGTCCCGACCGGGGGAGGGCGGCTCGTCCAGCGGCACCGTGCCGTTCAACGGGGTGGAGGAATTATCCGACAGCTCACGCAGCATCGCGATCAGGTGAAACGCGTAGTCGGCGAAGTTGCGGGTCATCCCGCCGTAGTTGACGTAACCCTCGACTTGCCGGGCCGTGGTCTCCAGCGACCGGCTGGCCTGGAGGAGCGACGGGCCGGGGTAGTTCTCCAGGACGCCGTCGAACGCCGCCAGGTAGATGTACGCCAGCAGGTCGAAGGCGATCCCGTTCTTGAGCTTGGCCTGCTTGTCCACCTCATAGAACACCTTGCGGAGGATTTCCGGGTCGCCGGTCTGGATCAGGGCGTAGGTCAGCTCCCCGCGGTACTGGCGGATGATGTAGTTCACCTGGCGGATGCGCTCGTTCCACTTCACCGCGTTCTGATCGACGATGGTCTTGAACTTGTCGCGGAGCCCGGCGGCCTCCGCGAGGTTGGCCTTCACCTTGGCGATGCGGTCGGGGTCCATGTACTTGTAGGACTCGGGCGCGCCGACCACGCGCTGGAAGGGGGGGTAGCCGACGACGACGTTGGCGCTGTTGGCCAGGGAGAAGTAATGGCTGGCGATGTCGGGCGGCTCGTAGCGGTGGGTGGGCCGTTCCTTGCCGCCGATCGGGCCGGGCATGTTGTTGAGCAGTTGGATCAGCCGTGGCCCTGTGGCCTTGCGGTCTTGTTGGCGGGTCCGGCTCACCACGTTCATCAGGTGCCAGCGGATGTAGGTGTCGCGGTACTCGTTGCCCAGAAATGGCTGGAGCATGCGATCCAGCACGTCGAGCGACGCCTCGCCGCCCAGCGTGCTGACGGCCGGGTGGGGCCTGGTGAAGTGGGCGGGGGAATCCGGCTTGTCGTAGTTGTCCAGCTCCTGCGCTTCCTTCATCAGCTCCGCCACGACGCGCGCGATGCCCGACGAGGTGGTGGGAGCGCCTGTCGTGCCCGAGGGTGAGGTCGTGGGTGTGACGGGGCCCGGCGCGGCCTGGGCCAGCACCACCGACGCCGGCAGGCAGATCACGCCCAGAACTATTGCGCAAAACACCCGCTGCATCTCGTCCGCCTTCTCTCTCGCGCCCGGGGGCGCGCCTGCACACTCAGATTTCCTGCACCTCGCGCGTCTTGCTGGCGATCAGCTCCTCCGCCTGGTGCTCGTATTTCTTAACCATCTCGGTGATCTCGTCCTGGGCGCGCTTCGCGGCGTCCTCGCCCAGGTGCTGTGACTTATCTTTCGCCAACTGGTCCAGGTGCTTGTTGCCGTCGCGGCGGGAGTTGCGGATGGCGACCTTCGCGTGCTCGCCCATCTGCTTGACCGAGGAGATGAGCTGCGTGCGCCGCTCGCCCGAGAGCGGCGGCAACTGCAGACGGACCATCTTTCCCTCGCCGATCGGGTTGAGACCCAGTCCCGCGCCCTGGATCGCCTTAATGATCGATTGCACGGTCGTGCCGTCGAAGGGCTTGATGAGGATCTGCGTCGGCTCGGGCACCGTGATCGACGCCATCGCCCGCAGGTCGGTCATCGAGCCGTAGTAGTCCACCTTGATGAACTCCACCAGCCCCGTCGAGGCGCGCCCGGTGCGCACACCGCGCAGCTCATTCTTGAGATACTCGACGGCTTTTTCCATCGAGTCCTCGGTCGTCAGCATCACTTCATCCAGGTCCATGCTCGGCTCACTCCTTTACGCGCCAACGCCCGCTGCCGGGCGCGGGGCTCACCCATTGGTCACGGTCGTACCGACCGTCTTGCCCCGGACCGCCTCGGCGATCTGGCCGGGCTTCTTCATGTTGAATACGACCACGGGGATGTTTCGTTCCATGCACATCGAAAACGCGGTCAGGTCCATCACCTTGAGCCGCTGCTCGATCACCTCCTGGAACGTCACGCGCTCGTATCGCTTGGCGTCGGGGTGCTTCATGGGGTCCTTGTCGTAGATGCCGTCCACCTTCGTCGCCTTGAGCAGCACCTGGGCGCCGATCTCGGTGGCGCGGAGCGCCGCAGCGGTGTCGGTCGTGAAAAACGGGTTGCCCGTGCCGGCGACGAAGATCACCACGCGGCCCTTTTCAAGGTGCCGTAGCGCCCTCCCGCGGATGAAGGTCTCCGCCACCGACGTGAGGTTAAGGGCGCTGAGCACCCGCGCCGGCGTGCCGAGCTTGTCGAGCATCTCTTTGAGGGCCAGGCCGTTGATCGCCGTGCCCAGCATGCCCATGTAGTCCGCCGTCGCCTGGGCGATGTGCCCGGCCTGCGCGAGCTGGCCGCCGCGGACGATGTTGCCCCCGCCCACGACAACGGCCAGTTGCGTCCCGATCTTGTGCGCCTCGACGATCTCCCTGGCGATGACCTCGAGCTCCTCGCCGTCGATCCCGAACCCCTTGGGTTTGCAGAACGACTCCCCCGAAATCTTGAGCAAGACCCGCTCGTAAAATGGTTTCCGTGACTTGAGGGGGGTGGGGGTGGAGGAGGTCTTCGTCACGGGTTGCATCCGGGTGTATTCGGCTCGTCATTTCACGGCAAACCGCGCTATGCGTCAAGCGGATCGCCCTTCCCGCAGCGGTTCACTTTGGACGAGCCATCTCTGGACGAGCCGCGACCGTAAGGGAGCGGTTCTTTGACGGCTGCAATTCCACGGAAGACCGCTCCCTTACGGTCGCGGCTCGTCCAGCGTCCCCTCAACCCTTCTTCCCCTCATCTACCCCGAACTCCCGCATCCAGCGAGCCACCTCATCCTCCGACAACGGCCCGCTGGGCTTGCCGCCCCGCCCGCCGCCCTTGGGGCCCTGGATCGACAGCGTGCGGATCAACTCCTCGGCCGGGATCACCTTCGCCCCGCGCCGCTTGGCGGCCTTTTGGATTTCCCGGTCGCTCGTCGCCACCGTCAGCCGGCGCGGCGCGCTCTCACGCTGGATCATCTCCATGATCCACGCGTCCGCCGACCGGCTCTTGCCCGCGTAAACCAATTCCACCCCCGCGACCGGCGACTCTCGCGCCAGGTGCGGCTTGGGCGCCCCATCACACACCACCGTGATCGTCTGCCCCGCCCAGAGGCTCCGCGCCAGGGCACGGCACAACCCGTCCTCGTCCAGCCCCGCCATCGACGCGGGCATCGTCTGGTGCAGCACGTTGTAGCAATCCACGACCAGGGGCATGAGCACACTATATATGGATCGCCGCGCGCAAAGCCCAGGCATGGCCATGCCTGGGCTTTGGGTCACCGCATCAACGACTCGATCCGCGCGATCCGCTGGGCGATCGGCGGGTGCGTCGCGAAGGGGGAATCCATGTTCATCGTCTCCGCCGCGACGTTGAACGGGTTGACGATGTAGAGGTGGGCCGTCGCCCGGTTGGCGTGGTCGAGCACCCCTTTGTCCTCCGCCAGCTTCCGCAGCGCGTCGGCCAAGCCCTTGGGGTTCCGCGTCAGCTCCACCGCCCCGGCGTCCGCTAAATACTCCCGCTGCCGGCTCACCGCGAACTGGATCAGCGTCGCCACGATCGGCGCCACGATCGCCAGCACCACCGCGATCACCACGATCACGATCACCAGCGGGTTTCCACCTTTTTGATTCGATGATGAGGAGGAATACGTCGACCGTCGCCCGCTCCTGACTCGCATCGACCGCCACATCACGTCGTTGGCCAGCACGATCGTGCCCGCCATCGTCGCCACCAGCATCATGAGGCGGATGTCGTAATGCCTCACGTGCGACAGCTCGTGCGCGATCACGCCCGCCAGCTCGTCGCGGGTCAGCTTCTCGCGCAGGCCGGTGGTGATCGCCACCGCCGCGTGCTCGGGGTCGCGCCCGGTGGCGAAGGCGTTGAGCGCCTCGTCCCCGATCAGGTAAACCTTGGGCATCGGGATGCCCGCCGCGATGGCGAGCTCCTCGACGACGTTGAAGAGCTGCGGGTCCTGGTTTTTTTCGATCGGCTGCGCCCCGCTGGCGGAGAGGATGGATTGAGCGCCGCCGTAGTAGCTCCAGAGCCCGGCCACGCCCACGACGATCACACCCACCGCCGACGAGAAGACCACCTGCCCCACGCTCACGTCCCCCGTCGCGTGGGCCGAGAGCGCCAGCACCGCGAAGCCGATGACGAGGAACCCCAGCGTCATCATGCCCGCCATGAGCAGGGCGCTGTTGCGCTTGTTCTGGGCGATGAGGTCGTTGAAGGTGATGATTGCGGAGGGGGTGGCGTCGGGTTTCGGGGGCTGGGTGTTCATCAAATGGAACCACGGAGGCGCGGAGAGAAGATGAGAAAGCGGAGAAAACCCAAGCATGGGTTATTTTGTCTGCGTCTTCTCCGCTACCTCCGTGTTCCTCCGCGCCTCCGTGGTTCAATTCATTGGGCGTTGTGCCACCTCAAAACTTCACCGCCGGCGCCTGCCGCTCCGTCTCGGCGGTGGCCGTGAAGTAGTCGCGCTTGTCGAAGTGGAACATCCCCGCGATCAGCGCCGCCGGGAAGACCTGGATCGCCGTGTTGTACTGGCCCACCACGTCGTTGTAGTACTGCCGGGCGAAGCCGATCTTGTTTTCGGTGCTCGAAAGCTCCTCCTGCAGCGACAGGAAGTTGGTGTTGGCCTTGAGGTCCGGGTAGCTCTCGGAGAGCGCGAACAACTGGCGGAGCGTGCCCGAGAGCATGTTCTCCGCAGCCGCCTGATCGGTTACGGATTTGGCGTCGATCGCCGTCTGCCGCGCCTTGATGACCGCCTCCAGCGTCCCGCGCTCGTGCCCGGCATATCCTTTGACGGTTTCGACGAGGTTGGGGATCAGGTCGTACCGCCGCTTGAGCTGCACGTCGATCTGCGACCAACTGTTGTCCGCCATCACGCGTTTGCGCACCAGGCCGTTGTAGGTCGCGATGACCCACAGCATGGCCACCGCCGCCACGCCGAGCACGACCAGCAGCACGAGAAGAGTGGGCGTCATCGAAATTACCCCTGCGCGGGCAAGGATGCCCGCAAGCAAATCATCGTGACCCCGCCGCACGGAGTCAATGATCTGCACCCCGCACGGTAGCCCCGTCATGCCAATGCGGGGCTTCGTCGCTATTTGGAAACAAAAGATACCCCCGCCAGCGTCCCGGTCAGTTGTTCCGCAGGCCACGGCAGATGGCGATCCGGTAGTCACGGCGGCCCAACGCCGTAAGCCTCGGATCGTTCACGAGCGTGACCGAATCAAACAACGGTTCGGTCTCGGGCAGGATTTGGTGGTCCGCATCATCCACGACGTAGATGCAATTCTGGCCGCGCCAATGGTTCCGATCTGACCAGTATTCATAGCCAAGACCGCTACCGCCCAGGACCCACTGGCTGGTGGTGTATTGGCTCGCATCCGCGCTCTTTTCGAGCGGCATCCGGTAGAAGGCGAGCACGCTGGCCAGTCGGCACTTGCCCAACCCGACGATTAACGGTTCACGCCCGCTCTCGTGCTCCAATCGTTCCTCGTACTGCTGCACAATCCCCGCCAGTTCACGCCACGGCCCGAACGCGGGGATCCATTGGAGCCGGGGCTGCAGCGTCAGCAGGTAGAGCACAAAGCCGGCGTTGAGAGCGACGCAGCCCATTGCCGTCCAGGCGAATCCACGCGCCCACCGCTGCCGTTTGATGGGGGTTCGCAGCGCCCGCAGACGCGCGATGAACTGATGCGACAGCGCGGGAAACAAGCTGAGGAACAGCGGAAGGGTCCAGTTGATATGGATTTCATGGCGGAGCGAGCTGTAAGCCATCACCAGAAGGAGAGGGAGACTGAAGCAGATGGCGATGAGCCACCGCGGCGTGAACAGCCGCCGACGGGACCGGGCGACACGGGCAAAGAGCGTGATGCACCCCCACAGCGCCAGCGGGGTCAACGCGATCACCTGGTAGATGATGAAGGTCAGGATGAAATGAACCCGGATCGGCGTCTTGCCCGCGAAGCGATCGACGAATTGAAATCGGAAGCTCGCCCAATGGTGGTTTGCGTTCCAGATGACAACGGGGCTGAATATCGCCGCCGCGAGCAGCACCGCCAAGTAGGGGTGGACCGTGAGCAGGTGCCGCCGATACGGGGGGTGAGCCACCACAACCAGGACCGTGCCCGTGGCGAGAAAAATGCCCGTGTATTTGCTCAGGATCGCCGCGCCCAGCGCGAAACCCGCGAGATACCATCCCCACGCCTGCTCCCTCCGCAGCGCTTGTGAGACCCCCACCAGGCACATCGCCCAGAAGAACAGCAGTGCCGAATCCATCGTCGTTGTGAGCCCGACCCCGAAGTACAGCGGGAGCACATGCAGCATCACGGCCGAGAGCAGCCCCGCGGTCCGCCCAAACCACATACGCCCGAATTGATAAAGCAGCAGACTCGCCCCGATCATCAGCAGGTGTCCGACGACGCGAACGCCGAACTCGTTGTTTCCGAAAATCGCCGTGCCGAGCCAGATGACCCACGCCACCATCGGCGGGTGGTCGTAGTAGCTGAGGCTCGGATGCTGCGCGTACATCCAGTAGTACGCTTCCTCGGGGATGAGCGGGACCAGACCCATCGCCAAGATGCGGAGGCCCACCGCCGCCGCAAGCATGACGGCGAAGGTGATCGTCCATGGCCTGGAGACAATACGCGGCCAAGGCATGGGTGCTTCTTTTGGCGTCTCGACCGACGCACGCGACGCATCAGTTTCTCGCGACGACAACATTCTACCCTCCCGCGAGCCGGTTGCGATGCCCCGACGCACCGATCGCGCCACGCCTGTTGTGTTCCTCGATGTCGGGGCTTCTCTGCCTGCGCCTACTTGGAAACCGCCGGAATCCCCGCCCCGCACTCCGGGCAATTGCCGGTGCTGGCGCGGAGGTCGTAGCCGCACTTGCGGCACACGCCGCGGATCATCGCGTCGCGCTTCGCGAGCTCGGCGTCACGCTTCACACGCTCGGGTCTGCGGTGGAGCCACCACGCGGGAAAGGCCAATAGAGCCAGCACGGCAAACCAGTGCGGGACATCCAAAATAAAGACGCCCTCGTTTCCAGATGGAATCGGCAAGGCAAGTCCGAACCCACGCCAGTACCAGAAATAAAGGCCGTTTTCATCATTGAATATTGAGCGTTTGGCATCTTCTGTCGCCTTTTCGATCACATCGCGATCCGTTACTTCGCAGGAATCAAGGATGAAACAAAACTCTCGGTCGCGGGGTCTTGCCTGGAGACGAAATACCCCTTGATCGGACCAGATGAGACTCCTGGGACCGACGGCGAGTGAATCGTCCCACCACCAGCTCCGTACCCACAATACCGCCATCCCCAGGCTCAACAGCAGTGAGGCCATCGCCGCGGCGTGATAGAGGCGTCGCCTCGCCCGCCAGCTGTGACGCAGTGTCGTGTAGAGCCAACAGCCGGGCGGGACAAGCAGGACCGATGCAAGAAACAGGTGCGGAACAGCGACAATGTACCGGGGTGAGCCGGGCCCCAGGATTGCCGACGGGTCCACTAAGCCAAGCCCAAACCCGTTCCAGTACCACTGGCTATAAATATCTATTGACTTATCCGACATCCTAAAACGATCGTCCTGCCACGGCGTATCAGGGTCTGGCGACGCACCGGGTTTTTCGGGTTGAAGCGGGCCAGCGATGTCAATCTGTCCATTGCGTGAGGCAATGAACCAAACGGGACCCCGTGCGATGGTGAGCACGTCGTCGCCAAACCAATCAAAGCTCCGCACCCACAACCCGATCATTGCCAGACCCAGCACCAGCGAGACCATCGTGGCGGCGTTGAAGAGGCGGCGTTTCACGGCTTCAATCTTACCTCTTGGTCCGGCCCCATCGCCCGGTGGTCGCGGAAGCCCCGCATTGGCATGACGGGGCTGCGGGGAAGACGGATGCGTGGAGCCCCATCATGCCAATGCGGGGCTTCTTTGCACGCCGTCATGCAAACGTTTGCCGATCACGGCGGGTCGATTTAGACTGGTCGGCCTGACGGTGGGGAGGTGGTCCCGCCGCGCAAGGGTGGTTTTTTCTTCATTTCAGGCGCGGGTTCCGCCGAACGGACGGCCGCGCAAGGAGAACGGTTCACGATGTCACAGCCGCAAACCAAAGGGGTGGACCTGGGAGCGCTCGGCAACGCCGGGATGCAGTCGGGCCTGCAGGAAACCCGCAAGTTCCCGCCGCCCGCGTCGATCAGCAAGAGCGCGCACGTCAAGTCGATGGCCGAGTACGACCGGCTCTACAAGGAGTCGATCGAGAACCCCGACAAGTTCTGGGGCGAGCGGGCGGGCGAGCTGCACTGGTTCAAGAAGTGGGACCGCGTGCTGGAGTGGAACCTGCCGGACGCCAAGTGGTTCGTCGGCGGGAAGACCAACCTGTCCTACAACTGCATCGACCGTCAGGTGCAGGCGGGGCTGGGCGACAAGGTCGCGATCGTGTGGGAGGGGGAGCCGTACGACGCCGCCAAGCCGGTGGCGAGCGAGCTCGTCCGCCTGACCTACAACGACCTGCTCCGAGAAGTGAGCAAATTCGCCAACGTGCTCAAGTCGCTGGGCGTGAAGAAGGGCGAGGTGGTCACGCTCTACATGCCGATGATCCCGGAGCTGGCGATCGCGATGCTCGCCTGCGCCCGCATCGGCGCGCCGCACTCGATCATCTTCGGTGGGTTCAGCGCCAGCGCGATCAAGGACCGCGTCGAGGATGCGAAGAGCAAGATCATCGTCACCGCGGACGGTGGGTACCGGCGCGGCAAGGTCGTTCCGCTCAAGGCGGCCGTGGATGAGGCGCTGACGAGCACGGACGTGGTCAAGACCGTCGTGGTTTACGACCGCGTCAAGGGGGTG
This sequence comes from Planctomycetota bacterium, assembly GCA_021413865.1. Classification (GTDB taxonomy): domain Bacteria; phylum Planctomycetota; class Phycisphaerae; order Phycisphaerales; family Phycisphaeraceae; genus JAIOPN01. The sequence continues at coordinate 93,195 of JAIOPN010000052.1, read as the reverse complement.
GGCGGCTTCAAGTTCGCCATGAAGGCCGGGCGCGACCACCTCTGGTCCGACCTGATGGCCAAGGCGTCCGACAAGTGTCCCGCCGAGCCGATGGACTCCGAGGACCTTCTCTTCATCCTCTACACCAGCGGTTCGACCGGGAAGCCCAAGGGGATCATGCACACCACCGGCGGGTACATGGTCTATACCTACCTGACCAGCCGTTACGTGTTCGACCTGCACGGCGAGGACCCCGCCGAGATGCACTGGTGCACCGCCGACATCGGCTGGGTGACCGGGCACAGTTACATCGTGTACGGCGTGCTGCCCAACCGCGTGGCCACCCTCATGTTCGAGGGCGCGCCCAACCAGCCCGCCAACGACCGCTTCTGGGACATCATTCAGCGGCACAAGGTGACCAAGTTCTACACCGCGCCCACTGCCATCCGCGCCTTCATGAAGTGGGGCGAGCAGGAACCCAAGAAACACGACCTCTCCAGCCTCAAGATCCTCGGCTCCGTCGGCGAGCCGATCAACCCCGAGGCGTGGATGTGGTACCACGAGCACATCGGCGGCAAGCGCTGCCCGATCGTCGATACATGGTGGCAGACCGAGACCGGCGGGCACATGATCACGCCCCTCCCCGGCGCGACGACCACGGTGCCGGGCTCATGCACCCGGCCGTTCTTCGGCATCGACGTCTCGATCGTTAATAAGGATGGCCAGGAACTCCCCGCGAACGCCGGCGGCTTCCTCGTCATCAAAAAACCCTGGCCGTCGATCCTGCGCGGCATCCTGGGCGACCGCGAGCGGTTCCTCAAGACCTACTGGAGCGAGATCAAGGGGTGCTACTTCGCCGGCGACGGCGCGCGGCGCGACCTGGACGGCAACTTCTGGGTCATGGGCCGGGTCGATGACGTGATCAACGTCTCGGGCCACCGCCTGGGGACGATGGAGGTCGAGTCCGCGCTAGTGAGCCACCCGTCGGTCGCTGAGGCGGCAGTGGTGGGCATGCCCCACGAGATCAAGGGCACCGGCATCGCGGCCTTCGTCACTCTGAAGACCGGCAAGGCCCCGACCGAGGAGCTCAAGAAGGAGCTGACCAACCACGTCGGCCACGAGATCGGCGCCATCGCCAAGCCCGACCAGATCCGTTTCACCGAAGCGTTGCCCAAGACGCGGTCCGGCAAAATCATGCGCCGCCTGTTGCGCGAGCTTGCCTCCGGCCAGGAGGTCAAGGGTGACACTACGACGCTGGAGGATTTCAGCATCCTGGCGAAGCTGAGGGACACGGACGAGGCGTGAAACCGCGGGAAGAACCCTTTTTTCTCTCAACACCCCCAAAGCCCAGGCATAGCCATGCCTGGGCTTTTTTTTGCGGGTATCGCGGGTGGGGTGGGGGGGACGGGAAAACCGGGGGCAAAAATTTTTCTTTGATTACCCCAAATAACCCTTGATTGCCGGTTCAGAGATGTTACCTTTTGTGTGCCTTGCGTCCGTCATATCAGCGGCAGAAATCTCCACGACGAGATTCGGTTTTCCGGGAGGTCCACGTATGGGCTATCCATTTCGCCGGTCCTCTTGCTGGAACATTGCGATGCGTCGATTCATTTTTTCGGAGAACCATCTGCTCGCGGCGTGCGTTGATAAACGGTCAACTTTACGCCCGGGGTGAGTAACGGGACCCGCCCAGTGTCGGGGTGGGCGGGTTCCATTTTTCGCCAAACGCCACGGCCGATGCACACTGCCCGTGCATCGGCCGTGTTTTTTTTGCGCACGGGTTGCCCGCGATAGAATCGCGGACTCACACACGGGGTCACTCCATGGGCGTGCTCTACCGGCCGGGCGACAGTTTCCTCGCGGACGTCATCCCGTTCCACCACGGCGGGGCGTTCCACCTTTTTTACTTGCGTGACTGGCGGAACGCGGCGGTGCATGGCGAGGGGGTGCCGTGGTGGTACCTGGCGACGCGCGACTTCGTGACGTTCGACGATCTGGGCGAGGCGCTCCCGCGCGGGCCGATCGGGTCGCAGGACGCGTGGGTCTTCACCGGCTGCGTGATGGAGCACGCGGGGGTGTTCCATATTTTCTACACCGGGCACAACCACCATCTCACAAAGGTCGGCCGGCCCGCCGAGGCGGTGATGCACGCGACCAGCACCGACCTGAAATCATGGACAAAGGACGAGGGCTTCGCGCTCTTCGCCCCGGTGGATCGTTACGCGGCCGACGACTGGCGCGACCCGTTTGTGTTCTGGAATGAAGAAGCGGGGGAGTTCTGGATGCTGCTGGCGGCGCGGCAGCGCACCGGGCCGGCGCAGCGGCGCGGCTGCACCGCGCTCTGCGCGAGCAAGGATTTGAAGCGGTGGGAGGTGCGCGAGCCATTCTGGGCACCCCAGCAGTATTTCACGCACGAGTGCCCGGACCTGTTCCGCATGGGCGATTGGTGGTACCTGGTCTTTTCCGAGTTCAGCGCGACGGTGCAGACGCGGTACCGCATGAGCCGGTCGCTCGGCGGGCCTTGGATCGCACCGGCGAACGACACGTTCGACACCCGGGCGTTCTACGCGGCGAAAACCGCCTCCGACGGTCAGCGGCGTTATGCGTTCGGCTGGCTCCCGACCCGCGTGGGGGAGAAGGACACCGACAACTACCAGTGGGGCGGCGAGTTGGTCGTGCATGAAATCACGCAGCAGCCCGACGGCACGCTGACGGTGCGCGTGCCCGAGAGCGTGGCGGGGGTGTTCGGCCGGACGCAGCCGCTTGCGCTCTCAGCCGGCGCGAAGATCGGGGCGTGGGACGTGAAGGGCGACGGCGCGACCGCCGATGCGCGCGGGCGGTGCTCGACGCTCGCATTGGGGGAGATGCCCGAGGAGTGCATGATCGAGGCGCGGGTCAAAGTGGAGAGACCCGGCGCGACGGCGGGGATCCTGCTGCGGACGGACGACGCGTTGGATAACTATTACGTGCTCCGTCTGGAGCCGCACCGGAAGCGGATGGTGCTGGATTGCGGGCCGCGACCGGGTGATCGTCCGGTGTTGGCCGAGCGGCCGATCGACCCTTGGCCGGCGGAGGGGGTGAAGCTGCGAGTGATCGTGGACGGGACCTGCCTGGTGGTGTACGCCGACGACCGCGTGGCGCTCTCGTCGCGGATGTACGACCACCGCAAGGGGCGGTGGGGGTTGTATGCGGCGGACGGGGTGGCGGGGTTTACGGGGGTGGCGTTGCGGGTGCGGTGAACACGGCCCGCTTAAGCGGGCGTGCCTCGCTATCATTCTCCACCTTATGGACCCTAATCTTAAACCCTACATCGGCCGCGGTTTCCCCGGAAACCTCGATGAGCTCATCGCCACCTGTCCCGTGAAGGACCCCGACCTGGCGCAGACGCAGGGCATGGTGCGCCTCTGCAACGAGACCAGCGCGGCGCTCTACGGCGACTATTCGCCCACGGCCGTGCGCTACCGCAACGGCTCACGGCCGGCGCTGGAAAAGATCACCGCCGCGTTCACCGGCGCGACCCCGCGGCAGCGCGTGGCCCAGGCGATGGAGTGGACCGCCCGCACCGTCGTCCACCCGCACATGCTCCGCATGCTCGCCCCTGACCGCGGCATGACCGAGGAGCAGCTCATCGGCTCGGGCACCGGCTGGTGCAACGAGCAGTCACGCGTCTTCATCGCGCTCTGCGAGGTGATGGGGATTCCCGCCCGCATCTGCTTCGTCTTCCACGACAACCTGCGCTGCGGGCACACCTGTGCGGAGGTTTACCTGGACGGCCGATGGGTGTTCCACGACGTGACGTTCCGCGTGGTCGTGACCAAGCCCGACGGCACCTTGGCGGAGGGCCGGGAGCTGAACGGCCCGTTGCGTGACTTGGCCCACAAGGCGTACCGCCCGGCGCTGGCGGAGTATTACGCCAAGGTCCAGCCTTATGTCGAGACCTGCCCGGGGTGGCGTAGCGCCGACCGGCCGAGCGTGGACCGCGGCGGCGACCTGCTGGGTTATATGGGCATATGCAATTACATCGTGGAGGGCGTCGAGGCGGTGACACCCGCAGCAGCGGGGCGGTAATTCGATGCGGCAGGCGTCCCGCGTGTCACACCAAGCCCCCAAAGCCATTCACATCCCCCATTTTCACAGGGGGTTATGGCGGATTGTGGATATCCATCCCGTGCTGATCCTTGACATGCCCTTTGGTCGATGTATCGTTCAAGCACAAGTGATGGCCCGCAATGGGCCGTTTTCGGAGACAGGGGTCTAAATAGACCTCGTCCCACCCCGCCCGTCGTCGTTCCCCGACGAAACAACCCAACCCAAGGCATTACCCCACCGTGGGCCTGTTCTGCGCGATCGACCCTGTCGTCAATCGTGGCCAGACGGGTCCGGAGCCGATTTTGACCATGACCATGACGCCCGACATCACCAGCCCCGCCCCCGGCCGTTTCGCCGCCCCCAACGCGGTGAAGACCTGGATCGACGAGAACACCGGCCGTGAGGTCCGCCAGCTCTCGACCAGCAGCGGTTCCCTGGGCTACTTCCGCCAGCCGCGCCACCTGCCCAACGGCCTGATGCTCGTCCGCTTCGGCGGCCACGAGAACCGCACCCTCCACGTCATGGACCCGGAGACCGGCCAGCACGACCCCGTCCCCAATATGACGGACCGTCACCAGCTCAAGTTCCGCAACGCCGACGGTGTGCTCTTCACAATCGACCACAAGGCCCGCCAGGTTTGGGCGCAGGATCTGATCAACCGCCGTGAGACGCTGCTGGGCACCTTCCCCGCCGACATGCCCGGGCATGTGTCGGACATCACCTTCGACGGCCGCTACCTCGTGCTGCTCGACAACGTGGACAACGCACACGACAAACACCCCGCGCCGACCCGCAAGGATGCGGAGATGTTCTGGCACTACATCGCCCGGCCGCGCCGCGGCGCGCTGAGGGTTTACGACCTGCAGACCAACAAGGTCACCACGCTGCTGGAGACCGACGGCTACTGCCCCTTCCACGTCGATACCTGCCCGAGCGACCCGGGCCTGATCCGCTTCGCGCACGACCGCTTCGAGGGCGTGAACCAGCGCGTCTGGGCGATCCGCACCGACGGTTCGGGGCTGCGCATGATCCGCCCGCAGGAATCTGGCGAGCTGGTCACGCACGAGTTCTGGTGGTCGGACGGCAAGCGTGTCGGCTACACCTTCCAGGACCGCCGCAAGGACCCCACCGCGCGCGAGCTTCCCTGGTGCGAATACTCCAACACGAAAACACAGCTCGGCATCGCCGACATCGACGGCCGGGAGGTTTACCTCTCCGACCCCGTCAACCACTACCACACGCACCTCTACGTCTCGAACAACGGCAAGCTGCTCAGCGGCTCGGGCACGGACGGCCACAGCTTCGTTTACGCGGCCCGCTTCGACATCAAGAGCACCCGCATCGACTACATCCCGCTGGCGACGGTCCACACGCCCTACGTCCCGTTCCGCGGCCAGCTCGTAAACTGCGACTTCTCCGCCGACGGCAAATGGTTGCTCTACAGCGACACGGTGGGCGACGGGTTCCAGCTCTGCGCCGTCCGCGTGGATATTTGAATCACGCGCGCTCCCGCCCGCTCTCATCACCGGAGAGACGGGGCGGGGCGTCGCCGCGTGCCGACACCGCTCGGATTTTTAAAACGCCCGCGTCTCTCCACGCATCGACCGTCTGATCTATACGGAAACAAGACCATGGCCCCGACCGCCACGCTCACCGATTCCCCTACGATCCCCGGAACCTCCGTCACGCTCGGCCCCGTCCGCACCTTCACCGACGAGAACACCGGCCGCGCGATCCGCCAGCTCACCGACCTGCCCAACGGCGCCCACCTGAGCTATTTCCGCTACTTCAAGCAACTCCCCGGCAACCGCATCCTCGCCCGCGGCAAGCACGAGCAGGGCAACATGATCATCCTCCACCCCGAGTCCGGCGAGGTGCAGCTCATCCCCCACGCGCTGGGCACGCTCAAGCTCCGCGAGAGCGACGGCTTCATGTGGATCGTCCGCTCCGCCGCCGGTGAGACGAAGAAACGCGCGGACCGCAGGCACGACCGCTCCATCTGGACCGCCCGCATCGAGATGGATGGCTCCATCGCCGAGCCCGCGCTGCTCGCCGAGGTCCCCGACGACCTGCCCGGCGACATCACCGACATCACCATCGACGGCCGGTACTTGCTGACCATCGACACCGTGCAGGACATCACCAAGCACCCGATCCCGACCACCAGGGACATCGCCTCGATCCGCGGCTTCTACGACCGCCCGCGCAGCGGCGCGATCTGGGCCTACGACCTGACCACCGGCGAGCGCAAGAAAATCCACGAGACCGACGGCATGTGCCCGCTCCACCTGGACACGTCGCCCGCCGACGCCACCCTCATCCGCTTCTGCCACGACATGTACGACTCCTGCGGCCAGCGCACCTGGACCATCCGCGCCGACGGGTCGGACCTTCGCAAGATACGCGTGCAGGAATACGGCGAGCTGGTGACGCACGAGTTCTGGTGGGCCGACCCGAACTACATCGGCTACACCTACCAGGACCGCCGCGGCGAGGCGACGCTCCACGACTGCCCCTGGGCGGAATACTCCCCGCGCCCCACGCAGTTGGGCATCGCCGACCTGCACGGCCGGGAGGTCTTCCTCTCCGACCCGCTGGAGTCGTACCACTCGCACCTCTACATGTCGCCCGACGGCGGCTACGTCAGCGGCGAGGGGACGCACAGCCACAGCTTTGTCTATGCCGCGCCCTTCTCGATGAACCAATCAAGGCTCGACATGCGGCGGATGGCAACGATCCACACGGATTACATCCCCTTCCGCGGGCAGGGCGTGGACTGCAACTTCAGCGCCGACGGACGCTGGCTGATCTACGCCGACAAGATCGGCGGGTCGAAGCACCACCAGCTCTTCGCGGTGGAAGTCGATTTCTGATTTTTGGGGTTGTTGTGGGATGCAGGAGGCGTGCCCGCTTGAGCGGGCCGTGATTCACACCTCGTCCGAGATGACGCGTATGTTCAGCGCCATGCGCGCCAGCGAGGCGATCGACGCCCGGGTCTCCGGCGCAAGTTCCATGAACTCCAGGCCGAACTCGTAGCGGAGGAAACCGCTCTTCTTCACCCACACGACCTTCGCCTGCACCGGCACCGACTGGTTGAACGCCAGCAGGTTCATGTGCAGCACGTCGCCCTTGTCGGCGACCTTCCGGCCCAGCCGCCTGACCCGCATGCCCGACGCGGAGAGGTCCGCGATCTCGCCCAGCTTGCAACGCAGCATCTCGCAGCGGATGCGGCCGTGACGCCGGTGGTTGAGGTCGGGCTTCTCGGCGGTGTAGAGCGACTTGACGTTTCTAGACGTGCGCATTTCTTTAGCAGTTATCGGCGTTCCCCCGCCCGGGCTTGAACCACCCCCATACCCAAGGCACGCCCGTTTCAGCGGGCCCTGTCCGTTCCAACCGCATGAAAAATACCCCCTCCCCCGGGAACCCCCGCTCCCCCCATGCGTCGAACCCCGGGTGACGGGGCGGGCCGCCCAGCCGACGTTCCGGGGGCGGCTGTGTATCCTTTGTATGTTCGGTGGGGCGGGCATCCCACCCATCGCCGCTTGCGGCTTAGCGTCTGGCCGGGTCTGAATCCAGAGAGTACGCGCCACGGATCACCCCATGAACGCCATCACCCGACACGCTTTTCTGCTCGCGGTGCTGGTCCTGCTGCTGACCGCCTCGATTTCATCCGCCAAAAACATCGACCTCTCCACCGTGCCCAACCGCGCGACGGTGCAGCTCACCATCTACAACTCCGAGGACCTCACGCTGGTGCGCGAGACTCGCATCGTCAGCTTCAAGAAGGGGGTCAACCCGCTCCAGTTCTCCTGGGCCAACACGCTGATCGACCCCACCAGCGTCGAGCTGCGTTTCATCACCAACCCCGACAAGCTCGAAGTCCTCGACACCACCTTCCCGCACGACAAGCCGCAGATGTTGTATTGGAACGTGCAGAGCGAGATCGACGGCGACGCGACCATCGAGATCACCTACTTCACCAGCGGCATCTCGTGGCGGGCGGATTACGTCGGCATCGCCTCGGCGGACGAAACAACGATGAAGCTGGAGAACTTCGTCCGCGTGATCAACAACTCGGGAGAAGATTACGAGAACGCCCAGGTCCGCCTCGTCGTCGGCACGATCAACCTCGTCGAGAAGATCGCGGCGTTGGCGCAGATAACGCCCGAGAAGGTCGAAGGCCTTAACGAGGACCGGAAGCATGAGTTGAAACGCGACGCGTCCAAGTCGATTTTTGATAAGGAAGGGGCATCGGGACGCAGTCTATTTGTCGGCGGCGGCAGTGGAGGTTCGGGCGGTGAATCATCAACCCCAGTGATCATCAAGGAAGGCCTGAGCGAATACTTCATCTACACCGTCGAGCGTACCGAGACGATCCCCAACGGATGGTCCAAGCGTATGCGATCCTTTGAAGCGGTCGATGTTCCCTTCAAGGTGCAGTACCGCTATCGAGAGGAAGAGTATGGGGATGAGCTCGTCCGTATGTACATCATCACGAACGACGTGAAATCCAAACTCGGCACGACCCCGCTACCGGACGGTATGGTCCGAATCTTTCGCGACAACGGCCGCGACGGGTTGAGCTTTCTGGCGGAATATGAATCCCGATACATCCCCATCGGCGACAAGATCGAGGTCAATATGGGGACCGACCCTGAGGTTATTTTCGAGCTGATCCAACTCCGCGCTTCCCGCGACAACATCTGGATGCAGATCAACGGCATGAACGTCTTCAAGCAGGTCGGCGGCCCGGCTGAGATCGAGGTGAACTCCAGCGTCGCCGGCTGGGACGAGCACGCCGTCTTCACGCAGCGCGTCCGCAACTACACCGCCAAGCCGATCGAGGTCGAGGTGCGGCGGAGTTACGACGGCCACGTCGCTTACCGCAGCACGATCCCCGGCATCAAGCTGTTCGACTTCCGCACCGTCGAGTTCACAACGACGGTCGATGCGGGCAAACGCGTCGATCTCCTGCACGAGGTGGTTACTTCGCAGGGGCGTAACGCGAAGCAGAACAACGTCACATTGCAGAAGGCGGACGTGAACCCGTAGCCGGACGCGTCCCCTCTCCCCCCGGGAGAGGGTGGTGGCGTCTTCGCCGACGGGTGAGGGGATCACCGGCCGGATGGGTTCTACGTTCGCGCGACCGCACGATTCATCCGTCCATATGTCCCCTCACCCCGGCCCTCTCCCGGAGGCAGAGGGAGGGAAGAAACAGTCGCGGACTATCGCCCCGCCCGGCCCGTCGTTAGCATCATCCATATCACGTCATAAAAAAGGGGCGCGTCATGTCCACGCGGTATCGCTGGCTCGCGGCATGGGTGATCGTTCTGGTTTCGGCCCCGGCATGGGCGGAGGACGCCTACTTCTCCGTGGTGCTGAATCAATCGGAAATGACCGTGGTCGAGACCCGGCCGGCGGGCGAGCCGGAGAACCGCGCCCGCTGGTCGATGATGGGTGGCTCGGCGTGCTACACCGTGCTCGACGGCGAGGGCGAGGCCTACGTTGACTCGGCGATGGCACAGGCGAACTGGAACCCGGATGCCGCGGTCACGGGGACGCTGACAGCCCGCGCCCCGGCGGGGAAGGACGTTACCGGCAGACTCTTTTTTCCAGGGCGATCGTCCGGCGCGGTCATCCTGAAGTTCACCATCCCCGCCGGCCGTGCCGCGGCGGAGGCGAAACAGATTTTTCTGACCCACAAGCTTGAGCACTACCGCGAGCTGAGCGGTCGAGGCTACGCCGGCGCGGCGTGGTTCCGTCACCAGGCCAACGAGGCTGCGCGGGAACTGTCGGGACACGGCGAATCACCCGCGGCGGCCGGCGGCATGCGTCGCCCGCGCATGGACGACCCCGAAGACCTCTACGACCTCTTCAGCGGCGGCAGGGCGGTCAGCGAAAACCTGCAGCTCGACCGCGCGCTGCTGGTCCGCCCCGCGACCCGGCCCTCAACGCAGCCCGCCGATCCCTTGGTTGATACCAACTCCCTCACGGGCATCACCGTGCAGGAAATGGACTGGGCCGCGCTGCTCAAGGGCGCCAAGCCGGAGTTCGACCCGCTGGCGTCGCTCGTGCCGGTGGATCAGCACGCCGTTTTCTTCCCGTCGTTCGCGTCGGCGATGGCCATCGCCGACGAGGCGGGTGCCGGGGGCACGCCCGGGCTCCACCTCGCGCTGCCGCTCGCCGAGGAGACGCACCTCGTGAAGCGGTACGAGCGGCAGCTCGGCCTGTCGATGAGCACGCTGGGCCGCCTGCTCGGCCCGGAGCTGATCAAGAGCGTCGCGCTGACCGGCTCCGATCCTTATTACCTCACCGGCACCGACGTGGCCGTGCTCTTCGAGGCCGCGAACCCCGCTGCGCTCCAGACGCTCCTCGTGGCGCAGATCACCCTCGCCTCCCAATCCCCCTCAACCGAGTTTGTCAAAGCGGAGCTTTCGGGCGTGAAGTACGTCGGCGCCAGGTCGCCAGACCGCGCGGTGAGCAGCTACGTCGCCACGCTCGGCAACGCGGTCGTGGTGACGAACTCGCTCGCGCAGCTCGAACGGCTGGTGAATGTCTCCAGGAACGGATCGCCCTCCCTGGCGACGGCCCCGGAATACGTCTTTTTCCGCAACCGTTACCCCCGCGCGGACAACGAGGAGTCGGCCCTGATCGTGCTGAGCGACGCCGCCATCCGCCGCTGGTGCGGCCCGCGGTGGCGCATCGGTTCGGCCCGGCGCACGGTAGCGCTGGCGGCGCTGGCCGAACTCCAGGCGCGGCAGCTCGACGTGTTGGCGAAAGACGCACCGCCCGCCATTCATGTTGACGCGGCGGGCTCGGCGGTGGACCTCGGGGACGTGAGTCTGGCGCCCGGCGGCGTGCGTTCATCGATCTATGGATCGATGGGTTTCCAGACGCCGATCAGCGAGCTTGATCTTGCGAAGGTGACCAAGGCCGAGGCCGAGAGCTACCAGCGCTGGCGCGACACGTACCAGCAGAACTGGCGGCAGTCTTTCGACCCGATCGCGCTGCGGCTGAGCGTCAAGACAAACAAGCTGGCGGCCGACCTGACCGTCACGCCGCTGATCGCCTCCACCGAGTACCGGGAGTTCATCGAGCTGACCAAGGGTGCGACGATAGCGCCGACCGCGGGCGACCCGCACCCGGACCTGCTCCACGCGGTGATGGCGATCGACGCCAAGTCACGGATGGCGCAGCGCGGGGGCATGTTCGCCGTCACCGCGGCGCCGGGCATCAATATCGACCCGCTGGGGTGGCTCGGCCAGTCGATTGCGATCTATGTCGATGAAGGCCCGCTCTGGCAGGAAGCGGCCAAGCTTCCGCCGGAGAAGCGCTCGGGTTTCATCGAGCAGCAGTTGCACCGCCTGCCGGTCGCGTTCCGGGCGGAGGTCGCCGATGGCTTCAAGCTCACCGCCTTCCTCACCGCGCTGCGCGGGTGGGTCGAGCAGACCAGCCCGGGCATGACGGTGTGGGAGACGCTCAAGCACAACGAGCAGCCCTACGTGAAGGTGAGCCAGGCCGGCGAGGCGCGGCCCGGCGAAAATCGGCTGGCGATCTATTACGCCGCGAGCGCCGACGCGCTGCTCCTTTCGCCCAGCGAGGAGTTGATCAAGCGTGCGCTGGACCGCCGTGCGGCCCGCGCCGCCCTCGCCAAGCCCGGTGCTCCGGCCGTCGCGGCGACTCAAGCCGCCGCCGTTCAGGCCCCGCCGGTCGCCAAGCCGTGGCTCGGCTCGCAGCTCTGCTTCCGCGTCAACGGCAACGGCATCAACCTGTTGAGCGGCATGGCGGGGGAGGGGTATCAGGAGGCCATGCGCACGGCCGCGTGGTCCAACATCCCGATCCTTAATGAGTGGCACCGCCGCTACCCCGGGCAGGACCCTGTCGCGCTGCACGAGAAGTTCTGGCTGACGCGACTCGTCTGCCCCGGCGGCGGAACTTATGCCTGGAACGACGCGTGGCAGACGATGGAGTCCACCGTGTATGGCCACCCGGGCCAGCCCAAGGACGGCCCCGCCGCGGCTCTGCCGATCGCCGCGTTCGAGCAGAGCGACATGGGCCTGACCTTCGAGAACAACGGCCTGCGGGCCCGCATCGAACTCGACCGCACGCCGCCCAAGCCCGCGACACCCAAGTGACCCACATCCTCATTTAGCCCTCGCGGCTTAGCGTTCTCCGTGCTTCACCCCTCCCGTTTCCGGTAGTACACCGTCGGGCAACGGTCGCCCATCTCATACGTCGGGAACCGGCAATCCAACCTGTCGAAGGTTTCACCCACGACCGCGTGGAACTCGCCGGGCGTCGGGAAGATCAGGCGAGAGTCCTTGTCGCGGTAGTGATCGATGGTGGCGATGACCTCGCGGCTCCAGCCGGTGGAGGCGGCCAGCGCGTCGGGGTCGATCTCTGCCCGGACCCACGCCTCGAAGATGTCACCCATGCGCACGCCTGCTTGGGCACTGCGCTGCAGCGCCATGGCGAGGCGGAACTTGAAGATGTGGAAACTCCCGATCCGGCCGGCGCGGAGGTCATCGAGCACGGCCGCGGGTGTTTCGCGTTTTGCTCCCTGCGCGAAGAGCCGCACGACGAGAACCCCGCCCGCGTCGAGCAGGGCGTGCGCCTTGGCGGCCAGGAGGCGGTGGCCGTCGGGGTAGTCCATGAGGCTGAAGACGCCGTCGCCGACGACGGCGCGGTAGCCCCCGTGGTCAGCGGGGTATTCGAGCCAATCCCCGCACACGGCGGCGCGGCGGCCGGCGATATCGCCCGGCCAGACGTGATCGATCATCTCCTGCACCCGGTCCACCGCAGTGAGTTCCATACCCGCCGGCCAGGCCATGTTGGCGATCTCGGGCGTGACGCCCCAGAGCACCGCCCGGGATGTCGCGCCGCCCGCGTGGGTGCGGACGGCCTCTTCCGTGACGCGCACGTCGGCGGCGCAGGGCCGCAGCGGCGGCGTCCAGAGATACCAGTGCCGCGCGACGTAGTTCCAGTACGCGCTCTTGGGTTGTTGTTCCATACGGGGGCTCTACGCGATCACCGCAATCATATGGTGTGCGTGATCGGGTGCGGCTACAGTGGCGCCGCTTGATGAGCGATCGTGTTTCCGGGGGGTCTGCGTCTGGAGGCCCGCGTGGTGTCCCACATCGTCATCCTCATCCACGAGGGCGGGGCGTTCAAGCCCGGGTACTTTCTTTATGAGATCGCCGAGGTTTGGCGGCAGCAGGGCCTGCGCGTCACTGTACAGCACGGCGCGGGTCCAGTGATCGAGGCGGACCTGGCGATCCTGCACGTCGATATGACGTCGGTGAGCGCGGCGCACCTGGCATTCATGCGGCACTACCCCAAGACGATCAATGCGGCGGTCGTCGATATCTCCAAGCGCCGCATCAGCACCAACCTCGTGCGCCGCCGCGACGGCTACGGCGGGCCGGTCATCGTCAAGACGAACCTGAACCACGGCGGCCTGATGGAGGCGCGGCTCGCCGCCAAGAGGTCGCGGATCCGCAAACGGCTCGCCACGCTGCGTAACCTGCTGCCGTGGGGCTGGCGGTCGAGCCTGGGGATGTCGGACTATCCGATCTTCGATTCGCCCAATGACGTGCCGCGCATCGTCTGGCACAACCCTGCCTTGGTGGTCGAGCGGTTCCTGCCCGAGCGGAGCGGCGAGTTCTACTGCCTGCGCACCTGGATGTTTTTCGGCGACAGGGAAGCGAACTCGGTTTCCTACTCGCACGAGCGGATCATCAAGTCGCACACCGTCGTCCGCCGCGAGCCGGTGCCCCAGGTGCCCGAGGAGCTGCGGCGGATGAGACGCGAGCTGGGTTTTGATTTCGGCAAGTTCGATTACGCGATCGTTGATGGCCGGGTGGTGCTGTACGACGCCAATCGCACGCCGTCGCTGCCGCAGTTTTCGAGGGACCAGGCGATGGAGCGCGTCCGGCTGCTGGCGGAGGGCGTCCGTGCGTTTTTGTGAGCGGCTCTTCTCCCTCTCCCGGTGGGCGAACGAGACGCGGTACACTGCACACCCATGCTCATCGGTTACGTCAGCAACGAGCGGTACATGGCGGTCGCCGACGCGGCGCTGGAGTTCCAGCGCGGCGGCGTGACGGCCTGCCTCGTGCGCTCAGGGCCGCGCGGCGCGGTGCACGCCGACCTCGAGCCGGGGGAGTATCACGTCACACTTGCGCGGGACGGCTACGGCCCCAAGAACGTGACCATGCGTGTGGATCCGGCGGCAACGCACAAGCCTTACCAGTTCCGTCTACTCTCCGATGCACTGATGGGTTACGTCTGGCCGCGCTGGGCGCGCTCCGGTGAGCGAGGCGAGTTCCGCGTGCACTCCGTCGAACCCTACCGCCTGACGCTCTGGCGCTACGGCCTCGAAAAAGAACAGGTCCGCCTGCTGGGTTGGTTCGACGAGCACGGACCGCGCGCCACGATGCAGATCACCCCCGACGGCGACTATACGCAGACCGGCGTGATGTGGAACAAGATCGGCCACGGCAGCCCGCACCACACGCAGCTCGCCGTCGCCCCCGAGCGCTCGGGACTCTACTACTTCCACGCCGAGGCCGAGTCGGGGGCGTTTTTCGCGTTCCCGTGGGTGGTCGCGCCCGCGGCCCCCTCGGCGAAGCTGGCCGTGCTCGCCTCGACGAACAGTTGGAACGCCTACAACAACTTCGGCGGCCGCAGCAACTACGTGAACACCGCCGGCCTGCCGCCCGAGCCGATCGTCAACGCCCGCCAGGACATGCTCCGCTACCAGAAGGGGGCGTTCCACGAGTGGACGTTCCCCGATGAAGCGTACCCGCCGCTCTCCTTTGATCGGCCCGAGCCGCACAACTTCAGCGCGCCCGAGACGCACATCACCGACCCGATTCGCGGGCGCATGCAGTGCGGCCTCGCCCCCACCGAGTGGCGCTTCCTCGGCTGGCTCGAGCGCGAGCGCTTCGCCTACGACCTCTACGCCGACCACCACCTGCACACCGGCGGGCTCCCGCTCGATCAATACAAGGCGCTGGCCATCTCGGTGCACCCGGAATACTGGTCCAGGAAAATGTACGAACGCGTGAAGGAGTGGGTGTTCCAACGCGGCGGGCGGCTGATCTACCTGGGCGGCAACGGCCTCAACTGTGAGATCGAGTTCCTCGACAATGGGGCGATGCGCTGCAAGACGCAATTGCTTGGCTCGCCCGGCTCGCTCTCGCACACCGACCCCGCCGACCCGAGCAAGGTGTACGACAGCCGGTTCGCGCGCAGCGTCGAGTCCGAGGCGAACCTGCTGGGCGTGGTCACCACGGACAGCGGCATCATGACCGCCGCGCCGTACCGCGTCATCGACGCCTCGCACTGGGTCTTCGCCGGCACCGGCCTGCGCAACGGCGACCTCTTCGGCCTCGCCAACCAGAACGAACGCTGCCACGGCGGCGCGTCGGGCCACGAGACCGACAAACGCAGCGCCAACTCGCCCGCCGCTTGTGAATTGCTCGCCAAGGGGACGAACCCGGAGGAGGGCGGCGCGGAAATCGTGTTCCACGCGCCCGACCCCGCCGCCGGGTCGGCCGTGTTCTCGGTGGGGTCGATTAATTGGGTCGCGTCGCTCTGGGTCGATGACGCGGTCAGCCGCATCACAGCCAACGTTGTGCGGCGGTTCCTGCAATGACTGTTACGCTCGGTTTGAATCGGCGAGGTATCCCATGATGAGTCCGGAACAATTGGCGCAGATGGACCGCGACGGCTTCGTCACGATCGACACGCCGTTCACGCCGGCGGAGATTTCGGCGGCCGCGTCGGCGGCGGACCGTGCGTTCGGGTCGCGCGTCGAGGGGTTCCTCGGGACGGAGTTCACCGACGTGGAGTTGCTGCACCTGATGTTCCACCCGTTCGTGGAGGCCGTCGCCAAACAGATGCTCCGGTCGAGCGACGTGGGGCTGCGGGCCGTGGCGTTGCGGAAGACCGCGCCGCGGCAGGGGGCCCAACCCGCGCTGGAGGGGGAGCACGCCGACATCCGCTTCAGCGCCGCCGACCTGGACTCGACGCCGCGCGGCATCCTCTGCACGATCCTGTTCTGGCTCACCGACGTGACGCCGACCCGCGCCCCGCTGATGTACCGCGCCGGCAGCCACCGCCAGCTCGCCGAGCATTTCGGCAACCAGCCCGCCGCCGTCGCCGCCCACTCTCTCGATAAGCTGCCCGCGATCGGCTACGCCCAGCCCACGCCGCTGCTCGCCCGCGCCGGGCAGATCAGCGTCGGCACCACGGGTGTCATCCACTCGGGCTCCATCAACACCGACACCAGCGACCGCAAGGTGATCTTCACGCAGTTCCAGGCGAGAGGCGTCACGCCGGTGAAGTTTTCCGACGCCCAGCAGACCGGCTATGACCAGTACATGGGGACCATCCGCCCGCTCGTCGAGCCGTCGCGCCGGCACCTGCTCTGGGTCTGACGCTCCATCCCATAGCCCCCGGCTCGGCCGGGGGGTTCTTCGTTGGATCACCGTCCACGCGGCGCATGCCCGGCGTCCGGGAATCACTCGCGGAACCCCCCGGCCGAGCCGGGGGCTATGGGAAGATGTTTACATCTTCGTCAGCACGTTGCGGTACTCGCTCACGCACTCCTTGAGCGCCGGCACGGGGTTGTCGGCGTCGCCCTCGTATTCGATGACCATCACGCCCTTGAAGTCGTTCTTCCTGAGCGTCTTGAGCAGGCCGGGCAGGTCGAGGTTGCCCTTGCCGATGACGACGTCTCTGGGCTCGCGTGCCGGGTTGTAGACGAAGTCCTTGACGTGGACGGCGGTGAGGCGTGACGCGAACTTCTCGGCCATCTCGACGGGGTTCTGCTTGGCGTCGATTGCCCACGCGGTGTCGAGGCAGAGGCCGATCGACTCATCGGTGTGCTTGAAGATGTAGTCGAGCATGGTGGGATTACCCAACCAGTCGTAGCCGCCGTGGTTGTGGATGCCCAGGCGGACGCCGTATTTTTTCGCGAGTTTCTCGGCGGTCCGAAACGCGTCCCACATGCCGTCGGGCGAGAAGCTCACGCTCATGTGTTTGGCACCCGCGAGCTTGAGGAACTCGAAATAGTTGGTTTCGAGTTCGACATTTCCGTGCATGCCCTGCACGCCGATGGAGAGGATGTCCACGCCGGCGTCCCTGAACTGCTTGATCGCGCCGGCGAAGGTCGCGGGCGCGGGAAAGTCCACCTGCACGCCGCAGATTTCCGTGGCGGCGACGCCGGCTTTCTTCAGCTCCGCGATGAATGCGGGCACCGTTTTGAAGTTGCGGTAGCACCAGCTCTGGATGCCGAGGTTCTCGTAGTTGTTGGGCATGGGGGGTCCTTCGTGGGTTGGTTATTGCAAGACGCAGGCGTCGGATGAAATCGGCTCAAACGCCCGTGATCCAATCCTGGAGCCAGTCGATCAGCAGGCCCGTCCAGGAGCGCAGCGCCGGGTTCCCCAGCGCCATGCCCACGCCGTGCGGGCCGGTGGGGTAGATGTGCAGCTCACAGGGAACCTGTTCCCGGGCGTAGGCGGAGGCGAACATCAGGGCGTTCTCGACGGGCACGGCCGCGTCGTCACCGGTGTGGAAGATGAAGGCGGGCGGGTTGTTTTTGGTGACGTGCAGCTCGTTGGAGAACCGTGTGCGCCGCTCGAGGCTCGGGTCGGGCCCGAGTAGGTTGGCGGCCGAGCCGGCGTGGTAGCGGGTGACGAAGGAGACCACGGGGTAGCCCAGGATGACGCGGTCCGGCCGTGCGGAGACGCTCGGGGCCAGGTCGTCATCGGGCTCGACGTGGAGCGTGGGCTGCGTGGCGACGGTGGAGGCGAGGTGCCCGCCGGCGCTGAAGCCCATGATGGCGATGCGCTGCGGGTCGATGCCCAGCTCCTCCGCGCGGGACCGGATGATGCGGATGGCACGGCAGGCGTCGTTGTACGGCGCGGGGAAACGGTTTGGCGAGACGCGATACGTCAGCACCGCCGCGTAGAGCCCGTGCATGGCGAAGAGCCGTGCGAACGGCTCGCCCTCGTGGTTCGCCAGCCCGCCGTACCCGCCGCCCGGGCAGATGATGACGCAGCCGCGCTTCTTCGTCCCGCTCCAGATCGATTGCGTCGGTGGGTAGAGGTCGAGCTTCGGGCGGCCGGGGTTGGGCTGCCAGCCCGGCGACGGTTTTTCTGCGGGGGCGGGGGAGGCGATCTGTTTGGAGCCCTCGGGCCAGAGATTGATCACGTGTGATTCGGCCATGGTTGATCCTTGGCCCCCCAGCGTACACGCCGTGCGCCGCCAGACAAATCGGCCCGGTGCGCCGCTCGGTGGAGGTACGATCATGGCGGGCGGATTCAGATTGGAGCAGGTCATTCATGAGCAACACCCCGCGCGACAACGAGGCGTACCGGTTCCCCGTCTCGGTCAAGGGGGTCATCATCCGCGGCGGTCGTGTCGTTCTCCTGAAAAACGAGCGCGACGAGTGGGAACTCCCCGGCGGCAAGCTCGAACCCGACGAGCCGCCGGCGGGCTGCGTCGCGCGCGAGATCGCCGAGGAGCTGCGGCTCCGCGTCGAGCCGACCCGTCTTCTGGACTCGTGGGTATACACCATCGCCCCCGGCGTGCGCGTGCTCATCATCACCTACGGCTGCGCCGAGGCCCGCGAGACCGAGGCGGTGCTGAGCCACGAGCACAAGCAGCTCCGCTGGTTCCCTCTCGCCGAGGTCGGAGCGCTCCGCATGCCCGAGGGCTACAAGGCCTCGATCGCCGCGTGGGCGCAAGCGCTGCAGTCGGGCATCTGACGGATACCGCGTGGTGGCGTTCTCTCCAAGGGGAAGGCCGCGTATCATGTAAGGTCGCACCGCAACCGATCAGGCACCGCTAACCATCAGAGGAGCTACCCCATGACCCGTCACACGATTTTGATCGTCGCCCTGTCCGCCTTCACGCTCGTGGGCTGTGAAGACAAGTCAACCCCGCCGCCGGCACCGCGTCCCACGCCCGCGCCCTCCACTTCATCCACCGGTAGTGACATCTCCGACGCCGCCGCCAAGGCCGCCGCCGACGCGAAGGCCGCGGGTGAAAAGGCGCTCGAAGAGACCAAGGCCGCAGCGGACAAGGCCGCCGCCGATCTCGCGAAGACCACCGAGGACGCGAAGGCCGCCACGACGAAGGCCGTCGAGGACGCGAAGGCTGCCGTCCCCGCCATCACGACCACCCCGGCCGCCACAACCACCAGCGGCACCGCCGCGGCACCCGCCGACGCCACCGCCAAGGCGACCTCCCTGCTCGAACAGGTGATGCAGTACATCAAGGACAACAAGACCGACCTCGCGGAGAGCGGCCTCAAGCAGCTCGACGGCATGAAGGGCTCGCTCCCCGCCTCGCTCGTGGAGAAGATCAACCAGGCCAAGAGCCTGCTGGAAGCCAAGAAGGCCGAGTCGATGTTCAAGTAAGACGATCCGCACGCCAGACATGATGAGACAACTGACACGGCCGCGCCTCAGCGCGGCCGTGTTCTTTTCCGGGAGGCGTCGGTGATCAGCCGGAGCTTCTCCGCGCGTGAGAGCCGTTTGATCCTCGCCTCCAACCGTAGTGCATCGCCGCGCGTCGCCACCGGTCCGGACCGCCAGACCAGCGACACCGGCTGGTGGCTCCGCGTGTATCGGCCGCCGCGGCCGCGCCGGTGCTGCTCGACGCGGTGTGCCAAGTCGTTGGTCATGCCACAGTAGAGCGAGCCGTCACCGCAGCGGAGCAGGTACACGCGATATGGGGCGGCCTTGCGGGTCATGCGCGTCGGCGGGTTCAGGATTCATCCTCTTCGAGCTGAATCCTGTAGGTCCGCCACGGGGCCAGTTCGCTCATCTTGCGGTTGCCCAGCCAGTCCTTGATCGCAGCGGCGACCTCCGGCTCGGTCAGCTTGCGGTAGGCGAAGACGTCGAACTGCACGCCGTTGTCGTTGATCTTGACGGTATGCTTGATCGGCTTGGGCACGGGCGCTTTGCCGCTGCGTCGTCCCTTGGCGGTGTATCGGTTGGAGGTGTCTTCCATGTCGGCGTCTCGCCTGTGGGTTGTGCCGCGTGTCGATCCGGGCGGGCTGCCATTCACTTTAGGCATTTAGTCGCCGCACCGCTTCAAGCCGTAACGCCGCACGACCAGCTCGCCCAGCGCATTCCCGTCGGCCAGGTGGTGCGCCAGATGGAGGTGCAGGCATTTCACCGCCGCGCGGCTGGTCATGCCGCCGATGCCGCGCGTGCGGAAGTGGTCCAGCAGGCCGCGCTCGGTGACGAGCAGCCGGTCTTCGTCCGTAAGCGTGGCCCAGCGCTGTGCGATGTATTTTTCGTGGTCGCGGTGGAGGGCTGCACGCAGCGCCGGGTCGTTCGCCAACTCGGCGGTGAGTGCGGCGACGGCACCGTCACGCTCCAGATGGGCGATCTGTGCGCGGAGTCGTGGACACGAGAGCCAGTAGAGCGTGGGGAATGGAACCAGTTTCTCGCCGCTCCGGCGCAGCGGGTAGGTGGTGAAGACGCACGGGTGCCCCTCGGGGCAGCGTGCCGCGACGGCCACGACACCGCGCGGTACACGTCCCATCTGGTCGCGGAGTAGCGCTTCGTCGGTTGGTTGCGGCGTGGTCACGCCTTCATTATCCCGCTCCTGCGGCGGGACGCACCCTCGCTCTTTGTCAGGCGTGATCCCCGACCTCCAGCAGCACCGTCTGCCCGCGCTCCAGGTGCAGCGTGACCTCGGCCGCACCGTTGGCGAGGGTCTTACCTGTCCGGGCGTTGATCCATGTCGTCGGCCGTCGGCCGCGCAGGGTTTTTGAACCGGAGCCCGAGGCGTGGACCGCGACGTACCCGCCGCCGACCATGAGGACGTCATCCGTGTCGAGGTAGATGTGTACACCGGCGGGGCGGAAAAAGGACCGCATCTCGCCGGCGGCGAGCGGCGAGGCCGGGCTCCAGATCACGTTGTTCTTCCGCACCACGCCCGCCGCCGCGCCGCGCACGAGCAGGCCCGGATGCTGCCGCTTGCCGTCCGGCATCGTCATCGCCTCGACCGCCTCGACCTCCATGCCCAAGAGGTCGCGCATGCGGTTCAGCGACAGGTGCGTGTCGGAGACGATGCCCGGGGCGTAGAAAAAGAGCAGCGTCTTGCCGGCGTCGCGCAGCTTTTTCACCCGCGCGTAATCCGCGTCGTTCATGTGGAACGTGTCAAGGAACGCGTAGGCGTCGTATCGCGGCACGGTCGGCTCGAAGAGCTCGGGCAGGAGATAAAGATCGAACGGTGCACCGAGCTTATAAAACTCCGCGAGCTGCCCGCTGATGAGCGTGTCGGTGATGCCGTCCAGCCCGGACGAGCGATCGGTGCAGTAGAAGGCGTTCTTGAAGCTGGCGACCACCGCGAGCTGCGTCGGGCGCGTGCGCGGTTTGGTCATCGAGTGGTCCGCGATGCGCTGCATCTGGTTGAGTGCCTCGATGATGGAGCGGTGGTCGTACCAGCTCGGGTGGTCGCCCATGCCGGCCATGTCCATGAACCAGACGCCGCAGTTCTGCGTCAACGCGTGGGAGAACGCCCGCCAGAGCACCTCGACGCTCTCTTCCATCGTTTTGACGTGCGTCCAGGGCGAGGGGTCCGACAGGCTGGTGCGGTCGTCCGCCTCGTCGATCCAGAGCTTGCCCATGGCGCGGACGCTGCCGAGGTAACCGCGGATCATCGCGTCGTCGCCGGGCAGCCGCCGGCGGTAGGTGTGCGGGGCGGAGAAGCAGTGGACATTCGGGTCGCGCAGCGTCGTCTCGAAGGCGCGGTGGTCGATCTCGTGGCCATCGACGCCCAGGTCCGGCAGGTAGCCGTTGAACGCCAGCACGATCGACCGGCCGCCGCTCTCCTCGCGCACGATCTGGGCGAACTCCGCCAGCGCCGACGCCCCGTGCTGGTGAAAAAACTCCGCGTGGTCGAGCAGCCAGCGCCATTCCGCGGGGTCGCGGAACATCCCGAGCGATGCCTTGCGGCGGTCCTCGACGCTGGGCAACCGAGGCTCGCGCTTCTCGCCCGGGTATTTCGCCCCGAGCCACTCGCGGTACGCCTCGACGAAGACCGGGCTGGTGTCGGGGTAGTGCACGCCGCTCCAGACGTGCCACTCGCCGTAGATGCCCGAGCCGACGTGCCAGCCGATGATCCGACCGGTGTAGTCGGATTCCTTCGCGTGGCGCAGGAGCAGGCGCAGCGCGTCCGAGGCGTCGGCGCGCCAGCGGCGCGACGCCCAGCTCGGGTGCTTGGCGCCGGCCCACTGGTTGGGCTCCTGGTAGGCCGCCGGGTCGGCGAAGGCGACGCGGTCGTCCGGGTAAGCGTCGAGCCAGTCGCCCGGGGCGTCGAGGAAGAGCCGGGGCATGATGTACGCCTTGGGGTCGGCCCGGAGGATCGCCCGCATCTTCGCGTCGAACTCGGCGAAGTCGTGCTTGCCGATCCCGACCCACCCCAGCGAGAAACACTCCGTAATGAGGTGGATGTCGCAACCCCCGTGCTTCTTGAATCCCTCGATCGCCTTCGCCCCGCTCATGAGGAAGAGTGGGAAGACCGGCCGCTGCTCGATGTGGATCGTCGGTGCGCCGTTGTAGGGCTTGACCGACACGCTCGGGAAGTTCTGGGTCATCGCACTCTCGGTGTGGGGTGTGCTGCGTTGGTGGGGAGTTTATCCCTGCACGGGGTGCAAGGCAGAATCAGGCGGTAGATTGTCGGGTTGATTGGAGCGAGTGTCCCCTGTGTTCACATGATTTCAAATCCAAGCTGATGCAGATAATCAAACGTTGGATCGTAATACGCGACCTTGCGTGTTGGATCGGTAGAGTCTCCGTTTGGAACCACAATGGCCATACCTTGCCTCGCCCGCGTGAGAAGGACCCGGTATGCGTTCTTGAGATACATCTGACGTTCTGGTTTTCTGATGTGATTCCAGCGATCGCCGCAGAACGACCAGTGTTCCCAACCCATCTGCGTATGCCGGAAATCCGCATCCCATGTCACGCACGCCCAATCCAGTTCTAAGAGCCTCTAACAAAATGACTGAAGCGGGTTAGCGTTGTTGGCCGACACGAGGGTTGAACACGGAGGTTCAGCCATGGCCAAGCCGATCCTGGATAATTCCTTATGGGAACTGATCGAGCCCATCCTGCCCCCGCCCAAGAAGCGTCGCCGGCGATACCCCGGACGCAGGCCCCTGGACAATCGCGCGGTGCTCTGCGGCATCCTCTTCGTGCTGCGGACGGGCATCCCCTGGGAACTATTGCCGCGCGAACTGGGCTTCGGCAGCGGCATGACCTGCTGGCGACGCCTGCGCGACTGGCAGGAGGCCGGGGTGTGGGCCAAGGTGCACCGGGTGCTGCTGGGCAAATTGAGAGAGGCCGACAAGATCGACTGGTCGCGGGCGGTGGTGGACAGCTCGTCGGTGCGGGCGGTTTTTGGGGGGCCCAGACCGGACCCAGCCCCACGGATCGCCGCAAGAACGGCTCGAAGCACCACATCGCGACCGACGCCCATGGCATCCCTCTGGCGGCGACGGTTACGGCCGCCAACGCGCACGACGTAACGCAGCTCCTGCCGATCATCGACGCCATCCCGCCCGTGCCGGGCAAGGTGGGCCGGCCGCATCGACGCCCCGACCGCGTGCAGGGCGACCGCGCTTACGACTCGGGGCCGCACCGCGACGCGCTGCGTCGGCGCGGGATCGAACCGGTGCTGGCCAGACGCAACACCGCCCACGGCAGCGGCCTGGGCGTGTCGAGATGGGTGGTGGAGCGGACGCATAGCTGGCTGCACCAGAACCGCCGCCTGCGGGTGCGGTACGAACGCCGGGCCGACATCCACGAGGCGTTCCTCATCCTGGGCTGCATCAAAATCTGTCACGATTCCCTCAAGGCGTCTTTTTGTTAGAGGCTCTAAGCCTTGGACATGGAATTCAGTTGCGACATCTTCCAGGTAGTACGACGATCGCACATCCTCTTTGCCGTCGAGAAACCAATGGATGGGATCCATGGGTGACCGCACGTCGATCGCGTGAGGCTTGAGCCGCTGGGCCTGAGAAGAAGCAACAATCCCATAGCGTTCAGAGCCACGGGCTTGTTGTCTGAGCCACAGCTTGGCTTTGTGCAGATCACGTGTGATGACGATGGGGTAATGCCTGCTGATTAGCCGCAAAGTCCGGCGGGCTTCGTCCGCATCAAGGTCCAGCAATTGTTTGACGAGCAGTGAGACATGCTCGGCTCGGAAGGACCGCATCGAAACCGCGAGATGCAACTCATCCTTTAGTACGACGTTCGAGCAGGAAGCGATGCGATCCAGCGTGTGGCCAGCCGCGTACTCGCTGTCGGTCAGACGTGACGAGATGTAAACATGCCAGTGGGGGAAGGCACGGATGAGGGATTCGATCCACTCACTGATACCCGCTTCACCGGTATTGATCTCCTGCCCGCCGCCGACCAGACAGACAATGACGGCCCAATTGGGATGACGATCGAGGCAGGAGATGAGAAATTCAGGCTCGGATTGATTGAAGTTGGTTTTTTTCTTTTTGCGTAGCATGAAGCTCGATGTCTGCTCGCGGTTCCAAGCCCGCTGCGCCTCATCAAACAATGCTACATGCTCGATGGGCGGCCGCGTTAAATCGATGAGGCACTCGTCACGGAAGTGGTGAACATTCTGAATGAATGTTTTCACTTCGCTCATCGCCGCACCCTTCTTTGCCTTGCGCCCTTGTTCTTTCTCGTGCCGGACTTTGTCCCGTGCCAAGGCTTCGTGGAGTATGGAAACGAGAGGGCCATTGCCCGAGAGAAAGACGCTGTACAGGTCGTTCTCTCTGTCCATGTGCTTGGTGGCGATGTCGAGCCCGACCAGCGTTTTCCCGGCTCCCGGAACGCCCGTCACGAAGCATATGGCCTTGTACGAACGTGCTTTGGCGGATTGGATGATCTGTGAGATGGCGTTGGACGTTTGACTCAGGTTGATAGCACTCGCATCACTGCGGGAAATGTCTGCGACGGAGTGGCCGTTATAAAGCGAGGTTGCGGCCTCGATTATTGTAGGAGTTGGGCGGTATCGGCCCAATTCCCACTGATTCGCGACAATTGTTGGCGCGTTCACAAACCGCAGCACTTCTCGGATTGTTTCGGGCAGTGTAATCGTGTTGCTTTGGATCGGAAGTAATAGGTGGTCATTATGGGGCGTGGCCGGCACACATCGAGCGACTTCTTGGGCCTCTGTAGCAATGAGAATCGGCGCGATAGGTTGTTTGTGGCTTGACTCGTGAAAATTCTTGAGATCGAGTGCGTAGTCATACACTTGATCGACGGCGTGCGAGGTGAACTCTTTTTCGCCGACCTTAAATTCCAGAACGAAAATCACAGACTCAATCAGGATAACGACATCGATCCGCTTGCCTAGACGGGGAATCGAATACTCAAAATAAACGGCACCTCGGCCGCGGTAAGGCTTCAAAACTGTCTTCAAGATCCGGATCTCTTCTAGCCAGGCATTGCGCTGAGATGCTTCCAAGCGGAAGCTATTGTTGGTCACCAGCGCGCCGAGGATTGCGTCGTCTCCCTTTTCAAGAAATGCGGCAATGGCGTCGGAATAGTAATAACGATTCATAAGAACCTCGGGCTACCGAGTCCTCACCGATGACAGCGAACGGATGACGGGTCGCTATGTTGCTGGCTCGCCAAGCCGACCCTTGTACCCGCGATATCGCCCGCCGGAAACTCCAAAGGTTATGGTTGCAGAGCACATCGTAAAGAGTTGGGTCCTCACGAACCCCGCCCCGCCACTGCGTCCAGGATGAAATCCACGATCGGCGTGGGGTCCACGAGGCTGTGCGGGTGGTGATCGACGCCCGGCTTGACGATCATCGTGACCGGACCGCCGAGTGCGCGGTAGCGCTCTGCGAGGATCGCCGCGTTCTCCTCGAAGGGCACCGGTTTGTCCGCGTCTCCGCAGATCATGAGGACCGGCACCTTCGCCTTGGCGAGGGGTTCAAGGTTGTCGATCGGGTTGCCGCGGAAGCGGGCCGCGTCCTGCTTGCTTTTCAGGCCGTACATCGCCACGCAGCGCTTCCAGTCCTCGGGCGAGCCGGGGCCCTTT
The DNA here is from genome assembly GCA_021413865.1 of Planctomycetota bacterium. Lineage (GTDB taxonomy): Bacteria > Planctomycetota > Phycisphaerae > Phycisphaerales > Phycisphaeraceae > JAIOPN01. Next base: position 67,026 of record JAIOPN010000052.1, on the reverse strand, counting down.
CCCATGCCGGCGGGCCAGCTCCTGATGTCGCACACCGGGGCGTCGCCGTAGATGCAGGCCGTGTTCGCCGGCCGGCGCGCCGCCCAGTTGAAGGCGAAGAGGCCGCCGCGGCTGAAGCCTTCCAGCACGACCCGTGATGAGAGCCCGTGTTCCCGCGTGACGTGGCCGAAGAAGGCGTCCATGTGGTCCATCGCCACGGGCGCGCCGTACATGTTCTGCATGTCGATGTAGGCCGCGTGGAACCCGCGCCCCAGCAGCGCCAGGTCCGCCTGCGGCTCATGCCCGAAGAACTCGGTGCGCCAAATCCAGGGTTTCCCGGTCGCGGCGCTCCTGGGCAGCACGAGAAAGCAGGCCCGGCCATCGACCTCAAAATCGATCTTGCGGTAGCCTTCCCACGTCGATTCGTCCGCGGTCATCATTGTCTCCCGTAAATCCCGCCTCATTCGCGCGTGAACCACCGCATCGCGAACTTCCCCTGGTTCCGCCGGCGGAGCTTGTGGTCGGCGATGCCCCACCGGCTCTTGTCCACGTCGCCGCGGGTGCTGACGATCTCGAAGTAGTAGTAGGGGTTGTCGAGGAACCGCAGGCCGGTGCCCTCGTAATCCGGGCCGACCGTCGCCGTGTCGCCGCCGACGTAAACATTTTCAAAGCAGCAGCTCACCACCGGCGGCGATTGTGCATAGACCTGCCCCTCCTTGATCCAGAGCGCCGTCAGGTCGCGGTAGATGGGCGGGCCGTCCTGGGCGTAGTCGATGCAGATGCGCGCCTCGCAGCCGCTCTCGATGGCGGCGATCAGGTCGGCGAGCCTGCCCGAGACCGGTTTGCCGAGGCGGTCGTGGGCGTAGGTGAGTTTCCAACCCATGCGATTGTCCTTTTCCTTGACGGGTGCTTACTTGTCGCTCGTTTTCTGCAGTCGGCGTTCCATGACGCCCAGCGGGCCGAGGATGAACCATGCCAGCGCGGCGCCAGCCACCGGCAGCCAGAGCGGCGCGATGCCGGCGGCCACGCCGATGGCCGCGGTTGTCCAGACGCTCGCCGCGGTGGTCAGGCCCTGCACGTGCTGTTCGCTGTCCGCCTTGAGGATGGTGCCCGCGCCCAGGAAACCGATCCCCGCGACCACACCCTGGATGATCCGGCTGGTGTCGGCGCTGGACATGCCCGCGTGCGAGGCCGTGACCACGGTGACGGCGGAGCCCAGGGCCACGAGCATGTGCGTGCGCAGCCCCGCCGCTTTGTGCAGGTGCTGCCTTGTGACACCGAGTACGGCGCCCAGCACTGCCGCCAGGAGCAGACGGGCCATCGCCGCGCTCCACTCCGAGGCCTCGGGAAATGCCAGGAGCGACTGCGCTGATTCAACCAGCGTGGCGGGCAGGCTCAGCGTGTTCGGGAGAGTCATGGTTTGCTCCTCACTCGGTGGTTGGCAAGACGACTAAGCCAGGCCGACCACCGCAAACGCCTCCGCCATCGCCGCGGGCGTGGCAAGCTCGACCAACTCAACGGGCTCACGGCCCCAATCGATCGCACCGAAGAAGAGCCTGTCCTCCCCCTCGTGCCGGCGGAGATAGGTGACGAGCCAGTAGTTGAATGCCCGCATGTAGGGCCTGACGCAGCGCGGCGGCGTGGGCGCGGTGTACGCCAACGGAAGGGCGGGCGCTTCGAGTTTGCACGTTTCGCGCACGCGCATGAAGTGCGGCCGCGGCGGCGCATCACCCGACGCCGCCAGGTCGAAGATGAACGCGTACTGCTGCTCGCCGAGCGTCGCGTGCAGCGTGAAGTCGCGGATCACCTGGCCGTCCGGCGGCTGCCAGACCTCCAGCGTGCGGCTGAAATCCACGGACGTCGCCCGCCCGGGCTTCTCGCCCCCGTGCCAACGGCACTCCAGGCGTGAGGGCGTCGCGGCGCTCACGAGGAACAGCATGTAATCCCACGCGAGATTGCTCCCGTAGCCCTTGCCGGTGAAGAACGTCCGGCCGGCGCGACAGCCGGGAATTGTCTCGACCGTCTGCCATTGATCCAGGTCGCGGTGCGACATGACGCAGGCGGAGGAATCACCGCCCTCCCGCCCGGTGACGACCATGTGCGAGTGGTGCATGTGCTGCCAGAGATTGACCGTCTCGATCGCCCCCACGCCCGGCTCGGTCCTGCCCGCCGGGGACCAGTGCACGAGGTCTTTGCTGGTGGCGTGGCGCAGCACGGTTGGCTCGGCCGCATCGACATAGAGCAGGTGCGTCCGCCCGTCGTGGTGCACGATGGAGTGCGTGACGATGCCCGCGCCGCCCGACCATCCCTCGCGCAGAACCGCCGCGGCATCGGACCCGTGCGGGCAAACGGGGCTTGCCAATTCAAAGGCGAGCACCTCCCTGAGGTAGCGCGGCGAGTTGGCTTTCTCGATGGTGGTCATCTGGTCGAACGGCTTGCCGCCGGGCACGATGCGGCGGCGCGGGTGCCACCGGCCCAGCAGGGCGTGCCGCGTGCGCGGGTCGGTTACGTTGTTGGACCCGCTGTGCCCGCAGAGGTGGTGGAACAGCAGCAGGTCGCCCGGCTCGGCGAGCAGCTCCGCGTACACGCCGGAGTAGGCCACGTCGTTCGTCAGGTCCTTGATGAGGTTCGGCCAGCGGTGCATCGCCTGCCGGAACCGGTTGGGCGATCCGTCGAAATAGATGAACGCCCCGCCGTGTGATTGCACGGGCGTGAGAAACAGGAAAGAGCCGACGGCCCAGGCGTTGGGCATGAGGGTGGGGTAGTCGTCATCGACGTGGGCGACCGGCGTGGGCCAGTCGGCGCCGGGCTGGTGGGCGCGCATCATGTCGTTGCCGCCCCGGCCGCGGTCGTGCGGGTAGGCGTCACCGAACAGCGCGGCGATGGCGTCGTGCATCTTGTCGGTGATGCAGGCGTTGGCCTCGTCGGGCGTGGCCGTGGTCGTGTAGCCGTCGCCGACGCCCTGGCGGCGCTTCTGCTCCTCGAGCGCCGCCACTGCCGCGGCCATGATCTCCGGCGGCACGACGTTCTTCACGATCACATAGCCGTGTTGGAGGAAGTGCTCGTGGTCCGCCGCGCTGAGCACGGGCGGGCGTGTGCCCGTGGCCGCCTGCGGGGAGTGGGTCTGCGTGGTCATGCGGTTCTGCCCTCGACGTGTGCTCAAGAATTCCGGGGTCACGCCGGGACAGGCACGCCCTTACGCGCGTTGAGCCGCGCCACGGCATCGAGCTTCCCCTGATGCCACGTCGCCCACCACTCGTTCCCCGGGCCGTAGTAGAACACGCCGTCGTGGATCGTCGCGCGCGGCTGGTAGGGGATGTAGTTGCCGTTGTGCCAGCCCAGGTGGCGGTAGATCAGGTAATCCCCCCCGTTCAGATGCATCGGCTGCGCGCCTGGGAAGTTCCGGCAGTGCTCCAGGCAGGCGCGCTCAGCCTCCTCGCAACCCATCGCCTCGATCCGCGCGGTGAACGTCTCGTCCCCCACACTCTGCCGCTCCCCGGGCATGTCGTGCTGGCGCAGGTGGCTGCCGGGCACGAACCAGGTGCAGGACTCGGCGTACAACGCGCAGTTCACCTGGTTGAAATAGCGCAGGTCGTTCCACACCTCCGCCAGCTTCGCCCGCAGCCCCTCGTCGTAGGCCTCGGGCGGCACCTCGACCACCGCGTCACGGTGCCAGCCGAGCGTCCAGGGCCGGTCCAAAGGCTCGACGAGGATGCCCAGATTCGCCTCGTGGGCGTGCTTGTGGTTGGGGCCGAGCAACTTGTGCACCGCGTCCCGCAGCGACGCGAGTTCGCGGTAATCCTGGAACGGCTTCTGGTTGATGCGGTCGGGGTAGCGCGCCACCGAGCCCAGCCGCTGCGCCCTGGGCCCGTGCAGCTCGTGCGCCAGCGCCCGCGCCTTGTCCCCTTCGCGGCGCAGCTCGCCGAGCAGCGAGTCGGGGATTGCGCCGCGAAAAACCGTGTACCCGTTGACCAGGTACTCGTGCAACATCCTCTCTTCAAAACGGAATGCCATGAGGGGTCCTCGCTTGGTCGTGATGCCGGTCGCCGACGATTTGTGGTGCAGCATACCGCACCGGATGGCAGCGGTCCCTTTTCGAATTTCCCGGCATAGCCCCCGGCGGCAGCATGATTCATCGGGGTGAGGGCGGGGTGCGTGGAGCGGAGCGTAACGCACCAATGCCGCATCCGCTCGCGCGGGGGGAATAATGGGTGCCACGGCAGGGCCGATCTGGATGGCTTTAGCGAGACGGCCGTGGAGAATGGTGCGTTGCGCTCCACGCACCCTGCGCCGAGGTGCCGCGCGGCGTTCATGTAGTCCACTAACTCGATCTGCGTGTAGCACCGCCGCCGCGCCAACTCTTTCGGGGCGATGTAGGGCGATTCGGGTTGCGGTGCGCTCTGGTGTATGGCGTGGCTCCTCAGAACAGCACCATTCCATCGGCATCCGCTGTCCACCACCGATTAGGACCGCAACCTCGTTGGTCATAAAATGACTCCGTTATCGCTCCCCGCGATCGAACTCTCGGGGAACTGTGCTGCTGAACGGGTTGCCGGGCGTTGTGTGGCACAAGGGTGTTTGTGATGCCTACTCCCAATGAAGACCTTCTCTCCGCGTTCGACGGGCACGACGTTGAAGGCGTCCGTGCCGCGCTGGAGGCGGGGGCCGACCCTTGTTCGCCGATCCGGGGGAAGTTGCCTGTTTATTGGTTGCTGGAGGAATACACGCGCTCGGATCGGCTCGTGGAGTGCCTGCGGTTGCTGTTTGATCGCGGGGCGGTGTTGCTGGACCCAGCCGTCGCGCCGGTGCTGCTGGACGATGCCGACGCGATCAGGGCCGTCGTCACGGCGGCACCGTCGCTGCTTAAGCATTAAGCACCGCACGACCCTGGTCTCCGCGTTCACGTCGCTGGCTGGTGTCTCCCTGCTCCACGTGACCGCTGAGTACGGGAACCTGAATGCCGCGCGTGCGCTGATCGAGGCGGGGGCCGATGTCAACGCAGCCGCGGCCATCGATGAGCATGGCCTGAACGGGCACACGCCCCTGTTCCACACGGTGAACTCGAACAGGAACCGTTCCGAGCCGGTGATGAAGCTGCTCCTGGCGGCCGGCGCGAGAGCCGACGTGCGGGTCGCCGGGGTCACGTGGGGCAAGGGCTACGAATGGGAGACGACGTTCTTCGATGTCACCCCCATCTCATACGCCCAGATGGGGCTTCTCCCCCAGGTGACCCGGAGCGAGCGTGATATTTATTCCAACATCCGTTGCCTGCTGGAGGCCGCGGGGCGGGAGGTTCCGCCTTTGAACAATGTTCCCAATCGTTACCTGCGGCCAAAGTGATAGGCGCGGGGCTTGGCGCGGGGGAGGACTTCGCTGAAGGGCTTTGTGCGATCATTTTTAGGAGCGGCGGACCCCGACGACTCCCGGACTCGTCATCGGGCGTGGTGCACGCATGAGGTGCGATGAACAACAGACGCCCGTGTCAGCCGCGCCGGGGCGAAGGAGAAGCAATCCATGTCGATCCCGCTGATGATTCTCGCGGCCGTTGTGGTGCTGGTGGTTGTGCTCGTGGTGGTGGTGGCGCTGCGGCCATCGGGGTTCAGCGTGGCGCGGTCGATGGGCATGGCCGCGCCGGCGGGGCGGGTGTTCGAGCAGGTGAATGACCTGCACAAGTGGGAGGCGTGGTCGCCCTGGGCGAAGCTCGACCCGGATGCGAAGGTGACCTACGACGGCCCGGCGGCGGGAGTCGGGGCGGGGTTTGCGTGGGTGGGGAGCAGCAAGGTCGGCGAGGGGCGGATGACGATCACCGAGAGCCGGCCGGGCGAGCTGGTCCGGTTCCGGCTGGAGTTCCTCAAGCCGATGAAGGCGACGAACACCGCCGAGTTCACGTTCAGGTCAGCGGGCGGGCAGACGGTGGTGACGTGGACGATGTCGGGCAGGAACAATTTCGCGGGCAAGGCGTTCGGCCTGGTGGTGAACTGCGACAAGATGGTCGGCGGGCAGTTCGAGAAGGGGCTGGCGGACATGAAGTCGATCGTGGAGAGGGCGGGGTAGTTGGTCGCGTCTTCGAGACCAGTCTCTTTCATCGAATACGCACTGGTCGCCGAACACGGCCGACCAGTGGCGCCCGCCTTCAACCACCCATTTCAAATCGCCCCACTACCCGGGATACCCTGCCTGTGGTCTGTTCTTGCATGCCTTTGTGAATCTTGATACTTTCTTGATATATTTTTTTGCTATTTCTTGATTTTTGAACAGGGGTTTAGAGGTGGTTGCCGCGATCTTAGTGCCTTTTTGGGTACCTGTTTTGCAACGGCTTTGAAGTCTTTTGGGAGATTGAGTAAAACGGGTTGTTTTTTCAGATTCAAATTGAGAGATAGGTCACATTCCGGCCGTGGGGTTGGTGCCTTTACGGCGGTGCTCATTAGGAGATTCTGATGCGATCCAGGTCCGCCATAGCGTCCGTCACCCTTGCCCTGACGTCCTTTTTGATCCTCGGAGGCGGCGCGGCGACCGCGTGGGCGGATGATGCTGCCTTGTCGGTCCCGGTCACGGCGACCGATTCCGGCGCCACCGCCTGGATGCTCACCTCCACCGCCCTCGTGCTCCTGATGGTGCCCGGGCTGGCGATGTTTTACGGCGGGCTGGTCCGCACCAAGAACGTCATCGGCACCATGATGCACTCCTTCGTCGCCATGGCGATCATCGGCGTGATGTGGTCGGTCTGCGGCTACGCGATGGCATTCGGCCCGAGCGTGCTGGGCGGCTGGTGCGGGTGGGACTCGGGCAAGTTCATGCTCGGCGGGCTCGACGGATCGGTCGTCAAGCCGATGGGCGTGGCGGTGCCGGAGTACGTTTTTGCGATGTTCCAGGGGAAGTTCGCCGTCATCACGCCGGCGCTGATCGCCGGGGCGATCGCCGAGCGTGTCCGCTTTAGGGGCTACTGCGTGCTGATCGCGCTCTGGGGCGTGCTGGTGTACAACCCGCTGGCGCACTGGGTGTGGGCGGGCGACGGGTTCCTCTTCAACATGGGGGCGATCGACTTCGCCGGCGGCACGGTGGTGCATATCTCGGCGGGCATCAGCGCCCTGGTGATGGCCCTCTACCTCGGCGCGCGCAAGGGCTACCCCGGCACGGCGATGCAGCCCAACAACCTGGTGATGACGCTGATGGGCGCGGGGCTGCTCTGGGTCGGCTGGTTCGGTTTCAACGCCGGTAGCGCCGTGCAGAGCGACAACCTCACCGCCCGGGCGCTCACGGTGACGCAGGTCGCCGCCGCGACCGGCGCGCTGGCGTGGATCCTTATTGAGGCGCTGCGCCACCGCAAGGCGACGAGCCTGGGCCTCTGCTCGGGCATCCTCGCCGGGCTGGTCGCCATCACGCCCGCCGCGGGGGCCGTGGGCGTCGGCGGGGCGATCGCCCTGGGCGCCGCCGCCAGCGTGCTCTGCTACTTCGCCATCATCCTCAAGACCCGGCTCGGCTACGACGACACGCTCGACGTCTTCGGCATCCACGGCGCGGCGGGCATCTTCGGCGCCTTGGCGCTCTCCCTCTTCATCCTGAACGACTCCGTCACGACCAAGACATGGTCCGAGCAGCTCGCCATCCAGGCGACCGCCGTGGGCATCGCCATCGCCTACTCGGCCGTCTGCTCGATCATCCTCGTCGTCCTCGTGGACAAGACGTTGGGCCTCCGGCTCGACGACACCCGCGAGATGGCGGGCATGGACCACGCCCTCCACGGCGAGCACGGTTACGGCCTGCTGAACCTCAACTGAGCGAGGCGGCTTTTTCTTTTCCCAGAATACTCCCCCGGAACACGACATGAAGCTCATCACCGCGATTATCCAGCCCGACAAGCTCGACGAGGTCCGCACCGCCCTCATCAAGGCGGAGATCACCCGCATCACCGTCAGCCGCTGCACCGGCCACGGCCAGGCGCAGGGCGGCCTCGACGCCGGCGATCTCTACCGCGGCCAGACCGTCATGCCCAACCTCCTGCCCAAGGTCCGCATCGACATCGCCTGCAACGACCCTTTTGTGGACATCACCGTGAACGCCATCCTCAAGGCCGCCAAGCACGGCGGCGGCGAGATCGGCGACGGGAAGATATTCATCACGCACCTCGAGGAGTGCATCCGCATCCGCACCGAGGAACGCGGCGGCAAGGCAATCTGAGGCCTTCTGGTGGGGTAGGCGTCCCGCCTGCCGCCGGCCCGGGGGCCGGTCGAACACCAATAGAGCGTCTAATTTCGAAGAGGCAGGCGGGACGCCTGCCCCACCGGAGCCTTCACGCGCGCACGCAGACCGCCGTCGCGTCGTCCGCCAGCGCGTCGGTCCCCGCGTGTTTGATGACGGCCTCGAACAGCGCCGCGACGGCATCGTGATCCGGTGCACAACTCGTGACGCTGCGGCGCAGGCCCGCGACGTCGAACTGCTTGCGTGCGGGCTTGCCGGCGGCGTCGGTGGTGACGCCGTATTGCTCGATGATGCCGTCGCTGACGATGACGGCGCGCACGCCGCGCGGCAACTCGATGGTCTGCGCCGTGTAGGGCACGTCGGGCGCGACACCCAGCGGCAGGCCGTCTTCGCCCGAGAGCATCTGCGATTGGCCGTCGTCGTGCGCCAAGAGGCCGTAGCCGTGGCCTGCGTCAACGAATTGGAGCGTGCGTTTGTCGGCGTCGAAGACACCGAGCCAGAGGGTGACGAACTTGTTTTCCGGGCGGCGCGGGCAGACGAAGCGGTTGAGGTCGTTCATGGCGCGGGCGGGGTCGCCGTGCTCACGGATGGCGGCGTGGAGGAAGCCCTGCGTGGCGGTCATGAGGACAGAGGCGGGGATGCCCTTGCCGGTGACGTCGCCCATCGCGACGGCCAGGCGGGCGGAGCCCAGGGGGATGACGTCGAAGAAGTCGCCGCCGACGTAGCGGCCGGGGCGGCTCTCGCCGATGTAGGAGAAGCGGTCGAACTTCCCCTCGCGGCGCGGCATGATCCAGCGCTGCGCCTCGGCGGCGGCGGTGAGTTCGGCCATGATCTGCGACTGGCGGCGCTCCATCTCCATCCGCTTGAGGTTTGCCAGCGCCAGCCCCGCGATGCGGCCGAGCGCGAGGCAGAACTGGCCCGCCGAGGCGAGCCGGGACGGCCCGAGCCGTGCGCCGCCCTCGCCCCGCGAGTCGAGGTAGAGGTAGGCCGCCACCGTGCCGCCGAGCATGAGCGGCACGCAGAGCGCGGCGGTGAGCTTCATCTGCACGATGCTCTGCGCGACGTCGTCTTTCGAGCCCGCGCCCAGCGCGAACTCGGCGACGACGCCGGTGGAGGCGGTGGCGATGAGCGACCGGCTGAAGCCTGGGCCATTGGATGCGGAGGGTTCGGCGGCGGGGCGGGCGGCGACGACCTCGATCCGCCCCGCGGCGTCGAGCGGCCGGAGGAAGGCGGCGTTGGGGAACCCGGTGCCGCGCGACGCGGCGTCGAGCAGGATCGTCGCGAGGGTTTTTTCGTCCGTGGCCGCGTGGATGCCCGCGGCGCACTCGAGCAGCAGCGCGAGCAGGTCGCCCGCCAGCGGCGCGGCCTGCTCCTGCTTCACGGTGCGCACGAGCGTCTGCATCGACTCGGTGTCGTTGACCGGCTCGACACCGCCCGCCGCGCCGCGCGTGGCGGTGAAGCTGAACGTCCAGGGGGCGATGCGGATCAGGTCGCCCTCGGTCAGCGGTACTTCCTGGTTGGGCGTGAGCGCGACGCCGTTGACCGACGTGCCCCATCGGCTCTTGAGATCGGTCACCCGCCACTGCTCGTTGGCGAAGGTGAAGCGTGCGTGCGTGCGCGAGACGGTCTCCGCCGAGGAGGGGAGGAGCAGCTCGCACTGCTCGTGACGGCCGATGATCAGCCCCTGCAATGCGGCGGCGGCGTCGGGCGACAACTCCAATGGCTCGATCGCCGGCCCGGACAGCGCCACCAGCCACGATGACGATGTGATGGTTTTCGCTTCCCCCATGCCCGCGTCCTCCCGTGAGATGCGGCGGCATTGTAATACGGATCACTTCCTCCCCTCTCCCCCCGGGAGAGGGTGGCGGCGTACCCGCCGACGGGTGAGGGCGTCCGCAGCCGGAAGGGTCGTGCGAGTTCGTGAGACCTATTCGGCCGGTGATCCCCTCACCCCGGCCCTCTCCCGGAGGGAGAGGGGGGCGCTGCGCCCGCGCATCATTGACCCCGCACCACGGGCGTCGATAAGCTGGTGTCGCACCTCAAGGCTCTTGTTTCGTTCCCCGCTTTCGCGGAGCCGACCATGTCCATCCGCTGCCCCTATTGCCGTTTCAACCTTGTGATCAAAGGCGCCAAGCCCGGCCGGTTCACGCCCAAGTGCACGTCGTGCGACAAGCGGTTCCTCCTCACCGTGACCGACGACGCGGAGCCGAAGTTCATCACGGCGGTGATCGCGTCGGAGGTGGACGCGGAGGAGACCGCGCCGCCGCAGCGCGCCGAGCCGTCAGCAGCATCCGCCACGCAGCCCCCGGCCGCGACGCAGGCCGTCACCGCGCCATCCGCCCGTGCCGGCCGGTCGCATCACGCTCCGTCCGCGAGTACGCCCGCCGCACCGGATGAAAAAGCCTTGCCCGAAAACCTCGGAGGCTACGTCGTCTCCAAGCGGATCGGCAAGGGCGGCATGGGCTCGGTCTATCTCGCCCGGCAGGTCTCGCTCGACCGCGACGTGGCGGTGAAGGTGATGAACCCGCAGTGGGCGACCGACCCGGAGTTCGTCGCGCGCTTCACCCGCGAGGCCTACGCCGCCGCCCAGCTCGTCCACCACAACGTCGTGCAGATCCACGACATCGGGGCCGAGCAGGACCTGCATTATTTCAGCATGGAGTTCGTGGACGGCGCGAGCCTGGCGCAGGTGGTCAAGGAGCAGGGGAAGCTCGACCCCGAGGTGGCGGTGGGCTACGCGCTGCAGGCGGCGCGGGCGCTCAAGTTTGCCCACGACCACGGCATGGTCCACCGCGACATCAAGCCGGAGAACCTGCTCATCAACAGCCAGGGGATCGTGAAGGTCGCGGACCTGGGGCTGGTGAAAATATCACGACGCGGGGGTGATACGCAGCCCGCCGTCTCCGCATCGGTTGTTTCCGGGGGCGACGCGACGCAGACGCAGATCAACACCTCGATGGGCACGCCCGCCTACATGGCCCCGGAGCAGGCGGAGAACGCGACGCACGCCGACCACCGCGCCGATATTTATTCGCTGGGCTGCACGCTCTACGACCTGGTCACCGGCCGGCCGCCCTTCGAGGGCAAGTCCGTCGTCGAGGTGATGACCAAGCACGCCAGCGAGAACGTCACGCCGCCCGAGCGTTTGGCCGCGCGCGTCTCGCCGGTGCTGTCGCAGATCATCGTGAAGATGATGGCGAAGCGGCCCGACGACCGCTACGCCGACATGGGCCAGGTCATCAAGGCGCTCGAGGGTTTCCTCGGCATCGACTCCACCGGGCCCTTCTCGCCGCGCGAGGAGCACGCCAACGCGCTGGAGACCGCTGTTGCGCAGTTCAACGCCTCGCCCAGGGCGAAGCTGCGGCGCACGGTCGTTCTGGCGTTCCTCGCCGGCTGTGTGTTGCTCACGGCGCTGAGCGCCTGGTACCTCAGCGTGCTGCTGGCGGCGGGGATTCTCGGCATGATGGTGCTGACGATCGCCGCCTACGTGGCCGTCACCGGGATCACACACAAGACCTATCTTTTCCGCAAGGTTCGACAGGCCACGCTCGGCGCGGGCGTCGGTGATTGGATTGTGCGCGGCCTTGGGCTCATCGTCATCGTCGCCGTTATTTTCATGGTCGCGCCGCACCTGCTCTGGATATGGCTGCTCTCCTGCGCGGCGGCGGTCGGTCTGGCGCTGGCGTTCTACATGTTCCTCGACCGGTCCGCGATGAAGGAGCGTCAACCCTCGATCGATTCCGTGAACGTCATGCTCCGCTCCATGCGGCTCAAGGGGTTGGAGGAGGACTCGCTGCGCCAGTTCGTCTGCAAGTACAGCGGCAAGACGTGGGAGGAGTTCTACGAGGCGCTCTTCGGCTACGAGGCCAAGATCGAGGCCCGCGAGCGCTGGGGCAAGGGCGAGCAGGGCAAGCCGCGCAAGAAGCATGGCTCGTGGCGCGACCCGATCATCCGCGGTATCGAGGCGCGACAGAAGGCACGCCAGGCGAAAAGAGAAACGCGCCTCCTGCAGAAACTGGAGGAGAAGGAACTCAAGGCCAAGGGCGTGGAGGCGGCCGCCGCCAAGCGCCAGGCCTCCGCCCGCGCCGAGGCGATGGTGGAGAACGCCGCGGCATTCAAGGACGAGGTGAGCGCCCGCAACAGCGAGACGCTCGCCCCCGGCGCCGCGCCCGCCAGGCCCATGGCCAGCGTCGCGCGGATGACGCAGCTCGACGACGCCGCCCTCGTGCGTCAGAAGGCCCGCAGGGGCGCCGTCTCCAACGGCACGCTCAAGCTGATCTGCGGCAGCGGCACGCGCTTCATCCTCGGCGCGCTGCTCGTCGCCGCCTTCGCCGCGTGGGTGCAGCACGAGGGGGTGATGGCGGGCTCGCGCATGAACATCGGCGACCCGAAAACGGCCGTGGTCATCTCCGACGGCCTCTCGCTCTTCACGCGTGGCTGGCTCAATTCCCCGGCGATGGGCGTCGCGGGGCTTTTCCTCATCCTCTCGGTCTTCTGGCGGAGCTGGAAGGTCGGCGCGGTCATCCTCTTCGCCGCAGCCGTCATGCTCTTCGGCCCGCTGCTGGGCGTCCCCACGCTCTTCGCCGGCTCGCCGATCTTCACCTGCATCGGCATCGGTTCGCTTATCGCGATCGTGACGCTGGGCGTGACCAGGACGTGAGCGGTTCTACAAATAAAACCCCGCCGTCGTCCGTTTCAAACATCTCCGTCCCCGCACAGCAAACAGACCTTGATCGCCTCTCGCTTGAGCAGCAGTTGCACCGCCTGATCGTAATTCTTGAGCGGCACGCGGTGCGTCGAGAGCGGCTTGAGGTCGAGCTTTTTCTCCGTGACCAGCTTGTGCGCGAACTGTCCGCCCTCGAGGTGGTGCCCGGGATAACCCATCAGCGTCAGGCCCGGCCCGGCCCAGTAGCGCTGCTTGTAAACGAAGTCCTCGCGCAGCACGCCGAAGATCGCCACCGCGTGCTTCGTCCGGTCCGACAGGAAGCCCAGCACCGCCGCGCTGCCCACGCAGTCGATCGACACGTCCATCGCGTTGGGCCCGCCGCGTGCCAGGTCCGGGTTGGCCGCCGGGTCCAGCGCCCGGCACCAGCCGTGCTGCTCGGCGAACTTCCGCCGGCCCGCGTCGGTGTCGAACCCGACCACGTCCTCCACCCCCAGCGCCTTCAACATCTGCACCGCCACCAGCCCGCCGGGGCCCAGGCCGCTCACGCCCGCGCGCTTCGCGGGGAGGAACCCGCGGTCGCGCAGGCTCATGACCGTCGTCGCCACGCACATCGCCAGTTCCAGCGGCGCCCAGGCGGTGTAGTCGTCCGTCTCGGGGATCGCCAGCAGCTTGTCCTCGTCGTGCAGCACGTGCGTACCGTACGTTCCGTGCCGGACCATGTCGATCGACCGCCACGCCGCGACGCGCTGGCCGACCTTGAACTGCGTTACGCCCGGCCCGACCTCGGTCACGCGGCCGACCGTCTCGTGCCCCGGCGCGCCGGCCGTGAACGGGTACTTCAGCTCCATCCCCGGGAACATCGGCTCGCCGCGCCACAGGTGCATGTCCCACTGCGGGCAGGTCGTCACCGCCTCGACGCGGAGGATCACCTGCCCCGGCCCGGGCTTCTCGATGGGCAGCTCGACGATCTCGAAAGCGCCGATCCGCGTCAGTTGCATCAGTCGTTTGGCCATTGCAGCAGCACTCCCAGGGCGTGGTCTTCGTGGTTGCTCAGCATGCGGTACGCACGGGCGGCCTCGGTGTAGGGCAAGCGGTGCGTGACCATCGACGCGGCGTCGAGCTTCCCCGCGCCCAGCAGCGCGATGGTCTTTTCGAGCCGGTCGCGCGACCAGCCGGCGGGCGTGTGCACCGAGAGTTCCCGGCAGCGGATGTCGGGGATGTGGATCGCGTCGTCCAGGCCGTAGAACGCCGTGCAGACCAGGTGGCCGTTGTGCTTCATCTGCTGCACCAGCTCGGTGAACGGTTTGAGCGAGCTCACCGTCTCCACCAGCACCGCGATCGGCTCCTTCAATTCCTTCTTCAATCCCTCGACCGACTGCCCGCGCTCCTGCAGGATCGCGCGGTCGCCGCTCCCCGCGCGGGGTTTGAATTTCGCCAGCCGGTCTTCGTGCCGGCCGACGATCCAGACCTTCGCGCCCCGGTGCTGCAGCGTCTGCGCCGTCCAGAGCCCAACCAGCCCGTCACCCAGCACGACGGCCAACTCCCCCGGCTCGACCGGCGCCCGGCTACCCGCGTTGAACCCCACCTGTGTCAGCACCGCGCCGCTGAATGGTTCCGGGTCGGTCCCGGCCGGCAGCGGATAGACCTGCGCCTCCGGGTAGACCCCGCGCTTCACGTGCCCCGCCCACTGGTCGAACATCCCGCTGACCTTGCTGATCGTCGCGAAGACGACCTGCCCGGCCTTGACGGAGGTGACGTCGCTCCCGACGGAGACGACGCGCCCGATCTTCTGATAGCCGCCGACGCGTGGGAAGGAGTAGGGCGTCGTTGGGCTGGCGGAGGTGTCGCCGTGGATGCGGTCCCCGCGCAGGGTCGAGAGCTCCGTCCCCGGGCTGATCCATGACGTGATCGTGTCGATCACCACGTCCCCACTCGTGGGGTCGGGGACCTCGACCGGGCGGACGACGACCTGACTGGGTGCCTCAAATACAGCGGCATGGGTTTGAAAGGGCATGGGCGGAGTATATCGCGGGGGTGGCTCACAGCGATTTACCGCAAGAGAGGCCTTGTCTTGGTGTAATCTATAGATTACAATACGCCGATTATGGAAGTATTCCGGTATGTGACCGCGTCCGGTCACGAGGTTGTGACCGAGTGGTTGTCCGGGCTGGGGGACAAGCAGGCGCGTGCGCGGATTGCCGTCCGGTTTTTGCGACTGGCCGCCGGCAGTTTCGGCGATTGCAAGCCCCTACGGGAGGGGGTGTGGGAATTGAGGATCGATTGGGGGCCGGGCTACCGGGTGTATTACGCGATGTCGGGCCGGTCGTGCGTACTGCTCCTGTGCGGGGGCGACAAACGCAAGCAGGCCGCCGACATCGAGCGGGCGATTGAATACTGGAACGATTACAAGCGAAGGACGGGTAAACCATGAAACACAAGGCCAGCATCTCCAACGACGAGGCAATTGCCCGTGAATTGCGTGGAGACATCGGGTTCGCCGTCGAGTATCTCAAGGCGGCGCTGGAAGACACGCAGGAGCCGCGCGTGCTCCTGCTCGCCCTCCGCCAGATCGCCGAGGCGCGTGGCGGCATCGCCAAGGTCGCCAAAGCGGCGGGGATCGAACGCGAGAGCCTTTATCGTGCTCTTTCTGCTCATGGCAACCCGCGGCTCTCCACGCTGGTGGGCGTGATGAAGGCTGTCGGTCTCAAGCTGAGTGTTGAACCGGCGCACTCCTGAGCATCCGCGCGGTGTTGAATTATGCCCGCCCATCCCTTGCTCTATCAGCCTGCGTGTGCTATCTTTCCCACGCATTTTGAACGGCGTAACCCGGCTAATCCAAGCCACTTACGCCCCACGCACCGCCCGCCGAATCCACTAGAGGAGAGAGAAAGATGCGCCCCACCGCCCGCCCCTTCGTCGCCTTGGAACCCCTCGAGCCCCGCGCGCTCCTGGCCGCGGACCTCACCGGCGCCTTCGCCACGCTGGTCTCCGCCAGCATCCCCTCGGGCTCGACCCAGTCCCTGGTCATCAACGTCAACAACCCCACGCTCGAGGCCGCCAAGGGCACCGCACGCGTGGACTTCTTCTTCTCCGCCGACGACCAGAAGAGCGACGACGATATCCCGATCGGCAGCGGCAAGCTCTCGGGCAAGATCGCGCCCGGCGCCACCGCGCCCAAGACCTTCAAGGTCACGCTGCCGACCAACCTCGTGGCGGGCACGGGCCGCATCATCGCGCTGCTCGACGCCGGCGGCACCTTCGCCGAGGCCGACGAGACCAACAACACCGTCGTGAGCGAAGAGATCACCGTCACCCAGCCGGACTACGACCTGCACGCGACGTTCGGCGAGGTGAAGTTCCCCACGGCCGTCGTCTCGGGCGTCGCCGTCAAGGGCACCGCCAAGGTTCTGTTGAGCAACGTGGGCACGGCCCAGCTCGGCAAGAAGCAGAGCGTCAACGTCAAGGTTTACCTCCGCCCGGCTGACGCCCTGGACGACTCGACCGACGTGCTCGTCAGCCCCGCCGACGCCAAGGCCATCGTCATCAACAACCTCAAGGGCGGCGCAACCAAGAACGTCGTGGTCAAGATCGCGCTGGGCGCCGGCCAGCCGATCGGCGGCTACAAGCTCGTCACCGTGATCGACGACGGCAACGCCCTGGCCGAAACCGACGAGACGAACAACACCACCATCGCGGACGTCCCCGCGGCGATCACAGTCGCCGAGGCGTTCGTCGATCTGAACATGACCGCCGCCTCCACCACCTTCGGCGGCTCGACCGTCGGCAACACCAGCGGCAAGGGCTCCGTCACCCTCGTGAACAACGGCAACGTCCCCGCCGCCGGCACGGTCAACATCGAGTTCTTCGCCACCACCAACGGCACCATCGACGGCAACGCCATCTTGATCGGCCAGGCCAATCCCACCAACGTCTCGCTCAAGCCCGGCGCTTCCAAGGCCTACGCCGTCAACCTCGCCGCCCCCCTGGTCGGCGACGACACCGTTTACCAGATCGTCGCCCGCATGACCCCCGTCACCGGCATCACCGACACCAACAGTGCCAACGACACCCACACCGCCGGCAGCGTCACCGTCACCGAGGCGCCCCGGTTCATGACCCCGCTGGGTGACGCGATCACCTTTACCCAGACCGGTTTCTCCGACGGCTCGAACCAGTACGGCGGCACAACCGTCGAGAGCGGCAACTGGGCCGACAACAAGGGCCACACCGGCCAGTACAGCTACACCTGCATCAGCGTCTTTGTCATCGCCAGCCCCGGCAACAAGATCGGCTCCTTCATCCTCACCAGCAACGACGCCGCGTTTGCCACCCTCAACCTGATCTGCACCTTCAAGGGCACGAGGCCGGCCCACGCCGACGGACGCACCATGAACCTCGCCCAGAAGAGCCTCGGCACCGGCAAGGTCACCGTGGTCTTCAGCGGCGGCCCCGGCGACACCCGCGAGGGCACGTTCCAACTCGTCTGATGGCGGAACAATTTCCCGCTCTAACACCAAAGCCCAGGCATGGCCATGCCTGGGCTTTTTTTCTCGCGAGGTATAATCGCCTCGATGCGGCACAAGCGATGGTTTACCCCGTTCGCTCTCACATCCATCGCCATCCTGGGTTCACTCTGCGTCGGCTGCGGCAAGTCCCCGAGCCAGGAAGTTCATGGCATCTCGGCGACGGCTCCCGGGCCAGATCGGAGCGGTCACTCCGGAGTCAAGACGAACGCAAGCGACGAGGGACTCACAGAGGCTCTGCGCGATATTGAAGCTTTGAAGAAGACACTGAGAGCAAAATCGCCGGAGGAATTGATAGGATCATTTATCCCGGACAGTAATATAAATCGCTACGGCGGATACGAATATTATTACAACTACATGGCCAATGATGAGATTCGCCGAGAACTCCAATCTCGAGGCGGGGCCGCCGAGCCGGCGCTCAGGAAACATGCGGACGATCCGACGTGGATTTGGGAAGCCGTGAACGGACCAGCCGAAACGATTGGCCACATTTGTAACGAATTGCTCCGCTCACTCGTGACACCGACCACCCGGCCATCCATATGACCATCTGCACGCCCTCCACCGTTGAAGTAAGACCTTCTTTTCATATTTCGGAGCCGCACCCATGAACCACCTGCACCGCGCGTTGCCCCTTGCCGCCGTCGTCCTTCTTGTTGTGTTGGCCTGGTCGCACTCTTCTTCGCACGCCGACCAGCCGCCGCCGCTGCTCTTCGCGCGGGTCCAGGCCATCGCCTACCCCAACGGCCAGACCGGCTTCTTCGACACCCGCGACGGCATGCTGTACATCTACGAGATCGACGGGGGGAAATGCGTTTATTCCGGCCGGGTCAGCGTGCTCGGCGAGCCGATGCGGTTGATCACCGATCGGCGGAAGGGGGGATGACGGGCGTTGCGGGTGGCGTGCAAAGGGATGATGATGATCTTGGCTCTGCCAGTCATCGATGGAATATTCCCGTGGTCGTCTCGCCGTCTTAGAATAATGGCTATTGCTAGGATGATTCAATCCACTATGGCACTCCCCGATATTCCAACTCTGGATATATCACTGGCCATCTTAATCCAAGATGGTGCAATTCTATTTTTACGCGATCCGGATCGTGGAACTGACTACGTGTTGCCTTTTGAATCGATCGAACCGGACGAGAGTCCGGAAGCGGCATGTCTGCGTGGCGCTCTTGTCGGCATACGCGATGCGGCGCACGAACTCGCTACACAGCTACGCGTAGACCTCGAGGCGGATCAAATATCATTGGCGATTCAACGAAAAGTCGGATCTATTTTTATTCCAAGGCACTCGCCATTCACGTTTCATTTCTTTTTATTATCCAGCAATAAAAAATCTATCCTATCTGATCCTGAATCTCAGCCGGTAATCTCTCCTTATCGCTTTGTCTGGATGCCATATGCTTGGGTGCCGCTGGATCAGTTGCCGCAAAGAAATCTGCTCTGCAAAGAGGCGGTGGCGATCTGCCAACAGGCTGCTTTGGATGTCGTCTAGGAATCCCTCGTATTTTCACTATCACAGCGCGTGATGAACCGTCTGCATCAAACCCTCCTCATCTTCTCCGCCCTCCTCGCCTCCTGGCTCGGCATGCAGGCGGTTCATGAATCCGGGCACTGCCTCGGGGCGTGGGCGACGGGGGCGCGGGTGGAGTGGGTGGTGTTGAACCCGCTCAAGTTTTCGCGGACGGAGGTGGCGGACAATACACGGCCGTTGGTGGTCGCGTGGGCCGGGCCGGTGGTGGGCGCTGCGGCGCCGCTGTTGATTTGGGCCGTCGCCGCCGCGGTGCGGCTGCCGGGCGCTTTCGTGTTGCGGTTTTTCGCGGGCTTCTGCCTGCTGGTGAACGGGCTCTATATAGCATTCGGATCGTTCGACCGGGTGGGCGATTGCGGCGAGATGTTGCGGCACGGCTCGGCGGTGTGGCAGCTCTGGTTGTTCGGCCTGCTCACCGCGCCGGCGGGTTTGTGGTTGTGGCACCGTCAGGGTTCACACTTCGGGTTCGGTGCGGCGAAGGGCGAGGTCAACCGTCGCGTGGCGTATGCCTGTTTGATCGTTTGTGCCGGGTTGCTGACCCTTGGCTTTGTCGTGGGCGGGTGAACAACCGGAGAAGACCCCGGCCGCTCAAGCGGCCGTGCCTTGCGTGAGCAGAACCGCCTCAGTGCGGGATCCCCATCTGGTGCATGCGCTTGTGCAGCGCATCGCTCGCCTGGCGGAAGGGGCTTTCGAGGAACTCCTGGTGGTCGCGCCAGGTGTGGTGGTGGGTGACGTTCTCTTCATCTTCACGGCGGGCGTTCTTGCGGATGTGCTGCACGCTGCCGTCGATGAGGGTGAGCATGTAGTTGGCGGTCGCCAGGTCGAACATGTGCCACGGGCCACCGACGGCGACGTACACCGGCGAGGTGTGGGCGAAGATGCCCCGGCCCCAGGAGTCGTGGTGCGTGACCGCTTCATACTTAGGCCCCGCACAGCGCGCGGCGAACCAGGTGTGGCGGTCCACCTTGACCGTCGCCTTGAGCCGCAGCGTGCGGGCGCCGCTCGCGTCGTCGGTGGAGGCGACGATCTTGCCCGCCTGCACGATCTGCAGCGTGTGGATCGGGAAGATGGACTCGGCGACGGCTTGGATCTCCACCGTGCCGCCGTCGCCGGGGAGTTGGTATTCATCGCCGATCGGGTGGCCGTCCACCGTCATGCGGATGATCGGGCCGGAGGAGAGGAACGTCCGGCCCAGGCGCATGTTCTTGCACCAGTTGTCGTAGTTGAACTCCTCCTCGGGCGGGACATAGACGTAGGTGCGGCAGAGCCCGACGGGGACGGCGGAGTCCATCTTGTCGGTCCCGCCGACCAGCGGGAGCTTGTAGCCGCAGTTGAGGTAGCGGTAGTACTCCAGGTGGCAGTACTCGCTGTGGACGAGCATCTCGACGGCATCGGCGCGGCCGGTGGCGATGAGCGCGGCGGGCTCGGCGTTGGGCGTGGGCAGGTGGGGGATGACGACGGTGCCGCCCTGGGCGTGGCAGGCGTCCGCCCAGTGCGAAAGAGTGGTCTCGAGGTTGCCGCCGATCTCCGCCTCCGCCGGGCCGTCGGTGCACCAGGGGGAGACGGGTTCCTTCAGCCCGAGCAGCGTGATGTGGCCCAGCAGGTGCTGCCGGTTTTCCTGCGTGCAATAGACGATGGTCTTGCCGTCGTCGCTCGCGGTGGGGCGGCCGATGAAGTCCTCGGTATTGGTGAAGAGGTGGCCCCACTGGGAGGCGAGGAGGTTGACGACGTTGAGGTCCTCGCCGCCGGCCTCGCGGTGGGCGCCGCGCTCGCCCAGGAAGTGGACGTGCGTGTCGCCGCTGAACCAGCGCTGGGCGTTCATGTTGACCCAGCGCTTGAGGCGGAGCGTCACCTCGCGCTGGCCGGGCTTGATCTCGATCATCTGCCGCAGCGGCTCGTACTCGTACCCGCGCGCCACGTCGGCGATGACCCCGCCGCGCGGGAGCCAGCCCTGGCACTTGCCGTCGATGTAGGCGTAGGTCGCCTGCCCGAGTCGCAGGTCGCCGCCGATGTCCACGTGCCATGATCCGAGATTGGAATAGACGTGGTCGTGGTGGCCGTGCGGCTGGTAGGGGACGCCCTGCGCCGAGCGGAAGTGCACGCGGCAGTGGACGGGCTTGCCGGTCTCGTCATCGACGACGGTGGTGTGCACCCAGTTCTTGCCGGTGTCGATGATCTCCATCGTGACGCGCGGGGTTTTCACCTTGCGTTTCTTTTTGAGGTCGCCCCAGCGCAGCTTGCCGATGGGCTTGCCCTTGTGCTTCACGGTGACGGTGGCGGAAGGGGTGCCGGCGATGCGGGCGTAGGCGGGGGTGGACTTGTTGTTCTGCGCGTCGCCCCAGCCCTTGTGCGTGTCGGCGAGGTATTGCTTGGCCGCGGCGGCGGGCAGGGCGAAGGCGTAGGTCGCCACGCCCCGGTCGATCTCGACGTCCAGCTCGTAGGGCTTCTCCGCGTCGTCCTTCTTGTTGAGCGTGATCTTCACGTCCTCGCGCGCCGCCGTGGAGAAGGGGTATTCATCCACGAAGCCCAGCGTGACCCCCGCGACGGCGAACTTGCGGTCCGTCGGCTCGACGGTCACCGACGTGATCTTCACGCCCGGCCGGGGGTTTTCCCACGACCAGAGCCAGTACGCCCACGGCCACTGCTGATGCACCTCGGTCAGCCGCTGCCCCGCGCTGGACCATTGGCCCGAGTAACGCCCGATCAGGCCGTCCTTCTTGTCCGCCACCGCCAGGAACGGGAACTGGCCCCACATCATCGGCACGGAGGCCACCTCGAACCGCTCGCGCACCGGGACATCCATCTCGTCGCCGTCGGCGAAGCGGATGGTGTAGTTGGCGACGACGCGCCCGATCGGCTCGCCCTTGGGGATCCGTGTTTCCAGCAGCGTGTGGGCGAAGAGGATGCAGCGCGGCGCGGCGTTGATGGGGATGGTCACCGGCGTTGTCGCACCGCCCTCGCCCAGGAAACCGATCAGGCACTTGCGCTTGGGCTCGGGCTTGGCGGAACCGATCTGGAACGGCAGGCCATGGAATATCTGCCTGCCGACCGGCGGCTCACCGAAACCGATGAACGAGGCGTTGACGTTGCAGACCCTGGTGAGGTTGAGGGGGTGGTAGTCCTTCATGGCGAGCATCTCCCGTGTAAGACAGATCGGGTTGCCGGATTTGTTCAGCGGATGCGTGTGAGCTTGGCGGTTTTAGACTTCGTCTTGCGTCGGAGCTTGAGGACGGCGTTGCTGTCGGCCGCCTTGTATTGCATGGAGAGGATATCGAGGTCTTCAGAGGTGAAACGGTCGGCGGCGAAGCCGTGCAGCTTGATCGTGAACTCGCCGGTGGAGGCGAAGGGGGGCAGGGCATCCAGCTCCGTAAAATCGAACGTCACGTCCGGCTCGGCGGGGGCGACGCGGACACACAAATGGTGCACGTACTGCGTGAAGCAGTCGGCGGTGTTGCGGGAGAGCGTGCGGTCCACCCGGCGGTCGATGGCCCGCAGCGCGGCGACCCAGGGGGCGACGGCTTCCTCGTTGCGGCTCGGGTCCGCGTGCAGGATGTTGGGCCAGTGCATGCCCGCGATCGGGCCGTAGACCTCGACCGTCGGCGTGGTGCTCAGCTCGAACCACGAGACCAGGTCGGGCTGGCGGTCGACGGTGAGCACGCCGCAATCGATGCCGAAGCGGTGGTGTTGCGTCGCTCTCGCGCGGGCCATGTGGTGGAAGGGGGTGTTGGTGTAGCGCACGCCGAACTTGCTCAGCAGGCCATCGATGCCCTTTTCGCCGGCGCCCCAGCGGAAGCCGCCGGCGCAGGGGCAGAAGGAGGTGGGGAAGGGCCCGAGCCCGTGCTGGTCGAGCAGCGTGGCGAACATATCGAGGTGGGCGTGCAGCTCGTCGTAGGGGCGCATGACGCCGGTGTAGCAGTCGTGCCACTCGGCGCGGCTCGCTTTACCGTTCTCCCAGAACTCGTGGGTGATGCCGTGCAGTGCCAGCTCGAAGTGGTCGCGGTTGGAGCGGATGATGTCCGCCGCCTCTTCGAGCCACGGGCCGACCCAGCGGTTGTTATCCCACTTCTCGCCCATCCACTGCGAGCGGGGGAGTTTGCGGAGGAGGTTCTTCGTGTCCCACTCGCCGATGATGAAGCACCCGGCGGGGGCCATGCCGAGCTGCCGCCCGAGCGAGACGATCGCGGCGTAGTCGGCTGGGACGTGGCCGCGCGGGATGCCGGTGCGGAAGGGCTCGTTCTTCGCGTGCCCGTCCTCGCCGGACCACCAGCCGACGTCGTCGAGCACGACCTGCAGGGGCATCGGGATGACGACGTTGAGCATGCGAGAACTCGGCGAAGAGGCGACTCAATCCCCTCTCCCCCCGGGAGAGGGTGCCGGCGTCCTCGCCGGCGGGTGAGGGGACCATCGGCCGGAAGGGTCTCGCGCACCCGCACGACCCATCCGGCCGGTCATCCCCTCACCCCGGCCCTCTCCCGGGGGGAGAGGGAGTCTGATTTATACCAGAGGGTCGCCCACGGGTGCCATGCACTTCCGCCCCATAGCCCCCGGCTCGCAGCATTATTCATCGAGCAACCGATTGCGTGGCGCAAGTACTTACGTCTGCAGAATTCACGGCTGCACTGCTAATCCTCTCCCCATTTGGCGCAATCAACGATAAAACACGAGTATTTCCCAAGGATGCCGCACATGATGAATAATGCTGCGAGCCGGGGGCTATGGGATAGGTAAAGATACATGCTTGCGGGCGGCGTGCGGCGGGATACGCTAGCCGCCATGACCACCCTTGATCTCATCAACGTCGTGATGCGGTACATCCACATCGTCTCGGCCGTCGTCGCGGTCGGGGGCATGGCGTGCATCCTCATCTGCCTCACCCCGGCCGTCCGCGTGCTCGACGAGAGTTTCCGCGACGCGCTGCTCAAACTGGTGCACCACCGGTTCCAGCGCGTGGTCTGGGTATGCATCGCCGGCCTCACCCTCAGCGGGGTCTGGAGGTTCATCCAGCTCCAGCAGCAGCACGCCTATGGCAAGCTCGGACATGCGCTCATCGGCACAAAGATCCTGCTGGCGCTGATCCTCTTCGCCATCGTCTTCCTCCGCTCGGTCAACCTGATCCAGCCCAAGAAGCCGCGCACGATCCTGATGATCAACATCCACCTGGCGGCCATCATCATCCTGCTGGGCGCGATCCTCCAGTACCTGCGGACCACCTGACCGAGGCAACCGGCGGCCGGGCGTTCACAGGGCATGGCACGACGATCACCGATCAAGCTCGAAGAGTTCATCCGCCGGCGGCCCCGCAGGGTCACGCTTGCGTGGGCGGTCGGCCTCCTCGTTGCCGCTGCCGCGGCGTGGCTCGAACGGGGCGGGGCGTTGCGGCCCGAGGCAGCGGACCTGGAGCGGTACGATCAGAAAACATTCCACGTCGTGCATGTGGTGGACGGCGACACACTCGACGTGGACGCCCCCGATGGCGACCACCCCACCACGCGCATCCGCCTGTGGGGCGTCGATGCGCCGGAGATCGCGCACCCGCCGCACACCACGGAGTCACAGCCGTTCGGGCAGGAGGCGACGCGGTTTTTGCATCAGCGTGCCGACGGGCAGACGGTCCGCCTCATCCTCGAACCGACGCGCGTCCGGGACCGCTACGGGCGGCTGCTGGCGCATGTTGAACTGCCCTCGGGCCGTCTGGTCACGGAAGACCTCCTGGCCGGCGGGCTGGCGCGCGCCGACCCGCGGTGGAAGCACCGCTACATCGAGCGATTTGATCGGGTCGAAAAACAGGCGAAGCGCGACCACGTCGGGATGTGGGGTGAGGCGGGCAGGTAGCGGGTGATTTTGAAATTGGGTGCCACTGGTCGCGTCTTCGAGACCAGTGTCTTCCGTCTGAAAACGCACTGGTCTGCCGAAGACGGCCGACCAGTGGCACCCGCCTTCGACCAGACTTTGGAAAGCAGACCACCACCGCGGCTCACCACTCGTTGCGTTGGGCGCGGTCGCTGGAGGTGGTCTTGAGGGAGCCGGGTGCTTGTCCGATGGACCGCCCCATGCTTGCGCCGGTGTCCGACCAGCCCATGGGTTCAAGGAGCAAGGCGCCGATGTTGGCCCCAAGGTTTCCGCCTTTGTCCATCATGCGCCCGCCGTCGGATTCGCAGCCGGCGATCAACGGCAGTGCCACGATAACGACCGTCCACGCGCCCCATCGGCGTGCGTAGTGTCGAGATGGGTTGCTGAGGTCGGTCATGGCCCGATAGTTATCGGCTTGGCGAGCATTCAAGCCGCAAAACCCGCCCATGAAGAGGCTTTATTGATTCATAACCGCTGCACGGAGCCCTGAAACGCTGACGAGCCCGCCTGGGCCTGCCACAGCGGTCCGATTTGGCTTGATTTTCACGTTTTACCACCGACAATACGCTCATCCTCAGCCGCACGGACGCCATTTCGCCTTTGCTTCTGGAAAAGCCCCAATGAACATCCGTTTCGACGATAACTACCCGTGGAACGATCGCCACGACCCCACGGATGACGCTAAGGCGATGATCGCGGAGACGGCCGAGTTTCTTTCCTGGGCCCTGTCGGACGACCGCGGCCTGCCGAGCATCCCGCGGCGTCGCGTCGATGACGGGGGTTTCGACTTCGTATCCACCCACGAGGGCGCCCGCGCATTGGCGGAACGCTGGTGGAAACGCATTCTTGAAGGCGCGAATTTCGGCCGATACTAAACCCGGTCGAACCGCTCCAACCTGGAATCATCACCCATGGCTCTACGGGCCTCCATCTCTCCGGGGTATCTCTGGCGTCCGGCCGGCATGGCGGTCATGTTCCTGCTCTTCGCCTGTTGGTCCGCCTACGACGGCTTCGTGGGCTACCCCGAGCACAACAAAGCCGTCGCGGCTTTTGAGAAGATCAAGGAGGATCACCCCTCCGACTGGAAAGAACTCTGGGGCCCGCTCGCCAAAGAGAAGGGCTGGAGCGACAACGGCGCCGACCCCGGCAAGCCCAAGGCTCGGTTCGACATCATCACGCAGTATGTTTACCTGGGCCTGGCGCTGCCGATCGGGGCGGTGTTCGCCATTTCTTTCCTGGGCAGCATGGGGCGCTGGGTCGAGTGTGACGAAAACGGCCTGACCGCCAGCAACGGCCAGAAGGCCCTTTACTCCGCCATCACCAATTTCAACAAGGAACGCTGGCGCAACAAGGGCATCGCCGTTGTCACCTACACCGCCGAGGACAACCTGTCCCGCAAACTCGTCCTCGACGACTGGAAGTTCGACCGTGACGCGACGACGGCGATCGTCGTCGAGATCGAGAAGCACATCACCCCCGACAAGCTCACCGGCCCGCCCGAGCCACCCCCCGGCGAATCCGTGCCTTCAGGTACGGCCGGCGAAGCGCCGAGCACGACGGACGCAAATTAGGCGTCCCATGCTTTCGGCGGAGCGGGGAAAACCGCCAATGAATGGAATGGATCACTCGTGCCCCGCTACCCGGCTGGGGGGCGATGGGTCCACGCCGGACACGCCGTTGCCCCGGGGCGCAGCCGTTCCGGAGGCGGGTCGGGCGCCGGGCTGGACGGGCTGGGCGGCGGTCCCCGCGCCCGATGATCGCTGCCGCGCCGGCTCGGGCTGCGCCAGGCCGATCTGGGCGTGGACGTAGAGCGGCGCGTTCACGATGAGCCGCCCGTGGTAATACTTGCACGAGGCCACCTGCCCGCCGTTCTCGACCCAGATGTCGGGTTCAACGGTGTCGCGGATCAATCGGGCGATGTCCTCGCCGCGATCCGAACCGCTCGGCTCGGGCTCTTCGCGCGACCGGTCCTCGAAGATGGAGTGTGACGAGGAGCCCCCCGCGCCGCCGCCCGAGGAGAGCACCGCGCCCAGGTCGAACCGGGGCGGCTGAACGTGCTGCCTGGTCTCCATCACCATGTCGCCGATGTCGTAGATGCGGAGCACGAGCGACTTGTTCGCCTGCGCCTTGGTCATCACGCTGAGATACCAGGGCGTTTTTTCGTAGATGAGTTTCTGCTCGCCCGAGGCCTGCTGCATGATCAGCGCCAGCAGTTGCCCGGCGGGGACGTTGTTGAGTTCCAGCGTGATCGGCGTGTCGGCCGAGACGCCCTCGCGCTCCATCGCGGCCCAGTCGATCACCAGTGAAATGCCCGTGGTGCGAGACCACCACGCGAAGGCTTCTTTCGCCGTGGCGCTCTTGATGCTCACCGGGTCCACGGTGTCGCGCAGGCGGTCGTCGATGGTGCGGCGTTCGGGGTCGGCGGAAAGAGGTTCCGCCTCAGTACGGCGTGCGGCGCCGCCCTGGGGCGTGCCCGCGGCCTCCTCCACGAGTTCCAGCAGGCGCGGCTTTTCGTCCCGCGGTTCAGCGGGCGGCGCCGGCTCGGCTTGGAGAGGGAGCGGCAGGAGCATCGCCGAGGTCAGGGCAATGAACGCGACGCGTGTTTGCCGGTGCTGCATGGCCTGTGACTCCCAGGGCCGCTTGGGCCGGGAACCGGTGCGCCCCCAAAGGGCCTCCGGCCGGGCGGTCAGCGCTTCTTGCTCAGCTCGAGTTGCGGGGCGAAGGCGGTCTCGAAATCATAGACGTCCGTGAAGTCACGGATCGTGTCGTCATCGGTTTTGCCCATCAACCCGGCGTCCACCATCGCGAAGACGATGTGCCCAAAGTCTTCGGAGCTGTTGATCCGCCAGCGACGGAGCACCGTCCGGGCCAACAGCCCGTACTGCTCGATGGCGAAGTCGCGCAGGCCCATGCACAACTGCCGGCCCGTCACGTGCCGTTCGACGCGCTGCTCGGGTTCTTTGCCGTCGGCGGCCGCAGCGGATTTGGGGATGACGATCTCGGGGCCCTTCTTCGGCGAGGCGGCTTTCCCCGGTGCATCGGCCGCGGGCACGGTTTCGCCGTAAACCCGGCGCGTCGTGAATTCCAGGCCATTCTGGATGAAGATAAACGCGTCCAGCGGGTACTTGCTCGCGCGGGCGACTGTGATCACGTCCTTGGCCATGGTTCCGCTCGTCCTTCCGGGGGTTCCATCCCCGCCGATTCACCTCAGGGTCACGCGCGATTATATCCCTCAGAACCCGCCCTGACGCATCGCCTCCAGCGCGGGCGGGAAAGGGTAGCGGGCGTACACCGGCGTGTTGGATTCCCACATCGACGGCGCGGGATAGACATCGCCGCAGAAGCCCGCCTCGTACATGGTGTGCAGCACCGCCTCGAAGCTGGGCTCGCGCCCGTTTTCGTCGCGCAGCGCGTTGGACCGCGCGCCCAGGAAACTCACCGACGCCGTGGGCAGCCGGTCCGGTCTGCGCTCGAGCATCTGCGCCACGATCTTGAACGCCTCCGACAGGTCGGCCATCGTCAGGTGGTCGCTCCCCGCGGGCCGGCCCACGCCCAGCACCTCCACCGCGTCCAGGTCGTACTTGAGCACGTGCACCTTCCCGCTCGACCCGGCGACCGCCTTGGCGTGCGACGTGATGGATTTCTCGTCCCACTGGCTGGTGGGCAGCAGCGTCGCGAGCTGCGTGATGATCCCGCGCCGGTTGTCGTCGCCGTTCACCGCGCAGACCAGCGTGCGGTATCGCCCCGCCAGCAGGTCCTCGAGCAGGAGCTGGCCCCACATGATGCGCATCTTGGGTGAGCGGTCGGGCGTCTTGGAGGGTCGGGCGTCGGGCAGCAGGATGATGCGGTCGGCGCCCTGGAGGTCGGCCATCAGCCGGTCGCCGTCGCCCTCGTAGATCGGCGGACGTTTCTTGTCGTTTTTCATGCCTGCGGCTCGCGTGAGATTTTCCCGGGAGTCCCGTGACGCCCTCGTTAGAGTTTCGTCGTTCCACAGTATAACCCTGCAATCTCGGCCGGTTGGCAACCGGTCCCGTGGCATGCACAATGCCGGTCCGCACAGGAGCCTTTTATGGCCAAGCCCCACCGCATCGCGATCATCGGCATCGGCGCCATCGCCGGGATGCACGCCCGCGCCATCGGCGACATCCCCAACGCCAAGCTCGTCAGCGCCTCCTGCCGCACGGAGGAGAAGGGCCGCAAGTTCTCCGACCAGTTCAACTGCCGCTGGTTCGCCGATTACGAGACAATGCTCGACCAGGAGAAGCCCGACGTGGTGACCATCTGCACGCCCTCGGGGGCGCACCTGGAGCCGACGCTCGCCTGCGCCGGTCGTGGGGTGCATGTGCTGTGCGAGAAGCCGCTGGAGATTTCGACGGCGCGGGTGGACCAGATGATCGACGCCTGCCGCAGGGGCAAGGTGCTGCTGGGCGGGATTTTCCCGCAGCGGTTCAACCCCGTGGTCATGGCGGTGCAGCAGGCGGCGGCGGCGGGGCGGTTCGGCAATCTCTCCATCGCCAGCTCCTACGTGCCCTGGTGGCGCGAGGACGCCTACTACGCCCCCAGCCGGTGGCAGGGCAAGCTCCAGTGGGACGGCGGGGGCGCGATGATGAACCAGTCGATCCACGGCGTTGACTCCGTGCAGTGGGTCGTTGGCTCGATGATGAAGGAC
The DNA here is from genome assembly GCA_021413865.1 of Planctomycetota bacterium. GTDB lineage: Bacteria > Planctomycetota > Phycisphaerae > Phycisphaerales > Phycisphaeraceae > JAIOPN01. Next base: position 37,600 of record JAIOPN010000052.1, on the reverse strand, counting down.
CTGGCGCTGGACGCCAACCCGGTCAGCGAGGTCTTCGCCTTCACCGACAAGCGCGGCCACGATCCGAACCTGATCGAGGTGGAGGACACCGCGGTGGCCGTGCTGCGCTTCCGCAACGGCGCGCTGGGGCAACTGCTGGGCGCGACGTCGATGTGGCCCGGCACGCTCAAGCGCATGCAGATCGGCGGCCGCGACGGCACGGCCGAGATTCTGGAAGACGAGCTGATCACCTACCGCTTCCGCGAAGAGAAACCCGGCGACGAGGGCGTCCGCAAACAGTTCGCCGCCAAGACCAAGGGGGGCGGCGGGGCCTCTGACCCGATGGCGATCGACTACTCGGGCCACACGCGCAACATCGTCTCCTTCCTCGACGCGCTCGACTCGGGCAGGTCGCCCTCGATCGACGGCGTGCAGGCGCGCAAGGCCGTGGCGATCATCGAGGCGGTGTACCGGTCCGCCAAGAGCGGGCACTCCGTGACGGTGTGGTGAGCGACCGCACGGCCTCCATCCCGCGATGATCCGCGATAGAATATAGGTCTCACGCATAACAGGGTGGCGGGAGCGCGATGCCTATGCCGCCCGAACACCTGAAAATACTTTTTCTCTGCACGGGAAATTCCTGCCGCAGCCAGATGGCCGAGGGCTGGGCGCGGCAGTTGTTGAACGACCGCGTCGAGCCCTATTCCGCCGGCATCAAGGCCCACGGGCTCAACCCACACGCCGTGCGCGTTATGGCCGAGGCGGGCGTCGATATCTCGGGTCAGCGCTCCAAGACGCTCGACCAGCTCAGCGGCGTCGCGTTTGATTACGTCGTCACTGTCTGCGGCCACGCCCACGAGAACTGCCCGCTCTTCTCCGGCAGGGCTAAGGTCGTACATGTCGGCTTCGATGACCCTCCGGCGCTGGCGAAGTCGGCGAAGAGCGAGGATGAGGCTCTCTCGCACTACCGCCGGGTGCGCGACGAGATCCGGGCGTTCGTGGCCGAACTGCCGGAAAGACTGAAAGTCAAAGCGGAGACATCGCGATGAAAAGCCGTTGTTTTGCCGAATTGCTGTGCACGTTCGCGATGGTCTTCGCCGGGACGGGCGCGATCGTCGTGAACGACACGCACGGCGGCGTGGTCAGCCACGCGGGGATCGCCATCACGTTCGGCCTGATCGTCACGGTGATGATCTACGCCGTGGGCGACGTGTCGGGCGCGCACCTGAACCCGGCGGTGACGCTCGCGTTCTGGCGCTCGGGGCGTTACCCCGGCCGCGAGGTGCTGCCGTATGTCGCGGCGCAGCTCGCCGGGGCGCTGCTGGCCAGCGCGATGCTCCACGTCATGTTCCCCACGCACGCCACGCTGGGCGCGACGATGCCCGGCGGGCCGTGGTGGCAGTCGTTCGTGATGGAAACGATCCTGAGTGCCATGCTCATGTTCGTGATCCTGTCTGTCTCGACGGGGGCGAAAGAGAAGGGGATCACGGCCGCGATTGCGATCGGCGGGACGGTGATGCTGGAGGCGATGTTCGCCGGGCCGGTGTGCGGGGCGTCGATGAACCCCGCGCGGTCGCTGGGGCCGGCGCTGGTGTCGGGCCACTGGTCGTGGCTCTGGATTTATTTGACCGCGCCGGTGCTCGGCGCATGGCTGGCGGTGCCATTGTGCCGCGCGGTGCACGCGGGCGACGGGTGCTGTGCGTCGTGCGCGTGAGCGGCTGTGTCAATCCAGGTCGAACACCAACGCACTGCTCGCAGTGTCCGCGGTCAGTGTGATCTGCGTTTCATCACTGATCGCCGCGCCATCGCCTTCGGCGAGCGCGACGCCGTTCACGGCGAGCGAGCCGTGCGTCACCTGTACCCAGGCGTGGCGGTTGGGGGCGAGGGTGTGCTTGATCGGTGTGCGCGGCTTCAAACTCGCGTGGTAGAGAACCGTGTCGCGGTGGATGGTCATCGAGCCGTCGCGTCCATCTGGCGAGGCGAGCGCGGTGAGCCCGCCGCGCTGGAGGTCGGCGGTGGTGAAATCGCGCTGGTCGTAGGAGGGCGTGTGCCCCTTGCGGTCGGGCATGAGCCAGATCTGCAGCAGGTGGACCGGCTCGGTTTCCGAGGGGTTGAACTCGCTGTGGGCGATGCCGGTGCCCGCGGACATACGCTGCAGTTCGCCGGGCCTGATGACCGAGCCGGAGCCCAGCGAGTCGCGGTGCTGCAGCGCGCCGGTGAGGACCCAGGTGAGGATCTCCATGTCGCGGTGGGGATGGGTGTCGAAGCCCATGCCGGGCGCGACGATGTCGTCGTTGATGACGCGGAGGGCGCGGAAGCTGGTGTTCTCCGGGTCGTAGTAGTTGCCGAACGAGAAGGAGTGGCGGGAGTGCAGCCAGCCGATCTCGGTCAGCCCGCGGTCATTGGCGGGTCGTTTCGTGATCATGGAAACAGTGTAGCGCGGCGGTCAAGCTGGCGGGAAATCCCACGCACTACAGCGCCGGTTCCTCGAGCGGCACCGGGCAGACGTTCTTCCGCTGGCACTTCACGCACCGCCTGCCCTCCCACAGCGAATTGAACCAGCCCATCACGGCGTCGATCAGCTCTGGCGAACGCGTCCACGTGCCCAGCTCGAAATTGCGGCGGTGCTCCCCCTTGGCCCCCAGGCCGGCGCCGGTGAGGTTGGCGCTGCCCAGGTACATCGTCTTGCAGTCCACGACGACCACCTTGCCGTGCAGGCGCGGGCAGCGGCGGATGGTCAGCCCCTCGGGCAGTGCCTTGCGCAGCTCGCGGAGCGCCGGGCCGCTGGGCACGCCGCTGTGGAGCAGGCGGATTTCGACCCCGCGCGAGGTGAGATAACGCAGGATGTGGACGATGGACTTGGCGCGTGTGCCGTCGTTGAGCGGCACGAGCATCGCCTTGAAGTCGGCGGTGGCGATGTCGAGGCTCGTCGTGGCGCCGAGCATGCCCTCGCGCACCACACGGTTCAGGTGATCGCCGTCAACGACCAGTTCGATCTCGCCGCGCGGCGCGGGCGGACGGGCTCGGGGCAGGGAGATGGAGCGGGGGCGGGGCATCGGGTGTTTATCGACGCGATGGAGCGCGCGGGCTGAATCACGCCGTTGCGCTACAGCCCCGGCGGCAGGGTCGTGCTTTTCTTGCTCTTGCGGATCAGGCCGCGGAGCAGGTCGTCGAACTCGGCGTGGTTCGTGGGCAGATCGACGGTCTTGCCCGTGAGGCCCGAGAGGATCATGGCGTTGGAGATTTCGACGGAGTGCAGCCCCTCGACGCCCGGCGTGACCAGCGGCGTGCCGTCCAGGATGGCCGCGATGAAGTTGAGCCAGACGTCCTTGTGCCCGCCGCCCCCGGCGGGGGGCTCGATGGTCATGCGGCTGCTGGTCGGCGAACTCCACGCGCCGGGGCTGGTCTTGCAGAACTCGGCGATGGAACCGTCCGTCAGGGTGAGGTCGATCTTGCCGTCGTGGGTGAAGGTGAGCTTGCCGCGGTCGCCGGCGATCTCGAAGTAGTCGCTCCCGGGGAACTCGCCGGTGGAGGTGACGAAGAGGCCCGTCGCGCCGTTGGGGTATTCGAAGTAGGCGATGACGTCGTCCTCGACCTCGATGTCGTGGTACCGGCCGAGCTTCAGGTGGGCGTGGATGCGTTTGGGCATCCCGGTGATCCAATAGACCAGGTCGAGGTTGTGCGGGCACTGGTTGGCGAGGATACCGCCGCCCTCGCCCGCCCAGGTGGCGCGCCACGAGCCGCTGCCGTAGTACGCCTGCGTGCGGAACCAGCCGGTGGCCGTCCAGTGGAAGCGGCGCATCTCGCCGAGTTGGCCGGAGGCGACGATCTGGTGCACCTTCTTCCAGCGGCTGACGGTGCGCATCTGGAACATGGCGGCGTATTTCAGGTCGGGCCGTTTGGCGGCGGCGTCGTTCACGCGCCGGGCGGCGGAGGCGTTGACGGAGACGGGCTTCTCGGTCAGCACGTGCAGGCCCTGCTGCAGCGCGGCGACGGCGTACTCGGGGTGGAAGTAGTGGGGGGTGGCGATGATGATCGCGTCGCACAGGCCGGACTTGATGAGTTCGTGGCCGTCGGAGAACCCCTTGACGCCGTAGGTCGTGACGACCTTGTCTAGGTTGGCCGACATGGAATCGCTGGCTGCGGTGAATTTGAGGCGGGGCAGGTCCTTAAAGATGCCCATGTGGCTCTGCCCCATGCCGCCGCAGCCGATGACGCCGACACGCACCTCGTTCATCGCGGATTCTCCGTGGTTTCGCGGAAGGGAAAGCGTACAGGTGGGGCACGGGGCGTGCAAAGGCCGTTCAATGAATTGAACCACGGAGATAGCAGAGGGGCACGGAGATAGCGGAGAAGACCAAGAAGTAATCCATAACTTTTGTTTTTCTCCGCTTTCTCATCTTCCCTCCGCTATCTCCGTGGTTCTCTTTGAAACCCCGTTGCGATCATCCCCCACCCCCGGCCTTTTCTTTGCGGTGAATCTGCCCTACGCTGATCGGCCCTGCGCCCCGCACCGGGCGCGGCTTTTCACAAGGATGCGACCCATGTTTGAGACCGTGGAAATGGCCCCGCCCGATGCGATCCTGGGCATTACCGAGGCGTTCAACAAAGACCCCAACCCGGCGAAGATCAACCTGAGCGTGGGCATCTATAAGGATGCCGCCGGGCAGACGCCGATCCTCGCCAGCGTCAAAGAGGCCGAGGCCCGCATCCTCAAGACCGAGACCAACAAGAACTATAAGCCCATCGAGGGCGCGCCGGACTACAACGCCCTGGTGCAGGAGCTCCTCTTCGGCAAGGGCCACGAGGCGCTGACCGCCAAGCGGGTCGCCACCGCGCACACGCCCGGTGGCACCGGCGCGCTCCGCGTCGTGGGTGACTACCTCAGGAAGAAGCACGCCACAGCCACCGTCTGGCTCAGCGATCCCACGTGGGCCAACCACGAGCAGATATTCAAGGCCGCGGGGCTGAACGTGAAGACGTACCCCTACTTCGACGCCGCCGGCAACAAGCTCGCGCTCGACCGCATGCTCGCCACGCTGGAGCAGGCGCCCGCCGGCGACGTGGTGCTCGTGCACGGCTGCTGCCACAACCCGACGGGCATCGACCCGACCCCCGCGCAGTGGAAGTCCATCGCCGACGCGCTGGCGAAGCGCGGGCTCGTCCCGTTGCTCGACTTCGCTTATCAGGGGTTCGGCACGGGCCTGCGCGAGGACGCGGCCGGCCTCATGGAGCTCTGCCGCCCCGGCGCGGAGATGTTCATCTGCTCCTCGTTCTCCAAGAACTTCGGGCTCTACAACGAGCGCGTCGGCGCCCTGACCGTCGTGACCAAGACCGAGGCCGCCGCGCAGGCGGTGCTCAGCCAGGTCAAATCCTGCATCCGCGCGAACTATTCCAACCCGCCCGCGCACGGCTCGGCGATCGTCGCCACCGTCCTCGCCGATCCCGCGCTGCGGGCGCAGTGGGAGCTCGAGGTCAAGGGGATGCGCGACCGCATCAACGGCATGCGCAAACTCTTCGTCGAGACCCTCGCCAAAAAAGGCGTCAAGAAAGACATGACCTTCATCATCCACCAGAAGGGCATGTTCTCCTTCAGCGGGCTGACCAAGGAGCAGGTCGAGCGGCTCAAGAAGGAAGACGCGATCTACATCGTCGGCTCGGGCCGCATCAACGTCGCGGGCATGACCGACAAGAACATCGAGACCCTCTGCACCGCCATCGCCCGGGTGATGGCCTGAATCCAACAGCGTTGGGTGGCTGGGGCAGAGTCTTCGATGCCCCGGTCTGCTGGGTGACGAACCGGGGCTTCGCAAAGCCTCAGCCCCAGCCACCATTTCAAAGTCCATTTACCTGACTCCGGCGATGGGCCCGTGACATGCTGCGACTGGGCATCATCAACGACTTGCACCTCGGCGGACCAGTGGACTGCCCGGGGCGGCTGCACAACCGGCTCAACTACCACAACGCCGAGCGTTGCACGCGTCAGGCCGTACGCAGGCTCAACGGCCTGGGCCTCGACGCGGTGATCGTGAACGGCGACGTCAGCGAGCACGGGCACGAGAGCGAGCTGGCGCTGGCGCACGACATCTTCTCGGGGCTGCGCGTTCCGTGGCACATTCTGCCCGGCAACCACGACCGGGCGGCCGTCGCCGGCGGCACATTTGACCGCGTGTTCGGCGGCCGTGCCACGCACGGGTACACCGACCTGGGCGGCGTCGGGGCGTTGTTCCTGCGCGAGAACGAGTGGGGCGGCCCGATCGGCTACCAGCTCGGCGCGGCGGAGTCGGACAACGCCTTCGAGGCCGTCGCCCGTGATGCGCCGGACGTGCTGCTGGTCTTCAGCCACGTGCCGCTGGTTGCCGAGCCGGTGATGAAGGGGCAATCCCTGCACGACGGCCCGGTGCTGCTCGAACGGCTTTCTTCGGTGGTGCGCGGGCGGGTGGCGCTGCTCACCGCCCACCTGCACTGCCACATCGTCACCGAGACGCCCTCGTGGGTGCAGATCACCACCGGCGCGATGGTGGAGTACCCGATGGAGGTGCGTGTGGTGGAGGTGAACGGCGCCCGGCTGCGGACGCGGGTGGAGAGCTGCGTCGATCCGGAATTGGCGTGGGAGTCGTTCGATCGAGGGCAATGGGTGTTAGGCCGGGCGCGCGACCGTGAGGCGGAGCTGTCGCTGCGGCGGTGAGGCGGCGCGGGTTAGCCGTCGGCCTCGGCCGACGCTATTTCCCGGCAATAGGGGCCCTGCGTTTCACCCCAGATATCTGGGCGCCAGCGTCGGCCGAGGCCGACGGCTAACACCGTGCGTAACGTCCCCGCTATACTGCCCCAACTATGCGTGACAACATCCCCGGCATCCTGAAATCCCTCGAGGCGCGGATCCAATCCATCCGCGACTCTCTTTAACTACGACAAGAAGCTGGAACGGCGGAAAGAGCTCGAGGCGCAGATGGGCGCCGACGGCTTCTGGAACAACCAGGACCGCGCCAAGAAAGTCGTTGAAGAGGTCAAGCTGCTCAAGGCGACGCTCGACCCGGTCACCAAGACCGTGGGCGACATCGCCGACGCGGTGCTGCTGTGGCAGATGGCCGAGGAGGGGGACGACCAGGGCTCACGCGACGAGGTGGACGCGCTGATCGACGGGCTCACGGCCTCGCTCGACCGGCTGGAGTTTTCCTCGCTGCTCTCCGGGCCGTTCGACCACTACAACTGCTACCTCTCCGTTTACGCCGGCGAGGGCGGCACCGAGGCGTGCGACTGGGCGGAGATGCTCTTCCGCATGTACCTGCTCTACGGCGAAGCCATCGGCTGGGACATCTCCGAGGTGGACAAGAACCCCGGCGAGGACGCGGGCCTCAAGGACGTGACCATCTTCATCAAGGGCACGTCGGCGTACGGCTTCCTCAAGTGCGAGCGCGGCACGCACCGCCTGGCGCGCGTCTCCCCCTTCAACTCCCAGGGCAAGCGCCAGACCAGCTTCGCCACCGTGGACGTTATCCCCGACTTCGGCGACGAGGACACCAAGCTCGAAATCCCCGAGAACGAACTGGAATACATCGCCTTCGTCCGCGCCAGCGGGCCGGGCGGGCAGAACGTCAACAAGGTCGCTTCCGCGGTCCGCCTCATCCACAAGCCGACCGGCATCACCATCGTCTGCTCGGTGTACCGCGACCAGCAGCAGAACCGCAAGCGCGCGCTCTCGATCCTCCGTGGCAAGCTGGAACTGCTCGAGGAGGAGAAGCGCAGCGCCAAGCTCAACGCGGCGACCGGCGGCAAAATCGAGATGGGCTGGGGGACGCAGATCCGCAGCTACGTCTTCTACGACAACCGCGTGAAGGACCACCGCACCGGCCACGAGGAGCCGAATCCCCAGAACGTGATGAACGGCCGGCTGCAGGGCTTCATCGACGCCGAACTCCAGCGCCGGGCACGGGAGCAGGCGGCGATGGGCAAATCTTCGTAACCATCTGGATTCCACCGCTGTAACATTTGGATGTGCCTTTGAACGGGGAAACCTCGTCCTCACCCGCCGCCGACCCCGGTCGTCGCGGGGCGATCTCACGCCCGATCCTATGGATCGTCGTGGGGTTGCTCGTCGCGGCGGCGGGTGTGTCGGCGTTCCTGCTCGTGCAGACGCTCGCCGGTGACGGGCTGCCGCCGGGCTGCGGCGCGGGGTCGGGGTGCGGGAGCGTGCTGGCGAGCAAGTGGTCGCGCGTCCGGGGCGTACCGGTCAGTGCGGCGGCGTTGTTCGTGTATGGCGTGGCGATGATCGGGCTTTGGCGGCGGGACACGTTGTTGTTCCTCGCGTCGGCGGGGGCGATTCTCGGCTCGGCGGCCTGGCTGATCGTCGTGCAGGCGCATTACCTGCACGCGTTCTGCATGTATTGCATGGCGGCGCACGCGCTGGGCGGCGCGGCCGCGGCGATCGGGCTGGCGTGCCTCGTGCGGAGGCCGCGTCATCTGCTCGCGCTCATCCTCGGCCTCACGGCGGCGGCGGGGGTCGCGGTGGCGCAGATCAAGCAACCAACGCCGGTACGTCTGCTCAACACCGCTGTCACGGGCGACTTCGACCGCCAATCCGGCGACGGCCGGACGATCGGGGTGTTTGACGGCAAGCTTACCCTCCGGGTTGCCGAGGAGCCGCGCCTGGGCCGGGCCGACGCGCGCGGCGTCCTCGTGCTCTTCGCCGACTACGCCTGCCCACACTGCCGCGCCCTGCACGACATCCTCGAGAGCCTGGCCCGCATGCGTCCCGAAGGCGTGGCCGTGGTGGTGCTGCCGCTGCCGATGTGGCGGGGGTGCAACCCGTACGCACCGGGCCAGATGGACGAGCGGTTCCACGAGAGCTGCGATTTGGCACGGATCGCTCTCGCCGTTCACCTCGCCGCGCCGCGGCGGTTCGTGGAGTTCGATCATTGGATGTTCGATCCGCCCATGCCTCGTTCGGCCGAGTCGGCCCGCGCCGAGGCGTCACGGCTCATCGGCAGGGATGCGTTTTCGAGCGCCCTCGCCGACCCGCGCATCGAGACCGCCCTCAAACGGAACATCGACGCCTTCGGCGCCGGCGGCGCGGACCGGGTGCCCGTGCTCGTCGCTCCCCATCACAAGGCCCACGCCGGCAAGGTCGAGGACCGCATGCTCATCGAGGCGATGCTCACCCCGCCCTGACCCGCGCTGAACCTTGGCCTGCGCGACGGCGTAGGCTAGATTGGACGCGCGTCACCCCCTGTTCCGGGGATTTCTCGCAGCGCGGCGGCATCCACCGGGAACGCGGTCGGTGTGTGTGACGCGTCCAATCCATCGGCCGTGCGGTAAACGCCGGTCGCGCCCCTTCCGATCCCCGATCAAGGAGCTCCCCGTGCCAACCACCACGCAGGATTTAGAAGGGCAGGACCTTGAACTGCTGCGCCAGGCGGCCGAGGGATACCAGAAGCTCACATCCCAGATCGGCCGGGTGATCATCGGCCAGCAGGACGCCGTGCAGGCGCTGCTCGCGGCGATCTTCGCCGAGGGTCACGTGCTGATCGTCGGCGTGCCCGGTCTGGCCAAAACGCTGCTCGTCAAGACGCTCGCGGGCGTGCTGGGCTGGCGGTTCCACCGCATCCAGTTCACGCCCGACATGATGCCCGCCGACATCATCGGCATGGAACTGCTGCACGACGACGATCGCGGCGGCCGATCGATGCGCTTCGTCCCCGGCCCGGTCTTCGCCAACATCATCCTCGCCGACGAGATCAACCGCACCCCGCCCAAGACGCAGTCCGCCCTCCTCGAGGCGATGCAGGAGCAGACCGTCACCAGCATGGGCCGCGGCTACCCGCTCGACCGGCCGTTCGTCGTCGTCGCCACGCAGAACCCCATCGAGCAGGAGGGCACCTATCCGCTGCCCGAGGCGCAGCTCGACCGCTTCATGTTCAGCCTCTGGATGGACTACCCGTCACAGAAAGAGGAAGAGCGGATCGTCATGTCCACCACCGCCGAGCAGACGCACGACCTCTCGCCGGTGTTCACCAAGGAGCAGATGCTCGCCTTCCAGCGGTTGGTGCGGCGGATGCCGGTGAGCGAGCACGTGGTGAGCTACGCGGTCTCGCTGGCGCGGGCGACCCGGCCGTCGTCCTCGACGGGACCGACGGCCAAGCAGTTCGTCGAATGGGGCGCGGGCCCGCGCGCGGGTCAGCACATGATCCTCGCGGCCAAGGCGATGGCGCTGATGGAGGGCAAACCCACCGTAGCCATCGAACACGTCCGCCGCGTCGCGCCGCTGGTGCTGCGCCACCGTGTGCTGGCCAACTACCAGGCCGCCGGCAAGGGCCTGGGCGCGGCCGAGATCGTCTCCCGCATCTGCGCCGAGGTCGGCGAGCCGCAGCCCGCCTGACCACTTGCTCTTCTCCGAAAGCCGCTCGCGGCTTAGCGTCTTCTCTTCTCTTTTTTCTCGATCTAACCCACTCACCACAACCACACCGTGGAACGCCCCGCCCCCGATCGCCCGCTCCGCTACCTCCGCCCGGAGGACCTCGCCCTCCTGCGCGGCTGCCGGTTCACCCCGCGCCGCCCCGTGCTGGGCCATTACACCGGCGGCCACGCCTCGCCCCTCCGCGGCCAGTCCGTCGAGTTCACCGACTACCGCGAATACCTCCCCGGCGACGACGTGGGCTCCATCGACTGGAAGGTGTATGGCCGATCGGACCGCCTCTTCATCCGGCTCTTCGAGCACCAGTCCGACATGACCGTCCATCTGCTGGTCGATGCGTCGAATTCGATGAGCTACGCCGGCATCGCCCCGCGCACGCCCGGCCCGGAGCGCGTCAGCAAATACGACCACGCCTGCCGCCTCGCCGCCGCGATCGCCTTCCTCGTCACGCGGCGGCAGGACCGCGTGGGCCTGGCGGTCGCGCAGGAGGGCCTGCGGCGGGTGCTCCCGCCACGCTCCTCCTACCCGCACCTTCATCAACTCGCCGGCGCGCTCGAAAACTTCAAACCACGCGGCGGGGCGCGTTTCGCTCAATCGCTCACCGATCTCGCCGAGCAGACCGGGCGGCGCGGCCTGCTGGTGGTCTGCTCCGACCTCCACGAGCCCCCCGAGCCGACGCTCGACGCCCTGGGCCGGTTCCTGCACCGCGGGCACGAGGTGATCGTGTTCCACGTGCTCCACGCCGAGGAGCTCGAACTGCCCGACATCGGCGAGGCCGTGTTCCAGGACAGCGAGACCTCCGCCCGCCTGCGCGTGAACATCCCCGACGTCCGCGCCAAGTACGAAGAAAACCTCCTCGCGTATCTCGATCAATGGTCGGTCTCCCTGCGCGGCCGCGGCATCGATTACAACCTCGTCTCCACCGCCACGCCCTACAACAAAGCCATGGAGCGCTACCTCTTCGCCCGCGACCGCGCCCTGTAACGTGACCCGCACGCGCGCCGCCGAACGCGGACCCTCCCATGACCAGCCTCGCCTTCATCTCGCTCGCCGCGCCCTGGATGCTCACGGGATTGGGTCTGCTCTCGCTGCCCATCGCGGCGCACCTCCTGCACCGCCGCGCCCGACGGCACGTCCAGTTTCCGACCCTCGCGTTGCTGGCGGCGGCCTCGGCCACGCAATCGAGCCTCTTCCGCCTCCGCAGGCTCCTCCTGCTGCTCCTGCGCTGCCTGGCCGTGCTGTTGATCGTGCTGGCGTTCACCGGCCCGGCGTGGCTCGCGCCGGGCGTCGCGTCGCCGACCGCCGACATGGCGTCGGGCATCGTCGTCGTGCTCGACGCCAGCGCCTCTTCGGGCCAGTTGATCGACGGCGTGCCGCTGATGCAGAACCTCCGCGCCGCCGCGGCGCGGGCGCTGGACGCGGCGCAGGGCCCGGATGTCGCCAACGTGATCTACGCCGGCGCCCGGCCACGCCCCGCGCACCCCGTGCCCACCCGCTCGCTGGCGGCGCTCCGCGCCGACCTCGCCGGATCGACCCCGACCCCCGAGCGTGCCGATCTTCCCGCCGCCATCGCCCGCGCCGGCGAGATGCTCGCCACCGTGCAAGGTGTGCGCAGCCTGGTGATCGTCTCCGACCTGCAGGCGACCAACTGGTCGGACACCGCCCCGATCCTCGCCGCCGCCGCCGCGCTGCCCGCCGGCACCCGCATCACCGTCGTCCCCATCCGCGGCGACGCGCCGGGCAATGCCTCCGTCCAGTTTGCGTCCGTCACGCCCGAGCACCCCGTCATCGGTCGGCCCGTGCGCGTCGTCGCCCGCGTCGCCAACTTTTCCGCGCTCGAACGCACCACCCGTCTCGCGCTCCTGGTGGATGGCGTCGAGTCGCAATCCCGGGAGATTCACCTCGACGCCCATCAGCACGGCGAGGCTGTTTTCCCCGTCGTCTTCAGCCGCCCCGGCCCTCACACGCTCACGCTGGCCATCCCCGACGACGCCCTCGCCGCCGACAACCGCGCCTACGCGGCCGTGGACGTTGTCGAACGCCCGACCGTGCTCCTGATCGGCGACGACGACGCCCTGTCGCCGCAAGCCGAGGGCTATTACCTGCTCCGCGCTCTATCGCCGGAGGGCAACGCACATGACGCGCCCGCGGCACGGCGGCTCACCGCGCGGCAGGCGACGGACACGCGGTGGGAAGAGGCGGCGGCGGTGGTCGTCGCCGGCGCCGGCGACATGTCCGATCAGCTGCTGCACCGTCTTCACGACTACATGAAGGGTGGTGGCGGGGTCCTGTTCCTTTGCGGCTCGGCCTCCTCGGCGGGCAACCTCCAGAAGCTCGACGCGCTCGACAAGTCCGGCGTCACGCCTTTCATGCCGACGACCCGCAGGCTCATCGCCCCCGATGCGCCGCCGGACACGATCGGCGACGCGGACTGGTCGAGCGACCTGCTGCGGCCGTTCGACCCGGTCGGCCAGCGGCAGTTCTCACGGATACGCTTCACGCGGACTTGGCAGACCACCAAGCCGCGCGACGGCTCTACGGTATGGATGCGATTCAGCGACGGCCGACCCGCGCTCGCAGCCATCGCCGTGGGCGACGGGCGCTGCATCGTCGCCAACTTCGGCGTGTCGCCCGCCGACGGCGACGTGGCGAAGCACGCCCCCTTCGTCGCCCTCCTGCACGGCTTGGTCGCGCAGGCGTCACGCCGGTGGACTCAGGAGCAATCGCCCCTTGTCGGCGACCCGCTGTCGCTCGGGTATTCGGCCCCCGCCGCCGCCGCGGGCGACGACCCTCGCGTTTTCGATCCCGATGGCGGGCCGATCCCCGAGGCCGGTTCAATCATCCAGTCGGGACACGCGCTGTCGAGCATCGGCAGCGCCGACAAGCCGGGGATGTACACCGTGCGATCCGGCGATCAGACGCTCGCGATGCGTGCCGTGAACGTGGACCCGCGCGAGAGCGACCTCCGCCGCGCCGACCCGGCGGAGTTGGATCGCGCGCTGCGTGCCGGCGGTTCCGGCATCGAGGTGCGGGCGGGTGAAGAGGCGATGTCGCCGCCGCTGCGGGGCGAGCCGCTGTGGGGCTGGGCGATCCTCGCCGCCATGGCGGTGCTCGCGGCGGAGATGCTGGTGCAGGTGCGCTGGGCGCGATGAGGCGCGGATGACCGAGGACCGATGAATATCGCAACGCCGATCATCACGATGTTTACCGGGATGCCGACGGGCATCGCCGTGCACGCGTTGATCTGGCGGCCGTTCACGCAGCCGTCGGTCATCGGCATCGTCGGGGTCGCCTTGGCCGCGCTGGCGGTGTGGGTCGCGGCGCGGGCGCCGCGGGACCGTCGTGCGGCGGTGGTCGCCGTGACCGTCATGCGTCTGACGCTGATCGCGGGTTTGGTGGCGCTGCTCATGGGCCCCAGCACATTGCCGCCGTCGTCGCAACGGCCCGATCGGCCGGTGGTCACGCTCCTCCTGGACACCTCCGCCTCGATGCAGACGCCCGACATCGACGGGCAGAGCCGCATCGCGTTCGCCTGCTCACGCTGGCTTGACCGCGACCTGATCGAGCGGCTGGGCCGGGAGTTCAACGTCCGGCTCATGGCGTTCGATTCTGCCGCGCGGCGGCTGCCGATGAATGCCGCCGCCGGGACGATCGAGGCCATCGGCGCGACGACGCAGGTGACGGCCTCGGTGCACCAGGCCATCCTCGAGACGCCCCAGGAGAGCCGCGGGTCCTCGGTGGTCGTCATCAGCGACGGGCGCGACTCGACGGACCGCCGCATCGAGCCGGTAACACTCCAGGCGCGGGGGCGCGGGGTGGCGATCCACAGCGTGGTGGTCGGCGGGGCCCGCGCGCGCGCCGACGTGGCCGTCGCGGCCGCGTTGTCGCAGGGGTATCTCTTGGTCAACGAGGAGGGGCAGGTGGTGGTGAGCGTGTACCAGATCGGCGCCGACGGCGGGGGCACGCGCGTGCGCCTCAAGGGGCCCGGCGGGGAGGCCGTGCGCGACGTGCGCTTCGAGGGGCGGTCCTCCGTGCAGGTGTCGATCCCGGTGAAGGAATCCAGCCCCGGCCAGTACGAGTACCGCGTGACCGCCGACCCGCTGGAGGGCGAGGTGGAGCGGTCGAACAATACGCAGAGCGTCTTTATCGAGGTGATGCCCTCACGGATGCGTGTGCTCCTGATCGAGGGCGAGCCGAACTGGGACACGAAGTTCCTCGCCCAGTCGCTGCGCCGGGACGAGCGGATCGAGCTGACGCAGGTGTCGCAGGTCACGGAGCTGCGCCGGGAGACGATCGTGTCGCGCGGCGAGGCGGCGGCGGACAAGCTGCCCGCGACGCTCGACGAGCTGCGGCGGTACGACGCCGTGATCCTCGGGCGGTCGGTGGAGAACGTGATGCCCGCGCCGCTGGCCGCGCTGCTGCCGGCGTACGTCTCGGAGCGCGGCGGCCGTGTGCTGCTGGCGCGGGGCAGGCCCTCCACGACAAGCACCGAGCGCGGGCGCCGGATCGACCGGACGCTCTCCGTGCTGTCGCCTGTGGAACTCGGTGTGGGGGAGATGCGCGGCGTGCGGCTCTGGCCCACGGGGGAGGGGTGGGACCACCCCTGCTTCGACGCTGGCCGGTCGGCCGACGGCACGCCGGCATCGGCGCAGGCGGTGCGGTCGCTCCCCGAGATCGGGTCGGCGGCGCGGGTGCTCTCGGTCAAACCCGCCGCCACGGTGCTGGCAAAGGCGCAGGCGGCCGTCGGTGGCCAGGCGGGACGCGAGGAATCACCGGCGGTGGTGACGATGCCCTACGGCGGCGGCCTCGTCGCGGCGGTGTACGTGGACGGCCTGTGGCGCTGGAGCCTGGGCGCGCGGGGCGTGCGCGAAAAGGCCGGCGTGTTCGACCGCTTCTGGTCCAACATGGTGCGCTGGCTGGTGCTCGGCTCCGACCTGAAGGCGGGCGAGGCGGTCTCGCTCCGGCCGTCACGGCGGAACGTGCAGGTGGGGGAGGTGGTGCGGTTCGACGTGGCCGCACGCGACGCGGCGGTCGCCCAGCGACTGACGGCGATGGAGGTCGTGGACCCCGCGGGCGGGAGGCAATCGCTCGCGCTGACGGACGACGCCTCGCACGGCGACAGGCGGATCGCCCGGTTCACACCCATGATGATGGGCAACCACCTCGCGCGTGTGAAAGACCCCACGGCCGACCGCTGGATCGAGGCTTCGTTCAACGCGAACACGGTGGACCGTGAACGTTTATTCGCCGCCGCCGACCCGCACCGCCTGCGCGCCCTGTCCGAGGGCTCGGGCGGCGTGGTCCTGGACCGCGACCACCCCGAGGCGTTGCTGGCGGCGCTGCGTCGGCAGGAATCGTTCACGCGGACCGATCCGCAACCGGTGTACGTGTGGGACCGGGCGTGGCTGTTGACCGCGCTGCTCGTCTGGGCGGGCGCGGAGTGGATCACGCGCCGAACCGGGGGGATGCTATGAGCGACGCCATGAACAGGCCCGAGGAACAACCCGGCGGTCCGCCCGACCCGCTGGCGCGGCTGCTCACCGGAGCGGCGCGGTGGCTGCGGCTCGCCGAATTGACGGTGCGGACGGGGAGGGGCATTACGGTGATGATCGCCGCGCTGTTGGCGGCCGTGATCCTCGACGCCATGACCGGGTTGCCGCCCGTCGGCCTGGTGGTATTGGATGTTGCGTTGGCTGTGGCGCTCCCCGCGTCGGTGATATGGGTTGCATTGGCGTTACGGCAACGGGGCAACCCCCGCGCACTGGCGATCTGGCTCGAACAGCGGCTGGACATCGCGGGCAACCCGCTCATCAACGCGCTCGACCTATCCCACACGGCGGGCGACGGCGTGAGCGAGCCGCTGCGGCGGCGGGCCATCGCGCAGGGAGCGGATGCGGCGGGGGGCGTACATCCAAGGGTGGCGATGGAACGCCGGCCGTGGCGTCGCGCGGCGTGGTCGGCGGTCGGCGCGTCGGCGTTGATGTTGCTCTCATGCGCGCTGATGCCCGGCGTGTTCCGCGCGGTTGTGCCGCGGCTGGCGGACCCGTGGGGGGATCACCCGCCGTTCACGCTGCTCTCGTTCGACGTGGCGGTCGATCCACGGCCGGCGTACGTGGGCCGTGCCGCGTCGATCCGGGCGCGCATCGATGGGCCCGGGGTCACGGAGGAGGCCTCGATCGTCTTCGTGGAGCCGGACGGCTCGCGGCGACGGGTGCCGTTGCTGCTCGCGCCACGTCCCGTGGATGGGGGCGGGAACGCGGCGCAGGCCGATGCCGTTCATGGCCGTGACTTCGTGCTGACGATCGACCGCGCCGAGCGCTCACGGCGGTTCTATGTTGAGGCCCCGAGCGGGCGGAGCGAGGTGCACGAGCTCACGGTGCTGCCCGTGCCGTTATTCGAGCGGATCGCGGCGCGGTACGACTTCCCCGCGTACACGGGCTGGGCGTCGCGTGGTGGACCGGTGGATCGCGGCGTCATCAGTGCGCTCGAGGGCACGCGTGTCACCCTCACGGTGACGAGCAACGTCCCGCTGCGCGGCGGCGTGATATCGCTTAGTTCAATTGCGGGCATTGCTGACGGGAAGCCCGCCACGCAACCCGCGAGCCGACAGGTCCGGTTGACGCCCGATGCCGCCGACCCCCGCCGCGCCACGGCGGCGTTCACGGTTGAGTCCAGCGGGGAATACTCCATCGCGATCACCGGCGTTGACGGCACGCCCGGCCTCAAGCCCAGCGGTGGCCGGCTTGTCTGCGTTCGTGACGCGCCGCCCGAGGTGGAAATCGTCGAGCCCGATCCGGTGGTGATCGCGCCCGAGGGTTGGCCGGTCCAGGTTCAAATTGAGGCGCGGGACGACATCGGTTTGTCACGGCTGTCGCTGCACCGGGGGGTGAACGGGAAGACACCGACGCCGGAGGAACTGCCATTGATTGGGGAGCGGCCCGGCTCGGCGCGGGCGACGCGCGGGCTGGCCGTCGATGCGGCGTCGATGCACGCGGGGGATGTGATCCGCTATTTCGCCGTGGCGCGGGACAACAAGCCGCCCGACGGCCAATCCACGGACACACCGGTGCATGAAATCCGTGTGATCTCGATGAACGAGTATCTCGACCTGATGCAGAGCCAGTTGCGTGTCGAGGACCTGGAAGCGGAGTGGAAGCAACTGGAGGCCGACCTCGCGGCGTTGCAGGCGGAGCGGGCCGCGATGCTGGAGGAGATGAGGAAATTGCAGGAGAAGGCCGGCCCGCCGAACGGTGACGACAAGAAACGCATGGCCGACCTGGCGAAGCGTTTGGAGCAATACGAGAAGAAGGCGGAGGAACTCGCGGAGAGGGCGCGGAAACAGGCGGATCGACCGATGGTGTTCGATTTCGAGGATGAGTTCCGCCGCGCGGCGGGGGAGACGGCCGAGGGCCTGCGCGAGCAGCGCGAAGCAGCGAAGTCGCTGCGCGGAGAGATGGAACGTGCCGCGAAGGAAGATCGGGCGTCGTCGGATATGAAAAAACAGATGGAACGGTTCGCCAAAACGGATCGCCCGTTCCAGGAGGAGGACAAGCAGCGCATGGGGGCCGCCAAGCGGGACCTGGAGACGTTGCGGATGGCGGATGACCTCCAGGATGCGGCACAGCGGCTGCAATCGCTCGCCGAGCGTCAGCGTGACCTGGCGACGCGCATGGCCGTGGCCCGCAAGAAGCAGGGGGCGGAACCCCCATCGCCGGAGCGGATGCAGCGGCTGGCACGCGAGCAGGAAGAGCTGCGGCGCGAGTTGGAGGATGTGGTTTCCGACCTGCAGCACGGGGCGGAGTCGGCCGGGGAGCGGCTGCCGAAGATGAGCGAGTCGGCGCGGCAACTCGCGGACGAGATCGAGAAATTGGATGTCTCCAGCGACCAACTCGACGGCGCCCGCCTGGCGCGGCAGGGGGACGGCCCGGGCGCGTCGGGGGCGAGCGAAAAAGCGGCATCCAAGCTGGAGGGGCTGCTGTCGCAATGCGAGGCGGTGGGCGAGGCGGCGGGAAACGAGATCGACCGGGAGCTGTCGCTGGCGAAGCCGGGCACGGGTCAGATGTTGCGTGACATGGCGAAGCGTCGCGCCGCGGCGGCGGTGCGGCGCGGCGGTGAGGGCGGCGGGAGCGCCGGCGCGGTGGCGACGGGGAAGGTGGGCGTGGTCGGCCCGATGCCGCGGTCGGACCGGGAATCACGGGCGGAAGCGCGCAGGCGCGGTGAGGGCAAAGGCCCCGGTCGGGCCGCCTCGGTGGACGATGAAACCTCCGGTGGCGCGGAGCGGATGGGCTCGAGTGCTGCGACGCCGCGCGGCGGCGGTGGGGCGGGGATGCCGGGCGTGCCCGCCACCTACCGCGAATTGACCGAAGCCTATTTCCGGAGGCTCGCCGAGGATGCGCAGGAACAGCGGTGACAGTGGTGCAACGGGGCTAGAATCAAGCGTGTCGGGCGGCGTGACGCCGGGATCGGGCACAACCATGAGCAGAGAAACCTGTCGAGCAGAAGGCTCCAACACCACCGGCCGCGTACACATCACGGCGCTCGCGGCTCTGTCGTTGATGCTCGTCACCGGCATCGTCTTCGCGGCGGGTGAGCCCGGCCCGACGACGCAGCCAAGCCCCGCGCCGCAGCAGGGCGGCGACGACCGCGTGATCGATTACCCCTGGGCGCCCCAACGCCGGCCAAGCCCCGTGCCGCCTGCACCGCAACAGGGCGGCGACGACCCTTCGCTGGTGCACTGTGCGAACCTGACCTACAGCGGGAGCAAGACCTCGGTCTGTTTCTCCGATCAGTTCCTCGCCCAGGCGGCGCAGGACACGCACATCCGCACCGCGGCCCACTTCACCAGCGTCCGGATGGATTCCCAGGAGCTGTTCAGCCACCCGTTCGCCATCTTGACCGGGGAGGGTGACTTCACGTTCACCGACGCCGACCGCGACAACCTCAAACGGTACCTGCTCTCGGGCGGGTTCCTGCTGGCGTCGGCGGGGTGCAGCTCGCAGCCGTGGAACACCAGCCTGCAGGGCGAGGTCCGCCGGATGTTCCCCGATGCGAAGCTCACGCCGCTGGCCGCCGACCACCCCGTCTTCCACACCGTTTATGACGTGACCACCTCGGCCTACAAGTCCGGCGACCTGCGCCTGCCCGTGCTCCAGGGCCTGGAGATCGACGGCCGCATCGTGCTGATCTGGTCGCCCGACGGCCTGAACGACACCGCCAACGCAGGCCCGAACTGCTGCTGCTGTGGCGGCAACGAGGTGAAGGCCGCCAAGAAGATCAACGTCAACATCCTCGCCTACGCGCTGACGCACTGAGCGCATGTTTCACGACTCTGGTCCCCTCTCCCGGAGGGAGAGGGGGCGAAAATTACTTCTTCCCGCCGAGCTTCCGCACTTCCGTCGTGGTAAGGCTGCGGTCGTACATGCGCAGGTCGCTCATCAGGCCGTTGAATGGTGCGTGCTGGCCCGCGCCGATGCGGAGCGGCTTGTCGTTGCTGAGGTTGATCGCCCGGCCGCTGAACGCCGGCGAACGCGAGACCTCCACGCCATCGACATACAACAGGAGGTGCGATCCCTTACGCACCGCGGCGATGTGGTGCCAGCCCGGCTCCAGCGAGCGGTCTACCGTCGCCACCGCGCCCTGGCGGCGGCGCAGCACATGCCCGGAGGGGAGCGTGCCGGCGAAGAGATCGCCCTTGGCCACGCACATCGACCAGGCGCGCTTGAGCACGACCTTGGAGGCGTCGAGGTTCCCCTGCCAGGACCAGCCGTTTTCTTCGTAGCGGTGCACGTCGGCCATGGGGAGCACGCCGGCGTAGAGCTTGCCGTTGTACACGGCCATGCCCATGACCTCCATGTTGTAGCCCAGCCGTCCGGTGTTCACCCAGTTGCCGGGCTCCTCCTCGCGCAGCACCAGCGCGTTGGGCCAAGTGGAGACATACATCTTCCCCTGGTAGATCGCCGCGCCGTAGGTCTGCGTCGTCTCCTGGAGTTGGCCGACCGATTCCCAGTTCGTGCCGTCGTAGCGCCACACGTCCGGCCCGCCGTTGAAGAGGGCGTGCAGATGACCGTTGTGCCCGAGCAGGCCCATGACGCGTTGCTTGAGGCCCAGCTCTCGCCATTTCGTCCCGCCGCGGTATTCCCACACACCGTAGATGTACGGCGCGCCGGCGTAGAGCTTGCCATTGAACGCGCAGAGGTACGACGCCGCGTAGGCCCTTGGCCCCGGCTCGGCGTAGGCGTTCCAGTCGAACTTGATGTCCGTCCGTTTCGTGCCGATCAACTGTCCGCAGTCGATCCACTTCTTCTTGCCCGCGTAGCGGTACACATGCCCGCCCGGCTCGTGGTTGGGCGAGTCGGGGATCACCGAGCCGAAAGTCTTGTACCGGCCGGTCGTGCAGTAGAGGTTGCCCCCCATCTCCGCCATGGAGATCACGCAGTTGGATTTGTCCGGGCTGCCGCAGTCGGTCCAGCGGCCGTCGCGTTCGTAGCGATAGACGTGGCCGCGGCCGTCGGCCTCGTATTCCATCGTGCTGGCGTAGAGGTCGCCGTTCCATACCACCAGCGCCGCGATCTTCATCGCCTTGCCGGGCCGGCCGCAGTCGATCCACTCCGTGCCGCCCGATACGTTCGCGTCCACCCCGAAGTGGAGGTTGCGGTAGTTGGGCTGTGAACCGGCCGAGCCCGCCTGTGTCACCACGCCCAGGTTCAGCCCGTTGAGCGTGATGGGGTCGAACTTACAGGCGATGTCGCCGATGCGGTCGGTGTTTTTTTCCGTGTGGACCCAGACGGAGATCGAGAAGTCCTGTTTGCCCGTGCGCAGCGCCGGCGAATCGGGGACCTCGAGCCAGGACTGCCCGTCGAACCGAGCCGCGGTGTTGGCCCGGCCGTTGGGGCCGCGCGCATCAAACCGCACGCCGTGGTTGCCGATCGCACGCTCTGGCGCGAGCAGGCTGGGCACCGCCGAGCCCAACGGGAGGTGGACGATCAGGTTTCGATCGGTCGAGTGCAGCTGCTTTTTCATGGAGGACCCCGTGGTGGCGTGATATGCGGGACGAATGGTATCACAGCCGGGCGGGGGTTACCGCGCGGCCGCCAGTAGGGGTCGTATTTGAGCTGTTTCCCCGATACATCGGGGGATTGGCGGCTTTTCACGCCGGTTCGAGGATGACGTCGAACTTGCCGGTTTCGTAGGCGCCGCCCGGGGCCTTGGCGGTGCCAAGCTCGATGATGAGCGACTGTTTAATGAAGGAGTCGTTCGCGTTTTCGGGATCACCCTTGAAGTAGAGCTGGGTCACCAGGGTTTTGTAGCCGCGGCTGCGGACCATGTAATGGATGTGCGCGGGCCGCCACATGTTGTCGCCGATCATGTAGCGGGCCGGGTGGATGGTCTCGTATTCGTAGTAGCCCGATTCGTCGGTGACGAGCCGGCCGCGGCACCGGAAGAAACCCACGGCGGGGGCGGCCTCGGCGTCGTTGTCGTAATGGCCCTTGGCGTCGGCCTGCCAGATGTCGATCGTGGCGCCGCTCAGCGGCGTACGCGTGTCGATCGCGTAAACACGGCCGCTCACCAGCAGCGTCGTCCCCGGCTCGAGCGGCGGGGTGATCTTGGCACGGAAGGGCGAGCCGGGGCGGTAGTAGGGACCGAGAATGTTGTCCTCGGTGGCGATCCATTTCGCGGGATCGGGGACACGGCCGACGTGCGCCGTGTTATCAATCAATTCACCGCGCGACTTCATGTAATCGCCGTACCTGCCCGCCTCGCCGCTGGGGGGCGTCGGCTCGGCACCGCTCTTGAGGAGCCAGCCGCCGGCGGTGAGGGTGGCTAGGCCGGCCGCGCCGGCCCGGATCACGGTGCGTCGCGAGATTCGACTCATGGTTCTGCCTTTCGATGAAGCGGGCGGTCCGTTCGATCATACGCGGCGACGCCGGCGGTCCGCGTCGCCGCCGTGTAACCCCTGTGTAACACGCTTGTGACCCACGCCACATTGCACCCGCCGGCCCTGGGTCCCCTAATCCGCACCCCCGGAATCACCGATCTACCCCGATGGGGCCCTTCAAGGGTTCAAGGAGGCGTGCGCGGTGACCATTGACGCAGTCCTCAAACCTCGTGCAACCGGGCGGCGGATACTCCTGCGCGGCGAGCCGGTGATCGCCTCGGCCGGGCTCGCGCTGGCGGCGATCATCCTCTTTGTGATGGCGGCCGCGGCGCTCTGGACGCTCCACACGCAGCGCGACATGGTGCAGGAGTCCCGGCGGCGGGAGGCCCGCGCGCTCGCCGGCGTGATCGCGCAGTCCGCAGAGACCATGCTCGCCTCCAACGAACTCTCGCCGCTGCGCCGATTGCTGGTGCAGGCCAGGACCGACCACGGATTGCAGGAGTGCAGCGTCGTCCTGCCCAACGGCACGGTAATCGCGGACGGCGAACCGGCGAAAATCTCGCGCGTGGCGCTGCCGGAGCGCTGGCCCTCCGGGCCGGTCGATGCACAAATACTCCCCGATCAGGAGGGCGTCATCCGCGTGAACAGCCCGCTGCGCGTCGAGGGGCGGGGTTCGGCGATGCTGCTGCTCGCGGTGAGCGATCAGCTGCCCTATTCGGAATTCTGGCCGTCGCAGGCCGGGCTGGGTTTGATCGCGGCGTGCGGGCTGATCACGCTGCTCCTGGTTTACCGTCAGATGCGGACGCGGCTGCGCTCGCTGAGCATGATCCGCGAAGCGCTCGTGGCGACGCGCTCCGGCGCGGGCGGCATGGACGCGCTGACCATCGCGGCGACGGGCGGGCCGGAGGTCGAGGCGTGGAACGCCATGCTCGTCGAAAAGAAGACCCTGCGCGACCAGACGCTGGTCCTGCGCGCCAACGAGGCACTAAGCGGCCGGCGCGGGAAGACGGCCGAGTACGACCAGGCGTTCGACGCGCTGCCCCTGGGCGTGGTCGTAGCGAATCCGCGTGGCGAAGTGGTGTTCGCCAACGGCGCGGCCGCCGCCTGCCTGCGGCGTAAGCGTGAAGAGTTGTACGGCCAGAGCGTGGCCGACCTGCTGCCCGGCGAGAAGATGAAACAGGCCGTGATCGACAGCACCGCCGGCGCGGCCCGGACGCGCGCCGTGGTCGAGGCGGAGCACAAGGACGAGCAGAGCGGGGGCGTGCTGCGTTTCGCCGTTCGGCCCCTTCGGCACGGCGGGGCGGGCGGGGCGCTCATCACCATCGACGACGTCACGCAGCAGCGCGTCGCCGACGAGTCGCGCAACAGCTTCATCGCGCAGGCGACTCACGAGCTGCGCATGCCGCTGACGAACATGCGGCTCTACCTCGACGCGGCGCAGGAAAACGACCAGGACACCGCGATGCGCGGCAAGGCGCTCAACGTGATCGGCCAGGAATGCCGCCGGCTCGAACAGATGGTCGGCGAGATGCTCTCGGTGGCGCAGATCGAGGCCGGCTCGCTGGAGATCAACAAGGACGACGTGCGGTTGGCCAAGTTGTTCGAGGAGTTACAGGCCGACTACTCCACCACCGCGGCGGAGAAGATCTCGCTCCGCTTCGAGATGCCCCCGAAACTGCCGACGATCCAGGGCGACCGCGAGAAGCTCATGCTCGCGCTGCACAACCTGGTGGGCAACGCCCTGAAGTATTCCCCCGAGGGCGGCTCCGTCACCGTCATCGCCGCAGCGGACGCCAAGTCCCTCCGCATCGACGTGCGCGACACGGGGATCGGCATCGCTGAAGAAGAACAGGACCGCATCTTCGAGCGCTTCTACCGCGCCAAGGACCCGCGCGTGCGCCACATCACCGGCTCGGGCCTGGGCCTGACGCTGGCGCGCGAGGTGGCGCGGCTCCACGGCGGGGACATCACCGTGCAATCCCAGCCCGACAAGGGCAGCACCTTCACGCTCACCATCCCCGTCACCACGACGGCGGGTTAAATCGCCATGGATATCCAGGAGCAACAACAAGGCGCGGTCACGGTGCTCAAGCCCGCCGGGCCGCTGACGCAGACCGACGCCGACCAGTTCAGGGCGCGCCTGCTGGAGGTCTCGCTGCAGACGCTCGGCCGGGTCGTCGTGGATGCGTCGGCGATCCCGTACCTCGACAGCCACGGCCTGGAGACCCTCGTGGACCTGACCGAATCCCTCGCCCAGAGCGGCCGGGTGCTCAAGCTCTGTGCGTCGGGCGAAACGCTACGCGAGGTTCTGGACCTCACCGGCTGGGGCGACGCGTTCGAGTATTTCGCGGACGTGAACAGCGGCGTGAGGAGCTTCCTGTGAGCGGGCCGACCCCCAAATCACGGCTGGGCCAGGTGCTCGTCGATCAGGGCACGCTGTCGAAGGACCAGCTCGACCGCGCGCTGGCGGATCAGAAAAACTCCGGCGCGATGCTCGGCGAGATGCTCGTCTCGCAGGGCGTGATCAACGGGCAGACGCTCGTCCGCGCCCTGGCGCAATGCCTGGGCCTGCGCGGCTGCCAGTTGCGGCACGGCCTGGTGGACCCGCCGCTGCTCAAGCTCATCGGCGACGAAGAGGCCGAGCGCCTCATGGCCATCCCCATGTTCAAGGTGCGCGACACGCTCACCGTCGCGATGGCCGAGCCGCAGTCGCTGCCCAAGGTGGACCGCCTGCGCGAGATCACCGGCTGCCGTATCCGCCCGGTGCTGGCGCTCGAGTCGAACATCAGGGAGTTCATCCAGAAATACAAGGGCGGCAACGTCGATGTGAACGCATTTCTTACCTCGCTGGCGGACTCGGACGTCGAGGTCGTCGAGCGCGAGAGCGTGGACGAAGGCCCGATCACCGACCTGGACCGCATGGTCGCGGGCAGCCCGATCGTGAACCTGGTCAACGTGGCGCTGCTCACCGCCGTCCGCGACCACGCCAGCGACATCCACATCGAGCCCGACAAGCGTGGCACCGCCATCCGCTACCGCATCGACGGCGTGCTGCGCGACCTGATGAAGCCGCCCGCGGGGATCCACAACTCCGTCGTCTCACGCATCAAGGTGATCGCGAAGATGGACATCGCCGAGAAACGGCTCCCGCAGGAGGGCCGTGTCCGCATCGTCTGCGAGGGGCGCGACATCGACCTGCGCGTCTCGAGCATGCCCACGCTGCTGGGCGAGAAGCTTGTGCTCCGCATCCTCGACAAGGGCAACCTCCGGCTTAACCTCGAAGACCTGGGCCTGCGCACCGAGTCGCTCGCCTCCTTCCGGCGCATGCTCGACAAGCCGCACGGCCTGGTCCTCGTCACCGGCCCGACCGGCAGCGGCAAGACCACCACGCTCTACTCCGCGCTCGACCTGCTGCGCAGCCCGGAGCTGAACATCGTCACCGTTGAGGACCCCGTCGAATACCAGCTCGACATGGTCAACCAGATCCAGGTCGCGCCGGCGATCGGGCTGACCTTCGCCCGCGCCCTGCGCAGCATCCTGCGCCAGGACCCGGACGTCATCATGGTCGGCGAGATCCGCGACGAGGAGACGGCGCGCGTGGCCGTGCAGGCCGCGCTCACCGGCCACCTTGTGCTCGCCACGCTGCACACCAACGACGCGCCCGGCACCGTCGCCCGCCTGCTCGACATGAACATCGAGCCCTACCTGCTCTCCAGCGCGCTCAACGGCGTGGTGGCGCAGCGGCTGGCGCGGACCGTTTGCCCGAACTGCGCGACGAAGTATTACCCGAGTGAACAGGAACTCACCGACGCCGACCTGACCAGCAAGGCCGGCCGCGCCTTCCGCCGCGGCGCGGGCTGCCAGCAGTGCCACGATACCGGCTTCCGCGGCCGCATGGGCATCTACGAGGTGATGGAGGTCAACGCCGACATCCGCCGCCTGATCCACCACGCCGCGCCGACCCACGAGCTGCGCGCCAAGCTGCGTGGCATCGGCGTGCTCACGCTCCGCGAAGAGGGCGTCGAGTTGGCGCAGGAGGGTAAGAGCAGCCTCGATGAGGTCCTCCGCGTGACGCACGACGACGACGTCTCCGACGCCCCCGGAGCCCCCGACGCGCCGCCCGCGAAAGAGACCGGCGCTAAACAGAAACCCGGGGAGGCCGCGTGATGAAGCTCGCCTATCGAGCCTTCGACAAGGGAGGCAAGCCCGTGGACGCGATGATCGACGCCGCCGGCCTGACCGAGGCGACCGAGGTGCTGCGCCGCCAGGGGCTTTACGTCACGGAGATCGTCGAGGCCGCACGCTCAGCCGTCGCCGGCGCCGCGCAGAAGTCCACCGCCAAGGGGCCGCGCAGCGGTCAACGGCTCCGCCTGCTCACGATCTTTTCCCGCCAGCTCTACGTCCTGGTCTCCAGCGGCACGCCGATGACGCAGGCGCTCATGGCGATCGAGCGCCAGACGGAGAACGATCGCTGGCGCGGCGTGCTCGCGGGCCTGCGGCAGCGCGTGGAGGAGGGCGTGAGCCTTTCCGCGGCCATGGAGGCTTATCCCGACCAGTTCGACTCGGTCTGCCGCAGCCTCGTCTCCGCCGGCGAATCCAGCGGCAACATGCCCGCGATGCTCGACCGGCTCTCGGTCATGACCCGCAAGCAGCAGCGCCTGCGCAGCACGATCATCGGGGCGATGGTGTACCCCGCGGTGCTCATCGCCGTGGGCGCCTGCGTATTGGTCACGATGCTGCTATTCGTCGTGCCGCGCTTCGGCACGCTGTTCGAGACGCTCGACGTCCCGCTGCCGCCGACGACGCTGGTGCTGCTCGCGGTCAGCGGCCTGATCCACGCCTACTGGTGGGCGATCCTCATGCTGCTGCTTGTCACCGGGGTGGGTGCGCGAGCATGGCTCAAGTCACTAGGTGGCCGCCGCACGGTGGACCACGTGGTCTTCAAGGTCCCCAAGTTCGGTAAGCTGGTGCGCAACCTTCTCAGCGCCCGGGTGGCGCGGATGCTTGGCGCACTGATCGAGAGCCGCGTGCCGCTGGTGGAGGCTCTGCAACTAACGCGCGGCGCGGCGGGGAACTCGCGGTTCGTCGAGATGATCTCCCGGGCCGAGGAAGCCGTCACCAACGGCAACCCGATGAGCGAGGCATTCGCCGACCCCGATCTGGTCAATTCGTCGGTGTTCGAGGCGATCCGGCACGGTGAGCAGAGCGGCCAAGTCGGCTCGCTCCTGCTGCACATCGCCGATTTTCTTGACGAGGAAAACGAAACAGTAGTGAAAGCCCAGACCAGCCTCATCGAACCCATGATCCTGCTGGCGCTGGGTGTCCTGGTCGGGTTCATCGCCCTGAGCATGTTCATCCCGCTGTTTGATTTGGCCGCGGTGGCGCAGACGGGGGGCGGGCAATGAACTGGCGAGGACCGGCATCACGGACGGCTATCGGCGTGGACCTGGGGGCGCGGGTGGTGAAGGCCATCCAACTCGCGCCCAACGGCAAGGGTTGGCGTACCATCGCGGCGGCGCAGTTCGCGCTGCCGACCGGCGGGGCCTCGCTTGATGTGGCGCAGGTACGCTTGCTGAGCGACGTGCTCGACCGGCAGGGCTTCCGCGGGTCTGAACTGGTCGTCGCCGCGCCGGCGTCGCAGTTGATCACCAGTGTGCTGGAACTCCCCGCGCGGTCGTCCGGCGCGCCGCTGGATAAGATCGCCCATGCCGAGCTGGCGCGCATGGCGAAGCTCGAATCCACGGGGTTCGAGTCGAGCTACTGGGAATTGCCCGCACCGGCCCGGCCCACCGCCGGTACCGACGCGCTGGCCGTCGCGATGGCCCACACCCACGCCGACGCGTTGATCGATCTTTTCGAGGCCGAGGGGCTGACCGTCTGCCGGATCGACACGCAGGCCTGGGCGCTGACCCGTGCCTGCGGGCCCGAACTCGCCGCCGCGCCGGCCCTCACCGGCGTGCTCGACATCGGGTGGGAAGCGGCGCGGCTGATCCTGGTCCACGATGGCGTCGTCGTGTTTCAACGGTCGCTCGGTGAGATGGGTCTCTGCGCCCTGCACAAGAAGGCCGCGGGCGAATGGAAGCTCGAGGCCGACGTGGTTGAGCACGTGCTCGCCTCGGCGTGCCGCAAGGGTCTGCCCGGCTCCGATGCCGCCACCGCCGCCGACGCCGAGGTGCGCACGCTCGTCGATCAATACAGCGATTCACTCGGTGCCGAGCTTGAGGCGTCGTTCGCGTACGCCTCGCACCGTTTTTCGGACCGCCCGGTCGCGAAGCTGCTGCTGGTCGGCGGCGGGGCGGGGCTGCCGGGCATGGATGCACGGCTCGCGCGGAGGCACGGCGTGGAGACCAAAACCATCAGCCCCGCCTCGGTCACGCAGGTCCCCGAGGCGCTGCGGGAGCGAGCGGGCTCCGCGGGCCTCATGACGGCGCTGGGGCTGGCCCTGCCGACCGGGGATGGAGAGTAAACCGAGATGCGTGGCGTGAACCTCATCCC
This sequence comes from Planctomycetota bacterium, assembly GCA_021413865.1. Classification (GTDB taxonomy): domain Bacteria; phylum Planctomycetota; class Phycisphaerae; order Phycisphaerales; family Phycisphaeraceae; genus JAIOPN01. The sequence goes on along the minus strand of JAIOPN010000052.1, from coordinate 8,840 downwards.
GATCCACCGGCGCGAAGCGGCGCGGCTGCGCCGCCGGCTGCGGCTGTGGGTCGGCGCGTGGGTGGCCGGTGTCGCGGCTGTGGTGGTGATCGCGGTCGGCGTGCGGTCCTCGCAGCCGTCGCAGCCGGGCGTGTCGTCCGGTGATCTGGTCCGGGCGCAGGCGCGGGTGGAAGACCTGACGCAGTTGATCTTCGACACCAACGGCACGCTGCTGGAAGCCAAGGCACGGCTCGCCGCCGGCCGCGTGCTCTCCGATCGGCCCGATTGGAGCACGCTGCTGATGACCATCGGCAAGCTGCTCGGTTCAGACAACGTCCTCAGCGCGTTCAAGCTCGCCGCGGTCGCTCCCACAACGGCGGATGCGCCCGCCACAAATCCTCAGGCTGGCGCGAAAATTGGCGGAGCGGACCAGCCCCCCGCGCTGCCCGCCCGTTACAAGATCGAGCTCTCGGGCAAGGGGCGCACGCAGGCCTCCGTCGCCCAGTTCGTCCTGCGCATGCAGGAAACAAAACTGTTCGAAGAGGTCAAGTTCGTCCGCAGCGCGCGGGAGCCGTTCCTGCACAGCGAGGCGATCGGGTTCAGCATCGAGTGCACGCTCAGCGAGAGGGCCCGGCCGTGAGCACGAACAAGGTCGGGGGCATTTTGGGCGGGTGGCGGCCGCATCAGGTGGACGCGATGGGCGCGGCCGTGCTGGCGTGCATCGTCGTGGCGGGTTACGTCGTAGGTGTTCGGCCGACGTACAAGCACATGGAGATGCGGGCCGTGCTCGCGGGGCGGGTGGACGCGGAGAACGACAAGGCCTCCGACCTGACGACTTCGCTGCAATCGCTCACCCGTTCGCTCGATCAAACGCAGAAGGAACTGCACAAGGGCGTGCCCCAGCTCGAAGCCGTGCAGAGCCTCAACCGCCACCTCGCGGGGCTGACGCAGATGGGCACCGCCAACGGCCTGCGGATTGACGGCCTCGAACCGGGCAAGACGAGCCGCTCACAGTATTACGACACCGTCGAGATCCGCCTCACCGGCAAGGGGGCCTACCGCGACTGCACACGCTTCCTCAGCCAGCTCTACCGCGACATGCCCGATACCTCCGTGACGGCGATCGAGCTGGCGGGCCAGCCTGGCAGCGCCGACCCCTCCGCGGCGTTCACTTTTGTGCTCTCTTGGTACACGACGAACGTCTCGAAGTTGGCGTCGCACGAATAATTCATCGCGGGCCCTTGACTGGACGCCGTTCGTATCGTCCAGTTAGTCCGCCATGAAACTCTCCAGGGAACGCAAGGTATTTCTGGGCATCCTCGGGCTGGGCCTGACGGCTCTGGCCGCGGATCGCTTTGTTATCAGCCCCACCGGCCCGCGCTCGGCCCAGGCGTCGATCGCCTCCGTCGTGCAGGACTCGGCAACGCAGGCCCAGCCCGTGCCCGCCGCGCCCGAGGCGGCTACCGCCCCCATCGCACCGGCAAACACGGTGCGGGTCGCCCACCAACTCGAATCCTTCGGCCAGGAGCAGGGCCTGCGGGCAGATGAAACGGCCAACGCCTTTCAGCCCTCCGCGGCGTGGCTGGCCGAGGATGAGGCCTCCGCCCCCAAGCCGCAGTCCCTGGCGCCGGTCGGCCCGCCGCCCGCGCAGGCCTTCACCGCCGCCCACAAGCTCAACGGCGTCATGGCCAAGGGCGGCGGCGGCTACGCGATCATCAACGGCCGCGCGGTCACTGTGGGCCAGACCGTGGACGGCTTCCGCCTTGTCGAGGTGAGCCGCCGCAGCGCGGTGTTCCAGTCCTCGACCGGCGAACAGGCGGAACTCACGCTCCAGACCCCCGCCGGCTCGGCGGCCAATCCCCGCTCCTGATCGCCCAAACCCTTCACACACACGATCCCGTCTCGCACCCGGCCTTTCTACCGGACGCGCCGTTCCCTTTCCCGTTATTGCCATGGATGGGCTACCCGCCGCTCAAGTGGCACCGTCATCCTGTCGATCTTGGCAGCGAGGACAGTGTGCCGCGTCGGCGCCGGTCCGGGTCTCTCTTCTCTGAGGAGGTCTGGTTTATGAAGACTCAATCGAACACGCGTCGCGGTGGTTTCAGCCTCATCGAGCTGGTCATCGTCGTCGTGATCATCGGCATCATCGCCGCGATCGCCATCCCCCGGCTCAGCCGCGCCACGGCCGGCGCGTCCGATTCGGCGCTGTCGGGCGACACGGCGGTGCTCCGCAACGCGATCGACCTCTACTCCGCCGAGCACGGGGGCGCCTTCCCGGCCGTCGGCACATTCGACACGCAGATGACCCAGTACACCGACGCCTCGGGTGGCGTTTCTGCCACCAAGGACACCACGCACATCTACGGCCCCTACCTCCGCAAGGTGCCCGCTCTCAAGGTCGGCACGAACAAGGGCCTTGCCACCGTCCTCGACGGTAGCAGCGGCACCCCCGGCACCGCCACGGGCGGCTGGTTCTACAACGCCAGCACCGGCGACATCAAGGCCAACTTGGCCGACACCGAGAAGGACGCCGCCGCCAAGTCGTACAACACCTATTGACCGATGCCGGAATGACCCCGGGTTCGGCGGGCCCACGGCGGCCGACCACCGATCCCGCAACAAACCGACTTTCCCAGGCCGCCGGCAATCTGTCGGCGGCCTGTGTTTTTTTTGTGGAGCTGACCCGTGAGACGCCCCGGCTTCAGCCTCATCGAGCTGATCATCACCATGATGATCGTCGCCACCCTGGCGGCCATAGCCATGCCGCGCTACACCTCGGCGCTCTCCAACTTCCGCGTCGATGCCGCCGCCCGCCGCATCGCCGCCGACCTCACCTTCGCCCAGACCCGCGCACGCGCCACCAGCTCCAGCCAGCCCGTCGTCTTCACCACCGCGCAGGCCAGCTACCAGCTCACCGGCACGCCCGACACCGACCACCCGACCTCCACCTACGTCGTCAACCTGGCGGCCGCGCCCTATTACGCATCCCTCGTCACGGTCAATCTCGGCGGCGGCTCGGTCGTGACCTACAACGGCTATGGCGTGCCCGACAACGGCGGCAGCATCACCGTCCGCTCGGGCACCGCCACCAAGGTCATCTCCATCGACTGGGACAACGGGGTGCCGAGCGTCCAGTGACACCGAGGCCGAACCATCCCGCCCGCCGCGCACGGGGCTTCACGCTCGTGGAGGTCCTCGTCAGCATGGCGATCATGACGATCCTCCTGCTGGCGGCCAATTCTGCGATCGTGGTCGCCGCGCGGGCCGTGCCGGACGGCCGCGGCCGCTCCTCGTCGATCCTCAGCGCCGCGCGCGGCATGGACCAGCTCGCCGCGGACATCGCCTCCGCCAGTTCGGTCACGCAGATGACCGCCACCTCCGTCACCTTCAACGTGCCCGACCGCAACGGCGACGGCTCGGCGGAGCAGATCATGTACTCCTGGACGGGCTACCCCGGTCAGCCGCTCATGCGCAAGTTCAACGGCAGCTCCGTCTCTATCGTGCCCGGCGTGACGGAGTTTGCCCTCGCCTACGACAAGCGCGCCACCGCCGCGGCCACGACCTATACCGAGAGCGCGGAGATGCTCCTCTACAGCTACAACCCGACGACCAGCCTGGGCGACGCGACGGTGCAGTCCAATAGCTGGTTCGCCCAGTATTTCATCCCGACGCTGCCCGCCAGCGCTACGAGCTGGCGCGTCACCCGTGTCCAGCTCATGGTCGCCAAGCGCAGCAACGCCGTGGGGCAGACCCAGGTCCAGTTGCGCACGACTAGTGGGACCACGCCCACCTCGGCGGTGCTCGAAGAGACCGCGTTGATGGAGAGCACGCTGACCTCGTCCTACGTTTGGAAGGATTTCAATTACACCAACCTCGTCACCCTCCCACCCAGCGCCGGCATGTGCATCGTCCTCAAGTGGATCAGCGACACCGAATCCTGCGACACCCGCTACCAGACCAGCGGGTCCACGGCCGCCAACGCGGTCTTCCTGAAGTCCACCGACGGCGGCTCGACCTGGACGCCACAGACCGGGCAGAGCCTGCTCTTCTACGTGTACGGCAAGGTCAAGACGCCCGACCCCGTCGTTTACACCTACAACCTTCGGACCATCAACATCACGCTGCGCGGCGCGGGCGACACCTCGGCGCGGCTGAACACATCGATCCGCATCCAGAACGAACCGCTGGTGACCGGGCCATGAGGCACTCGAAGCGCTCCAACACGGTTGCCCGCCCCGGGTTCTCGCTCGTCGAGGCGGTGGTCTGCATGGTCGTGCTCAGCCTTGTGCTTGTGGCGGCGATGCAGGTCGCCGGCGCGGCCAACGTGGCGCAGGCGAAGGTGTCGGAGCGCGTGACCGGCCGGCTCCTCGCGGATGGACTGCTCTCCGAGATCGTGCCGTTGGCGTATGCAGACCCCGGCGCCTCGCCGGTCTTCGGGCGCGAGGCGGGCGAATCGACCTCCTCCAAGCAAGCGTACAACGACGTGGACGACTTCAACGGATGGACCGAATCGCCCCCGCTCTCCCGCACCAATGTGGAGATCGTCGGCATGACGGACTGGACGCGCAGCGTGGCCGTCCAGTGGGTGAACGTACCGGTGATCTCACAGGTGTCGGTGAACGAGACCGGCGCCAAGCGGATCACCGTGACCGTGACGCGCAACGGCCGCGTGATCGCCACCGCCGTCGCGATCCGAACGAAATACAAGTGAGCCCCTGATGCCTCGGCCCTTGAACCATCATCCAGCCCTCCCCGGACAGCCCGCGAAGCGGCCGCGCCTCTCGCGCCGCCGCCGCACCGGCAGCGCCTACGTCGTCGTCCTGGCGGTGATGATGGTGGTCTTCACGATCTCCACCGGCGCGCTGCTCGCCGCCCGCGCCCAGGGGCGGACCTCGGCGACGCTCAGCGACGCCGGCGAGGCACGCAGTTATGCGCTCTCCGCGATCGAACTGGCGCGCGTCATCATCGACCAGGACGCCAACTGGCGGACGACGCGCAGCAACGGCGTCTGGATTTCCAACCAGCCCATCGGCGGCGGCACGCTCAGCCTCAGCGTCGTCAACCCCCGCGGCGCTCTCAACCGCGCCGACAACGACCCGGTCACCGTCGTCGGCACGGGGGTCAAGGGCTCGGCGGTGCAGTACGTCCAGGTCACGGTCAACTCGACCTACGCCGCCTACACCGCCCTGAGCACCGCCGCGACCAGCGGCGGCGCGATGTCGCTCGGCTCGGCCACGGTCAGTGCTCACAACCAGATCGTCGCAAGCAACGCCGCCGTGACCGCCTCGTCGAGCGGCATTGATGCTGATATCGAATCCGGCTCCACCGCCAACGGCTCGACGTATTCCGGCAAGGTCTCGCTCTACGCCGCCGCGCGAACGCTCCCCGACCCAAGCTCCGCGTTCACCTATTACATGACGAACGGGATCGCGATCCCCATCACCTCGCTCCCCACCTCCGGCGGAAGCAAGGTGATCAAGCAGGTCCTGCTCTGCCCGCAGGCCAACCCCTACGGCAGCGCTAACGCGCAGGGGATCTACGTGATCGACTGCCAGGGACAGAACCTGGTGATCTCCGATTGCCGCATCGTCGGCACGCTTGTCCTGCTCAACCCCGGCTCGGGCAGCTCGGTCACCTCTTCCGTCAACTGGGTGCCGGCCGTGACCAACTACCCCTGCCTGATGGTGTACGGCAACATGTCGATCGCGCTCAGCTCGTCTTCGCTGACCGAGGTCCTGCTGCTGGGGGTTAATTACAACCCCTCGGGCACGCCGTACCCATACCCCAACGGGACATGGAACCTGCTGAGCGCTCTCAATCTTGATTCGTTCCCGTCACAGATCGCCGGGCTGGTGTACGTCTCTGGCAACCTCCAGACCAGCGGTTCGTCGGCGGTGAACATGCTCACGGTCGGCGGCACGCTCACCTCTAGCGGCACGCTGACGCTGGGCTACGTGACGACATTTGTGAGCTCGCCGCCGCCGGGGTTCCGCACCATCACGGTGTCGAACGCGTCTGGATCGTGGAAACGCGTGGTGCAGTAGTCCGCCGGGATTTGGGCGGTGTTATCGGCGGGTTACGGGGGGAGATGGCATTAACCCGGCAGCGGCGTAGGTCGATGAAATAAGAAGCAGTCGCGCTGCAGGAGCGGTGCGAGGGAGAGAAAATGGCGGCCAAGAAAGTTCTTGTCGTTGATGACGAGGGGCACGTGACGTACCTGCTGGCGCTCAAGCTGCGCCAGATGGGCTACGCCGTGAGTACCGCGGGGGACGGCGAAGAGGCCTACCTGCTCGCCTGCCAGGACCTGCCCGACCTGATCGTCACCGATTACCAGATGCCCGTCATGAGCGGCTTTGAGATGTGCGTGAAGCTCAAGGAGACGCAGGCCACGTCGGCGATCCCCGTGGTCATGCTCACCGCCCGCGGCCACCGGCTCCCGCCCTCGGACCTTATGAAGACCAACATCCAGTCGCTCATGCCCAAGCCCTTCAGCCTGCACGAACTGCTGGCACGCGTGACGGAGATCATCGGCCCGGCCACGCCCGCCGCCGCCAATCAACCCGCCTCATCCCCCGAGCCTTCCCACGGAGCCTGACGCGGATGACCGTCACGACCACACCCACCGAAACCGCACAGGCGAGCGACCTCTTCGCGCAGCGCTGCGCCGAGATGGGCCTCGCCCTGTGGAACTGCGACGCCAACGGGAACATCACCCGCGAGCCCGACGCCCCCGCGCCGCTGCTGCCCTGGCTGCGGTCGAAGGAAGTGCGCACGCGCATGCAGTCCGCCGCGCTGGCGATCAGCGCCGCCAACGACCGTCAGCCCGCGCGCTTCATGCAGGGCTGCTGGCTGACGCCGCTCTCCACCGGCCGGGGCGTTCGGCGTGAGCCGTTCGCCCTCGTGCTGACCGTCGAGCCCGGCTCCGTCGCGCTGATCGACCTGGAGACGACCTGCGCCGGCACGGGGCTCGACCCCTCGGCCGTTCGCGCGGGCCTGATGGAGCTCGCCTCGCCTAACGGATCGCACAGCTCCCGCATGGTCTCCCTCCTGCGCTGGATGCACGCCGACTTGACCGGCAACACGCGCGACAGCCGCACGCTCGGCGAGTTCAGCGAGAAGCTCGTCCAGGCCTACGAAGAGATCAACCTGCTTTTCCGCCTTGCCCGCTTCGCCAACTCGATGCACGAGCCCGCCCACCTGATGCGGACTTTCTGCCAGCAGTTGCAGCAGATCCTCCCCTTCCGCTGGACCGCGGTGCGCTTCATGGCCGAGAGCAACGGCGTGCCCGACCTGGCGGGCAAGCTTATCGTCGCGGGTGAGTTGCCGTGCGACAGCGCGCTCTTCGAGTCGATACTCGCCGGCCTGATGGACCGCTGGCGCTCCGACAACTGGACGCGCATGCTCGAGCCGCGCTCCAGCGAACTGGCCGCCCTCGTCGGCTCGGAGATCATCATCGACCCCGTCACCCACGACGGCCGCGTCGTCGGCGCCATCCTCGCCGGCAACAAGCAGGGCGACGACCCCGACCTCAGCAGCGTCGAGACCCAGTTCATCGACGCCGCCGCCGATTTCCTCGGCGTCTTCCACGAGAACGTCGCCCGCTTCACCGAGCAGCGCGCCCTCTTCCTGGGCACGCTCCAGTCGCTCACCGCCTCGATCGACGCGAAGGACCCCTACACCTGCGGCCACAGCGAGCGCGTCTCCCTGCTGGCCACGCAGATGGCCACCGCGATGGGCCTCTCCCGTGAGCAGGTCGAGCACTTCCGCATCGCCGGCCTGGTCCACGACGTGGGCAAGATCGGCGTGCCCGAGGCCGTGCTCTGCAAGACCTCCCGCCTCACCGACGAGGAGTTCGGCCTGATCAAGAAGCACCCCGAGATCGGCCACCACATCCTCAAAGACATCTCGCTCATGGCGGACGAGCTGCCCGGCGTGCTGCACCACCACGAGCGGTGGGACGGCCGGGGCTACCCGCACAAACTCAAGGGCGAAGAGATCCCCCTGATCGCCCGCGTCCTCGCCCTGGCGGACACCTTCGACGCCATGAGTTCCAACCGCGCCTACCGCTCCGCCCTGCCCCGCGCCAAGGTTTTGGCCGAGATCAACCACTGCGGCGGCACACAGTTCGACCCCTCGCTCGTCTCGGCGTTTGTATCGCTGAGCTACGACGAATACGACGCCATGCTCGCCCGCCAGCGCGCGGCGCAGGCACCGGATGCGCCGAGCCCGGCGGCGGCGTGACCCGTCGGCCGTCGCCACGCTGCTTGTGTGGGTATCCCACATCAGTCACAGAAGAGATGGCGATTTCTGGCGCTACGCAATCAACCGTTACGAGACGATCTCAGGCACGTGTCGATTTTGTTTTCCGGTAGCGGATTCCGAGGATGGAGCAGACGAGTTCTTGAAAGTCGCGATGCTCATCGCCCTCGGAGTGGAGAATCTGCTTCAACTGGAAGAAATGTTTTGTCGTAGGCGATTCAAGTTTTGCTGTGGCGGGATTGACCTTCGCGCCAAGGATGGTCCAGAACTCACGGTAGCCGTGCTCCAGTGCTTTTTGATGGCTCTTTTCCGCCTCACCAAGTCTATTGTGGATGTTGGAGCGGTCTTCGCCGCCTTTGATCTCGATGGATACCAAGGGTCGCAGGCTTGATCGTAACTCCTCGGTGATCTTGATGTCAGGGTCACTGGCGAACTCGATATGGACCGCGCGGCCGGCGGCGTTAGAGCATCCCCAACGCATGCGTAGCGCGTACGGCGCATGTTCGGTATTGCGCTCTTGAGGTTGCCGCGTTAGATTCGCTCCACGCCCGGGTTTGAACGGGTGATGGAGCCAGGGATGGGCGCATCGTATTCGCAGGACC
>JAIOPN010000055.1 GCA_021413865.1 Planctomycetota bacterium | reverse complement strand
CTCAGCGCGGAGGATTTCTCGCTGCTGCTCTCGGGCGTGGAACTCTCCAGCGTCAAGCGCCGTCCACGCTACGAACGGTCGCCATCCTGAAGCCGGAAAGTTTTTGGCAAAAATGTTCGCCGAGCGCAGAACCTTTTTATGTCCTGGTGCGTTTCAGGGTGCATGAGCACGGATGCCTCTCTGACCACTGACTTTCATCTGCTCCCGGACGATCCGCAGCTGCTCAAACAGTTGATCGCGGACTTGATGGTGGAGCTCTCGAAGAAAGACGGCCGCATCGAGCAGTTGCAGCACCGCATGGACCTGCTGCTTCGCCGGTTGTATGGGGCGAAGAGCGAGAAGTTCGATCCTCGTCAGGCCACTCTCTTTGAAACCCCACCCGCAGGACCCGCGGCTGCCGAAACGACGCTCGCTCCTGCGGCGGACAACCCTCCCGCGTCAGAACCCGAGCCGCGCCGCGCCGCCTCTTCTCGGCCTGGCCACGGCCGCCGCAAGCTGCCCGATACGCTGAAGACGGTGGCAGTCGTCCATGATCTCACCGACGCCGAGAAGGCGGCCATGGGGGGAGCGGAGAATCTGGTCTGCATCGGCCAGGAGGAGACGGAACAAGTCGAGTGGGAGCCTTCTCGCCTGTACCGAATTCTGCACATCCAGAAGAAATATGCCCGCAAGGTGCAGCTGGCCGAAAGCGGGCCATCCCTGAGCGAGAAGAACGTCATCCTGGCCAGCAAGCCACCGCAGCCGATCGAAGGTGGCCTGCCAGGTCCTAACCTGCTGGCGCAGGTGGCGACTTGCAAGTTCATGGATCACATCCCGCTGTACCGCTTCGAGCGGATCAGTGAGCGGAGCGGCTGGAAAATCCCTCGCTCCACGACCTGCGACTGGCTGGCCCAGGCCGCTCAGCTGCTGGCGCCGCTTTATCAGCAGATGAAAGAGCAACTGCTTCGCTCACGTGTGATTCATCTCGATGACACGCCGGTCAACGTGCAGGATCCCGAAACGGGACAGATCAGCCGGGGCTTCTTCTGGACCTACGTCGGGGATGAGGAGCATCCCCAGGTCGTGATCGACTTCCGCACCGACCGCAGCCGGGCAGGACCACGCGACTTCCTGGGAAACTTCAGCGGCACGCTGCAAGGCGATGCTTACGCGGGCTACGACTCACTGATCCAAGAATCGGCAGGAAGAATCTCGCTCGCCGGTTGCTGGGCCCATGCGAGGCGGAAGTTCGATGAGTCGAAAAAGATGGACCGCCTGCGCAGCGAAGTGGCCCTGCTGCGGATCGGCGAGCTGTACCGTGTCGAACGGGAAATGCGAGAACGCTGCTCCGGTGAGTGGCAGGAGATTGCTTGGAGCGAGCGGTGTCGGCTTATCGCTGGCGAGCGCACCACGCGGTCGCTCCCCATCCTGCTGGAACTCAGGTCCTGGCTGGAAGAGCAGCTGCCGCACCTCAATCCCCAGCACCCCTGGCGGCGAGCGGCCGAGTACACCCTGAGCGAATGGGAATGCCTGGTTGCCTATGTCCGCGATGGTGCTCTCGACATCGACAACAATGTGGCCGAGCGATTACTACGGGGAATCGCGCTGGGAAGACGCAACTGGCTCTTCGTGGGAAGTGAGCAAGGCGGACACACCGCTGCTCTCTACTTCAGCCTCATGGCCACCTGCCAGCGTCGCGGCGTCGAACCCTACGCCTACCTCGCCCGCGTCTTCCGCGAGCTGCCACTGCTGCTCGACAAGTCCGGCGGCAAGCCCTCTGCCCAGCAGCTTCTCACGCTGCTGCCCTGATCTTCTCCCGCAATTCCGCCCCAGCGACCGCATTCGGCCTATATGCTGTGCGCCGGACGCTTACC
>JAIOPN010000013.1 GCA_021413865.1 Planctomycetota bacterium | reverse complement strand
GCCCGAGCCGGCCTTGGTGAGCGTGCCGGTGGTGCTGATGGCGCCGCTGAAGGTGCTTGACCCGTTGGAATTGCCCACGGTGAGCGAGCCGGCGTTGAGCGTCACGCCGCCCGCGCCGGTCAGGTCGTCGATGGTCTGGCTCGTTCCGTTGAGGTCGAAGATAGCGCCGGAGGAGATGGATACGTCGGAGTTGGCGTTGGTGCCGCTGGAGTAAAGGCGGTTGGCGCCGCCGGCCAATCGGAGTGTGCCGGCGGAGATCGTGGTGGTGCCGTTGTAAGTGTTTCCCGCGCCGGATAGTTCCAGGATACCCGCGCCGGTCTTGCTAAGGCTCTGGGTGCCGCCGGTGCTCGTGAGGTTGCCGGAGATCACGGCGTAGTCGGCGCTGCTCAGGGTGTTGTCGTCGGCGAAAATCTCACGCGTATTGGTCCCCGAGGTTCCCAGATTGATGGAATCCGTATAGGTGACGACGTTGTCCGCGATCGGCGAGCCGAACATCAGGGGAGAACCGGAGGGAACAAAGTTAGCGGTCGCGCCCCACGTGCTGCTGCTGGTGCCGCCGATGTCCACCGACAGTGCCCCACCGTAGGCGGCGAACCCGCCGCCGCCGGCACCCCAGTTGACCGCGTTATTGTCCGCGGCTGGCCCTAGATTCCGTGTGAACGTCCCGCTTTTGGCGAATACGCCGCCGCGGAACTGGATAGGGCTCCCACTGCTGATCGAGCCGCCCGTGCCCAGCGCCAGCGTCGACTCCCCAATGGTCGTCGAGCCCGTGTAGGTATTGGTTCCCGTGAGTTCGAGTACGCCTGCGCCGCTCTTGTTAAGGCCGCTGGGTGTAGCACCGTCGTCATCCGATATCTTCGCGGAAATTTGTAGATCAATCGGCGAGGCGCCGTCTGCAATCACGGTCGGCGTGTTATTGCGTTCCAGCGCCAACTTGCCGCTAATTGTTCCGGTAGCCGGGCTTGAATCGCTGAAAATACCCGTACCCGTCTCGCGTAGCGTGAGGGTGCCGCTCCCGGTAGTCACAGCGCCGCCGTTTACCGTGATGCTCTTAATCCCCTCGCCATGGTTGTTGAGGTTGTACAAGCCATATTGATTGACCGTGACGCTTTTCACGTTGAAGACCTGGCCATCCGTTTGGTTGCGGACTTCCACCGAATGAATGCCGTCACCCACGACCAGGTTTCCACTGATAGGGCCGTCAGATATGTCGTTGTTGGGCTGGTTCAGCGTGACCAGGCCCTCATACAGATAAGCGGTGCCGCTGAACGAATTGCTGGTGACGCTGGTGTTGGCGAAGGCTAAAGTGCCCGGGCCGGTCTTGTAGAGGTCACCCGAGCCGCTGATCACGCCGGTGTAGGTCAGTGTGCTGCCCGTGGTGGTCAGGTCGATCACGCCAGCGCCGCCGGCGGCCAGCGTGATGTTGCGGTCGGTGGCCCCGCTGGCACCGGTAAACCGCAGTGTGCCGTTGGCACCGCTGGAACCCAATGTGATTTTTGCGCTGCTGTTGCCCAGTGGGCCGTTGCCGCTGTTGGCAAGCGAGCCGATGACCACTGTGCCGTTGGCAATGGTCGCCGCACCACTGAACGTGCTGGCGGTGGTTCCCAGGTTCAGCGTGCCGCCGCCGATCTTGCTGAACGCGCCGCCGCCGCTGATCACACCACTGAGCGTGAGGTCGTTGCCGTCGGGAACGTCAAACTCGCCGACGCCGCCGGTGACGAGGCTGAACGTGCGGTCGCTGGAACCGGTCCCGCCGTTGAACTGGATCGTACCGGTGTTGCCGCTGCTGCCCAGCGAGACGGCCGTCGCCGCCGCGGAGCTGCCCAGCGGACTGTTCACGGCGCCATTGGCGATTGATGGGATGCTCACCGTGCCCGCCGAGACCGTCACCGCGCCGCTGAAGGAACTGGCCGAATTCGCCAGGACCATCGTCCCCGCGCCGGTCTTGGTCAATGTGTTCGTCACTCCGGTGATGAGGCTGCCGACGTTGAGCGTCTCGGTCACGCTGAAGATGCGGTTGCCGCCCAGTGCCAGAGTCCCACCGCTTATGTCGCTGACGCCGCTGGAGGTGACCGTTCCGCCCAGCGTCAGCGTGCCCGCACCCGTGACCGTGCCGTTGGCCAACGCCAACGTCGTCACGCCGCCGTTGAACCCGTTAAGGTCGAAGGCGGCCGCGACCGAGAGCGGCGCATTCGGCATCGCATTGCTCGCGCCCAGCCGCAGCGTTCCGGTGGAGACCGTCGTGCCGCCACTATAGCTGTTGCCCGCGTTGGTCAGGATCAGCGTGCCCGCGCCCGACTTGGTCAGGGGCCCACCGGAGAAGGGGCCGCTCATGGTCAGCGTCGCACCGCCGCCGTCGATAACGCCGCCGGCCGCGCCGAGCGCCACCGCCCGGTTCGTCGCAACCGAGCCGCCGGTGTACTGCAGCGTGCCCACCGTGCCCGCGCTGCCAATGCCGATCGTGCCACCCGCGCCTAGGCCGCTGGCGGCCCCGCCGTCGGCGATGCTCGCCACGCTCAGCGTGCCGCTGTTGATCGCCACCGTGCCGGCGAAGGTGTTGGTGTTGGTCAGCGTCAGCGTTCCGGTGCCGTTCTTGGTCAGGCCACCCGCGCCGTCGATCAGGCCGGCGATGCTCATGCTGTTGCCGTTGGTATCGATGATGCCCGTGCCCGTCATCGTCACGCCGCGCGTCGAGGGCGACGTGATCACGCCCGTCGCCTGCAGCGTGCCGCCCGCGAAGATCAGAGCGTTGGTTGCGCTGCCATCGCCGAGGCTGCCGCTCGCCGCCGCCGCCAGCGTGCCGGCGGAAATCGTCGTGCCGCCGCTATAGCTGTTGGCTGTATTCGACAGGACCAGCATGCCGGTGCCGGTCTTGCTGAACGCGCCGCTGCCGCTGACCAGGCCGCCGAGTGTGAGGGTGTTGGTGCCGGTCACGTCGAATGCGCCCGTGCCGCCGGTGGCCAGCAGGAAGCCCCGCGTGGTCGAGCCGCTGGCGCCGGTGAACTGCAGGGCGCCGGTTTTGCCGCTGCTGCCCAGCAGGACCACCGTGTTCGTACCCAGCGAACTGTTGCCGCTGTTGTTGATCGACGCGATGCTCAGTGTGCCGTTGCTCACCTGGACCGGACCGCTGAAAGTGTTCGTGCCCGTGAGCGTCAACGTCCCCGCCCCGTTCTTGGTCAGGCCGTTGGCGCCGTTCACCACGCCCGCGATCGACACGCTGTTGCCGTTCGTGTCGATCAGCCCCGTGCTGTTAAGCGTGACGCCACGCGTCGAGGGCGACGTGATCGTCCCGGTCGCCTGGAGGGTGCCGCCGGCAAACACCAGCGTGTTGCTCGCCGCGCCCGTGCCCAGGCTCGACGTGCTCCCCGCCGCGAGCGTGCCCGCCGAGATCGTCGTCGTCCCGGTGTACGTGTTCGTTCCGGAGAGCGTCCAACTGCCCGTGCCGGATTTGATGAGGCTGGTGGCACCGCTGTTGTTACCGATGACTGCGGAGATGGTGTTGGCACCGGTGTTGGAGCCCGTCAGCGTGATGGTGCGCGCGCCGGTCTGGCTGTTGAAGCCCATCGAACCAGTGTTGTTGAAGTTGATCGCACCGGAACCGGAGGCGTCGATCGTGCCGCCCGAGGAACCGACGGCGAAGAGGCGATCGGTGGAGACGTCCCCGCCGGTGTATTGCAACGTGCCGCCGTTGAGGAAGAGGTTGGACGGGACGTTGGCCGACGCGCCGAGTGTTCCGTTCGTGGCGGCGTTGGTGATGGTCGGGATGCTCAGCGTGCCGTCGGAGATGGTGACCGCGCCGGTGAAGGTATTTGTTCCGGCCAGTGTCCACGTCCCCGTGCCGGTCTTGGTGAGCGTGCCCGTCGTTGTCGCGATCGGGCTGTTGATCGTACCGTTGCCCGAACCGGTCAGCGTCAGGTTCTGTGCCGTCGCGGTGATGACGCTGGTCGCATCGTTGTCGAAGGTGAGCGTGCCGCTGCCGCTCGCATCGATCGTGCCCGCACCCGTCAGGTTCACCACGCGGTTGGTCGTGTCGCCGCTGCCTGTGTATTGCAGGGTCGCCGCGCCCAGCGCGATCGTGCCGTTGGCGGCGCTGGTCGGCGCGCCCAGGGCGCTGGCCGTGCCGTCGCGATTGGCGATGGTGCCGAACGCCAGCGTACCGGCGCTGACGGTGGTGACGCCGGTATAGGTGCTCGCGCCGCTGAGGGTCAGCGTGCCCGCGCCGCTCTTGGTCAGGCCGTTGGCGCCGCTGATCACGCCCGCGAGGGTGATGCTCTGGCTGTTGGTGTCGATCAGGCCCGTGCTGCTGAGCGTGATGCCGCGCGTCGAGGGCGAGGTGATCGTCCCCGTCGCCTGCAGCGTGCCTCCCGCGAAGATCAGCGTATTGCTTGCGCTGCCGTCGCCCAGGCTCCCGCTGCCCGCCGCCTGCAGGATGCCCGCGCTGATCGTCGTCGTGCCGCTGTAGGTGCTCGATGTGCCCGAGAGGGTCAGCGTGCCCGCGCCGAGTTTGCTGAGGTTTAGCAAGCCCGCGCCCGAGCCGTCCTGGATCACACCGGCGAACGACTGCGCGCCGGAGTTGTTGATCGTCAGGACCGAATCGGTCGCCCCGCCGTTCTCGATGACGCCCGCGCCACCCGTGCTGGCGATGCCCGCGACGGTCTCGTTGAACGCGTTGAGCCGGAAGATGCCGGCGTTCGCCCCCGTACCGTTGAAGGTGAGCACCGCGGTGTCGATGATCTGGTTGCTGTTGTCCAGGCGCAGCACGTCGTTGCCCGCGCCGTCGCCAACCGTGATGTTGCCGATGATGGCGTTGACGCCGGTCTTGTTGAGCGCCAGGACGCCGCCATTGACGGAGGTGGTGCCGGTGTAGGTATTGGCGGAGGCGCCGCTGAGGGTAAGCGTGCCGGTGCCGGACTTGATCATGCCGGCGGTGCCGGCGAGGATCGAGGCGATCTCTGCAGAGTTGCTGCCCGTGACCTGGACCTCTCCGCCCGCTACGCTGCCCGAGCCGGTGTTGGACAGAGTTAACGTATTGCCGGTGACCAGGTAAGGTCCGGATGAAAAGAGCAATCCGCGCACGGTGATGCCCGTGGTCAGCGTGAGCGTGCCCGAGCCGGAGATAAAATTGGCAACGTCAGCGGCGCCGGTGCCGCTGTTCCGCCAAGCCGTCCAACCCGAGCCGGTGCTGGTCGTGGACCAGAAATTGTTCGTCGTGTTCCAGTTGTTGGTGCCGCCGCTGACCGAACCCGTCCCGTCCGGGTCCCACCAGCGGTCGTTCGCCACGGCTCCAACCTCAAATGGCCCCACCAGCATTATGATGACCGTCAAAATGCATAATGCCGTCCGCAAAACGCGCACGGCAACTATTCCTTTCTCCTGCTTCGCATGATTACCCAACTTCATGAATTCCCTTAGTCCACTACAAACACAGACAACTCGCAAATTCCTTTGACCCGCTTAATCAACACCGGCATTGACATTGCCAATAAGGGTTGCTCGCTTCCGCGAACACGCATCTGTAATTTATGCCACCCCTCTTGTTGGTGCCGCCGAAAGCACAACGAGTCGTAGTTCGGGCAAGTGCGACGTGGTCAGTGTCCCGTCAGGCGTAGCCCCCCCCCGCCTACGGAGCAGTTTACCGTTGTCCCGCTTGATTGCCACCCCCCGAGCATGAAAATGGCGGATTTTGCTTGGTTCTGACGCTCGAAACCAAACACGCTCAAGAACAATTTGCGACAGAACTACTTCTCCCAAAACCCCCTAATTCTCCATTTCCACGTAGTTCGATTGGTGTGATAGTGATAGGCAGGATATGGGATCAATCTGTCGGTGGATGGATATAGGGTTGCATTGCTCTATACGACTCGGTAGAGTGATGGACGCACTATCCTCTTGCGCATATTTGGCGAGTTGGGGGGGGGCAATATTTTCATGTGCTTTTTACCCGGAAAGGGGAGCTTCATTATGAAATCAACAGTTATAGGTCTGTTCATCGCAGCGGTCCTGTTTTTCGGTAAGTGCGGCACGGTTTCCGCGGTCGCCACGATTGACTTCGAAATCACCCCGGGCGGCCTGGCACCCGTGGACGATGCGATTCTCAACACCGCTTACAACATCGGCGGCACGTTGGTTTCGTTTGGAAATGACAAGACCGGAAACAACCAGATCGATGCCTACGCCCGCTTCGAGGATTATTTCGTCACAGGGTCCGGCGAGACGGGCGTATCTCCCACCGCGGCCGAGGCTCTGCATGCCTTTACGGACGATTCCAATCCCTACCACGCCGATCCGGACCTGACTGCTTCCGGGCTTGGCCAGACCGACGGCCAGGGTAAAAAGTTCCTGATCCGCGAGCAGAGGACTGGCGACGCGGGCGGGGCCGTAGGGGCGCCCAACTTCCTGAGCCACCCATTCCTCGTCGTGTTTGACGGCATCCTCCCGATCAGCGTCAGTGGTCAAATCTGGGACATCGACGCCGCCGACGGCGGGCCGCTGCCTCGCAACGCCGAGCAATACCGCGTCCAGGCTCTCGACGCCGGCGGCAACGTGCTGGCTTTCTTGGATAGCCCCGTCGGCCTGGGGTACAGCAACGTCAACTCCCTGAGCGGCCTGCCTTGGAACTTTTCTTTCGACCTGGCTGTTGACATCAAGACCGTCCGCATCATTCCTGGACCCGGCTGGGTCGGTGATGATGAGCGGGGCTTCGGCTTCGACAACTTCACCATCGTGACGCAGGGCGGCGGTGGGGGTCCAGACCCGCTCCCCGAGCCCGTCACCGCCACCTTGGGCCTGATGAGCCTCGCAGGCCTTGCGATTGCGATCCACCGCCGCAGGGCCTGAGCCCGCGACTATTTTTTATCACTGGCAATTCTCCGCGGCCGGAAACCTGGCGCTAGAGTCGAGGCGCGAGGTTTTGCAGGATGGGTAGCGGTGTTCGCCACCAAGAAATTGAGGACATCGTCAATCCCTAACTGTGCGCCGTCCGGTGCGGTTAGTTGATCGTAACTTCATCTCCGCGACCCGTCTGCTTGCCCAAGGCGGGCGAGGTGCCGGTCGTCACCACCACTGCGCTACTGCCCGCCTCCCAAGCTCCTCCTCAACTCGCCAATCGCGTCGATGAGCCCGCCGACGCCCCGAGCCGTCGTTGACCCGAAATCGCACGCCGTTGGCGGAAGACGACCGCTTGCCCTCCGGGGTCCTGGGCCCGACCCGGCGCGGATGTGATTGGAGGCGGCGAGGTTCAGACGGTAGGCTGTTCCATAGCTAAGCGCGAAAGTCGCCGGCCGAAAATCAAGTAGTGAATCCCGGCCAAGGACACAAATGCCCGACAACCCCTCGTCTCAATCCTTTGGATTGCTCGCACAGCGCAGCGAGCAAGACCGCGTTCGTTTGTTCCTGAGTGTTCTCATCCTGCTGGGCCTGCTGGCGATGCTCCGGCGGCTCGCCGGCGATGTGGTGATGACCTCGCAGGTGTATTAGTGGAGCACGGGACTCTTCGGAACAGGGCTGGCCTACGAGTTGTGGGTGCTGTACGCCGTCACGCGGGCTAACGCCAGGCAACGGCTGATCGGGGAGGTTCGCTGGCGCATCAATGTGGCCGTCGAGCTTACGTTGGCGATCGGGGCGCTGGTGATCTCGCACCTGCTATCTCCAAGGGGAGAGGTGGCGGCGCTGTCGTCGCCGGCACTCCTGCTCCTGCCGCTGGTCGTGCTGCTCTCGGTCCTCCGGCTCCGCCCGGCGTTCACGCTGTGGACGGGGCTGGCCGGCGCGGCGGCGCACGCGGCGCTGGCGGTGTGGACCTACATCGTCACGCGTGCCGAGCCCTCGACGTTGCCGGTGTACCTCTCATACGCGGCGCTACTGGTCCTGACAGCCGTGGCCGGAGCGCTGGTGGCGCGGCGCGTGCGCGGGTATGTGGAGGCGGCGGTTCGCGAGGCCGAATCGCTGGCCGCGGCCCGCGAGCAGATCGGGCGCGTCGATCACGACCTGTCGATGGCCCGCGATATCCAGCGCGGGCTACTCCCCCAGTCAAGCCCCACGATCCCCGGCTTTGACATCGCGGGGATGAGCCGCGCCGCCGATCAGACCGGTGGCGACTACTACGACTGGCAGGAGCTGCCCGATGGGCGGCTGGCCATCGTGCTGGCCGACGTGTCCGGGCACGGCATCGCACCCGCGCTGGTCATGGCGGTTTGCCGGGCCTATGCGCGGGCGTCCCTGCCGCTCATGACAGACCCGGGAACACTCCTGGAGCGCATCAACACGCTGGTTCATGAAGACGTCCGCGGCGGCAGGTTTGTCACCTTTGTTCTGACGGTGCTCGACGGGCCGCGGTCCCGATTCGACGTCGTCAGCGCGGGGCACGGGCCGACCCTCCTGCTCCGCGCCGCGACCGGCGAAGTTCAGCAGTTCGGGGGCGACGGGATGCCGCTGGGCGTCCTGCCCAACGAGGAGTACGGACGGGCCCAATCCGTCGAACTGGCCAGCGGCGACGTCCTGCTCATGGCGACGGATGGCTTCTTTGAATGGCAGCGCGCAAGCGACAACCAGCAGTTCGGGATTGAACGCCTGGTGCAGTTGCTCAAGCGCATCGGGCACGAGGACGCTGCGACCATCCTGCGGCGTGTCGATGAGGCCGTTCTCGCCTTCTCACAGGGGTCAAAGCAGAAAGATGACGTGACGGCCGTGGTCATCAAGCGGGTGTGACGCGTGGTGGTTCGCGGGCAATGTCGTTATCAGCGACACGCCCCTTACTCTTTGCAGCTCGATGCGCTCATGCCGCCCCGCGGGTTCACCTTGGCCTGACGAAGCCAACTCACTAGGTAAGGCAGACTCCTGGGCGACCTCGTTGCCGAACGAACCCAACACCCTCGCTTTACTCCCGCCCGAGCTGCCGCACCTTTCGCTCAATCGCGTGCTCGATCCGCGACTGGTAGCGGCGCAGGAGCATCAGCCGCCCCGGGTCCTGGGCGAGCTGCAGCTCGAAGGCTGCGTCGCGCTGTTCGACCTGGGCCACCGTTCCCCGCTGCGAACCCAGAAGCTCACGGAGCCGCGTGATCGCGCGATCCAGCAACGCCATGAGCCGTGTCAGGTCCTGGACACCGATCCGCTTCCGGCGGAGCAGGGCCTCGATCACCTCGGGTTGGGCCCAGAGCTGCCGCCTAGGCCCGAGATCCTCTAGCAGCTTGAGCAGTGGCCGAAGTTCCTCGTCGGGCAGAGGATCAAGACCGTCGGGGTCGTTGGGGGCTGCGGGCGCCACGTCCGCCTCCATGCCGGTCATCAGCGTGGCGAGGATGTCCGCCACCGAGGTCACCACCTCCGGCGGGCAGGGCCATGCGCCTCCGCTGGCCGCCGAGGCCACAGTCTCCAGGTGCATAAGCTGCCGCTTCAAGTGCTCAGCACGTTCGAGCTGCTTGGCTTCCTCCACGGTGAGCGCGGGCGGACGCTGCACTGCCTCGATGAGGCGGCGGACCCTGGCCAGGTCGATGTAATCGGCGGCCAGGGTGTCGATCAGGGCATGGGGCGTGAAGCCCACCGGGTTGAACCCCTCGACCAGAGCCTGGCGGACGTCGCGGTAGAGCTGGTCGTCGCCACGGCGGTCGGTCGGCGGCGTGATCGCGCTCGCCAGCAACCCGTGCTTGAGCGAGTTCAAGCGCGACCGGGCTTTCCCCGCGTCGGTGTTGGGACCGTGGCTCTGGGCGCCGTTGCGTCGCGAAGCTTGCTGCTGGGCCGGCGACCGCGGGGTGGGTCCGGCCGGCGGATCGTCCCACAGGCCGGCGAGGCGGTTGCTAGTGGGTCCGAAAGTCATGGTGGCCTCCTTGCCGTCTGAGAACGATTTAGTCAATTTTCCCACCCAGGCCCCCTTCGCACAAGATTCAAAAGGATCATTTTGAATATGGACACGGCGAACCGCGAGACGTCGCCGACTTAGACGGGCAGGATTTTGCTTCGTAGTGCATCACTGGGCCTCCTTGCCGGGGATGGGGGTGGACGCCTTGACCATCGCCACGATGCCCGCCCTGAGCGCGGGGGGCAGGGTGGGCCAGGCGTCGATCAGCCTGGTGAGGTCGGGGTCGGTGGGGGTTGTCGCGACGGGGATGGATTCGGCCTTCAGAGCTGGACCTGTGCCGGATTCTGTGCCGCGCGCTTTGCAGTTGGCCGTATTTCCCGAGGAATCTTCGGGGTGTTCGTGTCCCCTAGGGGTATTGATCCCAGTAGCCGCTTCCCAACCTCGGGAAGCGGCTTTTTTATTGGCGTGGCGGGGCTGTTCGGTCATCTGATTCGGCCTTAGACTCACCGGGCGAAGGGGCGGATTCCAACCAAGAAATCCCCGATCAAGGAGTTCCCCGTGGTCAGCGTCGATGAGATAGCTCCCGATGTCTTCCGGCTCTGCGTCTTTGTTCCCGAGTTCAATCTTCAGTTCGCCCACTTCCTCGTCCGCGACGACGAGCCGCTGCTTTATCACACGGGCATGAGGCGGATGTTCCCGCTGATCCGCGAGGCGGCGGCGACGCTGATCGACGTGAAGAAGCTGCGATGGATCGGCTACAGCCACTTTGAAGTGGATGAGTGCGGCGCTCTGAACGACTGGCTCGGCGTCGCGCCCAGGGCGCAGGCGGTCGCGGGCTTCGTGGGGGCGATGGTGAATCTGTCTGACTTTTCCGACCGACCGGCCCGGATGCTGCAGCCGGGCGAGGTGTTTACGACCGGCAAACGCCGCTACCGGTACGTGCCTACGCCGCACCTGCCGCACGGCTGGGACGCGGGCGTGCTGTTCGAAGAAACCGACGGAATCGTGTTCTGCTCCGATCTTTTCCACCACGAAGGCGATAACCCCGCGCTCACGAACGACGACCTCCTCGGGAAAGTCCGCGCCACACTGCGGGCATATCAGTCGGGTCCGCTGATGAACTACATCCCGTATCACACTCGTGTGCCGGCGCTCCTCAACGAACTGGCGGCGCTCAAGCCACGAACGCTTGCCGTCATGCACGGCTCGTCGTTCCGTGGCGATTGCGCCAAAGCGCTGATCGATCTGGATGGAGCGCTCAAGGAAATAATGAGTTAGAGCAGACCTGCTCCAGACGCGGCGTCTGGACGAGCCGCGACCGTGAGGAGGCGATCCGCCCCGCCTCACGGCTTGGCCGGCGCCGGCGCGACCTTAGCGATCAACTCGGCGACGGCGGTGCGGTGGTAGGAGCCGGCCGCGGTCAGCGGGGTCTGGTTGCTGGCGTTGACGATCGTGGCGTCGGCGCCGTGCTCGATCAGGTAGGCCGCGATGGGGGCCGAGCCCGTGGTCGCCACCAGGAAGATCGGCGTCTGCAGAGAGGCATCCTTGATATTGACGTTGGCCTTGTGCTCGACGAGGAGCTTGACGATGTCGAGCCGGCCGGCGGAGACGGCGCGGTGGAGGGCGGTCGTGCCGCCGGCGCCGACGGCGTTGACGTCCGCCCCCTTGTCGAGCAGAAGCCTGGCGACATCGAGGCGGTTGTTGTCGAGCGCGGTCTGCAGGGGCGTGGCCTGCAGGGAGTTCTTGAGCGAGCTATCCGCGCCGGCGGCCAGGAGCGCCTCGGCGATCGGGCCGTTGCCGTTGTAGGCCGCCGCGTGCAGCGGGGTCTGGCCCGCGTTGTCCTTGGTGTTTAGGTTGGCCTTGTGCTCGATCAAGAGCTTGACGTCGTCGATCCTGCCCGCGGTGGCGGCGCGGTGGAGCGAGGTGGCGTCGCTGCTGCCCGTGGAGTTGGGGTCGGCGCCCTTGGCGAGTAGGAGCGTGGCGGTGGTGATCTTGCTGTTGTCCAGGGCGGTCTGGAGCGGCGTGGCGTTCCAGACGTTCTTGATTTCCTTGTCCGCGCCGGCGGCGATGAGGGCCTCGGCGGCCTGGGTGTTCCCGGCGGTGGCCGCGAGGTTCAGCGGCGTCTGGTTCGAGCTGTCCAGGGCGTTGACGTTGGCCTTGTGGTCGATCAGCAGCTTGATGACGTCGAGCCGGCCGGTCGTGGCGGCGCGGTGGAGGGCGGTGGCGTTGCTGGGGCCGGCGACGTTGACGTCGGCGCCCTTGTCGAGCAGCAGCGTGGCGGCGCCCAGGCGGCCCGCGTCCAGCGCGGCCTGCAGCGGGGTGACGTTGCCGGCGTTCTTGATCGTGGCGTCCGCGCCGGCGGCCAGGAGCGCGGCGACGATCTTCTCGTTGCCGAGCGTCGCGGCGATGAAGAGCGGCGTCTGGCTCGAGAGGTCCTTGAGGTTGGGGTCGGCCTTGCGTGCCAGCAGCATCGCGACCAGGTCCGCGCGGCCGGCGGTCGCGGCGCGGTGCAGCGGCGCGGAACCGCTCGATCCCGTGGCGTTCACGTCCGCCCCCTTGTCGAGCAGCATCGTGGCGGCGGCGAGTTGGTTGTTGTCAACCGCGAGTTGCAGGGCCGTGGCGTTGCTCACGTTCTTGGGGGAGACATCCGCGCCGGCGGCGAGCAGCACGGCCACGACCGCGTCGTTCCCCGCGTAGGCCGCCTGATGCAGCGCGGTCATCGAGGAGGCGTCCTTGGCGTTTACGTCGGCCTTGTGGTCGATCAGGAGCTTGACGATGTCCGGCCGGTTGGCGGTCGCGGCGCGCTGCATGAGGGTAGCGTCGTTGGCGAGCCGGGCGTCGGGGTCGGCGCCCTTGTCGAGCAGCAGGGCGGCGGCGGCGAGCTGGTTGTTGTCGATCGTCAGTTGCAGTGCGGTGGCGTTGCTGACGGTACGCGCTTTCACGTCCGCGCCGGCGGCCAGGAGCGCCTCGATGACGCGGGTGTGCCCGGCGGTGGCGGCCATGTGCAGGGGCGTCTGGGCCGAGACGTCTTTCGCGTTGGCGTCGGCCTTGTGGGCGAGCAGGAGCTTGACGATGTCGAGCCGGCCCGCCGTCGCGGCGCGGTGCAGCGGCGTGGCGCTGTAGGTGCCCGGGACGTCGGCCTTGGCGCCCTTGTCGAGCAGCAGGGCGGCGGCGGGGAGCCGATTGGAATCGATCGCCATGGGGAGCGCGACCTGCTTGACGTTGTCCTGCGCGGAGGCGTCAGCGCCGGCCGCCAGCAGCGCCTCGCACACCGTCGTGTAGCCCGCCGTGGCCGCGAGCATGAGCGGCGTCTGGCCCGCGGCATCGACGGCGTTGACGTTGGCCTTGTGCTTGATCAGCAGCGCGACGATGTCGAGCCGTCCCGCCGTCGCGGCGCGGTGCAGCAGCGTCGTGCCGGTGGCGTTGACGACCTGGCTCGCGTCGGCGCCCTTGTCGAGCAGCAATTCAGCGGTGTCGATGCGGCTCGTGTCGAGCGCCAGCGAGAGCGGCGTGTTGCCCGCGCTGTCCTTGACGTTGAGGTCGGCCTTGGCGCCCAGCAGCCCGGCGACGATCTCGGTCCGGCCCGTGTAGGCGGCCACGTGCAGAGGCGTCTGGCCCGAGGCGTCCTTCACGCCCACATCGGCGCCGACGCTCAACAGCATCGGGACGACCTCGGTGATGCCGCTATTGACCGCTACCTGCAGCGGCGTGAGGTTGGATTCCTTCAGCTCAAGGGCCTTGTTGTCCGCCGCGATCAGAGCCCCAAGCTTCTGCACGTCGCCGGCACGGACCGCGTCGTGGATCGGTTCGGCCCACGCGGCTGCGGGAAGGACGGCAACGCTCAACAGAACGGGCAGAACGGTGCGGAGAAATCGGTGGCGCTTCACGGTAGCGGCTCCTGAGAAGGTTTCACCCGGAATCGGGATAAGTTGAATGTGGCCGGCGCCGCCGGCTGACGGCGCTATCACTGACCCATAGCGGCCCGATGCCGCCAGTTCGTACAGCGGCGCGGAATCCAGCGCGGGGCGCAATCATCTAACTGGCCCATGGGGCCTTTTTAGGGCACCATTCACCGCGCCGGCGTATCCGACTGAAGCCAAAACAAAGCGGGCTGGCGGCGATGCGGCGGTAAACTATCACCCGATCCGCGCCCGACGCGAGCGAAACATGCCTTTCAAGCCCTGCTTCTGGTGCGAAGTCTGCCACCTCTACCGCGACGAAGATTCCGACGCGCCGGTCCGCCGGCTCACCAGCAGCGCCGCGATCAGCCACAACATTTATTGTGAGCAGCCCTACACCAGCCCGGACGGCCGGCGCGTCGCCATCATCCGCAGCACCGACTTTAACCGCGACTTCCCCTTGTGCGACCTGCTCGTCGCCGACCTGGACAGCCACCAGCTCGCCTACGCCCAGCGCGACGTTCATTGCCAGATCGTGAACACCGCTTGGGGCGAGCACGTCTTCTACTGGAAGCCCGACGGCGCGCTGTATCGCCTGTCGCTTTCGACGACCGACGAGACGCGCGTACTCGCCCGCGACCCGGACATGCCGCGGGTGAACTGCGGCATGTCGATCTCGCCCGACGAGCGGTACCTGGCCTACGGCACGGTGATCCCCGGCGGGAAGGCGGCGCGATTCGGCATCGTCATCGTCGATCTGACCGACGGCTCGTGGCGGATGCTCTACGAGCACCCGCACATGGTCAACCCGCACACGCAGTTCCAGCCCAACCACGGCCGGCGTCTGCTCCTCCAGGAAAACATCTCCCCCACCGCCCTGCCCGACGGCACGGTCACCAGCCACGGCAGCGGAGCTAACCTCATCATGGTCGACAACGACGGCGGCAATCTCGTCCGCCTCCCCGTCGCGCCGCCGCACACCAGCCCGTGCACCGGCCATCAGTGCTTCATCCCCGGCTCCGACCGCGTGCTGCTTACCGTTGCATCACGGCACAAACTGCCGGCCGTCGGCGGCGGCCACGGCGTGAGCAACCTCCTCGTCGCCGCTCCCGGCGACAAGACCCCCTCCGTCTTTAATGCGCCGGAGCACGAGTGTTTTTCCCACGTCAGCGCCTCGCGCTGCGGCAGGTTCTTCGTCACCGACTCCTACCGCGGCCTGCGAGACCCGGTGGCGCTGGTGATCGGCTGTCTGACCACGGGCAAATATCGTGCGCTGCTCCGCGATTGCCACGGCACGCACGGCCCGCAGCAATGGGGCCACGCACACGCCTATCTCACCGCCGACAACCGCCACGTCATCTTTAACAGCGACTACCAGGGCCACGGCCAGGTGTATGCCGCGGGCGTGCCCGAGGGGTTTCTTGAGAGCATGCTGTAGCCCGCGGACGCCGCCGCACACGATCGGTTCACGCTCGGGCCAAGGCCGCGTCGATCCCCAGCCGCGTGAACACCTCGGGCGGGCAACTCACCTCCCGCAGCGCCCGCGCAAGGAGCGACTCGTAGCGTGCCACCAGTTCGCGGTCGCCCGTCAGGTCGTGAGACTGGCCGGGGTCTTGGATCACGTTGTAGAGCTGCGTCGGCTGGTAAAGGAGGCGGCGGTGGGCGCTGATGTTGTTCTTCTCGGCGTCGGTGAGGAGGATCCGCCCGACGACGCGGTCCTCATTGGGCATGAACCGGCCGGTCTCGATCCGATCGTCGGGTACGGGGATTCGCCACCAGGGGGCGGTGTTCCACGCGTTGCGATAGACGTAGAGCGGGCTGTTGTCCGGTGAATCGGGGGTGCGCAGGTAGGTGTGCGTGCCGTCGGTGATCTGCATGTAGGCGCCGAACCAGCCGTAGAGCGCATAGTCACGGATGCTCTCCGTCTCGCCGCGGAGCAGTGGCAGAAACGACCGGCCGTCGATCCGGCCCGGGTCCACGCCGAACGTGTCGAGGATCGTGGCGGAGATATCGACGGTCGTCGTCAAAGCACCGCACCGGCCCGGCTTCACGCCCGGGCAGGCGGCGATCAGCGGGATGTGCGCGATCGGCTGGTTCTGCGGGCGGACGCCCTTGCCGACCCACTGGTGCTCACCCAGGAAGTGGCCGTGATCGGTTGAGAGGATGACGAGCGTATCCTTCCACAGGTCGTGCCTGTCGAGCTTGTCGAGCAGTTTCCCGAGCCACGCGTCGGCCATGGTGAGCTTGCCGGCGTACTGGGCGCGGAGGTGCTTGAGGTCTTTCTCGCTGTAGCGGTTGGGGCCGTAGGTGGGCCAGAAAAAGATCGGCTCATCCCACTCGGGGTCGTACATGGAGTTGTACGGCTCGCTGGAGTGGAACGGCTCGTGGGGGTCGAACTCGTCGATGCAGAGATAAAAGCGCTCGTGCTGGTCGTGGTTCTCCTCGATCCAGTCGGCGGCCGCCTGAAACGTGCGCGGCGAGGTGAACTCCCTTTCCTCGCGCATGCGTGACATGTTACGCATGTACCGCACGTTGGCCTCCGTGCCGTTGTGCGTCATCTCGATCTTGTTGGGCCGCGTGACCCAGGGGTCGCCCTCGTGGCCGCGGATGAACTCCCACCCGTCGAAGTCCACGTGGTACATCTCGCCGCCGGACTCGAAAAAATGGTAGTGGTCGGTGACGAGCTGCGTGACCGCGCGGCCCTTGAGGTGTTTGGTCAGCGTCATCTCGCCCGGTTCGACGGGGCCCCACGGCCGCCAGAGAAACTCCAGCCGCCCCGTCCAGATGTCGTGCCGCGCCGGCATGCAGGGCATCGACCCGATGTAGTGATTGTCGAAGACCACCGAGCGCCGCGCCAGCCGCTCGATGTTGGGCGCTTTGACCCACGTGTTGCCGTACACCGGCAGGAAGTGGCGGTTGAGCGAATCGAGCAGGATGAAGATGACGTTTTTCATGGTGTATGGGTCAGCGCGCGGCGGCGACCTCCTCGAACGGGAAGAGCGGCTTGCGCCGGTGGCGGTAGCTCAGTTGCGTCATGTCGGCGCAGGTGACGCCCGGGGTGTTGACGCGGAATAGGTGCGTGCAGAACGGCTGGAGCGCGGGGACCGGGGACTGCACACCCTTGGCAATGATGACCTTGAAATCCGCGGGGTTCAGGCCGCAGCAGGTGACGACGCCGATGCTCACGGGAACGACACGGCGGCGCGTGAGGGCGATGGTGAGCCTCGTGTCGGTCACCACCGTGACGACCTGACCGATGTCGTAGTCACTCTGCCCGCCGTGAACGACGCGGGATTCGTGGAAACGGCCGTCGTGGACGCCGCGCACGGTGACCACCGCGGTGAGCGGTTGGCCGTGCCGGTCGTCGGTCTTGCCGCCCATGGTCAGCTTGACGCGTGCACCGACGCCGGCGGCGATCGCGCGATCCACGCATTCGGGGTCGTAGAGGCAGACGAATACCGGCGCGGCGGCGCGCTTGTGCAACTCGTGGGCGATCATCGTGCCATCGGCGGCCGAGCCGGCGCCGACGTTGTCGCCCATGTCGAGCAGCCCGACGGTTCCCGGAAGGCTCAGTGCCTTGTCCACCGCATCTTTGATGTTCAGGTATTTGCCAGCGAAGTCGTGGCGGTGCTCGACGAGGAACGAGGCCAGTTCATCGGTGCAGCGCTGTGCGAGCACGGGGTCGTTGTCGGTCACCACCATGAACGAAGAGCCCATCTCCTCCACGTCGGAGTAGGGGAACCCCAACACGATGTTGACGGAAAGCACACCCGGCTCATGCCGCATCCGCTCCGCCAGGCCGTAAAGCCCGTGGCAGTGCGGCTCGGTGGTGTTCTGCCTTTCGATGTTGATCGCCACGGGCGGGAAGGAGGCGGCGACGGTCGGATGGATTTCGCCGCGCAGCGTGCGCGCCATCATGTCGGCGGCCTCCAGCCCGCGGTCGAGCTGGTCGAGGTGCGGGTTGGTTTGATACGCGATCCCCGCCGTGGCGGCGCGGACCATCTTCGGGGAGAGGTTCCCGTGCGGGTCCATCACGAAGATGATGGGGACGGAAGGGCCGACCTTTTCGCGCAGGCGCGTGAGCCAGTGGCCGTCCAGGTCGCGGTACTTGTCCCCCTCGCCTGTGTTGGCGCCGTGGGCGGCGAGGAGGAAGCCGTCCACCTTGCCGGCCCTGTCCACCTCGGCGAAGAGCATCTCCATCAGCGCGTCGCAGGTCTTGGCGGTGATCGTCCCGCAGGGCCAGGTCGCGGCGTAAAACATCGGCACCGCCTCGATGCAGTGCTTCTCCAATCCCTTGAAGAAGCCGGAGATTTCGTGCACGCCGCCGGCGCGCAGCTTCCGGATGCCCTCGCCGGTGAGCAGGATGTCGCGGCGGAAAAGGTCGAGCGTCGTGGGGGTGCTGAGGAAAGTGTTGGACTCGTGGATGAGAGAGATGATCCCGACACGCATCTCGATGCCTCCTCGAAAAATCGCACCGCGTGTGCGGCGCGTCACAGGCGGGTGATACGGTAGCCCGGCGCGTCGGGGCGGAACAAATCGGGGTTGATCTTCACGCCCAGGCCCGGCCCGCGCGGCACCGGAAGCGAGCCGTCGCGGATCTGGACGTCCACGTCGATGAGGTCCTTGTAGGCCCCGGCGATCTGGGCCCGGACCGTCTCCTGGTAGAGGCCGTTGGGCAGCGCCGCCAGGGCGTGCAGACCGGCGAAGAGCGTGAGCGGGCCGGTTGCGTCGTGCATGCTCACCGGGAGGTTGTACGCCTGCGCCAGGTGACCGATGCGCATCGTCTCGGAGATGCCGCCCACCCAGGTCGGGTCGATCATCACGTAATCGGCGGCGCGCTTCTCCATGAGCTGCGCGTAGTCCGGGGCGCAGAGCAGCATCTCGCTGGCGGAGATCGGCATCCGGCTCTGCCGGCGGAAGTCGGCGAGCGTGTCGAGGTTGTCCATCTTAAGGACGTCCTCGAGCCAGAACGGGCGCAGCGGGCGGAAGGCCTCGGCGATCTGCAGCGCGACGGGCAACTGGAAGTGGGCGTGGCCGTCGATCATCACGTCGATGTCCATGCCCACGGCCTCGCGGATCTTCTCCAGCGGCCGCACCGCCTGGCGCAGGTCGCGGTCGGCGAGGTAGCCCGGGCCGTCCTCGATCGCGGGCAGGTCGAGCGGCCAGACCTTCATCGCGGAGTAGCCCAATGAGATGAGTTCCTTGGCCAGTTCGACGGGGTTGTGGAAGTAGTTGTAGGAGTCCGAGAGCGGGCCGGGCCTGCCGACGGAACCCATGCCGGGCCAGGTATTGCCGGGGCGTTTGCCCGGCTTCTCCGCGCCGGGCTGGATGGAATAGGTGGGGTTGGCGCAGCTGTTGTAAACGCGGATGCGGTCGCGTACCGGGCCGCCGAGCAGGCGGTACACCGGCTTGTTGCAGGACTGACCCATGATGTCCCAGAGCGCCAGGTCGATCGCGGAGATGGCGCGCAGCTCGACGCCGCGGGCGCCGATGTTGGCGTGGCGCTCGTAGAGGAACCGCCAGTGCGACTCGATCGCCAGGGCGTCGGCGCCGAGCAGGCGGCGCGACATGTAGCCGTGGATCATGGCGGCGATCGGCTCGGCGCAGAAGAACCCCTCGCCGTGGCCGATGATGCCCGCGTCGGTGTGGATGCGCAGGAAAAGCAGGTGCGGGCCGTAGGACGGCGGGATCGTCGTCTCGATGGCGGTGATGCGGACCGCGTCGTCCTCCAGCGGCACGGCCGGCAGGTGGCGGCGGCGGGCATTGGGAATACCGGGGTACTCGTCGGGCTCGATGTTGAAGGGTGTCTGCGGCATCACGTCCCTCTCGTGTTTGAAATGTTCGTCAGAGTTCGCTGGGGTTGTAGCGGAGCGTGCCGAGGTAGAACTTGCCCAGCACGTTGGCGTACCACGTCGTGATGATCGTGCCGTCCGCCAGTTGACCGCTGGTGGGGTAGCAGGAGTCGAAGTTCTGCAGGTCGTTGGTCACCACTTTGGTGTTCGCGGTGTCCCAGGTCCTGCCCTCGTCGCGGCTGAGGGTGGTGAAGATCGATCCGGGGTAGGCGCGCGACGCGTGCGTGCAGAGGATGCGGCCATCCTGCAATTGCAGGAGGTGGCCCGGCGAGTTCATGCTGCTCATCGGCGTGTCCACCAGCGGGCTCCACGTCAGGCCCTCGTCCAGCGAGACCGATTGCAACAGCGCGCCGCGCTCGACCATGTTCGTCCCGCCCTGCGGCTGCGAGCGCGCGATCAGCACGATCCGGCCGGACTTCGTCCGCAGCATCGTG
Source organism: Planctomycetota bacterium (assembly GCA_021413865.1). Classification (GTDB taxonomy): domain Bacteria; phylum Planctomycetota; class Phycisphaerae; order Phycisphaerales; family Phycisphaeraceae; genus JAIOPN01. The sequence continues at coordinate 9,198 of JAIOPN010000013.1, read as the reverse complement.
CACTCGCCCAGCGTGAAGGGGTGGTTCGGCAGCTTCGCCAGGACCGACCAGTGGCGGCCGTTGTCGTCGGAGTGGAAGATCGCGATCTGCGTGCCGTCGGTGTTGGCGTGGACGCCATCGGGGGCGAAGGGCATGTAGTTGGCCGCCAGGATCAGCCTGCCCGAGGGCAACTGGATCATGTGCCGCTCGACCTCCGCGTAGGGGTGCATGCCGGGCACGGTCAGCGGACGATCGGTGAAGCTCCAGGTCTTACCCTTGTCGCTGGACCACGCCCCCCAGAGCGTCGGGCCGGTCATGCAGCTCAGGTCCCAGACCTTATGCTCGTTGTATTCACTGCCGGCGCGGTAGTCGTGGGTCACCCAGTCGCCGTTGGACAACTCGAAGATCGCGGCGCTGCGGTGGTCGGACTCCCCCAGGTCGTAGAGCAGTTCCTTGCGCCCCCACGTCCGCCCGCCGTCCTTCGAGCGGACGAGGACGATCCGGCCATCGATCGAAAGGTGATCAGACCCCTCGCGGACGGCAATGACGACCTCGCCGTTGCGGAGGACGGTGAGGTTGGGCGGGTGGTAGTGCAGCTTCTCGTCCTGCAGTGCGACGCCGCGCTCGCCGGTGATGCGCCGGCCGAGCTGCGGGAAGAACTGCATGTAGAGCATCTCGTGCGACTGGCGCAGTTGGACCATGTCGGCCTGCAGCTGAGCGACCTCGTCGCGAAGCGTGGTGAGGTTCACCCGCAGCGCGTCGGTGCGAGGGCTGAGGTAGAAGAAGGACACGATGCCCTCGCCGGGCTCGACCAGCTCGACGCGCAGGCGCAGCGGCTTGCCGGGTGTCAGCTCGGAGGCGGGAACCTCCAGGCGATAGAAGCCCGAGACGCCGTGCGGCCACCAGTTGCGGTGCGGCGCCTCGACCAGCGACTGAAACCGCCGCGGCTCAAACACGAGCGCGAAACCATCGACCTTCGTGGAAAAGCCAACCGTGTAGCCCAGCGGGAAGGTGATCCGCTCCTTGCCGTTGACGAAGAGCTTGGCGGTGACGTACGGGAACGCCGGCCGCATCGCCGGCCGCACCTGGCTGCCCGCGATCCAGGTGAACACGGTCTGCCGCGCGGCCTCGGCCGGGCTGGTCTCCCACTCGATCGCGCGGCGGTGCAGGAACGCGGCGGTGTAACCCGTGACCTCTTTCGCGGGATCGACGCCCGGCAGCGGGCCGCGCGCGTCGGCGAGGTACATCTCGAACGCGCTGTACTCACTCCCGCAGCACGGCACGTGATTGCCCGGCACGTCGATCGCCCGGGCGAAGCCCTCCTGTTCGTGCTCACAACGCCGATTGCTCTGGCCGTCCACGAAGTGACCGAAGTTCGCCATGGTGCGTGCCCGTTGTAAGAGTGAACCCGACACTCTAACCGAACGGCAGTGTCCCCCGACGGTCGAATGGTTTGCACCCCCCGACCGGCGCGGGCAGACTACCGGGATGGAACCCGTCACGATCGACGTTTGTGAAGTGGACTTCCCCCCCGCCGCGTTCGGCGCCACGCCCGCCCAGGTCGAGGCGACCGTGCAGCAGACCATCGAGCGCATCTTCCGCGACGCGGACGGCATCATGCTCAGCGGGGTGTATGGCAAGACGATGAAGCCGCTGCGGCCCCAGGACGTAGAGGAATGCCCCGACAGCCTGCAGTTCATCCAGCAGTACGCCGTGCCCGAGGAGCTCAAGCTCACCTGGCACAACTACGAGAACGCCGGCCAGGCCAGCGGAAAATATTTGCTGGCGCTGGTCGAGAAGTATCAAGCGACCGGCGACAAGCAGGTTCTTGATTGGGCGCGGCGGCTCGTACAGGCCATCGCCACGCTCTGGGAGAACGCCGCGACGACCCACCAATATGGCCGGGGCTGGTTCCCCAAGCCGCTCGCCGGCATCCACAACGTCAAAGATATTTACGAGTGCAGCGCCGACCAGTACGCCGACATCACGTTCGGCCTGCACGCCTTCCATCGCCACCTCGCCGACGAGGCGGAGAAGGCGCTCATCGAGCGGATCATCCTCTCCTTCGCCGTCTGGTGGGACGACCGCGACTACGCCGGCGCCTACATCGGCCGGGGCATCTGGTGGAAACGCCTCAAATACCCGCACCCGACCGGCTACTTCCTTTATCTCAACGCGCTCGCCTATTCGTGGGACCCCTGCGCGAGGTTCCGCAAGGGCTTCGAGAAGTGGATCGAGATCAAGGACGGACTCACGCCCCGCCACGACTCGCAGGGGCCCAACGAGTGCGGCATCGCCATCGATGCCCTCGAACAATTGCTCGATCTGCGCCCGATGGAGCGCCCGTTCTGGCTCGCCGCCGCGAAGCAGAACGCCGACCAGATCGTCCACGCGGTCAAGATCGACAACCTCATCCCCTACATTGCTACCCGCACGCAGGTGAAGGGTTACGCCGCCCACAATCTCGCCGTCGCTCATCGCATGATGTCCGAGCGCGGCTACGACGGCTACGCGAAGTTCTGCATCGAGGGGTGTAAGCGGCGCGAGGACTTCTACTACATCCTGCGCGGGCAGAAGACCGCCGGCGCCGAGCTGATGACCGACGAGTCCCGCAACACCTACTGGTGCGAGAACCTCGTGGGCTGGCTCGGTGGGTACTGGGGGTTGAAAAACGCCGGTGTGTCGATGGGGTGAACGGCCGCTCTGGTCCCCTCTCCCTCCGGGAGAGGGTTAGGGTGAGGGGATCACCGGTCGGATGGGTCACACGAACGCGCGAGACCCTTGTGACTGAAGGTCCCCTCACCCGTCGGCGAAGACGCCGCCACCCTCTCCCGGAGGGAGAGGGGTAAGAGTGAACACCACGGAGTGCGAATCCATATGGAAGAGACAACGATCGATCTGTGCGAGATGGATTTCCCGCCCGCGTCCTACGGCAAGACGCTCGCCCAGGCCGAGGCGACCGCGCAGCAGGTCGTCGAACGCATCTTCCGCGACGAGGACGACATCCTCCGCAGCGGCGTGTACGGCAAGACCATGAAGCCCCTGCGCCTCGAAGACGTCCCCTGTGGCCACGCCGGACTCATGACCCTCGTCCGCGCCAAGGCGATCCCGCCTCAATTCCAGCCCGTCTGGCTCAACTACGAAAACACCATGCAGGCCAGCGGGAAGTACCTCATCGCCCTGTGCGAGAAATACAAGGCCACCAACTCCCCGCAGACGCGCGACCTCGCCCGCCGCCTCGTCGCCGCCGTCGCAAAGTTGTGGAAAAACGCAGCCGCGCAGCACCCCTACGGCCGGGGCTGGATGCCCAAACCCTACGGCGGCATCCGCGACGTCTCGGAGATGTACGAGACCAGCGCCGACCAGTACGCCGACCTCACCTTCGGCCTGCACCAGTACTGGCGCGACCTGGCCGACGAAGAAGAACGCAACCTCATCCAGGAGATGATCCTCTCTTTCGCCGCCTGGTGGTACGACCACGACTACTCCGGCGGCTACCTCGGCCGGGGCATCTGGTGGAAGCGACTCCCCTACCCGCACCCCACCGGCTACTTCCTCTTCCTCAACGCGCTGGCCTACTCATGGGACCCCTGCCGTAAATACCAGGACGGCTTCGAGACCTGGCTCGAAAAACGCGACGCCCTCATCCCCAAGGTCGAGCACAACGGATCGAGCGGCTGCGGCATCGCCCTGGACGCCATCGACCGCCTGCTCGAGCTCCGTCCCATGGAGCGCCACTACTGGATGAAGGCCGCCCGCGCTGCCGCCGACGCCGTCGTCTGGACCATCGACACGGGCAACCTCCAAGGCCCCTACAGCTCCGCCATCATCGAGCCGTTCGGCTACTCCGCCCATGAGTTGAGCGTCGCCCACCGCCTCATGCCCGAGCGTGGCTACGACAAGCAGACCCTCCGCTGCCTCCGCAGCTCCACCGACCGGGCGAGGTTCTACCACATCGCCCGCGGCCAACCGACCGCCGGCCGCGACTGCATGACCGACGACTACCGCAACACCTTCTGGTGCGAGGGCCACGCCGGATGGCTAGCCGGATACTGGGCGCTGAAAAACGCGGGTGTGCAGGTTGAGTGATTCCGTGCCGTGATGCACCGTTTCGTAGGGTGCGCTTCAGCGCACCACGGATAACAGGCGGCGCTCGAATACAGAAGGTGCACTGAAGCGGCACCCTACGCGGAGAAGAGGATCGAATGAACTACGACGTACAACTGCAAAACGTGTCCGCTACGCGACTCTTGGTTGTGCGACGGCGTGCGACGCTTCCGGAGTTGAAGAAGGTTGTCCCCGAGGCGTGCGGGGCGGTGTGGAATTACGTCCGCCAGGCGCAGGTCCGCTCGGCCGGGCGGCTTGTGGCGGTCTATCTCAATGAACATATCGACATGGAGGTCGGCGTCGAGGTAGGCCCCGAAGCGGTCGGCGCGGGCGACGTGATCGTCTCCGCGCTCCCCGCGGGCAAGGTCGCGACGGTGACGCACATGGGCCCCTACACCCTCCTGCCCGAAGTCCACAAGGCGATCCGCCAATGGTGCGCGGACCACGGCCACAGCCCCGCGAGGCCGAACTGGGAAATCTACGGCCACGGGACCGACGACCCAGCGAAGACCCGGACGGATGTGTTTTATCTGCTGGAGGCGGAGGCGAAGAGGTGATACGCGTTGCAGCGCCTTCTTCCGCCCCGGATGGGGCGGCGGATTGTAGCCACGGGTGGAGCGGCGGCGTCCTCGACGCCGCGCAACCCGTGGGTTACCGATCTCTTTTTTTCTCTTCTGCCCCGGCGGGGCAGAGGAATCGCACGCCGACTCGACGACTCAGTCAAATACATACCGCTCATCGAACTCGATCTCATGTAAACGGAGTATCCGCAGAAGTTCGGACTTGAAGTCTTCTTCCTTGTGATGCTCGACCTGCCCCCTGATGTACTTCTTCACGGCCTGTTCCTGCGACTTACTGACGGAGAAGACCGAATACCCCTCCTGCCACGCGAACGCGGCGAGGCTCGGGAATGTCTCGTGAATCCATTTCGACGACCGCGACTTAACTGTCCGCATCAAGTCCGACACCGACGCGTCGGGCCGCCAGCGCAAATACATATGGACGTGATCCTCCACGCCGCCGATCTCGTACAACACGCCCCTCTCCGCCCGAATAATGCCGTTCATATATGGGTGTAATCGCGCGGCAACCTCCGCCGTGATCCAAGGCTCGCGGTGCTTGGTCGAGAAGACGATGTGCAGGAGTATTTGGGAGTAGGTGCCGGGCATCGAAGCATCCTTCGCCCCGCCGGGGCGAGAAAGAAATTATAAAATGTTTCCACGGGTTGCGCGTCGGCGAAGACGCCGCCGCTCCACCCGTGGCTACAATCCGCGGCCCCGCAGGGGCCGAAATGCCGTCACGCCATGCGCCGTCGGCGACACAAATGAGCACACGCAACGAACATGCAATCCTAGTGGTGCGTAGGTTACTTGAGAGATTCCTATCGAGCACTGCGTGCGAAAGGCCGTCAAAATATCGGGGTTCGTAATCGCGGCACTCCTAATTTTTGCCATGGGCTTTATCGCCGCACAGATTCTGTGCCCCGGGGGCCGTTACGAAAAAGCAAATACAGGCTTTTATTACGGCTTCGTCAGTGCGCGTTTCCACAGCCCGATGGAAGAGCCCTATTACGAGTTCCGCATCCGAGGCGAAACGGAATCTCGATGGTGCTGGAGTTACCCCACCAACTTTACCTACCGAAAGCTTGACCTCGAGTGGGATACGGAGCCTTCACACGGCGCCGTCACGCTGAGTCTCCCATCTCTCATCCATGAATCACCCGATGGCAAGGGTACTCTGACGCGGGCGGTGCTTGCGGGATGGATCTCCGGCGCAAAGAACGACAAAAATACCAGCGCGTCACAGCGGGTAGTGAATGCGATGCTTGGTTTTATAGAGGCAGCCGGGCGTGGCTCCTTGCCGCCGGTGAAGCACCACGGCTACTTCTACAAGGAACCGGTGGATGTTGAGATTATGCATTGGACGCTCGGGCTTGGTATTAGCTGGCTTGCCTACATCTGGGGCGGCATCTGGTTATTGCTGGTCGTGTTGATCGGGCGCAGATTGTGGAAGAGACAAACACCGAACCCCGCGAACGCCTCGGGCGCTACAACGCCGCCTTCCCCTGCCACACATAATCCCCCTTGAGCAAAAGTTTCTGCGGCTCGCTCAGCCCCTCCGTCGCCGACATCGTCTCCGTGTAGTTCCACTGCATGAAATAGGGCGCGTACTTGAGCAGGACGGAGCGGCGTTCCCACGCCTCGTGGGTCCAGGGCATGGTGCCGTGCGTCAGGGCCTCGGTGAAGATGAGGCAGTCGCCGGCCTTCATGGGGACGTGCTTGACGATGTCGCGGTCCACACTGAACCAGGTCTGGGGCATGCGGTAGATGGATTTGTGCGAGCCGGGGACGCAGCAGAAGCCGCCGGCGCCCGGGGGGACGTCGCGGAGGGCGTAGCTGACGACCATGAGTCCGTTGTGCATTTTCGAGCCGTGCGTGGCGTAGTAGATGCCCTCGTTGAAGAGGCCGGCCTCGTGGTGGAGGACCTCGCCGCCGCGGTGGCCCTTGGCGCTCATGGCCATGCCGTAGGCGTGGTGGAGGCGGATTTTCGGGCCGATCATCTCGACGAGGATGGGGAGGATGGTGGGCTCATCGATGAGGTCGCGCCACGCCTGGCCCCAGGCGAAGAAATTGCTGAAGCGGGTCTCGCTGGGGTTGTTGTCGGGGTGGACGACGCCGTTGGCGACGAGGTCGGTTTCGATCTGCGCGAGTTGTTTGGCTTTGAGCACACCGGGGACGACGAGGTAGCCCTGGAGGTCGAAGAGGTAACGCTGTTCGTCGGTCATCATGGGTGCGGGTTCCGGGGGTATCCGAGAGGAGCCGTCGTCGAAGATCGTACCCACGTGTGGTCACGACGACGACGCTCCGGCTGGACGAGCCGCGACCGTGAGGGAGCGGTCCGTGAACGATGAGAAAAAGGGAAAGAGAAGACCACTCCCTCACGGCCGTGGCTCGTCCGGGCGGCTCATTTTACGCGCTTTCGAGCACAAAAGTCGGCACCTCCGGCGGGCAGAAGAGGCGGACGTGTTTGAGATATCCCACGCCGCGCGAGACGTACATGCGTGAATGCTTGAGGGTGAACATGCCCTGGTCGAACTGTTTGTTGCGGACGGGGAGCTTGAGCGCGCCGTAGAAGGGGATGCGGACCTGCCCGCCGTGGGTGTGGCCGGCGAGGATCACGTCGGGTTTGTAGGGCTCGTCGAGCATCGGGGCGGTGTCGGGGTTGTGCGAGAGCGCGATGACTCGGTCGCCGGGGATGACCCGCGGGAAGGCGTTTTCGGGGCGGAAGTAGCCGCCCCAGAGGTCGTCGAGCCCAACGAGCCAGACGCGGTCCACGCCGCGCTGCAGCGCGAAGGCGGCGTTGCGCAGCGCGGTGATGCGGCGCTGTTCGAGCAGGCGGGTGAGCACGTCGATGGTCCAGCGCTGGCGGGGGAATTGCGAGCCGGGCGGCGGGCGGTACACGCCGTAATCGTGGTTGCCGAAGGAGACGATCGGCAGGGGTCTGAGCCGCGCGAGCAGGTCGGCGGCGGGCTCGAGGTAGTCGATATCGGCGTCGGTGACCAGGTCGCCGGTGACGACGATGAAATCGGGCTTGTCGCTGTTCACCCGGTCCACCACGTCGCGCAGGAACTCGAGCGGGACGATCTTCGACAGGTGCAGGTCGGTCAGGTGCGCGATCCGCACGCCGCGGAAGCTGTCGGGCAGGTCGCGGATCGGCAGAGGCACGTCGTGGTACTGAACATCGAAGGGGGCGAACTCGTACGCGTACCCTCCGACCGCCGGCGGCGTGACCACGGCGGCAAGGCCGGCGGCGAGGAGGCGGCGGCGGGTGATGAGGCGGCGAGGCATGATGGGGATATCGGCTTGCGGAGGGATGGTGTGGGAAAAGAGCGACGCTAAGCCGCAAGCAGCGGGAGGGGAATCGGTATATTGCCTCGGCATCCACGGCCCCGCCGCCATCACCGAGGGAACCCGACATGCTCTGCACACTCGCTGCCGAAATCGTCCCGCACGCGACGGAACACGCGCTCTGGTCCGTTGAGAGCGGCATCGCCCTGCTCACGCTCGCCGCGCTGGAGATCGTGCTGGGGATCGACAACGTGATCTTCATCGCCATCCTCTCGGGCAAGCTGCCGGAGGCGACGCGCTACAAGGCGCAGCGGCTGGGCATCCTCGCCGCGGTCGGGACGCGCATCCTGCTGCTACTGGCGATCACGTGGCTGATGGGCCTGACCAAGCCGCTCTGGCCCGACGCGCCGGCGCTGCTGAACCTCAACGAAATTTCGGGCAAGGGGCTGATCCTCATCGTCGGCGGGCTCTTCCTCGTGGGCAAAGCGGTCTGGGAGTTGCACGAGAAACTCGAGGTTGCCGAGGAGCACCACGCGGGCGGCGCCGCACGGGCCGCGGCGCAGAGCCTGGCGGTCGTCGTCGTGCAGATCATGCTCATTGACATTGTTTTCTCGCTCGACTCGGTGATCACGGCCGTGGGCATGTCGGGCCACGTCCCGGTGATGATCGCCGCGGTGATGATCGCGGCCTGCGTGATGGTCGCCTTCTCGCGTAAAGTGAGCGACTTCGTCGAGGCGCACCCGACGATCAAGATCCTCGCCCTGGCCTTCCTGCTCCTGATCGGGTTCATGCTCTTCATCGAGGGCTTCGGTCAGCACGTGCCCAAGGGGTACATCTATTTCGCGATGGCGTTCTCGCTGGGCATCGAGTTGTTCAACATGGCGGTGAAGAAGAAGAGCGAGAAGGTGCATCTCAACAATTCGAAGCTGCCGGAGATGGGGAAGAAGTGATCCCCCCCCTCTCCCGAAGGGTAGGGTGCGCGGAGCGGAGCGCAACGCACCAATGCCGCTCGCGATCATGCGGGGGAAGCATAGATGTCGCGGCCGGGTCGATCCGAATAGTTGCAGCAAGACGGCAGTGGGAATGGTGCGTTGCGCTCCGCTCCACGCACCCTTGTATGTTCGATTTATCCGGTTCTACTGTTGCTTGCCGTGCCCGCGTGGCGACGAGCGCAGCGAGGAGTCACGCGGGCACGACCGCCGACGGGCGACCGGACGCACCCGGGTCTTCACGACCGATCCGTAGCAAGGTCCCTGCCGGCAGC
>JAIOPN010000049.1 GCA_021413865.1 Planctomycetota bacterium | reverse complement strand
CTCTCCACTCTCCACTTTCGACTAACCTCACACCGTCGCGACCTGCTGCAGTTCCTTCTTGCGGTCGGCCATCTGCGCCCGCAGGCGGGCGATGATGCTCGAGTGCATCTGGCTGACGCGGCTTTCCGACAGGTCGAGCGTGACGCCGATTTCCTTCATCGTCATCTCCTCGTAGTAATAGAGGATGACGATCAACCGCTCGGCGCGGGTGAGGCCTTTGGTGATCAGGTCTTTCAGGTCGCGCTTCTGCACGGCCGCGAAAGGATTGACCTGCCGCGCGTCTTCGAGCACGTCGATCTCGCGCACGTCTTTGTTCGAATCGGTCTCGAACCACTTGCGGCTGAGCGAAACGACGCCCACGGCGCCGGCGTCCTTGCGGATCTTGCTGTATTCGTCGCGCGAAACGCCCATCTTCTTCGAAAGTTCGTCGTCCGTCGGCGCCCGGCCGAGTTCCATCTCAAGCTTCTTGCGAGCCTGGTCGACCTGGCTGCTGCGGCTGCGGACGAGGCGGGGAACCCAGTCCATCGAGCGGAGCTCGTCGAGGATCGCGCCGCGGATGCGCGGGGCGCAGTAGGTCTCAAACTTCACGCCGCGGTCCAGGTCGAACGCGTCGATGGCGTCCATCAGGCCGAAGATCCCCGCCTGCATGAGGTCCTCGACCTCGACCTCGTCGGGGAGCTTGGTGTGGATGCGCTCGGCGTTGTACTTCACCAGCGGGAGGTAGTTCTCCAGCAGCCGGTTGCGCAGCGCCTCCGTCGGGGCCTTGCGGTAATCGATCCAGACCTCCGGGATGGGCTTGGCGCCCGCGGGGACGGGGGGAGGGGTTGAAGACGATAACGGCAACCTGGACTTCGCCATGGCCTGCTCCTTGACCATCGAAACTCATCCGTGGGCGCGACCTGAGACATGCTCGACACCCGCGCCCGCGGACCCACCACATCACCGCGTGCATCCTTGCCCGCGGCAAAACTCGAAACGGCGTTGACCCTTTCCGTGCTCACGTGGTTGCTCTCTCCACGGGCGGCGACGACGGCGCGGCGGTTGCCTTGCCTTCCTCGCTCGCGGGACGGACGGGGTGATTGTTCTTGTAAGTCTCGATCTCGATCTGCAGCGCGCGGAAGGCGATCCAACCGATCACGCGACCGACAACCCAGCAGACGGCCATCGCGACCAGCGCGCGCCACATGATCGTGGTCGCCGGCAGATCGGCGGCCACACCAATCGCTAACGCGGCTGCGAATGCCACGAGCGCACAACAGGTTGCAATGACCCTGGAAGGAATTGATGAGCACTCCGTTGCTCGCGATCAGATGAGTTGTAGGGCAGCCACCTTGCCGCCCCTGACGGCCATTATTCTACAACACGAATCCCCGATGTGAAGTGGGATTTTGAGGTTGTGCAGAGATTGTGCATAAATTCAGGCCCGTGCGTCGATCACCTTTCGTTCTGTCGTCACACGGCCCGCTCAAACGGGCGCGCCTCTCAGCCCGAGACCCAGGCGACCATGCGGTGAAAAAGGCCGGCACCCGAGGGGTCGGCGGCGTGGCGATCCATGCGGTGCGCCAGTTGGCCGATACAGACACTCGCCTCGCAGCCGGGGTGGTCCAATACAAACGGCCTACGCCTGCGTACCGCCTGGGGCACCCGCGGGTCACTCACGACATGGCCGGCGTAGCGCGGCGAAACATTCAGGAACTTCCGGCAGACCGCGGTGATGCGGTCGTAGATCAGCCGACCCTCCTGGGCGTCCTTGACCATGTTCACCAGCAGGCGGATGTCCGTCGCCTCACGCCGGCGGGTGATCGTTTTAATGACGGCGTAGGCGTCCGTGACGGCGGTGGGCTCGGGGGTGGTGACGACGAGCAGTTGGTCGGCGGCGACGGCGAAGCTAAGCACGTTCGGGCTGACGCCGGCGCCGGTGTCGATCAGGATGATGTCCGCATCGGCCTCGATCTGGTGGAGCTGCTCGACCAGACGTGAGCGTTCAAATTCTGATAGAGCCGCCATTTGCGCCAAACCTGATGCGCCGGGGACGAGGCGGAAGCCGCCCGGGGCGTCGATCATGGCGTCGGCCAGGGAGTACCGCCCCGCCACGACATGAGCGAGGGTCGCCGAGGGGGTGAGGTTACAGAGCACATCCGCATTAGCGGTGCCCAGGTCGGCGTCGAAAAGGACAACGCGCCGTCCCATCTCCGTCAGCCGGATCGCCAGGTTCACCGCCACGTTGCTCTTGCCAACGCCGCCCTTCCCGCTTGTCACCGTGACAATCCGGGCGCGACGCGCCTCCGTCGTCGTGTCCATGACCCACCGTCGCAGCGCCTGAGCCTGGTCCAACAGGGTGCTCAAATCCCACCCCCCATCACCAACTGCGCCAGCCGGTCGGCCCGGCCGGGTTCTATCTGATGAGGTACTTCCTGCCCCGTCGTCACATAGCTCAGACGTTTATTAACTTTCCTCGCGACGCTCAGCAGCACACCGAAGCTGACGGCCTCGTCGAGTTTTGTGAATAGGATCCGGTCGGTGCGGACCGCCGAGAAACGCTCCACGGCTTCCATCAGCACCGAAAGCGAACAGGTGGATGATAGCACCAGATGGCACTCGTGTGGGTCTGCCGAATCAATCATCCGCTTGAGCTCCGCCAGCTTCGGGTCGTCGCGCTGGCCCCGCCCCGCCGTGTCGATCAGCACCACGTCGCAGGCGGAGAGTTTCCGCAGCGCGTCGCGCATCTCCGGCTCGGTCATCACCACGTGCAGCGGGACACCGATGATGTTCGCGTAGGTCCGCAACTGCTCGACGGCGGCGATGCGGTAGGTGTCGAGCGTGATCAGGCCCACAGACAATTTCTGGCGGAGCTTGAAGGTGGCTGCGAGCTTGGCGATGGTGGTGGTCTTGCCCACGCCGGTGGGGCCGATGAGGGCAACGGTGCGCGGTCGGTTGTCGGGGCCGCGCGTCGCACGCCCCGCCGTCGTGTCGGTGGGGATCAGTTCCGCGATCGCGTCCTGCATCGCCTGCTTTAGCTTCGCCGAGTTTTCCATCTCGGCGTGGGTGAGTTTCGCGCGTACCTGCTGCACGATCTCCTCGGCGAGCTCTTCCGTGACCTCCTGGCGGAGCAGCGTGAGGTATTGATCGAAGAGCTTGTCGGGCATGTCGGGCCGGCCGTTCTCTTTGGTGCGGGTGCGCTGCTGGCGGACCATCGTGGAGACCAGGTGTTTGACGGCACGCATCTCCTCGGCGAGTTCGGTGGTGCCGGGCGCGGCGAGTCGGGCCGTCTCGGCCCCGACGGTGGTGATCGCGACCGGGCTGATCGTGTGGACGATCGCGGGGGAGATGGCTGACGCACCTGACGCATTTGTTGTGGTGTCCGCGGGCGATTGCTTCTTCGCCAGTTCCGCCATCGCCAGGGCATACGTCCTGCGGATCAGGTCGCCCGCGTTGGGCGAGGCCGCGTCGAGGTTTGGCTTGGTCGTTGCGGCGACGGGCGGCGCGGCAGTGGAAGTTCTCGCCGCAGGAGTTTGCGCGGCGCGTTCCCCGCGCTTGGCCGCCACCTCGCGCCGATCACCGGCGGTGACCTCGACCACCGTCGTGCACCAGAGGCCCAGGAACCCGCCGCGCTTGTAGCTCCGCGTGTGCAGGATCACCGCCTTGGAGCCGAGGTGTTTGTTCACCAGCGCCAACGCCTCCGCCATCGAACCGGCCGTGAAAGTCTTCAGATTCACCTGGCAGCCCCTTGCATCTCGACGCCCGTGTTCACGGGCTCGAGTTGAACCAGACCCATCGACTCAACCTCAACACCCTTGCTGACCTCGTTGTAACCCAGCACCGCCGCCTGCGGCAGGTGCGGCTCCAGCAACCGCCGCACCTGCGCCCGCACCTGCGGCGAGGCGAGCACGACCGGCTGATGCCCCGCCTGGATCAGCTTCTGCAACTCGCCCGCGATCGCCGACGTGACGCGGTTGGCGACGGCGGGCGGCATCGTCATCGTGGTGCCCTCGTTGTTGCGCTCGATGAAGCCGGCGATCTGATCCTCCATCGCCGGGTCGAGGCTGACGCAATACAGCTTGGGCGACGACGCGGGCCGCGTGCCATCCTCCGACGCCTGCTGGACCTCGACGTACTGGTTGCAGATCGTTCGCCGCAGGCCGTTGCGGACGTACTCGGTGAGCACCTCCAGGTCGTGCGTGCGCGGGACCCAGTCGCCCAGCGTCTCGGCGATCGTCTCCATGTCGCGGATCGGCACACGCTCGCGTAGCAGATTCTGCAGCACCTTCTGCAGTTCGGCCGGCTTGACCAGCGGGGACTCGTTGTTCGCCCCGGTGAGGACCTCCTCGACGAGCTTGGGCGACTTGGTCTTGAGCTGTGTGATGAGGTTGTTGGTCTCCTCGCGGGTGAGCAGCTCGTGCGCGTGGGTCTTGACGACCTCGGTGACGTGCGTGGCGAGCACGCTGGTGGCATCGACGACGGTGTAATTCTGCGACTCGGCGTGCTGCTTCTGGCCCGCATTGACCCAGGTGGCGGGCAGGCCGAACGCCGGCTCTCGCGTCTTGACGCCCTCGAGCGCCGCCGACGCCAGCCCGCTGTCCATCGCCAGGAACTGGCCCGGGTACACCGTCCCGCTGGCCACAGTGTTGCCGCGGATCTTGATGTTGTAGTCGTGCGGCTGGAGCTGCATGTTGTCCCTGATCCGCACCGGCGGCATCACCAGGCCCATGTCCCCGGCGAGCTGACGGCGGATCATGCTGATACGGTCGAGCAGGTCGCCGCCCTGCGACGTGTCCACCAGCCGGACCAGCGCGTAACCGACCTCCAACTCGAGCGTATCGACGGAGAGCATCTGCTCGACGGGCGGCGGGACGGCCTGCGCTTTGGCGGCGGCGTCCTTCGCCGAGACGGCAGCGGCCCGCTTCTTGTTCGCCCCGATCGAGAAGGCGGTCATCCCGAACACGCCCGCCAGGAGCGAGAGCGGCAGCATCGGCAGACCCGTGAAACCCAGGGCGAAGAGGAACGCGCCGGTGATCCAGAGCGGCGCGGCCTTGCCCGCGAGCTGCTCCGAGAGCTCCGTGCCCAGGTCGCGGCGGCTGCTGGATCGCGTGACCACGAGGGCGGCGGCGATGGAGATGACGAAGGCGGGGAGCTGGCTCACCAGGCCGTCACCGATCGTCAGCTTGGTGAAGACGCCCAGCGAGTCGTAGATGGTCCAGCCCTTCTCGAACACCCCGACGGCGAAGCCGCCCACGACGTTGACCAGCGTGATGATGATGCCGGCGATGGCGTCGCCGCGCACGAACTTGGCGGCGCCGTCCATGGCGCCGTAGAAGTCCGCTTCCTGGGCGATCTTCTCGCGGCGCTCGCGCGCCTGCTGCTCGTTGATGAGCCCCGCGTTGAGGTCGGCGTCGATCGCCATCTGCTTGCCGGGCATCCCGTCCAAGGTGAAGCGAGCGGCCACTTCCGAGATACGCGTGGCGCCCTTGGTGATCACGACGAACTGCACGATGATCAGGATGATGAACAGGATCGACCCGACGACCAGCGAGTCCCCCGCGACGAACTTGGAGAACGACTCGATCACCTTGCCCGCCACCGCGGTCGCCTCCTCTGGCGTGTCGGCGTTGGCGTGGAGAATCAGACGCGTCGAGGCGATGTTAAGCACCAGGCGGAACAGCGTGGTCGCCAGCAGGAGCGACGGGAAGACCGAGAAATCCAAGGGGTTTTCGATGAAGAGCGTGGTGAGCAGGATGATCGCCGCCAGCGCGATGTTGGAGGCGATGAGGATGTCCATCACGAAGGGCGGGAGCGGGACGAGGATTACCGCGAGCATGGAGACGAACGCGATGGGCACGAACATCGTCCGGTAGCGGGACAGGCCCGTAAGCCATGCCGGCAGGTGCGCGTTGGAGAGTGATTCGGCCATCGTCTTTGCCATGTCGTGCGTCTAGCTACCTCGCCCCCGCTAGCGCGGGGCGCCGCGAACCATTGAGCCGATAGACATACGCGAGTATCTCCGCCACCGCGCCGTACAGTTCAGGCGGGACCTCGTGCCCGACCTCGACGCCGGCGTAGAGCGCACGGGCGACCTCCTTGCGCTCGACCAGCGGCACGCCGGAAGCCGCGGCGATCTGCCGGATGCGCAGGGCCATGTAGTCCGCCCCCTTGGCGACGACGCGCGGGGCTTTCATCGCGTCCGCATCGTAGCGCAGGGCGACGGCGAAGTGCGTCGGGTTGGTGACGACGACGTCGGCACGGGGCACGACCTGCCCGATGCGCTGCAGCGCGAGCTGCCTCGCCACGCGGGACCGTCGCTGCTTGACCAGCGGGTCGCCCTCCATGCGGCGCATCTCTTCCTTGATCTCCTCCTTGGTCATGCGGAGGTCTCGCTCGCGCTGCCATCGCTGGTAGGCCCAGTCGAGGATGGCCAGGACGAGCAGCGTCACGGCGAGCTTGAGCGCCAGGGCATACACGAGGGTGCAGGCCAGGCCGAAGAGGGGCAACACCTCGAGCGAGGGGAGCATGAGGATGACGGGCAGGTCCTGGAGGATGAACCAGCACGCGAGCAGGCCGACGAGGCCGACCTTGGAGAGGCTCATCACGAGGCGGATGCCGGCGCGGGCGTCGAAGAAACCCTTGAGCCCCTTGAGC
Organism: Planctomycetota bacterium; assembly: GCA_021413865.1. Lineage (GTDB taxonomy): Bacteria > Planctomycetota > Phycisphaerae > Phycisphaerales > Phycisphaeraceae > JAIOPN01. The sequence continues at coordinate 160,404 of JAIOPN010000049.1, read as the reverse complement.
GGGGAGAGCCTCGCGAGATTGGGCATCAGGGCCTGGGTGCTGAACAGGAAGCCGACCTGGCTGACGGAGACGACCAGGGCGACGGCGGTGAGCGCGAGCATGATCGGTACGACGGCGGCGAGGGCGATCCAGCCGGCCCAGCCGAGCATGTGCTCCACGTCGGTGGCGCGGGTCGGGTTGTAGCCCGTCGCCGGGGTGAGCATCTCGTGCGTGACGAGCCGCAAGCCCTCGAGCAGCCGCATGCCCATCCCGTGGAGCAGCAGGACCGCCGCCAGCAGCATGACGGCCGCCGTCAGGTCCGTGCTGCGTGCGACGTTGCCCTCCTCGCGGGCCTCCTGTCGGCGTCGCGCGGTGGCGGGTTCTGTTTTGTCCGCGTCGTCCTCTGCCATGTGTCAGACTTCCGTGATCCTCAGCGACCGGCGAATCCGTCCGCCAGTTGCGACATGTTCTGGTTCATCGCGTCGATGAACGCGCCGGTCTCGTGCCGCAGCGAGCCGACGATCACCGCCACGCCGATGATGATCCGCAGCGCGAAACCGATGCTCAGCACGTTCATCTGCGGCACCGTGCGGGCCAGGAAACCCATCGCAACGGTTTCCAGAAAGACCAGGCAGAGCAGCGGCGCCGCGACTCGCAGCGCCAGCTCGAATGCCGACGTGATCAACCCCGTGATGAGCAGGGCCGTGTGCTGATCGGCGCGGTAACCGCCCAGGGGCACGCGCTGGAAGGTGTCGATCAGCGTGCTCAGGAGCACGCGGTGCCCGCCCGGCGGGACGACCAGGAAGAGCGTCATCGCCAGGAGGTAGTAGAACTGCCCCATGGCGGCGGTGTCCTCGCCCAGGTCCGGGTTGAAGATCGCGCCCAGGCCAAGGCCCATCTGCTGGTCCGCGATCTGTCCGGCCAGTTGCATGCCCATGATCGGCAGGCTCGCCGCCAGCCCCAGCGTGAAACCGATCAACAACTCCATCGCGATCGCGCCGGCGAGGCTCCACATGGGGAACCCGCTCTGCAGCACCGGCGCGATCAACGCCGCCGACGCCCGCCCCGGGTCCAGCAGCGCCGGGTAAACGCAGAAGCTCAGCCCCAACACCATGAACAGCTTCACGCGCACCGGGATGGCCGCGCTGCTCAGCACCGGCGCGAAAAAGAAGACGCCCCCCAGCCGGAACAACACCATCGCCCACGCGGGCAGGTGCGGCAGCAGTGGGCTCAGATCGAATACCAAGATCGACTCCGTTCATACAAACTCCGGCGCAATCCATCGCACCGTCCTGCAGGACTGGCCCTACTGACCCGAAAACATCCGCCGCGCGAACTCGATGATCTGCGTCGCCACCCAGGGGGTTACCAGGATCGCCACCACGCCCATCCCGATGATCTTGGGCACGAAGGTCAGCGTCTGCTCCTGGATCTGCGTGACGGCCTGGAACACGCTGATCGCCAGGCCGATCACCAGCGCCGCGGCCAGCACCGGCGCCGAGAGGATCAACATCAGCATCAGCGATTCACGGACGACCTCAACGGCCAGATCGAGATTCATGTATTCCACTCCACCGCGTAGCGGCTGCCCACAGGGGCGCTCACCGCCACAGACCTACGTCGTCACCCCGGGCACCGCGAAGCTGTTGAGCAGATTGCCCACCACCAGGGTCCAGCCGTCCACGAGGACGAACAGGAGCAGCTTGAACGGCAGGCTCACCAGCACCGGCGGCAGCATGAGCATGCCCATGCTGATCAGCACGCTCGACACCACCATGTCGATGATGAGGAACGGCAGGTAGAGCCGGAACGCGATGAGGAACGCGACCTTCAACTCGCTCAGGATGAACGCGGGGATGAGCGAGAGCATGTCCACGTCCCCGCGTGTGAGCTTGTCGGGGCGCCCCGTGTCGATGCCCCGGTAGTTGAGCATCAGATAGACGTCGGCCCAGTTATCCGAGTGCTCGATCTGGTCAAACATGAAGTCGCGCATCGGCTGCTTGGCGCGGCTCCAGGCGGTGAGTTGGTCGATCTCATTGGCCTGCAGGGGCGTGATGGCCTCGCGATTGATCCGGTCGAACGTCGGGGCCATCACCAGGAACGTGAGGAAGAGCGAGAGACCAACGATCACCTGGCTGGGCGGCAGCGCCTGCGTGCCGATCGCCTGGCGGAGAAGTGAGAGGACGATGACGATCCGCGTGAAGCTCGTGGTCAGCACCAGCATCGCCGGCGCGAGCGACAGGACGGTGAGCAGCAGGACGATCGAGAGGGGCGTGCTGAGGTTGACCGATTCGCCCTTGCGGCCGACCGGTGCGGCGGGCGCGCCGGCGGAAGCGGCGCCGGGGGTGACGCCGGGCAGCAGCCCCATATCGGCGCCGGGGCCGGATGAGTTCGTGAGCACGTCGGGCAGCGACGCGATGCCGTTGGGTAGCGCCCGGCCGGCGTGTTCGAGGACTGAGATCGGGTTGGTTACGTCGAGCGTGTCGCTGCGCGGCCCGGCGGTGGCTGCGGGCGTTTGCGCCAAAACGGGCGCGGCCTGCAACAGCAGCAGCACGAGAAACAACGGGATGGTCGCCCGGCCTGCCGTCATGCCCCGCGCCCCCCGGTGCCTTTGGCCCCTGCGCCGCCGCTGCCGAAGCTGCGCAGACGCGAAACCAATGCCGAGACGTTGTCGCGGGCGCGGTCGGTGCGCTGCTCTGCGGTGTCATGGCCCTCGTCGCGGCGGAGGTCCTCGTCGCCGTATTCGCTGTCGAACCGGTCCATCGTCTGGGCGAAACCGGCGGTGGCGCTACCGGCCTTGCGCGCATTCACCGTCTGGAGGATCGCGGCGACTTCCTCGGCGTCGTCGATGTCCGCCAGCGTGTTCAGGCCCGAGGGCGATTCCCCGACAACGAGGATGCGCCGCCCGAGCTTGACGAGCAGGACGTGGCTCTTGGAGGCGACGCCGACACGGGCGAGGACCTCGAGCACGTGGCGGTTCGAGGCGACGGGCGATCGGCCGGTGAGCTTCGTCAGGATGGATCGCAGCAGAAAAACCGCGCCGATCACGACCACCAGCGCGATGAGCGTGTTGGTAAACCACGCGGAGAGCGGCGTTGCCGTGGGATTCGCGCCGCCGGGGGCGCGAGGCGAAGCGTGGCCCGATCCAAGTGGCAGCGATTCTTTAGCGTCGGTCGCCGGAACGGGGGGCAACGGGGCGGAGGAAGGCACGGAGGCCGCGGGATCGCTGCCAGCACCGACACCGGCGGACGCAGCGTGCGTTGTGGGCGATGCGGCCGTTGGCGTCGACGCAGCGGGCGGCGAATCCGGGCGTTGGGCCATGCGCTGGGCGAGTCGCGTGAGATCGGCGGCGTCCGCCGCGGGCGTCGTTTGCGGCGCGGCGGCTGGCGGCACGGCGGTTGCTGATACTGGGGCGGCCGCCGGCGCGGCGATCGCCGCTGCCGTGAGCGACAACACGGCGACAAAGAACACGATGGGCGTGGGGCGGGCGATCATGGGGCCATCCTGGCCGGTGTGCCGCGACGGTGTGTCGGCGGCGCCCGGGCGCATCCTGCGCTCCGGGGAATCGACGGGAAACGATCAAGCCTGGGGCTTGCTATTCAGATCCAGCGCGGCCTCCTCGGCCTGTTCTTCAAGGTCGGCGACGATCTCGCTGATACGGATGCAGAAACTGTCATTCAGCACCAGCACCTCGCCGCGCGCGACGAGCCGCTGGTTCACGTAAACATCCACGGGGTCGCCGGCGAGCTTGTCCAGCTCGACCACGCTGCCTTCGTTGAGCTTGAGCACGTCCTCAACGAGCATCTGCGTGCGGCCCAGCTCTATGGTGACGTGGAGGTCCACGTCGCTGAGCAGCTCGATGCCGGCGGGCTGCGCGGGCGCGGCGGGGCCATCGGCCTGTGTCTTGAGCCGGTCAACCGCGCCCTGCGCCTCGGCCAGCGCGTCCTGCACCAGCTTCTCCGTGTCGGAGACCGGTTTAGCAGCGGGGCCTTTTTCGATTTTCGGTTTGGTCTCTGCCATGCGTCCCTGCCTTTGCCCGCCGGATCGGCGGCGTGTGTGCCGATCGTTCCTTCGATCGACCCCGTCACGGCCCGTGCTCACGTTACGGGTCGATGGGGATCTGCGTGAACTTCTTGATGAGCACCTGCTCCACGATCGGCTTCTTCTCCGAGTCCGTGCCCAGCCGTTCTTCCAGTGCCGACTGTATCTGACGCGTCAGCGTCGAGAGCGACGGCTCGAGGAGCACGTTGGGCTCGGCCTTGCGGAAGATCATGGTGATGTCCGCCGCGACCATCGCCTCCTTGCCCTTGAGGTCTTCCTCCGCCTGCGACTGGTTCTTGCGGCGGACCACCGCGTAGATCTCGGTGTCGATGATGTAGCTGCGGCCGCTGCGGTTGTTCTGGAACTTGTCGGAGATGACCATCATCTCGGTGGGCTTCTCGGCCTCGTCGGCCTCGGACTTGGCGGCCGGGTCGGCGTGGACGGCCGCCGGCTTGCCCGCGATCATAAACGCCGCCGAGATCGCCACGCCCTCGATGATCAGCGCGACCGCCAGCACCATGATCGCCTTCATGGGCAGCTTCTTGCCGCCAGCCGCGGCCGGCGCTTCCGCCGGGGGCTTGGCGTCTTTGTTCTCTTTGTTGCTCTCCGCCATGGAAACCCTCTTGCTCTACCGGACACGACGCCGGGCTCTCGCCCCGACGCCTCCCTGCTTGAAACATCGGCCCGAATCGGTTGACGATGCAGCGAGGCCGATGATCAAAGCGCATTACGCGATCATCCCCTTTATCGGTCCAAGGGATGTAGAACTTTGAGAGATCGCGCGTGAATTGCGCGAGAGTGAAACCGGGTCGGCAAAAATTGCGCGGCGGGTGAGAAATAAGGAAAAGACACGGACGCTAAGCCGTGAGCGGCGTAAGGACCGCCGATAAGAATGAGCGTGGCTGGATTGAAACGGATCAGGCGACGTACATGGCGGAGCGGACGGCTTCGCAGATCTTACGAGCGTGCGGCAGCATCTCCTGCTCCAGGGGGAAGGAGTAGGCCGCGGGGACGTCGTCGTTGTTCACGCGGATGACCTTGTTGTCCAGGTCGTCCATGGCGCGCTCGTAGATCTGCATGGCGATCTCGGAGGCGATCGAGGCGAACGGCCAGCACTGGTCGACCACCACGCAGTAGTTGGTCTTCTTCACGCTGCGGACGATCGTCTCGATGTCCAGCGGGCGGTAGGTGCGGCAGTCGATGACCTCGACGTTGATGCCTTCCTTCTCCAAATGCTCGGCGGCCTCAAGAGCGAAGTGGACGGGCCGGCCGGCGGTGACGATGGTGCAGTCCGTACCTTCCTTCTTGACGTCGGCGACGCCGAAGGGGATGAGGAAGTCGGAATCCTCCTCGACGGAGGGCGGGGCCCACTTGCCGTGGAGGTAGCGGGAGAAGTCACGGTCGCCGCGTGCGCCGAGGCCGAGCATGCGTTCGGATTCGAGGTTAAAGACGGGGTCGTTGTCGCGGATGGCGGCCTTGAGCAGGCCCTTGGCGTCGCGCGGGGTGGAGGGGATGGCGACCTTGAGGCCGGGCACGGTGGCAAACATGGACTCGACGCACCATGAGTGCGTGGATCCGAGCTGGCCGCCGGCGCCGTTGTTGCCGCGGAAGACGATGGGACATCCGAACTGCCCGCCGGACATATACAGCATTTTGGGGGCGTTGTTGATGATCTGGTCGGCGGCGACGAGGCAGAAGGACCAGGACATGAACTCGATGATGGGCCGCAGGCCGTACATCGCCGCGCCAACGCCCAGGCCGGCGAACCCGGTCTCGCTGATGGGGGTGTCGACGATGCGGCGCGGGCCGAACTGTTCGAGCATCCCCTGCGAAACCTTGTAGGCGCCGTTGTACTCGGCGACCTCTTCGCCCATGAGGAAGACGCGCTCGTCGCGCACCATCTCTTCGATCATGGCTTCACGCAGGGCGTCACGGAATTGGAGTTCTCGGGTCATAAGAAAATCAGTTTAGGGTTCAGATGCCGCGGCGATTTACGCTTCCGTACAACTCACGGATTCTCCCGCAGCATGATCGGCAGCTCCCCGACCTTATAAGGCCCGAACGGCTGCGAATAGACGTCGGTGTAGAGTTCTTCGACGCCCGGGAAGGGCGACTCGTTGGCGAACTTCACCGCGTCCAGCGCGATCTGCTTGGCGCGCTCGTCCATCGCCTCGATCTGCTCCTGCGTGGCGTGGTTCCGCTCGATCAGGTGGTTGACCAGGCTGTTGATCGGGTCTTTCTGCTCGAACTGGGCGACCTCGTCTTTGGAGCGGTACTTCTGGGGGTCGGACATGGAGTGGCCCTTGAAGCGGTACGTCTTGCAGTTGACGAACGCGGGGCCGATACCTTTTTCTTCCTTCACGCCCATCGCCTTGGAGGTGCTGCCGCGGACGGAGTCGGCCAGGGGCTTGAAGACATCGTAGGTGTTGAGCACGTCCATGCCGTCGCACTCGGCGTAGTGCATGCCGTAGGAGTGCGCCTTGGTCGCCAGGTCGTTGGCCATGCTCGTGCCGCGGGCGATGTGCGTGCCCATCGAGTAGCTGTTGTTTTCGACGACGAAGATGATGGGCAGCCGCCAGATCGCGGCGAGGTTCATGGCCTCGTGGAAGGCGCCTTGGTTGAGCGCACCGTCGCCGAGGTAGCAGACCGTGACCTTCTCTTCGCCCAGGTACATGGTGGCGAACGCCAGGCCGACGCCCAGGGGGCACTGCCCGCCGACGATGGCATGGCCGCCATACATATGGTGGGCGCGATCGAACATGTGCATCGACCCGCCCTTGCCCTTGGCGCAGCCGGTGATCTTGCCGAACATCTCGGCCATGCAGTGGTTGGGGTGCATCCCGCGCGCCAGGGCGTGGCCGTGGTCGCGGTAGGCGGTGATGACCGGGTCGCCCGGATTCAGGGCGAAGATCGAACCGACGGCGGTGGCCTCCTGCCCGATGTAGATGTGGCAGAACCCGCCGATCTGCTTCTGCATGAAGCTCTGCGCCGTGCGCTCCTCGAAACGGCGGATGAGCATCATCATCCGCAGCATGTCGAGCAGTTTGGCGGCGTCGAGCGAGTCGGACGCGCGTGTCATGCTTTTCCCGCTGGTCACGGTGGTCATGGGCTCTGTGCCGCTCCGTGGTCTAAGGAGGGAAACAATCAGGCTGAATCAGGCAGGCCCCGACGCTCCGCATCGACCCGCGAGACGCTGAAGTTTAGGAGACGCGACACCCGCCAGCAAGTCGGCGTCAGCGAACGCGGCAACGCCCGAGAATACACCGCCGCCTACTCCGCGTCCGCCGCTGCTTTCACCCCGACCATCCGTTACCATGCCCGTTATGCGTGATTTCGACCGACTCGTCAGCGACAGCATCACCGCCATCCAATCGCTCCGCGCCATCCGGCCGCAGGTCGAGCGGGCCGGGGAGATGATCGCCACCTGCCTGGGCGACGGGCACAAGCTGCTGGTCTGCGGCAACGGCGGCAGCGCGGCGGATGCCTCGCACATGGCGACCGAGTTCGTCGTGCGCTTCGTCAACGACCGCAAGCCCTTCCCCGCCCTCGCGCTGGTCGAGTCGGGCCCGACGCTCACCGCCATCCTTAATGACTACCCCGCCGAGGTGGTCTTCGCCCGGCAGGTGCACGCCTTCGCGCAGCCGGGTGATGTGCTCATCGCCATCACCACCAGCGGCAAGTCGCGCAACATCGTGCTCGCCCTCGAGGCGGCGCGGGAGGTCGGGATTACGTCGATCGGGATGCTCGGCCGGGACGGCGGCGCCTGCCGCGGCCTGGCGACGCTCGACCTGATCGTCCCAGGCAGTGAGACCGCCCGCATCCAGGAGGCGCACAAGGTGCTGATCCACGCCCTGTGCGAGCTGGTCGAGCCGACGCTGCAGAAGAAGTCGTGAGTTTCCCCGTCTAGCGCTTCGCCGTGCGCTTCACAAACTCTTCATACTGCTCGGGCGTGTCGATGCCGTGGTGGCGCACGTCGGCCTTGATCACCGCGATGGGGTAGCCGTGCTCTAGAGCACGGAGCTGTTCGAGCTGCTCGGTCTGCTCCAGAGGCGTGGCGGAGAGGGTGACGTACTTCAGCAGAAAATCACGGCGATACGCGTACAGGCCGGGGTGCTTGAGCGGCTTTCCCGGGGCGTTCTTGCCCGACTTGTCGCGGTCGAAGGGGATCAGCGATCTCGAAAAATAGAGCGCCCGCACCCGACCGCCGACCGTGGCGGTGACGAGCTTGACGATGTTCGGGTTGGTCGGGTCCTCGTCGGGGGCGAAGTCGCTGGCGAGCGTCGCCATCGGCGCGTCGGGGTCGGCGTGCAGGCCCTTGATGAGCAGATCGATAACCCCGGGCTCGATGTCCGGCTCGTCCCCCTGCACGTTGACGATCACCGGGTGCCTGAGCTTCTCGACGACCTCGGCGATGCGGCTCGTGCCGTTGGGGTGATCCGGCCGTGTCATGACGGCGCGGCCGCCAAAGGAAACGACGGCGTCGAAGATACGGCGGTCGTCGGTGGCGACGAGGATTTCAGCGATGGACTTGGCGAGGCGGACGCGTTCGACGACGTGCTGGATGAGGAACTTGCCGGTGCGGTTGGCCAGCGGCTTGCCGGGGAAACGCGTGGAACCGTAGCGTGCGGGGATGACGGCGAGGGCGGCCGGTTTGGCGAGCACGAGTGGGGTCCGGGGAACGAGGGGGGAGATCGACCGTCACCCGGTCTTGCGTGTCAGCTCGTCCAGCAACGTGCGGATACGGTCGGCGCGGGTCTTGATGTCGAGGTAGTTGATGTTCGACTGCAGGATGTGCGACGAGAGCTTCTGCGCCTCGCGCGCCTGCTCGAGGTTGCGGTTCTTGGCGGCGCTCTTTTCCAGGGCGTCCATCAGCAGGTACCGCAGCTCCAGCGCCATCTTGTCGCTCGGGTCGGCGTGGGTCTCGATGCCCTTGCGCAGGGTGTCCACGGCCTCCTCGAACCAGCCCTGGTGCAGGTAACAGCGGCCCAGGTACTGGTGCGACGCGGCGCGCACCTTGGGGTCGTCCTTGGACCGCTGGAAATTGCCGATCGCCTCGTCGTAGCGGCGCAGGTCGTACAGGCGGGTGCCCAACTGGTAGCGCAGGCCCAGGTCCGTCGGGTAGTTCTCGACTCGCTCGGAGAACTCCTTGAAGCCGAAATCCAGGTGCTCTTTCCTGGCCTCGTCGAACTGCTTCTTGAGTTCGGCGTCGGAGGCGTCGGCCTTGAGCTCGTCACGCAGGGCTCGCACCCGGCGGTTGAGCTTGCGGAGCGTGATGTCGCCGGCGCGAACCTTGAAGCGGTACTGCTGCGACTCCTCCCACGCCTTGTTCATCAGCGCGATCGCCTCGTCGTCGGTGGCCTCGGTGTCGCGGTTGTACAGCGCCTCGACCAGCTTGCTCATGATGTCGCGGTCGGTGGGGTTCTCCTCGTACTCCGCGCGGCGGCGGGCGATGATCTCGTCCGCCACGTCGCTGGTCTTGGCGATCTGGTCTTCCTGGTCCAGCGCCCGCTGCTTGTCTGCATCGGCGACGTTTTCGCGGAAGTTGTTCTCCCGCTTGCCGTGGGCGTCGAAGCCGGCCTTCTGCATCGTCCACTCGGCCTCGAGGTTCTTCATGTCCTTGAGCAGGTTCGCGTTCGTCGGTTCCATCGACAGCACGATCCGGCACGCCTCCACCGCCTTCTCGAACGCCTCCACACGCGCGAACAGGTCCCGCGCCACGATGAGCTGCGCCTTGGTCGGCGGCTTGGGCGACTGCCTGAGCTGCAGCACCAGCGTGCCGATCATGTAAACAAACTCGCCGAGCTTCAGGTCCGGCTCCGCCTCGTCGGCCTCGGCGGTCTTCTCCATCAACGCGATCATCAGCGACAGGTTCAGCGGGTCCTTCGCCAGCATCTTCTCGGCGTCGAGCATCTTGTCCACGGGCGTCTTACCCATGGAGTCGAACCGTTCGCGCAACGTCGTCGGCTTGCCCCCCGAGACCTTGCGCTTGAGCGAAATCTCACGGAGCGCCTCGTGCTCCTTCATATTGTCCGGGTCGTGCTGCAGCCCGCGGATAAAGCAGTCGATCGCGTAGTCGTGGTCGGTGACGGAGTGGGCGTACTCGAAGAACTTACGCGCCTTGCGGAGGTCCCGCTTGAACCCCTCGGCGTCGCCGTCGACGGGCGCGCCGTTGCCGTTGCCCGGAGGCCCGGCACCGCCGCCGCGTCCCAACTTCTTCTTAATGAAATCAAAATTCATGCGTGACCAGATCGGGCGGGAGGTTCGCGGCCCGCCTGTGCCCGCGATGCGACACCCCGATCATGCTCCAGAACCGGCGTAGTGTCAAGCTATTCTAGGCACGCTTGTTTGAAACGCGCGAACCCGGTGACCCCCTCCAAGCCCCCGCCCCGGTTGCCCGCCCCCCCGGCCTGCCGTATCGTTGCTCCCTCCTTACACCGCGAGCAGAACCATGGTCACAATCGGCATGAACTACGAAGTCCTGCAGGGCAAGGAAAAGCTCTTCGAGGACGTCTTCGCCAAGGTCATCGATGTCATGAAGGTGATCCCCGGCCACACCAAGACCTTCCTCTACCGCGACGTCTTCAACGCCCAACGCTACCTGATCGTCTCCGACTGGAGCGACCGCGCCGCGTTCGACGGTTTCGTCCGCTCCGAGCGTTTCCGTGGCATCGCCAACTGGGGCAAGGAACAGGTCCTCGCCGGCCGACCGACGCACGATTACTACGAACGGTAAATATCAAACCCAGTCCACGCGAGAGAACGACATGACACCCATACCCATCGCCATCCACGGGGCCGCCGGCCGCATGGGCCAGCGCCTGGTCGCGCTGGCGACGGAGGACGCGGAGTTGCGTGTGGCCGGCGCGGTGGACCGGGCGGGCTGCCCCGAACTGGGGCGCGACGCGGGGACGCTGGCGGGCGTCAAGCCGCTGGGCGTGAATGTTGCCGACAAGCTCGACGGCACCGCGAAAGTCGTCATCGACTTCACCACCCCCGCCGCGACGCGCGTCGTGCTCGAAGCCTGCGTGAAAAACGGTGCGGCCCTGGTGATCGGCACCACCTGCCTGACGCCGGACGACCACAAGTTCATCGACGCCGCGGCGAAGAAGATCGCCGTCCTCCAGGCCCCCAACATGAGCCTGGGCGTCAACCTCCTCTTCGCCCTGGCGGCCCAGGTCGCCAAGCAACTGGGCGACGACTACGACATCGAGATCGTCGAGTCGCACCACCGCTTCAAGAAGGACGCCCCCTCCGGCACGGCCCTGGGCATAGCGCAGGCGATCTGCGACGCCACCGGCAAGGACATCGTCAAGGACGTCGTCCACGGCCGGCACGGCGACGACACCACCCGCAAACGCGGCGAGATCGGCATGCACGCCCTGCGCGTCGGCGACGTGGTCGGCGACCACACCGTCACCTTCGGCGCACCCGGCGAACGGCTGGAACTGAGCCATTATGCGAGCACGCGCGACGTCTTCGCACGCGGCGCGCTCCGCGCCGCGAAGTGGCTCGCGGGCAAGAAGCCCGGGCGGTACCAGATGAAGGACGTGCTGGGGCTGTGATATCCGGTGGGACGGGCGTCCCGCCTGACTCTGGTTGTCTCACACTGAGAAGAGACAGGCGGGACGCCTGCCCCACCAGAAAGTCTCGCGTATGCCGATCCTCTGCCTGTCGCTGATCGCGGTGGCGTTCGCCATCGCCTGCCCGTTGACCTGGCTGCTCATCGCGCTGGGCCGGCGGCTCGGCCAACTCGACGTCCCCGACGCCCCCGGCTCTGGCGGGCGGAAGACCCACGGAAAACCAATCCCCAACACCGGCGGAGTCGCGATCTACGTCGCCGTCGCGGGGCCGATGCTCCTCGCCCTGCTCGCCATCCGCCTCCTCCCGCAAGACAGATGGTCCGGCCCGCTCGCCCCCGTTCAGCCGTACATCGACGGCCTCCGCCTGCAATCCCCCATGGCCATCGGCCTCCTGCTCGCCATGACCGTCATCCATGTCCTGGGCCTCGTCGACGACCGCCGCCGACTCGGCCCGTTTCTCAAGCTCGGCGTGCAGGCGGCCGTCGCCGCGGGGCTCGTGCTCGCCTTCGACCTGCGCATCCTCGACGTGCTGGCGAAATCCTGGGACACGCCCGGCTTCATCCTCAGCGCGCTGTTCAGCGTCGCGTGGATCATCGTCGTCACCAACGCCATGAACTTCCTTGACAACATGGACGGCCTCTCCGCCGGCGTCGGAGCGGTCGCCGCGGGCATGTATCTCGCTACGACGCTGATAGGCGGACAGTGGTTCGTCGCCGCGACGGCGGCGCTGCTGCTTGGGGCGTTGCTCGGGTTCCTTCTCTTCAACTTCCCCCACGCGCGGGTCTTCATGGGCGACGGCGGGTCGCTCGTGCTCGGACTCTTGCTCGCGGTGATCAGCATCCGCACGACCTATTTCGACCCGCGCGACGCGGCGCGCTCCGTCCACTGGTACGCCGTGCTCACCCCCCTGCTCGTGCTGGCGATCCCGCTCTACGACTTCACGAGCGTCACGCTCATCCGCATCGCGCAGGGCAGGAGCCCGTTCGTCGGCGACCAGCAGCACTTTTCGCACCGGCTGGTGAAGCGCGGCCTCTCGAAGCGCCGCGCGGTGATGCTGATCTGGGCCCTCACACTCTGCACGGGCGCCGGCGGCATGATGCTCGGCCACGTCGGCGGCGGCGTGGCGACGCTGCTCGTGGCGCTGACGGCCGTAATCCTCACGACGATCGCGGTGCTGGAACGCCGTTAGCCGTCGCCATTGATTACACTATCCCCTCACACCTCCACGGAGACCCAACGATGAAACTCGAACGCCTCGCCGACTACGCCTGCAAGTGCGGCGAAAACCCGCTCTGGAATCCCGTTGACAAGCGCATGTACTGGACCGACATCGAGACCGGCCGGCTCTTCTGGTACGACCCGAAAACGAAAAAACACGAGCAGTTCTACTGGGGCCTGCGCGTCGGCGGCTTCACCTTCCAGCCCGACGGCTCGCTCCTGCTCTTCCGCGACAAGGGCAACATCGCCATCCTCAAGGAGGGCAAGATCACCCGCACCGTCGTCGAATCCATGCCCAGCGAAAAGGGTGGGCGGTTCAACGACGTCATCGCCGACCCCGAGGGCCGCGTCTTCTGCGGCACGCTCATGGAGGACGGCACCAAGGGCCGGCTCTTCCGCCTCGACCGCAACGGCAGGCTCACCAAAATCCTCGACGGCATCGGCTGCTCCAACGGCATGGGATTCACCCCCGACAACAAGCACATGTACTTCACCGATTCGATGGCGTTCACCATCGACATCCTCGACTACGACGATGACTCGGGAGACCTGACCAACCGCCGCCTCTTCGTCATGGGCAAGAAAAAAGACGGCTACCCGGACGGCATGACCGTGGACACCGACGGCAACGTCTGGTCCACGCGCTGGGGCGGCTCCTGCGTCATCAAGTACAACCCCGCCGGCAAGGAGATCGGCCGCATCAAGTTCCCGACCAAGCTGGTCTCGAGCTGCATCTTCGCCGGCAAGGACCTGAAGGACCTCTACCTCACCACCGCCGGCGGCGACAAGAAGCACGTCAACGGCGAACCGGCCGGCTCGCTCTACCGCTGCCGCCCGGGGGCCAAGGGCGCGCCGGAGAACTTTTCACGCATCGGGCTGTGAGGACGGGTTTGGAGTCGAGTGGATGAGCCGCAACCGTGAGGTTGTGACGCATGAAACAACGCATCTTCACCGTGCTGTCAGCGATGTCGCTGGTGATGGCGGTGGCGGCGCTATTTTTCTGGATCTGGAGCTACGGCTGTGAAAGCTATGTGGGGATCACGAATGGGTACAACATTTTAGATTTCGGCATGACGGAAGGTCTCGCCTACTTTTATTTCAGCGGTGATACAAGACTCGACGGCCACATGGATGAGGATGATGACTGGGAAATCGAATGGGTGTCCAAGCCGGAACCCTGCATCGCACCCGTGATCATTGATGAGCTTGCTTTTACAAGATTTCTAGGGTTCGGCGGAACATGGGACGCGAACAAGCAACCAGGCTATTACGATCTTGATTTCGCCGCCACATGTCCGGTCTGGTTCCTTTCCTTGTGCTTCGCTGTTCTGCCCGTCCTCTGGGGCTACCGTTATTGTCGTAAAGACCGGCAAGACGCCACGGTGCGCTGCACCTCCTGCGGCTATGACCTCCGTGCAAGCAAAGACGCATGCCCGGAGTGCGGTGCACCGATCCCCGTGAAAGCGGGCTGACCCGCGGCCGTCCGGGTGCCCCGCCGCGTGGTATCATGACCGGCTCGACAATGATTTCATGAGGCACCCCCATGGCCGGCAAAATCCAAGGCATTTTCTGCCCCCACATGGTCCCCTTCGATGACCGCGGGGCCATCAATGAGACCGAGCTCCGCCGCCTGATCGATTACCTGATCGAGCGTGGGATCACGGGGCTCTACCCCAACGGCTCGACGGGCGAGTTCGTCCGGCTGGACTACGCCGAGCGTCGCCGCGTGATCGAGATCGCCATGGAGCGTGCCCAGAAGGCCGGGCGTGACGTGCCGGTGCTGGCGGGCGCGTACGAGGCGCACATCGACCTGACGGTGGACACGATGAACTACTACGCCGACCTTGGCTGCAAGGCCGGCGCGATCATCGCCCCCTACTACTACAAGATGAGCCAGGACGCGGTGCGGGCCTACTTCGAGGAGCTGGCCGACCGCTCCCGGTTGCCCGTGGTGATGTACAACATCCCGCAGTTCGCCAACGAAATCTCGATCCCCACCATCGTGGCGCTCTGCAAGCATCCGAACATCGTGGGCATCAAGGACTCGCAGCGCGACCTGCCCCGTTACATGAACACGATGCACAAGGTCCGGCCGCTGCGCCCGGACTTCTCGTTCCTCATCGGCTGCGAGGAGATCCTGCTGCCCTCGATCCTGATGGGCGGCGACGGCGGGACGATCGCGACGTCCGGCGTCGTGCCCGAGATGATCATGAAGCTCTACAACCTGGCGCGCGAGAACAAGCTCGCCGAGGCGACGCGCATCCAGTACCAGATGCTCGACCTGATCGAGGTGATGCTCCTGGGCGCCGACTTCCCCGAGGGCTTCCGCGCCGGCATGACGGTGCGCGGCTTCAAGATGGGCCGCGGCCGGCAGCACCAGTCCGCCGCGTCGCAGCTCAACATCGAGCGCATCACGCGGACGATCCAGTGCCTGATCAGCGAACACGGCCTGGTGGGCGAGCCCGCGGGCGGCTGCGCGGTCCAGCCGGGCGGCGCGGTGGACGACAACGTGGTCAAAGAGATCGTGGCGCGCGTGTTGTCGCAATTGAACGGCCGGTAAATCTCCATGGCGGCCAACCCTTTCAGTTTGGCGGTTGTCGAGACGCACAGCCTCGGCGTCGCGCTGGTCATCGCCGATCACGTCGTGAAGGCGGCGCAGGTCACGATCGCGGGCGTCGAGGGCAGCGCGGGAACCGACATCATCGTGAAGTATGTGGGTGATGCGGCGAACGTGCGGCGCGCGGCGGAGGCGGCGGAGGAGATCGCTCAGTCGATGAAGGCGAAGGTCGTGACGGCGGTGCGGATGAATTACGTCGATCCGCCCCGGGCCGCGATGGTGTTTACGAAACAGGAATACAGCCCGATCAACGACGGCAACCTGCACATGTTGCCGCGCGAGGGCGCTACGGGAGTCAAAGACATGCAGGCACTTGGATTATTGGAGACGCAGGGACTGGTTGCCGTGATCGAGGGGGCGGACGCGATGCTCAAGGCCGCCAATGTTGAATTGGTCGGCAAGGAGAAGATCGGCGCGGCGCACGTGACAATCATGGTGCGCGGCGACGTGGCGGCGGTGAAGGCCGCGATCGACGCCGGCAAGACCGCCGCCGAGAAGGTCGGCAAGGTCGTCGCCGCCCACGTCATCGCCCGGCCGCACGAGGCACTGGCGAAGCTGCTCCCGGCGTGATTCTTCCCCTCTCCCCTCCGGGGCGAGGGGAAGATAAGACCGGTCCCTCCAACCACACACACTTTTCCCCCGGACCCCACCATGCCCCCGCGCAACCGCCCCGCCGCACAGGTCACCCGCAAGCTCTTCCACAAGACCGGACTCGCCTATTTCTGGGTCTTCAACGACCGCTGCAACCCCGATGAATTGCAGCCGCAGCTCGACGCCTTCGCCAAATCCGGCGAGGTCGCCGCGCTCTGCCTGCACCCGCGGCCGGGCCTGCTGCTCCCGTACGGCAGCACGGATTGGTTCGAGTTCATCCGCGAGATGTGCAAGCGCATCGCCAAGGCCGGGCTGGATATCTGGCTCTACGACGAGGACCCGTACCCCAGCGGTGCAGCCGGCGGCCGTGTGTTCCAGGAGCGCCCCGAGTTCAACGCCCGACAGGTCGAGCGGTTCGTCTTCGACCCCACGGTGATGGACACCGAGTTCTTTACCTTCCCGCCCGGCGACCTGCTCTGGTGCGGCCTGACGAGCGAGGCGACCGGCGAGCGCATCGACCTGACCCCGCGCGTCGGCGTGCTGCGTCGCAAGTGGCAGACGTGGGAGACGTGGGACAGCCGGTTCTTCTACCCCGACACACCACGCTACACGACGCACCGGGCCGACACCGGCAGCCCGGAGTACGGCCTCGTCACGCCTCGCATCCCCGAGGGCTTCAGGCTCATGGCCTTCGTCTCGCGCCCGATCCAGTACGACTGGATCGCCTGGGGCGGCCTCGTCGATACGTTCAACCCCAACGCGACCAAGCGATTCCTCGAGCTCACCCACGAGCAGTACAAGAAATACGTCGGCGACATGTTCGGCAAGGAGATCAAGGCGATCTTCACCGACGAGCCCAAGTATTTCTCCAAGAACCCCTGGACGCCCGGGATGGCCGAGGATTTCAAGAGCGTGTACGGCTACGACGTCCGCCCGCGGATGTTCTGGCTCGACTCCGACTCCATGTGCGACGAGGCGTGCATCACCCGCCTGCAGTGGCGCGAGTACTGCGGCAAGCGGTTCGAGGAGAGCTGGCTCAAGCCGGTCTCGCAGTGGTGCCGGCGGAATAAGCTCAACCTCGTCGGCCACATCAGCCCCGAGGACGACCCCATCGAGCAGGCGAACTACGTCTCCAATTTGTTCCCGCTCTTCAAGCACTTCGACCTGGCGGGCATCGACCTGATCATCCCGGCGGTGGGCGACCACAACCACCCGCTGATCAACGTCGGCTGCGTCTCGGCGGCGTCGGCGGCCCAGCAGCGCAACCAGATGGGCGTCATGTCCGAGACCGGCGCCTGCGCCGGCGAGGAACCGCCGATCAAACTGATCGGCAAAATCCTCAAGTGGCAGACCATCATGGGCGTGAGCAGCCCCCTGATCCACTGCGCCTATAGCTCCGTACGCGGGCCACGCGCCTTTGAATACCCGCCCAACTACGGCCCGAATAACAAGCCCGCCTGGCCCGGCATGACCGCCATCCACCACGAACTGGCGGACATCCAGCCCGTGATGCGCGACGCAAGGCAGGTCGCCCCCGTCGCCATCCTGTGGACCATCCGCTCATTCCAGATGCAGAACATCGAGTGGCAGACCGACCCGACGGGCATGCGCCGCGGGCTCACCGCCCTGCTCGCCGCCTGTCTTGACCGGCAGGTGGGCACGCACATCATCGACGAATCGATTTTGTGGGACGTGAAGATCGGCCGCGGCGAGGCGACGATCGGCAGGGCGCGGTACACGCACCTGCTCATCCCTTCCTCCACCGTGCTGCACGAGAAGACCGTCCGCAAGCTGCGCGAACTGGAGCGCGCCGGCGTGAAGATGGCCTGCACCGGCGATGTGCCGACGCGGGTGCAGTCGTCTCGCTCGATCGACCCGCTGGATTTGAATTTCGTCCCGTCGAGCACGATCGACGCGGCAGTCGCGAAGCTGCCACGGTTGATTGAGTTGGACGGCGACACGCTCGACATCCGCTGCACCGCGTGGGAGAAAGCGGGCAAGACGCAGCGATACCTGATGAACCTGCGCGACACGCCGTTCCGCTCGAAGATCAAGGGCAAGCCGGTCGCGCTGAAGGCCGGGCAGGTAGTTGTGATTTGATCGTTATTGCGGCGAGCCGCCGGTTATGATCGAACTCCAATCGCAAGGGGACCGGTCGCATGGCTGAGCTTCTCGAACACCGTGTCGTATCGCCCGAGGAGATGAAGCTGTGGCCGGTTGACCGGGCCCGATCAGGCGAGAAGCGGTGGGCGGAATCAACGTGGGGCACAGGCCCACTCGATGGGGATCGCAGACTCTTCTACAACTGGAACACCTGGCCCTGCCGCGTCGTCTTCGAGGTTACGCAGGCCGGGCCCGTCGCGCGCGGCGAGGCGCAGTGGCGGCGATCCAAGCTCTCCATCCGCATGAAGGGGCTCAAGCTCATCTCCACCGCGACCGGCGCGGTGATCACCGACGCGCGCGTGCTCCGCTACGATCAGGGGGGCGTCGAGATCGAGTTCAAGCCCGTTGACGGCCCGGGGCTGTACTACCTCTATTACGCCGCGTATGAAGACGCGCTCTTCACTCCAAGCGAAGAATGGTTGCATCAAGCGTCGAACACAAAACCCGTCGAGGCCCGCCCGCTGCGCATCGAGGCACGCTGCTCGATCGACGATTTTGATGCGATGGAGACCATCGCCCTGCCGCTCGAAGTGGACGGCCTGCTTACGCGTTTCCCACAGTCGCCCTACCTCCTCTTCCCCGAGGACCGCGACCGGCCGATCAAGATGCAGTTCGACCTGCCGGCGCACTGGGCGCGAGAGGGCCCGCGTGAGGAACTGGTCCTGCACGCCGACCGGCACGAATACCGCGTATTTCAACTCGGTGTTTACGCCTGCCGCGCCGCGATCCCGGATGTGGCGGTGGAATCGAGCGACCTCATAGGCCCCGGCGGCGCGACGCTCGACTCCAAAAGGGTCCAGTGCGTCACCATCGAGTCGCGCATCAAGAGCCGTTACGTCACCAAACCCAGCGGGCCGTTCGCCGTGCCGTACGGGCAGGTGCGGGCGTTGTGGTTTGGTATCGACATCCCGCAGAGCACCGCGCCGGGTGAATACACGGGGCATGTGTTGTTCAAACCGGCGGGGCTGGCCGGGCAGCGCGTGCCGATCCGGCTGATCGTGTCCGACACCGTCGTGCCGGAACGCGGGGACCACGACCTGCACCGCCTGGCACGGCTGCGGTGGATCGAGAGCGACGTAGGGCTGAGCGACAGGGTGTATCCGCCGTATAAGCCGCTGCGTGTCTCGGGCAAGGGGCGGGTGATCAAATCGTGGGGGCACACGATCACGCTGGGCGCGAACGGCCTGCCCGTGTCGATCGACGTCGGCAAACAGCGCGTCACCGCGGGGCCGATGACGGTGACGTGCAAGGTGGGTGGTAAGCCGATGGCGTGGCGCGGCGCGGCGTACAAGATCACCGCTAAACAGCCGGGGTTTGTCGAGTGGGAGAGCCGAGCGACCGAGCGCGGGCTGACGCTGACCGTGCGCGGGCGGATGGAGTACGACGCCTGCTCGGTGGTCACGGTGACGCTCGAAGCGGCGGGCGGGAAACCGGTAAAACTACGCGACCTGAAGCTGCGTCTGCCGTGGGATGTGGCGAACGCGTGGCTGGCGTCGGGCCTGGGGTACCGCGGCCGGCGCGAGGGCGGGCGGTCGTGGCGGTCGATGAAGCGCGGCGCGAAATCGTTCGAGCCGGCGGTCTGGATGGGGAGCGTCGAGGCGGGGTTGGGCTGGAAGACGTGGACGGTCGATCACTGGGCGGGCCTGGCCGGCGCGGCGACGGCGGCTACATCGATCGTGAAGCGCGACGCCTGGGAGGACATCGCCCGCGCCGACGCGATCACGATCGATGAAGAACGCGACGCCGTCGTGCTCACCGCAAATCTTGGCGATCACAGCCTCGAACCCGGCGCGACGCCATGGTCGTTTTGTTTCGCCCTGCTGCCCACGCCGGTGAAACCGCCCGACGCGCGGCACTGGCAGTTCCGCTACATGCACAAGGGCGGCGGCTTCTGGCCCAGCGGCACCGACACGCCGCAGAGCTTCCTCGCCGACAACTGCAAACGCCTCGACGAGGTGACGAACGACCTGGGCGTCAAGCGGCTGAATCTGCACGACTGGTGGGGCCCCGCCTTCAACTACGCGTGGCAGTGGGACGGCCCGGACAACCTCAAACGCCTCACCGAGGAGGCGCACAAGCGCGGCGTCTTCGTGAAGGTCTACAACTCCGGCCGCGAGCTCTCGACCTTCGCCCCAGAGTTCTGGGCGATCCTCTACGAGGGCACGGGCTACCAGTTTCGCGACGGCGTCGAGCCCAGCCCGCGCCTCTGGTTCCAGGACGCCTGGCGGCAGAACCACCTGCCGGACGGCATCCCCGCCGGCTGGCCGCGGCTGCACGAGGAGCGCGGCGACGAGCACTGCATCCCCGTCTCCAACGCGACGCGCAACGGGAACTTCTATCTCGAATCCATGCGCTACATGACCCGCTTCTTCGGCACCGACGGCGCCTACTGGGACGGCGCGGACGGCCCGACGCTCGGCCACCGCGAGATGGCCAAGCGCCTCTGGGTCGTGTTCAAGCAGAACAACCCCAACGCCGCCACCGACGTCCACCACGGCCACGCCGCGACCTCTTCCCCTGTCGCCGACCACATGCTCGTCTTCCCCTTCATCGACAGCCTCTGGCACGGCGAGGGTTTCGAGCAGTTCACCGAGAGCCCGTGGGTCTGGCTCGTCGAGACCGCGGCGCTGCCGTTCGGCGTGCCGTCCGAGATGCTGGGCATGGACCACCACGTCGGCCGCGGGATGCTCTTTGGCACCTGGGCGCGGCACGGCTGGTACGCCGAGACCGACGTGCCCAAAAAACTCTGGGCCTTCTTCGACCGCTTCCAGATCCACAAAGCGGAGATGCTCGGCTGGTGGCGGCGCGGCGGCAACGGCGTCACCGTCGATCGGCCCGAGACGCTCGTCACCGCCTTCAGGCACCCGCGCAACGGCCTGCTGCTGGTCATCGCCACGTGGCACCCGCCGTTGGCCGCGTGGATGGAGATGACCTTTGACGTCTCGCTCCACCTCGACCGCAAGAAACTCGGCCTGCCCGCGGGCGCGCTCAAGGCCAGCGACATCCTCACCGGAGAGGATGTGGACATCACGAAGCCGGTGCCCATCCCGGACATGAAGTTCGGACGGATGATCTGGGTTAGAAAGTAGGCGGCATGCAGGTTGCACTCGTTCAACTCGACATCGCCTGGGAGGACCGCGGGGAGAACTTCCGTCGTGTGAACGCACTGCTCGATGAGGCGCCGCCGCCGCTCAGGGCCCTGGTGGTGCTTCCCGAGATGTTCGCGACGGGGTTCAGCCTGGAATTGGACCGCATTGCCGAACCGGCGGATGGGCAGACGGCGAGATTTGTTTCGTCACTCGCCAAAGACCGCGGCGTGCATGTCATCGCCGGAATGGTGGAGCGATCCGACACCGGACGCGGGCTCAATCGCGCGATCATCGCCAACCCCGAGGGCCGCATCACGGCCCGGTACGCGAAAACCCACCCCTTCACCGCGGGCGGCGAGGGGGCGTGTATCGACCGGGGCAGCGAGGTGATCGTGACGAACATTGGCGGCGTCCCCGTGTCGCCGTTTGTCTGCTACGACCTGCGGTTCCCCGAGGTGTTCCGCACGGCGGTGCGGCTCGGGGCGGAGGTGTTCGCGGTGATCGCCAACTGGCCCTCGGCACGCGAGTCGCACTGGGTGACGCTGCTCATGGCCCGCGCAATTGAGAACCAGGCGTTCGTCCTGGGCGTCAACCGCTGCGGGAGCGACCCGAAATACGCGTACACCGGCCGGAGCATGGTGATCGACCCGCGCGGCAAGATCATCGCCGACGCCGGCGGCGCTCAGGGCGTAACCTCCGCGACGCTGAATATGGAATCGCTGCGGGAGTGGCGCACGCAGTTCCCCGCGCTGGCGGACATGCACCCGGGCTTTGTCCCGGGGAACCTGCGCGTCCCGACGCCCAGGCCGTGATCACGGCTTGCTGTGATCCGCCCACTCGACCGAGAAATCGGTGAGGTTCGCCTGCGTGACCTTGGTGATCTTGGTCTTCACGCGCGCCGGCGGCGCCTGGCCGTCGAGCGCCTTGGCGACCAGCAGCTCGACCGCCTGGTAGCCCATGCCGTACGGGTCCTGCGAGAAGAGCGCGTCCACGTGGTTCGACACAACGTAGGTCAGCATGTTCGGCAGCGCGTCCACCGACACCGCGTGGATCGTCCCCTCCTGCCACTTGAGCGCGTGCAGCGTGAAGAGCGGCCAGCCGCCCATGATCGCCCAGCCCTGGACCTGTGGGTGCGTGGATTGGAAGGTATTGAGCGTCTCCACTGCCGCCTCGGGCGTCTCCTTGTTGAACACCAGCCCGCCCTCGATCAGCTTCATCTCCGGGTGCTTCTTCAGTTCGTCCAGCGCGCCCTGGCGGCGGAGCTGCAGGTTCGGCGCGGTCTCGTTCCCGCAGAGCATCGCGATGGTGCCCTTGTCGCCCATGACCGACGCCAGCTCGGCCATCACCATCTGCCCGATCGCCGCTTCGTCCGAGCCGATGTAGGTCAGCCGCTTGCTGCCGGGCGCATCGGAATCGAATGTCACCACCGGGATGCCGCGATCCGAGGCGCGGTTGATCGCGGGGGTGACGGTGTTGCCGTCGGTGCAGGCGATGGCGATGCCGTTGACGCCCAGCGTGGCCAGGTTGTCGATCGCCTCGGCCTGCTTCTGGGCGTCCTCGTCGGGCGGCGTAGCCCAGTTGATGGATACCTCGATGCCGCGCTTGTCCGCCAGGTCGCGTGCCGCCGCCTTGGCGCCGGCATGGACGACCTGGAAATAGGCGTTCGACTGGCTCTTGGCGACCAGACCGATCTCGATCCGCCGCTTGCCCGTGCCGCTCCCCGGTCCGGCCCCGTCGCACGCGGACAGGACCAACCCAAGGAACGCGAGGAGCAGTGCGATGTGGAAGTGTCGGATCACGCCGGTGACTCCTGAAGGTTGACGGACGGACACATTATCGGCGGAACACCCGCCCCGCCAAGCGCCGCCGCCGCAGGTAATCGCTGAGGCGGTCCACCGCGACGGCGACGATGATCGCGATACCGATCACGATCTTGCTGTACTCCATGGATAATCGGAAGGAGAACAGCCGCAGGTTCACTACCTGGATCAGGATGATGCCGTTTTCGATCAGCTTGATGATCAGCGCCCCTAGCATCGCACCCAGGGCCGTGCCGCGGCCACCCGAGAGGCTTACGCCTCCGACCACGGCCGAGGCGATCACGATCAATTCATACCCGTCGCCCGTCGCCGTCGTGGCCGACCCGAAATAACCCGCGGAGATCATCCCCGCCACCCCCGCCGCCAGGCCGGAGAGCACGTACACCCGCACCTTGATCCACCCCACCGGCAGGCCGCTGAACCGCGCCGCCTCTTCGTTGCCCCCCACCGCATAAAGCTGACGGCCGCCGACCGTGTGGCCCAGGTAGATCCAGCCGGCGGCGACGCAGAGCAGCATCACAATCATCGGCGTGGGCTGCAGGGTAACGCCCTGTCCCAGCGTGACCGTCCACGTCACGAACCGATCCGTGAACGCCGGCGGCATCGAGCGCCCGATCACCGGCAGTTGCTTGGTCGGCACGGCGATCAGCGCGATGCCGCGGAAAATGCTCAGCGTCCCCAGTGTCACGATGAACGGGTGCATCCGCAGGCCGACGACGATCACGCCGTTGATCAGCCCGCACACCGAGCCGATCGCCAGCGGCACGACCACGGCAACGGGCAGAACCATCCACGCCGACGCGTCGGCCGGCATGTTCTGCAGCGCCGCGACCGTTCCCAGGGCTGAGAGCGCGAAGATCGAGCCGACCGAGATGTCGATGCCGCCCGCGATGATGACGCAGGTCACCCCGACCGCCATGATGGCGATCCACGACATGTTCGTGGCCACGTTGCCGATGAGGTTCTGCGATTGCAGGAACGTGTTGAACCTGCTCCCGTCGGGCCGGACCGCCGTGCGCGAGGCGAAGGCGAGGAACGTCCCGAGCAGGATGACGACGACGACCAGACCGAGTTCCTGCATGCGCGCGGGGGCGCGACCCAGGGGCTTGTTCTCGCGGCTTGGCGGGGCGTCGGTCATGGTTGTCTAAACAAACCTAAAGACTAACCACAGAGACACAGAGAAAGATGAGGTTCAATTCATTTAGCGAGACGACAATGGGTCACGCGTCGGCTTACCGTCCACATGACGGTCAATGCCCAGCGGGTTGCTGTCCTTCAATTCGGGCGGGAGGAATTGATCGGGCGTGTCCTGATATGCAACGGGGCGCGCGAAGCGGCGAATGGAGAGGGTGCCGACGGAGGTGGTGGCCGGCGCGGTGGTCGCGGGATAAGGCCCGCCGTGAACCATGGCGTGCGTCACCTCGACGCCGGTGGGGAAACCGTTGACGATCACGCGGCCGGCGAACCGTGCGAGAGAGCGCATCACGCGCTGCACGTCCGTCTGCTTGTCGGCCGCGCCGACGTGCACCGCCCCCGTGAGGCTGCCGGGGGCGGAACGGAGGGCGGCATCAAGATCGTCGGCGTCCTTGCAGCGCACGACCACCGTGCCCGGGCCGAAGGCCTCCTCGCGCAGGCCCTCCTGCTCGCGCCACGCCTTGCCGGTGGTCTCGTAGAGCGCGGCGGTGGAGCCGGCGTAACCGGGGGTCTGCCGTGACAATGTCGCCTTGACGCCGGGCGTCGCGGCGATGCGATCCGTCGCGCGGGCGAAGCCGTCGCGGAGCGAGAGGTTGAGCATGTTGACAGGGGGCACCGCTGAGAGGTGCCTGTGGAGCGTAGCCACGAAGGCGTCCGACGCCGGGCCGTCGATCAGCATCACGATGCCGGGCTTGGTGCAGAACTGGCCGCCGCCAAGCGAGACAGATTTCGACAGACCGTCGGCGATGGCGTCGCCGCGTTCGGTCAGCGCGCCGGGCAGAAGGACAACGGGGTTGAGGCTGCCCATCTCGGCGTAAACCGGGATCGGGCGTGGCCGCGCCGCCGCGAGGTCAAACAGCGCCCGCCCGCCGCGCAGCGAGCCGGTGAAGCCGATCGCCTCGACGCCGGGGTGCTTGGCGAGCGCCGCGCCAAGATCGTTGCCGCGGCCGAAGAGCACCTGGATCAATCCGCGCGGGAGGTTGCACGCCTCGAGCGCCGCGAGCGCGGCCTGGGCGAGCAGTTCCGCCGAGCCTGGGTGCGAGGGGTGAACCTTGACGATGACGGGGTTGCCCGCGGCCAGCGCGGAGGCGGTGTCGTTGCCCAGCACCCCGTAGGCGAGGGGGAAATTGCTGGCGTCGAACACGACGACGGGGCCGAGCGGTTGCAGCATCCGCCGCAGATCGGGCTTGGGCAGCGGCTGCCGCGCGGGGTCGGCGCGGTCGATCGTTGCCTCGACCCACGATCCGTCACGCACGAAATCGGCCAGTTGCTTGAGCTGGAAGCAGGTTCGGCCGCGCTCGCCGGTGGTGCGTGGGCGGGGGAGAGCGGTCTCGGTCTCGACGCGCTCCAGCAGCGCGTCGCCCATCGCCATGATCTTCTCCGTCAATGCTTCGAGCAGTGCAACCGGCCAGCGCGGCGGCAGCGAGCGCGTCGCCTCGAAGGCGCGCAGCGCCGCGGCGACGGCGGCCTCCACGTCAGTGGTGCCCGCGTCGTGATATGTCGGCGCGATCATCTGGCCGGTGGCGGGGTTGACCGCGGTAAAGCCCGCGCCGCCCGCCGAACCGGCGACCCACTTGCCGTCGATCAGGTGTGAACCGGTGGGTGCGCTCACGAGACCGCTCCTTCGCCCCAGACGGAGCCGAGCAGTTTCTTCATCGTCTGGGCGGTATGGTCGATGACGCGCTGGCCTTTTTCCTTCGTCGCCAGCGTGGGCCGACCGAAGACCCCGTTGGCGGTCATCTTGTGGAACGGGATGGAGAGCTTCGCGTCACTGCCGCCCAGCAGGTCGCCGCGGAGCTGCGGCGCGGGGTGGACGAACCCGCCGTCCTCCGCCGCCTTCATGTCCACGAGGTCGGGCTGGAGCACGAGCATCATGCTCGTCTCGAACTCGCAGGCGTGGCCGATGCTCGGGTACTCGCCCTCGACGAACTCGCGCAGCCCCTTGGCGGCCGTCTGCCACCAGGAGGCGAACATCACCTCCAGGTCGGGCCACTTGATCGAGCAGCGCTCGGCGATGACGCCGCCGATCGCCTGATTGCCGCCGTGCGCGTTGAGGATGAAGAAACGGCGGAAGCCGTGGCGGCGCATGGAGTCGATCAGCTCCATCGCGTTGGCCTCGAAGGTCTCGTGCGTGAGCGTCAGCGTGCCGCCGAAGTGCATGTGGTGGTCGCTGCAGCCGAACCGCTGCACGGGGAGGATGAGGAGCTTCTGGTTGCATAGCTTGTCGGTCGCGTCGGCCAGGCCGTCGGCGATGAAGGTGTCGGTGCCCACGGGCAGGTGCGGGCCGTGCTGCTCGATGGCGGCCACGGGGACGACGACGATGGTGTCGCGCGAGAGTTCACGGAGCTGCGGGGCGCGGAGGCGTTCAAGTCGCATGGATGGGTTCCGGGGGTTGTTCGACTTCAATCTGATTCACAGCGGCTCGACCCGCACGAACGGGTCGGCGGCGCGGTTGATGCGGAGCGGGTTCCTGAGCGGGCGACCGAAGCCCTTCCACTCGACGACCATCACGTCGCCGTCCTTGAGTGTGACGGCCCCGCCGAAGCTGAAGGCGTCGGCGCCGTAGAAGTGGACGTGGGCATCGCCGGGCCTGCGGTGCTGGGGGTACTTGAACTGGTGATGTTCGAGGTTGGCCAACGAGTGCGACATGTTCGCCTCGCCGGTGGAGACCGCCATGGACCATGCGGCCTCGTCGCCGCGCTCGATCTTCACCTCGCCGGTCACGCTGGTGAAATCGACGCCGGTGACCAATTCGGGCCCGACGGCGCAGTTGCGCAGCTTCGATGGGGCGAGGTAGAGGTAGTTCTTGCGTTCCATGACGTGGTCGGAGAACTCGTTGCCGATCATGAAACCGACGCGACGCGGGGTGCCGCCGGGGGTGATGACGTAGGCGCCGGCGATCTCGGGTTCCTCCCCGCCGTCATCGCCGAAGGTCGGCACCTCAAGGACCTGGTTGTGGGCGCGGAGCACCTGGCCGTCGCCCTTGTAGAACCACTCGGGCTGCACGCCGATCGCGCCGGCGGCGGGCCTGCCGCCCTCCAGGCCCCAGCGGAACATGCGCATGGAGTCGGTGACGACTTCTTCCTTTTTCTCCGCCCCGCCGGCGGCGACGTGCATCGCCTGGCGGCGCTCGGCGCTGGCTTTGTGTGTCAGCCCGGTGCCCGCCACCATGCAGCGCGCCGGCTCGTCGGGGTGGTCGAAGGCGGGCAGGAGCGTCCACGCCGAGCGACCGGTGTATATCTCGTCATACGAAACCACCGGGCCGGTCGCGTCGGCGGCGGCGGTTTTTTCGAGGGTTGACTTGCGGCGGATCGCCTCCATCGCCAGCGCGTGGATGGAGCGGTGCGTGGCGAGCAGGCGTGCATCGCCGTCGCTAACGACCGCGACGCGCCGGCCCTGCTCTTTGTGCGTGATCTGGATGAGACGCATCATCGCCTTGCCCTCGCTCTGGGTGACGCCCCGGGAGGCGCAGGATCGCTCAATCGCGGGCGGTGGTCAAGGAGGAGGAGGGAACCCCTGTTCATCGGCGGACACGGCCCGCTGAAGCGGGTGTGCCTTGGTGGGGCGTGCCTCGCCGGTCACTCGTAGCGGAGGGCCTCAACGGGGTTGAGGAGCGAGGCGAGGATGGCGGGTACAATGGAGCCGACAAGGCTGGCGAGGATGGCGACGATGATGATGACCGTGACCTCGACGGGGTTGAGGTTGCCGGGGATCTTGTCGAAGTAGTACACCCGGGGGTCCCACATCTTGAAGCCGAAGGCGTAGAAGAGGAAGTCCTGTATCTCGTTGAGGTTTTTGACGACGGCGGTGGCGAGCGCCAGGCCCAGGAGCGACCCGATGACGCCGATCGCCAGGCCGTAGCCCATGAAGACGGAGGCGATGCCGCCGCGTGAGGCGCCCAGGGCGCGGAGCACACCGATGTCACGCGTCTTCTCCAACACGATCATGTAGAAGATCACGCCGATCATCGCCACGGCCACGACGCTGATACCGGCGAAGAGGAGGGTGAGCAGACCCTTTTCTTTTTCCACGGCGCCCAGGAACGTGCGGTGCTGGTCCTGCCAGGTCATAACCGTGATCGTGGCCGGATTGTCGCGCAGCCAGAGGCGGGTCTCGTCGCTGACGGCCTGCTCGATCTGGTCCAGCGGCACGCCCTCCCGCCCACGCACCACGATGCGCGTCGCCCTGCCGGACGCCGTCTTGCCGGTGGGCTCGCCGGTGTCAGGGTCCACGGCGGGGTAGGGGTCCATCATGAGCATCTTCTGGAGCCTGGCGAAAGGGACGTAAACACGACTGGCGTCGATGTCGTACAGGCCGGACTTGAACTCGTTCACGACAGTGAACCGCTGGATCGCCGGCTCGACGGGTTGGCCGCGCTGCGACAGGCGCAGGACCGTCAGCGCGACGTCGGAGCGCACGGAGGAGTTGTTGAACGAATACTGCCCCTTGCCGTCGCGGCGGTTGCCGGGGCTGACCTCGATGCCCGGCACGATGGCGGGCAGGTCGCCCCAACCCTCCGGCGGCTTCATCGACATGGCCGCGCCGACCAGGTCCATCTTCTCAACGCTCTGCTTCGCCTCCTCAAAGTATTTTTTTTGCTCCCCGGAAAGGGTGCCGGGGTCCGGCATGCCTGCACTCAGCTGCGACAAGACGCTCTCGCTGCTCCAGAGCAGCGTGCGGCGAAAGCCGGTGACTTCTTCGAGCCCCTGGGGATCGATGCCCTCGACCTCCACGCGGGCGATGTAGCCGTCCACGTCCAGGAGGCCGTAGGAATGGATCACCGGCGTCGCGGCGCTGACGCTTGGGAGCTTCTTGAGCCGGGCGATCAGGTCCTCGTAGCCCGCGAAACCGGTGAGGTCGCCGGAGATGGTAATGTCGCCCGAGAGCGTGCGGACGGCGGATCGCATCATGTCCAGGAACCCGCCCATGACGCTGATAACGACGATGACCATCGCGGTGCAGAGCGTGACGGCGAGCATCGCGAAGAGCGGCGCGAGCTTGCGGCGGAGGTAGCGGAGGATGAGGGTGAGCTTGAACATACGCGACATCAGTGGCGTGAACGGGAACGGGGCGGCGGCTGGGTGCTATCCGGTGCATCGGTCATGGCGCGGCCGGTCACGTGCATGAAGACGTCGTCGAGCGTGGGCCGGCCGACGGTGATGGAACGCACCTTACCGGGAAAGGCGGAGGCGAGCGTGGCGACGAAGGTGGCCCCACGGTCGCGCTCGATACGGACGCGGCCGTCGATCACGGCGGGGGCGGAGCCTTGCTCCCAGGGGCCGAATTTCTCGGTGATGAGGCGGGCCAACTCGTCCGCGGCGGCGGGGTCGCCGGCTGGCTCGGCCTCGAGGCTCACCACGT
Source organism: Planctomycetota bacterium (assembly GCA_021413865.1). Taxonomy (GTDB): domain Bacteria; phylum Planctomycetota; class Phycisphaerae; order Phycisphaerales; family Phycisphaeraceae; genus JAIOPN01. The sequence continues at coordinate 130,751 of JAIOPN010000049.1, read as the reverse complement.
CGCCGCCGATGCGCGACTTTAATTCCGACGGCGTGCCCTGCGCGACGAGTTTTCCGCCCGAGAGGATCGCCAACCGATCGCAGCGGTCGGCCTCGTCCATCAGGTGGGTGGTCAGGGCGATGGTGACGCCCTCCTCGTCACGGAGCCGTTCGAGCTGACGCCAGACGTCGCGCCGCGCGCCGGGGTCGAGCCCCGTGGCCGGTTCGTCGAGCAGGAGCAGCCGCGGGGCGTGGAGCACTGCCTTGGCGATCTCGACGCGGCGGCGCATGCCGCCGGAGAATCGCTCGACGAAGTCGTCGCGGCGGTCGAAGAGGCCCACGGCCTGGAGGGCGCGGGTGATGCGGTCGCGCAGGTCGGCGCCCGAGAGGCCATAGAGGTGGCCCTGGTGCAGGAGGTTTTCCCACGCGGTGAGCTTGACGTCGAGGCTGGGGTGCTGGAAGACAACGCCGAGCTGGCCGCGGACGGCCGCGGGGTGCGCGACAGGGTCTTCGTCGAACACACGGACGCTGCCGGAGGTGGGCCTGAGCGTGGTGGCGAGGATGCGGAAGAGGGTGGTCTTGCCGCCGCCGTTGGGGCCGAGGATGCCGAAGATTTCACCCGGGCAGACGGTGAAGGAGACGGCATCGAGCGCGGGGCGGTCGGTCTCCGTTGAGGCTGATGCGTAACGGTGCGTGAGGTCATCGACGGCGACGGCGGGGGTCGCGTCGATCGGGGCGTCGGCGGGCGGGATGGTTGGGGAGGCCTGCATCATGGCGCGGTGGAGAAACGGGGTCTGCCGCGCGGTGGCGCGGGCTCAGTGGGCCGGGGTTTCCGCGCCGGCGGGGGCGGTGGCCGGAGGCTCGTGTGCCTCCGTGGGTGCTCCGCCGTGGCCTTCACCGTGGCTTGCGCCGTGCGGGTTGAAGCCGCCGAGCTGTTCGTGCGGGACGCCGTTGTAGGTCTGGCCGTGGTGGAGGAGCGTCGTGATGTCCGTCAGGGTGGGCAGCACGGCGATGGTGGCGAAGACGAAGGGGATCAGCGCCAGCAGGACGATGAACTGCTTCTCGAACTTAAGGTGCATGAAGAAGATCAGCACGATGGCGGCCTTGGGGAGCGTGAAGACCAGCAGGAGCAGGACCATGGCGAACTTGGGCATTAATTGCCAGGTGACCTCGCCGGCGGCGTTGTGCTGCTGGGTCTGGTGCCATATCTCGAAGAGCGCCACCTCGCCGGCGGTGAGCGCGAGCAGGGCGAGGAAGAGGCCCCAGAGGGGGACGGCGTGGCCGTGATCGTGGGCGGCTTCGTGGTCGTGCGTCGGTGCGGTGGTGGTGGACATGGTGTGAAACTCGTTGGGGGAGCGGCGCGGCGGCGGCCGGTGTGTTACATCAGGTAAACGATGGCGAAGAGGATGATCCAGACCAGGTCAACGAAGTGCCAGTATAGGCCGGTGAGCTCAACGGCGGCGTAATTTTTGGAGTTGAACTTGCCGCACAGGCCCATGATGGAGAGGACGAGCAGCGCGACGACGCCCAGGAAGACGTGCAGGCCGTGGAACCCGGTCATGGCGTAGAAGCAGGAGCCGAAGAGGTTGGCGTCGGGCCTGACGCCGTGATGGTAGAGCTCGTAGTACTCGTAACCCTGCACGCCGACGAAGACCGCCCCGAAGAGGGTGGTGAGCCAGAGGCCGATGTTGCCCTGCCGTTTGTTGTCGGCCTGGATTCCCTGGAGGCCGTACACGAGGGTGACGGAGGAGCAGATGAGCAGGAAGGTGTTGAATGCGGTGAGGGGGACGTTGAGCGCCTTGGTGGGGTCAGGCCAGTTGGTCCAGCCCTGGCCGCCGCGGAGGACGATGTAGGCGCCGATGAGGCCGGTGAAGAACATGACCTCAGAGCCCAGGAAGAGCCAGGTGGCGATCTTGCCGTTGGTGATCCCGGTCACGAGGACCGAGCCATGCGCCATGAGCACGGGCTCCTTGGACTTACGGGCGGGGGAGATTGCGGCGGCGTGTGACATGGGGGGAGAGTCCTTAGATCAGGCTCGGTCAATGACCATGAGCGCGAAGACCAGGGGAAGATACACGAGTGAGGCGAAGAAGAGCGCCCGCGCGTTGGCGCGGGTGCGGTTGAGGGCGAGACGGACGCCGAACGCCAGGAAGACCAGCCCGGCGATCAGGGCTCCGACGAAATAGATTTTGCCGCTCATGCCCACGGCGGTGGGCGCGAGCCCGATGGGCAGCATGACGAGACAGCCCAGCAGGATTTGCCGCGCGGTGGCGCGGCCATCAGGATCGAGCACGGGCAGCATAGGCAGGCCCGCGGCGGCGTAGTCGTCCCGGTAGAGCCAGGCGATGGCCAGGAAGTGCGGCAACTGCCAGAGGAAGAGGATGGCGAACATCGCCCACGCCGCGACGCCCGGCCCCCCCGCCGCCGCGACGTAACCCATCACCGGCGGCAGCGCGCCGGGGACGGCCCCGACGATGGTGCAGACGCTGGAGACGCGCTTCATGGGCGTGTAGATCAGGGCGTAGCTCAGGATGGTGATCGCCGAGAGCGCGGCGGTCGCCGTGTTGGTCGTAACGGCGAGGATGCCCACACCCAGGCAGGAGAGCACCGTGCCCAGCAGCGCCGCGGCCGTGACCGAGACCCGGCCCGAGGGGATCGGCCGGTCCTTGGTGCGGTTCATCAGGGCGTCAACATCGCGCTCCAGCACCTGGTTGAAGGCGCTGGCGCCCATGCACGACAAAGCCGTGCCGACGAGCGTGCCCGCCAGGACGACCCATGGGTGGACGACGTGGGCCGCGTCGGAGCCGATGACAAAGCCGATCCAGGCGGTGGCGACCACGAGCAGCGTGATACGCGGCTTGGTGAGCTGGCTGACATCAGAGAGCGCCATGTGCATCACGGACCTCGCCGCGGCGGGCGGGAGGGTGAGCACATTCTCGTTGGGGCCGGTGAGTTGCGTCATGCCGGGCTCCCCCCTATCGCGGGGCGTGCGGCGTGAGGAACGGGCAAGGGGGCACGCGACGATGATCGCGTGAAGAGGTGGACGCGGAAGGCGGTCAGCGCCGCGACGGCGAGGATGGCCGCGCCGGTCGCCTGATGCGCGGTGGCCAGATCGGGCGTCCGCTTCGACCAGATGACCGACGCCCCCAGCGCCAGTTGCACGAGCGTGAGCATGACCAGCGCCAGCAGAGGCCGTCGGATGAGCGGCTCGGCGGCGAAGGAGCGGGCGAGGACGGCGACCGCGGCCATGATTGCTGCGACAACGCCCAGCGCCCAGACGCGGTGGGCGAAGTGGATACCGACCTGCGCGGGGGTGAATGAGGGGGCGTATTCGTCGTAGGAACCATCGCGCGTTGCGGCGGTGTCGATACCTTGCTGCGTGAACGGGGGAACGACCTGGCCGTAGGAGGCGGGAAAATCGGGGATCGCCAGGCCCGCGCTGGTGTGTCGCATGGTGGCGCCGAGCGTGAGTTGGAGGAAGAGAGACGCGAGCAGCACATAGCAAATCGCACGGGCGCGGCGGGCGGCGATGCCGGTGATCGTGGGGCGCGCCTCGGAGGCGTGGATCGCCCAGTACCGGCTGGTGGCGGCGGCGAGCAGGACGGTCATGCAGAGGATGAGCTGGCCGTGGATGCCGTGAAGAATGGCCAGCGGCGTGGAGATCAGGTCCACGCGCTTGCCGCCGAGGTAGCCCTGCAGCACGATCATGCCCAGGGTGACAACACCGGCCGCGCGGAGCCAGAGGCGCGGCTTCTGGGTCACGAGCAGCCAGACCATAACGACGATGGCGAGGATGCCAACGCTCGCTCCCATAAGACGGTGGACGTGCTCGTGCCAGATGCCGCCGACCCAGTGTGCGTAGGGAAAGGCGAAGAGGTTGTAGCCGTACACCGTGAAACCGTCGGGCACGGAGAGGCCTGCCTCACGGCTGGTGACGTTGCCGCCCAGCAGGACGAGCACGAAGGTGGCCAACGCGAAGAGCACGGCCGTGCGGTGCAGCCAGGGGTGGTACGGCACCGCGGCGCGGCGCTCGGCGGCGCGCAGGGCGTCGGGCTGGCCGCACTCCGGGCATGACCGCCCCTCGGCCAGCCCGGCGAGGTGGTAGCCACAGCCGGGGCAGCTCAGGTCGGCGAGGTTGGTCTTGGTCGTGTCGCTCACAATCGGCGGGCGAACGAAACGTTCATACCCGCGTCCTGGGTTGGGTCAGTGTCCGGCGGGTTCCACCACGCCCGGCGGCAGCGCCTTGGGCTGCGGCAGGTAATCCTCCGTCACCACCGGCGAAGAGAACTCATAGGCCCCACGGTATACGGTGGGGATGGCGTCGAAGTTGGTGAATGGCGGCGGCGACGTGGTGCACCACTCCAGGGAGTTGGCGTGCCAGGGGTTGTCACCGGGGGCGTAACCAAACTCGTCCCTGGGCCGGACCGCGATGAGGTAGAGCAGCCCGGGCAGAGCGGTCAGCGTGAGGATGGCCCACGCGTGATCGATCAGCGACGGCATGCCGATCCACATGTAGAAATCATGCTTGAGCAGCACCGGCGCCAGGAACGCGGGCAGGAAGACGGGGTAGAGGAGGCGCTGGAGGATCTGCGGCATGCGGACCGCCCCGCCGACAGCCCAGATGATCCAGACCAACGCGACGATGAGCAGGATGTAGGGGACGGCCAGCCCGATGGCGACCAGGCCGACGTGCCACGTCGCCAGCTTCGTGAGCAGTGCGCCGCAGAAGCTGTCGGCGTCGGCGATCTTCATCACGCCTGTGCCCAGCCGCCAGATCGTCAGGATCAGGGCGAGCAGCGGGAGAACGCTGCAGGCGATCGTCCAGCGCGGGCCGGTGGTGTAGCTGCGGAACATCAGGCCCGAGATCACGATGATCGCGCCCAGCAGGAAGATGTACCCCAGGGTGACCTGGGTCTGGCTGAAGTGGGCGGCGACGTCGCCGGCGGAGGGGACCATGCCCACGAGGGCGTAGAACTGACGGCCGAGGAACGTGCCCGAACCGGCCCACATGTCCCACGCGGACAGGCCGATGACCGCCGGCGCGGTGAGCATGATGATGAAGAATGCGGCCATCGCCCGGCCGAGCTTGCGCGGGAGGCAGGTGAAGAAGTTGTAGAAGAACGGGACCTGCGCCATGCCCAGCATCATGGCACAGATGGTCATGAAGACGTTGAGCGGCTGGAGGTGCTGGAGGGTGGGGTATTCCATGATCGAGGCGTAGCGGCGCGGGTGGCCGCCGACGCCCAGGATGTGCATGGTGAAGAAGGTGCCGTTGAAGGCAATGATGTTCATCCAGAAATGGATGACGCCCCACTTCTGGTTGAGCTGCCTGCCGAACATCTTGGGGAACCAGTAGTAGATGCCGGCGAAGATGCCGAACATGGAGCCGCCGAAGAGGACGTAGTGGATGTGGGCGACGATGAAGTAGGTATCGTGGATGTACACGTCAACGGGGGCGGAGGCCATGAAGATGCCCGAGAGGCCGCCGATGACGAACATGCTCACGAAGGCCAGGGCGTTGAGCATGGCGGGGGTGAACTTGATGTTGCCGCCCCAGAGGGTGCCCAGCCAGTTGAAGGTTTTGATCGCCGAGGGGACGGCGATCATGATCGTCGAGGCCATGAACGTTGTGCCCAGCACGGGGTTCATGCCGGACTGGAACATGTGGTGGCCCCAGACGATGAAGCCCAGGCCCGCGATGCCGCAGATGGCGAAGACCATGGGCTTGTAGCCGAAGACCGGCTTGCGCGAGAAGGTCGAGAGCACGTCGCTGACGATGCCCATGGCGGGCAGGATCATGATGTACACCGCCGGGTGGGAGTAGAACCAGAAGAGGTGCTGCCACATCAGCGGCTGACCACCGGCGATGCGGACGGTGTCCACCCCGTTGACCATCACGTGCAGGGTCGGCGAGAAGAACATCGTGCCCAGTGTGCGGTCCAGGAGCAGGAGCACCATGGCGGCGGTGAGCACGGGCGTGGAGAAGAGCGCCAGCGTCGCGGTGATGAGGATCGACCAGACGGTGAGCGGCATGCGGAACATACCCATGCCCGGGGCACGCATGTTGATGATCGTGGTGACGTAGTTGAGGGCGCCGATGACGGAGGAGAAGCCGACCAGGCCCACGCCGATGATCCAGAGGGTGGTGCCGATGTTGGGTGCGTAGGCGGCGGTGGAGAGCGTGGGGTAGCTGGTCCACCCGCCGAACGCCGAGCCCGCGTCGGTCCAGAAGCTGATGAGCATGAGCAGGCCGGCGGGGATGCTGATCCAGAAGGAGACGGCGTTGAGCTTGGGGAACGCCATGTCGCGGGCGCCGATCATGATCGGCACGACGAAGTTGCCGAACGCGCCCACGAGGGTGGGGATGATCACGAAGAAGATCATGATCGACGCGTGCATGGTGAAGAGCTGGAGGTAGGCCTGGGAGGAGAGGGTCTCCTTGGTGTACTCCACGTTGGCGGCGGGCACGGCCTGGGCGGAGGCCGCGGGGACATCGATCTGGGCCTGGCCCGGCTCGGGCTGGGCGGGGACTTTCTGCGCCGGGATATTCAGCGCGACCACGGTGTCCGCGCTGCGGATCGCCAAGAGGATATGGCCGGTGGAACGCGTCGGCGTCGTGGCGCCTGGCTCCATGTACTCGGTCGCCTCGAGCGTCACCCGGTGCTCGCCACCCTTCTCATCGAGGGTCACGACCGTACCGGGGATGGCGCGGGCCTCGGTCTTGTGGTTGTTGTAATCACCCATCACCTCGGAGCGATCGACTCTGGCGTTGAGCGGCTCGGTGAGCGTGCGCTCGCCGGCGTCGTCCTTGACCACCGTGCCGGGCTGGATGGTGACGGCCAGCCGCTCGGGGAAGCCGTGCAGGAACGCCTGTGCCCCGGCGGGGATCTTCGCGCCGTTGACGAGTTGATCTTCCTTGAGCGTGACCGGGTGGCCGTTGTTCCAGAGCGCGAGGTTCGACTCAGGGGCGCTGCTGGTCATCTTGCCGGGGAGGAGCTTGGCGTAGGGGACGTCCTGCATGGGCCAGGCGAGCTGATAGCGGACCCCCAGCGCCAGCAGGCCGCCGAGGATGACGAACAGCAGGCCGGAGAAGAGGAACTGGATGCCGATGATCTTGTGGTCTGTGGAGAAGACGTACTTGGACCAGAAGTGGGTCGGGCCGTGGTGGCCGCCGCCGTGGTCATCGTGTCCGTGATCGTTGTCGTGGGTGGACATGGGTCGTAAACCTGTGGGTTGGGGTCGCGGTCCGTTTGTGCCGTGAGCCGCCGGGCGGGCGCCGCGGCGGTGGGGAGAGTGTGCGGATCAGTACGCTTCGCCGGCGGGGGTGAGCATCCCGGCCTCTTCGGCGATGAACTTCTCGTATTCAGCGGGGGAGACGACGTAGAGCTCACCGCGCATCGTGTAATGGCCCTGGCCGCAGAGTTCGGCGCAGACGATGTCGAAGGGCTTGGGCGTACCGTCGGGCTTGGTGCCGATGACCTCGGCGCTGGTCTTGGTCGCTTCGAGCCACACCCGCGCCCGGAGGCCGGGCATCGCGTCCTGCTTGATGCGGAAGTTGGGCAGGAAGAAGCTGTGGATCACGTCCACGCTGGTCACGTTGGCGTAAACCTTCTGTTTCACCGGGACGACCAGGCGGGTGGTGAGCAGGTCGTCGGCGGAGTCGGGGTCGTTGCGGTCCAGGCCCACCAGTTCCTCGGGGATGCTGCTGAGCGGGTTGACCTTGGTCGGGTTGCGCACGCCGAGCTTGCCGTCCTTGCCGGGGTAGTGGAAATACCAGGCGAACTGCCGGCCGATGACCTCGATGTGCATCACGCTCGGGTCGGTCGCCATGCTGGCCGAGGGGCTCTTGATGTTCGACCAGGAGGACTCGCTGAGCACGGCGGTCATCGCCAGGATGACGGCGGGGACGATCGTCCAGACCGTCTCGAGCCTGTTGTTGCCATGGATGAAGCGGGCGTGCCGGCCCTCGCGGTGGCGGAACTTCACGAGGAAGATCGCCATGAAGATGAAGACCAGGATGTTCACAACCAGCGTCAGGTAGAGGATGCCGTAGAAAATCTTGTCCACGACCATGGCGGGTGGGAAGACGTTCTCGGGCAGCCAGTAACTCGGGCGGAAGCTGGTCTCACCCGCCAACGCCGCCGAAGCCGTTAGCATCAGCACGGCGGCGACCAGGAAACCGTAAACAGCGTGCGTGGGTCTTGGCGATCGCAAGGCTCGCTCCTTGGATGGAATCGTATGGTGTGCCGACACGCCCCTGAGCGATGTCTGCACCGGCGGCATCATAACGGATCAGCGGCGCGGGGTCCCGGGATGTGCGGCCGGCTTACTTCTTGGCGGGAGGCGAGTAGGTGAACGTCACGTCGGACGCCTTGCCCTCTTCAACCTTGACCGTGATCGTCTGGTGGTCGGGCTGGAAGGCCTTGAGCTCGTGCCACACACTCAGCTCGTACTCGCCGGGCGGGAGGCCCTTGATCTCGAACGTGCCGGCCTTCTGCGTGACCGCGAAGAACTGGTTCGACATGACGTGGACGTACGCCGTCATCCAGCCGTGCACGTTGCACTTGAAGACCATGCCCAACTCGGGCTTGGTGAACTTCTTGCTCAGCTTCATGCCCTTGGCGGGCATGCCTTCGTTGAACGGGGTGTTGGACTTGCAATTGGCCTGTACGTTGTGCAGCGTCTCGTCGTTGCTGAGGATCGTCAGGGGCTGGTTGACCACCACGCCCACAACGTGCGGGACGTAGACGCAGCCGATCTGGTCGAGTTCAGCCTTGGCCTCGGGCGCGGGCAGGGTCTTGCCCTCGAGGCCCTTGCTCACATAGACGAGCACGTTCTGGAGCGTGCCGTTGTCGCCCCAAACGAATGTCTCGTCGAGAACCGGGTCCTTGTGCTGCTTGCCGCAGTAGGCGTCGTTGACGATGTCACGGTTGATCTTGGGCTTCTTCTGATCACCGCTGAACTTCACGGTGCCGGTGATGCTGCCACCCTTGCCGTCGTGCACGCCGCCAATGTTCGCCGCGCTTTCCTCGGCGTGAACAGGAGCAACGGGGCTTAGCAGCCCGACGCATGTAATCATCGCAACGACACTTAGACGCATCCAATCCGTTTTCATGACCGGCTCCTCGGTTAGCTGGAACTCTTGCAATCACCCGTGGCGCTACCCTGCGATCACGGGAGTGATTTGTATCCTATTGGATTGTCGAACCCGTATCCACTGGCAGTCCGTTTTTCCCCGGTCCCGAACGAACCGCCGCAAGCTCATTTTTGGACCAAGGTTACGTCCGAGCGTACGGACGTGTTGGCCTCCACCGTCACGGCGAAGGTCACCGGCGGGATCGCCTTGTCCTCATGGATCGCCGTCAACTGGTACTGGCCGGGCGGGAGACCCTTGATCTCAAACCGCCCCTCCACGTCGGATACCGCGAAGAACGGGTGCGGCATCACGTACAGGTACGCCTGCATCCAGGGGTGGACGTCGCACTTGAACAACACGCCCATCTCGGGCTTGCCGAACTTCTTAACGTCCTTCATCCCCGGCGCGGGCATGCTCATGTTGAACGTGCCGTTCTTCTGGCTGGTCATGTGCACGTTGTGCATCGTCGGGTCGTTGTTCTGGATCAAGAGTTCCTGATTCACCACCACGCCCTGCACGTGCGGGAGGAAGAGGCAGCCGCTCTGGTCTAACTCGGCCTTGTTGGTCGGCTTGGCGTCGATCTTGCCTTCCAGGCCCTGGCTCACATAGATGAACGCGTTCTGCAGCGTCTTGTCCGGGTTGACGATCAGGTCCTGGCCGACCGGGCGGGTCTTGTGCTGGGCCATGCAGCGGGCGTCGGCGTCCATGCGGATGATGGTGCGGCGCGGGAGCTTGCCGTCGTACTTCACCAGGCCTACCACGCGGGTTCCCTCGAACGGAGCCTTTCCGTCGTTCAACACGATGGTGGAATGGTCCGGCTCGGTGCGGACCTCGGCGGGCGGCGCGGTTGCGGCCGGCGTCGGGGTGGCAGCCGGCGTGGCCGACGGTTCCGTCGGCACCTTGGCGGCGGGCTCGGCCTTCTTCTCTTCGGTCGGCTTGGCTGCGGGCGGCGCAGCCATCGGCTTGATCTCAACCGGGGCCTCGGCAGCGCCGCCGACGGGCGCCTTCCAGTCCGGCGGGAAGTAGGTGTAGTTCCGCAGGCCCGCGGCGTAAACGAAGTCCATCAGGACCGCGATCTGGTCCTTGCCGGTGTACCCGTACATGGAGTGCAGCCGGTCCTTCTGCTCGGGTGGGTACTTGTCGAAAGCCGAGACGCCGTCGGGGAACCACTGGGGCATGCTGGTGCCCGGCTGGATGGTCGCGGGGTTCTGGAACCAGTTGTTGACCCAGTTCCATTGCAGGCGTCGGCCGACGTTGGCCAGGTTCGGCGCGGTATAGACCGGCCCGGTCGGCTTGGGCGCCGCGGCGGGGGCTTCCTCGCCGTAGCCTTCATCGCCGCCGGTCTTGGCCGGCTCCTCGCCGTAGCCCGCGTCCTCGGGCTCGGCCGGCGCCGGCGCGGCCTTGGCCGCGGACTCGCCGTAGGTCGCCTTCCAGGACGCCAGCAACTGCGATTCATCGCCCAGCGCGTGGCACTGGTAGCACTTCAACTCGCTGTAGAGCGCCTTGCCCCGCGCGAACCGCTCGGGGTCGGGGTTCGGCCGCGGTGTGACGGGGAACGGGTACTCAACGTGGTTCAGCTTGGTCAGGAACTGAGCGCTCTTGAGCACGCCCTCCCACGTCGTCCGCAGGTCTTCCTGCGTCGCCTGCCGCGGGTCAAAGTCGCGTGCGTGGTTCAGGTCGTCCTTCACCATGAACGCCGCGAGCTGATCGGTCGGCTTGGCCAGGGCCGAGGCCTTGTACCAGTCGGCGTCGTCCTTGTTCGTCGCGCGGTAGGTTTCGATCTGCGTGACCCACGGCGAGATCTCGTCGGCCATCACCTGGCTCGCGCCGGCGAAGTAGTCCACCGCCCCGCTCACCAGGAGCGAGCCGTGCTCGTCGTGGAACGGGAAGCTGGGCATGCGGACCTTGAGCCACGGGCGGAGCGGGAAGGGGCTGCGGAGGAAGTAGTGCAGCCAGTCCGGCTGGGTGCGCGACCCCTGGCCGACCAGCCGCGGCGGCGCGGCCGCGTTGAGCTTGGCCATGTCCTCGGAGCCGTCTTCGCTGAAGACGTCCAGGTACTTGTGGATCGCGACCTCGTTACCCTCGATGTTGTGGCAGCCGTAGCAGTTCAGCACGGTCGCCACCTGTCGGCCTCTCGCCACGCGCAGCCGGGACTCCGAATAGGTCTTGTGCTGGATCGTGTCGCTCACCAGCGGCTTGCGCACGCTGGTCACGAACGTCACCAGGGCCTTGACCTGGTCGTCGGCGAGGAAGAACTTGGGCATCTTGATCTTGTCGTATGGACGGCCCAAGTCAATGCTGCCCGCCTTGACGGCCTCGGCGACCTTCTCGGGGGTGTCCTGCGTGGAGTCAAAAAGCTTGCGGCCGCGGTCGTAGATGCGCGTGTTGTGCAGCTTGTTGTACAGCCACGGGCGGCGCTCCAGGTCCATCTCCTCCCATTGGATGGCGACCTTTCGCAGCTCGGCGGGCTTGCCCTCGGGCGCCTCGGCGCTGTGGTAGTTGACGTGCGGCGCGTCGGAGGCGAGGCCCTCGTGCGCGACCTTCCAGACCTCGATGCGGTTCTTGCGCTCGGCGGTGTAGGCGTGGTCGAAGTAGCCGAAGTCCAGCTTGTGCGGGTCCTTCAGGCCCCACTCGTTCAGCTCGGCGCAGGCAGAGGCGGCGTTCTCGAAGCCGTTGATCAGGTGGCAGCCGTTGCAGCCGTAGTTGGCGATCATCTTCCGGCCGACGTACTCGAGCTTCTCGTCCTGCGTCGATTGCAGGCTCACCTTGCCCGCGGGGTCGGGCAGGGCGCCGACGATCTGGTTCAGCATCGCCTTGCCGTCGCCGTCGAGATTCGTGAAGTCAACCGGCGTGTAGTCCGGCCGTTCCTGGGCGAGCAGATAGGCGGACAGGTCGTTGGCCTCCTGCTCGCTGAGGCGCAGGCTGGGCATGATTGTGTAGCTGGAGTAGTGGCGCGGATTGCGCACCCAGTCGTATACCCACGCGCGGGCCTGATCCACGGTGCGGCCGGCCTTGAGCTTGGTGCCCACGCCCGACAGCTCCGGGCCGACGATCGTGAGCTTCTCCGGGATGTGCTCCAGCGCGTACCAGTGCCGCTGGTTGTAGCCCATCGCGTCGTACTGCTTCTTCGCCTCGTCCGCCGACACGCCGGTGCGTTTGATCAGGTCTTCGGCGATCCACTTCTCACCCGACTCGGCCATGTTGGTATGGCACGCCAGGCAGCCGACGGAGTTGAATACCGCGCGGCCGGCCTTGGCGTCGCCGGGGGTAGAGGGGGGCGGCTCGGGCTTGTACTCGGGGGTGCCCTCGGCGGGCGTCGAGTGCTGGAGGTAGTGCGTGATCGCCGCGACCTCGGTTCGCGTGCGGAGAATGTCCACCGGCGTGGAGTTGTTCTCCAGCATGAAGTAGTGCGGCATCCGCGACATCGGGCGGAAGGCCTTGGGCGCCCAGATCCACGACGACATCATCGTGGGGGAGAGTTTTTCCTTCACGTGCACGAGGCTCGGGCCGACCTTCTTGACGTCGAGGTGGTCCTTGACCGCATCAACCGCGTGGCAGTTCGCGCAGCCGAGCTGGGCGAAGAGCTTGCGGCCCTCGAACAGCCGGGGCGCCGATTCCTTCAGATCGAACACCTGCGTGTGGCACTTGTTGCAACTGGACTCGATGAACTCCTGCGAGTTCATCGGCTTTTCCCAGTGCATGTAGTGGACCTGCTCCCAGTGGTAGGCCTTGGTCCAGTAGGCCTCCTGGCGGACGACGCCGCGGGGCTTTTCGCCCCGGGCCGCGGCGGGAGAGACATAGGCGGCGGTCTCTTCGATGTGGCCCGAGTCCGGGGCGAAGGGCTTGGGGTTGTTCGGGTTGGCCAGGTTCAGGTCGTCGAAGGTGAAGCCATGTTCGCCTGTTTCACCCTCTTTCACCGCGGTAGCCCGCGGCGCCTCGTGGACCTGTGCGGCGGAGACCGTCATCGCGACAGGAACCTTCGGCTCCGCCGGTCGAATCAGGAACGCCGGCACCGGGGAGCCCGTCTTCTCGTCAACCCAGACCTCGCGCGGCGTGTGGGCGGTGTGCTTGAACTCCGTCTCCTGACCCGAGCCCTCGTGGCACACGGTGCAGCCCATCGATTTCATGGGGTGCTTCGAGTCCGCGTCGGCGTAAAGATCGAGGCGCGGGTGTGCCATCAGCACGGGGTTGGCGCTCAGCGCCGGCAGGCCCTGCGAGGAGTTGGTGCGGAGGTGGTTGTAGCTCCCGATGAGTTCCTGGCGGTAGAGGTCGCGCAGCTCGCGGTACTCGCCCTTGCTCAGTTGCTTCTCAAGCAGGCCCTTCAGGTCCGTCAAGAAATAGGCCGCCGGGGCGTACCACTCGGCGCGGGTGACGGCGATCTTCTCTTCTTTGTCGCGGCTCTCGCCCTGCTTGAGCAGCGACTCGATCTCGGCGACGACGTCCGCGTTGTCGGCCAGCGGCGACATGCCCGCCTTGGCGCGGAGTTCCTTGACGCGGTCCAGCGCCGCGGCCTTGAGAGCCTCTACCCCCTTGGCCAACGCAGGCATGCCGTACGCGTCCGATGCGACGCGCAGCTTCGCGGCGTTGACCCAGAAGCCGAGCATCACGACCGGCTTGTGCGGGTCGATCGTCGCCACGTCCTGACCGTCGCCCATCGCCACCTGTCGCTCGGCGAAGGAGACGATCTCCTTCTCCTCGAACCGCGGGTTGTCGATGTTGACGTGGCAGGTGCTGCAACGATCGATTGTCTCGGTGGTGAGGAAGTTAAAGTCGGTGCGGACGTCGGGGACGACCACCTGCTGCACGGCCAGGGAGGGGTTGAACCAGTCCTGGAGCGGGGCGTTGCGGATCTGCTCGCCGAGCCACGCCGCGCCGGTCGGGTTGACCTTTGCCAGGCGTTCCTCGAGCGAGTTGAGGCGGCGGAGCTTGTCGTCGCGGGATTTGGTCAGGGCGCTGAGGCGAGATTTCTCCTTCTCGATCGCGCTATTGGTTTCGATCAGTTGCCGGTCCAGGGCGGCCAGCGTCGCCTCTTCCTTGTCCGACTTCTGCTTGGCCGCGTTCAGCTCGGCCATCAGCTTCTTGGTCTTAGCGTGATCCGCGCCGAACTCGAGGGTGGCCTTCTCGACCAATTGCGACAGCGGGGTGATCTGACCCTTAATCGTCGCGGCGGGCATCGTTGCGATGTTGATCCCGGCCTCGATGTCAGCCTTTTTCTTGTTCAGCTCTTTGAGCTTTTCGTCCTTCTCCAGTTCGCCGCCGATCTGTGCGATGTCGGTCTTGATCTTCTCCAACTCCGCCTTGTCCGACGCGCTCAGGGCGTACTTGATGGCGTCGGTCGTCATCGCGGCGTCCCACACCCGCGCGTCCTTTTGATACCCGCGCCAGGCGACGTTCTGGTCCTCTTTGATCAACAGGAGGAACGAACCCAACAGGATCACCGCGCTGGCCGCGAAGACCACGTTGAGCTTCTTGATATTCCAGAAGGTTTCTGTGGGTACAGGCATGAACGGCTTACTCGCTGCGTCAGCGCGGCAACCCGGGCGTCGTAACCGGACGGGATGACCACGCCATCCCCTGACAAAAGACAACCACCGACCGGCCGACTCTTTATGACCCGAGCGCGGGACTGCAACCTTTTACTGGTTTTCGACCACGCCCGCAACGCCGCGACAGGTCTTCCACATCCCGCGCCTTGCCCGGCGCGACTCGGCGGGTACAATGCTCCTCAATGTTGCTCGCCTCTTCCATCATTAGCCGGATCAGCATTAGCCCCGCACACACGCGGTAGGGCCCGGCGATCATCACCCATGAACGTCAACAACCCTGCCGCGAGGCAGGGTTTTTTTGTCTCACGCACCCGAACCGGCTCTAATCACAACCCCAAGCACCAACCATGACACCGCCCACCCCCAAACGACGCGTCGAGATCTACGACACCACCCTCCGCGACGGCTCGCAGGGCGAGGGCATCGCCTTCAGCCTGGTGGACAAGATCAAGATCACCAAAGCGCTCGACGCCCTGGGCGTGGACTACATCGAGGGCGGCTACCCCCTCTCCAACCCCAAGGACGCCGCCTACTTCGCCGAGGTCAAGTCGCTCAAGCTCGCCCACGCCAAGGTCTGCGCCTTCGGCATGACCCGCCGCAAGGGCGTCTCCCCCGCCGAAGACCCGGGCATGCAGTCGCTCATCGACGCCGGCACGCCGGTCGTCACCATCGTCGGCAAGACGTGGAACCTGCACGTCGAGGAGGTGCTGCGCGTCGATCTCGAAGAGAACCTGGCGATGATCCACGAGACGGTGGATTTCTGCCGCCGCGCCGGCCGCGAGGTGTTCTACGACGCCGAGCACTTCTTCGACGGTTACAACGCCGACCGGGATTACACGCTCAAGACCCTGCGCGCCGCGCTGGAGGGCGGCGCGACGCGCCTGGTCCTGTGCGACACCAACGGCGGCACGCTCCCCGGCCGCATCGCCCAGGCCGTCAATGACGTGCTCTCCGTGTTCCCCGACGCCAAGCTCGGCATCCACGTGCACAACGACGGCGGGCTGGCGGTCGCCAACTCCCTGGCAGCGGTCGAGGCCGGCTGTATCCAGGTGCAGGGCACGATCAACGGCATCGGCGAGCGCTGCGGCAACGTGGACCTGACCACCGTGGCCGCCAACCTCCGACTCAAGATGGGCATGGACTGCCTCACCGACGACTCCACCGCGAAGCTCACCGAAACCAGCCGGTTCGTTTACGAGGTGGCGAACCTGAATCTCTGGTCCGGTCAGCCATTCGTCGGCACGGCCGCATTCGCCCACAAGGGCGGGATGCACGTCCACGCGGTGCAGCGCGTCTCGCGCAGCTACGAGCACGTCACCCCCGAGTCCGTCGGCAACACCCGCCGCGTGCTCGTGAGCGAACTCTCCGGCGCGAGCAACATCGCAGCCACGCTGGGAGCGAAGTTCAACATCGCCGACGACAAGGCCCTGCAGCGCAAGGTGCTCGAACGCCTGATGGCGCTCGAATACCAGGGCTACCAGTTCGAGGCCGCCGGCGCGAGCTTCGAACTGCTCCTCTATGAGGCGATGGGCAAACGCCCGACCTTCTGGACGCTCGATCACTACCGCTGTGCCATCGAAAAATCCGGCGCCGGCCCCTGCATCACCGAAGCGAGCGTGAAGACCAGGATTGGCGCTCGCCCCAGCCAACAAACCGCCCGGGGCGACGGCCCGGTTAACGCCCTGGACGCTGCGCTGCGAAAGTGCCTGGAACCGCACTACCCCCAACTCTCACGGGTCCACCTGCGCGACTACAAGGTGCGTGTGGTGAACCCGACCGCTGAATCCGCGGCCAAGGTGCGCGTCGTCGCCGAGTTCGCCGTCATGGAGACACCCGACGGCGCCGCCTCGCACCACTTCAGCACCGTGGGCGTCAACGAAAACATCGTGGACGCTTCGTGGCAGGCGCTCACCGACGCCTTCACCTACCACCTGATCGAGATCGGGGCGAAACCCGCGCAATAAGTTGTTTCTAACCCCCTCTCCCTCCGGGAGAGGGGATCAGAGCCGCGCATCGATTTCCAAGCACGCCTGTTACACTCCCCCACCCATGACCAACCCGCGTTACACCAATTCCTCCCGAGCGTTCGAGGCCGCCAAACGCGTGCTCCCCGGTGGCGTCAATTCGCCCGTCCGCGCCTACAAATCCGTCGGCCGCGACCCGATCGTCGTCCGCTC
This sequence comes from Planctomycetota bacterium, assembly GCA_021413865.1. GTDB lineage: Bacteria > Planctomycetota > Phycisphaerae > Phycisphaerales > Phycisphaeraceae > JAIOPN01. The sequence goes on along the minus strand of JAIOPN010000049.1, from coordinate 113,914 downwards.
CGGCAAAGGCGCGCGCGTCACCGACGTCGATGGCAATTCCTACATCGACTACGTGATGAGCTACGGCCCGCTGCTCCTGGGCCACTGCCCCCCCGCCGTCGAGGCCGCGCTGCAGAAGGCCGTCGTCAACGGGACAAGCTTCGGCATGCCCACCGAGGCGGAGACGCGCCTCGCGCAGCTCGTCATCGAGGCCGTGCCCTCGGTCGAAAAGGTCCGCTTCGTCAACAGCGGCACCGAGGCGTGCATGAGCGCCATCCGCCTGGCCCGCGCGGCGACGAAGCGCAGCAAGGTGATCAAGTGCACCGGGTGCTACCACGGCCACAGCGACGCGTTGCTCGTCGAGGCAGGCAGCGGTGCGACGACGATCGGCGTGCCCAGCTCGCCGGGCGTGCCCGCCTCCATCACAGGCAGCACGCTGCTCGTACCGTTTAACGACCTTGCCGCCGTCGAACGCGTGCTCAACGAGCATGGCCGCGACGTCGCCGGCCTCATGGTCGAGCCCATCGCCGGCAACATGGGGTGCGTCCCGCCAAAGCCCGGCTACCTCCAGGGCCTCCGCGACCTGTGCACGAAACACGGCGTCCTGCTCCTCTTCGACGAGGTGATGACCGGCTTCCGCGTCGCCTACGGCGGGGCGCAGTCCATATATAAGGTCACGCCGGACCTCACCTGCCTGGGCAAAATCGTCGGCGGCGGCCTCCCATGCGCCGCCTACGGCGGACGCACCGACCTCATGAAACAGATCGCGCCCGAGGGCCCCGTCTATCAGGCGGGCACCCTCAGCGGAAACCCCCTCGCGATGGCGGCGGGCATCGCGATGCTCGAATCGCTAAAGGACGGCAAGGCCTACGCCCAGCTCGATCGCTCCTCCAAACGCCTCACCGACGGCCTGGCCCGCGCCGCCTCCGAAGCCGGTGTCCCCGTACAGATCACACGCGTCGGTTCCATGGTCTGCGTCTTCTTCTGCGCCACGCCCATCGAGAATTACGAGCAGGCCGTGCGCAGCGACACCAAGGCCTTCACCCGTTTCTTCAACAGCCTGCTCGACAACGGGGTGGTCCTGCCGCCCAGCCAGTACGAGACGTGGTTCGTCAGCACCGCCCACGACGACGCCTGCATCGACCAGACAATTGAAGCCTCCCGCGCGGCATTCGCGGCGGCCCGTGCTTGATCCATCGAATTGGAGTCCCCCCATGCCCGACAAGTTCCGCATCCTCGCCGCCGACAAGCTCGCCGATGAAGGGCTCGACTTCCTCCGCTCCCAGCCCGACGTCGAGCTCGTCAACAAGGCCGGCATCAAGGAAGACGAGTTGGCCAGGATCATCGGAGAGCACGACGGCATGATCGTCCGCTCCGGCGTCACCGTCACCGCGAAGGTGCTCGAAAACCCCGGCAGGCTGAAAATCATCGCCCGCGCCGGCGTCGGCGTGGACAACATCGACCTCGAGGCCGCGACATCCAAGGGCATCCTCGTCGTCAACTCCGCCGAGGCCTCCACCATCACCACCGCCGAACACGCCTTCGCCCTCCTCATGGCGCTGGCGCGGAACATCGGCCCGGCGTACAAGGTCATGGCCGAGGGCGGATGGGACCGCAACAAGTTCAACGGCCGGCAGCTCGCGGGCAAGACGCTCGGCGTCGTCGGCTTCGGCCGCATCGGCCGCACCGTCGCCGAGCGCGCGCTCGCCTTCGGCATGAACGTCGTCGCCTACGACCCCTTCATCAACGCCGCCACCATGATGGACGGCAAGGTCCGCATGTTCTCCCAGTTCATCGACCTCGTCCCCCACGCCGACATCCTCACCTTCCACGTCCCGCTCAACGAGCAGACGCGTGGCCTGCTCAACAAGGAGAGCTTCTGCAAGTGCCGCAAGGGCGTGCTGGTGGTCAACGCATCGCGCGGCGGCGTAGTGGATGAATCGGCCGTCATCCCCGCTATCGACGCCGGGCAGTGCGGCGGCGCGGCGCTGGACGTTTTCGAGACCGAGCCCCCCGCCGCCAACAACCCCCTGCGCAAGCACCCGAAGGTCCTGCTCACGCCCCACCTGGGTGCCAGCACCGTCGAGGCGCAGCAGGCCGTCAGCGTGGACGCCGCCGCTTCGGTGCTGGCGTACCTGCGCGGCGAGGGCATCCACGGCGCGGTCAACGCCGGCGGCATCCGCCTCGACCTCGACCCGCTCCAGCAGCGCTACGTGGACCTGGCGCAGCGCATGGCCCGCCTCATCAGCCCCATGATCACGCGCGGCATCGGCCGCGTGACCTTCGAGATCTCCGGCGACTCCATCGCCGCCGCCGCCGGCACCCTCGAACGCATGGCGCTCGTCGGCCTTCTCCAGGGGCACATGGACGTCCCGCTCAACGTCGTGAACGTCCGCCACGTCGCCGAGCAGCGCGGTATCAAGCTCCAAACCATCAAGAGCACCGACCCCTCGGGCCCCGCGCCCACCGGCCCGCAGCTCACCATCGAGGTGCACGGCCCGGAGGGCGCGGTCGCCAGTGACACCCCCGCCGCCGACCGCACACGGCGCATCGTCGGCCGTGTCTATCAGGACATGCGCCCGCGCGTCGTCGAGATCAACGGCTATTTCATGGACATGGTCCCCGCCGGCGCGATGGCGCTGATCCAGAACGAGGACCGCCCCGGCATCATCGGCGTGGTCGGCAGCGAGTTCGGCGCCGCCGGCGTCAACATCGCCGACATGGCGATCTCCCGCCGCGAAACCCCCGACGGCAAGATCACCGCGCTCATGGTGCTGAAGGTGGACGGCGACGTGCCCGATTCCCTGCTCAACCGTCTCCGCGCCCGGCCGGGGATTCTCAAGGTGGCGACGGTGAAGCTGCCCAAGGAGTGAGTGCTACTCCGGCGCGCCGCGCGAGCGCAGCAGGTCGATCGCCTTGTTCTCGAACGCCCCACTGGGCGGGTAACGCAGCGCGTAGCCCAGCGGCGTGCACTCGATCACCTCGCCCGGCTTTTCGTAATCGCCCGCCAGCGTTGCGCGAATGGTCAGGTCCGCGCCGCGCCCGATGAGATATTCGGCGACGGGCAGGCCCCAGTTAAAGTATTGCGTCACGGCGTGGAAGATCGGCGTCTGGCCGGTCGGGTTTCCATCTCCCGCCCGCGCGTTCACGTTGGCCCCGCGGTCCAGCAGCAGCCTGGCCGCCTCAACGTCGCCGTATTCCGCCGCGACGTGCAGCAGCGTCGCGCCGCTCAGCGTGAGCCCGCGATGGGCCGTCGTGCCGTAGTCGAGTTCGGGGAACCGGCGGTGCACGAGCGACGGGGCGGCGTCGAGTCGCCGTTCTAAAAGGTCCAGCCGGCCGCGATGGATGTCCATCGCCGGGCCGTCGGGGTATTTGCTCTTCCCGCCCGCCTCGACGAGCAGGTTGACGCAGGAGTGGAAATCCGGCGACCGGCCGTAGGTGCCCAGGACCAGGTCGAGCGGCGAGCCGTCGAACGACTGACCCGGGAAACGGAGATTGGGATCGGCCCCGTGCTCGAGCAGCCAGCGGATGCCCGCCACGTTGAGCGACTCGCACGGGTGGGTGATGATCGGGCCCCAGTTGTACGCCTGCGCGTTCACATCCGCACCGTGGGCGACGAGGAGTTCGAGGACGGGGATGTTGCGGGCGTTGAGCGAGGCGCGGGCCATCGGCAGGTTGCCGTCCTCGCGCGGGTCGGCGCCGGCCTCCAACAACAGCGCCACGATTTTCGCCCGCCCGGCTTGCGCGGCGTAGGTGAGCGGGCGCTGCTTCTTGTAGTGCGGTTCCTGCCAGAGGACGTGCTCGCGCACGAGCCCGGGCTGCGCGGAGATCAGTCGCTTCACGCCCTCCACGTCGTCGGCGTCGATCGCCTCCCTCAGAAGTTTTGCGCTTTCACTCACCATCACGGCCTCAATGGCCCGCGATCGCCGGGCCGCGGTAGTTGCCCCACCACGGCAGGCTGAACGGCTCCTCGCACGGGCGGAACGGGACCATCGCGGCGATCCGATCGATTTTCGCGAGCAGGTCCGCCGGCAGCGGGCCCTTCTGCGCCGCGGCGACGTTGGCGTCCACCTCGGCGGCGGAGCGCGGGCCCATCAAAACTGTCGAGATGTCCGGATTCGACAGGACAAATCGCAGGCCCAACTCCGGCAACGGGATCTCCACCTCGTCGAGCAGTTTGTAGAGCGCGTCGAACTGCGCCCGCCGCGGCTTGCTGAGCCATTTGGCCTTGTCGAGGTCGTGCCGCTTGGCGAGCGTGCCCTGCTGCAGCGGCGAGCCGATCACGATGCCCATGTTCTGCTCCTTCGCGGCGGGGATCACGTCAACGGCCGCCTCGCGGTAGAGCAGGCTGTAGTTGAACGCGGTGAGGACGACGTCGAATTTCCCCGTGCGGCAGAACTTCGCCAATTCATAAACCGTCGTGCCGCCCAGGCCCAGGAACCTGACGAGGCCCTGTTTTTTCAGGTCGCCCAGCACCTCCATCACCGGGCCGTCGGCGTTGTCCCAGTCCGTCCACCAGTCGTACTGCCCGGGCCGGTCGGGCTCGTGGATCATGAGCATGTCCACCGCGTCGCGTTTGAGGAGCTTGAGGCTGGTCTCAATCGACGCGACGAGGTGCGCCTTGTTGCGCGGCTCGAAAGGCGTGGGCCTGCCGCCGAGCTTGGTGGAGAAAATGAGCGGCGTGGTAACGCCCTCGAGCGCCCTGCCGATGACCTCCTCGCTGTCGCCGTAACCGGGCGCGGTATCGACGTAGTTTATGCCGTGCGACAGGGCGCGGAGGATCGCCGCCTTGCCCTGCTCGTACTCGCCGCCGTAGCGCGAGACGAAAAGGCCGCCCAGGGAAAGTTCGGTGACGGAGAGGCCTGTGCGGCCGAGGGTGCGTTTTTTCATGATGGGGAGGGTCTCGGGGGCAAGACGCTAAGCCGCGAGCGGCTGAGGAGAAGAATTACTTGGTGACCGACTCGGGCAACTCGCGGACGAGGGCCGCGCGGCCGGAGAGATCGGCGAAGAGTTCCGGGCGTTTGTAGTAGCCGGTCTTGAGCAGGTCGGTCTCGCAGGTCACGTCCGCGGCGACCCAGTGCGTGGCGTAGCCGCGCCGCCAGCGCGGCGAGCGGTTTTCGCCCGAGCAGTGCAGCGCCTTGGAGTGGTGGAACACGACTCCCCCCTTCTTCACGATGGCCAGCGACTCCTTCGACAGGTCGATGAGCGCCGGGTCGGGCGTGAGGTCGTGCTCACGGCCGGGGATGGCCGCGCAGGGAAGTATCTCGCCCAGTTGGGAGCCGTCGATATAGCGGAGACATCCATTCTCCTCGTCCACGTCGTCCATGGCGATCCATGCGGTGATGACGTGGCCGTCGGGGTGCATGAGGAAGTAGCCGTTGTCCTGGTGGTAGGCCTTGGGCGAGCCGTGGTGCGGGGGCTTGAAGAAGATCTGGTCGGTGAAGAGCAGCGGCGGCGCGCCGGTGAGCTGCTCGATGAGGTCGGGCATGGGGCTGTCGAAGATAAGCCCGCCATAGACCTGTGGGTTGCTCTCGAAGGGTCTGTTGAGCTTGCGCGGGCCGATGAGCGTGCCGTCGGGGGCGCGGTCGAGTGCGTAGGTTCCGGCGTCGGGTGCGATGGTCTTGTTGGCCTGTTCGAGCGCGACGGAAGCGACTCGCTCCACCTGCTCCGCCGTGAAGACGCCGTTGACGACGAGCCAGCCCTTCTCGTTGTAGTGCCGCAGTTGCTTCTTGGTGAGGCGCATGGGTTGATCCAATCCGTCTTGTATTTTACGGTCACGCGGCCCGTGTCATGCCTCGTCGCCGGCCAGGGGCATGGGCTTGGACTTGTGCTTGAGAACGGGGACGGGGCCGCCCATCAACTCCAGTTTTTTGTGGAGGGTGGTGCTCATGCGTTCGAGCGTGGTCTCCGCGAGGAACCTGCGGAGCTGGTTGCGGACGGCCTTCCACTGATCGTGCTGCGGGCAGGGCTGCTCGTCGTCGCACCTCGCCATGCCGACAACGCAGTGGTCCAGCTCTTCAACGCCATCGACCGCGGCCACGATGTCATAGAGCGTGATCTTCGCCGGCGCGCGTGACAGGGCGAAGCCGCCGCCCCGCCCCTTGGCGCTGGAGAGCAGGCCCCGTCGGACCAGCTCCTGGAAAATCTTGGCCACAAAATGCTTGGGCAGGTCGGTGCCCTCGCAGAGCTCTTCCAGGAGGACGTAACCCTCGGGCCGCAGCATCGCCAGCCGGGACATGGCGCGGATGGCGTACGAACAGGCCCTGGAATAGATCATCGATCAACACCCCGTGGAAAGACCCGGAATTGGGCAAAGGGAAAACCGACGCGGACCCATTGTAAGACGGGAATGCCCAAAAACGGAAATCGGTGTCGTAAGAAGCAAATTATGCTGCGCCTGGTGCGTGGCGTGCCGGGAAACCACCCGCTTTTTCACGCACCACACGCCGTGTACCACATACCCGACTTGTTACAATTGTTCGGTTCGCCCCGACCTCAGCCATGGGAGCAGTGATGACGCCGACAGGTTCCGCCACGACCGTGCCCGCCCCGAACGATGAAGCCTCCGTCGCCGCGCTGGTGCGCGACCTGCCCCTGGGCAAGGGGCACTGTGCCGTGGTCGGCCTGCAATGGGGCGACGAGGGCAAGGGCAAGATCGTTGACCTGCTCTCCCGCCGCTACGACCTGATCGTCCGCTATAACGGCGGCGCCAACGCCGGCCACAGCGTCCAGGTCGGCAGCGAACGCTACGCCCTCCACCTCATCCCCTCGGGCATCCTCAACCCCGACAAACTCAACGTGCTGGGCAATGGCGTGGTCATCGACCCGGGCACGCTGCTGGGCGAGATCGACGGCCTGCGCAAGCGCGGTGTCGCCATCGGCGCCAACCTCCGCATCAGCGACCGCGCCCACGCGGTCTTCCCCTATCACAAGCTCGAAGACGCACTCCTCGAAGCCGCCATCAGCAAGTCGCATGGCGACGGGCAGAAGATCGGCACGACCGGCCGTGGCATCGGCCCCTGTTACGCCGACAAGGCCATGCGCACCACCGCCGTCCGCATGGGCGAGCTGCTCCGCCCCGACCACTTGGCGGCGAAGCTGCCGCACATCGTGCGCGTGAAAAACGCCGTGCTCGCCGCGCTGGCGGCTGAATGCGGCCAGCCGTTCCAGCCACTCGACGCGGACGAACTCGCCAAGACCTACGCCGGATACGGCGCCGCCCTGCGCGAGCACATCTGTGACACCACGCAGCTCCTGCACGACTCCATGTCCGGCGGCCGGTCCCTCCTCTTCGAGGGCGCCAACGCGACGCTGCTCGACATAGACCACGGCACGTACCCCTTCGTCACCTCCTCCAACTGCTCCTCGCTGGGCGTGCACACCGGCACGGGTGTGCCCGGGCACAAGGTGACCAACATCGTCGGCATTATGAAGGCCTACTCGACGCGCGTCGGCGGCGGGCCCATGCCCACCGAATTGAAGGACGCCACGGGCGACCGCATCCGCGAGGTCGGCCGTGAGTACGGCACCACCACCGGACGCCCCCGCCGCTGCGGCTGGCTCGACCTAGTCGCCGTCAAGTACTCCGCCATGCTCAGCGGCGCGACGGGCATCGGCCTGATGCTGCTGGACGTGCTCTCGGGCCACGAGAAGCTCCGCGTCTGCACCGCCTACCGCCACAACGGCAAGCTCCTCACCGCCTTCCCCGCCGACGCCGAGGTCCTCGTCAGGGTCGAACCGGTCTATGTGGACCTGCCCGGCTTCGTCACGCCCGTCAGCGAGTGCCGCCGCTTCGCCGACCTGCCCGCGCAGGCGCACGATTATGTGAAGCTCATCGAGAAACACGTCGGGGTTCCCGTGACTATCATCAGCGTCGGCCCCCGCCGCGATCAGACGCTGATCCGCTAAGCCGCCGATCCGCACGAGCCACGCCCGATGTCATCGACCTCACGGACCCAAACCCCCGACGCCGCCGCGCAGGCGACCCGCGCCCGGCAGACCGCCGAGGCCTTCGCCGCGCTGGGCCTGGACAAGGCGTCGCTGCCCCGCCACATCGCCGTCATCATGGACGGCAACGGCCGCTGGGCGCAGCAGCGCGGCAAGCCCCGCATGTTCGGCCACCAGGAAGGCGCCAAGTCCGTCCGCGCCATCGTCACCGAGTGCGCCCGCCTCGAGCTCGACGTCCTCACCCTCTACAGCTTCTCCATCGAGAACTGGAAACGCCCCGCCGACGAGGTGGACTTCCTCATGCAGCTCTACGTCGATTACCTGCAGGAGGAGCGCCGCACGATGATGGAGAACAACGTGCGCTTCGCCCAGATCGGCCGGCGGCAGGGGTTGTCCGATTCTGTTCTCCGCGAGCTGGACAAAACCATTGAGATCACCTCCGGCAACACAGGCATGACGCTGGTGCTGGCGATCAACTACGGCTCGCGCACCGAGATCACCGACGCCGTCCGTGGCATCGCCGCCGAGGTGAAGTCCGGCCGGCTCGACCCCGACGCCATCACGGAAGAGACGGTCGCCAAGCACCTCTACACGGCGCGGTGGCCCGACCCGGACCTGCTGGTCCGCACCGCCGGCGAGATGCGCGTCTCGAACTACCTGCTCTGGCAGATCAGCTACGCCGAGCTTTACGTCGCCGACGTCTGCTGGCCCGACTTCACCGTCGAGGAGCTGCGCAAGGCCCTGCACGCCTACGCCAAGCGCACCCGCAAGTTCGGCGACGTGGTGTAACGCCCCCTCCGGCCGCCCGCGGCTTAGCCTCCGCGCGAAACATCCCCTGTTCCCCGGTAAACTCTCCGCTTCACCCCCAGCCGGAGAGCGCGTCATGTTGAAGGTGGATATCCTCGAACCGACCGACATCGAAAAGGCCGCGACGGTCTTCCATCGCGACGGTTTTGTCTGTGTAAAAAACACGTTGACAGCCGAGCAGCTCAAGTTCGCCGCAGCCGGTGCAGAGCGGGTGATCCGCGAGCAGACCGACGCCGACCCCGAGCGCAAGGGCAACCGCGGGCACCACCGCTACTCGTTCGGGTACCAGACGCAGAACCCCGAGTGGGCGATGCTGCTGGACCTCCCCACCACGCTGCCGATCATTGAAAAAATCTGGGGCTCGCCGGAGTTCTTCGCCACCGGCGCGGGCGGGGATTATTCCCTCCCCGGCGCGGAGATCCAGCCGCTGCACGCCGACATGGGCGACTTCATCAATGACCCGTGGAAGGCGGTGAACTTCCAGGACGTGCCCGCGCCGTTCATCGTCATCAACTGGACCACGGTGGACTTCACGAAGGAGAACGGCGCGATCCGCTTCATCCCCTGCACGCAGCGGTCCCGGTTCGCGGTCCCCTCGCTCGCCGAGGAGCCGACGTGGATGCGGGAAAACATCGTCTGCGCCCCCGCGGGCACCGCCATCATCCGCGACGTCCGCTGCTGGCACGGCGGCACCGCCAACACCTCCAAGCAGACCCGCCCCATGGTCAGCGCCGGTTACTTCGCCCCGTGGTATCACCCCGCCGAAGACAAACACCTGCCCCGCGCCCTGTACAACAAGCTGTCCGAGCGCGGCAAACACATCAGCCGGCACATCGTCAAAGATTGAACAGGCATGCCCCAGCGCCCCGCTATCGACCTGACACGCCTCCCCCGCCCCGTGCTCGACGAAAAGCCCGGCTGGGTCGCGCTCTATCACAAGGCGTGGTCGATCGCGGCGCGCAACGTCCGCGTCACCAACGGCCGGCCGCACATGGACGCCGCTTGGGACCCCAATCGCAACTTCCAGTGGGTCTGGGACACCTGCTTCATGGCGATGTACTGCCGCTACGCCCCGGACCAGTTCCCCGGCGTGCAGAGCCTGGACAATTTCTACGACCGCCAGAGTGCCGAGGGCCACATCGGCATGACCTACGACATGACCACGAGCGAGGAGCCCTGGCCCAACCGCATCAACCCGCCGCTCTTCGCCTGGGTCGAGTGGGAGCACTACCTGGCGACCGGCGACGCCTCACGCTTTCCGCACGCCGTGCGGCGCATCGAAAAACTTATGGCGTGGATCGACGCCAACCGCCTCAACGCGCCGCACCGCCGCCGCCGCGCCTCCGACGGCCCGATGGAAGGGGTCGGCCAGTCCCGCGACACCTACCGCCTCTACTTCTTCGAGGACGGCGGCTCCTCGGGCATGGACGACGCGCCCCGCTCACCCCGGATCGAGGAGGCGGGCAAACACTTCGACTGGATCGACCTTTCATCCCAGATGGCGCTCTCGTTCCGCCTGCTCGCGCTGATGCACAAGGTCATGAAAAACAAGGCCCGCGCGGCGTACTGGGCCAAGCGGCACAAGGCGCTGTCTAAGTTGATCAACGACGAACTCTGGTCCCCCGCCACCAACTTCTATCACGACCGGATGATCCCGACGAACTTCATGCCCAGCAAAACCGTGGCGGGGTTCTGGCCCATGATCGCCGGCGTCTGCACGCCCGCGCACGTTGAGTCACTCGTCGGCCACCTCACCAACCCGCGCGAGTTCCGCCGCCCAATCCCCGTCCCCAGCCTCTCCGCCGACGACCCCAACTACGACAAGCGCGGCACCTATTGGATCGGCGGCGTCTGGCCTCCGACCAACTACATGGTCACGCGCGGCCTGATGCACGTCGGCCAAGGCGACCTCGCGCATGACATCGCCGTGCGCTACCTCACCGGCCTCGAGGCGACCTTCCGCAAGGCCACGCCGCACACCCTGTGGGAATGCAACTCCCCCGAGAAGCCCGAGCCGGGCCTGACCGCTTACCGCAACCACCGTGTGAAGCCCGATTTCGTCGGCTGGTCCGGCCTCGGGCCGATCGCGATGCTCATCGAGAACGTGATCGGCATCCGCGCCGACGTGCCCGCCGCGACGGTGAACTGGACATTGCGCCGCCGCAAGGGGGCGTTCGGCGTCGAGAACCTCTCGCTCGGCAAGCTCGGCCACGCCTCGCTGATCTGTGAGCGCTGCGACGGCCGCGCGGCCCGCCTGTGCGTCGAATCCGATTCCCCGATCCAACTCGTGCTGAAGATCGGCAAGCGCCGCAAGAGCGTCCGCGTCCCCGCGGGACGGTCCGTTGACATGAGCGTTTGATTTTCGTGATCGAAGAAACACGGCCCCATTTGGGCCGCCGCTAAACCAAGAGAGTCACATGGCCCGCAAACTCAAATCCAAAACCGCTGCCAAACCCTCCGCCGGGCCGATCGACCACGACGGCCCCCTGCGCCAGATCATGCCCGGCATGCCCAAGATGTCGAAGATGTACCTGCCCCCCACGCCGCTGGAGGGGAGCGGCAACATCCGCATCACCGCGATCGAGACCTCCATCCCCGACGACCTCTTCCCGGGCCTGTTGCTCGTGCGTATCCACACCGACGCGGGCATCGTCGGCTGCGGCGACACGTACTACATCCCCCAGGCCGTCGCGGCCTGCATCCACGACTGGATGTGCCAGCGGCTGCTCGGGCAGGACGCGCTGGCGATCGAATCGCACTGGCGCTTCCTCTACGAGCGCTGCGCCAACTTCGGCGTGCGCGGCGCGGAGCTGCGCGCCATCTCCGCCATCGACGTCGCCCTCTGGGACATCCTGGGCCAGGTCTGCAAGCAGCCGATCTACCGCCTGCTCGGCGGCCCGGTGCGCGAGAGCGTGGCCGTGTACAACTCCTGCGGCAACCCCGGCTACGGCCCCATCGCCACGCGCAAACGCATCACCCGCCACGGCTGGTCCGGCTACGGCTCGATCGGCGAGCCCGGGCCGCTGGCCGACTCCTACTACCTCTTCCACGACCCCATCCGCCTCTGCGAGGACCTGCTCTCCGAGGGGATCAACGCCATCAAGACCTGGGGCTTCGACTACGCGGCCCACCGCTCGGGCGGCATGCGCATCAGCCTGACCGACCTCGACAAGGCCGTTGCCCCGCTGCGGAAAATCCGCGACCACTTCGGCGACCGCATGGAGTTCATGGTGGACGGCCATGGGTTCTTCATGCTCCCCGCGGCGCTCCGCATCGCCGACGCGCTCCGCGACCTGCGCCCGCTCTGGCTCGAGGACGTGCTCAAGACCGACAACCTCCGCACCCTCGCCGATTTCCGCAGGCAGGCGCGCGTCCCCGTCTCGGTCAGCGAGATGCTCCTCGCCCGCGCCGATTACCTCGACGTGCTCATCAACCAGGCGGCCGACTACGTCATGATCGACCCCACCTGGGTCGGCGGCATCTCCGAGACGGCCCGCCTCGCCCACATCGCCCAGGGCTTCAACGTCCCCTCCACCATGCACGACTGCACCGGCCCGCTCACACTGTTCGCCGGCGTCCACGTCAACGCGGCCGTCCCGGGTTGCTGCATGCAGGAGACCGTCCGCGCCCAGATCCGCACGGTTTACAAGGACATCATCACCATCCAGCCCGTCATCAAGAACGGCCACATCGAGCTGCCGCGCGGCCATGGCATCGGCACCGCCTTCAACCCCGAGTTCTTCAACCCCAAGTACCCCACGTACCGCATCACCCGCACCTCCGACCTGCAATAACGCCCCACCCGCCAGGCCCGGGGACGAGTCCGCGAGTCCCCGGGGTCTTTCTCCATGAACATGAACCCAACCCTCCTCAGCGACCACGCCGTCTGGCAACGCGACCGGATGCTCCCGATCCTGGGCGATGGCACGCCGGGCGCCGCCGTGTCGCTCACATTCCGCGGGAAAACGTGGACCACCCGCGCCGACGCACACGGCAAATGGGGCCTGTGCATCGGACCCTTCAATGCCGGCGGACCCGGTGACGTGACGCTCTCGATCGAGGGCGGCCCGGCGACGGTGACCCGTGACGTGCTCGTCGGCGACGTCTGGGTCTGCTCGGGCCAGTCGAACATGGTGATGGCGCTGCGGCACAGCGAGGGCGGCGAAGAGGAAATGTCGCGCGCCACGCGGGGCGACATCCGCTTGATGACCATCCCGAACGCGGTCGCCGACGCTCCCGCCCCGCTCACGCCCGAGGCCAGGTGGCGGCGGTGCAGCCCCGAGGTCGCCGGTGATTTCTCGGCCGTGGGTTACTGGTTCGGCCTGCGCCTGGCGGAATCGCTCGGAGTGCCGATCGGGCTGATCCAGGCGGCGGTCGGCGCGACGCCCGCTGAATCGTGGACGCCGCGGTATGTGATGGAGGGGCACCACGAGCTGCGCCCGATCATGGCGCGCTGGCGGCAGTCGCTCGCGGACTTTCCAGACCCCGAGAAGCGCTACGAGCAGGCGTTTAAGCAATGGGACCACGACGCCGACCTCGCCGAGCGCGAGGGCCGGCCGATCCCCGGCCCGCACCCCAAGCTCATCCCGCCCGGCCACCCGTGGACGCCCGCCGGTCTGTTCCACGGCATGATCGCCCCGCTCACCTCCACGCCTATCCGAGGCGTCGCTTGGTATCAGGGGGCAGGCGCGCCGGACCGCGGCTTCCAGTACCGCATGCTCTTCCGCGAACTCATCCGCGCCTGGCGCTGGTGGTGGCACGACCCGGCAATGCCGTTCCTCTTCGTGCAGGAGGCGGAGTTCGGCCCGCGGCGCGACCAGCCTTGCGAACACTCCTGGGCGGAGCTGCGCGAGGCCCAGGCGATGGCCCTGGCCGAGCCGAGCACGGCGATGGCCGTCGGATTGGGAACGGGCGATGCGACCGACGTGCACCCCAAGTGCAAGCGCCCGCTGGGTGAGCGCCTTGCGCTCGCGGCCCGCGCCGTGGTGTATGGCGAAAACATCCCACACACCGGCCCGGTGCTCGAATCCATGTCCGTCGAGGGCGACCGCCTCCGTCTCCGTTTCAAAAACACGCACGGCGGGCTGCGCACGAGCGACAACCAGCCCCCGCGCGGCTTCGCCGTCTCGCCGGGCTGCGATGACTTCACGAAGGGCAACCGCAACTTCGTCTGGGCCGACGCGAGAATCGAGGGCGACGACCTGATCCTCCATGCTCCTTCCGTACCGCACCCCGTCGCGACACGTCACGCCTGGGCGCAAAACCCCGACTCGAACCTCACCGACTCGACCGGCCTCCCCGCCGCGCCGTTCCGCACGGATGACTGGCCGGGCGTGACGGTTTCCAATTTCTAAATGTGCCGCCGGTTGCCTTCCCGCGTCTGTTGCCGGATATTACGGCGTCCCCGCACGATTCAGACTCAAAACAGGAGCACGTCATGGGCGAGGTGAAGGAACTGGGCGTCGGCATCATCGGCACGGGCTGGGTCGCCGGGGCGCACATCGACAACTTCAAGGGGATCAAGGGCTGCAAGGTCGTCGCGCTCTGCTCGCGCGACCTCGAACGCGCCCGCGCCAAGGCGCGCGCCCACGGCGTCCCCGATGCCGAGGCGTACGACGACCTGCGCGACTTCCTCAAGCACCCGGACCTGGACATCGTCGTCATCTGCACGCCGCACCCCGAGCACCCTGCGCAGACCATCGCCGCCGCCCGCGCCGGCAAACACATCGTCATCGAGAAGCCCGTCGCCCTCGACCCCGCCTCGCTCCACAAGATGGTCGCCGAAGTGAACAAGGCCAAGGTCCTCACCAGCGTCTGCTTCGAGCTGCACTGGATGGGTCTGTTCAAGAACATCCAGGCCATCCTCAAGCAGAACCTCATCGGCCGCGTGTTCTACGGCGAGTGCTCCTACTTCCACGGCATCGGCCCGTGGTACGGCCAGTGGAAATGGAACATCAAGAAATCCATGGGTGGCGACGCCCTGCTCACCGCCGGCTGCCACGCCCTGGACGCCCTCATCTGGTGCATGGGCAGCCCCGTCGTCGAGGCCTGCGCCTTCTCCAATACCAGCCCGAAGAACCCGCTCAAGTACGAATACGACCCCAACAGCGTCGCCATCCTCAAGTTCGCCAACGGCGCCATCGGCAAGGTCGCCACCAGCATCGAGTGCCGCCAGCCCTACCTCTTCCCCGTCCTCTTCCAGGGCGACAAGGGCACCATCTGGAACGACCAGCTCAGCACCATCGACTGGCCGGGCACGCCCAAGGACAAGTGGGCGAAAATCCCCACCGCCCTGCCCGACTCGGGCGACGTGAACGACCACCCCTACATGGGGCAGCTCGAATACTTCGTCGATTGCATCCGCACCGGCGCGCGCCCGCACAACGACTTGACGGCCGCCGCGCACGTGCACGAGGTGGCCTTCGCCATCAACCAGGCGATCAAGACCAAGCGCGTCGTGAAGGTGAAGTGAGGATCATCGGACGCAATCGGGGTACGTCTGCCCGCGAATGGTGAGGTACTCCGGGCCGGGCGGTTTCCCGGTGAAGCGTGATTTGGCGGACATGTAAGAAAGCGCGATCGCACGCCGCCAGTTTTTCGAGCGGTTGGGCGCGGTGTAGTGCGGCGTGAGCGAGTGAAAAAAGAGCCCGCCGTCCGCCTTCAACGGGGCGAGAACCATCTTGCCCCGGTCGTAATATTTTTCGTCGATGACGAAGTCGTCGGTGACGCTGACGTGCGGCAGCGGCGCGTGCGCGCCGGGGATGACGGCCATGCAGCCGTTCTCCGGCGTGGCGTCGTCGATGGCGAACCAGCAGGAGCAGAGGCTCATGGGCTCGATAGGCCAGTACGGGGAGTCCTGGTGCATGCCCTTGGCGGAGCCGACCTCGGGGGGCTTGAGGAGCAGCGAGTTGCGGAACATCTTGATATCCGGGCCGAGGATTTGCTCGACGATATCGACGATGTCCGGGTGCGTGCCCAGGGCGCGAAAAAGATCGTCGTATTCGACGAGGCCGTCGATCTTGCGGATGCCGTCGCCGGGGTGATCGACCTTGAACTCGCCGCGGTGGATGCGCGGCTCGGTCTGGAATGCCATGCTCCCGCGCGGGCGGTCGCCGTGGGTGTATTCGCGGATGCGGCTCCGCAGGGCGTCGGTTTCTGCGGGCGTGAGCAGCCCCTCGACGGGGATGTAGCCGTCGCGGTGGTAGTCGGCGAGTTGTGCGGGGGAAAGGGGCATGACAGGGATTACCGAAATCGACTCACTGCGCGGGGGCGGGGGCGTTCTTGTCGGCGCGGAGGGATTCCTGGTATCGGCCGTGCACACCGACGAGTGTGTTCCGCATGAAGCGGACGATGATCTGAACGCACTCGTCCTCGGGGTGGTCGCGTTCGAGGGCGGCGAGCCGCTCGGGGAGCGAGGCGTTGGCCGCCGCCTCGGATTCACCCGACTGCCGGCGGAAGATGTTGCGGTAAACCTGCTTCACGATGTCGATTGAGGCCGGGGGAAACTGGTGGCGGGTCATGCCCTTGATGTTGGGGGCGCGGACGTCGCCGGGGTCGCCCTCGACGATCATGAAGGGCGGGACATCGTGGACGATGCGGCTCATGCCTCCGACGTAGCAGTACTGACCGAAGGTGACGAAGTGGTGGACGCCCACCGCGCCGCCGAGGATGGCGTGGTCCTGGACGTGAACGTGGCCGGCGAGGCCGACATTGGAGGAGAGGATCGTGTGGCTGCCGATGACGCAGTCGTGGGCGACGTGGACGGCTGTCATGATGAGGTTCTGGTCGCCGACGCGGGTGACGCCGCCCGCCGTGCCGGTGCCCAGGTGCATGGTGACCAGCTCGCGGATTTCGTTGAAGTCCCCGATGACCAGCTCGCTGTCCTCGCCGCGGTACTTGAGGTCCTGTGGCGCGGCACCCAGGGTCGCCTGCGGCCAGACGGTGTTGCCCTCGCCCAGCGTGGTGCGGCCGAGGATGGCGACGTGGCTCACCAACCGCGTGCCCGGGCCGATCGTGACGCGCGGGCCGACGTAACAGAACGGACCGATGACGGCGGTCTCCGCCAGCGTGGCGCCGGGCTCAACAACAGAGGATGGATGGATGGTCGCCATGTGATTTCTACAGGATAACGCGGCCCTCGCCCGCTCACTCCGCGGGCTGCTCGTTGTCCACGAGCATAAACTTGATCTCCGCCTCGGCGGCCAGGTCCTCGCCGACGTACGCCCGGCAGCGCATGTGCGCCAGGCCGCGCTTCACGCGCACGGACTCGGCCTCGATGATCAACTGATCGCCCGGCGTCACCGCGCGACGGAGCTTCACGCGGTCCAGCGACGTGAGCACCGCGAGCTTGCCGGTGTTCTCCGGCTTCTGCCCCACCAGCACGCCCGAGAGCTGCGCCATCGCCTCGACGATCAGCACGCCGGGCATCAGAGGCGTGCCGGGGAAATGGCCCTGGAAAAACGGCTCGTTGATGGTCACGTTCTTTATGCCCACCGCGCGGCGGTCGCCGTCGAGCTCGATCACACGGTCCACCAGCAGGAAGGGGTAGCGGTGCGGCATCATCCGGATGAGCTTGCGGATGTCCATCACGTTGCGGTGGAGCGCGAGTTGGCCGCGCGTCTGGGCGCGGAACTGGCGGACGAGCTGGCGGGCGAGCGATTGATTCAGCCAGTGGCCCGATTTGTAGGCGACGATCCGCCCCTGGATCGGCGCGCCCAGGAGATAGAGATCGCCCATCAGGTCGAGCAGCTTGTGGCGCGAGGGCTCGTCGGTGAAACGCAGCTTGTTGCCGCCAAGCGGGCCCTCTTTGCCAAAGACGACCACGTCCGCAGGCGTGAGGTGCTTGCCCAGCCCGGCCTGGCGCAGCGCCTGAGCCTCGGCCTCGAGGACGAACGTCCGCGCGGGGGCGATCTGCGCCGCATAATCACCCGTCGCCGTGTCGAAGGTCGCCACCTGGTGGCCGATCACGGAGCCGCGGCCGTAGTCCACCTCGTACACAAGCTGAGCTCCCTTGTCGTTGGAAGGCACGGCGGCGATATAGGCGTCGTCCTGCCGGAGGATCACCGGCTCGGTGATGACCAGGCGGTGGCGCTCCACGTCGCTGGTCTTCAAGCCGACGGAACGGATTGCCTCGACATACGGCAGCGAGGAGCCGTCCAGGCCGGGCAATTCGGCGGCGCTGATCTCGATGACGAGGTTGTCCACGCCCAGGCCCGAGCAGGCCGAGAGGCAGTGCTCGCAGGTCTCGATCAGGGCGTCGCCGTTGCGGAGCGCGGTGCGGCGGGCGCGCTTGAGGACGTGCTGGACGAGGGCGGGGACGGGTTTGTTGTTTAGGTCGGTGCGGACAAAGACGATGCCGTGGTTGGGCTGTGCGGGCTTGAAGGTGACGGTCACCGGCGTGCCCGAGAAGAGGCCCAGGCCCGAGAGCGAGACGGGCGCGGCGATCGTGGTTTGGGTGTCGGTGGACATCTCGATCAGAGAGTATCGCGGCGCAGGCGGGACGCAAGCGGGGCAAAGGGTTTACCGCGCGTCATTTCTTGACTTGCTTGAGCTGTTTGAGCAGGTCGGGCAGCCTGCGCAGTGCGGCGTATTCCTTGAAAGCCTCACGGATGTCGCGCGCCGGGCTCCCGCCCCACGACGCGCCGTCGGGGACGTCTCCCAGCACCGCCGAGCCGCCGGCGATCGAGGCACCGCTGCCGACGGTGATGTGGTCCCGGAAGATCGTCGCGCCGCCGACCATGACGCCGTCGCCCATGGTGACGGAACCCGCGAAGCCGACCTGCCCCGCGATGAGGCAGGATCGGCCGATGCGGCAGTTATGGGCGATGTGGACCTGGTTGTCGATCTTCGTGCCGTCGCCGATGGTGGTGTCGGAGAACTTGCCGCGGTCGATGCAGACGCCGGCGCCCAGTTCGACGTCGGAGCCGATGACGACTCGGCCGATGTGGGGGATTTTGACCGCCCCGCGCGGGGTGGCGCGGTAGCCGAAGCCGTCGGAGCCGATGGTGGTATTGGGGTGGATGATGACGCGGTCGCCCGCCGCGCAGCGGTCGCGGAAGACGACGCCTGGGAAGATTTCACACTCACGGCCGAGGACGGTCTCGTCGAGGATCGTGACGTTGGCGTGGATGACGGTGCTGTCGCCGATGCGGACGCGCGGGCCGATGAAGGCGTGCGGGCCGACGGCGACGCCGGCGCCCAGGACGGCCGAGGGATCAACGACGGCCGAGGGATGGACGCCCGCGGCGGGCCGCGCCGGGGGCGGGGCGAACATCTCGAGCACCGTCGCCAGCGCCAGGTCGGCGTCGGGGATGTGGATGAGGGCGCGCGAGGGATCAGCGGCGATCTCAACGCCCTTGGAAACAAGGGCGCCGCCGGCCTTGCACGCGTCCCAACGTGAGGCGTTGGCCGCGTCACGGATGAAGGTCAGGTGATCGGGCCCCGCGGTGTCGAGGCCCTCGACGCCGTGGAGCGTCTTATCCGCCGGGCCCGCGAGCGTGCCCCCGACCCGCTGGGCGATCTGCTGCGTCGTGTACGAAGGCATCTCTTCCCCAAACTGGCATCGGGGACCGATTACTTGGGCTTGACGACGTTCTTGTAGTCGTTGTTCATCGCCTGGACGACCTGCTCGGTCAGGTCGAGGTCTTCGGCGGTCCAGAGCACCTTGCGGGAGCGGAGGGCCATGCTGAGCTGCTCGGGGGTGACGTTGCCGAAGTCCGCGGCGGGTTCCTTGAAGAGGACCACGTCGTATCCGCTGTCCTTGGCGACCTTGCCGGCGGCGGAGGTGATCTTGTTGTAGAGGCCTGTGATCTGGAGCCGGTTTTCGCGGCTGAGCATGTTGGTCTGCCACTGCGCCCAGGCCTGGAGGTCGAACACCTTCTTTTCGAGCTCTTCCTGCTTGGTCTTGAAGGCGGGGTTGCTGGCGTTGAGCACCTCCAGGTCCTTCTTCAGGTCGCGCAGCTCTTTCTCGCGTGAGTCACGCTCCTTCTTGAGGTTCTCCTGCCGGGTGTTGAGGTCGGCCTCGATCTGCATCTTCTCGGCCAGGGTGTTGAAGACCTTCTCGACGTCCACCACGCCGATCGCGGTCGGCCTGCCCTTGAGCAGCCTCGCGGTCTGCGCGCCGGCGAAGAGCGAAAGCGTCAGAAGCGACGCGGCCGAGATCAGCACAATAAGGTTACGCTTGGTCATGTTGTCACTCCAAAAGCATTGTTACGGGCCGGCGGCGACGATGGTTCGCGCTTACCGGCCGAGACGCGACTTCTATCACACACACGCCACGCTGGCAATCCCCTCGTGAGCGGCCGGTTCAGAATGGGACCGAGAGGTCGAAGCTCACATATTGGACGTCGTCGTCGGCCTGCTTGACGATGGGGTAGGCGAAGTCGATCGCGAACGGCGCCTGGCCCAGGAACGGTATCTTGATGCGGATGCCGGCGCCGATGGAGACGCGGTATTCGTCGAAACCCACGTCCTCCTGCACGGTGCCGGTGTCGGTGAAGACGACGCCGCGGACAAAGTCCTGGAAGATCGGGAAGTTGTACTCCAGGCCCAGGAGGAAGAGCCAGTCGCCGCCGATGACGTCGTTGGAGGTGTTGCCCTTGGGGTTTTCGTTGGGGTTGATTGGTCCGACGCCGCGGAAGTCGAAGCCGCGGAACGAGCGGTGGCCGCCGGCGTAATAGCGCTCAAAAACCGGCGCATCGTTGATGGTGTGGCCGTCCACACCCGAATCGAATTGGGCGTCGAAGATGTAGCCGGTCTCTAGCCGCATGCTTAGAACGGTACGGCGGCCAAAAAAGTCTTCGTCCACTGTCCAGAACTTGTGGAACTCGCTGGTGACGGCGAAGAAGTCGTAGTCGCCACCGAAGGCGCCGAAACGGCTGAAACCGGCCTCGGCGACGCTCCCGCGTGTGGGGAAAACGCGGCTGTCGGTGGTGTTGCGGGAAACGATGAACGAGAGTGCGGTCAGGAAACTCTTGCCCTCGACGTCGAAGACGTCGGGCGGCGCGTCGTTGTCAACGTTGGAGATGTCGATCGACTCGGCGCGGCCGCGCACCGTGGCCGACCACACGTCGCCGAATCGCTGGCCGATCCCCAGGTGGCCGCCGAGCCGCTCCTCGTCGTAATTGGTGCGCTCGCGGCTGAAATAGAACGCCGTCGCATCGAGGAAGTAGTTGCTCTCCATCAGGTACGGATCGCGGAACGTCACCGAGTAGCGGCTGGTCGTGTTGCCGGGTTGGAGGCTCAGGGCGAAATACTGCCCAGCGCCCTTGAAGGCCCGCCCGCTGAAAAACTCGCCCGGACTCTCGGGCAGGTCCGTGATGTCGAAGTTGCGCTGCACCAGGTCGATCGCGCCGATCACGCCCGAGTCGGAACTGACCGCGGCGCCGAAGCTCAGGCTGCCCGTGTTCTTCTCCTTCACCTCGACCAGCGCGTCGCGCACGGGGTCGTCTTTATCACCCAGGATGGTGACCTTACCCTCGCTGAACAGCGCTGACTCGCTCAGACGGCGTTCGGTTTTTTCAATGCCCTCTCGGTCGTACCGGCGGCCGGGGGTAACGCCCCGCACCTGACGCAGGATCACCTTGTCCTTAGTCAACTGGTTTCCGGAGACCGACACCTTGCCGACCGTGTACGCCCCACCCTCGGTCACGCGCACCACCACGTCCACCAGCGGCGCCTCGGGGAGGAACAGCCGTTCAATGTTGATGCGGGACTCTACGAACCCGAGCTTGCCGTACATGTCCTCCAGCGACGCCCGGCTCTTGGTCAGGCGTTCTTGCGAGAACACGTCGCCGACCTTGAGCGTCATCGTCTCCACAATCTGCTGCTCGCTGAACAGCTTGTTCCCCTCCACGCGGATCTCGTGGACGGTGTAACGCTTGCCTTCCTGCACCACGAACACCACCACGGCCTCTTTCTGGTCCGGGCTCAGGTCGATGCGACGCCCGACCTGCGCGTCCAGGTAGCCGCTTTGCTGGTAGAAGTCACGCACCAGCGAGGCGTCGGTGTCGAGTTGATCGCGGCTCAACTCCCCCTTGCGGAGGATGATCAGCTTGGTATTGGACTTGATCTTGCTGCGGAGCTGCTTGTCCAGGAAGACCGTGTTGCCCTCGAAACGGATCTCACGGATGCGGGGCTTGGGGCCTTCGCGGACGCGGTAGAGCAGGATGTTTGACTCGCTCAACGCCTCCTCATCCACCGCCACGTCGGTGACAAAGTAGCCCTTCTTCTCGTACGCCCTCTTGATCTCCTGCTTGCCGCGGTCGATCAGGAACGGGTCGATCGGGTCACCGGCCTTGAGCACGACCAGCACCAGGAGCTCCTGGTCGGTGAGCACCTTGTTGCCGACCGTCTGCACGTCGCTGAGCAGCGCCTGCTCGACCACGACGTAGGTGAGGACGACCCCGCCGTCGCGCGTGGGCTCGATGCGTGCCTGCACGCTGGAGAACCGGCCCAGGTGGGTGATGCGGATGACGTCCTCGGAGACGACCGCCGCGTCGTAGGGGTCGCCCTTGGCCAGGCGGACCTGGTTGCGGACCAACTGCTCGGGGACCTGCTTGAGGCCTTCTATATGGATGTCGGCGATGGGGCGATTGGTGGCGTCGATGCCCTGCGCACCAGCACCGGCGCAGCAAGCGAGCACGGTGATTATCGCCGCCCACAAACCCAACCACCGAGCGCCCTGATTCGCGTGTCTGGTCAACCGCCGGCTCCGAGGGGGAAAAGCGTTCCGTCTCGACGTTGGGGCGGAGTGTAACCGACACCGGGGCGCGGGGAAAGCAGCGCAGGGTTACGCGACGATTTACACATCACGCTGTTAGCCGTCGGCCTCGACCGACGCTGGCGTACGGGCGTGCGGGGGCGCGTGCCGCCCCCCGTTGCCGGGAAACAGCGTCGGCCGAGGCCGACGGCTAACGCCAAAATCGCTTCGCCCCACCGGCCGCGCTTGAACTCGGGCGTTGGCCTTGGTACGGTCTGTTATGCCCCCTACTCAGGACCTTCTCGCGGCCGCAGGCAATACCTCCCAGGAAACCGAGTTCTTCAACCCCGTTCCCAAGGGGTATCAGAAGGGCCGGCACAAGTACGTCGCGGTGTTCGGCACCGTGATGTCGGGACTGGGAAAAGGTATTTTTTCCTCCTCTCTCGCCAAACTGCTCAAAGACAAAGGCCTCACCGTCGCCCCCATCAAGATGGAGGGCTACCTCAACATCGACTCGGGCACGCTCAACCCCTACCGCCACGGCGAGGTGTTCGTGCTCGACGACGGCCTAGAGACGGACATGGACCTGGGCACCTACGAGCGGCTGCTCGACCAGAACCTCACCCGCGACAACTACACCACCTCCGGCCAGATCTTCCGCCGCGTGCTCGATAAGGAGCGGCACGGCGAATACCTGGGCCGCGACGTGCAGATGATCCCGCACGTCACCGGCGAGGTGAAGTACATGCTGCGCGACCTGGCGATGAAGCAGAGCGCCGACGTGATCTTCGTCGAGGTCGGCGGGACCGTGGGCGACTACGAGAACGGCTTCTACATCGAGGCGCTGCGCGAGCTGGCGTTCGAGGAGGGCGAGAAGAGCGTCTGCTTCGTCGCGCTGACGTACGTGATTGAGCCGCACGCCCTGGGCGAGCAGAAGTCCAAGGCGGCGCAGCTCGGTCTGAAAAAACTGATGGAGGCCGGCGTGCAGCCGCACATCGTCGCCTGCCGGGCGCAGAACCCGGTGAACGACTCGGTGATGCAGAAGATCGCCATGTTCTCCAACGTGCCGATGCAGCGTGTGTTCTCCATGCACGACCGCAAGAGCATCTACACCATCCCCGAGGAGATGCGCAAGAGCGGCCTGGACCGCGAGATCCTCACCCTCCTGAACATCCACGAGCGCGTTAAGGTCGAGCAGGAGGACGACGCGCGGGAGAAGTGGCGCAGCTTTGTGAACGTGCTGACGGGCAAGCGCCGCTTCCGGGCGCGGGTCGGCATCACGGGAAAATACGCCGCACTGCGCGACGCCTACGCCTCGATCGACAAGGCGCTCGAGCACTGCTCGGCGCACCTGTCGGTGGACCTGGAGGTGCAGTGGATCGACACGACGCGCTTCGACCCGTCTGAAGCATCAACGAAACTCGAGGGCGTGGACGCGGTGATCGTGCCCGGCGGGTTCGGCGTGCGCGGGACGGAGAGCAAGATCGCCTGCGTGCAGCACTGCCGAGAGCAGGGGCTGCCCTACCTGGGCATCTGTCTTGGGTTTCAGATGGCGGTCATCGAGTTCGCCCGCAACGTCTGCGGCCTGACGACCGCCGGCAGCACCGAGTTCGACGCCAAGTGCCCCCACCCCGTGATCGACATCCTCCCCGAGCAGAAAAAAATCGAGGGCCTCGGCGGCAACATGCGTCTGGGCGGCAAGGACGTGCTCATCACGCCCAACACGCTGGCGTCCTTCCTCTTCGACAACGCCCGCTCCATCCGCCAGCGCTTCCGCCACCGCTACGAGGTGGACCCCAACTACATCCCGCAGCTCGAATCGCACGGCCTGATCTTCTCCGGCCGCCACCCCGAACACCCGATCATGCAGATCCTCGAGCTGCCGACGCACGTGCACCCCTACTTCATCGGCGCCCAGTTCCACCCCGAGCTGCTAGGCAGGCCGCTGCGACCGCAACCGATGTTCATGGGCCTGGTCGCCGCCGCCATCCGCCACGCCAACCCCGGCACCCCCGCCGAACAGATCAGCACTCGCTGGCTGCCCCCGCCCTCAAAAAAAGTTGAGCCCCCCGTCAGCGCGGGGGCGTGACCAAACGAACAGCCCTTGTCACGCCGTCCCGCTACGGGGCACCGCGGATTCCTCAACCGACCTCGCGTGTCTGGAAGAGTCCTACCGCCAGGGCGAGGATCGCCGTGACAAAAAGCCCGCAGTACCCGCTGACCCAGAGGATGTAGGTGTGCGTGAAGTCGTGCCCCTGCGTCAGCGCGTCGGTGGGCCAGAAGATCTGGAAATTGGGGATAACGCGGTAGAAGACCTCCGCCCAGAGCGCGCGGCCCGCCAGCCCACCGAGGAAGTAATCGTTGATCAGCCCCAGCGCGAAGACCAGGAAGCAGGTCACCAGCGTCATAACCTGCCCCAGCCGGGTCGAGGCGGCGATCGCCACCGCGGTGATGATGAGCAGCGCTTGGAACAGCAGCACCAGCCCGTAGAGCAACTGGCTGTTGATGTCGGTCAGCGGCGACTGGAACTGCCACTCCCGCGAGATGTGCATGATGAGCACCCACGCGGCGGTCTCGAAGAGGAAGAAGCAGAGTGAAAAGCTGGAGGTGAAGACCCAGTTGTAGAGGTAGTTGCCGACGGTGGCGACTCCCAGCGTGAGGGCCAGGCCCAGGAGGGCGAAGGTGATGACCGGCTCGTCGAAGTCGCTGGAAGTGGTCTGGATGACGTGGTGCCGGACGGTGAAGAGGAGCACGAGCGAAAGGCACCAGAACGCCAGCCCCAGCGCCGCGGCGACGCCGGCGAACTTGCCCAGCACGAACACAGGCCGGGAGACCGGCTTGCTGACCACCGTCAGCACCGTTTTGTTTTCGATCTCCCGGTTCAGCACCCCCGTGGCCGTGAAGGCCGCGAGGAAAAGCCCGATCATGAACAGCGTGGAGATGCCCATGTCGATCATGAGCTTGTTATCATTGTCGCCTTCGAGCGTGTAGGCGGCCAGCATCGGGTTCAGGGTCAGGGCGATAATCCCCACGATGATCAGAACCACAAAGATCGGCTGACGTATGCTCTCAATGAAGGTGTTGCGACCGACCGTGATCAATTGCTGGAACATGGGTTCGCCTGTCGGGGACCGAGCGGGGCTGGATCGACGCCCCAACATGATACGTTTATAGACGCCCTTTTGATCGGCGGATGGACGCGGGCGGGCAACCCGAGCGGTTTTTGGGAATCTCACGTATGGCTCAGGACCTTCAGACCTACCGACGGGCCGCTAACGCGGCGTTGTTCGGGCTGGTCGTCCAGGTCGTCCTTACCGCCGTCATGGCGCTGGCGGGATTGGCCGTTCAAAGCCCGGCCCTCTACGCCGCGACCTGGCAGTTGGCGGGCGGCCTGCCCATCTGGATCGTCCTGCTGATGTTGTTCCACCAGCATCGGCTCGAGCGGGCCGAGGCGCTGGAGGCCGAGCAACTCGCCCGCGCCGAAACCAAATCCAACGCCCTTTTCAACGAGGCCGCCGACGACCTGCGCATCGCCCGCCGCCGCCTCGACTCCATCTACCGCGTCGGCATGGGCATCGCCGGCCTGGTCACCGCGGCCTATCTGCTGACCCTGGGCGGCATCTACTTCTACAAGGCCCTGACCCTCTTACAAAACTACACGCTCGTCGGGGAGGCACGCAACGACGTCAGCCCCATCGCCGCAGCCGTCGCCTGTATCGCGATCGTCTTCGTCGGCTTCATCGTCGCCCGCTACGAGTCGGGCATGACCCGGATCGCCGAGTATCAGGCGCTGCGCGGCGGGGCCGGCTTCCTCATGGGCAACGCCCTGGTCGCCTTCCTGCTGGCCGTCGGGCTGGCGTTCTCCGCCTTCGAGAACGACGGCCCGCTGGGCGCCATGTGCATGGTCGTCCCGGGCGTCATGATCCTGCAAGGGCTCGAGGTCCTCTTCAACTTCCTGCTCAACGTCTATCGCCCCCGCCGACCCGGCGAACACACCCGCGCCGCCTTCGACAGCCGCATCCTGGGCCTGCTCACCAGCCCCAAGTCGCTGGCCAAGGCGCTCTCCGATGCGATCAACTACCAGTTCGGTTTCGAGGTCTCCAGCTCATGGTTCTACCGCCTCCTGGGCAAGGCCGTCACCCCGCTCTTTCTCCTGGGCCTGGCGGTGCTGCTGGCGATGACTTCGATCGTCCTCGTCCAGCCGCAGGAGCAGGCGCTGGTGCTGCGGTCGGGCCGGATAATCGGCGAGCCGCTGGGGCCGGGCCTCCATTTCAAGCTCCCCTGGCCGTTCGACACCACGCAGAAATTCGACATCGGGCGGGTGCAGCAGATCAGCGTCGGCTCAGCGCGCGGCGGCTTCAAGACGGACGAGGCCAGCGGCCAGGTGGTGTCGCTGCTCTGGACCACGCCGCACAGCAAGGAAAAAGAGGAGTACCTCCTCACCGCGCCGACCCCGTTCGTGGATGACCAGAACTCCCAACTGGCCGAGGGCATCCGGGTGCCGCCGGTCTCAATGGTCGGCCTGCAGATGAACGTGCAGTACCGCATCCACGACCTGCTCGCCTATGTCCGCAACAACGACGACCCGCTCGAGATGCTCACGTCGCTCTCGGAGCAATTGTTGTGCGACCACCTGGCGCTGCGTGACATCGACACGATCATCGGGCAGGGGCGTATTCACGCCGGCGATGAGCTGCGAGACAAAGTCCAGGCCGCCGCCGACCGTGCGGGCCTGGGTCTGCAGGTCATCCTGGTGACCCTTGAGGGTGTGCACCCGCCTTCGGAGAAACAGGTCGCCGAGTCGTTCCAGGGCCAGGTCTCCGCGCTCCAGCAGAAACAGAGTGCCATCGAGATCGCGGGGGCCTACGCCATCCGCGCCCTCGCCGAGGTCTCGGGTTCCACCGAGCGTGCCCGCGGCCTGCTCAAGGCGATCGGCGAGCTCTCCGACGCCGAGAACGAGCTTAATGCCCTGCGCGCCGCCACGCCGCAGAACGCCGACGCCGTGAAGGAGAAGGAACGCCAGGTCGCCAGCCGGGAGCAGGAAGTCGAGGAGCTCTTCGCCGGGGCGCGGGGCAACGCCGCCAAGCTGATCTATGAAGCGCGTGCCTACCGCTGGGAGCGTGCCATCACCCAGCGTGCCAAGGCGGACCGGTTCAGCTCCGACCTGCTCGCGTACAGGAACGCCCCCGAGTACTACCGCATGAGGTCTTACCTCCAGGTGCTGGCGGAAGGCATGGCCGGGGCTCGCAAGATCGTCACCACCGTCGATAACCAGACCTCGCCGACGTTCGACATCGACCTGACCGACGCGCAATCCACCGTTGAGAGCCTGATGAAGCCGAAATGACCGGGGCGCTGCCGACTTGGCCCCGAGCGGAAAGACGAGAGACGTGCGATGAAAAACCGATTCACATTCGTGCTGGGCGTCATCATTGTTCTGGTGCTGGCGGCGTACACGGTCTTCTTCCAGGTGCGCTACGACGAGGTCGCCGTGCTGACGACCTTCGACCGCGCCACCCCGCCTAAGTACAACACCGAGGGCGACCGCGCGACCAATGCCGACGGCTCCCCGCAGGCGGTGGGCACCCTCGCCCGCAACCCCGACGGCACGCTGATCGAACCGGGCAGCCTGCGCGACCGACCGGGCCTCTACTTCCGCATGTTCTACCCCTTCCAGAAGGTCCAGTACTACAGCCGCCGCGTGCAGCTCCTGGAGGGCCCGCTCCAGGAATACCAGACCCGCGACAGCTTCAGCGTCGTCATCAAGACCGACCTGGCGTGGCGCATCGAAGACCCGCACGCCTTCTTCGTCAGCCTCAGAAACGTGGACGAGGCCCGCAAGCAGCTCCAGTCGCTGCTGAGTGAAATGAGCGGCGTGCTGGGCAAATACGACTTCAACCAACTGGTCAACACCGACCCGTCCAAGCTCAAGCTCAAACAGGTCCAGGACGACGCCCTGGCGCAGGTCCGCAAGCGGCTGGCGGACAGCAAGACGCACTACGGCATCACGGTGGAGAACGTGGGGATCCGCCGGCTTATGGTGCCCGAGCGCGTGACCGAGTCGGTGTTCAATCGGATGCGCGCAACGCGCGACCGGCTGTCGCAGGACGCCAAATCAACCGGCGACGCCCAGGCCAGCAGCATCCGCGAGGAGGCCGAGAGCGCCAAGAAGACAATCCTCGCCTTCGCCGAGCGGAGGGCGCAGAGCATCCGCGCCGAGGGCGACCGCAAGGCGGCCGCGTCGTACAAGGAGTTCGAGAAGGACGAGCAGTTCGCCATCTTCCTCTCGCAGATCGAGAGCCTTAGGAAGATGCTCGCCTTTAGGACCACCTTCATCCTCGACGCCACGCAGATTTTCTCGCCGCTGGACCACTTCAACGAGACGTGGAAGCCAGAGGGCAAGTCGGACAACAAGTAAACCCCGCGTACCGTTCCCGCCCACGCATCACGGATAAGACATGGCCGAGACCCGCAACCCCTTCGAGCACCACCACCACCATGGTCACGACCATGACCACGATCACGGTGCGCCCCTGGAGGAAGAGTTCGACCCGGCGCAGCAGTCACTCAACGACGCGCTGCGCGTGAGCTTCTGGGTCCTCAAGGTCGCGATGCTGATCGTCGTCGTGTTCTACCTCTGCAGCAATATCTTCAGCGTCCCTTCGACGGAGGTCGCGGTCCGCCTCCGCTTCGGGCAGATCGTCGGCGAACCCGGCAAACAGGTGATCAACCCCGGCGGGCCCCACTTCGCCCTGCCCTTCCCGATCGAGCAGGTCGTGCGCATCCCCACCTCGGTGCAGCAGTTCGACCTTGCGACCGAGTTCTGGTTCAACCTGACCCCCGATCAGGTGGGCCTGACCCTCGA
The DNA here is from genome assembly GCA_021413865.1 of Planctomycetota bacterium. Lineage (GTDB taxonomy): Bacteria > Planctomycetota > Phycisphaerae > Phycisphaerales > Phycisphaeraceae > JAIOPN01. The sequence goes on along the minus strand of JAIOPN010000049.1, from coordinate 84,617 downwards.
TCAGCTCGCCACCGCCGGCGCCTCCACACCCAAAGCGCTCAACCCCGAGCGCGACGGCTCGCTGATCACCGGCGACGCCAACATCGTCCACGCACGCTGGTCGCTGAGCTACAAGGTCATCGACCCGGTGGCGTACCTGAAAAACGTGGGCGACGAGAAGGCCGCGCTGGCGGTCGTGCACTCGGCGGCGGAGGCGGGCATCCTCCGCTCCGTCGCGAGGCTGACCGCCGACGAAGTGGTCAAGGGCCAGATCGACCGCGAGGAGGCGATCCGCAACATCCAGCAGACGCTCGACGCCCTGGAGACCGGCGTGCGGGTGGAACAACTCTCCATCGCCCAGCCCACGCCGCCGATGGCCGTGCGTGACGCCTTCCAGGCCGTCACCCGCGCCGAGAGCAACAAGGCCCGCGACATCGAGAAGGCATTGCAGGACCGGGCGACTATCCTGGGCGCGGCCGCGGGCGAAGCGCACAAGCCGCTGCTCGGCATGATCCGCGCCTACGAGAAAGACCTGGTCGCCGGCGACCAGGCCGCGATCGCGAAGCGCGAGGCACAGATCGATGAGGCGTTCGGCACCCTCAACACCGGCGCGGAGTTCGGAACCGTTCCGATCAGCGGCGCGGCGGCACAGGTGATCAACGAGGCGCTGTCGTATCGCTCCTCGATCGGCGCCCAGATCGAGGCCGACGCCAGCAGGTTCCGCAACTACTACGACACCTTCAAGAACGACCCCGCCCGCCGCCGCATCGTCATTAACCGGCTCTGGCAGGAGGCGCGGCGCGACCTCCTGACCGGCGACGTGGAGACGATGTACGTCCCGCCCGGCCACGCGTGGATCAAGCTCAACCGCGACCCGAACGTGACGCACGAGCGCCAGATGGACGACCTCAAGGCTCGGGGCCTTAGCACCTCAGGCACCGGCCTGAAACGCGGCGAATCCCCCGCGCCACGCGGCAATCCGTAAGCAACACGCCAGCGCCAAATGACGCCCTTAGAATAGACGCATGACCGCCACGCCCGTTGACACCACGCCCGCACGCACGCCCCCTCCCCCCGACGCCCCGGTCGTCGTCCGCTGCGCGTCGCTCTCCAAAATCTTCCGCGACTTCTGGCTCCGCAACCGCGTCCGCGCCGTCGATGCGATCGACATGGATATCCGCCAGGGCGAGGTGTTCGGCCTGCTGGGGCCCAACGGCTCGGGCAAGTCAACCACCATCAAGATGATGCTCGGCCTGCTCAAACCCACCTCCGGCCGCATCGCCGTTTTCGGCAAGCCGCCCGAAGACGTCGCCACGAAAAAAATCATCGGCTACCTCCCCGAGGAGTCGTACCTCTACCGCTTCCTCAACGCCCGCGAGACCCTCGACTACTACGCACGCCTCTTCCACCAGGGCCGCGAGCAGCGCCGCCGCCGCGTGGACATGTTGCTGGAGATGGTCGGCCTCGAGGCCGTGCAGCGCCGCCCCGTCGGCGAATACTCCAAGGGCATGCAGCGCCGCATCGGCCTGGCGCAGGCGCTCATCAACGACCCGCAGCTCCTCATCCTCGACGAACCCACCACGGGTCTCGACCCCATCGGCACCCGACAGATCAAGGACATCATCGTCGCCCTCGCCGCACGCGGGAAAACCATCCTCCTCTGCTCCCACCTGCTGGCCGACGTCGAGGACGTCTGCGACCGTGTCTCCATCATGTACGGCGGGAAGGTCCGCGCCGAGGGCACCGTCGCCTCGCTCCTCACCCGCCACGACACGACGACGCTCCAGACCGAAACCCTGGACGACGAAACGATCCGTCAGATCAAGGAAGTGCTGACCGCCCGCGGCAAGCGGCTCACCAGCATCGAACAACCGCGGCAGAAACTCGAATCGCTCTTCCTCGACATTGTGCAGCGCGCCCAGGCCGAGGGGCTGGCCACCAGCGGCGCCCGCTCGGACGGCAAGCTCGCCGAGTTCCTCGTCCACTCCGAGGCCCCCGAAGGTGATGCCGTCATCCGGCAACTAATGCGGGCCGAACCCCCGCCCGCCGCACCGGCCGCGACACCCGCGCCCGTGCTCGCGCCGCCGCAACCGATCAATCAGGTCATCGAAAATCTCAGCCCACCACCCGCCCCCCCGGCACCGATCGCAACCGCAACGACAAAGAATGAACCCAAGCCCGATCTCTCGGTTCTGGAAACGCTGATCTCGCCCGGAACCCAGAGCAGGCCCGTCACCGCGCCCGCACCAGTACCGGCGCCCACGCCACAACACGTATCGATAGCCGAGCCCGCCCCGCCCCCGGCACAGCAAGCCCCCGCCCCAATCGCGCCGCAGGCAATCGCACCCACGGAAGTGCCGGCACCGCTAACCACTGCTCCGCCAGCCGTGGAAGCTCCACCGCCCCCACCGCCGGTCACCGCCAAGATCGCCCCCGCCCCAACCGTCACACCGCCGCCGCTGAAAGCCTCCGAGTCCGGCGAAAAGCCCGACGAAAGCTTCATCAAGGCGCTGCAAAATGTCCCCCCCTTCAAGGGCGAAGACGAGGACAAGCCCGGGCAGAAAAAATAACCGTTCGCCCCCCCGATCGACGCATCATGATGGCCGCCCCCGACCCACCCAACCACCCGCCCAGCCGCTCGCCACGTTCCTGGCGTTTCTGGCTGGCGACCTTCATCGGTCTCATCCTCGTCAGCCAGGGCATGGGTGTGCTGCTCATCCTTCAGCAGCTGCGCGGCGGCGGTGTCATCGTCGTCACCGCCGGCTGGGTGCTCGCCTTCGCGTGGTTGTGTTACGGCTTCTGGGCGTGGCGAACCGTCCCGTGGGTGCGCAAGGCCTCCGTTGCCGTGCTCGCCAGCGTCGCCTGCGTCGGTGCGGCGATCGTGTTGTGGAACACCGGCCCGCGCACGCTCTCCATCGTCATCGCCGGCGTCTGGGCCATGACCGCCGCTTTCGTCGGCGGGCTGGCGATGATCCGCTTCGTGCTCGGTTACGGCCACCCCGTCACAGGCGTCGCGCGAACCCTCGTTGACGAAGCGATCCGCATGAAGGTTGCGCTGGTCTTCATCGTCGGCATCATCCTGCTGGTCCCGGTCCTCCCCGTCAGCCTCGCCTCCGGTGAACGCCTCGAGTACCGCATCCAGACCTTTCTCACCTACTCCGTCTCGGGCATGTCCGTCCTCCTGAGCCTCATGACCATTTTCCTGGCGTGCGGCACCATCTCGACCGAACTGCAACAGAAGCAAATTTTCCTCACCATGACCAAGCCCATCGGCCGCGCCCAGTATCTGGCGGGCAAGTGGCTGGGCATCGCCCTGCTTAACCTGCTCCTGGTCTCGGTGTCGGGCCTGGCCGTTTATTCATTCACGTGGCTGCTGGCGCAGCAGCCGGCGATGGAGGCGTGGGACCGTGTGGCGGTGGACGAGAAGGTTCTCGTCGCGCGGGAGTCCGTGTTGCCCCAGATGCCGCCGGACATGAACCGCCAGTCGCTCTTCGTCGAACGCTTCAGACAGCTCTACGGCGAAGACCCGGTGCGCTGGGGCGGCGAGGTAAGTCTTAATCTTGACGACCCCGCGGTGCTCAACAACGCGCTGCAGAAGCTCCCCCCTCAACTGACCAGCGAGATCAACACCGCGGTCGAGGCTAAGTGGCACTCCATCGCCCCCAGGGCCAGACAGACCTACCGCTTCACCGGCCTCCAGGGCGCCGGGCAGTACACCGACACCGTCCAGCTCCGCTTCAAAGCGCAGGCCTACCCACAGCCCGAAGACAAGCGCATCTATTTCGGCATGTGGCTCAATGGCAGGCCCTACCCGTACGACCCCGTGACCGGGAGGCAGCAACCCGTCATGGTCAGCGCGGATGATTTCCACGTCCTGCCCATCCCCGTCTCCGAGATCGACGCCAACGGCACGATCGATATCACCCTCAGCAATGAAAACCGCGAGACCCAGGACAAAACCCTCTCCGTCAGCGTGGGCTTCAAGCCGGGCAAGGGGCTTGCGGTGCTCTACCGCGTCGGCGGGTTCGAGGCCAACCTCACACGCACACTGCTGATCCTATGGCTGCGGCTCGTTTTCCTGGGGATGTTGGGGCTGGCGGCGTCCACCTTCCTGGGATTCCCCGTCGCCTGCCTCTTCTCACTCCTGATTTATGTCACCGCGATCTCCGCCGGGTTCCTGGCGGAATCCCTCGAATCCTTCGCATCCTCCGCCCCCAGCAGCCTGACCATCTGGCAGCAGATCGTCTGGACGATCACGGTATTCTTCAGCCACCTGTCCGCCGGCGAGATATGGGAAGCGGTGAAGATGCCCATCGCCCTCCTGGGCGACGCGGTCGTGCTGCTCATCCCCTCCTTCAGCAAGTTCAACCCCGTGCCGCTGATGGCGGACGGGATGCTGGTGTCGTGGGAATTGCTCCGCGACGCGGCGCTCTGGCTGGGACTGGTCTCAACCGGCGTATGCGCCGTGACGGGGCTGGTGATCTTCCGTTGTCGGGAATTGGCGCGGGTCATCGTGTGATGCGGATCAAATGAAGTCACGCACCGTTCAAATCCTCTGCATCTTCCTGATCATCGCCGGCACGATCGGCGCGTCGATGATGGTGCCGTCGATCAACCGGCAGCGCAACGACCTGCAGCTCAACACCATGAGCGACGCGGCCGTGCGCACCCTGCCGCCCAACGAGGCGCTGACCGCCGCCGCGCTCTCCGTCTTCCGCGGCTTGGCCGTGGACGTGCTCTGGTACCGCATGAACCGCCTCAAGGAGGAGGGCAGCTTTTACGAGATCAACCAGATCAGCAACTGGCTGGTCACGCTGCAGCCCCGCTTCCCGGCCGTCTGGTCGTTCATGGCGTGGAACATGGCGTACAATGTCTCGGTCGCCACCAACACCCCCGAGGAGCGGTGGGACTGGGTCAACAAGGGCATCCGCATCCTGCGCGAGCGCGGCATCCCCAACAACCCCAACGCCATCCGCCTCTACCGCGAGGAGGCGTGGATCTTCTTCCACAAGATCGGCCAGTTCTCCGACAACATGAACTGGTACTACAAGACACGCCTGGCGAGGGAGTGGCAGGAGGTCCTTGGCGCCCCCCCCGACGGCGCGACCACCCAGGAGGCCATCGCCCGGTTCAAGGTGGTCGCCGACGCACCCGACACCCTGGAGCATCTCACCGCGTCCCACCCGCTGATGCCCAGGCTGCTCGACCGTCTCCGCGCCGTGGGTGCAAACCCTGACGAGGCCACGCTCCGCGCGATTGGGCGCATCATCATGTTCACCTCCTCGCTTGACGCCAAGGCCATGGGGCTTAGCACCGGCGCCTTGGACGACAAGGCACGCTCCGTCTTCAACATCATCGAAGACCCGGAGCTCGCCCCGGCCATCAAGCTCTATCTGGCCTACCTACGCAAGCGCGTCATCACCGACAACTACCGCATGGACCCGGCGTACATGCTCACGCTCATGCAACGCTACGGGCCCTTCGATTGGCGCCACCCGGCTTCCCACGCCTGCTACTGGTCCAGCCTCTGCACCGACAAGATCGCCGAGCTGCGCAAATCACTCGATGCCATACGCGCCAAGGCCATCGCGGAGGATAAAGACACCGACCTCATCAACAGCCACCGCGGCGTGATGCACGCCCTGCAGGAGCTGATGTTCCGCGGCCGCGTCAGCTTCGACCCCAGCGGCGGGCACCCCCCCGACCTGCTGCCCGACCCCCGCTTCATCGATTCTTATGACACGGCGCTCCAGCGCGCCATGAACGAGGTGAGTGGTCAGGAGGGCGACGCCAAGGACCCCACCATGCAGTTCGGCGCCGGGTACGAGAACTTCCTCTTTACCGCAGTCGTTTACTCCTATTTTTACGGCGACCGCGAGCAGGCGCAGAAATACCTCGACCGCGCCCAGGGCCTCTTCGGCAAGCTGCCCGACCGCGTCGGCCAGCCGCGGTACACCAAGGCCCTGGACGACGTCGTGTACGAGGAGACCTTCCGCAACCTCGACCTGCTCTACCACGCCCGGCAGTTCATCGACGGTATGATGATTAAGGCGTTCAACGAGGGGCTGATGAACAACCGGCCGGACGTCTTCAACCGCTTCCTGGGCATGGCCGAGCGCGTCCACAAAAAGTTCAACGAGAACGTCCGCTCCGTGCCCAACGCGCCACAGGACCCACAGGGCCTGCCGCCGTTCCAGCGCATGCTTGCAGACGGGTTCGTCAACTTCCTCCAGTTGCCGCAGGTCGATGCGCTCCGCCGGTTCCGCATCTGGAGCAACACCCCCCCCGATCTGCGCCGCGGCACCTACGACCGATTCAAGGAAGTCGCGGACAAAGCCGCCACCGCCGCCGGTCTTGATCCGGCCAAAGCCTTCCCCGAGCCGGAGGGCATGGACGAGTGGCGCAAGGCCCACCCACCCGCCCCGATCCAGACCGAGCGCCACGAGCAAAGCCCCGCCGCGCTCGAAGTGAAATAACGGCCGGCGTCACGCGATCCGCGCGGTCATCTCGTGGGCCGCGCCGGGCTTGAGCATCACCGCGCCGACGCCGGCGTTGGCGGTCTCGATGCAGATCATCCCCGGCCATTCGTCGTCGCCGAAATCGGGCATCGCATGGGCCTTGGCGACCCACGGGTTCCACACCACCGTCGTCTCCGAACCGCTCTTGCTCACCGTCACCCGCCTGTTGAGCGACGCATCGTCCAGCACGCACGCGGCTCCCGTGTTCATATAGACACGATCCGTCTCGGCTGTGATCGTGATCGGCTGGTCGCCGCTCTTGATCGCGCCCCCCTCGACCTTGCTCAGATATTTCACGTTCTCCAGCCCGAGCACGCGCACCTTCCTCACGTCACCCACGGTGAAATACGTGTGCATCGCCTCCTCGAACGTGAACGGCTCCTTGCCCGTATTCGTCACGGCCAGCGTCATGGTGAGTTCACGACCGAAGCCGACCCGCATCACCGCGGCAAAATCGTGCGGCCACTGGGCACGTGTCGCGTCGCTCGAACCCAGCGACATCGTGACCGCCACCGCACCGTCCGCATCGGCGACGACCCCGCCGAGCTTCCACTCCATCAACCGTGCAAATCCGTGACTAGGCGAATCGGGCCGCCCTTGCCGCGCCCCGAACCACGGGAAACAGACCGGCACCCCGCCGCGGATCGGCTTGCCCGCATCGAACATGCTCTTGCCGCTCATCCAGAGGATCGGTTTCTCGCCCGGCCGCTGGTAATGGGCGACGTGCGCCCCGTGCGGATACATGTGGCCCTCGCAGAGCCTCGTGCTCACCGCGACGCGGTCTAAGCCGTTGGGGCCGGACTCAATCGTGACGCCGGGGGGGAGCGGATTGGGATATTTCATGCGCGACAGTGTACAAACCGCCCCGCCCCTTGCGGCTTACCGCTCTGGCCTTACTACTTCATCCACCCAACTGGTTCATCGCGCGATTGCCGCGGCTCGAATGAACCTCGGGCTTGAGCGCCACGCACCGCCGCATCATCTCCACAAGCCTCGCGCGGTCCGGCGAGGGCTGCAGCGCGTCAAGCACGCTCACCTCCCCGCCGTCGAACAGGCAGCTGCGCAACTCGCCCGTGGCCGTAAGCCGCAGGCGGTTGCACGTCTCGCAGAACGGCCGGCTCATGGCGCTGATAAACCCAACACGCCCCGCCGCGCCCGGCAGCGTGAACACATCCGCCGGCCCGACGCCCGCTTCGTTCTCGCGCGACACGGGCGTCATCACGCCCAATTCTTCCTCGATGCGTCGCCGCACCTGCGCGTTGTCCACCGTAAAGGTCGGCGCGTCCTCCACCAGCGTGCTCTCTCCCAGCGGCATGTACTCGATGAACCGCACCGTCCATGGCCGATCGATTGTGAGCCGGGCGAAGTCCGCCGCCTCGTCATCGTTGATCCCGCCCATCACGACCACGTTGATCTTGATGCGATCGAAGCCCGACTCGCCCGCCGCCTCCAGGCCGCGCATCAGGCGGGGCAACCCGCCCAACCCCCGCACGCCGCCGCGCACAATCCGCTCGAAACGGTCGGCCCGCAGCGAGTCGCAGCTCACCGTCAGCCGCATCAGCCCCGCACGCCGGAGGTCATGCGCGAGCTTGTCGAGCAGCATGCCGTTGGTCGTCATCGACAAGTCGCGTGGCGAGAGCGCGGCCACCCCGGCGATGATGTCGAGCAAATCCCCGCGCACCGTGGGCTCCCCGCCGGTGACCTTGAAATGGTCCACACCGACCGAGGCGGCCGCCGCCGCGACGGCGACGATGTCGCCCGCCGAGAGCAGGTCCGCTCGCTCGCTGAACGCGACGCCATCCTCGGGCATGCAGTACTGGCACCGCAGGTTGCAGCGGTCGGTCACGCTCAGCCGCAGCAGCCGGACAGCCGAGAGGCTGCGCGGCCCCTGCGCAAACACGGGCCGCACGGGTTGCGCGTCGAAAATAGGGAGTGCAACGGGCATCGCCTGCATTATAGAGGGCGTCGCGGCGGCAGACCGGGCGCTATTTCCCGGCCTCGATGCGTACCGGCTCGCCGAGCATGGCGGCGAGCTTTTGCCGCGATGAGGTCTTCTTGCCCTTGCCGTTTCCACCCGGCTCGCCCGCGGCCACCGCGACGGGTTCGGGCGACGGCCGCGTGACCGTGATGACGGGCTCCAGTGGCGCGGCCGGCTCTTGCGTTGCCGGTGCTTCCGCCGGCGCCTGCGCGTCGCGCTGTGCCTGGGCGGCGATCGCCGAGTCGCTGATGCGCACGTCCTGGCCGTCCTTGACCGAGGCGATGTCCTCGAACCGCACCGCCACCCGGCGGGAGACGCCGCGCTCCTGCATCGTGATGCCGTACAAGAGGTCGCACACCTGCATGGTGCGCTTGTGGTGCGTGATGACGATGAAGTGGCTGCGGTCCAGGAAGCTCTTGATGACGTGGGTGAAACGTTCGACGTTGGCCTCGTCGAGCGCGGCGTCCACTTCGTCGAGCACGCAGAACGGGCTTGGCCGCGTCTGGAAGATGCTCATCAGCAGCGCGACGGCTGTCATCGTCTTCTCGCCGCCCGAGAGCTGGCTGATGGAGCAGGGCTCCTTGCCCGGGGGCTTGGCCATGATCTCGATGCCCGATTCCAGCACGTCGATGTTGCCGTTCTCGTCGGGCTGGAGGATGACGTCGGCCTTGCCGCCGCCGAAGAGCTTGCGGAACATCCCGTCCTGCCCGGCGAAGGCGTCGCGGATCTTGTTGAACGACTCCTCGAACCGCTTGCGCGAGTCGTCGTTGATCTGCCGGATAAGCTCCTCAAGCGAGACTTTCGCCTGCTCGATGTCGCTCACCTGGGCGGACATGTCGGTGTGGGACTTTTCGAGTTCGTCCTGCTCACCGATCGCGTCGAGGTTCACGGAACCCAATCGGTCGAGCTTGCCGCGCAGCTCCTTCATGAGCGTCTCGACGGCGGGCCAGTCGATCTCGCGCGGCTCGTAGCTCTGGTAGGCGTAGGCAACGTCCAGCGCCAACTGCTCCTGGCCGCGTTGCAGCAAGCCCTCGATCTTCACCTCGACCTCGCGCTTGGAGACCTGCGAGGCATTCAGCTCACGGTCGGCCGTCTCGACGGCCTGGCGACGCTCCAGGGCAACAGCCCGCAGCTCCGCCATCGCCGTCTCCGCCTTGTTCAGCTTGTGCAGCACCAGATCGATCCGCACGCCAAGCTCGCGCAGGCGGACGTCCGACTGTTCGACCTGACGCTTCGCCTCGTGCGCGGTCTCCGTCAGCACCTCGATGCGCGTGCGGTGGTGGGCGACCTGCTCATCCAGCGAGCGGTGCTGCCGCTCGGTGTCGGCGCGGGCGATCTCGATCTGGCGCACCTGCCGGACGGCGGCGCTGAGCTGCTCGGCGATCTTGCCGCTCTCAATGCGGGCGGTGGTGAGCGACTCACTGGCGGCCTCGACACCCTTGGTCAGGTCGGTCACGGATTGGGCGAGTTCGCTCAGCCGTGTCTGCCGTGCGGCGGAATCTTCCTCCAATCGACGGGCGTCCTCCTGGTGGACGCGCCGCTTGGCGTCGGCGTCGCGGAGCTGGCGGTGGACCTGCTCGGTCTCGGCGGAGATCACCGGCTGCTCACGCTCGAGCTGCGCGATCTGCCCCGTGAGCGTGCCAAGCCGGCTGGCCAGCTCCACACGGACGGTGTTGGCCTCGTAGATCGCCTGCCGCAGCTCCTGCGAGATGTTCTCCAGGTGCGATGCCCGATCGGAGAGCGCCGCCAACGACTGCTGGTCGGCGGCGATGACGGCGTCCAATTCCGCAAGCCTGCGGTTGAGACGGGTCAATTCACTGCGGCGTGAGATCAGCCCGGTCCCCTCGGCGCTGGCGGAGGGCCCGGCGATCACGCGGCCGTCGGCCTCGAGCACCTCGCCCGCGCGGGTCACGAAACGATACCCCGACGGCATCAGCGAGCGGAGCATCATCGCCCCCTCGAGCGTCGGCACGACGAGCGTCCGGCCCAGCAGGCGGTGCGCCACCGGCGCGATCGACTCGGCGTATTTCACCAGTTCCAGCACCGGCTTCACGTCGGCGGGCAGCGCGAAGCCGTTGATCGTCTCGTCACCCGAGACGGTCGGGATCGCACACTGGTCGATGGGGAGGAACATCACGCGGCCCGCCAGGGACTTAATCGCCTCCTGCCCGCGTGCGGTGTCGCAGAGGTCGGTCAGACTGCTGACGACCAGCGCCTGCTGGCGGTCGCCCAGCGCGGCCTCGACGAGCCGGGCGTTACCCGATTGGTCGTGCTCGACCTCGAGCATGTCGGCGAGCAGCCCCAGGACGAAGCCGAACACCCCCCCGTTGTTGTGGGCGGTGTTGCGCCGCGCCAGCACGGCCTTGACCGGGTCGGCGACGCCCTCCTGCTTGTCCTGCATCTCCTGCAACAGCGAGCGCCGCGAGTCCAGGCCGGACCGCTCTTCCTTGGCGGCCGCGAGCCGCTGCGAGAGCTCGCGCTGCCGGCCGTCGAGCTCCGACGCCTGCTGCTTGAGCTCTTCGAGCTTGGCGCTCTCCGCGGCGATCAGCGCGGCGGCCTCGGCGTGCTTCTCGGTCGCCTCGTCGCGCAGCGTCAACAGCCGCTCCAGGTCGTTCGTCACCTGCGCGGCCCGCTGGTCGAGCTTCTCACGCGTGCTGACCAGGTTCTTCTCGAACGCGCCGATCGAGTTGATCTCGTTGTGCAGCTGCGCGGTGCGGCGCATCAGGGTGACGATCCCCGCCTGCTCGTCCTCGATGGCGTTGCGCTTCTCGTTCAGCTCGTGCTGGAGCGTGCGGTGCTGCTCCTGCAACGATTCGAGCCGCGCGGCCAGATCGGTCTGCGCCTGCGTCAGCGAACCGGCGGAGGAAGATTGCTCGGCGTGCTCTTTCGCGAGTTGGGCGCCGCGCTCGGCGAGCTCCGCCACGCGCTTGGAGTCACGCTCGATCTGGTGCTCCAGGTCCTTGAGCGTGGTCTGGGCGAACTGGATGCGCTGCTCCGCCTGGTCGCGGGCGGCCTGCTGCTGCATCCGCTCCTGCTCGACCTGTTTCTGCTGCTGCAAAACCTGTTGGCGATCCAGTTCGGCGTCCGAAAGCGCCTGCTCGGCCTTGGCCTGTTCCCGCGCGGCGGCGGCGCGGTCCGCCTCCAACTGCTCCAGCCGATCCGTCACTTCCTTGAGCTGCGTCTTGAGGCGGTGGTAATCCGCCAGAGCGTAGGTCAGTTGCAGCTCGCGCAGCTGGCCGGTGTATTCCTGATGGTTGCGCGCCCGGCCGGCCTGCACCTTCACGCTGCGCAGCCGCTTCTCCAGGTCCTCCAGACGCTGACGCGACAGCCCCAGGTTCTGCTCGGTGCGCTCCAGTTTGCGGAGGGCTTCCTTCTTGCGGGCCTTAAAGCGGGAGATGCCCGCCGCCTCCTCGAATATCTCGCGGCGCTCGACGGGGTTGGCTTGCAGCATCACATCCACCTTGCCCTGCTCGATGATCGAGTAGGCGTCGGTGCCGATGCCCGTATCCATGAACAGCTCGCGGATGTCGCGCAGACGGGCCCGCTGCTTGTTGATGAGATATTCCGACGACCCGTCGCGGTAGAGCTGGCGGGTGACGGCGACCTGATCGGTGTCGATGGGAAGGATGCGGCGCGGGCGGGCAACCTCGGCGACGACCGGTTTGTTTTCGGCGGGCGCGGCCTCCGAGTCTTGCGGTTCCGCGGCGGGCTCTTCGACCGGCCGTGCAACGGGCGTGACGGGGAGTTGGAGGCCCTCGACGATCGGGTTGTCGAAGGTGAGCGTGACCGACGCCATGCCCGAGGGCTTGCGCGTGGCCGAGCCGTTGAAGATGACGTCCATCATCGCGCCGCCGCGGAGGCTCTTGGCGGACTGTTCGCCGAGGACCCACTTGATGGCGTCAACGACGTTGGACTTGCCGCACCCGTTGGGGCCGACGATGCCCGAGATCGGGGCGTCGAAGGCGATCTCGGTGCGGTCCGCGAAGGACTTGAACCCCGTAACGGTAAGCTTGGCTAAACGCATGGGATGATCGACCTCCCTGTCGATTATCGGCCTGTAGATGCCGATTTGATCGCCGAATTCCCCCCTCTCCGGGGTCCGGCTCCGCCGAACATTCAGACCCGGATCACGGACGCGCGACCCGTGTCAATAGTTGTACATGAAATCGGTTCACGGGACCACAGGCACGGGCGGTTGTTGCGGGGCGGATTCGATCTCGTCACCGCCCTCGGGACGGCCGGTTTGGGGCGCTGCCGGGGCGACGCCGGGGGCGGGCGCCTGGCCTTCGGTTTCGGGCCGGGGCAGCGAGGGTTCCGTGTCCCGCGCCCGGGCGATGGCCTCGGCCAGCGGACCGATGCGGACCTCCACCGGCGCGGCGACCTTCCCATCCTTGCAGAGGCGATACACCGTCGCACAGACACGGCCGTAGGTCATGTCCAAGCCGTCCATCGGCTCGCGCGAGGTCGTCTTGTGTGACAGCAGCAGGACGAGGTTGGCGACTGTCGGCGCGATGGAATAGGTCTTGCCCTCGGTCTCGCCGTAGGGTTGAAAGAAGACGGTGGCGGGCTGCTTGGGATCGGGGACGCGGACCATCAGGTGGTTGTCCCAGAGGCGGGCGACGGTGGGCGTGACGAAGCCGAGGTTGGGGCCAAAGATCGCCAGCCGCGGCACGCCGGTCTGGGTGATGTAGATCAGCGGTTTTTCGGAGGGGACCAGGTCGAGGATGAACTTGAAGTCGGCGCCGCTGCCGATAGGCACGCGCTGGATGAGCGGGTCGCCCACGCGGGACATGGATTCATATGCCGCGACGCGGACGGTGCGGTCATCGTCGTCCAGGAGCGTCTTGAGGACGCGGGCGCCGACCTCGCTGACGGGCAGGTGCATGAACAGCTCGGCGGATTTGCGGCGCAGCGCCGGGTCGCTGGAGCGCGACAGGGCGAGCAGGCCCTCGGATGCACGCTCGTCGCCCATGCGTGCCCCGGCCTCCAGCGCCGCCAGCCGGACGTGCTCCGCGGGGTGGCTCTGGAACCGGCGGACCACGGGGATCGCCGTCTTGCCCAGCGTCTGCCACGCCAGGATGACGTGTGGCGCGTTCTTGGGCTCCACCGCGAGCAGCTCGCCGAGTTGCTGCGCCTTCTCGGGCTCGAACCCGGGCGATCGCTGGAGGAAAAGGTGGCCGATGAGTTGCAGCAGGTCATCGGGCCGGCCCGCCCACTTGGCCGGGATGCTGATCCGGATCACCTGGTCATTCGCGGCGACGGCGGTGTTGAACACCTCCGTCGCCTTCTCGTGCGGGTAACGCTCGTTGATGCGGTTGGCGATCATGCGGGCGCGGTCGTTGCTCGGTTGGTTGAGCACCAGTTCCACGCGGCGGTCCGCCGTCACCAGGCCCCCCGCCAGCACCACGCCCTGCCGCTCCACGTCCGGCCGATCCCCCTGCGACACCACCCCCTCCACGAACGGGTTGATGTACATCGGCCCGCTGGCGCGGGCGAGCGGACGGGTGAACTTCATCTGCGGGTTCGCCCCGCCGATCGACAGGTCCGCCGTCCACAACTGCCCGCCCTGCAGGCTCGTCGTCTCGGTCTGCGGCAGCGCGCTGACCAGCAGGTCGAACCGCGTCCCCTTCACCGACCCGGGCGGGATCAGCCCCTCGATCACCACCGGCGACGTCTCCGTGCTGGCGAGCAACTGCTCGGGGGTGGCGTTGAGAAGCGTGCGGAGCTGGATCCGCCCCACGCCCTCACGCCGCATCTCGTTGAGCAGCCATTGACGCAGGTAGGCCGGCGCATTGCCAGCCCCGGTGTTGTTCAGCCCCACCACCAGCCCGTAACCGCTGACCAGCAACGGCTCATACCCGCGCAGGCTGGTGAGCGACCCGATCGTCCCGTGCAGGTACGCCGGCCCGACAAACGTCGGCGGGGGCGGCACCGCGGCGGCCTTCTTTTCTTTCTTCTCCGCGCAGGACACCAAGAACACCGCCGACACAACCAACGCCGCCACGATCATCGCCGATCGCCGACGCGGTCCATTCCGTCGCTGCAACTGGATCACGCGGGGCCTTCCTCAAATGGTGGGGGTGGCGGTGCGCCGCCGGACGCGGCAAGGGGTGATTGTCGCCCGTCTTGTGGGGGCGGTCAAGAGAATCCGCGTCACCCGGCGCGTGGTGAGATATGCGAGCGTGCCGTCGGGCGCAGAGTAAACTAGAACGGAGGCAGCGGTTGCGCCCCGCCGGACGAAACGGTCGATGAAGAAATCAACCGACTATCGAGAGCTGTTTCGGGCCAATGGCAAGCGGATTTGTGAGATGCACGCCCGTATCCATGAAACGCTGCGCAACCGCGACACGGCGGAGGGGCGGAAGGCGTGGCAACAGGCGTGCGCGGCATTTCACGCTGAATATGATGCCCTGGCATTTCCCGGGGGTTATGCGTCGGGCGTGGTCCGGCTGCGGGAAAACGATCCGGACGCGATCGAGGCCTCGCTGGTTTTTTTGGAAGAGCGTCCCTATTTCGTCCGCTCGGGGTACATGCGGGCGAAGCTGATGCGGGCGATCAAGCACGTCAAACTGAGCGGTCCGCAGACCAAGCGATTGGAGGCGGTGCGGGAGGCCGAACGGGAATGGCGAGCGCAAAGAGCCGCGAGAACGGCTACACGCCGTGACGCGCCGTGAATGGATTGTGCGGGGTTTATTTTTATCAACCGTCATGATTCGGATGTGGCGAAATAGTTGGGCGGGGTGCGCTGAAGCGCACTCGGCGAAACCGTGCGGAAATCCACACATGCGCAAGCAACCCAAGCATTCGAAGAAGCGGGTCAGCGTCGAGGTTGAGTTCGTCGGTGACGGCTCGGTGGCCCGGATCGGGCGCGGGGGTTTCGGCGGCGGCGTGCCCGTGCCACGCCCGGGGCGTTCGCTCCGTTTTACGGTGGACAGAGAGCACCGGGGTCGAAACGGGGTCTGGAATCCGAAAGACCATACACCAACCGTTAGGGGAGGTTTCCAAGTCAACGTCTACGGCACGAGCAGAGGCTATCGCGCACTGGCTCAATATCTTCTCGCATTGGCCGAGATTGATTCGTCACAGGACAAGGGTTATCACGAGCATGTTGAGGCGCTAAGCTCGGACGGCCGGACACGGTTTCACTTTATTCTGCGGAAGAAGCGATGACGTGGTTTGGTTCGTCAGATTACATGTCGAAGGGGTGCCGTGAACGGGTGCGGGTGATTGCCGGTGATATCGCCGATCACTCCCCTCTCCCGGAGTTGCTTTGCACAATAAAACTCCATGAAGCAGCGCACCCCGGCGACTCGCGGACTCGTCATCGGGCTTGGTGGTAGTAAAAACAAAAGATGTCGGACGCTCAGTCCGCGTATTCCCACACCGTGACGGTGAGGGTTTTGCGGCCGAACTGGCGGGCCTGCTCGTGGGTGGGGAAGAGCAGGTCGAGGCGGTTGCCCTTGATGGCCCCGCCGCGGTCCAGGACGGGGACGGGCTTGCCGCCGTGGTAGCCGGGGATGGTCAGCAGAGTGCCGAAGGGGAGCAGGCGGGTGTCGGCGGCGACCATCTTCATGCCGTTGGTCCAGACGCTGTAGCCCGAGGCGGTGATGCCGTCGGCCGACTTGCCGCAGGAGCGGGCGTCGGGGCTGTAGGCGGTGACGACCATGGTGATGGTGCGTGCGACGCGGAGCGGGCGGTTGTCGAAGGTCGGTTGTGCCGCGCGGCGGCGCGCGGGCGCCACGGTGGCCGCGGGCTTGGCGGTTTGCGCGATGGCGGGCTTCGGCGCGGCGACGATGGCGGGAGCGGCCGGTGCGACGGGCGCTGCAACGGCGGGGGCGAGGCGCTGGATCGGGGTTGTGACAGGCGGGAGTGTCGCGGCGTCGGCGATCGAGTCGACCACCATGAGGTTCACGGGACTGGTGGCGTGCGACTGGTAGTAGCGGATGCCCGCGACGCCGGTCATGGCGACGAGCAGGGACGCCGCGGTCCAGATGAGGACTGAACCACGCTCAGCTCGGCCGTGATGGTTGTGTTGCATGACCCGCATGTCAGGCTCCAACGCCTCCAGCGTACGGCTGCCCCGTGCCGGCCTCCCCCTACTCTGTGACGCTTCCACCCCCGCGTGGAATGTGGAGATTATAACCCCATTCCGGGGGCACGCAACCAATTTGTGGGCCTAATTTTCAAGCCCAAAACGCGATTCCGCGATAAGTGTAGGTTGGTCTGTGCGGGATATACGGCTTGGGGCTGAGAATAAAGATTATAGGACGCAGCCCACCGCACGATCAGCTGGGTGTAAACCCGCACGCGCGGCTTTATTCCCAGCCACGATATGCCCCGCCCGCGCACGCAATCTGCGTGTGGCTTGTCGGGCGAATCCGTAAATCGGGCGTTGCCCCAAGCCCACACGGGCTAGAATCGTCCGGGACGCGTAACGGAGCACGCACGCGACCGACCAGGGGAGACCCGCCATTCCAAACGACGCGCCATCCGCCAAGGCCGCACGCAAAACGCACCGCCGGCTCACCTCGCGCCGGGTGCGCGCCACGCTCCGCCACGTCGCATTCACCTCGGCGCCGCTCTGGCTCTCGCGCGGGTCGTTCGGCCGGGCGCACAACAACCGACCGCTCTGCCTGGCGCGGCACACCATCACATTGCCCAACCTGCCCCAGGCGCTGGACGGCCTGACCATCACGCACCTGTCGGACCTGCACATCGGCCGGCTCACCACCGCCGCGCAATTGCCACGCATCCTGGAGGTGGTCGCCTCCGCCAAAGGGGACATGATCGCGGTGACGGGCGACTTCATCGACCTGTCGCTCAAGGTGCTCGACGACGTGATCGCGGCGATGCACAAGCTCAGCGCGCCGCTGGGCGTGTACATGGTGCCGGGCAATCACGACTACCTGGTGGACCCGCACGGGTTCGTCGATCGCTTCCGCGCCGCGGGGCTGCGGCTGATGCTCAACGAGGCGGAGATCGTCGAGCACGCGGGCTGTCGGATGTGCATCGCGGGGGTGGATTTCGTGCACGGCAAGCGAGGCCTGTCACGCGTGGTGCACGACACGCTGCGCGCCGCCCGGCCCACGCCCTCCACGCCGCGCTTCGACCTCTCGCTCCTCCTGGCGCACCACCCCGACGCGTTCGATCCCGCCTGCCGCCACCGCGTGGACCTCACGCTCTCGGGCCACACGCACGGCGGGCAGTTCATCCTCGGCAACGGCGTGACGCGCAAGGGCTCGCTGGGTTTGGCCAGCCTCACCTCCCGCTACCCGCGCGGGTTGTATCGCCGTGACAACAGCTACCTCTACGTCACCACCGGCATCGGCGCGTGGTTCCCCCTGCGCGTCAACTGCCCTGCCGAGGTCGCCCTGCTCACCCTCCGCAGAGCCCCCGCCCACCCGCACCGCCACGGCCACGTCCACCATTCGCACACCCAGGCGTGAACGCGGTGTCTATTCGATCGACACCCGGAGCCCCGTCATGCCAATGCGGGGCTTCTTGCCGACCATCGCACGCCGAAGAAGCCCCGCATTGGCATGGCGGGGCTGCGAAATCTATTGTGTAAGCACCCCTCCCGCGAGTGCCCCCATGCCCGCACCCTGGACCTGGCCGAACCGTGCCCGCGCCGCGGTCAGCCTCACCTATGACGACGGCGACGGGAGCCTGATCAACGAGGCGATGCCCGACCTGGAGGCCGTTGAGCTGCGCGGGACGTTCTACCTGCACGTCGGCCGGGGCGACGTGAAGCAGCGCGCCGCCGACTGGCAGGCGGCGCACAAGCGCGGCCACGAGATCGGCAACCACACCGTCCGCCACGCGGGCCGGGGCGAGCCGTATATGAAAGCCTATGGCAAGCTGCCCGACTGGATGCCGCTCCCGCTCGAGAAGTTCACTCCGAAAATGATCGACGATGAGGTCACCGCCGCCGCCGACTGGCTCCGCGAAAATATCGGCCCCGACCCCGACCGCACGTTCGCCTACCCCTGCGGGGCGGTGGCGATCGGCGACCCGCCGGATGAGAAGTCGTACGACGCGGCGGTGCTGCGCCACCACTTCGCGGCCCGCGTCGGTGGCGCGGACGGCTGCGTCAACGACCCGTTGGCCGTGAACTTCCTGCGCATCGCCTCCTCCAACGGCGACCATTACGGCGGTGACGTGGCGCCGCTCATCAAGCCGTGCGAACAGGCGGTGGCCGTCGGCGGTTGGGCCGTGATCGGTTTCCACGGCATCGGCGGCACGAACCCCACCACCGAGCGCGCAGCGCACAAAACGCTGATCGCCCACCTGCACGCGGGGCCGTACTGGGTCGCGCCGGTGAAAACGGTGGCGAGGTACGTGCAAACGATGCTGGAACAATCACGCAAGAAATAACGTCTCCGTTTAGCGTCGCTCGATCGCGGCACGTTTTCTGGCCTCTCACTCCCATTGGGGGAGAGGGATATATGATGTCCCCATGCGCATCACCGACATCAAGACGTTCCCGCTGTTCGCCGCGCGCGACATCATCGTGGTGAAGGTCGAGACCGACGAGGGCATCTACGGCCTGGGCGAGGCGGGCTGCTCCTCGCGCGAGCACGCCGAGGCCGCCGCCGTCCACCACTTCAAGAAATTCCTCCTTGGCATGGACCCGCTCCGCATTGAGCACATCTGGCAGAAGTGCTACCGCAGCAACTACCACGAGGGCGGCCGTATCCTCACCGGCGCGATCAGCGCGATCGACGTCGCCCTGTGGGACATCATGGGCAAGAAGCTCGGCGTGCCGGTGTGGCAACTGCTCGGCGGGGCGTGCCGCGACCGCGTGTGGGGCTTCATCACGACCGGCAGCCTGGGCGACCCGGCCCTGATCGAGCGGAGCAAAAACGCCATCGCCGAGGGCTGGCCCTGCCTGCGCTTCGGCCCGTCGCAGGCGATCCCCGGCTGGGCGAAAAAGTGGCACGCCCAGGACCCGGACCGCGTCAACATGTTCGAGCCCCGCGCCTCCATCGCCGCCAGCGCCGAGCACTTCAAGGAAATCTGGCACGCATTACCCAAAGAAATCCCGTTGGGCCTGGACTACCACCACCGCCTGAGCGTCGCCGAGGCCGCGACGTTCTGCCAGCTCCTCCCGCCCGGCAGCATGGCCTATCTCGAGGAACCGATCCGCGACGAGACCCCCGAGGCGTACGCCCAGCTCCGCCGCATGACCGACGTCCCCTTCGCCATCGGCGAGGAGTGGCCCGGCAAGTGGCAGGCGAGGCCCTACATCGAGCAGGGCCTCGCAGAGTTCTGCCGGCTCGACGTCTGCAACATCGGCGGGTTCACCGAGGCGAAAAAAGTCGCCGGCTGGTGCGAGGCGCACTACATCGACCTGATGCCTCACAACCCGCTGGGCGCCGTCTGCACCGCCGCCACCGTGCACCTCTGCTTCGCCGTCAACAACTTCGCGTGGCTCGAGATCAACCCCGGTATCAACGAGGGCGGCAGCGACATCTTCCCGGTGCAGCTCGAGCGCACCGGGCCGTTCTTCCCGCTGCCCACGCGGCCGGGCCTGGGGGTGGAGTTCGACGAGATCGCCGCGGGCAAGCACCCGCATTCGGGCAAGGACATGCCGCATTTCCACAAGCCGGATGGTAGCCACACGAACTGGTGAGGATGAACGATGGTTAGCCGTCGGGCTCGCCCGACGCTGACGCCCGGATGTGTAGGCCGACGGCTAACCCGTCACGCCACCTTCACGGGCTGCCGACAGAGCAGACGCATCTGCGACTGGGCCCGGACGATGCGCTGCATGTCGCCGAGCAGTTGCTCGATGGTGACCAGGGCGTGCTCGATGGGCTGGCCGCGCGATTGTTCGAGCGCCTCGACCGTGCGGATGCGGACGGCGATGATCTCGAGTTCACCGACCTCGCCCTCGTGGAGCGCCACGCGGAGGCGGTCCAGGTCGGCACGCAGCGAGGCAATCGAGATCGTGTACGTCATCCGGTTTCTCTCCCCAATGGCGGGTGGACAGCCTCGTCCGCCACGGGATCAACCATACGATTCGCCCGCCTGCCCGGCCATTCTCGCGGTACAAAAACGGCCCCGAAGCACCGTCATGCCAATGCGGGGCTTCCGCCCGATCACCGCGATACGATATCCCCATGGAATCCGCCCCATACGGCGAGCTTTTCGGCCCAACCTCACCGATCCGGGTGGTCCTAGCCGTCACCCCGTCACCCAAAAAACCCCGCCGCGCGGCAATCCGGGTGGGTGAAATGGGCAAACAAGGCCGCACGGTGGCGACGCTCAGCACCGCCGCGATCGAACGATTGCAAATCACACCCGGCACGGAGTGGACGCCGGAGATCGAGGAAAAAACGCGTGGCGAGGCGACCTATGAGCGCGTGCTTGAGGCGGGGATGAAGATGATCAACCGGAGGGCGCTGAGCGAGGCCGAGGTGCGCAAGCGCCTTGCCGCGCGCGGGCACGAACCGGCCCACGTCGATCGGGCGATACGCCGGATGCTCGAACTCGGCCTGATCGATGATACGAAACTCGCCGCGGAGATCGTGGACCTCGCGCACACACGCCGCCCAACCGGGGAGGCGATGCTGCGCGACAAACTGGCACGCAAAGGCATCGGCGAGGGCACGATCGACGGCACGCTCGCCGAGCACCGCTCACAGAACAACCCCGTCGATGAGGCGGTGCGGCTGGCGACGAAGAAACTCGTGACGCTGCGCGGGCTCGACCCCGCGACACGGCGGCGGCGGTTGTTCGGCCTGCTCGCCCGGCGCGGGTTTGACGAGGAAACCGTACGGGCGGCGATGGAAAAAATCGGTGAGGTGGGGGACGCGGATTACATGTCGGCGTAGGGTGGTGCTGAGTCTTCGAAGCCCACCATCTTCATTTGGCGCCAAAGAACGGTGGGCTTCGAAGACTCAGCACCACCCTACGAAGATCGCCTTCACCGTTTGCCCTTGGCCTTACTGACCAGGTGAACCCCCTCGATGCGCAGCGCCTTATCCACAGCCTTGGTCATGTCGTAAAGCGTCAGGCAGGCGATCGTCACCGCGGTGAGCGCCTCCATCTCAACGCCTGTTTTTGCGTGCAGCCCCGCCTTGGCTCGCACGCGCAGCCGGTCCGGTGCGACACGCTCGAAGTCCACGCCGACGTGATCAAGCGGCAGGGAGTGGCACAACGGGATCAACTCATCCACGCGCTTGGCGGCCTGGATGGCGGCGACACGTGCGACCGCCAGCGCCTCGCCCTTGGGCAGGTTCCCCGCGAGCAGGCGATCCAGTGTTGCCGGCGCGGCGACAAAGTCACCCTCGGCGACCGCGACGCGGTGAACAACGGGCTTACCGCCCACGTCCACCATGCGGGCACGGCCGCGGTCGTCGATGTGGCTGAGGCGAAGCTTTCGGGCCATGGGGATATGGTAAGCGGAATCCCCGCTCACGCGCCGGCCGGCGGCTGCTTGCCGCCGTGGCGGGTGATGTCGCCCCGAGCCATGTACACCACGTCGCCGGCGATGTTGACGCAGTGGTCGCCGATGCGCTCGAGCTGGCGGGAGACATTGAGGATGTGGATGTACTGCTCGGTCTGCTCGGGGTTGGCGCGGACGCCCTCCTCGACGAGGCGGTACATCCCGCGGTGCATGTCGTCCACGCCGTTGTCATCTTCGTGGACCGCCAGCGCCAGCTCGGGGTCGATGTTCACCAGTGAGTCGAGGCTGCGCTTGAGCATGGACTGCACGAGGCGGGCCATGGTCGAGATGTCGAAGTGCGAGAAGTCGATGGGCTTTTCCCGGGCGAGGAAGGCCGCCTGCTCGGCGATGTTGACCGCCAGGTCGGCGATGCGCTCCAGGTCGTTGTTGATCTTGAGGACGGCAACGACGAAGCGGAGGTCGAACGCCACCGGCTGGTAGAGCGCCAGCGTGTGGAGGCAGTCCTCCTCGACGTCGATCTCGGCCTGGTCGATGGCGTTGTCGCCGTCGATCACCTGCTTGGCCAGGGCCGGGTCACGGGTCTCGACGGCACGGATGGCGCCGCGGACGGCCTCCTCCGCCAAGGCGCCCAGCGAGAGAATCTGCTTCTTGAGCTTGTCGATCTGTCGTTCGAGGTGAACTGACACACTGGGGCTCCGGGCTCCGGGCGGCGCGGCGGAAACGGCGGGCCGCCCGGGCGGGTCGGTTGCAACACCATATCGGGGACGCGCCGCGCGGGCAAAAAAAGAGCGGCGGTCCAGGGGGTGGCTCCTGGACCGCCGCGAGAGAGATAGCTGTCCCGGCGTCCGGGACTCACGAACAAGCGAGATCAGAACTGGAGCTGGAACTGGGCACGCAGGGCGATCTGGTTGTCGCTCTCGTTGGCCCCGGCGCCAACGACCGTATCCTGCAGCAGGCCCAGACCCTTGAAGTTCGCGAACAGCGCGTCGTGGTAGGCCCAGACCGCGTCAACCGTGAACTTGGCGTTGTGCTTGTCGAGGTAGTAGTTGAAGCCCGCGGTGACGAGCTGGTTCTCGTCGGCGTCAACGATGTTGTCCAGGTCGTAGTACTCCCAGCGGACGAACGGCTCGAACTTGTCGGGGATCACCATGTAGCTCGCCTGGACCACCGCGCCGAAAGCGTCGTGGTTGTCCTCGGTTGCGGTCTCCTCGTCGTTGTCGTGGCGGCCGATGATCGCGCCGTAGAGGCCGAACCCGCCGACCTCGAACTGGGCGTCGGCGGTCCACATCAGGAACTTGTCGTTATCGGCGGAGGTGCTCAGGTTGCCGGTCTCGCCCACTTCGTAGTGGAGGGCGGTGCCCAGGACCAGCAGCGTCTCCTCGCCGGACCAGGCGGCGAAGTCGTCGTACTGCTTCCAGTCACCCAGCAGGCGCATCTCGGCGCGGGCGGTGACGGCGATGTCGGACTGATCCGAGTCGAAGTCGCGGCCACCGCCGTTGGGCACGCTGTCGGGGAAGTAGGGGGCGTTGCTCTGGCTGATCTCGCCGGAGTTCTGGCCGTCGTTGACCATCACCATGGCGCGGATCATGTCGGACTCATAACGCAGGCCCACACCCTCGACGAAGCCGGTGGTGAAGATCTCATTGACCGCGGAACGCTCGACCGTGAGCTGTTTGCCGGAGCTGGTCAGCTCTTCGTGGAGGAACGGGGCCTTGGTGCGGCCGCCGTAAACCGACACGCCGTCCATGAACTGGTATTCCACAACGGCCTCTTCGAGGCCCAGGGTCGTGGCGTTGCGGTCGGCCGCCAGCACGAAGTTGTACTTGATCTTCGGCGAACCGATGAAGCCCTTGAAGAACGGCTTCATGCGGCGGATCTGGAAGCCCGTCTCGGTATCGTCGTAGTTGGAGGGCGTGGAGGCGCCGTCCTCATGGTCGCGGAAGTTGGCGATGTAGCGAACCTGGACGCGGCCACCGATCTGGAGCAGGTACTTGCCGTCCTCGGAGGCGAGGAAGAAGCCCTTGTTGTAACCGGCCGTCATGCCCGAACCCTGAAGGCTGGCGCGGGTGTCGGCGTCGGCGAGAACCTCGCGGACGAGCGACTTGACCTCTTCGGCGCGGCGTTCGTTGAGCCACGTCTCGCCGTTCTGCGACTTCATCGAATTGACCTCGGCACGCAGCGACTGCACCTCGGCGTTGGAGGCGCGGAGCTGAGCGATCTCGGCCTTCATGGCCTCGACCTGCGACGCCACGTCGGCAGACTCAGCGAACGCCATCCCGGTGAGGCTGCAAACCAGCGCTCCCATGACCACACCCTTACATCGCGACAAGTACATCAACGGTCTCCTTTTT
Source organism: Planctomycetota bacterium (assembly GCA_021413865.1). Classification (GTDB taxonomy): domain Bacteria; phylum Planctomycetota; class Phycisphaerae; order Phycisphaerales; family Phycisphaeraceae; genus JAIOPN01. The sequence goes on along the minus strand of JAIOPN010000049.1, from coordinate 60,380 downwards.
GGAAAAATTCTTGAATCCATTTGCCACCCTGAACGCGGACGCAGGCTAAAGGCGCCGCATTAGCGCGGGGTTAGAACGATGTGTGTTTTGCGTCAAAACGCGGGGAATTTGAGGGGTAGGATTGTGGAGCGGGGGTGACTGAAAGAGAGAGAAAAGCAAAGACCCCGACCCTTCGCGGACTCAGGATCGGGCTTGGCTTGTAAAAATCACTCCGTGTCGCGCGGGCTGAACGCCTTGATGAGTTCATCCGGCATGCGCCGGGGCCGCCCCGTGGCGGTGTCGATGTAGATCCAGCGGGTCAGCGCCTTGACCAGCGTCGCGCCGTCGGCGACCCGGACGATGTGGTGGCGACGCAGGGCGGTGAACCGTTCCATGCGGCAGGGCCAGGTCGCGACAACGATCCGCTCACCCTCAAACGCCGGGGCGAAATACTCGATCTCGTGCCGCCGCACGACGAACGACGCGCCCGCGCGGCGGTAGGCCTCCATGTCGTAGCCCACCGCGCGGGAGTGCGCGAAGGCGGCGCGGTCCATCCAGGAAACGTACACCGCGTTGTTCACGTGGCCCTGCCCGTCGATGTCGCCGGGTTCGACCGTGTGTTCCATGAAATAGGGATCGGGATCGTCGAACGCGATCGCCCGGCCGTCGGTGGTGGTGAAAATCTGCCCCGCCATTTCAGATGTCCGGCAGGCCGTGCTTGCTCGCCCCGGGCTTGTCCTTGTAAGGCTCGGCCCGGTTGGGGTCGATCTCGCGGAGGTAGTCCCAGCTGTAGATGCCGGTGTCGTGGCCATCCGAGAACAGAACGCGGATGGCGTAGTTGCCGACGAGTTCCGCGCCGGTGGCGGTGAGCGGCTGACCCGAGGATGCCGACGCGGGCAGCACCGTCAGCGGGTTGCGTGCCATCTCCTCACGCAGCAGCTTCGCGTCGGCAGAGGGGGAGAGCTTGCGGAGGTAGGCGATGGGGTAGAAGCTTGTCGTGCCGTCCTGCCAGTGGACGGTCAGACCCTGGTCCTTCTTGACGTCCAGGTGCTTGGGGCGCTGCTCGCGGGTCGTGGGGGTCATGGAGTCATGATAGGTTGTTTGGGGCGAAATGAAGAAGCCCGCCCCGTTCGGGGCGGCGCTAAACTAGAGTATTCCGCCATGTCCACCACCCACGACACCACCCCGTCCGACGCCGCGGAGCTCGAGCGCCAGCGCCGCATTGCCGAGTCGATCGGCGTGCCGCACATACGTCGGCACATCTTCCTCTGCTGCGACCAGACCAAGCCCAAGTGCTGCGACAAGGAGCGATCGCTCGTCGCGTGGGAACACCTGAAGGCCCGCCTCAAGGAGCTCGGCCTCTCGGACCGTGGCGGCGTCGCCCGCACAAAAGCAAACTGCCTCCGCATCTGCGAGGGTGGCCCGATTGCGGTCGTTTACCCCGAGGGGGCGTGGTACGCCCAATGCGACCCGCCCGTGCTCGACCGCATCATCCGGGAGCACCTGATCGGCGGCAGGGTCGTGACGGAATACCTGATCGAGCAGAAGCCCCTGACCTGATGACCCGCGCGGCCCCGCCATGCCCCACCACGACGACGAGAAAGACCTCCGCAAGATCGAGAAGGCCCGCGCTCTGGCGCAATCGCTGGACGTCACACGCGTAGAGCGACACATCTTCCTCTGCTGTGACCTGGAGGAGGCCGGCTGTGCGAGCAAGAGGCGTATGCAGAAGTCGTGGCACTACCTCACCGACCGCCTCAAGGAACTGGGCCTGAGCAAGCACGGCCACGTGCTGGCGAGCAAGGCGCAGTGCTTCGATATCTGCAAGGCCGGACCGATCGCGGTCGTGTACCCCGAGGGCACGTGGTACGGCCTGTGCGACGAGGAGGTGCTCGAACGCATCATCCAGGAACACCTCATCAGCGGCAAGCCCGTCGAGGAGTTCGCCCTGGCGCAGAACCCGCTGGGCGACCACGGCTCGGCGTTTGAGATTTAGGGGCTATCTCCAATCCGAACGAGCCGCGACCGTAAGGGAGCGGTTCCGTGATGCGCGTGATTCGCTGAGAAGACCGCTCCCTTACGGTCGCGGCTCGTCCAGAGCGCGCTCACTCGTCCAACACGCCCTCGGCCAACCCCGGCGGGAGCGGCGCGGGGCGGTCGTATTTCGCCTTGACGACGTGGTTCTTCCCCGTGCGCGAGGCGTCGAGGAAGCCTTCCATGATGTCGAGCGTCGCGTAAGCCTGCTCGCCGCTGGCGCGGTGCGGCCGACCGCTGCGGATGGCGTAGGCCATGTCCGCCGCGCCGACGCTCCGGCCGTAGCCCAACCGGTGCACGAAGGGCACGGGCTGGAACTCCTTGCCCTGGTGCTTGTCGTTGCGCCAGACCTTCACCTCGCCGTCGAACCCGTTGGGGTCGGGCACCATCAGCGTGCCCTCGGTGCCGAAGATCGTGATGGGCGAGTAGTACTGCCCGTACCACGTGGCGAAGGAGGTGATGACGGTGGCGATGCAGCCGTTCTCGAACTCGATATTGCCCGTGACGTGGTCGGGAGTTTCGACCTTGATCTTCGTGCCGTGCTTGGGCTTGGAGGTAATGGTGCGTTCGGGGATGGCGATGGAGGCGATGCCCGAGACACGCCGCGCCGGGCCGAGGATCTGGAGCAGGTCGGTGATGTAGTACGGGCCCATGTCGAACATGGGACCGCCGCCGGGCTTGTAGTAAAACTCGGGATCGGGGTGCCAGGACTCGTGGCCGTGCGACATCATGTAGGCCGTAGCGGCGACGGGTCGGCCGATGGCGCCATCGTCCAGGAGTTTGCGGGCGAGCTGGTGGCCGGCGCCCAGGAAGGTGTCCGGCGCACCGCCCACGCGTAGCTTGGCCTTCTTGGCGGCGGCGAGGACCTTCTTGCCGTCCTCCCGCGTCACGGCCAGGGGCTTTTCGCTGATCACGTGCTTGCCGGCGGCGATGCACTGCAGCGCCACCTCGGCGTGCACGGCGGGGATGGTGAGATTGATCACGATCTCGATCGTCTCGTCGGCGAGCAGCTCGGCGACGGAGCAGGCCTTGGGGACGCTGAACTCGCGGGCGCGGGCCTTGGCACGCTCCACGTCCAGGTCCGCCAGGGTCATGACCTCGAGGATGGGGAACTTACGGGCGTTGGTCAGGTAACTGCTGCTGATGTTGCCGCAACCGATGATGCCGACTCTGACGCGATCCATGATCGGGTCCTCTTTCTCGTGTGAAACGGTGGGTTTACGGGAGCGGGAAGCGGAATCAGGGTACAGGATGAGGTCGGCGATGCAACCCGCTCAAGGCAGCGGGCGGGTGTCCTTCACGTCCCCCTGTGCTCCGCCGGCGCGGGCGGCCTCGACCGCGCCTTTCATCGCTCCCTCCATCGCCATGGTCGTCTCGCTGACACAGAGGAAGGTAAATCCGGCGGCCACGAGCTTGGCCGGGTCGCCGATCATCCACATGTTCTTGCCCGCTGCCTTGCCGGCGGCCTTGATCTTCGCCATCGCCTCGGTCAACAGCGGGGCCGAGGGGTCCCAGCAGACCCCCAGGTCGGCCGACAGGTCATACGGCCCGATCGCGATCGCCGTCGTCAGCGGGTCCGCCGCCACCTTGTCCGCATTCGCCAGCCCCAGCTTGCTCTCGATCTGCGGCAGGATGATGAAGTCGTCCTCCACCTCACGCACCCAGGTCGGGTAGTTGTAATCCGGCACCCAGCGGTTGCCCGGCCCGCCCGGGCGGCGCTTGCCGCGCGGTTTCATCAGCACCGCGTCGCGGATCACGTTCATCGTCTCGGGGCCCTCGACGTACGGCACCAGCATCCCGCAAGGCCCGGCATCCATCGCGAGCCGCAGCGGCACCATCTCCGCCGCCGGTGGGCGGATCAGCACGGGAAAGTCGATCATCCGGCCGATGTCGCAGGCAATCGCGACCTCCGCCATCGGGTGCGCCAAGTGCTCCAGGTCGATGATGAGGTAGTCCATCCCGGCGGCGCGGGTGATCTCGACCAGGCCGGGCCAGAAGTGGAACGTCGCCATCGCGCCGGTGACGATCTTGCCGCTGTTGATCTTCTCACGCAGGATGCGGGCGGGTTTCATCGGGGGCCTCGTGGGGTTGGGTGGGCGTCGGGAATGGACGAGCCATTTCAGGGCCGCGGTCGCGCCGCGTCAAACCCAAAGCCCAGGCATGGCCATGCCTGGGCTTTGCTCCCCCACCTCCCCGTGTTCACGATAAGATGCCCGCCATGAGCACGCGTGCCTGGGTCATGTTGATGTTGGCCATCACTCTCCCCGCCCTCACCGGCTGCGGAACGACGCGGACCATCACCGTCACCTCCGAACCCTCCAATGCCCTGGTCTATCTCAACGACGAGGAGGTCGGCCGCACGCCTGTGACCGTGCCCTTCACGTTCTACGGCGTGTACGACCTCCGCCTCGAGGCCGAAGGTTGCAAGCCCCTCTGGACGAAGCACGAAGCCAAGGCCCCGCTCTGGGAATACCCCGGCCCCGACCTGTTCGGCGAAGCGCTCGGCGGCAAATCCGAACTCAAGTGGCACTTCCATCTCGACCCCCTGCCCGTGGCCGAAGAACCGGCCCTAGTGGACCGCGCCCGTCAGATGCGCGCCATGATGAAGCAGGAGGTGCCCGAGACGCAGCCGGTGGCGACGCAGCCCGAGCCGGAGACCGACGCCGGGCCGGGGACGCAGCCGACGGATAAGTAAGCGATCGACAATCACACGCGCCCCGGGAGCCCCGTCATGCCAATGCGGGGCTTTTGCGTATCCGGCGATCAACCAGAAGCCCCGCATTGGCATAACGGGGCTGCGGGTACGATACGCCCCCCCCCGCTCATTCCCGCCCCGCCGCTTTGAAACAGCCTGTTGGCAACCAAGGAGCATGGCGATGAAGCGTTTACTGATCTGCGTGTGTGTGTTGATGCTCGGCACCTCGGCGTTCGCCAAGGAGTCCAAGGAGCTGGCCAACAACGCCGCCCTGCGCTACTGGCAGGCGATCACGGTGATGCCCGAATACAGTGCGGAACAGCGGGAGACGATCGCCAACTTCGAGACGGTCGATCTGGCCAGGGCGCGCGGGCTGATGTTGTCGGTCGAGTCCCCGCTACGACTGATGCACCGGGGGGCGGCGATCGGACCGGTGGCGTGGGGCATCGATCCCAACCCGGACGGGCCGGCCACGCTCCTGCCGCACCTGGCCAAGGCACGCCAGTTGGCGCGGTTCGCCCTGCTACGAGCCCGCGTCGAGTTCGCCGACCAGAAATGGGACGAGGGCATCACCGACACCACCGACGTGATCCGCATGGCCCGGCACGTGGGGAACCATGAATTGCTGATCGACATCCTCGTCGAGTATTCGATCGAGAACATGGCTATCGAGACGCTCGCGGCGAACCTGGGGGCGATGCCCGGTGAGAAGGTGGAACGGCTCAGCGCGGCTTTGGCGGCCGTGCCGCCGCGTAGCACGACCGCCGAGGCCATGGGTGGGGAGAAGCGGTGGACGGTGGACTGGATGCGGGCCCGCGTGAAGGCGGGGGATCAGGCGGGCGTCACAAAAACCATCGCCCAGACAATGAAAGCGGATGGCAAACCGGAACTCTCCAAGGAGGAAACCGCCGCCCTGGCGGCGAACATGGGCGCGCTGATCGACGAGCTGGCGGCGGTGTATGCCCAGGCGGAGAAGATCGTCTCCCTGCCGCTGACGGCGTATGACGCCGCGGCGCAGAAATTCGACTCGGAAATCCATCAATCCACGAACATCCTGGTGCGCGGCGTGATGCCCTCGGTGGTGTCGCCGCGACGCACGGAGTTCCGCACCGACGCCCGCGCGCGCATGTTGACGGCCGCGATCGCGTTGCAGACCCGCGGCGAGGAAGCGTTCAAGGCGGTGAAGGACCCGTACGGCGACGACCCGTTCGAGAAGGTCGCCGTGGAGGGCGGGTTTGAGCTGCGCTCGAAGCTGACGGATAGAGAGGGCAAACCGGTGACGCTGCGGGTGGGGGCGAAGTGATCCGACGATCAACAAGAAGCCCCGCATTGGCATGACGGGGCTGCGGATACGACGCATCCGCCCCCGCGCGGTACAACAATCGTTCATCCTTGGAACACCGCCATGCAAGCCGGTTTCGCACGCATCGACATCACCCCGCCCAAGGGCACGCCGCTCATGGGCTGGGGGAGCCCGTCGGCGCGGCACAGCACGGGGGTCAACGACCCGATCTTCGTCCGCGCCCTCTCGCTCTCGCACGGGGGCGAAGAGGCCTTCATCCTCGCCTTCGACCTCTGCTTCGTGGCGAGGGAGGACGCGGAGCGGTGGCACGGCATCCTCGCACGAGAGATGGGGTTGCAGCCCCGGCAGGTGCTCTTCACGGCCACGCACACGCACGCGGCGCCGGCGGTGGGCAACTACATGGACCTGATGTGGCTACCCGCGGTGAACAACTACCGGCGGCAGCTCGACGCGGCGGTGATGGAGTCGATCACGCTCTCCCGCAAGCACCGCAAGCCCGCGCGGCTGCGCGCGGGCAGGGGGAAAACAACGCTCCCGATGAACCGCCGGAAGATGCACAACGGGAGGTTCGTCAACGGCCCTAACCCGCCCGGCCCGATCTACGACGGGCTGCCCGTCTGCCTCTTCGAGGACGAATCGGGCAAGCCGATCTGTTTGCTCTTCGGGGCATCGACCCACCCGGTCTGCTACCGCGGGAAGGACGAGGTGTCGGCGGACTACCCGGGAGCGGCGATGTTCCGGATCAACGAACACATGCAGGCGACGTGCTCGATGTTCCTGCAGGGGATGGCGGGCGACTCACGGCCGACGACGCTGGCGCGCGGGGAGGTCTGGGCGTCGGGCCCGGGCGCGGCGGAGACTCAGGAGGCCGGACATCTGCTGGCGGATGAAACGATCGCGGTGATGAAGAACCTGCGCGAGGTCGAGCCGGCGCTCGCCTGCGCGATCACCACGGCCCACTTTCCGCTGGCCAACAACATCACACGCGAGGAGTACTACGCCATCGCCCAAGGGACAGACCCGAACCGCGGCCGGTGGGCGAACGACCAGTTGTGCCAGCTCGACCGCAACGTGCTGCCGAAGGATGCGCCAATTCTTTTCCAGGGCGTGCAGTTGGGTAAGGACCTGCGGATCATCGCGGTCGAGGGCGAGCCGCTGCACCACTTCGGCCCGATCATCGAGGGGCGATACGCGTCGGGGATGACGATCCCGATCGGCTACACAAACGGCGAGGGGATGTACCTGCCCGCCACGCCGATGATCGCCCAGGGCGGGTACGAGGTGGAGAGCTTCTGGGAATACCACAAGCCGTCGGCGCTGGCGGCGGGGATGGAAAAGGTGATCGAATCGGCGGTGGATGTGCTGAAGGCCGGCGGGGTGGTGTGACGCCTGCCCCCTCTCCCGGGGTGAGAGGCAAGAAGTGCGTCAGCGTTTCTTTCGCCCCTGCGATTCCAGCTCTCGGCGCGCTTTTTTCAACTCGCGCATCTTGCCCGTCCCGAGCTTCGGGTAGCGCAGTTCGAGCGATTGCAGCGCGTCGATCACCGTCTGCGCGACGACGGCCCGTGTGAACCACTTGTGATCGGCGGGGACGACGTGCCAGGGCACATCGGGCGTCGCGGTGTGGCGGATCATCTCTTCATAAGCGTGCATGTAGCGGTCCCATTGGTCGCGCTCGCGCACGTCGGCGGCCGAGAACTTCCAGTTCTTCTCCGGCTCCTCCAGGCGGTCCAGGAACCGTTGGCGCTGCTCCTCCCTGGAGACGTGGAGGAAAAATTTCACGATCTTCACGCCGTTGCGCGTCGCGTAACGCTCGAAGGCGCGGATGTCCTCGTAGCGCTCCTCCCAGATTCGGCCGGTGACGAGCGAGGACGGGAGCTTTTGTTTCGCGAGCAGTTCCTGGTGGACGCGGACAACGAGGACCTCCTCGTAATACGAGCGATTGAAAATCCCGATCCTCCCGCGCTGTGGGAGCCGGCAGGTCGATCGCCACATGTAATCGTGGTCGAGCTCCTCCTCGGACGGGGCCTTGAAGGAGTGGACCTCGCAGCCCTGCGGGTTCACGCCGGACATGACGTGCTTGATGGTGCTGTCTTTCCCGGCGGCGTCCATCGCCTGAAAGATGAGAAGGACGGACCAGCGGTCCTGGGCGTAGAGCTTCTCCTGCATCTGGGCGAGGCGTTCGATGCCCTGCGCGAGAATGTCGCGGGCATCTTCCTTGGAGTGGATGCCGTCGGTATTCCCCGGATCGACGCCGGCAAGGCGGAAGCCCTTGCCGCGCGTGACGGTGAAGGGGCGGACGGCTTTGCTGATCTTCATGCGGCGGGCCTCCGGTTCGACACGACATCTTACGCACGGTTTCTTTCCCATAAGCCCCCGGCCGGGCCGGGGACTACGTAAAGAAGCCGGATTCCCCGAGGTTCATAGGGTGTTTTTGCGCCCGTCGGCACTTGGGTCGTGCCCGGATTAGGCCGATAAGAATGGAGGCACAAGTGATTTCATTCCGGACGGATTGCCATGAACAAGATCGTCGTCAGATACCGCGACGGGAAGATGCTCAAGGGGTCCACCCAGAATTTCATCCCCGGTGAGGCGTCGTTCCACCTGATGGTCGCCGACGCCGGCGGCAAGCAGCGATCGGTCGAAGTGGCCCTGTCACAGCTCAAGGCGATCTTCTTCGTCGCCGAGTTTGGCGGCAAGCCGGAATACGAAGAGATCAAGGCGTTCGACCCCTCACACCCGCTGCAGGGGCGCAAGGTCTGCATCACCTTCACCGACGGCGAGGTGATGGTCGGCACGACGATGGACTACGACCCGGGCAGCCTGGGGTTCTTCCTCTTCCCCGCCGACCCCAAGAGCAACAACAAACGCATCTACGTCATCAACGCCAGCGTGCGCGAGTTGAAGACGGCGGGAAGCCCGGCCCTCCAGCGGGCGTGAGCTGGTTTGACGGCACGGGGCACGGCCGCTGCCGCTCATCTCAACAAAACCAATACAGACCCCGGTGACTCGCGGCCTCGTCATCGGGCTTGGCTTGGGCTTTATGCTCAATAAAGACAACGCCCCCCCGGACGGGAGGGGCGTTGCATGGTTCCCAATCAGATGTTTGCAGGCGTCGGCTTATTTGAAAGAAGAGTCGTCCTCGGGCGAATGCGCCGGCGCCGCTGCTGGAGCCGGGGCGGGTTCGGCGGACGCGGCGGGCGGTTCGTTACCGCCGCCCGGGCCGTTGTAGTTCATGGGGACGAGGTAGATCTCGACGCGGCGGTTGGCCTCGGCCCCACGCGGGCCGTTGGCCACGATCGGGCGGTACTCGCCGTAGCCCGCGACCATCATGCGGATGCCCGGCACGCCGGACTTCTGCAGCACGTCCTTAACCGCGATGGAGCGGTGCACGGAGAGGTGCCAGTTGGTGGGGTGGGCGGCGCGGGTACCGGCGCGGCCGATGCGGACGTTGTCGGTGTGGCCGACGATGCGGGCCTCATACTTCTGCGCCACCGGGCGGGCGAGGATCGTCGCCAGTTGGCCCAGCGCCTCGGCCCCCTTGGCGGAGACCTCGGTCGAACCCAGGGCGAAGGTCAGGTCACTCTTGAAGCGGACCATGCCCAGCGCGGGGTCGTAGCTCAGGAGGTCCGGGTGCTGAGCCGCGAGGTCGCGCAGCGCCTGGTCCAACTCGGGCTCGAGCATGATCGGGGCGAAGCCCGCGCCGCCGCGGAGCTTCTCCTCCGCCTCGGCCAGCTTCTTGGCCAACGCGTCACGTTCCTGGATGGCGCGCGTCAGCTTGTCGAGCATGTCCGGGTCGGTGGACTTCTGCGCTTCCTGCAGCGCCTTGATGCGGGCGTTGGCCTCGTCGAGCCGGGCACGCAGGTCTTCCACCTGCTCCTGGCTGCGGCGGTAGAGCGTGCGGAGGTCATCGACCTCGCGCTGCGCCACGCAACCGATGCCCGAGAGAGCCAGCAACGCTACACACGCCATCTTCATCCATGTCGTAGTCACTTCAGCATCCTTTCCTGATCGTGCCCCTGATCGTGCCCTGACGGATCGACCCTATGAGGCTATCGTGTAACCGCGGAAAATCAAAGACCGACACAGCATACCCAGAACCCTATCCTTCGACCTGACCCGCACCGATCCATGATTGAATCACAAACCATCCTGCTGCGGGCGGGCGCTCTGCGCGACGCGGTGGGCGTCAACCTCCGGCCCGGAGCGGTGCTCCTCCGGGAAGGCGTCATCGTGGCGGTGGGCGAGCCACAGGCCATCGAGCGCCTCGCCGGGGAGCAGCCCGACAAACCCGTCATCCTCGACCTGCCCGACCGGCTGGTCATGCCCGCCCTCGTCAACGCCCACGCCCACCTCGACCTGACCACGATGGGGCGGGTGCCTTATGCGGGTGTGTTCGCCGACTGGGGCATGCGGGTGATGAGGTTCCGCGCCGACCAGAAGGAGGCGGACATCCATGCGGCGGTGCGGGAGGGGCTGCGGATGTCACGGGAATCCGGCGTGGGTTGGATCGGCGACATCGCGGGGTCCCCCGCCGCTCTCGATGCGTTCAGGAATGCCCCCGCAGAGGTGGCGCTGCCGGGCGTGGGCTACCTCGAACGGTTCGGCATCGGCTCGGGGGAGGCGGAGGCGGTCGAGGCGATGCGGGCCGTTGTGGAATCATGGGTGAATCACGGCGCGGGCGGGCAGAGCGGCCGCGTGAAACTTGGGTTGCAGCCGCACGCCCCCTACTCGGCTGGGCCAGGCCTGTTCATGGAGGTGGCACGGCTCGCTGCGCTGCACGGCCTCGCGCTTTCGACGCACTTGGCCGAGACGGTCGAGGAGCTGCAATTCCTCAGCGAAGGCGGCGGGATGTACGAAGAGTTGTTCAAGCAGATGGGCCGGTGGGACGGGTCGATCAAGCCGAGCGGGAAGCACCCGGTGGATCACCTCGCTGCGGCCTTGCGGGCGCGGCCGTGGCTGCTCGCCCACTGCAACTATGTCGATGACGCCCACATCCGGCTGCTCGCCGAGTGCGGGGCGTCGGTGGCCTATTGCCCGATCGCCAGCGAGTATTTCGGCCACACGGGGCATCGCTACCGCGAGATGCTGGCGGCGGGGATCAATGTCTGCCTAGGGACGGATTCCATCCTCTGCCAACCGGCTGGTGAAGCGCAGCCGCTGGGTATCCTGCCCGCGATACGGAGGCTGTACCGACGAGATGGAACGCGGCCGGATACGCTGCTCCGCATGGCGACGGTGAACGGGCTGAAGGCGATGGGGATCGAGGAATCGCAGGCGACGTTCACGCCCGGGGTGCCGGCGTCGCTGGTGTCGGTGCGGATCGATGCGCGGGATAATGAAGATGCGTTAGTGCAGGTATTGCGCGGAAATGAAACGCTGAGTCCCGTCCCCGCTCCCTCCGCCCCATAGCCCCCGGCTCGGCCGGGGGGTTCCGCAAGCGATCACCGGCAATCGCAACGCACCGCGAGTAGGTTGATCCAACGAAGAACCCCCGGCCGAGCCGGGGGCTATGGGAAAAGGCAACAGGAAAACCAACATGATCTACCCCCCCATCGAACACGTCGGCTACATCGGCATGGGCATCATGGGCTCGGCGATGGCGGCCAACCTCCTCAAGGCGGACTTCAAGGTCACGGTCTTCAACCGCACCGCCGCGAAGTGCGAGCCGCTCCGGAAACTCGGCGCGGCCGTCGCCGATTCACCCGCGGGGGTGGTCCGGGCCGGACCGCAGGTCGTCTGCATCAACGTCACCGATACGCCGGACGTCGAGCACGTGCTCTTCGGCGCGGACGGCATCTCCTCCGCCGCTAGGCCCGGCCTCATCATCGTGGACCACTCGACCATCAGCCCCGAGGCGACGCGCGCGTTCGCCGCACAACTGGCGAAGCAAAACATGACGCTGCTCGACGCCCCCGTCTCCGGCGGCGACGTCGGGGCGAAGAACGGCACGCTGAGCATCATGGTCGGCGGGCCGGCGGAAGCGTTCGCGCACTGCATGCCGATGTTTGAACGGGTCGGCCGGGCGGTCACCCACATGGGCGATGCGGGGCTCGGCCAGGTGTGCAAGGCGTGCAACCAGGTGGCGGTGGCGGTCAACCTGCTGGGGGTGTGCGAGGCGATGGCGCTGGCGAAAAAGTCGGGGCTGGATTTGGAAAAAATGATCCAGGTCCTGTCGGCGGGCGCGGCCGGGTCGTGGCAGATCGCCAACCTGGGCCCGCGCATCGCCAAGGGGGACATGGCCCCGGGGTTCATGGTGGACCTGGTGCTCAAAGACCTGGCGATCGTCGCCGGCTCGGCTCGGCACCAGCGGCTGCCGCTCAACGCCACCGCCCTGGCCGAGGGGTATTTCCGCGGCGTGCAGGCTCACGGCGGCGGAAAGCAGGGGACGCAGGCGATCAGCCAGGTGGTCGAATCCCTCGGGGATTTCAGGTTCAAAGCGTAATCCGCCCCGTCAATCCTATAAGGTTCATTTATGACAACGCCTCCTTACCCGACCTTTTCCGCGACGCACCGGAGCGCGACCCCGCAGTGGGCGATCATGCAGCGGTTCCTGATCGACGAGATGGGCCGCGCCGCCGAGGCGTACGTCGATCGCTACACCGACGAGAAGCACGAACTCGTCTGGCGCGACCAGTGGCCGGGCATGGACGGCTCCGACGACGGCTACGAGGCGTTCACCAGCTTCCCGCTGCTCTACGTCATCGGTGGCTCCGAACGCGTCCATGAACTGGCCCGCCGGCAGTGGGACGCGGTCACGAACCAGTTCATGCGCCTGGGCCAGGTCCACAACGAGTTCGACGCCTACTACGACTGGATGCACCACGGGGAGAGCAGTCTCTATTTTTATTTCTTCGGCCTGGCGGACCCCCACGTCGCCAAGGACCGGGCGCGGGCGTTGCGCTTCGCCGGGATGTACATGGGCGAAGACCCTGCGGCGGACAACTGGGACGCCAAGCTGAAGATGATCAAGTCGCCGATCAACGGCTCGCGCGGCGCGCGGGCCTCCATGTCCGCAACCGACTGGGTGACGCACCGCCCCGTGCTCGCCGAATACCTCGCGCCCTATGAAGACCTCGACCTTTATCCGAAGGATGGACCGCCGGACTTCGCGCTGAACTGGAACGACGACGCCGTGTTCGCCAAGGTACTCGCCCAGATGAATGAGCGCATGACCCCCGGCGACGTGCCGCTCAACCTCACCGCCACCAGCCTCATCACCAACGCATGGCTCTACACCGGCGATGACAAGTACAAAACGTGGGTGCTCGAATACCTCGACGCGTGGAAGAAACGCACCGCCCGGAACGGCGGCATCACCCCCGACAACGTCGGGCCCGGCGGCAAGATCGGCGAGAAGATGAACGGCAAGTGGTGGGGCGGCTACTACGGCTGGCGCTGGCCGCACGGCAGCTTCAACATCATCGAATCGCAGCTCATCGCCGCGTCGAACGCCGCCCTGATGACCGGCGACCTGTCCCACTTCGACCTGCCGCGCTCGCAGCTCGACATGCTCTGGGCTTTGGGGCGAACGGAGGGCGGCCTCTTCGTTACGCCCAAGAAGCACGGCGACAAGGGCTGGTTCCAATACTCCCCGCCCGACTCCAACTTCTACATCCACCTCTACTACCTCACGCAAACGGAGCAAGACCGCGCCAGGCTGGAAAAGCTCCAAGGCCGGGAAAAGTGGCGCAAAGTGACGGGCTTCGGCAAGGGCGGGCAGTTCGGGGCCGCGCCTTGGCACGCCTTCGTCCATGGGGAAAACGACGACTACCCGCGCTTCGTGCTCGAAGCGACCTACGAAGAACTCTCGCGGCGGATGGAGGTCATGCGTAACGATAACGGCGACCCGGCCGAGTGGGACGTGCACCACTGGCAGGACATCAACCCGGTGGTGGCGCAGGGCCTGGCGCAGCTGACGATGGGCACGCCGGGCAACATCTACCACGGTGGGCTGCTGCACACGCGGGTGCGCCACTTCGACCCGGCGGCCCGGCGCGCCGGCCTGCCGCGCGACGTGGCGGCGCTGGTGGACCGCACCACCCCCGACTCCACCCGCCTCACGCTGGTGAACACGGGGGTGGTCGAGCCCCGCGACGTGCTCGTCCAGGCCGGTGCCTTCGGCGAGCACGAGTTCACCTCCGTGTCCGATGGCCTGAACACAACCCGGATGGACAGCCGCCACCTCTTGGTGCGGCTCGCGCCGGGCACCCGGGCCGTCCTGAACCTCGGGATGCGGTTGCACGCCGGTCGCCCGACCTACGCATTCCCGTGGGAGTCAACGGTCCGTGCGTGAAAAGCGCAGGAAACACGGGCAATGGCGCCAACTATCACGTAAATGAGGCCCGGAGGGCGTCAGTTTTGTTTGGTAAGTGATAGGTAAAAAATTAACCCGCCCTACCCAATCTGACTCGAAGCATGTTATTATGTGTGCCGGCAAATTGATCGATCGAGACTGCGCCCTTCCCCAGGCCCCTCCTCCTTCGCACCATGCTGCCTTCCCGGCCCGGAATTACGGGCCCTTTCGAATGCAGCCCCGAAAGCATCCCCGGGCTGGGCAACATGTCTTGGAGTGTCTGAAATGGGTAAGAAACTGTACGTCGGCAATCTCTCCTACGGAGTCACGAACTCCACCCTCGAGCAGCTGTTCAGTGAGTTCGGCGAGGTCCAGTCCGCCGAGATCATCATGGACCGCGAGACGGGCCGCAGCAAGGGCTTCGGCTTCGTCGAGATGGGCTCCGACCAGGAGGCCCAGGCTGCGATCGCCGCGCTCTCAGGCAAGGAGCACGAGGGCCGCGCCCTGACCGTCAACGAGGCCAAGCCGCGTGAGCCCCGCTCCGGCGGCGGCGGCGGTGGTGGTGGTCGTGGCTACGGCGGTGGTGGTGGCGGCGGCGGCGGCGGCGGTGGCCGCGGCCGTTATTGAATCGACGACGCGATAAAACCTAGAAAGAGGGCGGGCTCAGGCTCGCCCTCTTTTTTTGCGCGCGTCAGGCGTGCCAGAGCGAGGTGTACCAGTGCGCGATGCGGTAAGCGTTGGTCCACAGTCCCCACTTGGTGCCCTCCAGGCCCGAGACGATCATGAAATAGGCCGCGAACATGAGCCACGCCTTGTCGGCGTGGTTGTCGCGGAACTCACGGTAGGGCCGGTGGAAGTCGGCGAGGATGGATGAGCCATCCAACGGGGGCACGGGGGCGAGGTTGAAGATCGCCAGACCGATGTTGGTCGCGCCGAAGAGGTGGAGAAAAGTCCGGCCGTTCTGGACGGCGTTGCCGCTGCTGTTGGGCATGAAACGCATCCAGAGGCTCCAGGCCGTAAGGGCGACGATGGCGAGGAAGAGATTCATCGCGGGGCCCGCGAGGGAGACGTAGGCCTGGCTGTACCGGCCGCGCATCCGCGTCCAGTCAACGGGCATCGCACCCCAGCCCAGCCCCCAGAGAAAGACCATCGCGAGGGAGATCGGCCCCATGTGCACGACCGGGTTGCCGGTCATGTGCCCGGTGACGATCGGGGTGTTGTCTCCGACGCGGATCGCCGCCCAGCCGTGCGCCAACTCGTGCAGGGTGATGCTGACGATGACCGTCAACACCCACATGAAGTAATACTGCGGGTCGGTCGCAAGCATGGAAATGAACATGTCGGGCACGGCGGGATTGTAGTAGGCGGCGAGGGAAAATGGTTGAATCACCGGCTGGTTGGGTCGTGCGAATGCGCAAGACCTTCCCGGCCGCTGATCCCCTCACCCGGCTCGCGGACTCGCCACCCTCTCCCGGGGGAGAGGGGCTTACGCCGTCGGCGCACCGGCGAGACCCGTGACGACCGCGATCTCGTCGGGGACGTACGGAGCGTCGTGCGTCTTAACCATCAGGTCGCCGACCACCGGGTGGGACTTGAGGTAATCGACGACCGCTCCGAAGCCGATGCGGCGGATGGTCGCGCCCAGGTCGGGATCGCTCGCCCCCTGCTTTTTATGCAGGTCAAAGAGCGCGGCGATGAGCTGGGGCATGCGCTCGCGCGGGGTCTGCTTGAGGTACCACCGGCCCTGCCAGGCGAGGTACTCGCCCTGGTGGCGTGCGTCTTCCGACGCGCCGAGCTTGATGGAGTAGAGGTCCGGGCCGCAGCCGACCAGGCCGATCGTCTTGGTCGCCGGGCGGAAGCACTGCCGCTCGCAGCCGGAGATGCCGATGGATTCGTTGGTCGCGCCGTAACCCAGCGCGTCCATCTCATCGACAAGTTCGGGCTCGTATTTTTCCGACTCGCTGTAGGAGAGCCGGCAGGTGTCCAGCCCGACGCAGGCGCCAGAGAGGACGCGGAGCTTCGTGTAGGCCTTGCCGTTGCGCTGGCCGTGGCCGTGCGACCGCAGCTCGGCCTCGAAGTCCGCCTTGGCGGCCTCGGGGATGTTGACGAAGAGCAGGTCCTGATTCGGCGTGAGCATCAGTTCGATCTTGGGGAACTTCTCCATCGCCGAGCGGACCATGGTCTTGAGGTTGCCGTTGGCGGCGTTGATAATCCGGCCGTTCTCGATGTACGCCCCGTAGGCCCACAGGCCGTTGGAGGGCTGCTTCTGCCAGCCGTGGTGCATCATGCGCGGCCCGATGTCGAAATTAGGATCGGGCTGCTCGAAGACCGCGCCCAGTTCCTTGATGCGCTCCTGGTACCACGAGATGCCCATCGCCTGCACGACGTATTTCATCCGCGCCCAGTGCCGGTTCTTGCGATCGCCCCACTCCTGCTGGACCTTCACGATCGAGTCGAGCCCGACGTGCAGGTTCTCCTCGGTGAAGATGCCCAGCGGCTTGCCCAGCGCGGAATAGGTCGGTTTGCCGTTGCGCTCGCCCTGCCCGCCGCCGATGTAAACCTGGAACGCGACGACCTTGTCAGTCTTCTGATCGACGATCGGCGCCACGCCGACCTCGTTGGTGCGCAGCTCGACGCAGTTGTCATTGACCCACCTGCCGCTCTTCTCGTCGCGGTGGACGGCCGCGAACGCCATCTTGAACTTGCGGTTGAGCAGGTTCGGGGCGTACTCAAAATGCGAGTCCGGCGTGCGGATCAGGCTTGTATCGACCTCGAAGACCTGGATGTGCGCCTCGGCGGAGATGCGGAAGTATTCGCCGAACTTCCGCGCGTGGGCGTTGGCGTCGTAGATCGTCGAGAAGCGCGCCAGCGGGCAGCCCATGACGTTGCGCACGTTGTCGCCGCAGCCGTTAAGCGTGAAGAAGCCGGTGTGGGCGATCTCGCGCACCAGCTCGGCGACGTGCGGCTTCTTAACCCAGTGGAACTGGATGTTCTGCCGGGTGGTGGCTCGGAGGGAGGGCAGGCCCTGCGCGTTGGCGGTGTATTTCGTTGAGATGTCGTCGAAGACCCGCCACTGGTCGCGCGTGAACGCACCGCCGCCGGGGACGGTGATGCGGACCATGTACATCCAGTCTTTTTCTTTGCCGGTCTTGGCGCGGTTGTATTCCAGGTAGATGCCGTGCGACTTGGCCAGCGCCTCGGAGTCGTGCTCCAGGTCGGGCTTGACGTGGTCGGCGAAGTCGTCGTGCAGGGTGCCGCGCACCATGTCGGAGGCGAGCTTGGCCTGCTCGACCTCGTTGAGCTGGTCCGCGGGGGTCTTGAAGAGCGGTTCTGGCTTGGAGGCCTTCATGGCTTACCTTGGGGGAAAACGCCGTAAATCGGCCCGATTCACCGGTGAAACGGGAGCCCCCGCCACGCGGGGAGGGGGATTCATAATAGAGGAGCACGGTGTGAAAGACCAACCACGCGGGGAAGATCACCCCGCCGGCCGGAAGCTCGACCGCAGCCGGTCCAGCTTGTCGCGGTAGAGCAGGCTGATCATGTACTCGTAGCTCGCCATAAGCATCGCCAGCCGCCAGCCCGCGCGACCATCCAAAAAACCGAAGCGCACGAAGTACATATAAAGGAACCGCCACACCGGCCGGCCCGGGATGATCGGCCACATCTCGCGGCGCAGCCACTGACGCACCCGCAGCACGTCGCGGAACAGCCTGGCCGTGTCCGCCCCCTGGCTGGTGCCCAGCTTGCGCTTCACCCACTCGTCGCTCTCCAGGTCGGCGTAGCGGATGTGCTTGGCGATATACATCGACATCGTCTCGCGGCGGATGTGCAGCATCTCGTCCTTGAGGTACCGCGTCGGCCCGTCGCAGACCATGTGCTCGTGGACCGAGCGGTCCTCGTAGCGTGCCCGGCCGCGCTTGAAGAGGCGCAGGTTCCACGACGGGTAGAGCCCGCCGTGCCGCACCGCCGTGCCCAGGATGATCATCAAACGATTCACGAAGTAACCGTCCGCTGCGTCGGGTCTCGACAGCTCGCGGAACATCTCCTCACGCAGCGCCGGCGTGATGCGCTCGTCGGCGTCGAGGATGAACACCCACTCCCCCGTAAAAGGCAGGTTGTCCAGCCCCCAGTTCTTCTGCCTCGAATAGCCCTCGAACCGGTGCTCCACCACCGTCGCCCCGGCGCGCCGCGCCAGCTCCTGCGTCCCGTCGGTGCTGCACGAGTCCAGCACGAAGACCGGGCCGACGAACAGCGCGTTGCGCACGGCCTGCTCGATGTGGCCCGCCTCGTTCAGCGTCGGGATCAGCACGTCAACCTTGGGGAGGCTCACCGCACCACCTCCGCCCCCAGCCGCTCCGACAGCGCGTCGGTCTTGCCGACCCACTCGGCCTCGTGCTCGCGGATCTTGATCTCGATCCAGTACTCATACATCGCCATCATCGCGCAGTAGTGGAACCCCACCGCGCCGTCGAGGAACCCCAGCCGGTAAACGTAGTTGTACAGGAACCGCCACAGCGAACGGCCGCGCAGGAAGAAGCTCAGGTTCTTGAACGCGCGGCGGCGCACGACGGGATCGGACCCGAAGAACTGCGACGGCGTCGGTCTGGGCCCGGCACGCACGAGGATGCCCTCGTCGGACTCACGCGTCGAGTATTGGTTGTGCTTGCTGAACCACTCGACCAGCCCCTTGGAAAAGCTCAGGTGGATGTAGGGCTGATCGAGCCGCGCAACGGTGCCCTCGCAGTGCTCGCGCTGGCCGTGACCGAAGTCGATGAACCGGCAGACCTCGGGCCTGAAGAGCCGCACCTGGTACGCCGGGTAGCCGCCGCTGTATTTGAGCCACTTGCCCAGGAAGATGATCTTGTTGGGCACGAGGTAGGCGCCGTGCGGGCTCTTGGTTCCGTCGGGGCCGATCTGCTTGACCATCTCGGCGACCAGCTCGGGCGTAAAGCGTTCGTCCGCGTCGAGGTGGAAGTGCCAGCGGTGCCTGCAGGGGATGTTGTCGATCGCCCAGTTGCGCTGCTGGCCGAAGCTGGTGAACGGGTGGACGTGCACCGTCACGCCCATCGCGGCGGCGATGTCGCGGGTGCGATCGGTGCTGCCGCTGTCGAGCAGGTGGATGTCGTCGCACCACCATGCGCAGCTGCGGATGCACTCGGCGATGTTCATCTCCTCGTTGAGCGTGAGGATGACGACCGACACCGGCGGCACGCCGCGTGTGGAGGCGGGAGCGGAGGCGAGGGGTTGGGGGGCGGCGGCGGTCATCGGTTCAACATTAGGCCGGGAAGTTAGAGAGAAGACGCAAAGCCGTGGGCGGTTATGTGCGTGGGAAGAAGCGTTTAAGCGTGAGGAACTGCTTTTCGTAAACGTGCCAGCTCACCCAAGCGATGGCGAGGGTCGCGGTGGTGCAGATCACGTAGAACACGAGCTGCGCCGGGATCGCCGACCCGCCCACGCGGGGCAGTTCCCCACCGGGCAAAATCAGATCCCGCACCACAGCCCGCAGAGGCAGGTGAAAGAGGTACAACGCGTAGGAGAGTTTTCCCAGCAGCCGCATGAACCGCAGGTTGAAGAAGCGCACGATCAGCCCCGCTGGCGGCCCCGCCGCGGCGAGGATGAGCAGCCCGCCGAACGCGATGGGGTTCAGGCTCAGCGAGACCGTCAGCGTGATCGGCCCGGCGATCCATTGCTGACGGTTGTTGTAGATGACCACTAGCGAGATGGCACCCAGCAGCGGCGCGACCCATTTGGCCGTGGGCAGGCACGCCGCGAGCCCCCCCCCCCGCCGCGCCATCACCGCGATCAATGCGCCGATCGCCAGCGTGTCCATCCGGCAGATGGTCAGCACGCTCACGGCGATGGGCCCCACGTGCATGGCGATGAGCATGATGCGCACACTCAGCGCGACGACGACCATGCCAATGCAGATGCGGGCCAGCGCCCGGGGCGAGCAGACCCAGACCACCATCGGCCAGACGAGGTAAAACTGCTCCTCGATCGCCAACGACCACGTCACACCCAAGATGCCGTGCAGGAAATCACCCGTGGCGGCGATGGCGTAGTTCGACATGTAAAACCAGAACCAGAGCGCGTACTGATCGGCGGACCCGAACCGCATGACCTTCTTGTGGATCACCTCGGCGGCGCGCGGCGAGGCGAACCGCTCCGCCACCCAGGGCATGAAGTGCGGCAGTACCACCAGCGAGACGAAGACAACAGCATAATAAAGCGGGAAGATACGGACGGTGCGCCGGCCGTAGAAATTGAGGAAGTAGTGCCTCGCCCCCTTGTCATCGAGCAGGATGCCGGTGATGAGGAAGCCCGAGAGCACGAAAAAAAGGTCAACGCCCGCACCGCCCGGGAGGACCGCGCCGTGGAAAAGCCGATCGAGAGTGCCGGTGGGCTTGAGGATGGTCTGGTGGAAGATCATCACCATAAGGATCGCCAGGCCGCGCAGCCCGTCTAGCGCGGGCAGGTGGACGAAGCTAGCGCGGCGCGGCCGCGGCGCGGCGGCGAGGTCCGGCAGCGGCGTGGTTGTATCAGTGGTGGTCATCGATCTTCTTGACGGGGTCGATAATGTCGAGCAACGGGGTCAGGAGCGGGATGCGGTACGTCGCGGCGTCGCCGAAGTAGGCGTTGAAATGGCGGCGGCGGAATACGTTGAACCAGACTTTCTCAAAGAATACACCGTCCTTGAGCATGAGCCACTTCATGTGTCGCTGGGCGCGTTTGACCTTGCGGACCATCTCGACCTCGGGCACGCCGGGGAACTCGCGCGTCTTCATCCGCCGGACCTCGCGGTAGAGCGTCTCCTGCAGCGTGCTGGTCTTGGAGGCGGTGTGCATGGTGAAGTTAGCCAGCACCTTCTTGAGACGGACCCAGCCCTGGTTCCCGCGCATCAGCCGGACGTACATCTCCCAGTCCATCATAAACTGGTAGCTCGCGTCGAACCCACCGACCTCGATCAGCCGGTCACGGCGGAAAAAAGCGGCGCAGTTCATAACGATCGGTGCTGCGACGCGGCAGATGTCGTAGTCGAAGCTGTACTGACGGTTCACGCGGATGAGCTTGCCGTTCGGGTCGACGCGGTTGTAATCACCGTAAACCAGCACGGCCATGGCATTCTCCTCGAACGCCCGGGCCACCAGGCCAAAGATGTTGGGCTCATAATACTCGTCGACATTGATCCACCCGATGATGTCGCCCGTCGCTTTGCCCAGCGCCTTGTTGAGTGCGTCCGCCTGGCCGGCGTCTTTCTCGGAAACCCAGTAGGCGAGGCGGTCGGAATACTTCTTCAGTACGTCGACAGTCGAATCCTTCGACCCGCCGTCGCAGATGATGTGCTCCGTCCCCGGCACGTCCTGCTCCAGGACGCTACGGATGTTCCGCTCGAGAAATGATCCCTGGTTGAAGCTTGGGGTGAGCACACTGAAACGCACGGGAACCTGCTCCTCTGATCGCTGATGATCGTTCAACCCAAACGCGGCAACACGTCGGCGCGGACCCACATCGCATCGGCCCACATCGCCTGGCCCGCCGCGTTGCTGCGCGTGCGGTAAATCTGGTACAGCACAAAGGGCAGCCCGTTCGTCAACGCCTCATGGATCGTGAACAGGTTGCTCTTGCCCTGGTAGAGCTGCGTTAGTGAGACCTCGGTGTAAAACACCGCCACACGCGAGCCAAGCACCTCGCGCCCGCCGGCGATCACCTGCAGTTCCGCTCCCTGCACGTCGACCTTCACCACCAGGTCGCCCGTGGGAACATTCTTCGCCGCCCAGGCGTCGAGTGTCGTCGCCTCTACCTCGATCTTACCCACATGCCGCGTCACGCCGCCGAGAAACTTCTTATTCCCCTCGGCGTTGTCGAGCAATGAATTGGTTTGGCTGCCCTCGTTAATAAAGAAACTGATCTTGCCGGCGTGATCCGCGATCGCCACTGGGTGGACCGTGACGCGCGGCAGCGGCGCGGCGCGTTTGCGGAGCTGCTCGAGGCTCGCCGGCGTCGGCTCGAAGGCGTACACCGGCGTCTCGGGCATGCGCGACGCCAACTCGGCGACCGTCTCGCCCACATGGGCGCCGATGTCGAGCACGGCCACGGGCTTTATCAACCGGCTGATCCGCACCAGGTCGTCGAAGGCGTCAGGCACGAGGAACACCCTGGTGCGCACCGATTTGGCCAGGCGCAGGACCGCCTCGCGTGCGAAGCCGGGAAGCATGGATGTAACGCGACGGATCATGGTGAACACCTCGGCGACCTACCGAAACGGATTGCTGGAACTCACACCACGCGGGCCAGATAGATCATGTGGTCCCTAGCGGTGATCCATCCGGGAGCGCCGCGGCGGGTGGCACGCTGGACAACGGGCAGACCCAGGCCATGCGTCTTGACCGCCAGAAGGAAAGCCATGTTCATCACCGCGCAGCGGACCTTCTGCCAGAGCGTGGACCGCCGGTGGCTGATGCGGTGGTATTCGAGCGTCTCGAACCCCACGCGCTGGGCGATGCCGGTGATCGCCCGTCGACAGTAGAAGCTGACGTGTTCGGTGAGGCAGAAGTACCAATAGCGGCTGCCCATGAGCCGGGCCGTCGGGGCGCGGCTGTCGCCGGTGATGACGGCTAACACCCCACCGGGCGAGAGGCAGGAACGCACCTTCTCGAAAAAAGGGACGGGGTCCTCGATGTGCTCGACGACGTCGATCGCCAGGGCGACGTCGAACTTCTGGCCCGGGGGGATGGCCTGGAGCGTGTCGCCGATGACGTTGACGCCTCGCTTGCGCGCCAGTGCCGCGGCCTCCCGGCCGGGCTCCACGCCGAACTTCTCCCACTCGTCGCCGAACGCCTTGAGCACCGCGCCGTTGTTGCAGCCGATGTCCAGCACGCGCTTCCCCCTGGCGTGGCGCGAAATCATCTGCGTGATCTGGTCGAGCCTCCGCATGTACGGGTCGGGGTCAAAGCCCCAGTTACCCGCGCCGGACTTGGCGTAGCACTCCATCAGTTTTTCAACGGGGATCGGAGGGTGCTTGAAGGCGAAGCCGCAGGTCTTGCAGCGGCGGAGCGAAAACTCCACACCGTGCAGATCGATCGGCACCCCGGCGACCAGCGTGGGCTCACCGTGGACGATACGGCCCAAGTTCTCAAACCCGTCGGCCCCGCACGCCCGACAGTGGATTGGCTCGGCACTGCGCTCCAACAGCAACTCCTATCGGGCGGGCTCCGCCTTGGGGGGCTTGGTGATGAGGAACGGGCCGAGCGCCAGGCCGTCCAGATCGCTCTTCTTGAGCGTATCCACGGCAATCTCCGGCGTGCCCACGATGGGGAACCCGTGCAGGTTGAAGCTCGTGTTCAGCACAGCGCCGATGCCGGTGATCTTCTTGAACTCAGTGATGATGTCACGGTAGCCCGGGTTCAGCTCGTTGACCACCTGCGGGCGGACCGTCAGATCGAAGGGGTGCATGCCGGCGATGAATGCGGCCTCGGCGTTGTTCTGCGTGTCGAACGCCTCGATCATCCAGAACGGCCACGCGGTGAGCTTCTTGATGTACTTCTGCGCGTCCTCCGCCAGCATGCTGGTGGCGAAGGGCATCCAGAAGTCGCGGTACTTGATGGCGAAATTGAGCTTGCGGATCTGCCTGAGGTCGCGCGGATCGGCCATGATGCTGCGGTTGCCCAGGGCGCGCGGGCCGCACTCCTCCCGGCCGTTGAACCGGGCGACGATCTTGCCGTCCGCGAGCATCCGCGCGATCTGCGCCGCCGGGTTCTCCATCCGCTGCCACGGCAGGCCCGAACCCCGCGCGGCGGCTTCCATCTCCGGCTCCGTGAAC
The DNA here is from genome assembly GCA_021413865.1 of Planctomycetota bacterium. Taxonomy (GTDB): domain Bacteria; phylum Planctomycetota; class Phycisphaerae; order Phycisphaerales; family Phycisphaeraceae; genus JAIOPN01. The sequence goes on along the minus strand of JAIOPN010000049.1, from coordinate 36,256 downwards.
TCCAGCCCGAGGTACATGTCGCGAGGCAGGTCAAACGCGGGCTGCTTGCCCGCCTCTTTGCACAGATCGAGATACCCCAGGATCGCCGCGCCGATCGGCGAGCCGCCGTCGTCGCTGGCTGGGTAGGCGTAGAACGCCTCCACGCCCTCCATCTCACGGATCAGCTTGTTGGCCTTCACGTTCAGAAACGCGCCGCCGGCGCAGGCGATCTTTTTCACGCCCGTCGCCTTGATGCAGTTGGCGACCCACTGGAGCATCAACTCCTCGAAGACCTGCTGACAGCCGGCGGCGGTGTTGTCGAACCGCGGGCAGTAGAGCTTCTTGATCATATGATTAAGGAGCGGCGTGGCGATCCGGCCGGTCTTGTTGCGGAACTCCAGCCCCTCGACGCCGAACATCTCGCGCAGCGTGGGGGCGACGTATTCCGCCTGGCCGTAGGGCGCCATGCCCATGACCTTGTACTCGTGTTCCCAGGGCTTGAGGCCCATGAAGCGGGTGATGGAGGAGTACATCCAGTTGGCGGGGCTGTGGAACTTGGGCGTCCACGAGATGCGCTTCATCTCGTTGCCGCTGCCGACGCTGACCGTCGCGCACAGGCCGTCGCCCGCGCCGTCGAGGGTGAGGATGAGGGCGTCGTCTTTCCACGGCCGGTGAAAGTAGGCACAGGCGGCGTGGGTGGCGTGGTGGTCGTAAGTCTTGAGGGGTTTGTCCGCGAGACCGAACTGCTTGAGCTCGTCCAGGAGGTACTGGACCTTGCGCAGCTTGGACATGACGGTCCGGCCCAGCTCGGTGCCCCAGTGCGTCCGGCCCATCCAGGTCAGCACGGTGAGGACGGAGTAGATCGTCTTCTTGCCGCCGAGGGTCGGTGTTGTGTTGCGCAGGATTCCCGAGAGGGCGATCAGATCGACCTCTCGGGGGTCGATGCCCGAGTTCTTGAAGACCGCCGCGATGGAGAGCGTGGGGACGCCGGCGTAATTCTTGACGTTCCGACGCCGCTCCTCGGCGCTGTAGAGCACGATTTTGCCGTCCCGGACGAGACAGACGCCCGAGTCGTGGCCGTCGTGGATTGCGAGTACAAGCATCGAGAATGGCACCCTGGTCGGCCGCGCGGCGGCGGCGGAATTACACCGTGACCCTACTTATCGGCTTTCGACGCCCGGAGATTTGATCTCACCGCGGAAACCGATAACCACGTCGAAACCAAGAGGTCTAATCGTATGAGCCCTGCAACGATGCGGCAACCCGGACCGTGAGTCTGGCGTTATGATCGCCACCAATGCGGGTGCTGCACGTCATCTCGCTCCTGGCCGCCACCGAGGGTGGGCCTTCCGCGGCGCTCGCAGGGCTCGCTCGCGCCCAGGTCCGCGCCGGGTTGGATGCACGCATCCTCTCCACCTTCCGGCCCAATGATGCCAGCACCGACGCCGACAAGCTCTGCCGCGAGGGCATCCCCCTCGAATGGGTCGGTCCCTGCCGGGGCCCGTTGCGCTGGTCCCCACGCATCCGCCCCGCTGTGCGCCGCGCCGTCTCCCAGGCCGACGTGATCCATATCCACGCACTCTGGGAATCCGTGCAGCACGCTGCCGCCGGCACCGCCCAGTGCAACGGGAAACCCTACATCTTCCGCCCCTGCGGCATGCTCGACCCATGGTCCCTCCAACAGGGCGGGATCAAGAAGCGCATCTATCTAAAGCTCCGCCTGCGCGGCGACCTCGACCGCGCCGCCGCCATCCATTACACCACCAACGCCGAACGAGATTGCGTCGCACCCCTGAACATCAAGGCCCCCCCGCTGGTCGTGCCCAACGGCGTGGACCTCTCCGAGTTCGCCGACCCGCCGACCCGCGCCTCCTTCCGCTCGCGGCACCCGGCGATCGGCGAGCGCCCGATGGTCATCATCTTCGGCCGCGTAGACGCGAAAAAAGGGTTCGACCTGCTCATCCCCGCCTTCGCGAAGACCCAGCCCGGTGATGCCGTGCTCGTCGTGGCCGGGCCGGACCTCGAGAACTACACGCCGGCCGTGCGCAAGCTCGCCGCCGAGGCCGGGGTCGAGGACCGCGTGATCTTCACCGGTATGCTGCGCGGGCGCGACCGCGTCGCGGCGCTCGCCGCCGCCGACCTCTTCGTGCTGCCCAGCTACCAGGAGAATTTCGGCGTCTCGGTTATCGAGTCGCTCGCCGCGGGCTGCCCGGTCGTCCTCTCCGACCAGGTCGCGCTGCACAGCCAGACCACCGCCGCCGGCGTCGGCGCGACCGTCCCGCTGAACATCGACGCCCTCGCCGCCGCGCTCACACATTGGCTCACGCACCATGAAATGCGCCGCGCCGCCGCCGCGAAGGCCGCCCCGTGGGTCCGCGCCAATTTCGATTGGGACGTGATCGCCCGCTCGTGGGTCGGCCACTACCAACACATCCTCAACAGCCATGCCCAATGACGAGTCCGCGAGTCATCGGGGTCTTCGCTTTCTTCCTCTTCTCCAGCTACCGAAACTTCGACACCTCCCGATACATCGCCTCGTACCCCTGCACCACCAGCGTCGGGTTCAATGTTTCCATCACCCACTGCCGACCCATCTGCCCACGGTGCCTGAGTTGCACCGGGTTCGCCAGCACGTCACGGAACGCCATCGCGAACGCCTCCGAACTCCGGTCGCAGATCAGCCCCCCCGCCTGCTCGATCTCCGGCCAGATGTCCACGCCCCACGTCGTCACCACCGGCGTCCCACACGCCATCGACTCCACAAGCACCAGCCCGAAATTCTCCTGCCACGTCGGCAACGCCATAACGTCCACCGACTGCATCAGCGATAATTTCAGATCACCCCCCACCATCCCCAGAAAATCGACGCGCTCCAGCACGCCCAGCGTCCCCGCCAATCGCCTGAGGCCGTCGAGATACTCCGGCTCCGAAGGCCCCGCGATCACCACCCGGAACGGCTCATAACCCGACCGCGGCGACGCCGCCGCACGCAGCAGGATGTCCACCCCCTTCTTGGGGTGCAGCCGGCCCAAGAACAACACTTTCTTCTCCGGCCTCCGAAGGTCGGGGAACTTCGCCTTCGCCGCCTCCGGCCCGGGGAGATTTTCATACGGCTGCGTGTCTACCACGTACGGCAGCACGATGCCCCACCCCTCGCCGAACCATTTCTGCGCCTGCTCGAGTTCTTTGTCCGCCGTGCAATGCACCCGCGACGCACGACGCAGCGCGCGCCGCACGCCCATCGCCATGAACAGCCGCTTAAGGAGCGGACGGCGAGCCATCGACCAATCGTCCAACATCCCGTGCGCCGTGAAGACATACGGCTTCTTCATCCGGCGCGCCAGTTTGGCCATCTGCACGCTGCTGAGAATGAACGGCCCATGCAGGTGCACGACATCCGTCTTTTCGATCCACTCCGCCGCGATCTTCATCGAGCGCGAGCCGAGGATCTGCCGCGGCAGGATCGGCCCGGGCATCTTCACCACGCGCGGCGTCCCCGGCTCGCCATCCAGCCACGCCTTGGGCGCGTCCCGCGTGTCATAGGTCAGCAGCGTCACGTCCATCCCGCGCGACGCCAGCACCCTGCACAGATCAAACACCGCCCGCACCAGGCCCCCCTCGTGCAGCGCGATCGAGGGCAGATAATGGACGCACGAAAACCCCAGCCCGGGCGACACAGCCCTGGCCGCCGGCGCGGGAGCGAGATCGTTGTGCGTCGCCGCAGTGCTCACACCCCCCATGCTACAATGCCACGCCCTTGCGGGTGTAGCTCAACGGTAGAGCATCAGATTTCCAATCTGAATGTTAGGGGTTCGAGTCCCCTCACCCGCTTTTCCGCCCGGCACGTCAGCGAGTGACTACGGACGACTGGAGGTGACAGGAAGCGACTGTCTCCCCACCCAATCAAGACTTACGACGAGGCTACCGCGAGCCTTCCGGGCGGTCGATGTGACTACAGGTGACTGGGGGTGACTACGACGGACTGGCACCCGTGCGGGTTTTCGTACCAGTTGTCGGTTGGGACGTGCAAGGATTCGTGCAAGCGTTCGACGATGCACCGTCAACCTGGCAACACCCAGAACGCCAGAAACGTTCCCGTGGATCAGGTCCGTTGCGGCGGTTGTTTAGCCCTGTGCATTGAGCCTCGCAGCCGCCTCGCCCCAAGCATTACGACGGTTGCGGTCGCCAGCCACTATGAATAATATCGCCCGAGCGGCCTAAAAAATCACTTGAATGGGAGCAACCTGTCGGGTATCTTGGTTCAAGGTTGGACCGCGATAGTCGTGGAATGGAGTCCAAGCGGGAAATCCCGGCTTAGGAAAGTTTCTCCCGGTGCCCGTTGACCTCTAGGTCGAGACAACGCTCCAAGACGATTTAGTCTGTCGTAGGCATTTCCGCATCTCGCGTCTCGCAAAGCTGTCGGCGTTCGGTTGCTCCAACATATCTCGGAAGGAGAAAATTCGATGCATATCGCGACAAAGACAAGAATGGCGCTGTTAGCGGTTCTCGGGGGACTGAGCGTCGCAACGAGCGTCGGGGCATCAACCGACGATCTGCCGTGGATCCCCCCGTCTGGCACCGATGCCAACTGGCTCGACAACACCGCGGGTTTCGGCCCCGCGATTGCCGGCGTCACGACGAACGCCGGCGTCAACGAAAGTTTCGTGATGACCGTCGCGCCGGCGGACCCGCCGGTTAGCAGTTTCGCCGGCCCGGGTCTGTACAGCCCCGTCAATGCCGGTGCCGGCACAATCAATGCTAACGGCACCCCCTGGGTCCGCACCACGTTCATTGATGTCACGAATCAAAACGGCAGCCTGCCCCGTTTCCAACTCTTCATCAACGGCCCCGCAGCTTGGGATAACGGCCAGCAGATCGTCCTGGTTGCGGGGGCGGTTCAGCAGAACAACACCAACTCCGCGACCGGCGGCTGGGCGGATGAGGCCGGCACGTTGCTGCCCGCGGGCAATCAGGTCGGCCCATACAACGATCCCGGTGGTACAGGCTTTGCGAACGACTCGGGCACCACACGCAACAACACCAGTTTTTTGAGCGAAACCACCTACGGCGGATGGGGCTCGAACAACAAACAGGTCATCGGCTTTGCCACGGTGGGCGGTGGCGGCGAAATGGCCGACGCCAACCAGAGTGACTGGGGCATCGCTCCCGCCATCCGCGCCCAGCGCGTGAACGGCAACACCGTCACGCTGCAGATCGGAAAACTCGTTGACGGCACCATTGAGTTCTATGTCAATAACGGCGGCACCGAATACAAATGGGCCAGCACAGCGTTCGTGGACACCGGCCAGGGTGCATTCGACTTTCGGCAGGTTGAGGTCGGCGTCGTCGGCTTCGCCTATACCAACAATAACAGCGGCGGGTCCGTTACCTTCACCGACTTTGACTGGGGCGACAACTACGTCAGCATTATCCCCGAACCCGCGAGCATGAGCGTCTTGGGCTTGGGCGGCGTGCTTCTGATGGGCCGCCGGCGCAAGGGAGCCTGATTCATCTCCACCCGATCAGATTTAGTTCAACCGACAACAGACCCGCTCCCCCCGAGCCGGTCCAGGGCTGCATTCCGTAAACCGGGCTCAAAGCGGTGAACGGGCTATGTCAAAAGGCGTGGTCGGTAGTGCGTGCGGCCTTGGCCGTGAACGACGGCAGTGCCTCGACCGCCCCCGCCACGTCGAGCAGCGCGGGGTCGGTGTAAACATTCATCGTCAGGTCAATCGTGCTGTGCCGCATCGCCGCCATCGCCACCCGGGGCGTGACCCCGGCCTTGGCGAGGTGAGTACCGAAGGTGTGCCGCAGCGCATGGACGGGTCACTGTGACTACAGGTGACTGGGGACGACTACAACGGACTGGCACCCGTGCGGGTTTTCGTACCAGTTGGCGGTTGGGACGTGCAAGGACTCGTACAAGCGCCGGACGCGACCCGGAGTTGTCTGCGATGAAGACCCGCAGGCCAGGCCCGGCGGCGCAGGCCGCCTATCAAAGCGAACGACGTCGAACTGCGACGGCATGTCGTCGATCGTGCGAATCGGGTTGTCGCCGTATGTGTCGACCATGTGCGGATAACGTAATGCCGTTAAGCGGCGGGTTATGTCGCAAGCCGAGACGCCCCGCTACTCATAGCTGATTGCAGCACATAGGATGTACTCCACGCGTTGCCCCTGGCTGAGCACCGCTAACATGCCGCAGCACGCCGCCAATCTTGCCACCCGCATCTCCGGCCGTGTGGTTCCACGGGGGAAGGTCGTCGCCTGGTGGCTCGGTGGCACCGGCTTCATCTTCAAGCTGCCCGACGGCACCCGGGTCTGCATCGACCCCTATCTCTCCAACATCGTCAACGACATCTTCGGCATCGCCCGCGGGTTCCCCGCCCCCATCACCCCGCAGGAACTCGACGTCCACGTTGTCGTCGCCACCCACGCCCACGAGGACCACCTGGACCCGGGCTCCATCCCGCAGATCGCTGCGGCCCACCCCGCCACGCGCTTCATCATGCCGCCCAGCGCCACCTCCCGGGCCTTGGGCTGGGGCCTGCCCCGGCAACAGGTCACCGCGTTTTCCGCCGGCAGCGAGTTCACCATCGCCAATGCCACGCTCTCGCACGCCCCCGCGCGTCACGATGCGGGCATCCCCGGATGGGAGACGCCCGATGCCATGGGGCTCTTCATCCGTATCGCGGGAAACAGCCCGGAGCCGGGTTTTACGATCTACCACACCGGCGATACCGAGTACGACCTGCGCCTGCGCCACCTGCGCACCCGCAAGCCCGACGTGGCTATCCTCTGCATCAACGGTGCGGGGGGCAATATGAACGCGCACGAAGCGGCCCTGCTGGCGTGGCAATTGGGCGCCCAAACCGTCATTCCCATGCACCACATCCTGTGGGACCGCAATATCGGCGGAGACGAGGCTACTCTTGACCCGCAGCTCTTCGCTGACACCTACCGCAAGCTCGGCGGCAGCGGTCGGGTGGTTCTCCCCGAGATCGGCGCTGAGATCGAGTTGAACTGATTCAATCGCCAGCGCCAGAGCGCCGCGTCACCGTGATCTACACCGCGTTTGGCTATGTTTGGGAAGGAGAAACCCAAAGTCCCAGACCTTCCGCGTCGGCGTTGGTCGCAGCGACATCACCCCGCCCCGAGCCCCGCGCGGGGTTGATGTGACTACAGGTGACTGGAGGTGACTACGACGGACTGGCACCCGTGCGGGTTTTCGTACCAGTTGGCGGTTAGGACGTGCAAGGACTCGTACAAGCGATCGAACAACCGGGGTTGTCGGTGATGAAAGACCCGCAGGCCAGGCCCGGCGGAGCAAGCCGCCTAACCTAATGTCGTTGTGCGGCGGGTTATGCGACGGCCCCGACCGACACCAGGTCGCGGGATTATTCGCCGAACATTGGCAAGTGTTTTACGCGGGGCTCCCAGAAGTCGAGGACCCGTTTGACCAGCTCGCGCACGGTGAGTGACGGGCAGCCCAACGCCTCAGCGTCGGGCGGGTTTACGTGGATCACGAACTCGTACCCATCACGGCGACTGGGCTCGCCAATCATGACGGAATACGCCACACCGGAGATCGAGCTGTGCCGCTTGTCCTCGGTCTGAAAATGCTTCGCGCCGTTCGCGACTTGGGAGCAGATCTTCAAGACGGGGTCGTTTTTTAGAGTCCTCCGCTGCGCCTTGTTCTGTTCTCCGGGCAGGAGCCAGTCCGCCATGTGCTCCGCCGTGACGAAGAAGTTGAAGCACGCGTCCGCATCAAGGTGGTAACGGAAAACGCGGGAGCGCCACCTCAACACCAATGGGTTGCTCAAGCCGCCATTTCCCGGTTGGACTTTGGCTGACGAACACCGCCGGCCTTCCTGCGTGGGATATATCCGTTCGTCAGGAACGGCCTGAGGTGGCGGACGTCGGCGGGCTCATCAACGGGATTCCCTAGGTTTACTTTATCGAATGTGGATAATGAACTGTGAATTGAGCCCCTGCAAAGGAGCAAACCATGTGCAAGGACTCTGGTCCGACGCGTCGCGGATTTCTGCAGGCGTCAGCGGCGCTGGGCGTGGGCATTGTCGCGTCCGGTTGCGCCTCCAGGGGCGGAGAAAGCACGGCCAAGCATAAAGACGAGAAGCCCAAGGGCGAGGAAGAGGTTTCTCCGGCGGAGGACCTGATGCGCGAACACGGCTTGCTCAACCGCGTGCTGCTGGTCTACGAGGAGTGCGCGCGACGCGTCGAGGCCAAGCAGGACCTGTCCCCAGAACCGCTGGCGGATTCCGCCCGCCTTGTCCGCACGCTTATCGAGGACTATCACGAGAAGCTTGAGGAGGATCATCTGTTCCCCCGCTACCGCACCGCGGGCAAACTCGTCGATCTACTCGATGTGCTCACGGTCCAGCACAAGGAGGGCCGTCGGACGACCGAGCGAATCGAGGCGCTGGCGACGGCGCAGAGCCTCCGCGATCGGGACGAATCACGTGAACTGGTCCTGCGCATCCGCCAGTTCATCCGCATGTACCGTCCGCACGAGGCCCGCGAGGACACGATCCTCTTTCCGGTGCTTCACCAGATTGTCAGCCGCAATGAGTACGACGCACTGGGTGAGGATTTTGAACGCATCGAGCATAAACAGCTCGGCGAGGAGGGTTTCCCACGGGCGGTTGATCGCGTTGCTGCGATCGAGAAGGAGTTGGGCATCTACGAGCTCGCGCAATTCACTCCGCACCCGTAGGCGGATCGCCAGGAAACCGGTCGCGGAGGCACGATGAAGAAGAAAGGTCTCGCACTTAGCGATTCCCCCGCGTTCAGATTCGTCCTGATGATGGGCGCCGTGAATCTGTTCGCCGACACCACGTATGAGGGTGGCGCGAGCCTCAATGGGACGTTCCTGGGCACGCTCGGGGCCAGCGCCGCGGCGATTAGCATCATCGCTGGGCTGGGTGAGTTCCTCGGGTACAGCCTGCGATCAGTCTCCGGGTACATCGCCGACCGGACGGGCAAACACTGGCCGATCACGTTCATCGGTTACAGCATCAACCTGCTTGCTGTTCCCGCGATGGCCCTTGCTCCTTCCTGGCAGTCGGCGGCAGCGTTTATCCTCGCCGAGCGCATTGGCCGGGCCATTCGCAAGCCGACCGTCGAGGCGATGCTCTCGTATTCGACCGGCAAGCACGGGAAGGGATGGGTCTACGCGGTGAACACCGCAATGGACGAGACCGGCGCAACGATTGGCCCACTCCTGATGGCGCTCGTCCTCTTCCTCAAAGGCAGCTACCGAACCGGATTCGCACTGCTTCTAATTTCCTCACTATTGGCACTGGCCTCGCTTGTCGCCGCGCGGGTCATCTTTCCGGTCCCGTCCCGTCTGGAGGAGGGCGGGCAGAAGACAGCACGGGCGAAGGGTTTCACGAGCGGGTACTGGCTGTACATGGTTGCGGGGACATGCTTCGCGGCGGGCCTGATGAGCTTCGAGTTCATCTCTTACCACCTGTCCAACACCAAGATTGTCACCGAGCACTGGATCCCGCTTTTCCTCGCGCTCTCCACGGGGATGGGCGTCGTGGCCAGCCTCGTCATGGGCAGGCTCTACGACCGGATCGGCATCGGAGTCGTCGTTGCCGCCGTGTGTCTTTCGGCACTCTTCTCACCGCTGGTCTTCCTCGGCGGATTTTGGGTGGCGCTCGTCGGGATGTTCCTGTGGGGGATCGGGTACGCCACTCAGGACACGTTGCTCAAAGCCTCGATTGCGAGCGTCCTTCCCGAAGGGCGCCGGAACCTAGCCTTCGGACTCTTCTACCTGGGCTACGGGGGCGGCTGGCTGGTCGGCAGCGTGGCCGTAGGGTTGCTCTACGAGCACTCGCGGACAGCCCTCATTGTGTTCTCTGTCGCGGTACAACTCGCGTCGGTGCCGTTCTTCGTGCTCGCGGCGCGAGCAAGCCGTGAAGTACAAGGAAGCATTTCACCGCGAAGGGCGAAGTCGTGATGACCGCAGCACGCCTACGAAAAGGCGGGCGTCATGCTTTACCGGTTGATCCCACGCAGCCACATCCACCCGAACCTGTTTGACCCACGCGACCACGCCCGGACCCACCGGCTCATGCAGGTGATGGACCGCATCAACCACGACCAGGGGCGGGGAGCCATCCGTATCGGCGCAGCGGCGGCGTTTGAGTTAATGCCCGGCAGGACCGTGGCGTGGAAGGGCCGGTGCGAGCGGCGGTCACCGCGGTACACGACGCGGTGGGAGGAGTTTCCGACGGCGCGGGCGGTTTATGTTGGCGATCACCGAACCTGCTCATCGCGTTAAACGTCGCAGGGATATGATTGTTCGTGTCATGGAGGACGCAGGATGAACGCTGACCCCAAACTTGAACACTTCAATCCCACCACACCGCTTCATCTCAACAACGACCCGCCGCTTCATGAGCGCCGCAGCCGTTGAAAGAATGTGTTGTCGGTGCATGGCAGAAGCCCTTCGCAAGTGGCTACTGCCGTGCGTGGGCTACTGCCGGATGAATGAGCGGCATCCGAGCCGCAACGACCTAAGTATACAACTGAAAATCTGGATGACCAGTTTACGACGCGATGCGCTCTTCGCGCTCGCGCCCACAACCATCTTTTCATAGGGACACCTCCGCACGCCGTGGCCCTGCGCGAGCGCGGGAAGAAAGGTACGCTGCAGCCCCGGCTCTTTCATTCACGGAGACTCGCCAATGCCACATCACTTGTACCGCGTGTCGCCTGTTGCCTTGATCGCTCTCGCCGTGGCCTTCCTGACCCACTGCGTCGCGGCGGTAGCCGGTGTCGTCGTCATCGACCAGGGCCAGCCCAGAGCCATCCTCCTCATCGCCGACCAGCCGGCCTCGACAGCGCACGAGGCAGCGACGGAGTTGCAGACGTATCTCTATCGCATATCCGGCGCGACCGTGCCGATCCTCAAGGAATCGGACCCGGCGGCCGGGCGACATCGTGGCCCGCGCATCCTCGTCGGCCGGTCCAAGGCCCTGGCAGCTCTGGGCATTGAGGCCCCCGCGGGCCAAGACCGCGACGGCACGAAAGAAGCCTTCCTCCTGCGCACCAAGGGACAAGATGTAGCGGTTATCGGCAATGAGGATGGACCCTATCGCGGCACGTATTACGCCGCGTGCGACCTGCTCGAACGCATGGGCGTCCGTTGGTACTTCCCGGGCGATTTCGGCCTGGTCATCCCATCCGCAAGGACGGTCGAAATCCCCGATCTGAATGTCGAGCAGCGGCCTTCGTTCCGCATTCGCAACATCTGGCTGTCGGGATGGGCCGACCGCACTGAGGGCTTTGAGCCGTGGCTGCGCCGTAACAAGGGCACCGACCGCGGTGTGTACGCTTTCCCCGGTGACGGAACGATTTTCCGCCTCGCGCCCCCAGACAAGTACTTCGCACAATTCCCGGAGATCTACGCACAGGGCCCCGACGGCAAGCACTACCCGCGCGGGTTCAAGAACGAGGGCACGCACATGACGATGCTCGCCCTGAGCAATCCCAAGACGCTGGAGATCGCCGCCAAGGAAGTCTGCGATTATTTCCGCGCCAATCCCGGCGAGATGAGCTTTGCCTTCTCCGCGCCCGACGCCGACGTGATGAGCCACGACCCCGCCACCCGCGCGGCGGACCACGCCTTCCGGCTCGACAGCGGCCTGCGCGACTCGATCTCCGATTCCTACTTCAACTTCGTCAACAACCTCTGCCACGAGGTCAAAAAGGAGTTCCCCGACCGGCAGATCGTGGTGCTGGCCTACGCCAACCGCGTCTCGCCCCCCGAGGGGTTGGAGCGGCCGTGGAACCGCAATGTGGTGATCAACCTGGCGCAGCTGCGTGTCTGCTCGATCCACCCGCTCGATTCGGGAATCTGTCTTTTTGCCGGCCGGCAGCGGCGCACGATCGAGGCCTGGGAGCGCCTAGGGTCGCCGCTGTTGATCTACGACTACGACCCGCACGCCGACCTGATCCGCATGCCGTTCTGGAACGTGCACTCGATCCGCGTGAACCTGCCGTACTACAAGAAGCATGGCGTGGCCGGCTTCACGACCGAGGGGCACAACGCGTTCCTGCGCACCGGGCTGAATTACTACCTCCGCTGCAAACTGATGTGGGACGCCGATGCGGACGTAGAGGCGCTGCTGGCGGATTTCTACACGCGGTTCTTCGGTCCGGCCGCCGGCGCGATGAAGCGGTTCATCGAGGGCATCGAAGCAATGCCCGCGGTGTCGCATGCGCATATGACCTGGACCGGGCAGTTGGGCGACTGGATGCCGATCTTCCCGTCCGAGCCGACGCGTGGCCTGGCGAAGCACCTCGACGCGGCCGAGCGGGCGGCGGGTGATCAGGAGCCGTTCCGCACCCGCATCCGCGCCTATCGGGCTGTGCATCAATACATGTTCCTGTGGCAAGAGTTGGTCGCGGCGGAGCGCGCCGGCGAGTATCGCGGAGCCCTCGCACTGCTCGATCGCCTCAACGAGCCAATCAAGGTTGTTCAAGCCATCCAGCCGGGGCTTTTCCCGCCCGACCCGCAGTGGGTCGTCAACGAGAAGCGCGGCACGGGTTTCGTCCGTGCACAGCTTCAGGCCATGATCGACCGCGACGGCGGCGAGAAGGGGCGACGCCTGGCGATTGCGCCGGAGAAGGCCCAGTTCAAGATCGACCGCCGCAACCAAGGCCTCTACGCCCAGTGGCAGCGCGACGAGGTCGCCCGCGGCGTGGCGTGGGACGTGATCCCCATCGGCGTGGACATTTCCGACGCCGGCTACCGCGAGCCGGACGGCTATCCTTACGATGGCTTCGCGTGGTATCGGTTCACGGTGAAACCCGAAGCGCCAGAACCGTTGAAGGCGGACGACAACATGTTCCTCTACGTTCCAGCCGTGCTCGCGGACCAGCTCTGGGTCTGGTGCAACGGCCAATTGGTCCACTCACCCACCGACAACCCCAAGACCTCCGACCTTGATGTCGACGTAACCCGCTGGATCAAGCCGGGACAGGAGAACTCCTTCACCTTCCGCATGATCGGCTCACCGGATCGCATCCACCGCCGAGGGCTGCTGGGTCGGCCGATATTGTGGACCCCCAAACACTAAGAACATATTCCTAAGCGCCCGCGTTGCGTGTGACACGATGCCGACAATTCGTGTGCAGCTTCACAAGCGCCGTTGTCATTTAGCATGGATGTTATCCGTTCATGGCAGAAGCCCTTCGCGAGTGGCTACTGCCGTGCGTGGGCTACTGCCTGATGGACGGGTGGCTATTGAGCTGCAACGACCTAAGTATATCTATGAAGAAGCGGATGACCAATTGCTGCGACAGCCAATGTCTACGGCTTCATGATCATGTACCGCTGCGTAGCGACCTCGCGTCAGTATTAGTGCGCGTTTGAATCCGAATCCGTATCACACTCGTTTGGCTCTGATTTTTTTGAGCGCCGAGCCTTTGTGCATGGCCATGTGATCCGTTTTGTCGCTCTTGATTAGATATTGGGGCTCTTCCTCCGACGCGCGAACTGTATATCCCTTGAACGTGATTTCGGAGGTGATTTTTTTCTTGATCGTCCCACGGACGCGGCCGGCCTCTGAGTTCCATTCAACGTGGTCACCTACTTTGTAGCTGGTTGTCATCGGTTTGACCTCCTGTAAATGCGATGCGGCAAAGAGATTCGTGCTTTCGTAGGAGAGCCGGTCATTGACCAGATGCGCCGCGGAGGTGTACGGATGCTCCTGTATCGCGTTGGGGCCCATGATGTGAAAAACATGCGTGCCCGTGGCCTTGAGATAATCAGCGATCATTGAACGATGGCAGCGCCACCAGACCGCCTCAGAGCACATGATGGCCGTTCGGCCGGAGCGCGCGATTTCCAGCAGCCGGGCAACGCCGTCTCGGAACGGCTGGGTCTCCATGTAATCGGCATAGCCGCGGAATGAGGCGTTGCGCCAGATGAGGTTGTGCGAGTCGGGTCGAACAGGCCGTCGCCCGCCGAGTTCGACCAGGTGCTCGTAGCGGATGCCCACGGTTTCCAGCGAGTGTTGCAGTGCGGGCTTGTTGAAGTGAGGGAAACGGCGTGAGCCGGGGTAGTGTCGCACATCAACCAGGGTCTCGATCTGGTTCAGACGCAGGAGGTCGATGAACTCATTGATCGTTCGGGTTGAGTGACCGATGGTCCAGAGGGATTGCGGCAACAGAGGCGTGCCCGGCGGCATGTTGGAGATTTTTGTCTTCGGGGCCAATTGTGGCCTGCCTTTCCTGCCACACCACTGCGGACCTCAAACCCTCCCCATCATTATTTTATGTTGACGAGCGTGGCACGGCACGGGCCGCGAGATGCCATACCAAGCCTACGAACACGACGCACCACGCTCCGAGCGCCACGTAAATGAACACCCCCGGGATGACGGCGAGGAACGGGAGGTCCAAGAGGTGAGCCAGGCGGAAGGTTGCCACTGTGTACATGCCCAAGGGAAACACCGCACCCCAGTATTGCGGATCGTAACGGAGCGGGAACTTCTGGAAGACGTGACGCCACACCCCGAGGATGACGAGCATCGGAATCCACCACGTCGCGGTGGCCCAGAACAGGAGCGTAAAGCCCTTGATGAACGGCAGGAGGTCCGCGACGATCGTGGAATGCGGCGCATTGCCCGCCAACATGACGCCGGCCAAGGTGGAGATCGCGACTGCGCCCATGTTGATCCAGTACGGGGGGCTGAGGTCGGAGGGGCTGAGGACGAAAAAGGTGTAGCGGTAGAAGATCAGCGAGATGATCCAGATGTAGAGCATCCCGCCGCCAAGCCAGACCGTCAGGCAGAAGAACAACGCGGGGCCTTGCGTCCAATCCATGGGGTCGGCGAGCTGCGCGCCTAAGACGGCAACGGATTGCGCCGCCACAACGCCGAGGAGCCAACCACCATTGATCCCCTCCGGCAGAGTCGGCTTCGTCGCTTTGACCGTTAGCGCCGTGAAGATGGTGTAGGTGAGCCCGGCCCAGAGCACGATCCCGATCACCCATAGGGCCACTGCAATGCCCGGCCTGTGGGCGATGATCAGGAACTGGCTGCCCAGCACGCACGTGGCGACGACGGTGGTGAAAAAGCCGACGCACCGCCCGTGGCTCATCATGTCCGCCGCCACGCGTGCCGGGTAGCGCACCAGCCGCGTGAACAGGAGCGCCCAGAGGATGATGAAAAACGCGGTGTTGAGCCCGAACAGGGCTTTTGCGAGGAACTCGAAACCCGTCAAATGGCAGGCCAGCGAGACGATCCCCGTCGCCATCACCATCGCGAAGTAGTTGGGCGGAAGGTCCGCCAACCACGGTTGCGCGGGCGGCGGGCTGGTCGGAACGGTCATGACCGCTCCATTCTGTAAAGATAACGCAGCAGGCCGGCGTTCAGCAGCAGACAAACGGTGCTCGCGGCCGCGGCCGGCCAGATGACGGTTTCGTCGCCGCCCAAATAGGCGTTCATCGTGGCAGTCAGCAACCACAATTGCAGGACGACGATGGTCAGCACGACACAGAGCATGCCGTTGATCACGGTCATCCGCTGCTGGCGGGCGAACGGGCGTTTCATACCGTGCTCACCTCCACGCCGGTGGCGTACACGTCGCCGCCACGGATTCTCAGCGTGACGCGAGGCAACGGCCTTCGCGGCGGCCCGGCGATCGGTCGGCCGGTGGCCAGATCGAAGTACCCCTCGTGACACGGGCAGTGGATGTCACCCTTCTCCGGGCGCGGGACAACTGCGCAGGCCAGGTGCGTGCATTTCTGGCTGTAAGCCAGCAGAGAGTTTTCACCGGTGCGGACCAGGATGCAATCGTCGTGACGCTCTGGGTACTCAAATGCGACCGTGCCACCCACGGGGAGCACTGCCAGTGATACGATCTTGACGACCTGCGGTTGGCCGCGTCGGCGCCGGAGGTAATTCTGGACGCCGATCCAGAACTGCCCGACCGTGAAGGCCAGGCTGGTGAGGACCATGAACTTGGTGAAGTCACGCCGCGCAACATAGTGGTTCTGCGGCCAGTCAATGGGGAAGTCGCGGCGCCAGGCGGGTTGTTGTTCGGGCGGTCGGCCGTCCGGGGCGAGCGTGTGCTGTTCGCGTTCGGAAGCGGGCTTATAGGTTGTCACCGGGGGAACGCCGGTCAGACCGTCGCTCGATGGCTGGACACGGGGTGCCATCGGTTCTGCGCGGCGGGGTTCGTGGTTGTCGGGCCCGTCGGTCGCCATCACGCTTTCACCTCGGCGAAGGGGTCGTCTATTACGTTCAAAGAAATGTGGCGTGCAGCCGCTCGTTCGTCCATCGCGGCCGTCACATCCACATAGTGTGCCTGGGCTTCTTTGGGAACCATCATGCCGACCCGCGTGGTGATGGTCTGGCGGCCGAAGTGAAACTCGTTGACCGGTCGGGATCGCGGGCGGAGTTGCTCGATCTGTTCACGGGTGCCAAAGAACAACGCCTGGCTCGGGCACACGGTGGTACACATGGGCTTCTTACCGACCGACGAGCGGTCGTAGCACATGTCGCACTTCTTCATGAGCTGCTGCTCGATCTTGACCTCGGGCACGCCGAAGGGGCATCCGACGACGCAGTTGCCGCAGGCGATGCACCGGGGCTTGAGAGCGGACTGCACGATGCCATCGTCGGTTCGCTTGATCGCGTCGGCGGGGCAGACCTCGGCGCAGGTCGGCTGGTCGCAGTGCATGCAGACGACCGGCACAGTCTGGACGGACTCGCCGCGGTCCACGTACTCCAGATGAATCATCGACTCGCCCTTGTGCGTATCGCACTCGGTGCACGCCTGGACGCACGCCTGGCATCCGATGCAGCGGCTCGGGTCGATATAGAAATTGAGGTGGTCGGGTACGGGCATTCTTAGTTGCTCAATGGATAGCGATTACTGCTGCGACTCCAGTTCGTTTGCATATTCCGGGGGCGCATCCGCCTTCTTCACACGCACGGCGCAGACCTTGTATTCCGGGATTTTTGAGATCGGGTCCTGCGCGGAGATCGTCAATTGGTTAGCGCTCTTCCGTCGGGCCCAGTGGTACGGGATGAAAACGGTGTCAGGCCGGATGGTGGTCACGACCTGGGCCCGGAGCGTGCACGTGCCGCGTCGCGAGTCGGCGGTCGCCCAATCCCCATCGGCGATGCCGAGCTTTGCCGCTAGTCGCGGGTGCATCTCGATGCGCGGCTCGGGGTATTGCTCAACCAGCGGCCCGATGCGGCGGGTCTGCGTGCCGGAAAGGAACTGGCTCACCACGCGGCCGGTGGTGAGCATCAGCGGATACTCCGCGTCCGTTTCTTCGGCGGGCGGCGAGTAGGGCGCCACGTTGAAACGCGCCCTGCCATCGGGGAAGTAGAACGGTCCGGCACCCTTGGCGATGGGGTTCCACGACCCGGGCTCGAATAGACGGGGAGTGCCCGCGTGGTCGACCGGCTTGCCGCTGGGGTCTTCGCTGGGGCAGGGCCAGAAGACACCGAATTGCTTCTCGATTTTCTCGTAGGTGATGCCCGAGTAATCGATCACGCTGCCCTTGGAGGCCGCGCGCAGCTCGTCGAAAATATCGCGCGGGCCGCGGAACTGCATCCCGTGTGTTCGGCCGAGCTTCGCGGCGATGTCCTGGATGATCCGCCAATCCTGACGCGCATCACCGGGGCAGTCCACGGCCTTGTTGATCTTGATCACGCGTCCCTCAAGCTGCGCCACCACGCCTTCGTCCTCTTCCTGGAGCGAGCCGGGTAGCACGACGTCGGCGTGATGCGCGGTGTCATTCAGGAAGAAGTCGATCGCGACATAAAACTCCAGCTTCTCCAGCGCCTTGGTGATGAAGTTGTTGTCGGGCAGCGAGACTTTCGGGTTGAAGCAAATGGACAGCAGCCCCTTGATCTCGCCGCGGTCGATCTTGCGGAAAACCTCATACGCATCGACGCCCGCGTGGGGCAGGTCGGCCTCATTGATGCCCCACACCTTCGCGATGTGCACGCGATCGACGGGGTTCTCGATGTCGCGGCCGCCGGGGAGCTGCTCGGCCTTCTGCCCATGCTCGCGCCCGCCCTGGCCGTTGGCCTGGCCGGTGATGGTGGAATACCCGCACCCCTCGCGGCCGATGCGCCCGGAGGCGAGCACCATGTTGATCGCCCCCAGGCAGTTCCGCACGCCGTGGCTGTGGTGCTCGATCCCGCGGGCGTGCATCAGGAAGCTCGTGCTCGCTGTGCCCCACCACTCGGCCGCCTGCCGGATCGAGCGCTCGGGGATGCCGGTCACTTCCGCCGTTTTCGCGGGCGTCCACTCGCGAACGCTCTCGGCCAGCGCGTCGAATCCGACGGTGTGGTCCTCGATGAAGGGGTGATCGAGCCAATCGTTCTCAATCATCAGGTGCAGGACACCGTTGAACAGCGCGACATCCCGGCCGGGTTTGATGGGCAGGAACAGATCACACGTGCGGGCGATCGGCGTGATGCGGGGGTCAACGACGATGATCTTGGCGCCGTTCTCGCGCGCCTGCCAGACGTAATCGGTCGTGATCGGCGCGCACTCGGCGACGTTGGCGCCGCTGATCCACACCACTTTGGCCTTGAGGATGTCCGCCCACGGGTTGGCCGCCCGATCAATACCGAACGCCTTCTTGTTGGCCGCCGCGGCGCTGACCATGCACAGCCGGCCGTTGTAGTCGATGTACCTGGTCTTCAGGCAGACGCGGGCGAACTTGCCCATGAGATACGTCTTCTCGCTCGTGAGACTCGCGCCGGTGAGAACGGCAAAGGCGTCGTTGCCGTGTTGCTTCTGGATGCGGTCGATCTCCCCCGCGACGCGGGTGATGGCTTCGTCGTAGCCCATCGCGCTGAACCCGGCCGGCGCGGCCGGGTCACGCTTCAGCGCCGTCAGCAACCGGTCCGGGTGCGAGCCCTGGAGGTATCGCTTCACGCCCTTGGGGCAGAGCATCCCGCGGTTGAATGGGAACTCGTCCCACGGCTCGAAGCCGATCACCGCGTTGTCTTTCACCTTCAGTTGAATCCCGCACTGCTGACCACAGAAGCAGCAGTGCGTCTTCACCAGTTTATCCGGCTCGACTGCGGTCGATAGCCGGTCGCCCGACATGAAGGCCAGGTGCGGGCCGAAGCCCTCGATGATTCTCAACGGGTTGACCGGTTGAACCGCCACGGCTGCTCCCGTTAGAGACTGGTCTTGGAAACATTCAGGCACACCGTCAGCAACATCCGCGTGGCTTCTTCGGCATGGACGTCGTGCCGCACCCCCGGGGCCATGACCAAAAGTTGCCCGGCCGATAGATCATGCGATTTCCCCTCGGCGGTCATCCTCAACCGGCCTTCGAGCACATGAACGGTCACCACGCCCTCGGCGACGTGCTGGGCCATGTGCGCGCCGCTGTCGAAAAGAAAAAGGGCGACGGTGACCGGCCCATGCCGGTACAGCGTTTCTTGCCGGTGTTTGCGCTGGCTCGGCAGCGCTTCGCCAAGGAGCTGGGCCGCGATCTCACCCAGATCGATGTGATGTAGCGGGGCCAGGAACCGCTCGTCCGGGTGTTGTCGAAGCCGTTCTTCTTGCTCGTTCATGGTCGTGCCTCGATTTCGTGTTGTGCCGCCCACATCGCGCCCTGCGCCAGACCGAACAGCGCCCTGCGGCACTTGGGGCAGACCCACTGGAAGTGCTCCGTATCGTCGCGATCCACTTCGTATTGGAAGCCCAATTCCCGCTCGACGGTAATCAAGTCCTGCACCATCATCTTTGAAGCGAACGCCCGCCCGCACCGGCGGCACGCCGCTTGTTCGGTCTGTCGCCCAACGTCCTTGTAAAAACTCACCCCGAGCTGCGCCGGCCGCTGGAAGATGTGGAAAAACTTCCCGAATGGGAGCCACAACAGCGTGAAGATGACCGTGATCGCATGGAGAATCGCGAGGAAGTCGTAGGCGTAACCCTTCATCCACGTGTAGCTCGCGGTGAGCATCAGGCCCGTGACGCTGATAGCAAAGAGCAGGATCAGGGGCAGGAAGTCTTCCCCGAACTGCTGCACCGCGGCGGCGCCGTGGTCGGTCATCCGTCGGCGCATCGCGAGCATCACGCCGGCGATCACGAGGAAAGACGCCCACACCAGCCCGTGGAAAACCATGAAGCCAAACAGCGAATGAACGGGAAACGCCACCGTCGGGAAGCCGAAGAGATAGGCGCGGTACCAGTCGAGGTTGCCCGGCACGGTCTCAAAGTGGATCCACCCGAATACTAGGGGGAATGTGATGGCGGCCGCGAGGAGACAGCCCCACATGATGAGCCAATGAGCGCCCCAACGCGCCTTGCCGCGCCGCCAGATGAAACGGTTGGCCACGAACTCGACGGCGAAGCGTCGCGCCAGTTCGACCATGTTGCTCAGGAGATATCGGGGTTGGAGGAAAAAGACCTGCCACCCGCGCCGCCAGTACATCTTTGTAGGCGGCCGCTGCAACCACATCGCATAGCGGTACACAATGCCGAAGACAGCGAACACCGTCGCAAAAGTGTATCCGACCAGTGCCGCGTCGAAGTGCGCCAGATTCCGCGAACCGATCACGATCAACCCGGCAAGCACCAGCGTGGCCAGAGCTCCCATGGCTGTAGCGATTATTTTATCTCGTCGCATCGCGGCCCCTGTGCCCGTACACCGCTGAAACTTACAGGCCATTGACCATTGGCATACACCGCGTCAATGAAGCCTCAGCCATGTTATCTCTTATCAGGCACTCAGGCTCGGTCCCGCACTATTCATTTATCCTTCTTGACGCACCGCCGTCTTGCACTCTATCGCCTCTACCTCATGCTCAATTGTCTCCAGTTGATCTCGCCAACGGACCGCTCGATCAAGGGGAAAAGTTCCCATTTACGCCGTCGATTCCTCGCGCAGTGCGGCCTTGGGGAAGAGGATGTTGTTCTCTTTGTGAACGTGCTGGTGCATGTCGGATTCGATACGCGCCAAACCGTCGAGCATCGCAATGAACGTGTTACAAGCGCCCGGTGGCGGCGTGTAGCCGTGGCTCAGTTCGCGCATGCGCTCCATCGCCCGCCCCGCGTTATCGTGCTCGTGCTCCATCATGCGGATCGGGTTGGCGATCGAACCGCTGCAATGCCCCTCATCACACCGGCCGGATTTCTCCAGGGTGCGGATCCAAGGGAACAGCACCCGCTCCTCTTTGACCATGTGCGTATCGAGTTCGGCGGAAAAGCCCGCGAACACCGACGCAAGCTCGACTGTCCACGGGTGGTTTGCTCCATGCACCGCCGCCACTTTCTTCGCCATCGCGCCCACGCGAGGCAGCTCGGTGTGTAGATAGGCGTGGTGCGTCTGCTCGATATGGTCACACAACTGCGAGAGCCCCATCCCGGCAACGTCCACGCCGCCCTGGCCGGAGATGGCCTCGTCGGCGGCAAGAGCCTGCACGACTTCATCCGTGTCCAGCCCCTTGTCGCGGCACGCGTCCAACAGCCGCTTCTTCCCGCCACAGCAGAAGTCGATCCCCAGCCGCTGAAACACCCTTGAGCGGGAGGGGCGTTGAACGACAAGCTGGCCAACGGTCGAGTCGGTGCTGATCGCTGTCATAGTCATCTCCTGCGGCGCCTGCCGCCAAAAGTGTGCATGCGGTCCTTCAAAAAAGGGTAATAATATACCTGACTCCGGAGGCCGTCAATCCCCCTAAACCCCCACCGCGCCGCTTACCGCTTCCTGCGCGGCTTGGCCCGGTGGTGCGGCTGGGGCCGTGGGGCCGCTGAGGGCGGCACTGATGCCAAATGGGCCACGGCCGCGCGGAAGCGTGCCGCCGCGTCTGGGCCTTCGCTAAGCTCGCCCTTGCCCTTTGTCTCGCGTGTCGGTGTCATGGATTCATCCTACTCGGGTTTGAACAAATCGTTCTGCGGTGTTTGATCTTTTCCCTTGACCTTCGGCGCGGATTTGAACGTGCGCCGGTCATGCCACGCGGGCATGTCGATCTTCTTTCCTTGAAGCAACTCCGTGACCGTCAGGATTTGCAACTGTGGGAATTGAGCGCCAGCCGACTTGTAAAACCCAGCCGACGCCGCTTCCGTCCGCATAGGTCGCGTCGGCTCTTCCATCGTGAGCAATACGCCAATCTGCGCCTTCTCGCGCGTGACGACGTGCCCCAGGTCACGGACGTGCGCCGGGCCGGTGTGTCCCGCCTTGACCGAGAAGATGACTTGCTTGGTTTGCCCGCCCTCCGCTTCGTCGTGGAAATACAACCGACCATCAACACCTTGGTCCGCGCCTTTTTTCTGTTCTGCGGGTCGGGCGTGAACCAGCGACAGCGCCCACCACTGAAACTGATAGGGGTCGTCGGTGGCAAGCTGTGCCGCGCCACTCGCGTCCTCTGGCTCGCCGACGACCTTGTAAGATTTCCTGATGTTTTCGCCGAACGCCGAATAGAGACGGTGTTTGATGAGGGTGATGGACAGATGCGTAATGTCAATTCCAATCCATCGGCGGTTCATCTTTTGTGCTGCCGCTATGGATGTTCCACAGCCGCAAAACGGATCAAGTATAACATCGCCCTCATTGCTGCTGGCTTGAATGATTCGTTCTAGCAACGCCTCGGGTTTTTGGGTTGGGTATCCCAACCGTTCCGCCGCTTGTGCGGATATAGGCGCAATGTCGCTCCACATATCCGGTAACGCTACACCTTCCAGTTCATCCGCGTACCATTTCAGTCGAGGCTTACCATCTTCTTTTTCGGGCCAATAGATGCGGCCCGCCGCATCTAATTTATCAAGACACTCTTGAACCGTATCTCCGGAAAGACCGAGTCTTGCCATCACCCTTCCCGGAATCGCCCAATGGCGACCCGAGTCTGTAGGGTCAACCCCTTTCCACGGCTTGCCACTCTCCCCTGTTCTGGTTCCTGATCCGGTTAGCGTGATGGGCGAGAACAATCTCCCGCTCTTGTCGGCGTGAAAATGTTTTTCAATGTAGCCGGGGTCATGCGCTGATCGCGGATTCGTCCAAAGATAATTTTTGCTGCGCCCATAAAACAAAAGAGAATCATGCACTGGTCCGAACCGTTTTGCTGAACCATGCGCGTGCGTTCTTTTCCAAATGACCTCATTGCAAAAGTTCTCCGGACCGAACACCGCATCGAGTAACAGCTTGAGGTAGTGGCTGGCGGTAGGATCGCAATGAAGATAGATGCTTCCGGTTGGCTTGAGTACGCGGCGTAGGTCTGCCAATCGCGGGGCCATCATCGACAAATACGCAAGCATGTCATTCTCGCCAAGGAATGCGCGAAACGCCTGCATGACTTGTGAGACCTTCCCTCCCGCCTCCACCACTTCCTGAAACGCCATTGCCGCCGATTGATCCCAGTGCCATGTATCGCCAAACGCTTTGATTTGCGAGGCGGCTTGCGTGCCGTCCTTCTCTGCAAACAACACGTTGTAATCGGCGTTGGAGTTGAACGGCGGGTCAAGGTACACAAGATCAACCGACTCGTCGGCTACGTGCTCACGGAGCACTTTCAGATTGTCGCCATAATAAAGGATGTTGTCGGTCATACCTCAACCGCCAGACGGTTTATTTATAACGTCCGCGTAAATCGGATGGGCGGCGGTTTGGCACATCTTGTCGTAAGATTCAGGGGTCATGATCCGAAGAATGCCGGACGGCGTTTTGATCTTTCCGTCGTGGGGCAAGAGCGGGGTGGGGTTTTTCCCTTTATTCCTTTGCCGCAGCGCGTCCCCGTCATTCGTCAAGAAAATCGTCGTCTCCGTAAGGGAGGCCGTTGCCAAATGAATAGAATCCGCACCATCCACATCATGCTTGATACGAATACCGCGAGCGGCCTCGGCGATTTTTCGATCGCATGCGTGTAGATCAATATATGGCTTATCAAAGAACGCTTTTATGATACCGTCGTGCTCATGGATTGCCTTGCCGTCGATCCGGGTTGTCTCCATAATTGAAAGAGAGGAAAGCACGATTAGGAGACTGCCCGCTTCGGCCTCCTTCAACATGGGCGCAATCCATTTATATCGAGGCTCCTTTTTTTGAAGGCAGTCGATAACGATATTGGAGTCCCACGCGATTTTTGTAAGTGGAGTGCTCAACGCCCCCTTATCCTTTCGACGTGTTCTACAGAATCAGCGCCGCCAGTTATGTCGATGCCGGGAGCTTCACTTATAAGCGCGCCGTCGTCCACAAGCGGCCGAATATCGCGCACATCTATGGACTTGATTTCGCCAGAACTGGAGCATTTCGCGCGACCATAAACCTCCACCCGTTGCGCCTTCTCTTGAAGCGCGTCCTTGACTTCCTTCAGGCGATCGGGCTGAAAATTACATTGAATATGCTTTTTGGTAACGGGGTCTTCAATTCTGAATCTATAAATACCAAGCCCAGAGACGACTTCATAAAGCATTCCGCGAATAGTCGTCATTTCGTAATAATAATGGCGCGCAGTAGCCGCCATCGTTTCAAGATTTGACTTGGCTTCCGGCGTAATCTCGACGCGGGCTCTTCCGTAGGACATGCGAAGCGGTTGATGCCCATACGCCTCTACCGATTCGGCGAGCTGTAGGGTGCTGTCAATCGCCGTATCGGTAAGATGCGGCGGGCGCACAGAACTTGTTTTGATTTTGCGCAGGGCAGTAAAATGCTGGCGAACGGCCCGATCCGCGCGGGGATTCCTGATCGCTATTTGGAGTGGGCTATTCATCCGAACCATGACGACTTCCCACTCGCCGTCGGGAGCAAGCGAGCGCAGCATCGCAAGCGCTCCCTCAAGACGTTCAATTAGCGTCTTGACCGTGAGCTTTTCGCCTTCACCCGAAAGCTCAATCTTTAGGTTTTTGGCCATTGCGACGCTTCCCGCGCCGCTGACGCGGCTTATGCTGCCGACACCTGCAACGCCTCACCGATCAGACCCTTGTACGTCAGGCGCTTGCCCGCCGCGCCTTTGAGCACGCCCAGGAACCGCTCGCCGTCCGTCGTCTTGCGGTTATTGTATCGGAAAGCCTCGGCATCCAAGTACCGAAAAAGATGGAACGGCTCAACCGAAACGTGCGTGCCCTTGATGCACCGCTTGAACAGGCTCCAATAATTCTCCAGCCCGTTCGTGTGAATGTTGCCCTTGGCGTAGCACTCGGCATGGTCGATCACCTGATGGACGTATTCGGGATTCAGGCCCGCGTAAGAGGCGAGCGCGTCGGTGAACACTTGCGTCCCCTTCTCGACGTGGGCGTGAATGTGGGGCTTGAGCGTGCGGCGCTTCGTGTTGTCGACCACAAGGGTGCGAACCTCACCGTGCCGCTCCAACAGCCCCATGACGACCGCCTTGCCCGTTGCACCGCGCCCTTTGGCCTTGCGCTTGCCGGGGTGCATGTTGCGGGCCTTGCCGCCGATGAACGTCTCATCGACTTCGACCTCACCCTTGAGCATCTTGTCGAACGTCCCGACCTGCATGGCGAGCCGGATGCGCTGCTGGAGGAACCAAGCCGTCTTTTGCGTGACGCCAAGGTGCCGGGCAACCTCATAGCTGCTGATGCTGTTCTTGGCGTTGACCTCCAGCCAGATTGCGATGAGGCACTTGTCGATCGTCAGCTTGCACTCTTCAAAGATCGTGCCGACCTTGACCGAGAACTGATTGCGGGCATGCTTGGCGCGGCACTGCCAGAGACGCCGCGCGGCCATGTAATCGACCTGATCCGAGCCGCAGTGCGGGCAGCGGACACCCTTGGGCCAGCGGATTTGAGCGAAGAAAGCCGTTGCGTAGTCCAGATCGGAAAAGGTGCGAACGGCTTGGATTAGCGTCTCGGGCATGGTGTTCTTCGTTTCCATGCCTAAATCTTACCCTAGTCGGCTACCGGAGTCAAGTATATTATTGCCCAAAAAAGCGTGCTTGGAGTCATCATGAGACTCAATCCATCTGGGCAGGGGAATAACGGTCGGCGGTGACATCGCCTTTCTTTCATTGCACCGACGACGGGAATCACCCATAAAGATGGCCGACCGTCAGTTGCGGCCCGGGTCGAACACCCAGCCGTAAAACGGTCGGCCCTACTGCTTCCCGAAGCACCTTCTGATGTGGGCCGTGTCAATTGGCCCCGTGCTTCGCCCCCGAAATCCTGCCAGCCGCCTTCAGACATCTCACCCTCTGCTCTGCGGCTCCATTTTTATAATAAGACTCAAGAGTCCGTAGTCAAGAGAAATCATTGCTATTCGTTGGGCCTCACCCTAACGTAACCAACCTGCAAGGATTCGTGCTTGCAAAGGGTGGGCAACCCACAAGTCTTGTTTGAGTCAAGCGATACATCCTCTACCCCTCAGGTTTCCAATCTGAATGTTAGGGGTTCGAGTCCCCTCACCCGCTTTTCTTGCCCGGCACGTCAGCAAGTGACTACAGGCGACTGGAGGCGACAGGAAGCGACTGTCTCCCCACCCAATCAAGACTTACGACGACCCCGCCCCGAGCCCCGCGCGGGGTCGATGTGACTACAGGTGACTGGGGGTGACTACAACGGACTGGCACCCGTGCGGGTTTTCGTACCAGTTGGCGGTTCGGACGTGCAAGGACTCGTACAAGCGCTCAACTCGTACTCCCCGGATCTTGGGGTCTCCTTACCGTCTTCTACGGTTCCAGTAGTAACCACCACCTCCGCCAAACAGCACGACTAACACGACGATTAAGAGGATCAATCCCATGGCCTTTTCCTTTCGCTGCGGCTGAACCGAGCCGTCTTCGGCCCGAAACATAAACGTACCCGTTTACACGCTGCGTCAACTTCACTTTCGTACTTTTTTCGCGGCTCGTCCGACCTGGTCGACGACCTTCTCGGCGACCTGCTTGACCTTGCCGATCGCTTGGTCGGTCTTTCCCTCCGCGCGAAGCTTGTCGTTGCCGGTCAAAGCCCCGGCGGCTTCCTTAACTCGCCCTTTCACCACATCTGTTTTGCCACTCATGATGCGTTACTCCCGTTGTTAGAGGTTGCTGAAAGAACCGAACGTAAAAAAAACCGACGTGCGAAAACGCCCTAAGGCATTCACGCACGTCGTCTTACTCGTGGACGGGCCTCCTATCTACGACTGGGCTGCCCTTCAACTAGTCATCCGACACGGAGCGGATCTGCTCGCTCCGGCTTCACTATTGATCATAGGAGCCAGAGCCACGGAAACAAGGTTGAATGTTCGACGGAAATGAGAAGACGACTGCGACGGACTGGCACCCGTTCGGGCTTTCGTACCAGTTGTCGGTTCGGACGTGCAAGGACTCGTACAAGCGCTCGACGTGGCCGTCCCATTCAGCCAGCCATGCAACCGGGTCGATGCCCACCACCGCCTTGCCGACGCCCCATCGGCCCCCCGGATACTCGTAATCACTCATCGCGAATGCATTTCCTTGTCGGTCACGGCGAATAGAACGGACGGTCGGCGGTATAGGTTCGGAAGGCCGGCCCAGCGTGATTCCATCCTTCAGACTGAAGATGTGGGTACACTGCCCGAAGCGACAGTTCGCTCTTGTATCGTCGTTGTCCCAGTTGCGGCTCGGGCACGGAGACACCGGATGCTGGTTCCAACTGCTTGTTGCTGCATCCACGGGCGGCGCGCGAATCGCCTTTTTCACATTCTGGCGCTTGCGATTTTCCTCGCGACGACTGGCGGTTGCCAATCGAGCACATCGTCGTTGCAGATGACTGTCATCGCGCCTGACCAGCCCTGCCGCGGCACGGTCACGATTCGTCTTGCCGGCTGTGTCATCCGGCCCGACAGCTACGCCATCTTTCTGCCCGCGCAGCCCACGCCCACGGAACGCACCGCGGCCCAGGAGTTGGAACTGCACCTGCGTCTAATCACGGGCCATGAGTTCGCGGTCCTGCCCGAGACGCAGCGCGGTGACCGCCACGGTTTCTTCATCGGCCGTTGCCGGACCTACTCCCTGCCAGAGGCGGACTTCACGTCGCTGGGTGCGGATGGTCTGATCATCCGCTCACACGGGGCTGACCTGCAACTGATGGGCAACAAACGCGGCGTCCTTTACGCGGTGTCGGTCTTTCTCGATGAGTGCTTGGGCTGCCGCTGGTTCGCCGCTGATTGCATGCGTGTGCCCACGGGCGGCGAAATCTCGCTGGGGGCCATCGACCGGCGGTACGTTCCGCCGCTGATGAACCGCGCGCTGGACTACCCCGAACACCGCGGCACCCTCTTCGCCATGCGGAATCGACTGACCAGCGCCGGCGCCGATCTCGGCGGGGCGCACGGTGGGCGGATTGACTACTACCCGTTCGTTCACAGCTTCGCCGAGTTGGTTTCGCCTGCGAAGTATTTTGCTCAGCATCCGGATTACTACTCCCTTAATGACGGCAAACGCACCGCCGATGGCCAGCTCTGCCTCACCAACCCCGAGGTGCTGACGATCGCCAAGGCGACCGTGCGGCGGTGGATCAAGGAGCACCCCGAAGCGCAGATCATCTCCGTGTCGCAGAATGACAACCAACGCTATTGCCAGTGCGACAAGTGCACCGCCTTGGCTAAAGAAGAAGGCAGCCAGGCCGGGCCGCTTCTGCACTTTGTCAACGCCATCGCGGCGGACATCGCCCGTGATTACCCGGACAAGATCATCGACACGCTGGCCTACATGTACACGCGCAAGCCGCCCCTGCACGTTCAGCCGGCCCCGAACGTCACCATCCGCCTGTGCAGTATCGAGTGCTGCTTCTCCCACCCCATCGAGGGCTCCACGGAGAACGGCTCCTTCATGGAGGACCTCCGGGGCTGGTCACGAATTTGCCGGCGACTGAGCATCTGGGACTACGTGATCAGCTACAGGAATACACTGGCGCCCTGGCCTAATCTGTATGTGCTCCAGCCCAACATCAAAACCTTCGTGGATCACGGGGCCACCAGCGTTTACGAGGAGTCCAACTACTTCTCTCCGGGCGGCGAGATGGCGCCGCTGCGCACTTACATCATGGCCAAGGCATTGTGGGATCCAACCTACGACACCGACCGTGCCATCGACGAGTTCCTGCCGGCCTACTACGGCGCGGCGGCACCGTACCTGCGGCAGTACATCGACCTGCTGCACCGGCCCTTCCGCAACGGCAAGGGACCGCACATCACCATTTGGCTGAGCGACCCCTGGAACTACCTGGACGGCGAGTTCCTCCCCCATGCCCATGCCCTTTTTGCGCAGGCGAGGGAGGCTGTGCGCGACGACCCGGCCCGCTTGCGGCGGGTGCGGCTGGCGCACTTGGGCGCGATCTACATGACGCTCTTCGAGACGCCGATCTACGAGCGCCGCGGCGATCGCCTGATCTGGCGTGCCAGACCGCCGGAAGGTATCGACGCGTGGAGCGAGTTCTGGGATGTCGTGGCGATCGAAAAGATCACCAGTCATCAGGAAGGGCTAGGGATCGAAGCGATCAAAAAGACACACGTTTCGGCTGGCGGACAGAACCCGATCGTTTTCGGGGGTATACCCTCGCCGGGCGAATTGACGATCCAACGTTTGCACAACCGAGACGTCGAGGTCGAGTGCATCCCCGGCTTCGGCGGGCGGATTCACGCCCTGATCAACCGCCACACAGGGCGAGACTGGCTTAAGGGAAACCATCCCAACGGCTACACCCTCATCGACGAGAGCGGCAGCGAACTCTACAGCGAGCGGCCGTGGCGATCCTCGGGCTGGGCTACGCCATTCCAAGTCACCGAGATCGACGAAAACCACATCGTCATGCACGCGACGCTCGACAACGGGCTGGAATTGGAACGGCGGCTCACGCTGCCCGAGGGCACAAGGGCCTCGATAGTCCGCTGCCGTGATTCGATCCGCAACACATCCAGCCAGCCGCGCGAGGCGACGTTGAGGATTCACCCCGTTATCAATATGGTTCATCCAGCGTCAACGCACCTAATCGTGCGGAACGCGGCGGGCGAAGACCGCCCTTTGGATTTGCCCAAATCCACAAATACCCAAGAGCCTACCGCCGATTGCTATCTCGAGGGCCCCAACCGCCCCGCGGGTTGGTGGAGCGTTGCTGACGACGCGACCCACGAGCAGCTGATTCACCGCCTGATCGCGGGAGAGGTTGGCCAATACTTCGTCAGCGTGAACTACGCCCTGCGGCAACTGACGCTGGAGTTGTGGTCCCCGACCCGCACGTTGAAGCCGGGCGAAGAGATCGCCATCGAACATGAGTATGAGACACGCTGATGGTTTCGACGCAAGACCGCGGGTGAACTCACCCGTTTGGCAGCAACAAGGATTCGGACAAGCACTTAGCCTGCATCGGCAGTCGCCGGGGCGGCCTTGTGGGCGCCAAGTGCGACCTTCGGCGTGAACGACGGCAGCGCCTCCACCGCCCCCGCCACATCGAGCAGCGCGGGGTCGGTGTAAACCGACATGGTCAAGTCGATCGTGCTGTGCCTCATCGCCGCCCTGGCCACGCGCGGGAACGACTACGACGGACTGGCACCCGTGCGGGCTTTCGTACCAGTTGGCGGTTAGGACGTGCAAGGACTCGTAACAAGCGCTCAACTCGTACTCCCGGGATCTGGGGTTCGGACCCGGCGCCGATCGGAGATCTCGTCCGCCTTGCTCAGGTTGATCAGAGGGTTGAACCCCAACCGTCCCGACTCGACGCACCAGTTGCAGAAGGCGACGATCGAGCCGCGGTGGCAGTTGCGCGTCCGACCGCCCATTCCCTCTGCCTCGCGTGCGTTCATCCATTTTTCAAGCGATTCGCGCGAGATGTCGCCGAGGCGGCGGAACCCGCACTCCCGGACCACACGCGTGACCTGATGCTCAACATTCACGCGGTGATGCGTCGAAATCTTCTTGCCCCGCGTCGTCTTGGCTTGGAGGTGCGAGAGGTAGGCAGCGACGTGCTCGTCCATGCGCGTGCTGGCGTGGTCGGCCTGGCGGCTCTCGTCGTTGGTCAGGATTCCGGCCCGGACGTGCTCGACGCGCCGGACGAGGTCGGCCAGGACCTGCTTCGCGGACTGCTCATCCCGGCAGCCCGTGGAGCGGATGATTTCGAGCCCATCGGCGTCGCGGTATCGCGCGACGAACGTCGGGCTCTGGCGGACGATCTTGAATTGACCGCGCTCGCCGATGGTGACCTCGTCGTATTGCTTCGCACCCCTGCGGTCGATCCACATGGCCATCTGCCGACCCTGCCGCTCGATGATTTCGCATTGCTTCGGCAAAGGCTGCGTGTAACTTTTTCGGTAAACATTCGCCATTGGGCGTTTCTCGCATCGGGGCCTCGAATCCCTCACAGTGAGGGGCAAGTGGCCACGAAGATCAAGGCGTATTTGCCCTGTTTTTGAGGGCGGAATGCTTGCGGAGGTCGGGGCAGCCGTCCGCGATCCACTGGTCGATGACCGCCCTGTTCCACCGCGTCAGAGTGCCCAGCCGCACCGGCGGCGGCATCTTGCCGGCGTCGCGCAGGCGCTGAACATGGCGCAAGCTGCATGCGAGCCGTTGGGCGACCTGCTGCATCGAGATCAGCACTGCCTCGACCTGGGTGGCGTCATCACGCATGAGTTGCCTCCTTGCCAGTTCCCCCAGCCACTGTGCTGTGGGTCGCGGTGCCCGGCTCGGGATTCAAATACTCGAGCCTGACCCGCCGTCCGCGGATGGACACGATCTTGACCTTCGTGCCGTTGGGCAGGACTACGACCTCGCCGATCTTCTTGTCGGTGTGCCAGGTCATGGGCTGCCCCCAACCCGCCCATCGGCAACCTGCGCATCTTGCGCATCTGGACAGACATCCCCCACCGAATCCCCTACAGAACCAGTTAGGTGCGCAAGATGCTCAAGATGCGCAGGTTGTTGGGGTGGGTGCCCAGGTGCGCATGTGGTGCGCACCTGACCATCTGGAGAGGCTGGGAGCCTCCAGTACCACGGGCCCATGCTCTCGGGCTGGGAGCTCTCGACACCCAAATCCTTCTTGGCACGCCTCAGGGTGCCGATGGAGATGTCATGGCCGTTCTTGGCCTCGTCCATGACCTCATTGGCGAGCCTTGGTCCAGCAGCCAAGGTGTCGCGCAACCACCCGATGGCGTCAGTGCGTTCTTCCTGGGCCGGCCCCGGCCGGTCATGCTGGGCCAACATCGCCTCGGCGGTCATGTGCACCGGCTCGGATTCCCACGCCACCGAGGCAACCCCACCAGCGTCCCGTAGTTCGAAGGCCAGGCCCTCGAGGTCTTTGGCGATGTTGTTTTTGACGGGCAGGAAGAGCCGCCGCTTCCCCGTCGGGTCTTTGGGGTCGCGCCCCACCGCGTACACCGCCCGTGCCGCCGCCACAAAACCCACGCTCCCAGTGGTCCTGTGGATGGCGGGGCCAGATCCCTTATTCAGGTGACTCACGAGGATGATGGCGACGCCGGTACGACCGGCCAGCTCGGACAGCCGGGCCAGCACGCTCCGCACTTGGCTGTTGTTGTGGGAGTCGATGTCGCCGAGACAGGCGGAGACCGGGTCGATGATGACGACCATGCAGTTCTCGGTCTGCCCCACCGCGGCCTCAATCGCATCGATATTGCGGTCCAGCGTGAGGGGCGAGATTTCCGGCTTCCCGGTGCGCCGGTCCTTCGTCCACACCCCCTTCAAGATGGTTACGCGGGAGGTGTCGGCGCCGGCGGCGTCGAGCCGAGGCCCGATTGTGTCGGCAGGGTCGTCCTCCACGTTCATCATCACCACGCCGCCCGGCTCAAAATGCCCCACCTGATTGGGCCAACCATGACCCGTGGTGGTCCGGCTGGTGATGTCGCCCGTGACCGTGGACTTCCCGAGGCCGGGGTCGCCGACAATGAAGCTGACCTTCCCGCGCGGGATTACGCCGGGCCAGAGCCAGCGGACGTGTTCCCTGACCACGTCGGACAGGCGGACGATCACCGGGCTGTTCAACGCGGCGGAGCCATCCGTCACCTCGGCGCAGGATTGGATGATGTCCTGAATGCCTGCAGCGCCCGTGGCCAGGATCTCGGGGAGGTCCATGGACTCATCAACGACCTGTTTCTGCAGCATCTTGATGGCGGCAAGTGCGTCCCGGCGGTTCGCCTTCTTCCTCACGATCTGCGCGTGATGGACAGCCAATGCCACCGACGGGACAGACTCACCGAGCATGATGAGGTAGTCGAGACCGCCGACCTGCTTGATCTGGCCCCGGTCTCTCAGGTGCTGGTTCAGAGAAACCATGTTGACGGGGATATTGAGGCCGTGCAGAGCGACGATCGCGTTGCACAGAACTACGTGAGCCGGCTTGTGGAAGTCCTCGGGCCCGCGCAGTACACGCATCACGTCGTCGATGACCTTATGGTCGAGGATCATCGAACCCAGAACGGCGGCCTCGGCCTCCGGCGCGGCGGGTTGGGGGGTCGATTGGCTCACGCCGCACCCCCTACCGCATCGGCTGGTTGGACCAGGCGTGCGACATCCCGCCGCAGGATGGCCATGTCGTGGTCGATGCGCGATTGCAAAGCCGTCAGCCGCTCGGCCAAGGCGTTGTATTCGGCGTCGAGCCGGTCGCGCTCGGCCTCCATCGCGGTGATCATTTCGAGTCGCCCGCTCAATTCGGGGGAAGCGGCTATCGCCGCGTCGTAGTCGACCTTCACGAATGCCTGGGGCGGCAGCGCCGGCTGGGAAGCCAACCGGACCAGATATGCGTCGCGACGAAGATCCCGCTCTACCCGAGCCTGGGCCAATGCGACGGTGCGCGACTTGTCGGCTAGCACCGTACCGATGACCTTCGCTCGCAGTTCCTCAGGAACCCGGGTTACCTGACGGGTTGCAGAAGCAATCGACCTCATCGCGGCCCGGATGCTCAAATCCCCAACGCGCCGGGTTTTTGCATCGCCGAGCACCTTCTGGTCCCTGGCGAGCCTCATATAGGTCTGTGCGGTTGTCTCCGAGCCGTCGAAGTGCCGCCGCAGAAAGTCACCGAACCCGCCGTGGCCGATCTTGGCTTTGGCGGCCAGCAACAGGTTCCCGGCCTCAATCGCGTGATTGAAGGCCTCTTTGCCTTTTACTTCCCAGAGGCGATGGGCCTCATTAATGGGTGCCGCGATGTCGGGATAGGCATCGCGGGGAATAAGCTCGCCGTCTTTGAGATCGGTGTGCTGGCGACTGGTCATAACGCCCTCCCCTGCGGCTTGCCGCTGGCGCGCTGACGCAGCACCGCTTCCACGGTGTCGGGGTCGAATAAGAAGGTATCGCCGGCCGCGACAGAGGGGATACGCCCGGCGCCCGCTTCTTCACGGAGCCACTTGGTCTTGACTCCCAAGAGGCGAGCCATGGCGGACAGGTTGAGGAGGGGTTGGTTTTTCATCATGCCCAATTCTGTCGGGCACGATGGCGTCGAGTGGGAACCTTGCGCGTAACTTATGAGTAAGTTGTGCGCTCACTCCTGGGACGGCGGGCGCGCCTTCTTGCGCACCGGAACAGACGAGGCGTTACCGGGATCGGGCGAGGCCTCTTCGTGCAAACGGACGATTTCCAATCCCGCAGGGAGTATGCGACGGCCCTTCTTCCCTTTCACCTTCTCGATAAGCCGGCCCTCCTCGAGAATTGGCCAGCGATTCGAGATGGTCTTGCGTGAGATGGGCTGGCGCCGCGCTCGGGCAAATGACTCGATCTGCTCCTGCCGCCAAAGCAGACTTGGCTTCTGCGCCATAACGCGGAGGATCTTCAGGTCCTCGGCGTCTACGGCCGGATCGGCGGTGGGACTTGAAGTTGCGACGAGGCCGTCTACAGGCCCCTTGCCATCCAAAGGCCCTTTCCGAAGCGATGCGAAGCGGATAAGCTTGTCTTCTTCGCCGCGGCAAAGCACACGGTCAGGGTCGGGAAACACAACCCGCCGGGACTCTTCCGGTCCATTGTGACCCAGCGTCGATACATCTTTTTGACCAGTGATGACGCGGAGTGGGTGCGGAAACGGCTCAATCGGATGCGTGAAGCTGCCCTACTGCCTGGAGTGCACGCCGCACTCATCAACGCTGGTGTTCGACGATGCGCTCCGCCCGGGGTATTTCCTTGAGTGGGACGACTTTCCATATCCTTCGTCATTAAGGCAAGGTGACAGGTATTTCGGCGATATTTGGATGACGGTCGCCTTTGCACCAACACGCGGCAGGCGCTGGGGCACCGAGTACTGCGAGACCCATATCGATGCTCACTTCGGCGTCTACCAGCGCCAGAAGTCACGCGAGACCGGAACCTGGAAGCCCAAGCCGGTGTTTGTTGGCCTCGTCCCGCCAGAGCACAAGAATCCTGGGCAGCTTTACGAGTCCTACCAGGTCGAACGGCTTCGCAAGTGGGCTCCTGTGCGGACGTACTATGGACACCTGGGGGAAGGCGGAGCGCGCGGCGACCGTTGGCGGTTGAAGCTCCAGCTTCTGACTCGTCACGAACACGAAAATGAACAGGCGTTCAAGCCGCAGCCGTTCTCTCTCATCATCACCATCGCAGATCCGAAGAACAAAGCACGGGTCTACGACGAAATGGCTCAGATCATCCGAAACCGGTTTCAGTCGCAGAACCTCACGGTGCGTACGGCCGCGCGCATTCGCGCGCGATGAGTATGCACTCTCTTAATGAACGGATCGTTTCCGATGACCGCCATGCACAAGGCGCCCATTACACATCAGAGGCGGACATTCAGAAGGTCGTTCTCCCGACGATCGACCGGCCGTGGGAGGCCCGGATCGAAGCGGCGAAGACCCTGAAGGAACTGAACTCGTTGCTCGCGGAGCTTCGCGCCGTCACGGTTCTCGACCCGGCTTGCGGTAGCGGAAATTTCCTCTATATCGCATATCGCGAACTCGTGCGCCTTGGATTCAAGCTAACGACCCGCATTCACGAGGCATTTGGCGCGAAGGCCAAGGCGTTGATCGGTACGCGAAGTGGAATCAGCATCAAGCGATTCTTTGGCATTGAAAAGAACCTGCTAAGTGTCGAACTCGCAAAAGTCACTCTCGTCCTGGCGAAAGAGTTGCCGGTCATTGGCCAGCATTCACCGGCGAGGGTGAGTGCTTCTTACCCATTCGTGTTCCATACCCCTGGCGAAACGATTTGATTTGTTGTGCGTGACCTCACGGAGACGTCTCGTACATTCGACCGAACACACGCATTGGACTAAACCGCTCCGCGGTGGGGAAGAGGTGGGTTGCGTAAGGCGGCGGCGCTGCGTGTGCGGGGCGTGGGGGCAGCGGCGGCAACCCGGCAATACATAAGACCTCCCCATCTATTCTGACGCGTTTTACGGCAAT
>JAIOPN010000004.1 GCA_021413865.1 Planctomycetota bacterium | reverse complement strand
CATCGAGCAGACCATCGGCTGGCTCAAAGAGTGTCGCCGCATCGGCACACGCTTCGAGAAGCTGGCCATCAACTTCCTGGCGATGATGAAACTGGCGATGATTCAACGCACCCTCAAGATCGTGTTTTCAGACAGAGCCTAGGTGCCCGATGACGCGTTCATCGTCGGCTGTTATGATTTATTCAAAAGCTGCCTCATGGAAGGTCGCCAAGAGCACCCGACCAGGGCGTATTGTGGGTTCCGCCCGATACCACGACTAGAAGGCGGGTCCGATTCATTTTTCTACCGACGTTTATAGCGGGCCTGACCCAAACCGGTATTGGCCAAGTCCACATGTGGATATGTGGGTGCCCGCACAATTGAACCATGATTCGAGGGTGTAATCCGGCTCAGATGGTGCCAATGCACTCAATTCTGCGTGGGCACCAACAACCTCTCGTGTGGGGCTCCATTTGACTCCGACCGCATTGTCTGAGACACCTATTCTCTTCGCCGGCAAACCGGCCGGCCAAATGGGTGGGTCACAAATGGGCGGCGATCCTATTAGAACCGGTGTAACCCTCACTGATGACCAGCAAGTGGTCGCCGCCCAAGACCGGGTGGGATTCCACTTCGGGGGCAAGGGTACGCACACCAGCCGAACCATCATGCTTGACGAGTTGATGGGCCTGCTTCGGGCTACCGGCCCCAACGCAACACGCGCGGAGTACCGTAGCTTGATTGTGGAGGACAACTGTCTTGGGAAACGAACCGGCGCCACGCGCAGGCTCACAGACCAGAGGTTGTCAGAGCTTTATGCTCTAGATGGTGGCGTCGTTCTCTTCCGGGTGCTGCGTCACCTTTGGATTAGTGATGACCGTGGCCGGCCGCTTCTGGCACTACTCATGGCGTTAGCCCGCGATCCGTTACTTCGGTTCACGGCGCCGCCAATGTTGCGCCTGCGGCCGGGCGAAGAACTTGGGCGGCAAGCCCTTACCGATGCGCTCAATCGTGGGACGGGATCGCGGTTCAACGAGGCGGTACTCGACAAAATCGTGCGCAACGCAGCATCGTCATGGACGCAGTCGGGTCACCTTGAGGGCCGCAGCCGGAAGACACGGCGTGCAGTCAGCCCAACGCCTGCCGTTGTGACCTTCGCCTTGGTACTGGGCTATGCCCTGGGGGTGCGGGGGGCGGTGTTGTTCGAGACCCTTTGGTCGAACGTGCTGGATGTCAGCACCGATGAACTGATTTACCTGGCGATGGACGCCAAGCGAGCGGGCTTCCTCGACCTGAAAGTGTCCGGCGGCATTGTGGAGGTCTCGCTCTCGCGACTGCTGACGGAGGAGGAAAGGCGGTTAATTCATGGGACGGATTGAAGACTTGGCCAGCCGCTATCAAAACCATATCTCCGCGCCGTGGCAGCGCAACCTTGCCGGCGCCCAGCGGATGATCTTCGTCGTCCACGACAAGACCGACGAGCGGAAGCTCCGCGCCAAGTTGGAGCTATTCGAGGTCGCAACTCGCCAAGCTGGGCACGTATGGAAGCTGTTTGACTTCACCTCCGTCTTTGCCAAGTGGCTGACGAGCATGGACTACCGAGATCGATACTACGCCAAGCCGGAGCGGTTATCGCTCAAGTTGGAGCGTGATTTCGTGGCGTTTGCTGCCTCGTCACTTCGCGACGCACTTGCAGCAGCGGATGTGGACGAGAACACCGTAGTAGCCGTGTATGGTGTCGCGTCTTTGTTTGGCTTCACAAAGGTTTCTTTGGTGCTCAAAGAAACCGAGCACGATATTCGTGGTCGGCTGGTCTTGTTCTTTCCCGGTGAATTCGACAACAACAACTATCGTCTGCTCGATGCCCGTGATGGCTGGAACTACCTGGCCGTCCCAATCACGTTGTACAGCGGAGCAAACGTCCAATGAAAAACCGCGATGTCTTCCAACGTGATCCTATCGCTGCAAAGCTCCTCAATGATGGTGTAGCCGCAGTTACGGAGGCAACCAGCAACATAGAAATCGCCACATTGCGGTACGAACTGGAACACTTTGTATGCGAGGGACAGTACCACGATGGGCTTGTGCGCATCCTCGAATCCTACATGAGCCACATGGATTCCGCGGCCCAGGCGGCAGCATGGATCAGCGGCTTCTACGGAAGCGGTAAATCGCATTTACTGAAGATGCTCCGTCATCTTTGGGTGGACACTCGCTTCTCCGACGGTGTCACTGCTCGCGGCCTCGCACTGCTCTCCGATGATGTCAAGGCGCTGCTTCGGGAATTATCCACCCGCGGCAAACAATGCGGGGGAATTCACGCAGCATCAGGTACGCTTCCGTCTGGGGGCAGCGATGGAGTTCGCCTCACCGTATTAGGCATCATCTTCCGGTCCAAAGGTCTACCAGAATCCCTCTCGCAAACGCGATTCTGTATTTGGCTGAAGAGGAATGGCATCTTCGATGCGGTCCGTCAGCAGGTGCAGGCGGCCGGTCGGGATTTCAATTCCGAGATTGCCGACCTTGGCGCCAGTCCTCTCATCGCAAAGGCCGTGCTCACCGCCTTTCCCAGCTTCGCGCCAAGCGAGGACAAAGTGCTTGACCTGCTGTACGAGCAGTTCAAGCCGGTCTCCGATGTCTCCACGACCGAATTTGTGCGACTGGTTCGTGAGGTACTGTCCATAAATGGGAAAATTCCCGCCACAGTGGTATTACTTGACGAGGCGCAGCAATACATCGGGGAGAATGACGACCGTGCCATTCAGGTTCAGGAAGTTGCAGAATCCCTCTGCAAGCAGACTGATTCTCGTGTCCTACTGATCGGTGCCGGTCAGAGCGCGCTTACGGCCACCTCGTCCCTTCAGAAGCTGATGGGTCGGTTTACCATCCCGGTCGAGTTGTCGGACGTAGACGTGGAGACCGTCACTCGACGAGTGGTCTTGGCGAAGAAAGCTGACAAGGCCAAGGCCGTTTACGATTGTCTGGCATCCCACGCCGGTGAAATTGACCGCCAGCTTGCGGGATCATCTATCGCCTCTCGCCCCGATGATCGCGCCATCATGGTCGAAGACTACCCGTTGCTCCCCGTCCGTCGGCGCTTCTGGGAGCATGCCCTTCGTGCCGTCGATACGGCCGGAACGGTCGCCCAGTTGCGCACGCAGCTTCGCGTGGTTCATGAAGCGGTCCGCGAGACTGCGGAGGAACCGCTCGGCACCGTCGTTCCCGCCGACTTCATTTTCGAGCAGCTTCAAGCGGGTCTTGTTCAGACCGGCGCCCTTCTCCGGGTGTTGGACGAGATGATCCGCCGGCTCAATGACGGCTCGGCTGACGGCAGGCTGGCCAGCCGCCTCTGTGGCCTGATCTTCCTGATTCGCAAACTCCCTAGCAAGGACGCAGGTGACATCGGCGTGCGCGCTACCCCGGAGATGCTCGCCGATCTGCTAGTCAGCGACCTTGCTAGCGACGGCGCCACGTTCCGCAGGGAGGTGCCGCGCATCCTGGAGAAGTTGGTTCAGGACGGCAAGATCATCAAGCTGGAGGACGGCTACAGCCTCCAAACGCCAGAGAGCAGCGAATGGGACCGCGAGTTCCGCAACCGTCAGTCTCGCCTCAGTAATGACCTGACCGCGATCGGTGGCAAACGCTCGGCTCTCTTGGCTGCCGCCCTCAATAATGCAATTAGTGAACTGAAGCTCCTCCACGGCAAGCCCAAGGAGCCGCGCAAGCCCGTGCTGCATTTCGGCGATCAGCCGCCGACCGCCAAGGGGCACGAAATCCCAGTTTGGGTCCGCGATGGCTGGGGCGCGAGCGAGGGTGCGGTGATAAACGATGCCCGCGGCGCCGGCCCTGACAGCCCGGTGGTCTTCGCCTTTATCCCCAAGACTGGTGCCGAAGGCCTCAAGACCGCCATCGCTGATTGTGAAGCCGCCAAGGCAACCATTGACTTCAAGGGTGCCCCGGCCACCGACCCCGCGCGTGAAGCGCGTCGTGGCATGGAGGCGCGGATGAAGGACGCTGAGTCCCGCCGAGACGAGTTGGTCCGCCAAGTGATCGACGCCAGCAAGGTGTACCAGGGCGGCGGCAACGAGCTGTTTCAGCTCAACATGGTCGAGAAGGTCCGCGCCGCGGCCGAAGCCTCATTGGTCAGGTTGTTCCCGAGTTTCGGTGACGCCGACAACGACCGCTGGGATAGCGTTATCCGGCAAGCCAAGGACGGTGCAGAGGATGCCCTGCGTCTGGTTGGTTGGACGGACAAGCCCGACAAGCATCCCGTTTGCTCCGCGATTCTCTCATTGGTCGGATCGGGCAAGAAGGGCAAGGACGTTCGCTCCGCCTTCGAAGATAGCCCCTACGGCTGGCCGCGCGACGCAGTAGACGCCGGCCTGATCGTGCTCCATACCACCGGCCATTTGCGGGCCGTTCACAACGGCAATCCACTGGCCGTGGGTCAACTCGACCAGGCCAAGATTTCGGCCACAGAGTTCCGGTCTGAATCCAACACCCTCGACGTCAAGCAGAAGCTGCAACTCCGCAAGCTCTACATGACCGTCGAGATCAACTGTAAGTCTGGCGAGGAGAGTGTTCAGGCTCCAGCGTTCTTGGCCAAGTTGATCGAGTTGGCCGACCGTGCCGGCGGTGATCCGCCCATGCCCGCACGTCCCTCCACGCTCCATATCGACAACCTTCGTGCCTTGGCCGGTACGGAGCAACTGGCCGAGATCCTCAAGTTGAACGACGCACTCACTCAGCAGGCAGGTCGTTGGCGCTCCGCTGCTGGCATGGCGGCCAAGCGCCGGCCGGCGTGGGATACCCTTGGGCTGTTACTCACCCACATTACGCCTCTTCCCGAAGCCGCCGATCTCCAGAAACAGGCCGATGCGGTGTGCGCTGAACGTCGGCTACTGGATGCCACCGATTCAGTTCCATCAATTCACAAGGCCGTCGCGTCGCTCCTGCGGACGGCCGTCAACAAGGCGCATGTTGAGCATGTCACCGTCTTCAATCGCGAGAAGGGCGCGTTGGAGGCCAACGACAACTGGAAGAAACTGACGTCGGCGCAGCGGCAAACGATTCTCGCCACGGAGAACATTGACGCCCTGCCACCCCTCGATGTTAGCGACGACGTGGCCCTGCTTCGTTGTCTCCAGACATGTCCGCTGGCTTCATGGAAAATCCGTACCAATGCTCTACCTCAGCAATTCGCCAGCGCCGCCCTTGCCGCGGCCAAACTCCTTGAACCTAAGACTCAGAGCGTTCACCTGACCAGCGCCACACTCAAGACACCGGCAGAGGTCAAAGTGTGGCTCGCCAAGACCGAGCAGGAACTCCTGGCAAAACTGGCCGACGGTCCGGTGGTTATCTCCTGACGGAGCGAAATGATGTCGGCACTGCCCTCTAATCTGCGAAACAAGCTTGAGAGCACGGTCGTCAAGGCCCGTGATATCGCCGTGGAAGCCGCTCGTGCCGCGCTGGATCATTTGGGTGTTTTCCATCACGAGCCTTACCCGCAACAGTCCCCAGAGCAGCGCCACCTTCGCGCCAGACTTCGTGCCCACGCCCGCCAACTTGGAGATGCACAGAACACCAAAGGTGACATGGCCCCCACTCGCCTTATCCAGGAATGTGCTTACGAACACTGGCACCGCATGCTCTTCGCCCGGTTCCTGGCCGAGAACAATCTGCTAATCGAGCCTGAGAGCCAGATACCCATCAACCTGACCGAGGCTGAGGAACTCGCCAAACACGTCAAGACCGATACATGGACCTACGCCAGCCGCTGTGCCCAACAAATGTTGCCGGCGATCTTCCGTCCCGACGATCCCGTGCTACAGGTCAACTTCGCCACCGAGCACCGCGTCGCGTTGGAGCGGCTGGTTAATGATTTGGCCGCCGACATCTTCAAGGCCGACGATTCGCTTGGCTGGGTCTATCAATTCTGGCAATCGGCCGAGAGGCACAACGTCAACAAGGCCGGCGAGAAGATCACCGGCGACACGTTGCCGGCCGTTACACAGCTTTTCACCGAGCACTACATGGTGCTCTTCCTCCTGCACAACACCATCGGCGCCTGGTGGGCGGGTAAGAAATTAACCACAGAGGACACGGAGACTACAGAGACGGAAAACG
Organism: Planctomycetota bacterium; assembly: GCA_021413865.1. Taxonomy (GTDB): domain Bacteria; phylum Planctomycetota; class Phycisphaerae; order Phycisphaerales; family Phycisphaeraceae; genus JAIOPN01. Next base: position 74,792 of record JAIOPN010000004.1, on the reverse strand, counting down.
GATTGAGAAGAAAGCTGGCTCTTCCGGGAGTGGACTGGGAGTACCTGCGATTTGTCCGCGGACCGGACGGAAATGGCGGGCCCTGGCGACCGGCCGCAGGCATGTTCCCCGGCTGGCCGCAGCGGGCCGCCGACCTCAAACTTCTCGATCCCTGCTGTGGTTCCGGCCATTTCCTCGTCGCCGGCTTTGAGCTACTCGTGCGTCTGCGCATGGCTGAGGAAGGCCTCTCACTTCCGGCAGCCGTGGACGCCGTGATCCTTGACAACATTTTTGGCCTCGAACTGGACCCCCGCTGTACGCAGATCGCCGTCTTCAACCTGGCCCTGGCCGCGTGGAAGTTGACCGGGTATCGCGACGATCTTCCTTCGCCGCACGTCGCTCCCACCGGTCTCTCCGTGGGCGGTACGCGCGACCAGTGGCTCCGCATCCTCGAAGGCCAGGGCAATCTCGAACTCCGCTTCTTCTTCGGCCAACTCTACGACCTCTTCCGCAAAGCCCACACGCTTGGCTCGCTCATCAACCCGCACCGCTTCCTGGGCAGCGGCATGCTTGATAAGCAGGGTATGGATACCCTGCTGCGCCACCTACAAATCGCCATCGCCGACGACCCCCGTGCCACACCCGAGAAGCACGAACTCGGCATCGCCGCCCAAGGCTTGGCTAAGGCCGCCGAGTTGCTCGCCGAGCAGTACACGCTGGTGGTCACCAACGTGCCATATCTGGGCCGGGCCAAGCAAGATACTATTCTTAGGGAGCACCTGGAAACTCAGTACCCACTGGGCAAGGCCGACCTAGCCACAGCCTTCGTGCTGCGCTGCCTTGAGTTCTGCTCCAAGGATGGATCCGCCGCGCTGGTCACGCCGCAGAACTGGCTTTTCCTCACTACCTACACCAAGCTCCGGGAAACGCTGCTGGATCGGCGAGAGTGGAACATCGTCGCCCGGCTTGGGCCGGGGGCGTTTGAGACGATCAGCGGCCATGTGGTTAACGTCACGTTGTTTGCCCTCTCGGCCACGACGCCTGACGACGCCCACCTTATGGCCGGCATCGATGTGTCGGCCGCAAAACAACCCGATGGGAAAGCAGCTCTACTCTGCGGCGACCAGCCTACTGAAATCATCCTTGTGTCGCAGGCAGAACAATTAAAGAACCCGGATGCGCGGATTCAGTATGCAACCACGGGCGACCAGGCAACGCTTGCGGCGTTTGCTGATTCTTACCAAGGGATAGGCACCAGTGATAATGCCCAGTTTTTGCTGTGTTTCTGGGAACAAGTCACGGTCTCCGGAGGCTATCGGTATGTGCAAGTGGCTCCCGATCACGCTGCACTAGTTAGCGGCGCAACGCATATCTTGCATTGGGAAGAGGGAACGGGGCGCTATTACGAACACGCGATGCGTCTCAAGTCCGAAAAGCGCCTCGGAGGGTGGAAGTCTGGCGGTGAGGCGTGGGGTAAAGACGGGGTGGCAGTAAGCGTTACCGGCGATCCAGCATTCAGCCGCTATCTCGGCACGATGTTCGATACGACAATGGCAGCTATCATTCCAAAGTCGCCGGATTATCTGCCGGCTATCGAGACCTTTGTTCGATCTGATGGGTACATCGGCCTTGTCCGGACGGCTGATCAAGCCTTGAGTTTGACGGAACACAGTTTCCTTAAAGTCCCCTTTGACATTGCTCACTGGCAACAGATAGCGGCAGAGAGATACCCCGACGGCCTGCCGGAGCCAGAGAGCGACGATCCGACTCAATGGCTCTTCCACGGTCGGCCCGAGGCGTCCAACATACCTCTGCAAGTCGCAGTCACACGGCTACTGGGCTACCAGTGGCCGGCGGAAATCGATGAACAAATGCGCCTCAGCCAGCGCGCACGGGAGTTGGTCAAACGGTGTGATGAGTTGCTCCAATATGCCGACGACGATGGCATCGTGTGCATTCCGTCGGTGCGTGGCGAGGAGCCAGCCGCCGATCGACTTCTGACATTGCTTTCCAGTTGCGGCGCCAAGCCCGACCGCAACCTGGACGAATGGCTTCGCGATGAATATTTCCAGGAACATTGCGAGTTGTTCCACCACCGGCCGTTCATCTGGCACATCTGGGATGGCCGCAAACGCGATGGGTTTCACGCGTTGGTCAACTACCACCGGCTGGTGCAAGGCGGCGGCAAAGGCCGGAAGGTACTCGAATCGCTCACTTATTCGTACCTGGGCGAATGGGTCAGCCGTCAACAAGATGGCGTGAAACGCGGCGACGACGGCGCCGACGACCGGTTGGCTGCGGCGATCGAACTCCAGAAGCGGTTGGTGGCGATCCTGGAGGGTGAGCCGCCGTTCGACCTGTTCGTTCGCTGGAAACCACTGGCGGAGCAGGCCATCGGCTGGGAGCCGGACATCAACGATGGCGTGCGGGTGAACATCCGGCCGTTCCTTTGTACCGACTTGCCGCCCGGATTGGTCAAGGATGGACCATTAGCTTCTGGGCGTGTTGGTGCGGAATTGCCCAATGGCAAAACCGGCGCCGGCGTGCTGCGATGGAAGCCCAACATTAAGTGGGAAAAAGACCGCGGAAAGGAGCCCAAGCGTCCGATCCACGAGTACCCGTGGTTCTGGGGCTGGGACGGCTCCGTGAACTACACAGGCGGCCCGCTGGCGGAATTCACCGGCGAGCGCCACAACGACTGTCACTACACAACGGAGTTCAAACGCCAGGCCCGCCGACAAGCCAGGGGCAAACCGTAACCTTTATCGAGGCAAATCCATGAGCATCAATATCGCGGTCATTGACTCTCGCGTGCGAAAGTTGGCAGGAGACTTGGCGACGGAGTTGGAAACACGGCTGAACATCAAGAACGATGAGCCAAAGAAGCAGTCCGCCGCATTCGTTTACCTGGTTGCCGAGACTCTTCTCGACCTTTCTGCTCCAGAGGCGCTCGATGTCTTGACCGAAGGCGGAGCCGACTTCGGTATCGACGCGATGCACGTCGGTGACGTTGAGGATGGCGAGTTCCTAGTGACCCTCCTTCAGGGCAAGTACAAGCAAAACCAAGAGGGCACGAGCGCGTTTCCCCAAGGCGGTGTTGAGAAGATGGTACAGGCCATCAAGTACCTGTTTGATCCCCGAGCGAAGATCACAACGAATGCACAACTAACCAGGCGCGTGGAGGATGTCCGCTCGCTGGTGGGCGATGGGTATATCCCGCGAGTGCGTGCAGTTCTGTGCAATAACGGTATCAAGTGGGATATAAGGTCGCAGGAGGTTATCAACGCCGCCAAGTTCCCGCCCGAACAAGTTACCTGGCAGTATGTCAATCATGACGAGTTGGTCTTACTCAGGCAGTCAACCAAACAAGTGGACGACACCCTTCGTTTGGCTGGAAAGGCCATTGTTGAAGACCTTGACTTCTATCGTGTCCTGATAGGGAAGATACCTGTTTCCGAGATCGCCGCCCTCTTTGCCCGACACGGTGACCTTCTTCTTGAGAGAAATGTACGACGGTTTCTTGGGCTACAATCCAACCGTGTGAACCAGCGCATCGCTTCCACACTTACCACACCAGCCGAACGCGGCAATTTTTACTTCTACAACAACGGAATCACGCTGTTGTGTAGGAAGTTCACGCACAATGCACTTCAGGCCGACAACTTCCAGGTCCGCGTCGAAGGTCTCCAGGTGATTAATGGTGGCCAGACGTGCAAAACCATCGAGCACACCATGGCCACTCTTGCCGCCTCGGAACCAGGTATCGAAAAGGCGTTTGTTCTGGTACGGCTGTATCAACTTCCTTCCGATGTAGGGGATTTGGTGCACAGCATCACCTATGCGACGAACAGCCAGAATCCGGTCGATCTTCGTGATCTGCGGTCGAATGACATCCGCCAGAGAAATCTAGAGGCTGCTATTAAGGACCTTGGTTATCAATACCACCGCCACAGGAGCGATACTGCCTTCAAGCCAACAGATATTAGTAGCGCAACGGCAGCAGAGGCGGTCCTATCGGTGTGGCGCCATCGGCCGCAGCAGGGCAAGTTTCAGGGGCGAGAGCACTTCGACAAGCTGTATGACATGATATTCAGAGACGATCTCAATGGGGCACAAGTGGTCCTGGCTACGCTGCTCTTTCGTATCGCCGAGAACAAGCGGCGCCGCCCGCCGGCGGGCGCACCGGACTTCGTCGCCTATGGCTCGTGCTTCTTGGCCATGCTGATGGGGCAGTACCTCTTGAGTGACCTGGGCCTCGCACTGGCCCAGTTCGACCACCTCAAGTTCGCCGATGCCAAGGCCAAACTGGAGCAGAACGAGGAGGTTTACTTCAAGAAGGCGACGGATGCTGTGGACGCGGCTCTCAAGAAACTTTACGGCGGGCAGGTTGTTTCACTGCAACGCTTAGCGGGGACATTCCGGCGCGGCGACCTCATCCAGGAGCTTGGGGTGACGCCATGAGGACTTTCGTAACCATTGACATCGGCCCAGCGACTTCCGAGCAGCGATGAGGACGGACCACACAATGTCGGACAAGGCCAAGGCATCCATGACTCTTCTCGATGCGTTGCAGGCGTCGCTCGCCCTTGTTGGCCGACATCCGCCCGGTGAGGTGGCACCTGCGGTGATCCTGTGGACGGATGCCGAGGGCCAATGGATGCCACTGCTGCCGCAACTGCGCAAGGCGATGCCGCATCTGCTTATTCTTGGTGACTATGCACCAGAGCAACGTCAAGGACCGGCGATATGGCTGCGGTGTGCTATTGAGCGAGCGATTCCCGAAGTTTCACTGTCCGCACAGGCGGTGCCAGTTCTTTACCTACCCGGTGTCGGCCGGCAGGTGCTGCGGTCGATGGACGAGTGTCCACAGGCGCTGCTGCCACTGGTGGAACTGCAATACCGTGGCGCGGTTTGGTGCCAGCGAAATGGGAAGGATTGGACAGCCGAGTCTTTCCTTGTATCTGAGGATGCGGGCCTGGGTCTTGATGTTGCGAAGGATCACCAGACCCGGCGGGCCATGCTGGGCGCCATGGCCCAGCTTGCTGTAACGCCGGTGTCGCGTCTGCGGGGCGATCCGCCACGGCGCTTGGAGGCGGAGGACTTCGACAGGTTGATGATCGAGGACACTCCGCGAAACCTGCTGGAGTGGATGAGCGATCCGCCCGGGGTGCGTGACAGGTGGGACGACAGCCAATGGCTAGCCTTCCGCTCGCGGTGCAAGGCCGAATACAAATTTGATCCAGAGACCGATGGCGAACTGGTCGCCGGCGAACGGTTGGGGATGCGTGAGGTCGAGTGGTTGGGGGTGTGGCAGCGGTTCGTTGAGGCACCAGCGCTTTATCCTGGCCTGCCAGACCTACTCCGCCGGGCCAAGCCGTCGGGGATGGGCCTATTCCCGGTTAAGGAAACCTGGCCCGATGAGAACGAGGACGGCGAGCGGTCGCTCCGAAAGGCCTTGAACCAGCTTGCCGGCAAGGACGCGGGTGAGGCCCGAGCTACCGTTGGCAGGCTGGAGGCCGACCACGCTCCTCGTCGACAATGGGTGTGGGCGAAGCTGGGCCAGACTCCGCTGGCCAAGGCGCTGGCCCACTTGGCGGCGCTGGCGACGCACACGGCCGTCGGCCTAGGTGGGGACTCGCCCAAGGCGATGGCGGACCTGTATGCCCATGGCGGCTATCTGGCTGATGATGCGGTGCTCCGGGCGCTGGCCGAGGTGAAATCGGTCGAGGACTGTGAAGCCGTCTCCGTCGCAGCACGTGCGATCTATTTGCCATGGGTTCAGAACGCGACTGAGCATTTCCAGAAACTCGTCGCGGCGACGCCTTTGCCGGCCAAGGGCAGCGGTGGCGACGCCATTGTCGTAGCTGAACCGGGGACGTGCATTTTATTTGTCGACGGCCTGCGTTTCGATCTAGGCCGGCGTCTGGCGGCGCTGGCGGAGGATCGCAAGCTCCGAGTGGGCGACGGCCGTCGGTGGGCCGCGGTTCCGACCGTGACGGGTACGGCCAAGCCGGCAGTGTCGCCGATGGCAGGCCAGATCGTCGGGCATCGACTCGGCGAAGATTTCACGCCGGAGATAGGCGACACAGGCCAGCCGGCGACGACCGACCGGATAAGGAAACTTCTAGCGGCGGGCGGGTATCAGTGCCTGGGCGCCTCGGAGGTGGGCCAGCCGCAGCTTCCGGGGGCGGGGGCAGCCGGTCGGGCGTGGACGGAGTACGGAGAGTTTGACAGCCTTGGCCACAAGCTCCAAATCAAACTTGCCAATCGCATCGACGACCAGCTTGAGTTGCTGGTGGACCGGATCGAGACGCTCTTGGCGGCCGGCTGGCGGCAGGTGCGCGTGGTGACCGACCATGGTTGGCTGCTGATGCCCGGTGGCTTGCCCGCAGTGTCACTACCTAAATATCTGACCGAAAGCCGTTGGTCACGGTGTGCCACGGTAAAACCCGGCGCACATGTGACCGTGCCCACGGCGGGCTGGTACTGGAACCCGGTCGAGGTATTTGCGTTCGGTGCTGGGGTTTCGTGTTTCGGCAGGGGCTACGAATACGCACATGGCGGTATGAGCGTGCAGGAGTGCGTGATTCCCGACCTGATGTTCGGCTCGGACGTTGCGACCCCTGTCATCAGCGCGAACATCGCGGCGGTGCAGTGGCTCGGCATGCGTTGTCGTGTGACGGTCGAACCGGTCGGCGTGTCGGCGACGGCGGACCTGCGGACCAAGGTTGGTGACGCATCGTCCAGCATTGCGACCCCTAAGGCAGTGGATGCCGAGGGAAAGGTCGGCCTGCTGGTCGAGGATGAATCGCTTTTGGGTACGACGGTGAGCATCGTGCTGTTGGATATTTCTGGCCACGTCGTCGCCAAACGGGCGACGACCGTTGGCGGTGAGGATAAACATGGAACTTGATGCACTAGACAAAATTGCAGCGTCGGCTTTTGAGGGGTTTCTGGTGCGGAAGGACCTGGTCCGGCGCTACAGCCGACAGTACCCGGTGCCGACCTACGTAGTCGAATTCCTGCTCGGCCGCTACTGCGCCACCGTCAGTGAGACCGAAATCGCCGAGGGCTTGCAAGTGGTGGAGCGGCAACTGACCGACCGCGCGGTGCGCACGGGCCAGGAGGAGTTGTTCAAGGCCCGCGCCCGTGAGAAGGGTTCGGTGAAGCTGATCGACATCGTAAAAGCGCGGCTGGACTCCAAAAACGATTGCTTCCTGGCGGAATTGCCCAGCCTCCAACTCAATGATGTGCGGATCGACGACAAGCTTGTCCATGAACACGAGCGGATGCTTACCGACGGATTTTATGCCGAAGTGACACTCACTTACGACGCGGCCATTGCCCAGGAGAAGAACGGCCGGCCGTTTGCCATTGAAAGCTTGCGGGCAATCCAGCTCTCCAAATCGGACGTGCTGAACGTCATGGCCAAGGCGCGGGCGCAGTTCACGACGCTGGAGTGGCGGGATTTCTTGATGCGTTCGATTGGACTGGAGCCGGCGGCGCTCTCGGAGCGGGCGAAGATTGTCACGCTGCTCCGCATGGTTCCGTTCGTGGAGCGCAACTACAACATGGTGGAACTGGGCCCTAGGGGTACCGGCAAGAGCCACCTATTCCAGCAAATCTCCCCGTACTCGCACCTGATTTCGGGTGGCAAGGCGACCGTCGCCAAGATGTTCGTCAACAATGCCAACGGTCAGCGCGGGCTGGTGTGCCACTACGACGTGGTGTGCTTTGACGAGGTGGCCGGGATTTCCTTCGACCAGAAGGACGGCGTCAACATTATGAAGGGCTATATGGCGTCGGGGGAGTTCTCCCGCGGCAAGGAGAGCATCCGGGCATCGGGCAGCATGGTCATGGTGGGCAATCTGGACGTGGACGTCGAGCAGCAGCAGCGGATCAGCCATTTGCTGGCGCCGCTGCCCCCCGAGATGCGTTACGACACTGCTTTTATGGACCGCCTGCATTCCTATGTGCCGGGCTGGGACTTTCCGAAGCTGAATCCCCACGAGCACCTCACGGGACACTTTGGACTGGTCAGCGATTTTCTGTCGGAGTGCTGGACGAAGTTGCGGGAGTCGAGCCGCGTTTCGATGCTTCAAGGGCGCGTGAACTGGGGCGGGGCACTCAGCGGACGCGACATCGAGGCGGTGACTAGGACCACCAGCGGCCTGCTCAAACTGCTTTTCCCTGATCCGACCATGCCCGTGCCGGACGAAGAGTTGGAAAAGATCGTCCGCTTAGCCCTGGAGTGCCGGCGGCGTGTGAAGGAGCAGCAGAAGCGGGTGCTCAAGACGGAGTTCCGCAACAGTCATTTCAGCTACTTCATGGGCGTCGAGGGCGTAGAGCAGTTTGTCTCGACGCCCGAACTTCACAGCGAGGACCGCATCGAAAGCGATCCGCTGCCCCCCGGCCAGGTGTGGGCCATCAGCCCTGGGAGTCAGGATGCCTCACCGGGCCTCTATAGGATCGAGGTTACGGCGGGTCCCGGTAGCGGCGTCAAGATACTGAACGCCCCAGTGCCGCCGGCATTCCGCGAGAGCGTGCGCTACGGCGAGCAGAATCTCTATACCCGGTCGAAGGAACTGGTCGGCGACCGTGACCCGCGGTCCCACGAGTTTTCTGTGCAGCTGCGGGCCATCGACGCCGACAAGGCCGGCGGTGGCCTAGGGCTAGCTGTTCTCATCGCGCTGTGCAGTGGTCTGCTGGAGCGCAGCATCAAGGGCGGCCTGATTGTTGTAGGTGTTCTGAATCTGGGCGGTTCGATTGAGATGATCCCTAATCCCGTGGCGATTGCGGAACTTGCCGTCGAGAAGGGTGCAACCACGGTGCTCATGCCGATCTCGGCCCGGAAACAGCTTTTCAGCTTGTCCGACGACATGGCGACAAAGATCAGCATCGAGTTCTACGCCGACACCTCCGACGCGTTCCTCAAGGCTGTGATTGAATGACCACCGGCCGCAGGGACGATGGCTGGCTCTGAAGGAGCGCTGAATATGGCTCTCGGCAGAACGATTCGGCTATACCTGATCGACGGCACGCCCGGCGGGCCGATTACCGCTGAGATCATCAACTGGACCGGTCGGGTGGTACTGGTGCCACGAGCACAGCTTCACGAGATGGCTCAGCGGGACGAATTGCAGCGGACCGGTGTGTACCTGCTCATCGGACCGGACACCGCCGGCGAGGGCGAGCGTGTTTACGTTGGCGAAGCAGACCTGATTTTCGACCGGCTTAAGCAGCCAGACCATCAGGGGCGCGAGTTCTGGACCCGCGCCATAGCGATCAGCAGCGCCGACCAGAATGTCACCAAAGCCCATGCCCGATACCTGGAGCATCGGCTTCACGAGCTGACCCAAATCGCGGGTCGGGCGGTGCTCGACAACGGTAACACTCCGAAGCCCAAGGCTCTGCCCGAATCGGACCGGGCAGATATGGAGTATTTCCTTCAGCAGGTGCAACTGGTGCTACCTGTGCTCGGCTGCGACGTACTTCGACCTGTACCGGTCGTAGTTGGCCCGGGTATCGGGGATGGTGAACGATCGCCGAGGCTGGTGCTCAAAGAAGTCGGAGCCGAGGCTGGGGCATACGAGGTCAACAGCCAGTTTATCGTGGTGAAAGGTTCGACCGCACGACGGGAGGGTTCGCCTTCATGGGACAGCTACATTGGTCTGCGTGATGCCTTGGTTAAAGACGGGAAACTGGTGGTCAAAAACGATCAGCTCTACGAGTTTTCTGTTGACGTGGAGTTCTCCAGCCCGAGTGCCGCGGCGGCGGTTGTAACGGCTGCGAACCGTAACGGCCGTATCACGTGGCGCCTGGAGGACGGACGCACCTATGCCGAGTGGAAGCAAGCCCAACTCGAAGCCGCGGAGAAGGGAAACGCGTGATTGCCTGCGGTAGACCCTGCGTGTAGCAAAACTGAACCGGACGATGTTCCGGTGTTGAACGGTTCCGCACGGCTCATGGTTGGGGACCGACCAATCAGAGGAAGGATAAAGAGACATGCCACCGATGCTGGCCGAGTTCTACAACTCGCTTAAGACCCTCTGTTATGAACTGAACCTGCTACGCCAATCGCCAAGGCCGAGGGATGCCGACTGGCGCCACCACGGACCTTCTTTGGATGAAGCACGTGAGCATCGGATGAAGTGCCGGGGAGCAGCGGATGTCTGCCTGGCGGCGCTGGATGCCGCAATGGGGCAGTTTCCCGATTCCTGGTTGGGTGATGATCCGCAGTCATCGAAGTACATTCGACTCAAATATGCCCTGGGCACGGTGATTTCTTGGTTGTATGAGTGTCAGTTGCCGTATCGCGGATTCAAGATGCCGATGGACTGCGATGGACAGGACCAGCACGATGCCCCAGAGGCCGTGAAAAGCTGGAATGATGCCGAGAGAGAGATTCGGGTCCTCGGCGACGAGTTGAAAGCCTTGATCGACCTTCACGACGCGAAAACGGCAGCGGCCTCCGTGATTCCCGCGGTACCACCACCGCAACCACATGCAACAACGGACTTGGTGGCTGCCGCGGCACCACCACAGCAGCCCCATGCAACGGAGGCCTTGGGGGTTTCCGCGACACCACCGCCGCAACCCCATGCAACGGCTGCCTTGGGGGCTCCCGTAATACCACCACCGCAACCCCATGCGACGGCGGTGAATGACCCGCACGCTCCGTACTACCCGCCCCATCACTTTGCGAATCTTCACGGGATCCCCGGCGAAAGGTTACGACGCGCTCGAAAGGATCGCCGTATTACTGCGAAAAACATCGGCACAAATGAATCCCCCCGATGGCACTACTCAGAACCGGATGCCCACAGGCTCTGGCCCACAGACGTGGCGACTAGCGCAACAGACACCGCAACCAACCGTGACAAACCGCTACCAACCGTGAAAACGAAGCCATAGCCCCTTCCACTGCATCGGTCTCGGCTTATTGTCGGGGCATGATGCAAAAGCAATTCACCTCGATCGTTGATGCGGCACGTCGGCTTGGCGTGCCCGTCGCATGGCTCCGCTCTGAAGCCCAAGCCGGCCGTGTACCGCACCTGCGTGCCGGCCGACGGTGGCTGTTTGATCCCGATGTGGTCGCTCGTGTGCTGGATGATCGCGCCAAGGCCGGCACGGGCAAGGGGGTGGAGCGTGCCTGATCCCACCACTCCCACACCCACCGTTGCGCCGCTGTTGGTCGGTGAGCGCGAGGCTGCACGGCTGCTCGGCATTTCCGCCCGCAAGTTGTGGTCGATGGCCGCCGGCGGAGAAGTGCCCTACGTCAAGATTGGTACGGCCAAACGCTACAGCATCGAGGCGTTGCGGACTTGGATCGCGGCGCACGAGCAGGGGGCACGGTGATGACACCGACCGAACGAATCCTGGTTGCCCTGCGTGACCACGGCCTCGAACCCAAGAAGGCCGGCGAGGGCTGGGCCTGCCGGTGCCCCGCGCATGATGATCGTAACCCGAGCCTGAGCATCCACATGGGCGATGATGGGCGTGTGCTGTTGAATTGCCACGCCGGCTGCACGCTCGATGCGGTGTGCGATGAACTGGGGATCAAGAAAGCGGACCTGTTCCCTCGCCGGGCGGACGGGCACACGTGTGCGATCCCTCGGCGACGCACCGACACTGACATAACCCCACGAAACCCAGCATACGATGCGGGTTCTGTCAGTGTCGGTAACGTCGGTGAATCTCCCACATACCCCACGGCCCGCGACGCCGTGTCTGCCCTGGAGCGCCAATATGGCCCATATTCGGCGATGTGGACCTATACCGACGCCGAGGGCGTTCAAATTGGGCAGGTGCTCCGATGGGACACCCCCACAGGGAAACTCATCCGTCCCGTGTCGAAAAACTGCACCGGGTGGCGCATCGGCGGGATGGCCGAACCGCGACCAATTTACGCGTTGCCGGGCGTGTTGGCGGCACCGGCGGGATCGCGGGTGTACGTCGGTGAGGGGGAGAAAACAGTGGACGCGGCCCGAGCGTGTGGATTGAATGCGACGACAAGCCCGCATGGTTCCAAGTCGGCAACAAAGGCGGACTGGTCGCCGATTGCGGGGTATGACGTGGTGATCCTTCCCGACCACGACGACGCGGGCGAGTATTACGCCGCCGATGTTGCTCGGTTGGCGACAAAGGCAGGCGCACGATCGGTGCGGATCGCGCGGCTGGTAGACCTGTGGCCGGACCTGCCCGAAGGCGGTGATTTCGTGGACCTGTTGCAGCATCGCGGCGGTGATGCCGAGGCGCTCCGCGCGGAAGTCGAAGGGCTAGCGGATGCTGCGGAGCCGGTGAAACAGGATGCGATCGATGCGCCTTTGGGGTGGCGTCCGTTTACCGTGGATGCTCTGCCTGAGCCATTGCGGCGATTCGTGCGTGAAGTGGCCAAGGCTTTCGGTTGCGATGCTTCCTTCGTTGCCTTGCCTGCGCTGGGGGTGGCGGCTGGCGCGATCGGCAACACCTGCCGCATCATCGTCAAGAGCGGCTGGACCGAACCATCAAACCTGTGGCTGTGTCCGGTGGGTGAGTCGGGCACGCTGAAAAGCCCCGCCTTCAAGATCGTTGTGCGTTGTACTCGCAAGGCCCAGCAACGGGCAATCGAGGAACACGGTGCGGCAATGAAGGACTATGAAAATGAGAAGCTACGCCACGAACGGGACAAGGCCCGATGGAAGGATCAAGGGTGTGTCGGGGATGCACCCGTCGCACCCGAACCTCCCACTTTGCGTCGGCTGATCGTCAGCGACGTGACCATCGAGGCACTGGCCGTGATTCTTGCGGCGAATCCGCGAGGTGTATTGCTGGCCCGCGACGAACTGGCCGCGATGATCGGCGGGTTCGACCGATATGCCGCCGGTGGGCGGGGATCGGATGCGGCTAACTGGCTGTCGATCTACGACGGCGAAGCGCTCTGCGTGGACCGCAAGAGTGGCACCTCGCAAACGATCTACGTCCCCAGCGCCAGCGCCTCGGTCATCGGCACGACCCAACCCGGCACGCTCGCCCGCCTGTTTTCCACCGAACATCGGGAGTCTGGACTATTGGCCCGTTTCCTGTTGGCCATGCCGCCGAGCAAGCCGGCTCTTTGGAACGACGCGGACATAAGCACGGAGGCTGAAGCCCGATTCACGCAGATGATCGACAACCTGTTGGCGCTGGTTCCCGGTGTGGATGAAGAGGGGCAGCCGCGCCCCCGGCTGATCGGAATGACCGACGCGGCCAAGGCGTTATTCATCGACTGGCACAACCGGCATGCCCGAGAGATGGCGGAACTGACTGGCGACTTGGCCGCCGCGTTCTCGAAAATCAAAGGCGCGTGCGCTAGGTTGGCGCTGGTGATCCACTGTTGCCGTGTAGGTGGTGAGGACGAAACCCTGGCCGACGCTGCCCGCATCGACTTTGACTCTGTGCAGTCGGCAATCATCCTAGCCCAGTGGTTTAAGGGTGAGGCCCGGCGCGTGTATGCGATCTTCGAGGAGAGTGACGACGACAAAGTGGCGCGGCAACTGGTGGCATGGATCGAACGCAAGGGCGGCACCGCAACGGTCCGCGATCTGATGCGTGGTGGACCTTGTCTCAAGACCGCCGACGATGCGGAAGCGGCGCTGGATGAGCTGGTGAAGGCTGGTCGGGGACGCTGGGAAGCCCAGGCGCCAGGCCGGAAGGGTGGACGCCCGATTCAACGGTTCCGGCTGACCGACGGAGCTGACACTGACACAACTGCCATAGTTTCAGGGGTTTTAGGAGGTTCTGTCAGTGCCGGTAACGTCAGTGACGCCAATCCTAAAAGCACAGACTCCAACGAAGATTTGGGCGCGGGGTGTTCGGACCGGCCGGAGGGGTAAAGGGATGGCCCCCCGGTTTACGTCGCAGGGTCGTTCGCGGGCGTCGTGGATTTGCGAGTAGAAGGATGAGGTTCGTGCAGGTCCATGGGCGCATATATGAGACCTGCGTCCGCGCCCGGTAGTGTTGGGCTAGATGACACAACGGGCCCAAGCAAAAGCTTGACATAAGACAAGTAATAACTAGAATCATGGGATGTCAAAATTGTTAGACGAACTCAAACGAGCAATGGAAGCGGATGGCCGGAGCCGGTATCGAATAGCGAAGGATTCTGGCCTGACCGAAGCAGCACTGTCCCGATTGGTCAGCGGTGAGCGGGGCTTGAGCGTGGAGAGCGCCGAGCGTCTTGCTGACGTGCTGGACCTCAAAATCACGCTGATCTCAAAGCGAAAGGACGAACGATGAAGCGTAAGCGTGGCAATGGGCAAGGCACGATGTATCAGCGGGTGACTGGCGGCCCGTGGATCATGTCGTGGTGGACTCATGACGGTAAACGCCGCGAGATTTCCAGCGGGACGACCGACAAGGGCACAGCGTCGCGGATGCTGGCGAAAGAGGTTGACCTGAAAGCCCAGCGCCGGCACGGGTTGCTCGACACAAAGGCCGAGGTCTTGGCTGGCCACGCACGCCGGCCGATCGGTGAACACCTGGACGACTTCAAGGCGGCGCTCTTGGCAAAGGGCGCATCGGCTCGGCACGTCGATCTAGTGACGTTGCGGGTACGTCGCACGGTCGAGGGCTGTGGATTTCAGACTTGGGCGGACGTGTCGGCAAGCCGCGTGATGGTGTTTCTGAGCGATTTGCGAGCCGACAAGAAAACCAAAGATGAAGCGGGAAACGATTTGAGTGACAAGCGCGGGATCAGCGCGCAGACTTTCAATTTCTACCTCCAAGCGGTCAAGCAATTCGGACGATGGATGGTCAAAGACCGCCGGACAATCGACAGTCCGTTGGCCCACCTGGAAGGTCTGAACGTGAGAACCGATCGTCGCCGCGACCGCCGGGCGCTGACCGCCGACGAGCTTCGTCGCCTACTCGCAGCGGCGAAGGAAGGCTCCGAACACCACGGCATGACAGGCCTGGAGAGGGCGATGCTCTATCGGCTTGCCGTCGAAACCGGCCTGCGGGCAAACGAATTGCGCAGCCTGACACGGGCCAGCTTCGAATTAGACAGCAACCCGCAGACGGTGACGGTTGCGGCGGCCTATAGCAAACGGAGGCGTACCGACAAGCTACCGATGCTGCCGGCGACGGCGGAACTGTTGCGGGCGTTCCTGACGAACATGACCCCGGCAACACCGGCGTTCCACATGCCCGACCGCACGCACACGGCGCGCATGATTCGCCTCGACATGGCAGCCGCCGATATTGCCGTCCGCGATGCTTCGGAGCGTGTAGCCGACTTCCACGCCCTGCGGCATACGTTCATCAGCAATCTGGCCAATGGCGGGGTTCACCCCAAGGTCGCACAATCCTTGGCCCGGCACTCGACCATCACCCTGACGATGGACCGCTACACGCATCAACTCGCTGGTGACGAACGGGCGGCGCTTAGTGTGTTGCCTGATTTGGATGCTCCCACGGCGCACACGGTGCGGGCAACCGGTACGGACCATGCGACGGCCGGCGCTGGAGCGTTTGGAGCCGCCAACAACGGGCCCAGCAGTAGCAACAGCAGTAGCCACGCGAACGGGTTGGTTTTGAGTGCGAAGCGTTGCGAAGGGACAGCGTCCGTATCGCGGCCCGGAGACGATTCAGAAGATAGCCAAAACCGCTTGAAAATTGCGGAGAAATGCGAACGTGTGCGGGGGCATTCGGATGCAGACAACGGTGGGGGTGAGATTCGAACTCACGGTAAGCACGAGGCCTACGCCGGTTTTCAAGACCGGTGCCTTAAACCGCTCAGCCACCCCACCGGGTGCGGCGCGCGACATTGTAGCTTGGATGCGGTGAACGGATTTTGGCGTGCCGCACCGCTTCAGGGCGTGATCGCCGTCGTCGTCGTCGGCTGGGTCATCGGCTGCGTGGTCGGTTGTGTCGCCGGTTGGGTTGCGGCCGACTCGACCTTGATGCCCAGCAGGCCCGCGACGCGTTGCAGGTTCAGGTACGCCGATTTGTTGTTGAACGTCTCGCTTGTGAACTGGAGTTGTGCGGTCAGGAGCTGGTCCTGGGCGACGAGGCGTTCGAGGTTGGTGGCACGGCCGAACTTCACCAGGTCCACGGACTGCTCGAACGCGTCCTGCGCGGCCTTGACCTGCACGGCCAACTCGCGGAGTCGATCAATGCTCGTGAACAGGTCCTGGTGCGCGGCCTTCACCTCCTGGAGCACGCGGCGGCGCGTCAGCGATTCGGTGAGCTTGGCCTGACGGAAAACCGACCAGGCGGCGCGGACATCCTCGTGGA
Organism: Planctomycetota bacterium; assembly: GCA_021413865.1. Classification (GTDB taxonomy): domain Bacteria; phylum Planctomycetota; class Phycisphaerae; order Phycisphaerales; family Phycisphaeraceae; genus JAIOPN01. The sequence continues at coordinate 58,559 of JAIOPN010000004.1, read as the reverse complement.
TGCGGCCGCTGGTGAAGATCGGGATGTTGGCCTGGAGCAGGGCGGTGTAGAGGCTCGCGGTGGGCACCGTCTCTCGGTACATGAAGTAGTCGAGATTGATCGACACGCTGGGGTAGTACTGCGCGAAGGCGGAGTCCACGCCGTGCCGCGCGGCGAGCACGGCCTGCTGCGCGGCGATCAGGTCCTGCCGGTGTTCGAGCGCGCGTAGCTCGTACGATTCCTGCGGGGCGATCTGTTCGGGTACGACGAAACGGTCGTCCAGCGGGCCATCCACGGTCGGCGCCCCGATGAGGAACGCCAGGACATCGCGGGCGATCTTCGTGTCGCCGACGGCCTGCACGACGAGCACGCGCGTGGAGGCCGCCTGGGCGCGCGCCTGCGCTAAATCGAGCGGCCGGCCCGTGCCCGCCTCGATCTGCGCCTCCACGTCGTGGACGCGCTCCTCCTGCACCGCCAGGGAGTTCCGCAGCACCACGACCTGCTGCTCTGTGCGCAGCACCTGGTAATAGGACTGCACGACGCCCAGCAGGACCGTGGCCTTGAGGTCGAGCAGGAGCGCCAGCCGCTGGTCGATGGTGGCCGCGGCGCGGCGATAGTCTTCGACGCTGCGGATGGTGTTGAAATCGCCGTAGCCCCCCTCGATGGGGACGTCGAGGCTGTGGTGTCGGGCGGGGGGGCCGCTGATGCGGTGGTTGGCGATGAACGTCGGGGCGACGCTGATGGTCGGGAGGAACTCGGCGACGACGCGCTTCTTGGCGATGATGGCCTGGAGGTAGTTCTCGCCCTCGATATCGACACGCTCGTTGTCACGGTTGGCCAGCGCCAGGGCGTGCTCGAGGGTGAGCGGCTCGCCGGGCGCGAGGCGGTTCAGTTGCGCGGGGGCGTCGGTGTCAACGATCTTGCGGTAGGTGGCGACCTCCTGCTTCTGGTCGATCTCGCAGCCGGCAAGGGGGATGAGCGCCAGCGCGAGCGTGCAGAGCCGTGAGGCGGTGCGCCGGGGGTGGAGCGGGGGTCTCATGGCTTGGTCTTCTTGTTTTTCCGCAGGCCGTGCCCGAGCAGGCCCACGAGTTGGTTGACGATGACGCGGGGCTCCAGCCCTTTGGGCCCGAAGAGGAAGACGGAGCGGACCAGGCCGGGGACGCACTGCGCGGTGAGTTCGGGGTGCGGGTCGCGCAGCTCGCCGCGCCGGATGCCGCGTCGGATGATTTGTTCGATGATCGTGGAAAGCTCGGAGCGCTTGGCGTCCATGGCGGGGCTGCACTTGGCCTTGCCGAAGGAGCGCATAAGCTCGAAGAGGGCTGGGTGCTGCTCGGAGAACGCGACCAGCTCGGTGATGACGACGCGCAGGGCGTCGATGGCGGGGAGGCCCTCGGCGTCGAGCTCGTTTTTGAGGCGGTCCACGACGGCGGAGAACCCGTCGTGGATGAGGGAGAAGTAGAGGTCTTCCTTGTTCTTGAAATAGACGTACAGGGTGCCCTTGCCGACGCCCGCGGCGGCGGCGACGTCGTCGAGGAGGACCTCGTGGAACGGCCGGTTGGCGAAGAGCCTGACGGCCGCGCGGGAGATGGCCAGGCGTTTTTCGTCCTTGAGTCGTTGCATCGTCGCGTCGTCCGGTGGCCGCTTGCACGCGGGCGGGAGGGGTCATATACTCCCGTTATGAAAACCGACCCGTCAGTATTGTAAAGACCCGGGGCGGGCAGTCAAACCCACACGCCGAACAGAGCGGACACGACCATGCGACCCAGCAAACACCAGAGCACGCCGGCGGGGCTGGCCGGGCGCCTCGCCCTCGCCGCCGTGGTCTCGTTCCTAGTGACGGGGTGCTCGAAGACCGAATCGAACAAGGCCGCCGCGCCGCCCCCGTCGGTGCCCGTGGTCCTCGGCGCCGCCTCCACGCGGACCGTGCTGCGCGAGATCGAGGTCGTCGGCACGCTGTGGGGCGACGAGGACACGCAGATCGCGGCCAAGGTCGCCGGCAAGATCGTGGCGCTCCACAAGGACATCGGCGACACGGTGGTTGCCAACGCGCCGCTGGTGCAGATCGAGAAAACGGACTACGCGCTGGCGGTCAATCAGAAGCAACTGGCGGTCAGGGAGGCCCTGGCGCAGATCGGTTTGAGTGAGTTGCCCAAGGCGGACTTCGACCCCGAGACCGTGCCGACCGTGCAGCGGGCCAAGTTCCAGGCACAGAACGCCCGCGCCAAGTTCAACCGCGGGAAGATGCTCTTCGATCAGCAGATGCCTCGCATCAGCGAGCAGGAGTTCGACGACCTGCGGACGGCCGTGGACGTGGCGGAGCGCGACTATGCCGTGGCGGCGCTGACCGCGCGGGCCGTGGTCGAGGAGGCGCGTTCCCGGCAGGGCGACCTGGACATCGCGGCCCAGCACCTGCGCGACACCACCATCCTGGCGCCCGACGACAAACACCCCGACGGCACGCCGCGGACGTACGGCGTCGCGGGCCGGATGGTCTCCGTCGGCGAGTACATCAAAGAGGGCGTGCCGTTGTTCCGCCTGGTGGACGACGACCTGGTGAAGCTTCGCGCCCCCGTGCCCGAGCGATATGCCAACCAGGTGGCGGTCGGCCAGAAGGTCCGGCTGAATGTCGAGTCATCCGCGAAGGAGTTCTGGGGCACGGTATCGAGGATCAATCCGCAGATCGACCCCGATAACCGCACGTTCCAGGTCGAGTTCGCGGTGCCCAATCCCGACCGTGCGCTCAAGCCCGGCGCCTTCGCCCACGCGCGGGTGCAGACGAAGAACGACACGGGCGTGGTCTTCGTGCCGCAGGAGGCGGTGACCACATTCGCGGGCGTGAACAAGGTGTTCGTCATCAAGGACGGCAAGGCGCAGGAGGTCCGCATTGATCTCGGGGAACACTCGGGCGATTCGGTCGAGGTGACGCGCGGGTTGAGCGGCGCCGAACAGGTCGTGGTCGCCGGCACGAGCAAGCTGGCGACGGGCGTGGCGGTTGAGGTCAGGCCGGCGGGCGCGGTCGAGAGCGACGCGACACGCCCCGACGAAAACACGGGGGGCCGCCCGTGACCCTGCAAGAACTCTGCATCCGCAGGCCCGTGTTCACGACGATGCTCATCGCCCTCCCCGTGGTGGTGGGCATCCTGGCCTACTTCAGGATGGGCGTCGATCTTTTCCCGAACGTCGATCTGCCCATCGTGATCATCACGACCACGCGCCCCGGCGCATCGGTCGAGGAGATGGAGACCGGCGTCACCAAGCCGATCGAGGAGGTCGTCAACACGATCTCCGGCATCGACGAGCTTCGCAGCACGACCAAGGAGGGCCTCTCGGTCGTCAACATCACGTTCCTGCTGGAGAAGAACCGCGACGTGGCGCAGCAGGAGGTGCAGGGCAAGATCAACACGATCCTGACGCAGCTCCCCACGGGGACGGACGCGCCGATCGTGGACAAGTTCGACGTGGACGCCTCACCGGTGGTGACGATCGCTGTTTCGGGCAAGCGGTCGCTGCGCGAGGTGACGGAGATCGCCGACAAGCAGATCAAGGACCAGTTGAGCAGCCTGTCGGGCGTCGGCTCGGTGAGCCTGGTGGGCGGGCGCAAGCGCGCGATCAACATCACGGTCGATACCGACAAACTCGAGGCGTACAGGCTCTCGATCGCGCAGGTGCGGCAGGCGCTCGAGAGCCAGAACCTGGAGCTGCCCGGCGGGCGCGTCGATCAGAGCTCACGCGAGCTGGTGCTGCGCACGATGGGGCGGATCGAGGACCCGGCGCAGTTCAAGAACATCATCATCGCCAACGTGAACGGCCAGCCGATCCGCATCAAGGACGTGGGCAGGGCGGAAGACTCGAACGAGGAGCCGCGCGGCCTGGGCAGGCTCGACGGCGAGAACGCGGTGCTGCTGGTCGTCCAGAAGCAGAGCGGCACCAATACGGTCAAGGTCATCGACACCGTCAAGGCCAGGCTCGCGACGCTCGACGCGGCCTTTAGGGTTGGGGGCAAGACCGATCTGAAGATGGAGATCATCCGCGACCAGTCCATCTTCATCAACGGATCGCTCCACGAGGTCAAGAAGCACCTGCTGCTGGGCGCCATGCTCGTGTCGCTGACGATCCTGCTTTTCCTGCGCGACTGGCGGACGATGATCATCGCGTCGCTGTCGATCCCGACCTCGCTCATCGCCACGTTCATGGTGATGAACTGGCTGGGCTTCACGCTCAACAACATCACGATGCTCTCGCTGGTGCTATCGGTGGGCATCGTGATCGACGACGCGGTGGTGGTGCACGAGAACATTTTCCGGTGGATGGAGGAGAAGGGTAAGAGCGCCTGGGATGCCTCGCTGGGCGCGACCAAGGAGATCGCGCTGGCGGTCGTGGCGACCACGCTCTCGCTGGTCGTGATCTTCCTGCCCATCGCGTTCATGAGCGGGCGGGTGGGGCGGTTCTTCTTCTCGTTCGGCGTGACCACGGCGGTTGCCATCATGATGTCGATGCTGGTCAGCTTCACGCTGACGCCGATGCTCTGCTCGCGGTTTCTGAAGCTCTCCAAGAAGGCGCTCGAGGAGCTCAAGCAGGGCAAGAGCCACCACAGCGGCGGGGCGTATGGCTACATCGCCGAGAAGCCCTACCTCTGGCTGCTCGGCTGGTCCATGCGGCACCGCTGGGCGGTCGTGCTGGCGACGGTGCTGGTCGTGGCCAGCGTTTTCCCCGTCCCCGTGATCCGCTACCCGGGGCTGGCGGGCATGATCGGCCTGAACTTCATCCCCAAGGACGACCAGAGCGAGTTCGAGATCGCCATCACCACACCCCCGGGCTGGTCCCTCCAGCACACCTCGGACGTGTTCGAGAAAATGGAGAAGGAGGTGCGGTCCTGGCCCGAGGTCGTGCACGTGATGACCACCATCGGCGACACCACCGGCAAGGTCACCAAGGGGCAGGGCGACGTGACCTCCGGCGGCATCTACGTCCGTTTGATCGAGCTTGAGGAACGCACCGGGGCGCGCACGGGGATGTTCGATCAGTTCGACATCATGGATCGGGCGCGTCGGATGATCGCGCGGGACCCGGAGATGGCGGAGCTGCGCACGAGCGTCCAGTTGCCGGCGGCCATCTCCAGCGGCTCCGCCAACGCCGACGTCGAGTTCAACCTCGTCGGTCCCGACCTGCGCAAGCTTTCGGAATACTCCGATACGATGATCCAGAACCTCCGCCGCGTGCCGGGCCTGGCCGACATTGATACCACCACCGCCTTCCGCAAGCCCGAGCTGCGCGTCGCGGTGGATCGTGAACGCGCGATGGATCAGCAGGTCTCCATACAGACCATCGCCTCGACCCTGCGCACCCTCGTCGGCGGCGAGATCGTCTCCGACTTCAAGGACAACCAGATCGGCGAGCTCTACGACGTCTGGCTCCGCGCCGAGGGAGCTAACCGTGAGGACAGGGTTTCCGTCGAGCGGCTGAAGGTGCCGAGCAAGTCCGGCCTCACGGAGCTAGGCAACGTCGCGGCGCTGGTGGAGGATCGCGGCCCGGCCCAGATCGACCGCTACGCCCGCCAACGCAAGATCGGTCTGATCGGCAACCTCGCCGGCGCCACGACCAACGTCGCCGTCGAGGCTTTCAACAAGGCGTTCGCCGACCTGCACGCGCCGCCGGATTACCAGCTCATCGCCACCGGCCGCGCCAAGACCCAGGCGGAGTCCAACGCGGCGTTCGTGGTCGCCCTGGTCCTCTCGCTGGTCTTCATGTACATGATCCTCGCCGCGCAGTTCGAGAGCTTCGTTCACCCGATCACCATCCTGCTGGCCGTCCCGCTGACGATCCCCTTCGCGCTGATCTCGCTCATCCTGCTGCGCAGCCCGCTGACGCTCTACTCGATTCTGGGCGTCTTCCTGCTCTTCGGTATCGTCAAGAAGAACGGCATCCTGCAGGTGGACTACACAAACGTCCTGCGTGACCGCGCCAAGGAAAATGCCAACGAAGTGCCCGAGCTCTATCGCGGCGACGAATTCTCGCCTTCCGAGAAAGCGACCGGCTGGACGCGGTGGATCAAGCGGCAACCGCGGGAGGAGCGCGTCCGGCTCTGGGCGATCATGGAGGCCAACCGCACGCGGCTGCGCCCCATCTTGATGACGACGCTCATGCTTATCGCGGGTATGGTGCCCATCGCCCTGGGGCGTGGCCCCGGCTCGGGCTCGCGCGCCTCGATGGCGCAGGTCATCGTCGGCGGCCAGGCGCTGAGCCTGCTGCTCTCCCTGCTGGTCACGCCGGTGGCTTATTCACTCTTTGACGATCTGGCGATCCGGTTCCGCAGGCGTTTCGGGAAAGAGGCCGCGGTTTCCGAGCCACTGGCGGCCGCGACCCGGTCGGAATCCAACGGCGGCCGTACATAATTTGGCGGATCATCGTTGGCGGCCACGCGGCTTCCGCTATAATTCTGGATGAAAGTGATGGAACCCCGTATCTCCAAAATCCTGACCACGACGGCTTTTCGGGAGCTGTCGCACCAGGCGGCGCCGTACGCGCTCATGCTGGCCCGCATGCACGACGCCGAGCTCCACGTGCTCCATGTGGCCGATGATGTCCAGGTGGTCGCCACTCCCGTGCTCGCTACGCCTACGTTGCCCGCCGTCTCCGCCCAGACGAGACGCGCGCCCGAGGCTGTCGTCAAGGAAGCACACTCCCGTGTCCGGGATTTTGCCCACGAACTCTTCGGTGAGTTGGGGGACCGGGTCAAAGGCGTCGCCCTTCAGGGAGACCCCGCGGTCGAGATCGTGAAATACGCCCGTGAGAACGAGATCAACCTCATCATCATGGGCACGCACGGCGACGGCCTTTTGCGCCGCATCGTTTTTGGCTCGGTCACCAAGCGTGTGACCGAAAACTCTCCCTGCCCCGTGCTGCTTATCCCGGTCCCGGGCGCGCCGCGGATATAAAACGGTGGTGCAGCGCCCCGCTGCAATAGCTCAACCCGCCGTCGTGAAATCAAGGATGACGCCCATCGCCTCGTCGCGGCGGTGAGAGAGCAGGGCAAAAGCGTCGGCGGCCTTGCTGTAGTCGAAGCGGTGCGTGACCAGGTCGCTCACCTTCATCTGGCCGCGCGTCAGGAACTTGAAGAAGGCCTGGATCATCGCACGCCTCGACCAGGGCGTGTCGTCGGTGGCCTCGGGGGGTGGGTTGGTGGCGTGGGCGCCGAAGATGCGCAGGTCGCGGCCGATGATGTCGAAGGTGAGATGCTGCTCGGCGGGGGTTCCGGTGTCGCCGATGAGGGCGAGCCGGCCGTGCTTCCCGAGCAGCGCGAGTGCGTGGGCGAAGACCGCGGGGTGGCCTGTCATTTCGTAGAGCACCTGGGCGCGGCGCGGGCCGGTGATGGCGATCACGGCGTCGTACGCCTTCTCGATCCCGACGCCCAGTGCGTGCGTCGCCCCGTGCGCCTTGGCCATTTCGAGCCGCTTGACCGCCGGGTCGATGACGATGACCTCGCCCGCGCCCGACAGCCGGGCGTACTGCGTGATCAGTTGGCCCAGCAACCCCGCGCCGACGACGACCACCGATTCGCCCAGCACGAGCTGCGGCTTGCGGAAACCGTGCTGCGTGATGAAGCTCAGTGTCGCCCACGTGGCGTCCTCGTCGCTCACGCCATCGGGGATCGGGACCACCCCCGACGCAGGCTGCACGGTAAGGCGCTGATGGCCCGAACCACTGGCGACGCGGTCGCCGGGCCTGAACTGCGTGACGCCTTCGCCGACCTTGAGGACGCGGCCGGCGGCGGAGTAGCCGGAGAAAAATGGGTACTTCACCCAGTTGTCGTAGTGCGACCCGGGGGCGAACTTACGCTGGTAGCAGATGCACTCGGTGCCGGTGCTGATGAGCGTCTTCTGATTTTCAACCAGCACCTGGCCCGCGGCGGGCTCGGGGACCTGCACACGCCGGAGTTCGAGTTGCTCCTTACCCGTGAACGCGACGGCGACGGTTTCCATGGCGGGGCCTTTCATTCTTTGCCGGCGGCGGCGACGAGGAGTTTGGCGGCGGCGGCGCGGCCGAGGGTCACGGTCTGATCGTCGGCGGTGCGCAGGGTGATGGCGTCGGCGGCGTCGTCGCGGGACTCAACGGTGACGTGCCTACCGGGCTTGAGGCCGGACTCCTGGAGAAAGCCCAGAAAGCGTGCGTCCTGGTCGATGACGCGTGCGATGTGGACGCGCCTGCCCGGGGCGGTGTCGGAAAGGGGGGTGAGCCTGCGTTTGTCCACGGTGCCCCGGGCGGTGGGGATGGGGTCGCCGTGCGGGTCGAAGGCGGGTCGGTCGAGGTAGGCGTCGATGCGGTCCAGCAGCACGTCGGAGATGGAGTGTTCGAGCTCCTCGGCCTCCTTGTGGACGTCGGCCCAGTCGAAGCCCAGGACGCGGACAAGGAATAATTCGATGAGGCGGTGGCGGCGGAGGACGTGGAGCGCGAGCTTCTCGCCCTTGCGGGAGAGCCTCACGCCGCCGCGCGGCTCGTAAGTGACAATGCCGATCTCCGCCAGGGTCTTGATCATGGCCGTGGCGGTGCCCGGGGCGACCCCGACCGCCGAGGCGAGCCGGCCCATGGGCACGAGACCGGATTTCCCCGCCCCGTGCTGAGATTCCAGGTAGATCCGTTTGACGTAGTTCTCAACGGTTGTGCTTGGCATGGGTCTGGCATTGCCGTGCGTGATGGTGGTCGGATGCGGTAAAGGGATGATAGCGGATTTGGTCTGGGCGATTGATCAAAGGTATCATTTTGGGCGTCCAAAAAGCCACGGTTTTCATGTGACGGGCCGGTGGCGACGGGGGAGACGCTGCGACCCCGGAGGAATGGAGTCCGCGAACCATGAGTGATCCGATCCCGCCTCACGCAGCACCGGACGGCCCACGCGGCATCCCCGCACCGACCGAACCCGTTCCGCCCGACGACGGCTGGCACACCGCCGTCGGTCAGCCCTCGCTCGCCGAGGTGCACTCCTCGGTGCCCGTCGGTATGAACATGGGCTTCTGGCGCACCCTGCTGGCCTTCTCCGGGCCGGGCCTCATGGTCGCCGTCGGGTACATGGACCCGGGCAACTGGGCGACCGACCTGGCCGGCGGGGCGCGCTTCGGCTACACGCTCCTGTCGGTCATCCTGATCTCCAACCTCATGGCGATCCTGCTCCAGCACCTGGCGCTCAAGCTGGGCATCGTCTCGGGCCGCGACCTGGCGCAGGCCTGCCGTGACCACTACTCCAGGCCCGTCACCCTCTTCCTCTGGGTGCTCTGCGAGATCGCCATCGCCGCCTGTGATTTGGCCGAGGTCATCGGCTCGGCGATCGCGCTCAACCTGCTCATGGGCATCCCGCTGGTCGTCGGCGTCGTCATCACGGCGCTGGACGTGCTCGTCGTCCTCTTCCTCCAGCACAAGGGCTTCCGCTACATCGAGTGCCTCGTCGGCGCCCTGATCGCGGCGATCAGCGGGTGTTTCCTTTACGAGATCATCGTCTCGCATCCCGCGGTATTCCCGATGCTGGTCGGCCTGATCCCCCGGGCACAGATCATCTACAACCCCGACATGCTCTACATCGCCATCGGCATCCTGGGCGCGACCGTCATGCCGCACAATCTTTACCTGCACTCGAGCATCGTGCAGACCCGCGCCTACCCCCGCACCGACCAGGGCAAGGCGATGGCGATCAAGTTCGCCACCATCGACTCGACCGTCGCGCTATTCCTGGCCTTCTTTATCAACGCCGCCATCCTCGTCGTCAGCGCCGCGACGTTCCACGGCACGGAGCACGAGGGCGTCGCCGACATCGCCGACGCCTACCACCTCCTGAGCCCGACGCTCGGCGTGCCGCTGGCGAGCTTCTTCTTCGCCATCGCGCTGCTCGCCTCCGGTCAGAACTCGACCCTCACCGGCACCATGGCGGGCCAGATCGTCATGGAGGGGTTCCTCAACATCCGCTTGCGGCCGTGGATGCGCCGCCTGCTCACGCGCGTCATCGCCATCGGCCCGGCGGTCGTCGTCGCGGCGATGTACGGCGAGACCGGCGTCGGCAAGCTGCTGGTCCTCAGCCAGGTGATCCTCTCCCTGCAACTGAGCTTCGCCGTCGTCCCGCTGGTAATGTTCACCAGTGAGAAGGCCAAGATGGGGCGTTTCGTGAATAAGCCATGGCTCCAGACCGTGGCGTGGATCGTCACGCTGATGATCATCGTCCCCAATGTGTACCTGCTCTGGCAGACATTCCGCGAGTGGACCAGCGGCAAGTGAGCCGACCGGGAGCGACCATGTACAAGCACATCCTCATGCCGCTGGACAACTCGGCCGCCGACGCGGCGATCCTGGCGCACATCCGCAGGCTAGCCAGGCTCACGGGGGCGAAGCTCACGCTCATCCACGTCGCCGACGGGTTTGTCGCGCGCAACCAGAAAAGCCTCAATCTCGGGGACTCACCCGAGATCACCGACGACCGTAAATACCTGGAGAAGTGCCGACGCGACCTGGCGTCGGATGGTTTCGAGGTGGAAGCGGTGCTGGCGATGGGGGACCCGACGGACAAGATCCTTGAGGCCGCCGAGGAGAGGGGTTGCGACCTGATCGCCATGTCCACTCACGGCCACCGCCTGCTCAGCGACCTGCTCCTGGGCAGCGTCGCATCGGAGGTCCGCCACCGCACCGGCATCCCCGTGCTGCTGGTGCGCGGCCAGGCGAATAAGGACGCGAAGAAAAAGACTCCGCGCCGGCCGACGCATAAGAAGAAGGTTTGACGCTCCCCGCGGCTAATCCTTGTAATTCAGCGTCGCGGCGCGGACATCCGCCCACGCCTCTTCGACCTGCGGTAGCAGCGCGTCGCGCGGGGGCACCGCGGGGTTCCGGCCCGACAGGCGCCAGAGCTTGAAGAATCGTTCGTCAAACACGCGGAAGCTGCCGTAGAGGTCTCGGCTGACGTCGTTGGCCCCGAGCGAGGTCGGCTTGAAGTTGAGCGCCAGCGCCTGGCGGATGCGGTGCATCTGCCGCGGCGCGAGGGGCGCCCAGCCTTTGGGGTCGAGCATCTCGGGCGTCACGCCGATGCCGTGCAGGATCACGCTGGCGATCACGATGTGACCGATCTCAGAGGGCAGGCGGTTGTTGATCGCCAGCGGCGGGCCCGGGCTCATGGTGGACTTCACGAAGACCTCGCGGGGGAACTCGACCAGGTCGATGTACGCCGCGCCCCGCGCCACGGCGACGCGCCCGGCGGCGTGCGACAGGGCGAGCAGCGTGGTGTTCTCCGGGCTCAGGTTCTTCTCCGTGTCGTCGGGGCGGAGCACCGGGGCCGGGCTCATCACGATGACCCGCTTGACGGTGGGGAACTTCTGGATGCGTTCGACCAGCGATGCGAGCGACTTCTCGTATCGTACGGCGCGGTCCTCGTCGGTGCCGGGCGTGCCCAGCTCGTTGAGGCCGAATGAGATGAACACGACGGTCGGTTTCGCCAGGCCCATCAGGTCGTCGATCCACTTGATCGCCGACTCGGCGGTCGCGCCGTCGTAGCCGCCGTTGTAGAAGCGGAGGTTGTCGTCGGGCCGCATGGAGATGATCGCCGCGGCGACGGCGCGGGTGTAGTACATCTGCTGGGTGACCTCGTCGCCGACAAAGAGGACGTGGTCCCCCTTCTGGATCACGCGGTCGAACTTCATGGCAACGAGCTTGGGTTCGCCGGCGGGCTGGGTGGCCGGAGGCTCGGCTCGGAGCGGGGTGGCGAGGGCGGCCGCGGCGAGAAGGGCGGCGACGAAGAGCGATCGTGTGGTGTGTGTCTGTTTCACGGGCGGCCTCTCTGTTTGCGGATGGCTCCAGATTTATCGGGAACCCACCGCGTCGACCATGAGCCGCTTCATCTCGGCGACGGCCTGGCGCAGGCCCACGAACACCGCCCGGCTCACGATGGAATGGCCGATGTTCAGCTCCGCCATGCCCGCGATCTTCGCCACCGCCACGGTGTTGTGGTAGTTCAGCCCGTGCCCGGCGTGGAGTTTCATCCCCAGTTTCCGAACCAGTTCCCCGGCCTCGGTCAGCCGCTGCAACTCACGGGCCACGGCGGACTCGTCTTTGGCGTTGGCGTAGGTGCCCGTGTGCAGCTCCACCGCCGCGAAACCCAGCGTGCGCGCCTGCTCGATCTGCTTCGTGTCCGGCTCGATGAAGGCGCTGCTCACGATGCCCGCGTCGTGCAGCCGTCGGAGCGCCTCGCGCGTCCGCGCCGCCTGGGCGACGATATCCAACCCGCCCTCGGTGGTCACTTCCTCACGCTTCTCGGGCACCAGCGTCGCTTGGTCGGGCTTCACCCCGCAGGCGATGGCGACGATCGAATCCGCCAGGCTCAGCTCGAGGTTCAGCTTGCGGGCCACCGTCTCGCGCAGGAGGCGGACGTCCCGGTCCTGGATGTGCCGCCGGTCCTCGCGGAGATGGATAGTGATGCCGTCCGCGCCGCCCAGCTCCGCCTCGGCGGCGGCCCAGACGGGGTCGGGCTCGTAGGTCTTGCGCGCCTGGCGGATCGTCGCCACGTGGTCGATATTGACGCCCAGTTCGATCATGTCCGCGTATGCCTTTGATCTTTACTTCGTGCACGATTGTACGGTCATCGCCCCGGCCTTACGATTCTCTTCCTTCGGATCGCCATCCGAATACGAGGCAACTCCATGAAGATCGTGGTCACGGGTGCGTCCGGCGGGTTGGGGTCCGGTGTCTGCCGCCTGCTCACCGAGCAGGGGCACGAGGTGATCGCCATCGACCTGGTCGATCGCGGCGACTTGCCCGTGAAGGTCCACGTGATGAACCTGCTCGACCGGCCCGCGGTGGACCGGGTGATTGTCGGCATCGACGCGGTGGCGCACCTGGGCAACCACACCGACTTCATCCCGCCCGATCCGCAGATGATCCTGGGCGAGAACACGGCCATGAACATGAACGTGTTCCAGGCGGCGATCAACGCGGGCGCCAAGCGGATCGTCTTCGCCAGCTCGATCCAGGTCGTGGCCAGCGTGCCGCGTCTGCCGGGCGACGACCCTGACGCTCCACCGCCGCCGCTGCCGATGGATGGCGACACGCCCGCCAAACCCACAAACCCCTACGCGCTGAGCAAGCAGCTCGCCGAGGTCATGCTGGAATACTTCTCGAAGCTCTACGGCGTGGGCTGCGTCTCGGTGCGCTTCCCGTGGATGGCGCCGATGGAGCGCTTCCGCGAGGTGCCCGCCAAGCTCGCGGGCGACCTGCGCTGGGCGCGCCGCCTGGCGTTCTCCTTCATGAGCTACCTCGACGGGGCGAGGCTGGTCGCGGCGATCCTGAACGCGGAGAAACTCGGCGCCGGGTCGGGGGCGAGGATTTACCTGCCCGCCTCGACGGGGAATTTCCTGAACATGCCCGCCGGCGAGCTGATCCACCGGTTCATGGCGGGCGTACCACTCAGGAGGCCGATCGATCAGATCACGAGCGTCGTGGATATCTCGCGGATCACGGCGGAGACGGGCTGGACGCCGCGCGACAACCAGATCGTTTCCTGAACGGAGTGAAACATGCGTATTCAATGGCCGGTGATGTTGATGATGGTCGTGGCGGCGGGGTGCGCCCGGGTGAGCGCGGCCGAGGAGGCGAAGGGCGATGCGGCGGCAAAGCCGGCGGCGTTCGACCCCGGCCAACCGACGTTCCCCGACCCGCCGCGCGTCGCGACGACGGCGCAGGAACTCGCGGCGATGAAGGCCGCGCCCGACGCCCAGGCGAGGCGGGACGCCGCCGTCCGCGCGGGGGACATCCTGGTCGATAACCCGCCGCCGCTGCCCGAGGGGTACGGGTCGTGGGTCTTCTATTACGCCTGCCCCGACGACGGCTCGACGCTCCAGAAGATCACGCTTACCGAGCACAAGTGCCCGACCTGCGGGAAGGTCTATACCGACGACCGTACCAACGCGGCGTACCGCTGTTTGATGCACGCCGACATCGAGAACGCCTCGGTCACGCTGGGCTGGGCCTACGCGTGGACGGGCGATGAGCGTTATGCCGCCGGCGTGCGCCGCATCCTCATTAAACTCGCCGACGATTACCACACCTACCCCGCTCGGCTGGACCGCTGGGGCCACACGGGGATGTTCGCGCCGCTGGGCGGGAGGCGTTACGTGCAGAGCCTGGACGAGGCGGTGGGGGTGATCCGCCTGGCCCGGGGTTACGACCTGACGCGCGGGTCGAAGGTCTGGTCGGACGCGGACCGCAAACACGTCGAACAGGATTTCTTCCGCGCCACCGCTGATTCACTCACGCGGTTCACACAAACGAGCAATCACCAGACGTGGTTCAACGGGGGCATGATCGCCGTCGGTGCCACGCTCGGCGATGCCAAGTTGATCGACCGCGTGATGACGATGCACGACGGCGTGCTCGATCAAATCGCCACCAACGTCGGCCCCGACGGCCTGTGGAACGAGGGCACCGTCGCGTACCACAACTACGCCTTGCAGGCGCTGCTCGCCACCGTCGATATCACCCGCAACCTGGGCATGCACCTCCAGGACCACCCGACGGTCAAGAGGACGATCACCGGCCCGCTCAGCGCGGCCTACCCCAACGGCCAGTACCCGGCGATCAACGACTCCGACCCGGCGGACACGGGCGTATTCGCCTGGGCGTTCGAGTGGGGCTGGAAGACGTACCACGACCCAGTGCTCGCGCAGGCCGTGGCGCGCGGGAACGCCGACCGGTTGCACGCCATGCTCGGCATGGACGCGAAGGTGGAGTGGCCCCCCGCGCTCAAGAGCGAGGCGCTCACGGGCGTGGGCCTGGCGATCCTCCGGCGCGGCAGCGGGGCCGGCGCGGCGTGCACCTTCCTCGACTACGGCCCGCACGGCGGCGGGCACGGCCACTACGACAAGCTCAACCTCATGCTCTACGCCGATGGCCGCGAGTGGCTGCTCGACCCCGGCCGGCTCACCTATTCGCACAAGGAATACAAGTCATGGGTCAAGCAGACCGCCGCGCACAACACCGTCACCCTCGGTGGCGAAACGCAGAAGGAGGACGCCGGCAAGCTCCTCTGGATGACGGAGAACAAGCAGTGGTCCGCCTGCGCCACGCGGAGCACCGGGGCCTACCCGGGGGCGACGCTGACGCGTTACCTGGCCCTGGGCGACGGGATTCTCGTTGACGTGTTCGACGTGAAGGCGGGCGACAAGACGCAGATCGACCTGCTCGCCCACGCCGTCGCCGACCGCGTGGAGCCCGTCGGTGCGGGGCCCGCCCCCGTCGCCAAGCCGATCACGCCCGGCGACCACGACGGCTACCAGCACCTCACCGAGGCGTCGGCCCGCACGTTCACCCGCAACTCGACGTGGGAGTTCGTCGCCGGCCAGCGCCGACTCGTCACGTGGCTGTTGTATGAACCCGGTGAACAGCTCATCAACTGCATGGGCATCGGTTACAACACCAGCCAGAAGACGCCCACGCTTATCCGCCGACGCAACGCCAAGGAGACCCGCTTCGTCTGCGTGTACGACCTCTCCGGCGACGGCTCGGTCGTCCGCGGCGTCAAGGCCCGCGAGGTCAACGGCAACATCCGTGTCGAGGTCGCGATCCCGAAGGGTCTCCGCATCGTCACCTTCGGCCCCGAGGGGCTTGTGGCACAGTAATCTGTTCGACCCGCTTTCCAGGAAACCACCATGATCCCCCGCCCCGACCTGCTCGACGCCCGCTCTCCCAAAGGCGTCGAGGTCTTCCAGCTCACCAACGAAAAAACCGTCCCCTCCACGCACGTCTATATGGAGGCGCAGATATTCTCACCCGACTCGAAGCACTTCATCCTGCACCGCTCCAGCCACGCGCACGGCAGCGAGAAGAGCGACCCCGAGCACCGCTACATGCTCTGCGAGGTCGCCACGGGCAAAATCACGCCGCTCACCGATGAGGTCGGCCCCACCACGCCCTCCGTCTCGCCCGATGGCAAGTGGTTTTATTACCTGGTCAACCAGACGGAAGTGAACGCGGGGAAACTCACGCTGCGCCGCCGGCCGTTTATGGGCGGGCCCGCCGAGACCATCGTCGTCGTGGATAAGCCGCCCACCGGCACGCTCTGCCGGCCGTCGCACGTTTACCCGCTCTCGACCATCTCCTCCGACGGCAAGCGGTTCGTCACCGCCTGCTACTTCGGCGACGGCCGGCGGAACTACGCCCCGTGGGGCCTGCTCAAGTTCGACATCGAGCGCGCCACCGCCGAGGTCATCCTCGAGGGCCAGTCGTTCTGCAACCTGCACCCGCAATACTCGCGCTCGCTTGACCCCGAGCGGTCGCACGACCTCTTGATCCAGGACAACCACGACAACGTCACCGCCCCCGACGGCACGATCACCAAGGGCTGTGGCAGCTGGGGCGATGGCTCGCCCGGGGCGGACATCCACGTCATCCGCGACGACGGTACGGACTTCCGGAACCTCCCATGGGGCCGGAACATGAAGGAGGCCTGCCAGGGCCACCAGTGCTGGCGCGGCCGGAGCGACGTGGCGATCTCCACCGTCGGCCGCGCCGACAAACCCGTCGAGGTGACCCATCCCAGCGGCGACAAGTGGGCCGCGCACGAGGAGCAGATCGTCGAGGGCAACGTGGTGCCGTACGCCGGGCACGTCGGCGTCGCCAGCCCCGGGGCTCAGCGGCACGAGGTCAGCCGCAACTTCCCGGGCGGGCCGTCGCGGTTCTTCCACTTCGCCACCGACATCGCCGGTGAGCGGTTTATCGTGGACTACAACCCGCTCCAGCCGCGCGGCTGCCAGCTCTGGATGGCGGAACTGGGCAAGCCGCTCAGCGACGCCCCGGCCAGGTGGACCTACCTGCTCGACACGCGCACGGCGTTCTACAAGTCCGCCCACCCGCATCCGTTTCTCTCACCCGACGGCAAGACCGCCTTCTTCAACTCCGACGAGTCGGGCATCATGCAGGCCTACATGATCCGCGGGGTGTGAGTTAGCCGTCGGGCTCGCCCGACGATCGCCGCCGGCGGCGGGGCGATTTCGTTGTTCAAGAGAGCGCCGGGTGAACCCGGCGGCTAACGTGCCGTTCGGCGGACCCCGTGATTGGCCGACGCCCGCTCATTCCGTTAGTTTATTGGCCCCGTTCAACGGTAAATCCGCACTCTTCAAAGGTGAATCCAATGCCCAAGGGAATCGGTGCCAAGCGTCTCCCCAAGTTCCGCGCCGAGTACAAGGCGGTCGAGAAAATCCTCGCCTTCTGCCCCACGGTGAAGAAGGACCTGGCCGTGCCCACCGCCGAGTTCGTGGCCCGGCAGAAGCGCGTCGCCAAGGCGCTCAAGGAGGCGGGCTTCGACGCCGGCTTCGCCTTCAGCGACGAGCACTACAACGGCGACGTGCCCTACCTGGGCGGCAACACCAACATCTCCATCGAGCAGATCGCCGGCATCATCGGGCCGACCGGCTTCCACATCACGGCCGGGCTCGAGGGCGGCTACATCGCCGAGCAACTCGCCTTCCGCGCCAACGCCAAGGTGCACAAGGTGGAGCTGCTCCAGCTCGCCGACGAGAAATACCCGATCCGCGCCGTGCGCCTGGAGGAAGTCTTCGAGGCCGCCACCGGCAAGAAAATGGGCGACGTCCGCAAGGTCGCGCTGCTCACGCCGCGGCAGGTCGTGCCCGCCGGCGTCATCGACTACCTCAACGGCCTCTTCGGCAGCGAGAACGTCGTCGATGCCCAGCTCCTCTACCAGAAGATCAAGAACCTCAAGTCCGACCGTGAAATGGAGCTGATCCGCGACGCCAACGTCATCGCCGACGCGATGATGCGGGCCATGGTTGCCGTCATCAAGCCCGGCATGCTCGAGACGCAGGTCGCCGGCTGGGCGTACCTAGTCGGCATGGAACTGGGCGGCGAGGAGAACGGCTTTGACGTCATGGTCGGCGCCAACGAGGCCAACCGCACCCTCATCGGCAAGGCCCTGAACCGCCGCATCAACAAGGGCGACTGGGTCCACCTGGGCGTCGCCCCCAAGCGCGACGGCCTCACCTCCTGCATCCGCCGCTCCATTGTCATGGGCAAGCCCACGAAGGACCAGCAGTGGTGGTTCGACTTCGTCGATGGTGCCTACAAGACCGGCTTCAACGCCTACGTCGACATCGTGAAGAACAACAAGCCCGCCAAGCACCAGGAGCAGGCGCTGGTCGATTACTTCCGCGCCCGCACCGCCGTGGTCAACGAGAAGTTCGGCGTCAAGCTCGACGACCTCTCCCGCCTCAAGCCCTACACCGGCACGCACAACTCCGGCTACACCGAGTGCCAGGAGTTCTACGGCGCGATCACGCTCGATTCCGAGGAGCCCCTCGCCCAGCAGGTGGTCACCATGCTCGACGTCGCCATCCGCGGCATCGGCGACCACTGGAACGCCAAGATCCTCCCGATCGACTTCGTCGTCATCGAGAACACCCTGGGCAAGTTCGGCAAGAAGGTCGTGCAGTTCAACCGGGTGCCCAACAACTGCACGCCGTTGATCGGGAAGGGATTCTGAGGCGGTTTTGGGGTACAATGCCCGGTCTTTCAACTGGGCCTCCATGGGCAAGACCTCAAGCCAATCCAAATCACGCGGCCGTGCGCCTAAGCCGCGTGGCAAGCCGTCTGCGTCGCGCGCTAAAACAGCGGCGGTGCGGACCGTCTCGTTCGTCAGTCTGGGGTGCCCGAAGAACCTGGTGGACAGCGAAAAGATGCTCGGTTTGCTGGCCGAGGACGGGCTTGTCCCCGTGTCGCACGGTGAAGCGGCCGACGCCGTCGTGGTGAACACCTGCGGGTTCCTCGAGGCGTCGAAGGACGAGTCGGTCGCCGAGATCCGCGCCGCGGCGAAGCTCAAGAAGAAGGGGCAGATCAAGCGGCTGATCGTGGCCGGGTGCCTGGTGCAGCGGCACCGGGCCAAGATGCTCGACTGGTGCCCGGACATCGACGCGATGGTGGGCGTGTTCGACCGCGACCGCATCGTCGATGCGGTGCGCGGCTCGGGCGGGCGGGAGCAGCGCAACGACTTGCACGTCGAGCTTCCGGTCTATTCCAGCATCGCCGCCAACGCGACCGCCGCCCGCAAGGACCGCGGGCTCACCGAGAAGAGCGTTGAGGGCCAGGGTTATTTCGAGTCCGACGCGGCCCGGCTGCGGCTCACGCCGCGCCACTACGCCTACTTGCGCGTCTCCGAGGGGTGCAACCAGAACTGCGCCTTCTGCACCATCCCCTCGATCCGCGGCAAGATGCGGTCCAAGCCGGTCGACCGCATCCTGGGCGAGGCGCGGGAACTGATCGCCGACGGCGCGGTGGAGCTGAACCTCATCGGCCAGGACACGACGAGCTACGGCACCGATATTGGTTATGCCGAGGGCCTGTCCGGCATGCTGCGCGAGCTCGACAGCTGCGTGCGTGAGAACGCGGGCACCGGCTGGGTGAGGCTGATGTACGCCTACCCCTCCTGTTTCACCGACGGGATGATCGAGTCGATCGCCTCGCTCTCGACGGTGGTGAAATACATCGACATGCCGCTGCAGCACATCAACGACGACGTGCTGGACGGGATGCGCCGTAAGACGAGCCGGAAGCTGATCGAGACGCTCCTGGCCAAGCTCCGCAAGCTGCCGGGCATGTCGATCCGCACGACCTTCATCTCCGGCTTCCCCGGCGAGACGGAGGAGCAGCACAGGGAACTGGTCCGCTTCGTGCGCGACTTCGGGTTCGACGCGATGGGTGTCTTCCCGTATTCCCCCGAGCCCGGCACGCCGGCGGGGACGATGTGCGACAGGGGCGGGGCGGTGCCGGCCGAGGTCGTGAAGCGCCGCGTGGACGAACTGATGACCGTCCAGCAGGAGGTGGCGTTCGCCCGCAACCGCGCCGCCGCCGAGCGTGGAGACGCGGTGGAGGTTCTGATCGACGGCGCGACGCGTTCGGCGGGGAAGGCGACCACGGGCGTGGGCAAGGGCGGTCAACTCTTCGCTGGCCGGGGGCCCAACCAGGCCCCGCAGATCGACGGCGTCACGTTCGTGCAGTCACGCCAAGCCCTCTCGCCCGGCGAGATCGTGCGTTGCAAGATCGTTGATGCTGACGGGTACGACCTGATCGCCAAGCCGATCGAGGATTTGACCTCGGGGCTGTCGCTGCCGGTCATCCGGTAGGGCGGGGCGGCGGACCCCGACGAGTCGCGGACACGTCATCGGGCTTGGCGGTGGTCGCCCAGATTCGCCAATCGAACAAGACAACCCAGTTATGCGGACCCTCGCGTGGATTGGGGAGATATCGCCCTGATTCGTGGCGAAAAAGGCTTCCATGTCGCGGTTTCGGTGGTAGGTTTGGCTTCGGAGTTCGCCGGCCGTTGCGCCGGCGGGAAGACGCGAAAAGAGGGTCAGCCGTGAAGGGTCAGCACGATCGTCCGGTGGGCGATCGCTTATCTCAACCCCGATTGACGGCGCACGCGGGTGTATCACCCGTGAGCGGCGCGGAGCCCGCGCGGGTGGGCCGGGCGCTGCACGCGCTGGAGCAGACGCGGCTGCGCCTGGTGCGCTCGGAGGACGAGTCGCCCCTGCGGGGGGTGCTCCCGAACGGGCCTGTCCGCGTGGCGGTGAAGCCGGCCGATCCCCACTCGTCGCTTACAAATGATTCCTTCGGCGCCCCGATCAAGGACCCCGCGGACCCGCGCTGGGTCATGGCCGTGCGCACCGCCGCCGAGATGGAGGGGACGCTCCTCCGCCCCGAGTCACGCGATGAACTTCTCAAGCTCGGGAAGCGCTTGGGCCTCTCGTCGTTCGACGCCAACCTGATCATCGCGATCATCCAGGACCAGGCGCGGCGGGGCTATTCGCCCGAATACTGCCCGACCGCCGGCGAGCCGCAGCTCCGCATGGTGCCACGGCGTGCCCACGACGAGGCGGCGCGGCGCGGCAAAGCGCTCCGCACGGCGATCATGGTCGCCGCGGTTCTGGCGGTGGAGATTGTTTTTGTCGCGTGGCTGATCGTCTGATCGGCGGCCGGGCGCCTGTCTCATCAGACTGAAACTTATGCCGTTTTCGCCTCGTGCTGGCGCGTGAGGAAGAAGCGGCCGATCCTGGCCTCGAAGGGGGTGCCGTCGTCGCGTTTCATCTGGTACTCGCCCTGCATGGTGCCCCACTCGGTGCCCAAGGGGCAGTGGCTGGTGTACTCGAAGGATTCGCCGGGCTCGAGGCGGGGCGTCTTGCCGACGACGCCCGGGCCGTTCACTTCCTCGCGGTGGCCGTCCGCGTCGATGATCAGCCAGTGGCGGGAGACGAGCTGCGCCGGGGCGTCGCCCTCGTTGGTGATGCTGATGCGGTAGCCGAAGAGGTATTTGCCGATGGTCGGGTCGGACTCGTCGGGGAGGTAAAAGGCGTGGGCGTCCACGCGGATGCCTTGGGTGATGGTGTCGGACGTCAGGGCGGTGGTGGGCATGGTTCGGTCCCTGTCGTGTTCCCCGTGGGCGCATCGGCAAGATGCCGGTGCGGCTGAACGACGACGCGGGGATTATACGCACTGACAAGGACAAGGTACGCCCGCCGCCGCGACGGAGACCATTTTTTCAGGACCCGCGCGCCGGGGGTTTTCTCTCTCTCCGCCCTCTCTGCTACGCTGTCGGGCTTATGCCCGGCTCAGACATCCATCCCACCGCGATCATCGACCCACGCGCCGAGCTGGCGGCGGGGGTGAAGGTCGGCCCGTGGTGCAGCATCACCGGCCGCGTCGTGATCGGCGAGGGGACGATGCTCCACGAGCGGGTCACGCTCAATGGGCCGTTGGTCATCGGGCGCGGCAACGTCTTCTATCCTCAGTCCGTGATCGGCCTCGAGCCGCAGGACCGCAAGTTCGCCCCCGCCACCGAGGGCGCCGGCGTCGTCATGGGTGATGAGAACATCGTCCGCGAGGGCGTCACCATCCACCGCGCCACGGGGGCGCACGCCACCACGCTGGGCGACCGCAACTACCTCATGGTCAACAGCCACGTCGGCCACGACGTGGTCATCGGCAACACATGCACCTTCGTCAACGGCTCGCTGGTCGGTGGCCACGCCCGCGTCGGCGACTCGGTCACCCTGGGCGGGAACGCCTGCGTGCACCAGTTCTGCCGCATGGGGCGGATGTCCATGCTCGCCGGCACCCGCGGGGTGACGCAGGATGTGCCGCCGTTCTGCACGGTTTACAACCCGCGCCGCATCAGCTCGCTGAACCTCGTCGGTCTCCGCCGCGCGGGCTATCGCGAGCGCATCGAGAACCTGCAGGAGGCGTTCGACATCTTCTTCCGCCGCGGCCTGGCCAATGACACGGCGGTCGAAACCATCGAACGCCGCGTCGGCGCCGACCCGCTCTGCCAGGAGTTCATCGACTTCATCCGATCCACCAAGCGCGGCATCACCGCGTACGGCGGGTCGGAGCAGGTCGAGGATTCGGACGAATAAGGCGCCTCACCCGCTCACCAGCGCCTTGATCCTCGCCTGCTCGTCCGGCCGTGCGTTCAGCCACGCCTCGTTCACCTTCGTCGGATCGCCATAGGCGTTGCCGGCACGGTCCTTACCGCGCGCGAGATAAATCTGAAACCCCGGGATGCTCTTGCGGAACTCGGGCTGGAAGCGCGTGGTGGTAGGGATGTACCGCATGGTGTAGCCACAGCGGCGCACGGCGCTGGTGTTGGGGTTCGAGCCGTGGATCAGCTTGGCGTGGTGGAGCGACGCCTCGTTGGGCTGCAGCTTGAAGTCCACCGCCTTGGTTTCGTCGATGAGTTCCTGCTTGATCTCGATGCCGAAGACCTCTTTCGTGGGGTCTTTGACGGGGTCGTATTGCGAATAGCCGTTGTTGTGCGTGCGGGGGATGACGCGCATGCAGCCGTTCTCTGGGCCGGAGTAGTCGATGGCCAGCCAGACGGTGACGACCTCCATGGGGTCGAGCACCTTGCCCCAGTAGAAGGAGTCCTCGTGCCAGGGGACGCGCTTGCCGACGCCCGGTGGTTTGCAGATGAAATGGCTCGACCAGAGGGCGATGTCCGGCCCGATCACGGATTCGACCACGTCGAGCACCTCGTCGGCGAGCAGCCACTTGAAGAGCGTGGGGTCGGTGAAGTGGGGGACGTCCATCGCCTCGGGCGACAGCCCCCCGGATCGCCTGGGCCAGACGGCGAGCATCTGCTCGAAGTGCTGCCGGAGGTCGTCGAACTTCGCGGCAGGGAAAACGGGCTGGTTGAAGAGCGTGTAGCCCTCGGCCTTGAAGAACGCGACCTGCTGGGGTGTGAGTCGTCCGGGCATGGGGACCTCGGGGAGGGGCGGTTGGTGGATTCTACTTTGTTCGGCGCCTCAACTCGACGCACTGGTGTAATACCGCAGGGCGAAACGCCAGAAGAGCCGTGAGCAGGCGAACAGCACCACAGCCACGCCGAGGCTCGCGATCGGCCACGCGGCGCCGCCCCGGCCGAGCATCACCCGTGCCGGCACCGTCGTCATGAACGCCACCGGGAGGATGAACGTGAAGGCGAAGCGCCACGCCGCCGGGTAAGCGGAGGAGGGGAACCGGCCCGATTCGAGCAGCGAGCGGAGCACCTCGGTGGCGTTGTAGATCTTCACGAACCAGATGCCGGTCGTGGCGAGCAGAAACCAGAGGCTGTAGAGCACGACGCACGCGGTGGCCAGCGGCGCGAGGCTTAGCAGCATGTTCACCGGCTCCAGGCCCAGCCGCCACGCCGCGACGCCGGTCACGATCACGCCGAACGCCACGTCGGGCAGCCCGCCGGGCGAGAAGTAACGCGTCGAGAGCCAGAACTGCGAGTCGATCGGCTTGAGCAGCACGAAGTCGAGCGTGCCGGTGCGCACGTGGCTGACGAGCCGGCCGAGGTTCGGGGTGAGCAGCGTCGCGCTCACGCCCTCGAGCACCGTGAAGATGCCCATCACGACGAGCGACTGGTCCCACGTCCAGCCGCCGAGCGTGCCGCCCCTGCTGAAGAAGAGCCACAGGCCGAACAGGCTCCCGATCAGCCCCAGCGTGGCGGTGGCCGCGGCGACGGCGAAGTTGAGGCGGTACTCCATCTCGGCCGCCAGCGAGGTGGCCCAAAAGTGGCGGAGCATGTTGAGGTATCGCCGCATCGCGCTCAGGCCCCCATCGCCGAGTAGTGCCGCAGGCCCCGCCGCCACGTGATGCGGTTGAGCAGGATGAAGAACGCCAGCCAGCCGAGCATCACCGCGGCCTTCGGCCAGGGGTCGGCCTCGTGCCCCAGCAGGATCGTGACCGGGAAATCCACGATGTAGGGAAAGGGCGTCCACCAGAGCACCCGCCGCAGCCCCTCGGGATAGACCGCCAGCGGCGCGATCCGGCCCGCCAGGAACATGAAGCAGAGGAACGTCAGGCTCTCGATCGCGCTGGCCCGCTCGGTCCAGAACCCTACGAGCGCCACGGTGTACTGCATGGCGAACCGCATCGCGAACGCCAGCGCCACCACGATCATCGCCGTGCCCAGATTCGCCCAGCCCGGCCACCAGACCGCCCCCGGGTAGAGCCCGAAAAAGACCGCGCAGAACAGCACGATGAACACCACCCGCGTGATCCGTTCCCCCACGTGCATGCCCAGGTAACGCACCACCGGGTCGATCGGCTGGAGCAGCAGCGGCGACAGCCGGCCCTCCACGACATCCCCCTCGAACTCCCATACCACCCAGACGGTCGTGAACTGCCCGATCACGAACACGGCGAAGAAATACCGCGCGAAATCCACCGGCTGCATCCCGAACTGCCCGCCGCGGCTTACGTTCATCCAGACGCCCATCAGGACCAGCGGCAGCAACCCGGAGAGCGCCCAGAGCACGATCTCGGCGCGGTACTCGTTCATGAGCGCGTGGTTGACGCTCACGATCGCCCAGGCTTTTCTCCAGAATCGTCGCAGCATGGGGGTGGGTCAGGTGGGGGTTGCCGCGAGTTCGGTTTTGGGCACCGCGCTCGCGCCGTCGTGAAAGATCTTGCCGATCACGCGTTCGATGGGAGGATCGCTGACGGTCAGGTCCACGATCTCCAGCGTGCCGAGCAGCCGTTCGAGGGTCTGCGTCAGGTCGTCACGGCGGACGATGAGCCGGGCCTCGCGGCCATCCACGGACTCGACCTCGCCGAACGAGCGGAGGTCTTCCGCGCGGGCCTCCTGTTTCAGCTCGAGCTTCACCTCGCGGTAGGGGGCGAAGCGCTCGAGCACGGCGTCGAGGCTGCCGTCGTAGATGAGCCTGCCCTCGTGGATCATCATCACGCGCTTGCACAGCGCGACGATGTCCGCCATGTAGTGGCTCGTCAGCAAAATGGTCGCGCCGTACAGCGCGTTGTATTCGAGCAGAAATTTCCGCACCGCCGCCTGCGCGTTGACGTCCAGCCCGAGCGTCGGCTCGTCGAGGAAGAGCACCTCGGGCCTGTGCAGGAGCGAGGCCATGAGTTCCGCCTTCATCCGCTCGCCGAGCGAGAGCTTCCGTACCGGCTGGGTGAGCTGCTCCTTGAGCCCCAGCATCCGGGAGAGCTCCTCGACGCGGTTTTTCGCTTCCGCCGGTTCGATGTCATAGACGGCCGCGTTGATCCGCAGGGAATCGAGCACGGGCAGGTCCCAGATGAGCTGCTGCTTCTGCCCCATGACCAGGGTGATGCGGCGGAGGAAGGCGTGTTCACGGCTGAAGGGGGTGTGGCCGGCGACCTGGACGGAGCCGGCGGTGGGGTGGATCAGGCCGGTGAGCATTTTGAGGGCGGTGGTTTTTCCCGCGCCATTCGGCCCGAGGAAGCCTACGATCTCACCCGGTTCGATTGAGAAGGAGATACCCTTGACAGCGTCGATCGAGCGGTATCGTCTGTGGAAGAAGTGGCGCAGGGTGCCGTAAAACCCGGGCTCTTTGGCGGCCGTGCGGTAGGACTTGGCCAGGTCACGCGCGGCGATCATGGGCATCGGTGCATTGTTGGCCCAATCGACTCAGGCGGCAAGGGGTGGCGGGCCGATAAAGGTCTTGTTCCGGAGGGGGAGGGGTAGATACAATCCCAAGGGCACATCGGCAGTGTGTGTCCCCGAGGACACCGGTTCAGACCAATTCAAGGTGACGGCGTGAAGCGCAAATGCGACAAATGCGATAAGCCTGCGACCAACCATTCGGTTGAGATACAGAAGGGCCAGAAGGTCGTGACCTATCTCTGCGACGAGCACGCCGCGGAGGCGGGCATCATGGTCAAGGACCCCCACGTCCCGGTGCAGGAACTGCTCTCGAACTTCGTCAAGATCCACAGCGGCGCGCCCACGACCCAGGAACAGGCCTGCAAGACCTGTGGGCAGACCTTCGGCCAGTTCCGCGAGCACAGCCTCCTGGGCTGCCCGGACTGCTACACGGCATTCGAGGCGCAACTCGGCCCGCTCCTGGAGCGGGCGCACGAGGGGGCGACGCACCACATCGGCAAGGTGCCCAGCCGCGCCGGCCAGGGGGAGCAGCGGCAGGCGGCGCTGCTGAGGATGCGCAAGAACCTCGCCGACGCCGTGGCGTCCGAGGATTACGAGCGTGCCGCTACCCTGCGGGATGAGCTGCGGTCGCTCGAGGAGAAGGGTGGATGAGCAATCTGCGACAGATGACCGATCAGGCGGGGGAATGGCTCCGCGGCGCCGGGCCGCACAGCGAGATCGTGATCTCCGCCCGCATCCGCCTGGCGCGGAACCTGGCGGGGTACCCCTTCGTCAACCGCGCCAATCGCCGGCAGCGCTTCGAGATCGTCGAGCGTTGTCGTACCGAATTGACCAACGGTCGGCTTGCCGGCGGCGTGCTCTGGGTCAGCCTGCAGGAGAGCACCGAACTGGACCGCCAGCTCCTGGTCGAGCGGCACCTGGTCAGCCGCCAGCACGCCCAAGCCGGCGAGGACCTGCCCCGCGCCGTCGCCATCGGCACCGACGAGACCTTCGCCATCATGGTCAACGAGGAGGACCACCTGCGCATGCAGGTTCTCCGCAGCGGCTTCCAGCTCGTCGAGGCGTTTGAGCAGATTAACCGCATCGACGACGTGCTCGAAGACAACCTCGAGTTCGCCTACTCCCGCCGGTTCGGCTACCTGACCGCCTGCCCGACCAACGTCGGCACCGGCATCCGCGTCAGCGTCATGCTCCACCTGCCCGCCCTCACCCTCACGGGTGAGATCGAAAAGGTCCGTCGCGCCGCGCGCGACATGCACCTGGCCGTCCGCGGCATGTTCGGCGAGGGCTCCGAGGCGCTGGGCGATTTCTACCAGGTCTCCAACCAGACCACGCTGGGCCGGAGCGAGAACGAGGTCCTGGCCGACTTCCAGACCACCGTCGTCCCGCAGATCATCGCCTACGAGCAGCAGGCGCGGCAGGCGCTCCTGCGGCAGAAGCTCTCGCAGCTCGACGACAAAGTGTGGCGCGCCTGGGCGATCCTCACCCACGCCCGGTCGATCGGCACCGACGAGGTGCTCAGCATGCTCAGCCACCTGCGCCTGGGCGTGAACCTGGGCCGCATCGACACCGTCGATATCCGCCGCATCAACGAGCTCTTCCTGCTCACCCAGCCGGCCCACCTCCAGAAAATCACCGGCCGGGAGATGGACTCCGCGACGCGCCGCGAGGTCCGCGCCCAGCTCATCCGCCAGCGCCTGGGTGCGCGATGACGGGCCGATAACGGCCGATTTTTTGTACTTTTTCTCGCATTTCTGGCTTGAATATCCCGCCGCCGCATGGCATACAATCAACGCGACACAACACCTCGGGAACCGCCGCATGGGGCTGAGAGAAAACATCCTGACCGACCCGGTTTCTGAATTGGAGCTGCGCGACCTTGTCCCGGTTGACCGCAAGGCCACCGTGCGCGAGGCCGCGGCGCTGATGCGGGACCACCGTCTGGGCTGCGTCGTCATCGTGGACGCCGCGGGCAAGCCCGTGGGCAAGTTCACCGAGCGGCTGCTCATGAGCGGCCTGCTCAAAGACCCGGCCTGCCTCGACAAGCCCGTCGAGAAGTTCATGTACGCCGACGCCAACCCGATCCGGCAAGATGCGCCGATCGCCGACATGATCCGCATGCTCAAGGACCGCGAGCTGCGGTTCCTCTGCGTCACCGATGGGGGGGGTAAAGCCGCCGCCCTGACGGGGCCGCGCGGCCTGATGGAATACGTCGCCGACCACTTCCCCCGCCAGGTGAAGGTCCAGAAGATGGACTCCAAGGTTTACATGGAAAAACGGGAGGGCGCCTGACATGGCAAGACCCAAGCGAAGCGCCAGCGACCTCTCCGATTTCGAGGACCCGCTGAAGAACTACGAGAAGCCCAGCTACGCCGACGCCCTCGAACGCTCGCTGAGCGAGGACCCGGTCACGGTGATGGAGACCACGCCTTTCCGCACCATCACACCGGACACGAAGATCGAGAAGGCGATGCGGATGATGGTGGAGGACGACCTGGCCTGCCTGATGGTCGAGGACAGGGGCCGGCTGGTCGGCATCTTCTCCGAGCGCGACGTGCTCAACCGCATCGCCGAGGATTTCGAGGCGATCAAGCACGGGCCGATCCGCGTCGTCATGACGCGCGACCCGGTTTACATCCACGACACCGACTCGCCCGCCGTGGCGCTGAACCTCATGGCCGTCGGTGGCTTCCGCCACATCCCCATCCTCGACGTGGATGACCGCATCGTCGGCATCCTGGGCCCCATCCGCGTGGTGCGCTACCTCCAGCGATTCCTCGAAGATTGACGTTTCCTCCACGCCCACTCACTGCCCGCGGACCAACTCCGCGCACCTCCGCTGCAGCCGCGACACCGGCAACTCCCCCGCCCCGTCAATCGACTGCCACACGCCGCCCTTCGCCGTGTTTTTCCCACTCGCCCGCCACAGCGTCACACCGACCGTGCGGTGCGTCGTCTGATGCTCCAATTCATCCACACGTCGCGGCGACGCGCAGGTGATCCCGTGCGTCTCTTTCAGCCATGTCTGCAACACCTTCCCCGTCACCGCGCCCGTGGGTGGTAGTGACTCGGCCATCGGGAACTGCCACATCCCCGCCCACAGCCCCTTCGCCGGCCGCTGCACGAAAAGAAACTTCCCGCCTCGCTCCACGGCCACCGCGTGGTACTCCACCCGCGTCGGTTTACGCTTTACGCGCTTGGTCGGCAACCGGTCCACGATGCCCAGTTCGTTGGCCCTGCACATCGACGCCACCGGGCACGTCAGGCAGAGCGGCGAACGCGGCGTGCAGACCGTCGCCCCCAGTTCCATCATCGCCTGGTTGAAATCACCGGGCGATTCCTCCGGCACCAGTTCCTCCGCCAACCGCCACAACTCGTCGCGCACCGCCGGGTCGTCGATCACCCCCTCGATGGCGAACCAGCGCGACAGCACCCGTGCCACATTCCCGTCGAGGATCGGCGCCCGCCGGCCGAATGCGATCGAGGCGACCGCCCCGGCCGTGTAACGCCCGATCCCCGGCAGGGACAAGAGCGATTCCACGTCGTCCGGAACCGTGCCCCCGTGTTGCCCGACGATCGCCCGCGCGGCCGTGTGCAGGTGGCGCGCCCTGCGGTAGTAGCCCAGACCCTGCCAGAGCCGCAGCACGTCCTGCTCGTCCGCCGCCGCCAGGTCGTGCACCGTTGGGAAGGCCGTGATGAACCGCTCGTAATAGGCGATCACCGTGGCCACCTGTGTCTGCTGCAGCATCGCCTCGCTGACCAGCACGTGGTACGCGTCGGGCCGGGCCGAACGCCACGGCAGCTTGCGGTGGTGGACGCGGTACCATGCCAGCAGCGCCCGCCTCAGTGCCGCACGTCTCGCGGGTTTGACTTGAATCCCTTCCCGAGCCATCCCCGATTAGAGCATGTCCCACGCACTCCGCACCACGCACCATTTTTAAGACCCGGCCACCTCCGCGACGATACATCCGTGGAGCCACGGTCGGTCGCGTAAAAAAAAGCGACCCCAGCGGGTAGGATGGGTGGTTGCATGTGCCCGCCACCCGACCCAACCGAGCCGGTTCCGGAAGGACCACCACCCGATATGGTTGCCCAACGCCAGAGCCTGCCGGTCACGCGTCAGTCCGTCACCCACAAGTTCCAGATCATGGGCCACGAGGGGTATCTCACCATCGGCCTGTTCGACAACGGCCGGCCCGGCGAGATCTTCATCAAGATGGCCAAGGAAGGCTCCACGCTCAGCGGCCTCGTGCAGGGCTTCTGCCGCGCGTTCAGCCTCGCGCTGCAATACGGCCTGCCGCTCACCGAGGCCGTCGCCCGCTTCAAGGGCATGCGCTTCGAGCCCATGGGCCACACGTCCAACCCGGACATCCCCGAGGCGATGTCGATCATCGATTACGTCGCCCGCTACCTCGAGATCCACTACGCCGACGCCGATCGCCGGATGTGAAACGCATTTCCCGCGGCGACCCCGCTTGATCGCAACCCGCCGTGCCGCTACCGTTTCACCTGTCCTCCCACGCGAACGGCGGCTGCATGATCGATGATGCCAAGCATAAGTGCGGTGTGTTCGGGGTCTGGGGCGCCCCGGACGTCGCGCACCTGAATTACATCGGTCTCTACGCACAACAGCACCGCGGCCAGGAATCGGCAGGCATCGCCGTCACCGACGGCCGCGCCATCACCGCACACGTCGGCATGGGCCTGGTCTCCGAGGTCTTCACGCCGCAGATCGTCGCCTCCCTCAAGGGCAAGGGCGGTATCGGCCACAACCGCTACTCCACCACCGGCTCCAGCCGCGCCTGCAACGCCCAGCCGATCCTCAAGGACTACATCGGCGGCCAGGTCGCCCTGGCGCACAACGGCAACCTCATCAACGCCGACCTGCTCCGCCACGAGTACGAGCGGCGCGGCCACATGTTCACGACCTCCACCGACACCGAGGTCATCCTCCACCTGCTCGCTTCCCACCACCTCTCCAAGGAAGACCCGCTCATCGCCTCGCTGGAGCACCTCCAGGGGGCATACTCGCTGGTGTTCCTCTTCGCCGACCGGATCGAGGCGGTGCGCGACCCGTGGGGCTGGCGGCCGCTGGTGCTGGGCAAGACGATCGATGGTTTTGATTGCGTCGCCAGCGAGACGGTCGCGCTGGACGCGATCGGGGCGAGGTTCATCCGCGAGGTGGAGCCCGGTGAGATCGTGACGCTGTCGGACAGCGGCACCTCCTCGCGTCGCTTCGCCAACGCCGAGCAGCCCGCGCACTGTGTTTTCGAGCACGTCTATTTCGCCAACCCCAGCTCGAACGTCTTCGGAGACACGGTGCAGATCGTCCGCGAGCGATTGGGTGAAAAGCTCGCCATCGAGTCCCCGGTCGAGGCCGACTACGTCGTCCCCATGCCCGACTCGGGCCGGTCCGCCGCACTGGGGTACGCCCGCGCCAGCGGCATCCCGTTCCGCGAGGGCATCGTGCCCAACCGTTACGTCGGCCGCACCTTCATCCAGCCCACGCAGGCGCAGCGCGACAATGCCGTGCAGCTCAAGCTCAACGTCGTCGCCGACGTGGTGCGCGACAAGCGGCTGATCGTCGTGGACGACTCGGTGGTGCGCGGCACGACGACGCGCGGCAAGATGGCGCAGCTCCGCCGCGCCGGCGCGAAGGAGATCCACCTCCGCATCAGTTGCCCGCCCATCCGCCACGCGTGCTACTTCGGCATCGACTTCCCCGATCAGTCCCAGCTCATCGCCAACGGCCGGTCCGTGCAGCAGATCGCGGAGTACCTCGGCGTGGATAGCCTGCATTTTCTCAGCATCGAGGGCATGCTCGGCAGCGTCTCGCGCCCGGCGGACCACTACTGCACCGCCTGCTTCAGCGGCCGTTACCGCCTGAGCGTGGACAAGCCCGTCAGCAAGCTCGACCTCGAGCGCAATCAGCTCAAGATGTTCACCTGAGCCGGCCGCCCGTGTGCGGCTTTCCTGGATATTTCACCTCTCGGGGGTGAGCGGCATTTCCGGCGCCTGCGGGGGCTCGTCGCCGCTGTGCGTTGGCATCGCCAGCACATCCGCCTTGAGCCTGTCGAAGCGCTCCTTGGGGATCATGCCGGCGCGGCCGCCGGGGTTTACAACGGCCGCGGGGAGCCCGCCCGTCGCGCTGGTCAGGACAATCTCGAAGGTGCGCTCGTCGTCGAGGAAGACCTTGATGACACGGGCGGGCGGCGTCGGCGGGGCTGAGGCCAGCCACCGCAGCGTGCGCAGGCCCGCGAGGCTGTCCACCATTTTGCTCACAGTGGCGAGGTTGAGGGAGACCTTGGCCATAGGGACGAACTGTCCGGAGGGACCGCGTTCGAGGCGCAGCCAGTGGAGGTCGGCGGAGCCGGCGACCGGCTCGCCGATCTCGAGCGCCTGGATGTCCTGCGCGTTGAGCGACAACATCGCGCGGTTGCGCAGCTCCGAGTTTAGCAGCAGCGCCAACTGCTGCGGCACCCTGAAGGGCGTCTTCGAGCCCTCCATCAGGCCCTGTCCCGTTGCGGTGTCGAGCCGCAGGATGTGCCTCTGGCCGCTGAATGTCTCGATCGTGACCGTGATGTTGGTCGTCGGGCGCGGCGAGTCCTCGGGCAGCCACGCATCGACGCGCAGCGGGGCGAGCAGGCGCAGCAGCACCGCCAGCGATTTGGTCTCGACGCCGTCCTTGCCGACGAACTTCCATGGCTTCACAAGCTCGGCGTCCTCATCGGGCTTCGCGGCGCCGCCTGGGGTGCTGGGCGCGGTCGCGGCCGCCTGGGCCTGCTCGAACGAGAGTGTCACGCCGTCGCTCTGGACGACCGTGAGGCGCAGGATGTCGCGCAACCGGGTGTGCAGGAGCGTGCGGTCACGGAGCATGTCCGCGGTGACGAACATCGGCTCGGCCGTCTGCACGGAGAGCACGTGGCCCACTTTCTCATCATTGCGGATCGCCAGCCGCTCCTCGCCGCCCTGGGGGGAGGGGATGTTGTAGAAACGGACCACCTCGGGGGTGCTCTGCCCGACGGCCGCGACGGAGAGGGTGAGCAGCGGCTCGCCCGCCGATGCCAGTGCCTTGTCCAGCGCCGCGCCGGTAAGGAAGCTCTCCGCGGAGGTCTCGGTGATCAGCGTGACGAGCTTCGACACGTCGCCGCCGTCTGCCTCGAAGGGTGGCTTGGGGTCGCCGAACGCCCAGCCCTCGGGCTGGCGTGTCAGCCTGAGCACCGGGCGGTTGCGCGCCGCGACCGTCAGTTCACGCACGTTCGGTTCGCCGGTGACCACGAGGTGCGGGTCGCGCACCTCGTTGGCGGTCCGGCGGTAATGGTCAACCGAGCTGCTGGCGAGGGTGAACACCGTGGCGCCCTCGCCCGGTTGTGTCTTGTCGTCGGCCCAGGTGGCGAAGTACGCCGACTTCTCAAAATCGACCGGCCCGCCGACCCGGATGATCGTCGTCCGCACCGGCGCGGGCTGGGTGCTCGGCGGCGGGGCCTTGGCGGACCCGAACGGCGGAGGGGGCGGGGCCTCGATACCGCCGGTGATCGTGATGACCAGGCTCGGCTTGTCCAGGCCGTAGTCCGCCGCCTTGTACGGTGTCTCGGCGACAAAGTCCGCGGCGTACAGACTGGTGACTTTGTCGAGCAGCGACGTGACGGATTGCACGTTGACCCGGCCGGTGTTGCCGCCCGAGAGGGACCACCGCCCGTCGTTCTTGACCATGTCCACGGTCGTCTCGCCCTGCGTGAGCGTGATGCGGCGGGCCGTGCCCTCCGTGGGGCTGTCGAACGTCCGCTTCCGCCACGACTCGACTTTCTGGTCCTGCATGGTGTGGTGGAGCGTGTCGTCAACGAGATAGATCGCCGGGTCGTTGTCGATCATGGCGAACCCGCGTCCCGTCACGGTGCGCCGGCCGAGCTTCACCACGCGTGTGGCCGGCTTGTCGCCCCCGAGGTGGAAGGTCAGCACGGTCCCGGGCTTCTCGAGCTCCGCCTGCGCGAGCGTCGGCCCGCCGCCCCGGCCCGGCGTGAACTTATCCGTGTACCGCAGCCGCGCCGCGTCATCGACGATCTTCTGAATCGCCCAGGTGTTCATCGGGAAACGGATCGGCTGGGTCTGGTACCAGTCGGACCCCGCGCGGGTGAAAACAACATTCCGGCCGTTCGACGTGAGGGCGACCGAGTCCACGTCGGAGGTGGGCAAGTCATTGGCGGAGAAAACGCTCTTGCCCTCCTCCACGTCGGCGGCGCGGCCGGCGGGCGTGGGATCGGCTGGCGGGGCGTGATTGCCGCTGATCCAGACGGCGGCGCCGGCGAGGAGGACGAGGGCCAGGAGCCATAGCGTGGTTTTGTAGTTCATGTCGAACCTCGTGCGCGGGTCACGGGGATGGGGCTGGCGTCGCCGGGCCGCGTCAGGACCGGCGGCGGATCATCCACACGCCGACGCCCGTAACCGTGATCAACGCGGGCATTCCGCACGCCAGGGTGAAGACCAGCGAATTGCGGCCGCCCCTGGAGATCGCGCCGACGCGGCGGACGTCCTGCGACCGCGCGCCGGCGGCGATCAGGCGGTCGAGCCCCGAGAGCCAATAGACGCTGTTGATGAAAAGCTCGGCGTTGGCGGGGTACGCGGTGCCATAAATCTCCGCCATGCCTTCGCCCTGGCGCAGCGAGGGGTCCGCGTTGGTCGTTACCGCGTCCGTCGCCCAGCTCGGGTCGCTGATCACGACCAGACGGTTGTCCTTGGCCTGCACCGCCGCCCCGAGCACGAACTTGTCCGACGCGGTCGCCGGGTCGTATTTGATATTGGGGAAGTTCGAGAGATTCTTCTCGGCCCACATCTCCGGGGCGGTCGCCTCGATGAGGGGGTATGTCGTGACACCCTTGCCTTCGGTCGGCAGCAGTTCGAGCGGCGAGCCCGAGACGACCGCACCGGCCATCCCCTGCTCCGCCTTGCTGACGGGCAACTGCTCGGGCCACTGCTCGATGCGGATCAGGTTGTTGGCCAGGGTCTGCTTGGTCTCGACCTGCACCAGGCGGAGGACCAGCCGATCGAGTGAGGGCTTGAGGCACCAGGGATCAAGGAATTGCAGGATGGGGTCGGCGGGCCCGAAGCGCGAGGCGGGAGAAATGCCAACGAAAACCAGCGCCGAGTCACCCTTGGCGGTGCGTTCGGCGACGACCTTGAGCGCCTGGTCCGCCGAGCGCGACATGGGGTTCTGTGGGCTGGGCGGGTCAAGGGGCAGGACGACCCAGACAACCTTCTGGCCGGGCCTGGGCTCGGGCGGAGGGCCCGGCGGCATGGGCTGGCCCATCGGGCCTGTCCGCCCCATCGGGCTCCATTCCTCGACGCGGAAATCCAGGTTCGCCAGCCGCTTGGCAACCTCGGAAAACCCGCCGCCCTGCACGATGGGTGAGCGGTTGGTGTTGTGCACGAACACCACCATGGGCAGGTGCTCAAGCCCCATGGCGATCAGCGCGCCGGTGATTTTTTCTTCGCCAAGGAACGCACGCTCGGGCGTGCCATCGTTCTCCCCGCCACGTGAGGGCAGGGGCCGGAACATCTCGCTCAGCGAGATGACGCGTACGTTGCTGGGGTCGAGGATCACGACGAGGTTATCGTGGGACGCGAGCTGCAAGCCGAGTTTGTCGTAGCCCTCGATGGGCCTCGGGCTCTCGACCGCGGCCAGCGTGTCGGCGATCAGTTTTCGGGTGGCCTTGAGGCCCTCGATCACGCCGAGCAGGCCATCCTTGACCGACGGCGGGGTGGAGGCCGTCTTGACGGTGCGCTCCATCTTGTCGAGGGCGGCGCCGTAGAGCTTGCGGTCCATCTCGACGAAGAACTGTTTGTAGGTGCCGCGAGCCTGTGAGTACATCGGCAGGGGGCCCCGGGCGATGTCGCCGTCGATGCTTTCCAAGAGCAGGTCGGTGTCCGCGCTCAGGCGCGAGAAACGCTGGGCCACCAGCATGACGAACTGCCTGAGATCATCGTCGTCCAGCGTCGGGTCCTCGGCGATGCGCCGCAGCGGCGCGACCTGGGCGGAGGCCTGTTTCTTGATCTCTTCGACGGCGCCGCGGGCATGCTCGACTGCCCCCTTGAGCGGCTCCAACTGCTTGGCGTAACGCTCACGAAGCCGGCCGTAAAACGCGTCGAGCCGGCCGACGTCCAGCGCGGGGTTGATGTGGTCGACGCCGACGCGCGGCGAGCGGCGGGCGTACTCGTCCACCAGGTCGCTCGCCTGGTCGAACGCGGAGACGTCGTCCCGCTGGCGGGGCTGGAGGAGGGTGACGATCAGGTAATCCTTGTCCAGCCCCTTGAGCACGCCGATGGTCTGCTCGGAGAGGCTGTGTTGCCGCGTGCTGGTCAGGTCGTAGCGGACCCAGCCGCGCCAGGTGGGGGGCATCTGCTCGATCTGGCGGTCGATAAGCCAGTTGAAGAGCACGGTCAGCGCCAGCGCGGCGATGATCGCGACGGTGACGTTCAGGCCGTACCGAAGCCTCCGCTGACCCTGTGTGGGGCCGGGTGTGCCGGTGGGTTTTTCTTCGTTCGGCTCGGTCATGCCGCAAGGCTCCCGCAGTGCGTCGGATCATCGCCAGCGCTTGCTCTCGACCAGCTTGATGGCCAGGAACAGGAACAGCGCGATGCCGGAGAAAAAGTAAACGAGGTTGCGGATATCGATCAGGCCCTTGTTGAAATCCTCAAACTGGTGGTTCACGTTGGCGTAGAACATCGCCGTGCGGAGCCCGCCGCCGACGAAGGAGGCCTGCGGCAGGTAGTACATGATGATGGTGAGGAAGCAGATGATGAAGAGCGAGATGAGGAAGGCGATGATCTGATTCTGCGTCGTCGCCGAGGCGAAGGCACCGATCGCCAGATAGAGCCCCCCGACGAGCACCAGGCCTAGGAACCCCGTGAAGATCGGGCCGTAGTCCGGGCTGGAAAAAATCTCCAGCACCGCCGTGAGCAGCACCAGCGGGCTCAGCAGCGTGACAAAGAACCCCATCGCGCCCAGCCACTTGCCGATCACGACGTCGGTGTCGGAGATCGGCGAGGTCATGAGCATCTCGATCGTGCCGGCGCGGAACTCGTCGGAGAGCATCCGCATGCTGATCGCCGGGACGAGGAAGACCATCAGCCACACCACGCCCTCAAAGACGTTGCGCATCGTCGCCGCCGCGCCGGTCTCGAAATTGAGGAAGAAGAACATCGTCGTGCCCAGCGCGAAGAGCGCCAGCACCACGTAGGCGATCGGCGAGTAGTACAGGGCCATGAGCTCGCGTTTGGCGATGGCGATGATCTGTGTCATGGCGATCCGGTCCGATGCGTGCCGTCGGGGTGCAGCCCCGGCCGGCTTCACGCCGCGTCTTCCGCTCCCTGGCTCTGCTGGGCGGTGATCTGGATGAAGTATTGTTCGAGCGTGGCGATCTCGTGCCGCATCTCGCGTACCGGCCAGCTATTTTGCAGGGCCGCGCGGCCCAGCGCCTCGCGCACGTCCAGCCCCTGTGCGGGCGTCACCGTCGCGCGGCACCAGCCCTCGTGCGTCACCGCGTCCACCAGCGTCACGCCCGGAACCGCGCCGAACGCCGCCGACACCGCCGCCGGCTCGGCTTGCAGCTCGACCAGCACGCGCGACCCGCTCGACACCTTCCGCCTCAGTTCGTCGGGCGTGCCCCGGGCGACGATGCGGCCGCCGGCGATGATGACCACGCTGTCGGCCGTCTTCTCCACCTCGGGCAGGATGTGCGTCGAGAGCAGCACGGTGTGCTTGCCGCGCAGCTCGCTGATGAGTTTGCGCACCTCGCCGATCTGGTTGGGGTCGAGCCCGGCGGTGGGCTCGTCGAGGATGAGCACGGGCGGGTCGTGCAGCAGCGCCTGCGCCAGGCCGACGCGTTGACGGTTGCCCTTGGAGAGCTGCCCGATCAGCCGGCGTCGGATGTGCGAGAGCCCGCACCGCTCGCAGACGATGTCGATCCGCGCCCGCCGCTCCTGGCGGGTCATGTGCTGGAGCTTGCCGCGGTAGTGCAGGAACTCCTCGACGCGCATCTCCAGGTAGAGCGGCGTGCTCTCGGGCAGGTAACCGATCTTTCCCCGCGCGGCGTCGGCCTGGGTCAGCACGTCGCTCCCGTCGATCCGCGCCGTCCCCGAGGTCGGCGGCAGGAAACCGGTGAGCATCCGCAGCGTGGTGGTCTTGCCCGCGCCGTTGGGGCCGAGGAACCCCACGATCTGCCCCTTGGGGATCGAGAAGGAGATATCGTCCACGGCTAGCGTCGGCCCGTACCACTTGACCAGGTTCTGCACTTCAATCATGGCGGGGACACAAGCGGGTGAGGAAGAATCACGGGCGGGTATGCCAGTGTAAGTACGGGGCGGTCGCGGTCAAGGTTCGAATCCTGGTGCTCCCATTCCCGCAGTTTCGCACGTCTCCGCGCCGACCGTGATTTCCAGGCTTTCCCCGGTATTTGTAGCGGATACGCTCACGGGCGCGTTTTCTGTGCTCCCGCCTGTTCCTACCTGTTCCGTCGTGTTCTGCGTCGGATTCTGCGTCGCGCCGAAGTCCGCCCCCGCCGTCATGTCCGCCGGGGTCGTGGTGAGGTAGTGCTTGGCGGCGATCTTGGCGGTGTTGCCGATCCAGCCGACGACGACGTGCAACGGGAACGTGGCGCATAGTTCCGTCTCCCGCGACGCCCGCAGGTTGTGGAACGGCTTGGGCCACACCGTCACGCCGGCCCGCGCGATGATCCGCTCAAATTGTGACCTCAGGTTCGCGTTGCCGTGGCGGTACTTGGTGACGACGTGCTCGCTCCCCTCGGGCGCGGCGTCGAAGGCGGCCTGTAGAGGCTTTGCAAGCTCGGCGAACAGCGGGATGGTCCGTTCGCCCTTTCCCTCGTGGTGCGCCGTCTTGGGCGACGTAATGCGGATGGTGCGGGTGTGGAAGTCGATGTCCGCCCATGTCAGCGGCATGACCTCGCTGGGGCAACGGACGCCCCCGTAACGGCACAGCAGCACGATCAATCGCCACTGGTCATCGGGGCAGGCGTCCAACACCTTGCCGATCGTCGCGGTGTCGATGAACCGCAGCCGCTCCCGGTTCTCGCGGCTCCCGCTGGGCAGGTCGGCAAAGGGGTCGGACTCCACCAGCCGACTACGGATCGCGGCACGATAGACCTGCTTGGCAACCTGTGTGCGCTTCCGAACCGTCGCCTCGGAATACTTTTCCGCCAGCATCTTCAACCGCCAGCCGTCCGCCTCGCCGGGAGTGATGCTGTCCATGCGGCGTTGAGCGCCGAAGTGATCCACCAGGCCGTCGCGCCCTTGCTTCATCACAGCCAGCGTGCCCGGCTTTAGGTCGGTGCGGCCGGCGATGTATTCGTCGATGAACGGCCCGAGCAACGCACAGTGGCGCGGCTCGGCCAGCCCCACGGCGGCCAGCCTGTCATAGAACACGCTGTCCAGCCCCTTGAGCCACAGCGTTACCTCACGCAACGGGGCCTGATGGAGCAACTGCGCATCGGCCAGTGCCTCGACCTTGACGCGCACGCCCTGGGCGTCGGCCTTGCTCACATTGCCCAGGTAGAGCGTCCGGCGCTTGCCGCCGGCGTCGAAGAACATGATTCGGCGCGCTCCGCTTTTGCTTGTGCTGATGCTGGCCATGTTTCACTTGCTCCGTTTGCCCGGTTCGGTGACGGTTTTGATCTTGATCCTGCCGCCCAGCGCCTTGACCACACGCTCCACGCTCTCCACGTTCAGCCCAACCTTGTGATTCATCAGCTTGGACAACATGGACTTGTTCACGTCGGCGGCGTCAGCGATGTCGCTGATGGTCCGCCCGCTCTCACGGATCATCCGCCGCAGGGTGTCGAGTATTTCACTCATGCGAGCCATTGTACCGATGTAGTTTCCGCATAGCAACACTTTCCTTGCCCTCGGTCGCCCTCAGCGGGATATCCCGTTCGGCGATCGCCCGCAGGCCGCAGGTGCGGTCGGCGTATTTCAGGGCATGGCGGAGGCTGAGCACGGGATCGACGCCGGGCGCGGGCCCGAGCCTCACGACGTACACGGGGCGGTCCGACGGCGTGGTGGTCGGCCTGGCGCGCTCGAGGATGCGACGGGCGACGGGTTCGATCAGCTCGGGGTTGGCGGTGCGGCGGCTCAATGTGCGACCTCCATGTCAGTAAAGCTCGCCCGCTCCGGATCGAACGCCACGCGCGCTACCCCGGTAGGTCCGTTGCGGTTTTTGGCGACGATCAGGTCGGTATCCCCGGTGAACGTGTGGCCGGGATCGCCACGATGGGCGTAGTCCTCGCTGTGCAACAGGATCACGATGTCGGCGTCCTGTTCGATAGCGCCCGAGTCGCGCAGGTCATGCAGTTGCGGACGCCGGGCTTCTCCGCGCGACACGCGGTTCAATTGTGAGAGCAACAGGACCGGGACTTCCAGTTTCGACGCCAGCACCTTGACGGCACGGGAGATTTCCGCGACCTCGTTATTTCTATTCTCCCGCCCCGAACCCGAGCCGGCGATGAGTTGCAGGTAATCGACGACCACGAGGCCGATATCGTGTCGTGCCGCCTCGCGTCGAACCCGTGACCGCAACGATCCGACGGTCAATCCGGCGCACTCATCCAGGTACAACGGCGCGTCCTGGAGCGCGTCGGCGGCGGCGCGCAGGTTCTGTATCGCGGCGACGCTGAGGCCGTCGGGCCGGTCCATCCGGTGCATCGACACACCCGACAGCCGCGACAGCGCGCGACGCTGCATCTCGGCGGTGGTCATTTCGAGGGTCAGGAAATGCACACCACGCTGGCGGCTGACGGCGGCGTGCTGCGCGATCCCCGTCGCCAGCGCCGTCTTGCCGGCGCTCGGCGGTGCACCGATGACAATAAGGTTGCCGGGCTTGAGTCCGCCCGTGATGGCGTCGAGGCTCGGGATTCCCGTGTCGAGGCCGACGGCCGCCGGTTCGCCCGCTTCGAGCCGGTCGACCATCGGGTGTCGCACTGCAGGGCGTAGGCGTGACCGCGCATCAGGTGTTGCAGCCGGTCCGCCGCCGCGTGCGTGCCCCTGCCGCGGCGGCAGGCGTAGCTGTGGGGGTGGAAATGGAGCTCCAGGATCGGCTCAAAGACGTTCATGAGCGCGTGGTGGACGACCCGGTCGCGGTAGGGCGCCGCCGAGATCATCCTCGGCTTGGGGCGGGCGATCCAGTGCGAGCGGAACGCCCCCGGAATATACGTGCCCTTATGCAACTCGGCCTCCAGCCGCATCAGCTCGAACTCCCGGGCGAAGTTGAAGGCCAGCACCGCCGGCCGCCCGCGCTTGCCGCGCTGCGCCTTCCCGGCCGCCAGGGTCAAGTTGTCCCAGGCGATGAGCTTGTCCCAGAGTTGGCCGTACCGCTTCACGCCTGCGCCCCCTTGAGCGACTTGACCAGCCCCCGATCTGCGCGCCGACGCCCTGCATCAGCTTCACGGCGTGGCCCTGGCTGTTGACCGCCATGGCCTTGAGGTCCGTCGCCAGCCGCACCTGGAAGCGCAGGATATCCAGCTCGATGTTCGCGTCGTCAAGCCATGCCTGCTTGTCGGAGCTGTAGCGGGCGCGGATCAGCAGGCCCAGGATGGTCTGCAGCCGGTTCTCCATCGCGATCCCCAGGGAGTAGCGGTGGTGCCGCGGGAACTTCTCGATCCGCTGGATGAGGTACAGCATGAAGTCGTAGAAGTCCGAGATGACTTTGAGTTCGGGCTGCATGGCGTCGTGGAAAACTCCGCGGCCAAAAATTTTCCGAAGACCTCGCTCCGCTCGGTGGGAAAGATCAGAAAAACCAAGAGCAAAGGGCAAAAGAGCAAAGGGCAAAGGGCTATTCAGAAGTCCAGCACGAGCCGGAACCCGAAGCCGATGCCCCGGTTGACGGGCGCGTCCCCGGCGCGGCGCGCAGACCGGCAGCCGCGAGGATCGTCGTCCCACGAGCCGCCCCGCAACACACGGGACGCTCCGTCGGAGTACATGTCCTCGCACCACTCGTACACGTTGCCGTGCATGTCGTACAGCGAGTGGCGGATGTTGGTCCCGGTACGCCCATCGGTCAGCGCCGCACCGGCCGGCGCGGTCAATCCCAGGGCATCGTCCAGATCGCGGTACGGCAGAAGCCCGCCGTCGCTGCTGACCGTCGCACCGCAAAACTCCAGCCGGACTGAGCCGTCAAAACCGAGCTTCAACGCTTCCTTGCGTGCTTCACCCATTGGGTGGGCCTTCCATGGTGGTGCGGAGATGCGCAGAACACCATGAATTACGGCCTCAAACGCTCATCGGTTCTATCAAACTCGGAAAGTCATATGGGAAATGTGGGACTATTAGTCATGGGCTAGAATCCACATTTTGGCCTCGGCAAGGCCATGAGGCTCTTTAGCGGCTCGATCCATCAACTCGCGGGCGATTGTATTGCTCTTCTCCACGCCCAAGCCCAGTTCGTACATCCGGCCAAGGAAATACATGGCCGTTCTATCGTCCGCGTCGGCACTCTTCCGGAACCAGCGAGCCGCCACCGCGTAGTCAGGTTGGGATTTTTGCCACTGGGGAATGGTGTAGAGCCGGCCCAACTCTGTCATGGCCAGCTTACCGCCTTTTTCCGCGAAAGGGCGGATCACTTCGACCGCTTTTGCGCCATCGTTGCATAAATCTTTATTCGAAAAAAAACCCGACGCCATAACGGCCGATTGCTCCTCACCGGTCCGTGCG
This sequence comes from Planctomycetota bacterium, assembly GCA_021413865.1. Classification (GTDB taxonomy): domain Bacteria; phylum Planctomycetota; class Phycisphaerae; order Phycisphaerales; family Phycisphaeraceae; genus JAIOPN01. Next base: position 15,940 of record JAIOPN010000004.1, on the reverse strand, counting down.
AAACTCTCGGCGGCCTGAAGAAGCAATTCCCTCGACTTGGATTCATCCCCGTAGGCAGCGTTTTTCATTCCGTCGATAAGGAGCAGGGACGCTAATGCAAAATGCACCTTCGCGCCACCTTTCTTCGCCGCCCGTTGAAGCCATTCGAGGCCCTCTGCATCGATTTGCGGTACACCATCCTCTTCCTTGACATAACTCAAGCCCATCTGGTACTGCGCTTCGGAGTCTCCCTTCTCAGCAGCTTTCTCGTGCTTCGTGCGGGTCTCGCCGGGATTGGAACTCGCCGCGCGTATGTCCTCAAGGACGGTTTGACGGAGGTCGTTCATGGTGCCCTGGACCGCGGGATGTGTTATCGGATGGGCATCGCCCGTTGGAGCCGTCTTCGCGTCGGCAGGATCAGAAGATACAGGCCGCAGTCCACTCTCTCTTACTTCGGAATCAGCCTGCGGGGCAAGTTCCGCCAATATCGAAGTTAAATTGTCATTGGGGGTAGTTCCTCCGGCATTTGTGTCACCATTCCGTTTGTCGGGATCAGTCGCGACGACCTTACTATCCACCTTTGACCCCGGTTCACTGATTACCGGCCTGATCACCAGCAAGAAGTACTTCGGTTTCAAATCACCTGCGATAAATGCATCACACGCTTCCACCACTTCTTTGGTCCGTGCGTCGTTTGCGTCCACCTTCGCTAGATATGCACTCAGTTCGCCAAATACTCCAGCCGTGAAGCCAGACTCGTCATCGATCTTCCCGGCCAGTGCCTGCAGCCGTGCCTTGTTGGCGGGTTTGCTGGCAGGGCCCTCTGCATGCGCTATACCGGATATGGCAAGGCAGACAGCGATCATCAACGCAGATACGGCCAACGGTCGCTGAAGCTTCATCATGGTTCTCCGAACTGGGTTTGTCTGATAGGAAATTTGATTCCGGACGGCGAATAAAAGGGGTCAGGAGTGCTCTGTCGCAAACCTCCGTTGGAATAGCACAACCATGATATTGTGCACGACGGCACGCAGCCGCATCTGGCGGTTGCGGGAGTGATGGCTTTGTCCGCTCAACACAGATTTCCCAGTTGGCGCTTGGCCAGCGAACGTCGCCGACCATTTTGCATAGCGTAACGCCGCGAGCCGGGTCCGTCGAGAGGTTTTCGTCGCTCGGGCCGACATGATGACCCACGCAGTGGTCGGGTTGGCGAGGTGACGGTGGACGAGCTGTGGAACCACGTGAAGGACCGGACAGAGCAGACGGCGCGCCGCCAGGGCGGCAACCAGCAGCCGCAGCTCAAGGGCCAGTTCGGGAGCAAGTTCCTGCTGGCGGTCAACGCGCAGAAGCTGATGGAGAAGGCGAAAACGGCGGAGGCTAATAAGGCGCAGACGGTGAAGCGAGTGACAGCGCTCAAGCAGTTGTTCGCCGACGACAAGATCGCGGCCGAACAGCTGAGGGAAGGCCGGCGTGTGCTGGAGACGCCCGAGGACCAGCTCGACGCGCAGGACGTGCAGCGGAAGCAGATCTACGCCGACCTGGCCGACGCCCGCCTAGCCCCCAACTACCTCCAGGCCGCGCTGGACAAGGTGGAAACGCTGGAGCAGCGTGACACCCGCCTGGCGCGTGAGGCCACCCAGCGTGCAGAAGCGGAGCGTCAGGCGCGAGAGGCGGCGGAGCGATCCCGTCAGGCGGAGCTGGATCAACAGAAGCAAACACGGATCTCCGTGCCAGACCCCGTCTGGGATGGTGACCCAATGGGCGGAGGGAGCCATACTACCCCCCATGACGTTGCTAGAATGCTGGGTGGACATCCGGATGAAACCGGCAGTTCGGCGACCAAACCAAGCGAACCGGGGACGAAGGTGGATGCTAATGTCGCCGCGTCTGATCCCGGGAACGTTGCATCCACGCCACGTGACGTAGCAAGAAGGTTTGGTGGGGATGTTGAGACCGATGGGCACCAGCGTGCCCTCGTTGACGATCAGGCCCGCCTCCCTCAGGTGCGTGGCCACCGCGTCGAACAGACCCGCCGTCAGCCCGTGCCCGCGCAGCCGGGCGCGGAAACGCACCAGCGAGATCTCGTCGATCACGTCGTCGCTCAGGCCCATGCCCAGGAACCTGCGGAAGCTGATGCGGTCGCGGAGCATGCCCTCGGCCATGGCGTCGCCGAGGTTGAACCACTTCTGCAGCATCATGACCTTGAACATCATCTCCACCGGCACGTTGGGACGGCCGCCGACGTTGGTGGCGTTGCCGTAGGTCGCCTGGATCGGCGCCGCCAGCTTGGCCCAGGGCACCGCCCGGTCGAGTTGATCCAGCCTGGCCGTCATATTGGGGTCGCCGATGTCGTGAATCACCGCGTCGATCAGCGTCGGGGCTTGGCTCTTGCGTTCCATCGCAGGCTCCTTTGCCACTTCAGCGCGGGGCGGAGAGGAGTTAGTACGGGTTATTCAGAGATCCCGGTGACCCCTTCCCGATCTTAGTACCAGGTTCTATGAGAGAATCGGTGAGTCTTTCGCGTGCTGAACCGTAGTGACCCGCACTTGCCTCTGGCGATCTAGTTCAGCCTGACGCGCCCGCTCCACCGCCTCTTTCGCCTGACGCTCGGCTTCCGCACGCTGCGCCGCCTCACGCGCCAAGCGTGCTGTGCGCTGCTCGGGCGTCTCGACCTTGTCCAACGCGCCTTGGAGGTAACTGGGCTTGAGCCCGCCGTCGGCCAAGTCCGCGTATATCTGCTTCCGCTGCACGTCCTGCTCGTCTAGCTGATCCTCGGGGGTCTCCAGCACACGCCGGCCTTCCCTGAGCTGCTCGGCCGCGATCTTGTCGTCGGCGAACAACTGCTTGAGCGTCCCGACACGCTTCACCGTCTGCGCCTTACCCGCCTCCACTGTTTTAGCCTTCTCCATCAGCTTCTTCGCGTTGACCGCCAGCAGGAACTTACTGCCGAATTGGCCCTTCAACTGCGGCTGCTGGTTGCCTCCCTGCCGGCGCGCCGTCTCCTCCGTCCGGTCCTTCACATGGTTCCACAGTTCATCCACCGTCACCACGCCGTCGGCATCGCCGTCCGCCCCACCCTTGAGACCTTCGATCACGTGCCAGGCGAACGCCGAGTAGCCATAGCCCGCCTCGTTCTTCTCGTGGATCACCACACTCAACTGGTCTCCCTTGCTCGCCGTCAGCGCAACACGGCCATCCCCCTGGAACTGCGGGAAGATCGCCTTCAGATCGAGCAGGCTCTTGCTCTGCCCCAGGTTCGCAGTCGACGCCGAGTAGCAGGCGTCGATGAGCGTCACCAGGCGTGTTGTCTTGACCTCGCCCAGCAGCTCACTCACGTCCGTCTCGGGCAGCGCTGTGGCACGCAGCTTGTCAATCTGCGTGTCGGTCATCACCCAGAACGCCCGGCCCTTGTCGTCTGTCGCCCCGTGGCCGCTGAAAAACACCACCACCAGGTCGCTGGGGCCCGCGTGGCGGCTCAGCTCATCCAGCGCATCCTTGACCTTCACGGCCGTCACGTCGCCGTCCACCAACACCGTCACATGGTCCACGGGGAACATGCCCACGCTGGAATCCACCAAGACCCCGGCCAGAGCCCGGGCGTCATTGGCGCAGGCCGGAAGCTGCGGGATCCGCTTGTCCTGGTACGCACTGGCGCCGATCACCAAGGCCCAGCGATTAGGTGTCTGCACCCCCGGAGGTAACGCGGACAACGCCTCCGACAGCCCGATCGCTTTGGAGGGTTCAGCCCGTGGGGCGGGGGCTGCCACACCGTCGCCGGCCTGGGCCGCCGGCGTCAGCAAAGCAATCAGCAGGAGGACACGGAGGAATCCAATTCGCATCACCCAGACTCCTGAAATGACCCCGCGGCACGCTACCACGCCGAACGGACAGGGATGGCCACACGTCGCCGCAAGAAAGCCCCTACGCAGACCGAAATACACCAGCCTGATTTTTTTCCGAAGACCTCGCTCCGCTCGGTGGGCAAGATCAGAAAAACCCAAGAGCAAAGGGCAAAGGGCTATTCAGAAGTCCAGCACGAGCCGGAACCCGATGCTGCAGCTCCGGGTGCCGGGCGCGCCCCAGTTGCGGTACGCAGACCGGCAGTCGCGGGGAAAGATGCACCACGAGCCGCCCCGCATCACACGGGACGTGGCGTCATACTTGTCCTCGCACCACTCCCACACGTTCCCGTGCATGTCGTACAAACCCCAGGCGTTGGCCCGTTTCTGACCCACCGGATGCGTCTGGTTCCCGTTGCCTTCCAGCCTTGAGATATAGTTGCCTGAGACTGTATCGCACAGCCGCTGCGAGTCCAGACGCGAACGACCCGAATTGTCGCCAGACCAACCCATATCGTCCAGATTCCCCGTGCCCCCGAACGCCTCGCCCGTCCCCGCTCGGCACGCGTACTCCCACTCCGCCTCCGTCGGCAGACGATATTTCTTCCCCTCCTTCTCACTCAACTTCCGGCAGAACTCCTGCGCGTCCTCCCACGACACCTGCTCAACCGGTAGGTCGTCACCCTTGAAACGACTGGGGTTATTCCCCATCACCGCTCGCCACTGTGCCTGCGTCACTTCCGTCACACCCATCATGAACGGACGGGCGATCTGCACCTTGTGCTGCGTTTCGCCTGAGGTATGTCCCTCCTCGCCGGCCGGGCTCCCCATCAGGAACTCACCCGCCCTGATCTCGACTAATTTCGCTCCGATCGAGTTCGTGAGCGTCCGCGGGCCGTAGTACGCCCCGATCTTCTCACGCAGCGCCCCGGCTTCAGCGTGCCCGGGGGCGAGGGTGAGCAGCTCGTCCAACGCCGCTAACGCGGCCTGGCCGTGTTCCTTGTTGTCGTTGGTTTTGGCCGTCGCCAGCAGTTGGGCGATCCGCGATTGTTTCTGGCGCGCGGCAAGTTCGGCCGCCTCACGCGCCAGCCGTGCCTCACGCTGGGTGGGCGTCTCGATCAGGTCCAGGGCTATCTGGAGCTTCTCGGGCGCCAGACGGTTGTCCAGCAACGCCGCGAATTCAACCAGACGCCGGCGGTCGAACTCGTCCATGTCGGATTCGAGGGTCGTGATGAGCCGTTCGCCAAGACCGAACTGGTCCACCGTGATCTTGTGGTTTAACGCCAGTTGCTTCAGCGACGCCAGCCGCTTCTCCCGCAGCTCACGCGCCGTGGCCGTCTCCGCCATACTGCGACGAAGGTGCTCGGCGTTGACCGCCAGCAGGAACTTGCTGCCGAACTGCCCCTTGAGCTGCGGCTCCTGGTTGCCGCCCTCTCTCCTCGCCGTCTCCTCCGTCCGGTCCTTCACATACCCCCACAACTCATCGACCGTGATCACCCCGTCACCGTCTCCGTCCGCTTCGCCCTTGATCCCCTGGATCGCGTGCCAGGCGAACGCGCTATAACCCAGCCCGGGGCTCTTGGCATCTCTGATCACCACGCTCAGTTGATCCCCCTTGCTCGCCGTCATCGCGATGCGGCCGTCGCCCTTGAACTCAGGGTAGATCTTCGAGAGGTCCAGCAGGCTCTTGGACTGACCCAGGTTGGCCGTCGCCCTCGAGTAGCAGGCGTCGATCAGCGTCACCAGGCGTGTCGTCTTGATTTCGCTCAGGAGTTCCGTGACGTCCGCTTCAAGCACGGCCGTGGCACGCAACTGGTCCACCTGGGTGTTCCCCATCACCCAGTAGGCACGGCCCTTCTCGTCCGTGGCGCCGTGACCCGAGAAGAACACCAGGACCAGATCATCCTTCCCGGCGTGCCGGCCCAGGTCGTCCAATGCCGCCACCACCTTGTCCCGCGTCACCTGGTCGTTCACCAGTAGCGTGACGTGGTCGGGCGGGAACATCCCGATCCCCGGATCGCTCAGCACCGCGGCAAGGGCTTTGGCATCGTTCGCGCACGCCGGCAGCTGAGGGATCCGCTTGTCCTGGTACGCACTGGCCCCAATCACCAGCGCCCAACGATTAGGCGTCCTCAGGTTCGCGGGCACGGCGGACAATGCCTCAGACAACCCGATCGCCTTGGCGGGAGGCTCGGCATGGAGCGGTAGGACGCACGCCAGGAGCAAGCTCAGGGCGAGCATGATCTTTTGCATGGGGAGTCATCCATTAAAAGTGTTGAAGCAGGGGCAATGCCGGCCGGATCGTTTCCGATGCGGCCGGCGGAAGGTCGGGCACGGTTACTCCACGATGATCTTGGGTTCGGAGGTGGTGGTCTCGGTCTCCGTGTGGTGGGCCTTGGGTTGGCCATCCACCGGCTTGGGATCGCTGGTCGTGGTGGTGTCCTCGCGGTAGTGGCGTTCGACCGTGGTGGTCTCGCAGGCGATGCTCGTCAGTGCCAGGGCGGTCAGGAGTGTCAGGGAGAGAAGGCATTTCATGGTTGGTTTCCTTTATATGGGTCAGATGGCCGTTTTGAAAACAGTGCTTGGCTTGGGGGATTACTCGACAACGACGCCTTCTTCTTCCACGGTGGTCGTCTCCGAGCCGCTCGACCCGCCGGAGTGCCCCGCGGCGCCGGCCGTGTCCAGGGCGCCGGTGCCGGTGACGCCGATCACCTTCCGCTGGGTGCGTTTGCTGATGTCGTCGAATTGGCTCTTCGTCCACTTGGTCCCGTCGTATGCCTCGTCGTAGGCCTTCTTGACGACGGTGATAACCTGCTCAAGGGTGACCTGCATATCCACTTCGACGGTGCCGTCCTCGGTGTAACGGACGGCCATGGTGCGGACGCCCTTGAGCTGACCTTCGGTCGCCGTGCGGATGCGGTCGCTCTCGGTCACGAAGTCGCGGACGCTGGTGTCGGCCGAAATCTCCAGCCCGTAGATCCGCTCCAGCAGAAGGCGGTAGGCGTCCAACTCGGCGGCGCGCTTGGCAATCGCGTCGGCCCACAGGTCGTCGATGGTGTAGTCGGCCGTCGGCTGACGCTGCAGCACGGCCCTTGTCGGGGGGCCCAGCTCGCTGTCGATGACGCCCCACGCCGCTTCAATGCAGTGCCCCGCCGCGCCGCCCAGGTAGAGATCGAGCGGGTACCGGCAGTCGTCGCCCGCCCGTTCGGCGTGCCGGGCGTATGCATCGAGCGCCCACGCGATGCGCGGCCAACGCTCCGCCGCTTGCCGATGTGATGATTCAACCGGGTCGGTAGCCACGGCAATCAGAATAACCTGCCCCGACCCACCATCGCCAATGGCAAAGCCACCCTCATCGAGATGATCTGCTCGGCGCTGCGTCGCCTCGTGGTATTGGCGCCGGCGCTGAGCACACCGGTCGCCATCGTGCTGTCCAATCGCTGGCGCGAGATGGGCGCCGACGCCGTGACCGTTGTCCTCGACATGGACGCCGAGGTGTTCCGGCTCGGCTTGGGGGACTTTGAATCCATGGCCTACCTCAACGCCGCCGCGCGTGACGTGGGCTCGCTGGTCGGCACCCAGCCGGGTGTCCGTATTGGCGTCGTCATCAGCGACGAAGAAACCCTCATCTTCGCCCCGCAATCCAAACTCATCGAGGCCTCCAGCCCCCAATAAAATCCTTGGATCGGGACGGCCGGGTAGCTCCCGGCTTAAATCGGCTCGGGAGGTGATGTGCGCAATCCCACGCCGCCGCCCGGGCCGGCCCGTCTTGAGGATTTCCGACGGCGCGGGCGGCGCAGGCACCTACCGGCGTATCGGGATTTGGATGACGCTGGCGCGACGACCGTGACGTGAAACGTATCCAGATTATCCAAGCCCTCAAATGCGCACGTTCACCGCGGGTAGATTGCCTGCGCGTGAGACTGATTAGGCTTGGTGAAAACGGGCTCGCACGGTACCCTCTTTCGGCTTGGCCTGTCGACGCCCGTAATCCGGTGGGCAACCGGGCGGATTCAATAGATGTTTAATAACAGGCGCCAGTCACTCGCGCAAGCGCCCGCGCCTTGGGTTCGTTTCGCAGTTTCATGCCTGAGCCGCCGGCTCGCCGCTCCAGCGGGTCCGTTGGCCCTGCAACTCAACCCGCGTGCCATCCTCCGCCCGGCCGGTGACCCGGGCCTTGATCGTCTCAACCGTAGCCCCCCGCAGTTTGGCCAGCGTCTCCAGCGCCCGGTGCAAGCTCTTGTCGGCATGGGTTTCGTAGCGGATCAGCCGGTCCATTGTGGGGGCATCAGGAAGAAGTGCCGCCGTGCGGTGCAACTCGGCCTGTTCCTTAGTGGCAGGATCGTCACAAGCGTCGTTCCAGATGCGGAATGTGGCCAGACGACCCTCAATGGCCGCGGCCAGTTCCGGGGGCAGAGCGTATTTGATGTCCTGCTGCCTCTTGCGTGCTTGGCCGATCAAGATGTCCGTCTCCTGTCGCCAGGGCTGCTCATCGGGAAAGACGAACCGGGTGTCCCGGGACTGCTCCTCTTCGGGCGGCACTTCGGCCAACTCATAGCGACCGGCGCTCTCCCCCAGCAGCCACGCCATGGTCTGCGCATCGAGTGCGTTCAAAGAGTAGGCTGAAACTCCGGCCAGTTGGCGTGCCAGAGACTTGAGCATGACCGCCATCGCCTCGATTGCGGCGCCATCCTTGCGGATCTGGCCGTCAGGGTCGTCACGCCAGGAGTCCAGCCGGGCCAGGTAGGGTCGCGTGTACTTGCGGAATAGCATGTCTTTGTCGAACCAGCGCGGCCGCTTGGCGGGGTCTGTTACCTCCTCGTAGGCGGGCATGAACATGGAGTTGATCAGGCTGACCCACTTCTGCACGCGATCGCGCATGGGGACGGTCGCCGTCACCGCAAGCGAACTAATCGCCGCGTCCACCATGGCCGTCCGCTGGAGCCGCCAGAGGCACACGGCGATCCGGTGGACCAGGCGGGCTTCGACGGAGTTGCGTGGCACCAATTCTTTGACAAGGTCGGCGTGGAGGTCATCGAAAGCATGTGCGTCCTCGACCACCCCGGCGGCGGGGTTGGCGCAGAAGCCGTGGCGGAGGCTATTGGTACGGGAGATCGTCTTTCCCACGGACGTGCTGGGCCCGGTACTCAGTTGGGCGTTCTGGCGGTTCCGCTCCTGCACGCGAATCGAGACGGTGCCGGGGCATTGGGTTTTCATTTGGAACGTCTCCTATTGTGCGGCGGCCTTGATCATCGCCAAGATGCCGATGCGGATCGCCGGCGGCAGAGCGGGCCACGCTAGGATGATCGCCGCCAACTCGGGGTCGACGGGCTTCGCCTTGGCACCCTCGACTTTCCGGCGGAGCTCGAGATTTGATGGGTTTGCCGCCAACTGCGTCGTATTCTGCGTTGGCGTAGTCGCATCGACCCTCTTATCCGCAGAATCTGAGGGGTGTGCGAATCCTGGTGCTCCCATATTCGTTTGCGTTCACCGGATGGATGGGTTAATCCACTGCGATGCGGATCTGCCTCTTCACGCCCAACTTTTTGCCGGGGGTCGGCGGCACGGAGTACGTCACCGACGCGCTGGCGCGGCAGTTCCACGCCATGGGGCAGCACGTCGTCGTGCTCGCCGTCGGCGACCCCGTGCCGCTCGATCTTCCTTACCCGGTCGAGTGGGCTCCGCGTCCTCTGTTCCCCCGCCTGTTCCCCGAGCGCGCCGGGACGCACCTCAAAAAGCTCCACGAACGGGAGCACTTCGACGTCTTCTGCTGCAATTACGCCCACCCCACGGGCTACGCGGCTGTGCGGTTGACCGAGCGGACGGGCGTGCCGACCGTCATCGTCTCCCACGGGGGCGATCTATATCGATCGAGCAGGGATCGGCAGCGTCCGCACCTCTGGAAGCGCACCCTCTACGCCTACAACCACGCGCAGGGATTGATCGCCATCAGCCCCTACATCGAAGACCTCATCCGCGAAGTCAACCCGAACCCGCGCCACATGGAGCGCATCCCCAACGGCATCGACCTTGCGGAATACGCCAAACCCGCCGAGCGTCCCGCCGATTTCACCGATACCCGGCCCTTCGCGCTCTGCCTGGGCAACCTCGGGCCGATGAAGGGCTTCGCCGACGCGATCGCCGCCTACGCCCAGACGCGAGGCCGATTGAGAGACATGGCGTTGGTTATCGTCGGCAACGGCCCACTTGAAGATATACTGCGCGCCCAGGTACGGGGCCTCGGCCTGGAAACAGACGTGCTCTTCATGGGCCGGCGCACCGGGGGCGACAAGCGCTGGTTCCTCCAGAACTGCCTCTATGGGTTGATGCCTTCGATCGAGGAGGGCCACCCGATCGTCGGCCTGGAACTCCTCGCCTCGGGCAAACCCGTGATCTGCTCCACCAACGCCGCGTTTGACGGGATGTACGAAGAGGGCGTTAACGCCTTGCGCGTGCCGGCGCAGCAGCCAGACCTGCTCGCACAAGCGATGATGAAGATGGCGGGGAGCGATCTGGGCGCGATGGCGAATGCGAGCCGCGGTCGCGAGGGCGATTACGACTGGTCGAGCATCTCCAGGCGGTATTTGGGTTTTCTGGAACGGGTCGTTTCCACACATCAGCGCGGGCGGGCGAGGAGCTGAACCGCTTCCTCCATCGTGATCTTCGGCAACACCTCGGCGGGGAGCCTGCTCGTGGGGCAGGCGTTGTACACCTCGAAGCCATTGCCTTTCCGCATGTCGCGGACGATCTCCAGCGACGGCACGATGTGGCTCTGGAGGAAATCCCCCAGGAAACTCGCCGGGTTGTCGGCCGACTTTTCGTAAAAGCGCATGGGCCCGCCGGCCGGCGCGCCCATGTCCATGCCGAGGATCATCACCCGCCGGACGCCGACGTACCACGCGACCTGCAACGCCGCGTGGACGACGGTTTTGGAATGGAACGAGCCTTTCTCGAGGTCTTTTGAAAAACCGATGAACTCGGTGTCGTGCGTTGCGGTGGGGTGGAGGAGGATATCGCGGTCCCGCGCCAGCGTGCGGCGGAGTTCATCGTTGCTCAGGCTCGGCGCGTCGTACCGGCTGTTGATCGGGTCCATTAGGTACAACTCGGCCCCGCCCAATACGCGCGGGTCGCGTTCGCAGATGTGGCTCAGCACCCGCGACGGGAAAAAACATTTCGCACCCGACGCGAGCCCTTGTTTGACGAGATCGAAGCGTGAATCGACGAAGCCCTTGTCCGTGACGACGAAATAATCCGGTGCGAAGCCCAGCTCGCGGAACTTGACGATCGAGCCGTTGACCGCGAAACAGGCCCGGCCGCGCAGCGGCGTGAGGTCCAGTGTTTCCAGTGACGGACCGGTGGCGACGACGAAGGCGTCACGTTTGTCCGAGTCGTGCAGGGAGCGCAGCGGCCGCAGCCGTCCAACAGGTTCCTCGCCCGGCCATCGGACCTCGCGGTAGCCCGGGTGCAATGCGATCGGTCTGATGAACTTCGGCGGCAGGTCGAGCGTGTGCCGGCGGTTCATCGGTGTAACGAGGCGCCGGACCTTGCGCCAGAGGCGGGGACCCCAGAGGTTGGGAGGCGGGGCGTTCCTCTCGTTGTCGCGCAGCGCATCCCACGCGTCCCCCAGGATTGCACGCCGGACGCTCGCCTCGATCTGATCCTGGATCGGCGGGAGGTCGCGCGTGCTCACAAGCCCGTGCTCCGGGAGGTGGGCGGTGTCGCTCGCCAGCGCGTCGCCGATGCCGAAGTCGTGCAGGAGGCCATGGATTTTGTGGGTGTTGCTCTCCACGCAGAGCACGGGTGTGTGCGTCATCAGGGCGAAGACCACGCCGTGATACCGCCCCGTGATCACCAGCTTTGCCGACTGAAACCTCGTCAGCGCCTGGAGGCTGCCCAGCCGTTTGAAGGGCAGGAACTTCCACCCCCTTTTCGCCGCCAGCGCCTGCAATTCCCGCGAGACGTTGTCGTACACCGAGTCCGTGACGATGACGTTGCGGCTCGATGGCTTGAACCCCCGCGGCAGGTGCAGAAAACAGGCATCGGGCACCAGCTCGACACGCGGGTGGCGTGCGGAGGCCTCCGCGAAGCTGAGGCTCTCGCGCGTCGAGATGTAGTCGTAACACGAGAGGTCGGCATCGAACTCCTGGATCACCGTGTTCACCAGCGCGACGCGCAGCCCCGCCTTCTTTGCCAGTTCCGCCTGTCGCTGTAATTCGGCCGCCGCGTGGCGTGGTTTAGCGGCCGAGTGGTGGTGCATCGTCCCCTCGCCGTTGATGACGACCACCTCGGCGCGTGTGAAGTCGACCTCCTGCCGGTTTTCCGGGCCGGCGCGGGGGGTGGGGACGCTCTCGACGAGGGTCCCGTATTTGCGGATGAGGGCCGTGAGGCATTCCACCGTGAGTGAGCACCCCGGGTGGGTCGGATCGGTGCGGTTGAGGAGGATGACCCTTGGGCGAGGCATCGGGCTTAGGCCCCCGCGTGTTTCCGCCTGAACAGGCCGAGGGTTTTGATCGTGCCCAAATGCTCAAAGCAAGGATCGCGTTCCAGCGTCTCGGAGATCGCCCGCACCACGCCCGGGAAATGCACCGGGTTCACGTCATCCAGAACGATGTACCCGCCCGGGGCGACGTGTTTGGCGAAGTCGTCGATGTCCTGCCGCACGATGGCGTAGTCGTGCCCGCCGTCGATCCAGAGCATCGCGATCGGCCCGCTCCAGGTCTTGCCCACGTCGTGCGACAGCGTCTGGTGGATCGTCGCCACCGAGGCGATATCGAACTTCTTCACCGTGGCGGTGAACTCATCGAGCGAGCCGCAGAGGTGCGGGTCGATGCTCACGAGCCTGCGCCCCGTCCGCCGCGCCGCCTCGCTCAACCACGCGGTCGATTTTCCCTTGAACGCCCCGATCTCGAACAGGCAACCCTCCGCTTTGGTCGTTGCGGCTAGGTAGTAGAGCAGCCGGCACTGCCATTCAGATGTGTTCCCCGGCACGGCGCAGAGCCTGGCGGTCAGGTCGGCCGGGAGTTCCTTGCTTGTGTGTTTTTTCGCCTGCCGCAGCACGTCGTAGCCCGGTGTGGCGCGCAGGCGGAGGCTCTGGATCGTCCGGGCCGGAAACCGCAGGATATTCCGCAACACACGGCTCATCGGCGCTTCGTCCAGGGGCGTGACCGGATCATGGCACGGGTGCGTAGCCGCGTCAATGAGCGTGCCGACCGCGATGCTTGCGGTCCCTCTTGCGTCGGCGATACTGCACGGCGATGCCCCCGCCCCGTTTTACCGACGCCTCGCCGATTGGTCTGGTGATCCCCGGGGCGACATTGCCCACGGCGGTCCTCGGCGCGGAGCCGATCCACGTCTTCAAGTCGGACCCGCGCAGCCGCGTGTGGAAGGCCGGTTCGCCATGGGGCCCGCTGGTCATCAAGCGTTTCGAGCACTCACCGTTGCGGCAGCGGGTGGCGATGGTGCTGAGGGTGCATCCGGCGCAGCGTGAGCGGCGTTGGAACAGCCGGTTGGTCCGTGCGGGCGTGCCGGTGGTGCCGGTCGCGGCATGGGGCGTTGAGCGGTGTCGCGGGGGGGGGCGTGCGTGGCTGGCGTATCCCTTCCTCGGTGAATCGCTGATGTGGGGCGTGCGGGAGGGGCGGATCGACGGTTATGCGCGCCGGTCGCGCGTGACCCATGCCGTCGCCTCCGCCGTCGCCGCGCTGCTCAACGCCGGCCTGATCCACCGCGACCTCAAATCGAGCAATGTCATGGTCACGCCGGACGACCGTGCGTACCTGATCGACGTCGGCGCGGTTCGCTCCTCGCGATCCCCCGAAGCCCGATGGCGCATGCTTGCCGACCTTGCCGCTGCGCTGAAACCGGCCTGGGTCGGCCGCGCCGAGCGGTTGCGATTCCTCACCGCCCTGACCCGTGCCTGCCCCGATTTGGGCGATCCCAAGGCCCTGGCCCGCGTGATCGGCCGAATCGTGCTAAAATGATTTGCTCGGCAATCCCGCCCGCGCTGCACGGAACCCCATGCCAAAAATCCGCAACTTCTGCATTATCGCCCACATCGACCACGGCAAGTCCACCCTCGCCGACCGGCTCCTTATGCGCACCGGCGCCATGAACTCCCGCAACATGCAGGAGCAGTCGCTCGACACCATGGACCTGGAGCGCGAGCGCGGCATCACCATCAAGGCCTCGGCCGTCTCCGTCGAGCACACCTACAAGGGCGAGACCTTCGAGATCAACTTCATCGACACGCCCGGGCACGTGGACTTCCACTACGAGGTCAGCCGCGCGCTGGCGGCGTGCGACGGGGCCGTGCTCGTCGTGGACGCCACGCAGGGCGTCGAGGCGCAGACGGTCGCCAACCTGTACAAGGCCGTGGACGCCGATCTCGTCATCATCCCCGTCATCAACAAGATCGACCTGCCCTCGGCCCGCCCGGAAGAGATCGCGCTGCAGGTCGAGCACGTGCTGGGTCTCAACGCGAACGACTGCATCTTCACCAGCGCCAAGACCGGTCAGGGCGTGCTCGAGCTGCTCGACGCCATCTGTGAGCGATTCCCCGACCCCAAGGGCGACACCGGGGCCGCGACGCAGGCGTTGATCTTCGACGCCAAGTACGACGACTACCGCGGCGTCATCGTCTATTTCCGCGTGATGAACGGCCGGCTGCAGGTCGGCGACAAAATCCTGATGATGAGCTCGGGCCGGAACTTCATCGTCACGGAGGTCGGCAAGTTCCGCCCGCAGATGACGCCGACCAAGGACCCGCTCGAGGCGGGGGACGTGGGCTACCTCGTCGCCTCGATCAAGACGCTGGGCGACGTGAAGATCGGCGACACAATCACGCAGGAGCTGCGCCCCTGCGCCGCCCCGCTGTCGGGCTACAAAGAGCCGCAGCCGATGGTGTTCTGTGATTTTTACCCCTCCGGCGACACGGAGTTCGACGAGCTGCGCGAGGCCATCGGCAAGCTGCGGCTGAATGACGCGTCGTTCGTTTACGAGCCGACGACCTCCGAGGCGTTGGGCTCGGGTTTCCGCTGCGGGTTCCTGGGCCTGCTCCACATGGACATCATCCAGGAGCGGCTTGAGCGCGAGGGCAGGGTGACCATCGTGCAGACCGCGCCGACGGTGACCTATGAGATCGAGGCGCTGGGCAAAGGCGGCGACTACGTGCTGACCACGATCACCAACCCGTCGGAGATGCCCGACGCGTCGAAGGTGCGCGAGATCCGCGAGCCGATCGTGGCGTGCGAGATCATCACCCCGACGCGCTGCATCGGCGACATCATGAAGCTCTGTGAGCAGCGCCGCGGCACCTACAAGGCGCAGCGCATGCTCGGCGACGACCGGCAGATCCTCGACTACGAGCTGCCCCTGGCCGAGATCATCTACGACTTCTTCGACAAGCTGAAGTCCATCACGTCCGGCTACGGCACGATGGATTACCACCTGACCGGCTTCCGCAACGACGACCTGGTCAAGATGGACATCCTTGTTAATGGCGACGTGGTCGAGGCGCTCTCTGTGATCGTCCACCGCACCAAGGCCGAGTTCCGCGGCCGGCACCTGCTCAAGCGGCTCAAGGAGCAGATCGACCGCCACCTCTTCGAGATCCCGCTCCAGGCGGCGATCGGCGGCAAGATCATCGCACGCGAGACCATCAAGAGCGTGGGCAAGAACGTGACCGCCAAGTGCTACGGAGGCGACGTGAGCCGCAAGCGCAAGCTGCTGGAGAAGCAGAAAGAGGGCAAGCAGCGCATGAAGCGCGTGGGCAGCGTGGAGATCCCGCAGGAGGCGTTCCTGGCGGTGCTCCGCTCGGGCGACGGCAGCTGACGGATGCGGGAGCTGCTGGAGTTCTGGCTGTTCATCGCGTTCGTGGGGATGCTGCTGCTCCTGCGCTTCGACGCCCACCGGTTCGGGGTCGCGGAGTACGACGATGAAGCGCGGCACGGCGGCTGGCGGGGCTGGCTTCGGCGCCTGAGCTTCTATGCGCTGGGCCTGGCCCTGGTCCTGCTGATCTACGCCATCTACCCCCAGCCCATGACGATCCTCCACCTGGACCTGGGTGTGGACCGCCAGGAGGCGCTGCTCTACGGCCTGCTTCTGCTGCAGAAGAAGATCCGCCGCAC
>JAIOPN010000046.1 GCA_021413865.1 Planctomycetota bacterium | reverse complement strand
GAATCGGTGAAGCGCACGCCGCGCGCGGCGAGGCGGTCAATGTTGGGGGTCTCGTAGAAACGGCTGCCCTGGCAGGAGAGGTCCATCCACCCCAGGTCGTCGATGAGGATCAGGATGATGTTCGGCCGGGTGGGCATGGTGATAGTGATCCCTTTTGAAATTTCTGCCTCTTCCCATAGCCCCCGGCTCGCAGCATTATTCATCATGTGCGGCATCCTTGGAAAATACTCGTGTTTTATCGTTGATTGCGCCAAATGGGGAGAGGATGAGCAGTGCAGCCGTGAATTCTGCAGACGTAAGTACTTGCGCCACGCAATCGGTTGCTCGATGAATAATGCTGTCCGCCGGGGGCTATAGGCGATCAAAACATATACGGCACGCCCCCGCGAAGATCGGGTTACAATCACCCCCCGCCACAGGAGACTGGGATGGTTACGATCGACCTGACGGGTAAAACGGCCATCGTCACCGGCGCGGGGCAGGGGCTCGGCGCCGCTACCGCCGCCGCCCTCCACGCCGCGGGCGCCAACGTCGTCATCAATTATTTCGAGGACCCCCAGGGGACCAACCGCGCCCGCGCGCAGGAAACAGCCGCGAAGCTCGGCGACCGCGCTGTCACCTGGGCCGCCGACGTGCGCAGCACCGAACAGGTGCAGGCGATGATCGACGGCGCGGTCGCGCGGTTCGGCGGGCTGGACATCGTCATCAACAACGCCGGCATCCTGCGCGACCGCACCATGAAGAAGATGACCGAGGACGAATGGCAATCCGTGATCGACACGAACCTGACGGGCGTGTTCCACATGTGCCGGGCCAGTGCCGAGAAGATGCGCGACGGCGGACGGATCGTGAACCTCGCCTCGATCGCGGCGTCGATCGGCTTTTTCGGGCAGTGCAACTACGCCGCCGCCAAGGCGGGCGTCTCAGCGATGGCGCGCGTGCTGGCGCGCGAGTTGGGCAAGCGGAAGATCACCGTGAACGCCGTCGCCCCAGGCGTGGCCCTGACCGAGATGGGCAAGTCCATCCCCGAAGAGGCGCGCACGCAGATGCTCACCAACATCCCGCTGGGGCGCTTCAGCGAGCCGAGCGAGATCGCTTCCGTCATCCTCTTCCTCTGCAGCGACCTCGCCTCTTATGTGAGCGGCCAGACGATCCACGTCAACGGCGGGTGGTGGGGGTGACGCGATAAGCCGTTTCTTCCGCTCCCTTCTGAAACCCCATCTCTGAAATTATTTCTCACATGACCCGACCGATCGACCGCAAGCTCTGCACCTCCGACGCCGCTGTCGCCCTCATCGAAGACGGCGTGACAGTGGCGTGCGGCGGGTTCGTCGGCGCGGCGCACCCCGAGGGGCTGACCGCCGCGCTGGAGCGCCGCTTCCTCGCCGCCGGCACGCCGCGCGGCATCACCCTCACCTATGGCGCGGGCCAAGGCGACGGGAAAAACCGCGGGCTCAACCACCTCGCCCATGAGGGCATGCTCAAACGCGTCATCGGCGGGCACTGGGGCCTGGCGCCCAAGCTCGGCAAACTCGCCCTCGAAAACCGCATCGAGGCCTACAACCTCCCGCAGGGCGTGCTCATCCAGCTCTACCGCGACATCGCCGCCGGCCGGCCCGGGCTCATCACGCACGTCGGCCTGGACACCTTCATCGACCCCATCCACAAAGGCGGCTCGCTCAACAGCCGCTCCGGCGCGGGCGTCTCCGAGGTCATCGAACGCGTCACGCTCGGCGGGAAACCATGGCTCTGGTACAAGTCCTTCCCCATCCACGTCAGCCTCATCCGCGGCTCGGCGGCCGACCCCTTCGGCAACATCATCATCGACGACGAGATCATGATCGGCGAGATCCTCTCGCTCACCCAGGCCGCGCACAACCACGGCGGGATCGTCATCGCGCAGGTCACGCGCCTGCTCGACAAGCCCGCCGCGCCGCTGACGGTGCGCGTGCCCGGCGTGCTGGTGGACCGCGTCGTGCTCGCGCAGCCGGGCGAGCACGACATGACCTTCGCCGAGGCGATGAACGAGTCTTACTTCACCCCCGCCCGGGGCGCGGGCTTCGACGTGGCGCTGACCCGCATGGTGCTCGACGAGCGGCGGATCATCGCCGAGCGCGCCTGCGACGCGCTACACGACGGCGCGATCGCCAACCTGGGCATTGGCATGCCCGAGGGCGTCGCCCGCATCGCCCACGAGCGCGGCCGGATCGAACGCATCACGCTCACGGTCGAGTCCGGATCGTACGGCGGCATGCCGGTCGGCGGCCTCTCCTTCGGCGCAACCTACCACCCGCAGGCGATCATCGTTCCCGATGCGCAGTTCGATTTCTACGACGGCCGAGGACTCGACTTCGCCGCCCTGGGGCTGGCGCAGCTCGACCGGCAAGGCAACGTAAACGTCTCGAAATTCGGCACGAAGCTCGCTGGCGTCGGCGGGTTCGTGAACATCAGCCAGAGCGCAAAACGCCTGGTCTTCTGCGGCACCTTCACGGCCGGCGACCTCCAGGTCGCGGTCGAAAACGGGAAACTTCGGATCGTCAAAGAGGGCCCATGCCGCAAGTTTGTGGACACCGTGGAGCAGGTCTCGTTCAGCGCCGCCCGGTCGCGCGAGGTCGGGCAGGAGGTGCTCTACGTCACAGAGCGGGCCGTGTTCCAGCCGACGGAGGAAGGGCTGGAATTGATCGAGGTCGCGCCGGGGATCGACATCGAGCGGGATATCATTTCGCAGATGGCGTTCAGGCCCGTGATCAAAAACGTCAAGCCGATGCCCGCACACTGTTTCAGAGGACCGTTATGAACGAAGTCGTGATCGTGGGCGCGCGGCGCACGCCGCAGGGCCGGTTCCTGGGGGCGCTGGCGAAGCGCACGGCGGCGGAGCTGGGCGCGGCGGCGGCGAAGGCGGCGATGGCGGACGCGGGCGTCGCGCCGGCGAAGATCGACCAGGTCATCGTCGGCAACGTGATCGGCGCGGGCCAGGGGCAGAACGTCTCGCGGCAGGTCGGCATCGGCGCCGGCGTGCCCGTCGCTGTGCCGGCCTTCGCGGTGAACATGATGTGCGCCTCGGGCATGCAGGCGGTGGTCCTCGCGGCCCAGGCGATCCGCGCGGGAGACGCGGCCGTCGTGCTCTGCGGCGGGACGGAGTCGATGTCCAATGCCCCCTACCTGCTGGACCGGGCGCGGGGCGGGTACAAACTCGGCGACGGCGTGCTGGTGGATTCCATCCTCCGAGATGGCCTCGTTGACGCGTTCGAGCACAAACACATGGGACTGGGCGCCGAGGCGCTGGCGGCGCAGTACGCGATCGGCCGCGCGGAGCAGGACGGCTTCTCGCGCGACAGCCAGAAGCGTTACGCCGACGCCGCCGCCGCCGGGCGGTTCACGGATGAGATCGTCGCGGTGGACGGCCTGACACAGGACGAACACCCGCGGCCCGATACGACGGTGGAGAAACTCGCGACGCTCAAGCCAGCCTTCAAGCCCGACGGCACGGTCACGGCGGGCAACGCCTCGGGGATCAACGACGGAGCGGCGATGCTCGTGGTCTGCTCGGCGGAGACCGCAAAGCGCGAAGGGTGGAAGCCGCTGGCGCGGTTTGTCGCCGGCGCGTCGGCGGGGTGCGAGCCGATGATGTTCGGCCTGGGCCCGGTGCTGGCGACAAAACGGCTCTGCGCCGCGACGGGATTGAGCGTGAAGGATTTCGATACCATCGAGATCAACGAGGCGTTCGCCGCGCAGTCGCTGGCGTGCGTGAAGGAGCTGTCGCTCGATCTATCCCGTGTGAACGTGGACGGCGGCGCGATCGCGCTGGGCCACCCGATCGGCGCGAGCGGGGCGCGGCTGCTCGTCCACCTGGCGCACCGTATCAAGCGCGGGCAGACGAAGCGCGGCCTGGCGACGCTCTGCGTAGGCGGCGGCATGGGGTCCGCGGTGGCGCTGGAGTAGTGCGTGTTAGCCGTCGGCCTTGGCCGACGCTCGCGCGTGGGTACACGGGCGAGACGCACCACCCTTGTCGCCGGAGAACAGCGTCGGGCGAGCCCGACGGCTAACTTATAAAGCTCACATCCACCGGCGGCGCTTGAGCCACCACACCATCGCCCCCGCGATGAGCACGCAGAGCGCCCAAAACCCGATCGGGTAGAACCACGGATAGGCGAGCGACGAGTGAATCTCGGGCATGTGGTCGAAGTTCATGCCGTAAACGCCCGCCAGGAACGTGAGCGGGATGAAGATCGTCGCGATGATGGTGAGGACCTTCATCACCTCGTTCATGCGCAGGCTGACGGCGGATAAATAGGTCTCCGCCAGCCCCGTCGCCACCTCGCGGTAGGTCTCGATGATCTCGATGATCTGGATGGCGTGGTCGTACACGTCGCGCAGGTAGGTCCGCGCCGTCTCGGTCATGCACTCGTGCATCTCGCGCTGCAGCGTCATGATGACCTCGCGCAGCGGCCAGACCTCCCGGCGGAGGATCAGCAACTCGCGCTTGACCGCGTGCACCTCGTGGATGGTGGTCAGGTCGGGCTTCGCGAGCACGATTTCTTCCAGTTGCTCCAGCCGGTCGCCGTAGGACTCGAGGATCGGGAAGCAGTGATCCACCACCGCGTCGAGCAGCGTGTACAGGAGAAAGCTCGTGTCGTTGAGCCTGATCTTGGAGCCGTGTTTGCCGATGCGCTGGCGGATGGGGTCCCAGACGTCCCCCCGGTCTTCCTGGAAGGTGATGAGCGTCTTGTGGCCGACGAAGATGCTGATCTGTTCGCTGTGCAGGTGCCCCTCGACGATCTGGAGCATGTGGGCGACGATGTAGAGCCGCGCCGGGCCTGGCGCGTTCTCGACGCCGGTGATGCCCCCCTCCCCGCCGTAGGCGTCCACCTTGGGGCGCTGGCCCAGATGGAGCGTGTCCTCGATCGCCAGCGGGTGCAGGTCGTATTTTTTCGCCAGCCCCTGGATGACCTTCATGTCGGTCAGGCCATCGACGTTGATCCAGCGCACGACGCACCACTCGGGGCGGTGACACGCGAGGAAGGCGTCCATGTCGTCAACCTCGGTCACCTGCACGTGCTCGGGGGCGTAGTCGATGCAGGTGACGCGCACGCGGCCGGGGGTAGAGGGCATCTGCCCAAGTTGATCGACCTCGATCCCCGCGGGCGTGCCGGGCACGTGTTTGCGCAGGCGTGGGAGCTTGCGGAGGATGCCGCCGAGGCTCGCCGTGTCCGACCAGCCACCGCGTTTGGGGTTGTCGGGGGAAGATGGGGTCATATCTCAACCCAGCGCGGCCATATGGTCGAACTCCGGCGCGAGCGCCTCGTAGAGCCGCTGGTACTGGGCGTGGTGCTTGGCGTACATGCCGACGTTGGCCGGGTCGGGCTTGAGCCGTTCGGTCTCGCGGATGACGGCGTTGCAGGCCTCGGGGACGTTCTTCCAGACGCCGGTGCCGACGCCCGCGAGGATCGCCACGCCGTAGGCCGGGCCTTCCTGGGCGTTGATGACGGCCACGTTCTTCCCGTAAATGTCCGCCTGCATCTGCCGCCAGAACTTCGACCGCGCCCCGCCGCCCGAGAGCCGCACGGTCTTCACGCCGATGCCCATGCCCTCCATGATGCGCAGCGCGTCCGCCATGCCGAAGGTGACGCCCTCGAGGAGCGAGCGGACCATCGCGGCGCGGTTGTGCCGGGCGGTCAGGCCGATCCATCCGCCCCGCGCGTTGGGGTTGGGGTAGGGGCAGCGCTCGCCGGTGAGGTAGGGCAGGAAATAAAGCCCCTCGCTCCCCGCGGGGGCCTTGCCCGCCTGCGCGATGAGCAGCTCATAAGGATCGATCTTCTTCTTCGCCGCCTCGGCGCGCTCCTCGCCGGACATGTTGTTGCGGAACCACTGGAACGACCCGCCCGCCGAGAGCATGCAGCCGAAGACGCACCACTTGCCCTCGACGGCGGCGCACATCGTGTGCACGCGCCCCTTGGGGTCATAAGTCGGCCGGTCCGCGTGGGCGAACATGACGCCGGACGTGCCCAGCGTGGCGCTGACGATGCCCGAGGCCACGATGCCGTTGCCCACGGCGCCGGCGGGCTGGTCGCCGCTGCCGCCGACCACGGGCGTGCCCTCTTTCAACCCGAGCTTCGCCGCCCCCTCTTTGGTCAGCCGACCGGAGACCTCGTGCGACTCGAAACACTCGGGCAGCAGCGCCCGGTCGATGCCCAGCAGCGAGATGAGCTTGTGGTTCCACGCCCGCTTGCGGACGTCGAGCAGCAGAGTGCCCGAGGCGTCGCCGACCTCGGTCGCATACTGACCGGTCATGCAGTAGCGGATGTAGTCCTTGGGGAGCAGGATGTGGCGGGTCTTTTCATAGACGCGCGGCTCGTTCTTGCGGACCCAGAGGATTTTCGGTGCGGTGAAGCCGGTAAGGGCCGGGTTGCCGACCATATTGATCAGCGCCTTGCGTCCGCCGGCGCGGGCCTCGATCTCGGAGCACTCCTCGGCGGTGCGCTGGTCGTTCCAGAGCAGCGCGGGGCGGAGGGGCCTGGTGTCGTTGGCGAGGAAGACCGAGCCGTGCATCTGGCCGGACAGGCCGATCGATGAAATCTGATCGCCCTTGACCTTCGCCTTGCTCAGCACCTCGCGCGTCGCCTTGCAGGTGGCGGTCCACCACTGCACGGGGTCCTGCTCCGACCAACCGGGCTTGGGCGAGGAGATGTCGTGCTCCGCGTTGGCGGTGGCGAGCACGCGGCCCTTGAAGTCGCAGATCAGGGTCTTGGTGCCGGAGGTGCCGATATCGATGCCGAGCAGATACGACATAGAACTTGCCTTTGGGGGTGTGCGGACGCGGAAGCCGGATGAGCCGTGCAGATTGTAACCGTCCTGCGTCGAAGGTATGTAATGCCCGCATGGGTTCGCTCTGATACCCCTCTCCCGGAGGGAGAGGGGGCCAAGAAATCCGCTCATGCCCCAGACCCTCACCCAAATCAAAACCCTCCTCGAAGCGCACGGCCTGCGCCCCCAGCACCGCCACGGACAGAACTTCCTCCACGACGCCAATCAAATCCGCAAAATCCTCGCCGCCGCGCAAATCCAACCCGGCGAGCTCGTCCTCGAGGTCGGCCCGGGCACCGGCGCGCTCTCCGAGGGGCTGCTCGACGCCGGCGCCCGCCTCGTCGCCGTCGAGATCGATCACCACCTCGCCCCGATCCTTCAGGAAAACCTCGCCGCCCGTTACCCCGGCCGCGTCAATCTCATCATCGCCGACGTGCTCGAAGGCAAGCACGAGATCAACCCGCTTGTGCTCGACGCCCTGAAAAACGAATCCTCCTTCAAGCTCATCGCCAACCTGCCCTACCACGTCGCCTCGCCGCTGCTGGCCAACCTCGTCACCGATTACCCCGCCATGTCCATGGCCGTCATCATGATCCAGCGCGAGGTCGCGCAGCGCCTCTCCGCGCCGCCGGGCGGGAAAGACTACGGCCCGCTGGGCGTCACCGTGCAGGCGCTGGGCCATTGCGAGATCATCGCCACGCTCCCCGCCTCCTGCTTCTGGCCCCAGCCGGACGTGGAATCAGCCGTGCTCCGCTGGACGCGCTCCGACAAGCCGCTCACCGACGACCCACGCCGCCTCGCCCGCCTGCTGCACACGCTCTTCAGCAAGCGCCGCAAGCAGATCGGCTCGATCCTCGGCCGCGACGCCGCGCTGCCTCCCGGCGTCCTCGCCACCCAGCGCCCCGAGCAGCTCACCGTCGAACAGCTCGTCGCCCTGAGCCGGCTGGTGGACCTCCCATAGCCCCCGGCTCCCAGCATTATTCATCGCGCCGTTTGCGGTGCCTCAGCGTAGGGGGGCGTGGAGCGAAGCGCAACGCACCATTTTCGCTGCCGTCTCGCTGCAACCATCCAGATCATGCCCTGCTGCGGCATCCATCATTCCCCCGCGTGATCGGGAGCGGTATTGGTGCGTTGCGCTTCGCTCCACACACCCTACCCTCCAAATCCCCGATGAATCATGCTGTCCGCCGGGGGCTATGGGCTGGGCGTTCACACCGTCTTCGCCGTCGCGGTGATCTGGTCGAGGGTTTTTTCCGCGTCGCACTGGACGCAGCCGACGTCGCCGAAGCGGTCGGGGAACTTGAGCAGCTCGCGCTCGAAGACCTCGACGTAGTGGTGGAGGCGGTTGTGGGCGTCGTTGAGCGGGCCGCCGAAGCTGCGGTTGGGGTCGTTGTAGATCAGGCGGATGGGGATCTCGCGGATGCGCAGGTCGTGGGCGACGGCCTGGACCCAGAACTGGAGCGGGAAGGCGTAGCCCGTTTCGCTCAGCGCGAGCTTTCGCAGTGCGGAGACACGGTAGGCCTTGAACCCACAGAAGCTGTCGGTGAGCTTCAGGCGGAGGCGGTCGTTGATGAGCGTGGTGACGGTGGCGTTGATGGCGCGGCGGTCGGGCGGGGGCACGTCCCTCGCGTCGGAGCCGCCCATGTAACGGCTGCCGCTGACGACGTCGGCGTCGTTGGCCTCGATGGCCTTGTAGAACTCGGGCAGGCTGGCGGGCTCGTGCTGCTCGTCGCAGTCCATGGTGATGAGCCAGTCGTAGCAGTAGCACTGGCACATGGCCCAGCGGAAGGCGTCGATCATCGACTGGCCGTAGCCGCGGTTGCGGGCGTGGCGGACCACCTCGACGGGTTGTTTGGCGACGAGCAGCGGGGTCTCGTCGGTGGAGCCGTCGTCGATGACGAGGATGTCCTGGGCGTAGCGGCGGACCTCGGTGAGGACCTTGGTGACGTATTTCTGCTCGTTGTAAACGGGGATGGCGATGAGGGTGCGCATGCGCGGCGCCTTTCGTGTGTCGAATCGGTTGGGGAATGATAGCCGGGGGCGGGGCGGGGACGAGCCGGGTTCCCCCGGCTGTTGCACCGCCGGGCGATTGGAGCTACAAAATCAGGCCGCGTCGGGTGGGAGACACGAGCGTTCGGTCTCGGCGACGCGGTCGGTTCAAACACGGTTACAAGCGAAGGCTTGAGGAGACGGACCATGTCGATGTTCATCGGCGAAGCACTGGCGGGCGAAGGCAACGAGATCGCGCACATTGACCTGCTGATCGGCGACAAGGACGGCCCGGTGGGCTACGCCTTCGCCCAGGCGCTGGCGGACCAGAAGTCCGGCCACTCCAACCTCCTGGCGGTGCTGACGCCCAACCTGGCGGTCAAGCCCGCGACCGTCCTGATCACCAAGGTGACCATCAAGGGCGCCAAGCAGGCCGTGCAGATGTTCGGCCCCGCGCAGGCCGCCGTCGCCAAGGCCGTCGCCGACTCCGTCGCCGAGGGCGTCATCCCCAAGGACCAGGCCGAGAAGCTCGTCATCGTCTGCGGCGTCTTCATCCACTGGCAGGCCGCCGACGACACCAAGATTTACAACTACAACTACGAGGCCACCAAGCTCTCCATCTCCCGCGCCATGAAGGGCGAGCCCTCCGCCGCCGAGATGGTCTCCAAGAAGGACTCCGCCAAGCACCCCTTCAGCCCCAAGTAAAGCCGCTCGCGGCTTAGCGACTTCTCAAATACCACAACGGCCCGGTGCACACGCCCCGGGCCGTTGTTGTTTTATGTGCGATCGGCCCGCTACCGCTTCCCGCCCAGCACCAGGCGCAGCACCTCGCGCCCCGCCATCGGGCCCGCCGTGATCTTGGCCACGACAACCTTCCCGCCCCAACGCTTGGCCATCGCCCCCGTCGTCACCACCTTCGGCGCGTTCGCCATCTCGATCCGCCCCGCTGTGATCAGGTCGAACGTGTCCCCGCTGCTATACCGCCCCTTCTCCGCGAACGTCACCTCGACCGTCCCGCCGTCGATCTTCACCGTGTGTTCCACCGGCTCCACCACCAGCCCGCCGCCCGTGCGGCTCTTGAACTGCGGGAGCGCAACGCGGATCACGGCCGTGGGCGTCTGCTCGTAATCGAAATGCAGCAGCCGCAGCGGCGTGCCCTCTAGCTTCAATTGCAGCCCCGACTCGCTCCGGATCGCCACCGCAGCGACGGCTCCGCCCTTGCCGGAGACGCGCTGGATCAGCCCGCTTCCGCCGAGCCTGCCACGCACCTCCACCGCGGCGGCGTCCGAGATGTCCACCCGTCCGCCCTCCTCGACCATCACCGCGCCGCTCGGCCAGACGACCCACCGGTCACTCACGGACGCAACCGCCTTGTCTGCGATGATGATGCTCCCCTCGCCGCCGGCCTTCTCCGTCCCGCCGCCGACGAACAGCCGTCCCACGTCCAGCAAGGAGCCTTCGCCCCGCAGCTCGACCCGGCCTGTCGCCCCCATGTAATAGGCGACCGCCAGAGGGGCCGTCTTTTGCGCTGTGAAGACCGCCCCCTCTGCGATGCGCAGCACGCCGTTGCCGTACGAGCCCGCCGTAAAGACGCCCGCGCTGCTCCACCGCGCCTCCTTCCCGCGCAGCGTCACCTCGCCGTGCGACCCGGCCCAGTGGCCGATGTTGACGAAACCCGGCCCGGTCACGACGCGCCCGCCGATGAACTCCACGTTGAGCACGTATTCCCTGTGAACGCCCAGCAGCACGTAGCCGTTGGTCATCGACAGCGTATGGCCCTTGAGGTCCAGCAGCACCCGGCCGCCGTGGATTTCACCCGTGCCGGTCTGGGCGTCCTGCGCGAGCGTGATGGGCGTGAGCGAATCCTTATCGCCGATGATCGTGAAGGTGCTCTTCACACCCGGCGGCGTCGAGGCGGGGAACGTGTCGCTGGCGATCGACCAGTTCTTCCCTTCATGCCACGAGCCGCCGCCCTTGGTGATCCAGCGGTACGCCGGGGCCTCGGGCGGCTTCTCCGGCGCCGCATCCTCGGCCAAAAGCGAGCCCGCATCCGCCGCGAACAGGCAGAGCGCCAACGACCACGCGTGAAGCCCAGGGAATCTCTTGCGCATCGTTCCTCCTAGATGGACACAATGGCCCGATCGGCCGGGTTGGCGTTCGCCAATCGTTACGACCGGACCCGCCGTCACAGACCGATGCGTTTACATCGTATCGCACATTTTTTTGACGGCTTTGTTTGCACCGTGCGCCATTCAATCGTCTGGTTCACGCGGATCGGGGTCTCGCTCCAGGGACACAACGCGAACCCCCGTTTCCGTGGAGGCCGATGCTATGAAAAACGTCCTGACAATCGCCGGCTGGGCCGTTCTCTCCTGCACCATCCTCTGGGTCGCCCTGCGGCCCGAGGGCGGCCTGTTCTTCGGCAACACATCCGTCACCCTCGCCCTGGGCATGATCGGCGTGGGTCTCTGCCACCACGCCCGCCAGCGCCGCCTCGCCACGGCCACTCAGACACAAGACCGCTGAAACCCAACCCCCGCCCGTGATGAGCGTTAGCCGTCGGGCTTGCCCGACGCTGTTCTTTGGCTGCGGTGGATGTCCCCCCTCCCCCCGCGTCAGCGTCGGCCGAGGCCGACGGCTAATCCTGCCAACACACCCCGCGCCACGGCGACTGGCACCACGCCACGCCCCGGCTGTACCATGGATCAGACGCATGGTGCGGCCGCGGAGTGAGACGGGATGGCCACCGACCCTTCGATCCTGCACGAGGCGCTCGCGCTCGAGAGCCTCGACAAAGCCGCGCGGTCGCTCCGCAAACAGGCCCGCCGCCTGTCGGGGTCTCACGAGGCGGAGAACGTCCACCGCTCCCGCGTGGCGGCGCGGCGCCTGCGCACCGCCCTGCGCACCTTCGACGCCTTCCTCCCCGCCAAGCAATCCCGTGCCTGGAAGAAGCCGCTGCGGAAGTTCGCCCGGGCGCTGGGCGGGGTGCGCGACATCGACGTGCAGCTCGAGGTGCTCGATGAACTGCACAACCTCGCCGGACCGCGCGCCGTCCGCCGCGGCGTGGACCGCATCCGCCTCCGCCTGCGCCAGCGCCGCGCGGAGCTGCTCAACCCGCTCGACAAGGCGCTGCGCACCCTCGACCGCGAGGGCACGCTGCAATCCCTCCGCCGCGCCCTCGAACGCCGCCGCCGCAAGCACGGCCTGACCGACGCGGACGCGCCCTCCTTTTCTCCCAAGCCCTTCACCGCCGACGACCCGCTCAACCCGCGCCCCGACCCCGTCCCCACCTTCCACGGCCCGCCCGACGGCCCGCCGCCCGAAGCCGTCGCCAAAGGATTGCTGGCCCAACTCGACGAATTGTTAGCGTACGAAGACGTCATCGACCACCCCGAGCGCGTCGAGCGGCTGCACGAGATGCGCATCGCCGCCAAGCGGCTGCGCTACTCGCTGGAAATGTTCGAGCCGCTGCTGGGCAACCGCATCGCCGCCGCGCTCGACGCGGCGCGGGGCGTGCAGGCCCTGCTCGGCGAGGTCCACGATTGCGACGTCTGGCTGCAATGGCTCCCGGTATTTGCGGCCGAGGAGCCCCGGCGCACCGTCGAGCACTACGGCAACGACCGGCCGATGCAACACCTCCTCCCCGGCATCGGCTTCATCCGCCAGAACCGGGCGCACCTGCGCGACGACCTCTACGCACGCTTCGTCGCGCTCTGGCGACGCCTCGACGCACAGCGCGTCTGGCCCGAGCTGCGCGGCAACCTGATCTCTCCCCCGCTGCACGGCAACGCCCCGACGCTCCGCCTGGCGACGTGATCCCGCAATTAGGCTCTGTCTGAAAACACGATCTTGAGGGTGCGTTGAATCATCGCCAGGAAGTTGATGGCCAGCTTCTCGAAGCGTGTGCCGATGCGGGGACACTCTTTGAGCCAGCCGATGGTCTGCTCGATGATGCCCCGCCGCCGGTACGACTCCTTGTCGAACGCGATCGGCCGGCCTTTGTGGTTCTCCCGCTGGTCGTCACGCTGCGGGATCACCGGCTTGATCCCGTGCGCCC
>JAIOPN010000065.1 GCA_021413865.1 Planctomycetota bacterium | reverse complement strand
GAGCAGACCATCGGCTGGCTCAAAGAGTGTCGCCGCATCGGCACACGCTTCGAGAAGCTGGCCATCAACTTCCTGGCGATGATGAAACTGGCGATGATTCAACGCACCCTCAAGATCGTGTTTTCAGACAGAGCCTAGTCGCTGGCTTTCGCCCCGCGGTTCATACAAGATGGTGTGACCCATGAACCCCGTGGTATCAGCCAAGCCCTACGTCCCCGTCCCGCCTTATCACGGGACGCTCTGGCCCCGGGCGATGAACCTCTATATCCCCCGGTTCCTGCGCCGCCGCTACGGCCTGACCAAAATGGAAGTCGTCGGGGCCGACAAGCTCCGCGCCTCCATCGCCGCCGGCCACGGCGTGCTCGTCACGCCCAACCACTGCCGCGATGAAGACCCGTTCATCCTCAGCGTGCTCTCCCGGGAGGTCCGCAGCCCGTTCTTCGCCGTCGCCAGCGCCCACCTGTTCATGGGCAACAGGCTCCAGGCGTTCCTCCTCCGCCGCGCCGGCGCGTTTTCGATCTACCGCGAGGGGATGGACAAGCAGGCGGTGCAGACGTCGATCGAGGTCCTCGAAACCGCCGAGCGCCCGCTCGTGATTTTCCCCGAGGGCCACATCACCCGCACCAACGACCGCCTCACCCCCATGCTCGAGGGCACCGCCCTGATCGCCCGCCAAGCCGCCAGGAAACGCGCCAAGGAGAACAAGAAGGTCGTCGTCCACCCCGTCGCGGTGCGCTACTCCTTCCCATTCGACGTCGAGGCCGCCGCCGCGCGGATGCTTGACGAGATCGAAACACGCCTCACCTGGCGGCCCAGCCGCGGCCTCCCGCTGCACGAGCGGTTCCCCAAGATCGGCGCCGGGCTGCTCGCGCTCAAGGAGCTCGAATACCTAGGCCACACCCAGGAAGGCACCATCGGCGAACGCCTCGACGGGCTCATCAACGCCATCCTCACGCCCCTCGAAGCCCAGTGGGTCAACGGCAATGCCGACGGCCACCCCGTGGCCCGCGTGAAGCGCCTCCGCACCGCCATCCTCCCCGACATGATCAAGGGCGACCTCTCCGAGGAGGAAAAATCCCGGCGCTGGACGATGCTCGAAGACGCCGCGCTCGCCCAGCAGCTCTACCACTACCCGCCCGGCTACATCACCCAGGGCGCGCCCAGGGGCCGGATCATCGAGACCGTCGAGCGGTTCGAGGAAGACCTCACCGGCAAGGTCACGGTGCACGGCCCGGTCGAGGCGAAGCTCACCGTCGGCGACGCCATCGAGGTGAGCACCGCCCGGGAGGCGCGCGGCGAGGGGGGCGACCCGCTCATGGCCGCGATCGAAAACCAGCTCCGCACCATGCTGGGCATCCCCGGGCCGGAGATTTCCGTGGAGACTTCCGGGGGGATTCCCGCGGGAGCTTCCGGGGGCGGGGGAGCGACGCCATGACGATCGCGCCCTGGCCGGTGATCGGGGTGCGGGCGGGGCTCGTCGTCGCGGGCATCCTCGCCTGGTTCTGGACGCAGAAGCTGCTCGCCAAGCGCGTGCCCAAGGTCGGCCACGAGGCCCCGCTGACCGACGGCCTCCACCTGCTCACCGCCCGCCTCCACGCCCGCTACGCCGCCAACACCGCCGCCGGGAACCGGCTGCTGATCGTGTCATCGCTGGTCATCGACGCGCTCGGGGCCTACCTCCTCTGCACCGCGATCTTCGGCGAATCGCTCCGCCCCTTCGTCGGCCTGGTGATGGTTTTCTCGCTCCGCCAAATCTGCCAGATGCTCTGCCCGCTCCCCGTGCCCGACGGCATGGTTTGGCGCTACCCGGGCGTCCCGGCCGTGCTGGTCACCTACGGAACGGCCAACGACCTCTTCTTCTCCGGCCACACCGCGATCGCGGTCTACGGCGCCGCCACCCTCGCCGGCCACTGGGGGCCGTGGGGCCTGGCGCTGGGTGTGGCGATCGCGGTCTTCGAGGCGGCGACGGTGCTGGTGCTACGGGCGCATTACACGATGGATGTGTTTACGGGGATCGTCTGTGCGCTGTGGGTTTATTCGGTGAGCGGGGCGGTGGGGCCGTGGGTGGATGGGGTGATCCGCCACTAGGTTATGTAAGTGCTTGGGTTTTTCAGATGGCCCAAACAGGAAGATGGCTATAATCCATCCCACGCGGGACAGGTTCTCCCTGCACCGCCGCGCAGTATGATGACAGCGTAACATCGCCGCAATTTCCTTTATGGGAACGGCGTAACCGGAGTGAACGACCATTAGTACCTCACGCGCTCTCGCCAGCTTCGTCACTTGTGCTTCGGATCAGCAGTTCCGAAGCGATCACCTAAAGCTCTGCGTACTTTGGTACGACGAAGTATTGTTCGAGACGATAGGTCGCTTTGATCAAGATACGTTTTTTGAGAGCCTCGTCGGAGATGAGGACAATGATCGCAAAATCATTAAGAATTTGACCGACCTGATCGTCCCACTTAATCATAAGATTGGATCGGATACAATTCTGAATGCGGGAAGGTCACGCAATATCGGTTATCCACGCTGGGGTGATAACCATGAGAATTATACTTATCCAGAGCCTGAGACGGCCGCTGAGTACGCACATAATACACTCCTAGGCCATATCGCCTCGGAGCATGGAGTTAAAAAGTTCTCTGATGGCTATTCGATTGAGCAGGCGGAGGGTCGAGCCCGAGTCGCTGTTGATGCTGTTCGACTATGGGAACACGTGAATCAGGAAGTGCCGTGCGTCTTTCAATCCAACAAGGATGAGAAACTGGCAATGACGGCTGCGCAGCAGTATGGGATGGTCGGCACGCAGGCTCCGACGCCGGTCCAACTGTTTGAGATGGCTATCCCGTCCCTCGTCGGAGTCCCTTGGGGACGGATTATCGAGTTGCGGCGCAATGGGCTGATGGATTCGTTGCGAGATAAGATGGGTGCCGCCTTAGAACAGGCAGGAACTGATCTCAACGCGGCAAAGACTCTTCTCAGCAAAGTGGAGCAGGATGCAATGGATACGATCGTTGAGCGGTCGCGGCCGAGGCCCCGGAAGGTAGTACTCGAAGCGATCCTTGCGAACATCCCGAAGCTCCCTGCGAACCCTTTCAGTCTGTACTATGGAACTCGGGATACCGTTTCAGCTATGAGGATGAAGAAAGAATTCGGCTGGCTGTACCTGCTACGTGACATTAGAGACGCAGGTGAAATGGCCAGCCGTAGCGTTGTGAATTGATGTCACTGGCAAGCTGGCTATATCGGCCGCTAGTCTCCATTGCTGATAGGTGCAAAGATGGTCCAACCGACCTTTATTCCGATACCGCCACTTCCTCAATCCATATCAGCAATGGTTGGTGTCTGCCCCGTGGAAGTCGTTCGTTCCCTGGACAAAGTCCGGAGAGATTTAGAGGACAGGGACGTAGAGCGGTATGCAGAGTTCTGCTGGTTTGCGCGCGAGTATCCGAGAATCTATCGTCACCACATTGATCACGCTGCTTTTCGTTTGCGTGCGATTCATCAACGGTACACGGAGGCCTTTGAAAAGCTTAGTCATGATGTTATGAAATCTAGAAAAATTTCAATTGATATGTTTGAGGCCTCGATCCACAATGATAGTATCCGTGCGATATATTGGGACTTCGAATCGTTCCTCACTGCCGTCAACTGTTCGCTTGACGCACTTGCCAGAGTTGCATGAACTGCATATAAAGAGCAGACGCCGCCATCATTCAACAGACTATGCGGCAAGACTCATCTCTCGGGTATCGTTGACATCTTTCGCAATGCGAAGAGGAATTGGGTTCAGCGTCTAAAGGATTACCGCGATTGCTTCGTGCATTATACACCTGTCGATACTCTCTTGAGTATGAGTATGCGGTTGTATCCAGACGGTTGGCACCTGCGCTGCCGCCTTCCGACCAACCCGAACAGCCGAGAAATTCTAAAATTCCGTTTCGCCCGTCGCACCGAAGTTCTTCGGTACGCACTTTCCGTCTGGCGCAACCTGTCGGCGCTTGATCGCCGTGTAGGCGCTGAGATCGACAGGACTTATGCGGCGCGCGAGTATCCAAAGCGCATCGAACACTTGTTCTTTATCGGGGCGAGAGGCAACGATAGCGGAAGCAATGCGTGACATGACCCTCTCCTTCCACCCCCACACCCCTTCCTTCACCCGCGCCAACGCCCTCTACCTCGCGCACGCGTCGGCCGTCGCTTACGACCGCGCACCAGCCGCCGCCGCGAGGGAGCGGCTTGGGCTTCGGGCTGTCGGGTTTCACAACAGGATCACGCGCACGCGGGGGTTTCTGGGGGTCTGCGACACGCATGCCGTGCTCGCGTTTCGCGGGTCGGACCCTGTGACGCTGCCCAATTGGATGACGAACGCCGTCGCCAGGCTCGTTGCGCACGGGGAATATGAGGGCCGGGTCCATCACGGCTTCAGCTCCGTGCTCCGGCACGCGTGGGGCAGGGTCGAGACGATCCTGGAAGCGGTGGGGGACAAGCCGCTCTTCCTGACCGGCCACTCGATGGGCGGGGCGCTGGCGGTCCTGACCGGCTGCCGGTTGGCGAAGATGGGGCGACCGCCGGTGGCGATCTACACCTACGGCTCGCCGCGGGTCGGCGATCCGACGTTTTGCGATCGCTACGCGCTGCCGACCTACCGCGTCGTCAACCGCCTGGACCTCGTGCCCGAGATGCCGATGGCGTCGCTCAGGCGGCTGCTGCCCGAGCGGCACCGGCTGATGAACGAGAAGACGCTCGGCAAACTCAGGGAGATGGCGGACCGCGTGCCGTGCTACGGGCACGTGAAGACGTTCGTGTACATCGACCGGGATGGCGTGGTCACGCCCGACGCCGACGTCGAGCCGTGGCACACCCACGCCGTCGCCCGCGCCATCGCCACCCGGGGCAAGAGCTTCCTCGAGGGCATTACAGACCATCTTATCTCGAACTACATCTACGGCTTGGAGGGGCGGGTCGGCAAGAAGCAGACCGGCGTGCGGCGCCGGGGTCTGTAGAGACTGTTCACAACTCTGGTCCCCTCTCCCGGGAGGAGAGGGTGGTAGCCGCGTCGCGGACGGCGGCGTTGGCGTCCGCCCCTTTGGTGAGGTAGCTCGTCGCCCCCTCCTGCATCATCGCATCGCGGATCCCCGGTGATTGGAGCATCGACAGCCCGACCACCTGAATGGAGGGGTGCGCGGACTTGATCTGTTTTGTCGCCTCGATGCCGTTCATCCCCGGGAGGTTCACGTCCATCAGGATGACGTTGGGCTCGACCTCGTCGGCCGCCCGGATCGCGGCCTGCGCGTCGCCCGCCTCACCCACGACCTTGAACTTGCAGAAGGTCTCCAGCATGACCCGCAGGCCCTGTCACAGGTCAACGGCGCCGCGGATCAACGGACGCAGTAGCAGCCAGTGCTAACGGTCGATGTTCGGCTTCTTATCTCGGTGGTGACCAGATGAGGGCAAGTATGGGCCGTCGCTTTGGTGAGCGCAAATCTGCGGGGGGCTGGCGCGCAATCGTACGCAATGCACCTTACGCCAAGGCTACGCGCACGGCGCGATGAATAATGCTTAGAGTCGGGAACTATGGGACAGTAGGACGCCGACCGCGTTACGCGCTGTAACCCGGTATCCGCTGATCCGCCCACTTGTGGTCCTGGAAAATCAGCCCCGCGTCGGGATCGACGGGCACCTCACGCCGGGGATGCTCGCGCCAATGATCGCCGTCCAGCGCCTCTGCGTCGCCGCGCAGGTGTTCGATGAGCAGTCGCTTGGCCTCCGCCGCCCCGTCGGGCCACGACGGCAGGCCCGCGAGGTTGCGTGAATCCGGCCTGTCGATGCCGCGGTCAAAGAGATACTCGCGCCCATCCGCGGCGCTGTAGGCGTATTTCCATTTCGGCGTGACGGCCGCGTAAAGCCCCAGGCCGGCGTGCTGAAACTGGATGAACACGCCGCTTCGTTTGGATCGGCCGGTTGCGACATCCGCCATGTCCTCGCCGTCGAGACCGGCCGGCAAATCCACGCCCGCCGCGCGGAGCATCGTCGGCATTACATCCACCAGACTCACCGGGGCATCGCACCGCTTCCCGCCGTCGAATCTTCCCGGCAGCCGCGCCAGCATCGGCACGCAGGCGGCCGCGTCCAGCACGCTCCGCTTGCCGAAGCTGCGGTAGTCGCCCAGCAATTCACCGTGGTCGCTGGTGAAGAGGATCAGCGTGTTGTCGAGCGTGCCGGCTTTCTCCATCGCCGCGAGCATGCGCCCGACCTGGTAGTCGATGAAGGAGATGCAGCCGTAGTAATAGGCTCGCATCGCGCGCACGAGGTTGATGTCGAAGCCGCGGTCGCGGTACTTGTAGCGGTTCTGGTTGCGGTTGTGGAAGGTGAGCAGGGGGTCCACGTCGTCGGGCACAAAGGGGAGCGGCATGTTGGGCACGCGGTAGAGCTTGTGCCACGGCGCGGGCGGGGCGAAGGGCGGGTGCGGGTGGATGAACGAACTGATGAGCATCCACGGCCGATCGCGCCGCTCGGGTGATCCGATGAACGCCACCGAGCGGTCGCCGATCCAGTTCGTCGGGTGCAGCCGCGCCGGCATCTGCGCGGGCTGCGGGACGTAATACATCTCGCCGCGCACGCCGTGCGGGTCGGTGATGTGGTCGAAGCCGTTGGCGCGGAGGTAGGTGACGTAGTCGTCCTCGTCGGGGGATTTGAGGAGCTCTTCCTGTTTTTCTCGCGACTCCAGGCCAAACATCGCGTGGCGGTCGGGTGTGAAGTGGAGCTTGCCGATGGCGTGGGTGCGGTAGCCGGCGTCGGTGAGGGCGGACATGAAGGTGGGCCGGCCGTCGGTGGGGAAGGGGGTGCCGTTGTCGTTGCAGCCGGTGTGCACGGGGTACTGCCCGTGGACCAGGCTGGCCCGCGACGGCACGCAGACGGGGGACGGGCAGTAGGCGGAGGTGAACGCCGTGCCCTCGCGCACGATGCGGTCCAGCGATGGCGTGCGGATGATCGGGTTGCCCAGCGCGGCGATGGTGTCGTATCGCTGCTGGTCGGTGAGGATGAAGAGGATGTTGGGGCGCTGGGTGGGCATTTGAATTGAATCACCACCTCACCCCGGTGTTGCGACCTGTGCCGCGAGCAGTGTCTGGTCATCGTTCGGACGTTTACCCGCCTCATGGGCGCGGAGGACGCCCTGCACGGTGGAGATGATGCACTCCGGGTCGCCCGAGCAGTTGGCCAGGGCGCGGCCGAGCCCCTCGACGCCGAACATTTTCCCCTCGGGCCCGGCGGCCTCGGTGATGCCGTCGGTGTAGAGCAGGAGCGTCTGGCCGCTTTTGAGCTGGTGCGTCGCCTCGGAGTAGGCGACGTCGTCGATGATGCCCAGGGGGAGCTCGCCGGCGCGGTCGAGCTGGACGATATTTGAGCCGTAGCCGTAATCTTTCACGAGCGCCGGGGGGTGGCCGGCGTTGGCGTAAACGAGCGTGTGGTCGCGCGGGTGGTAGAACGCCATGAAGGCGGTGACGAACGATTGCTCGATGCGTTTGGCGGTGAGCTGGCGGTTGACGTGGGTAAGCATCTCGGCCGGGCCGCTGGGGATGCGCGGGTAGGCGTGGAGGATGGCGTGCAGCATCGCCATGACGACGGCGGCGGCGGGGCCGTGGCCCGAGACGTCGGCGACCATGAGCGCCCAGGGCGAGATGCCGTCGCGCGGCACGGCGGCGAACGCGGTGTGCGACGACGAGGGATCGCCGAACCCCCGCCCGCAGGTGTTGAGCGGGCGGATGTCGTAGATGTCGCCGCCGGCGCGGTCATAGGTCTGGTAGCTCGACGCCAGCGTCAGCCCCGGCACCTGCGGGAGCCGCTCGGGGAGCAGTGACCGCTGGATCGAGGCGATGCGGTCCACCTCGTTGCGGATCTGCTCGCCCGCCTCGCGGAGCTGCTGGACGATGCGCACGTTCTGGATCGCCAGGCTCAGCAGGTTGGCGCGGAGGAGGGTTTCCTCGGGCTCCTCGGCCCTGATGCGGCCGGCGGCGAACTCGATAAGGATGACCCAGTCTGTCACGCCGTCACGGCCGATCACGGGCGCGGCGAGCAGCTCTCGCCCCGCGCCCAGGTCCGCGCCGAAGTGCGGGAAGTCCGACGGTTTCAGGTCACGGATGAGCATGGGGCGCGACTGCCGCGTGACCTCGCCGAACACGCCGCCTTGGAGCACGGGCATATTCACGTCGGGGTCCAGCAGCATCCCCGGCGTCACGAGGTCACGGTTGTCGGGCGTCTTGACGCGTGCGACGCGGTAGTGGCCCGGCGGCAGGCCGATCACGTTGAGCATCACGAAGCAGCGGTCGCCGTAGGCGCGGCGCATGCCGCCGAGAAAGGTCTCGAAGGCCTCCTGCGCGTCGCTGGTGCGATGGAGCGACGCGAAGACCTCCTGCAGGATGGGGAGGCGTTGGTTGCTGGTCAGGTCATCGATCCGCATGCACCGAGTGTAGCGGGGAGGGTTCGTGGTGATCCACTGGACATCCCGCGGCGTCCCGGCGAAATTGTCGGTATGAAGATCACCCGCCTGACCCCCATCAGCACCGCCAGCCCCATCACCGACTGGACCTACGTCCGCGTCGATACCGACCAGCCGGGCCTCTTCGGCTGGGGCGAGTGCTCGCTGCCGACCAAGCCGCACGGTGTCCTCGGGGCGGTGAAGGACCTGGAAAAACTCGTCGTCGGCGGCGACCCGCTCGACACCGAGTACCTCTGGCAACGCATGTACCGCCACGGCTACTGGCGCGGCGGGCCGATCCAGACCACCGCGATGTCGGGCGTCGATATGGCGCTCTGGGATATCCGCGGCAAGGTCGCCAACCAGCCCATCTACAAACTCCTCGGCGGTGCGGTCCGCAAGCGCATCAGGCTCTACGCCAACATCGGACTGGCGACCGAGCCCGAGGAGTTCCGCACCCGGGCACGCCACGCCCTCTCGCTGGGTTACACGGCCGTGAAGCTCTACCCGCTGCCCGCCGTCGGGCCGCACGAGAGCGAGGCGGTGATCCGCAAGGTCGCCGCCTGCTGCGAGGCGGTGCGCGAGGAACTCGGCCCGGCGCGCGACTTCGCGCTCGATTTCCACGGCCGGTGCTCCGCGGCGCTGGCGATCCAGATCGAAGCGGCGGTGCGCGACACACGCCCACTCTGGATCGAGGAGCCGGTGTTGCCCGAGACGCCCAACGCCTTCCAGCGGCTGGCGGAAAAATTCGTGATCCCCATCGCCACCGGCGAACGCCTCTTCACCCGCTGGGGCTTCCGCGAGCTGCTCGAAAAGGAATACGTCGCCGCCATCCAGCCCGACCCCTCCAACGCCGGCGGCATCACCGAGATGGTCAAGATCGCCGCGCTGGCGGAGCTCTACGGCGTGGCGTTCAACCCGCACAACCCCAACAGCCCGCTGCAATGCCTGGCCAACCTCCACCTCGCCGCCAACGCCCAGGCGTTCGGCATGCTCGAGCACCGCCACGAGGCGCACGAGTTCATGCACGAGATCTGCTCCGTCGTCCCCAAGGTCGAGGCCGACGGCTGTGCGTCGCTCCCCACCGGCGTGGGTTTAGGCGCGGTGATGAACGAGGAAGCGCTCAGGCGTCATCCGGTGAAAGAGTGGACCCCCGAATCCTTCCGCCCCGACGGCAGCATCGGCGACTGGTGAGAGGTATGGATGTGCTAAGGACTCCGATGCCGCAGAATGCTTGTTTCAACAACCCATTGTGCCTAGCATCGCTCTGCATTAGGCGTTGCGTTGTTTGACGTGCAGATCACATGAACAGTGCTAGGCCACAAACATCAAAATTGGTGACACCGATGCGCCCCGACACACAACGACGGCTCGCTGACAACTATGAAAAATACCCGTCGATGTATGCCGGGAAACGCGTTTCTGCTGAAGAGATTGATGCAGCCGCAGAACGATTGGGCGTTCCTTTCTCAAGTGATTACCGGGAGTTCATCTCACGCTATGGAGGTGGACACGCTGGTTCGCTGCCAGTCGCAGGATTACGTCGTTGGGAATCCGCTGGCAATAGGGAATGGTCGGTCATCGAATTGACGGAGTGGCATCGCGCCGCTCGATGGCCGGGCACGGAAGTGTGGGCGGTATTCTCCGACGACGGATTCGGCAATCCCGTGGGGTTAGACGCCATTGGTCGGATTTGGCTGTCGGATCACGACAGCTGCGAGTGTGTATGTTTGGAGGCTGGGTTTGAGGATTGGGTACTCCGTTGGGCGCTGCATGTCGAGGAGCGGCCAAAAGGAGGTTATTGGGATCGATTGAGTTGGCCTACTCCGATCATCGGCGGGGACAAGTCAGCCTAACCAGTCGCTGTGCCCGACTGCCGGGCAACGTACTGCCGCAGCAGCGGCATCCGGCGTGAAACAGTTTCCACCCCGCCGAACCGCGATACAATCGTTTTATGCCACCCGCCACCTCACCCCACGACCACTACCTCGAGCACGGCTACATCATCCCCGTGGACATCCTCACGCCCGATGAGGTGCTCTACTACCGGGCCATGTTCGATCGCATCGAGCGCGACATGGGCAAGGAGAAGGCGCAGCTCGGCGTCATCCAGAAGCATGTGGAGGACCAAGACGTCTGGAACCTGGCGACGCACCCGAAGGTGATCGACGCGGTCGAGATGGCTGCCGGTCCCAATGTCGTGCTGACGGCCACGCACTTCTTCGTGAAGTACCCCGACGCCGGCGAGCGGTTCGTCGCCTGGCACCAGGACGTGACCTACTGGGGCTTCGAGCCGCCCAAGGCGACAACCATCTGGCTGGCCATCGACGACGCCGACGTGGAGAACGGCTGCATGCGCGTCATCCCCGGCAGCCACAAGCGTGGCCAACTCCCGCACGGGAAGTCCACCCGCCCGGGCAACCTGCTCTTCGTCAACCAGGAGATCCCCATCGAGATGGTGGACGAATCCACCGCGATCGACTTCCCGTTGCGGGCCGGTCAGGCGTCGGTGCACGACGGGCTGACGATCCACGGCTCGAACCCCAACCGCTCGGGCCGGCGGCGGTGCGGCATGACGATCCGCTTCACCACGCCGGACGTGAAGCTGCGCCACGAGGAAAACTTCCGCAGCTCATGGAAGCCGATGCTTCTGCGCGGCGAGGATCGGTTCGGGGCGATGAAGATGCTGCCGTTTCCGTTCCCGCTGCCGAGCTTCCCGACGGTCGGCGCGGGGCGGTAGGGTTCGTTCATTTCGTTTTGCAGTATTTTCCACCGGATTATTCGCAGGAGTTCCTTCCATGAAGATTTCGCTTGTCGGTAAGGTCGCGCTCGTCACCGGCGCGGGTTCGGGCATCGGACGCGGCGTGGCGCAGGTGTTGGCGAAGGTCGGGGCGCACGTCGTCGCGGTCGATGTCAACGCCGCCACCGCCAAGGAGACCGCCGAACGGATTACCCGTGACGGCGGCAAGGCGACGGGCCTGGCGGGCGACGTGTCGAGCGACGCCTCGATGATCGGCGTGATGGAGCGGGTCGCCAAGGACCTGGGCGGCGGGCTGCACGTGCTGGTCAACAACGCCGGCGTCGAGCTGTTCAAGGGCATCCAGGACACCAGCTACACCGACTGGGACAAGATCGTGGACGTGGACCTGAAGGGTGTTTTCATCAGCACCAAGGCGGGCCTGCCGCTGCTCAAGAAGGCGGGCGGCAGCGGCGGGGCATATATCGTGAACATCGCCAGCGTCCACGCCCACGCGACCGTGCCCAACCTCACCGCCTACGCCGCCGCCAAGGGGGGCGTGGTCGGGATGACGCGCAGCCTCTCGATGGAACTCGGCCCGCTGGGCATCCGCGTCAATTCGATCAGCCCCGGCTTCGTGGACACCCCGATGGTGCAGCGCTGGCTCAACTCCATGCCCAATCCCCAGGCCGAACTCGAGCGCGTCCACAAGCTCCACGCCGTCCCCCGCATCGGCACGCCCGAGGATATCGGCCAGATGATCGCCTTCCTCGCCAGCGGGTACGCGGACTTCGTCGTCGGCGCGAACCTCACCATCGACGGCGGGCTGACGAACCGGCTGCAGCACTAAGCACCTCTTAGAGCGTGTTTGGTTCTGTTGAAATCCTTTTCATGCTACGGCCCCAAGAGCATCAGGTTATGAGTCGGCACACGCAGCCGCATTCGTGGTATTGGGTCTGCTCTCGCCAGCGGTCAGCGCGGGCCCAGGCGACGTCTCGGCCTGGGCACGATGGCGGTATTGACGCTTGGGGAAGCAACGCCTCAACAGCCTGCGGTAGAACGTTTTGGGCCAGCGTCGGCCGCGCCCCTAGGTTCAACGCGATGGCGGTGCTGCGGATACCCAGCTCCCGGCGGCACAAGACGTGGTTGAAGTCCCCTGGTGCTCAGTGTCCGATAGATGGACCACTCCCCGGTGCGGCCTCGTCTTCATTGGCTACGACGACCTGTTTTGGCGCCGTGCAAACCGCATGGCTGCAAACTCGACGCGCCACGGCTGCAAAGCCGCAGCGCCCGCAGCGGGTGGAGCGCGCCGGCGGCGCAGATCAAAATGATCGGAACGACGGCGACGACCATGCCCGTGTTGTGGCCGCCCAGCGGGCCGGCGAGGAGGTAGCCCAGCAAGCCCACCGCCGGGCCGACCGCGAAGCCCAGGCCGACGAGGCTCTCGTGGGCGCCGCCGGACTCGACCGAGGCGTTGGCGTGGACCATGGCGTAGTAGAGGGCCGCGTAATAGGCGAACCCCGCCGCGACGCCGAAGACCAGTTCGCCCAGGAGCACGGTCGCCAGGTGCTGCCCGGCGAACTGCTGGGGAAGCTCCGCGCCGAACAAGATCATGAGGAACCCGATCGGCAGGGCGACGGCCGCGAAGAAAAGCCCCGACGGCCGGCCGTGCCACGCGATGGTGTTGACCATGGCGATGAATGTGACGGCGCGGACGACCTCGACGAGGCTGCCCAGCGCCGTCGAGCTGCGCACGCCGAACCCCATCGACCTGAAAATCTCCGGCATCAGCGGGACGATCAAAAAGAGCAGCATGTAGCTGGCGAACATGGACCAGCGGCCCGAGGAGAGCAGGCGGGGGAGGCGTGACATTTCCTCGGCCGAGGGGCGGTGCGGCGAGTCGTGGGCCAGGTGCGTCGGGCGCGATTCCAGCAGGCAGACGATCGCGAGGGTGACGAGGTTGACGAGCGCGGCGGCGACGAAGAGGGAGGCGGGCTTCCAGTGGATGAGCTGCCCGGCGGCGGCCATGCCCGGCGGAACGGAGAGCGCCCAGGAGATGCTGAAGAGCCCCACGGCCCGCGCGGTCTGCCCCGCGGTGCGGCCGGCGCTGACGTAGCTCTCAACGATCGGCCATTTCAATCCCGTTACCAGCGCCAGCGTGAAGTTGAGCAGGAGGAACGGCGGGACGGCCGCGAAGAACGCCAGCGCCGCGTGCAGGGCGCAGTGGATGATCAGCACGGTGAGGAGCACGCGCTTCTCACCCAGCCGGTGCGCGAGCTTGTGGCTGATCAATGCGCCGATGACGTAGCAGACGCCGATGCCCAGCGCCAGGCCGAGGTTGGCGGTGGGGCTGAATTGCAGGTGGTCCTGGGCGTAGAAATAGACGCCGCGCTCGAGGAGGATCGTGGCGAAGCTCTCGATGAAGGCGATGGCGAGCAGCGGGGCGAGGGGGGTCATGCTTTGACTTTCCTGCGCAGAGGCCAGAGTGCCATGCCCGCGCCGGCGGCGAGCAGGGGGGCGGTGCCGAGCAGCACGCCATCGGCTTGCGTCGCCTGGATGGCGGGGGCGAGCAGCGTCGTCCCGGTGGCGACGATCGGGCCGACCGCGCCGCCCAGTGAGGCGAACCCCTCGTGTCGCCCCGCGCCTTTGACCGAGTGGTTGTGGAGCAGGAGGTTGTAGTACAGGCTCAGGACGAAGGCCGCGCCGACGCCCAGGCCGAAGATGATCTCGCCCGCTTCCAGCACGGCGACGTTGGGGGCGAGCAGGATGAGCAGGACGCCCGGCGGCATGCCCAGGGCGACGATGACGGGCAGCGTGCGCCGGCCGTGCCAGCCGGGGAACCAGCCGGTGAGGGCGAAGGCGGCGAAGCGGGACCAGTCGAGGAACGAGGCGATGGTGGTCGCGCGGTCGACGTCCACGTGCATGTCGATTTTGAGGATGCCGGGGATCACGGCGACGAGGATGTTCAGGAGCAGCGTGCCCGCGATGGCGGACCAGCGCGCCGAGTAGAGGAGCGGCGTGAGGCGTTTGATGTCCGCCGGCGAGAGGCGGTGGGGGTGCTCATCGGGCAGGTGGGTCGGGCGCGCGGGGAGGAACATCGCGATGCAGAGGCAGAGCAGTTGGAAGCCGGCGGCGAAGAGGAAGAGCGAGGTTGGCTGCCGCTTGATGAGCGGTCCGACGAAGACGAGGGTGATGGGGATGCAGAGGGACCAGGTGGCGTTGAAGGCACCGGTGGCGCGGCCGGCGGATTTGGTGGAACGGCCGGCGGTGAGGTAGCTCTCGATGATGGTCCAGAGCGAGCCGCCCGCGCCGAAGCGGATGAGGCCGCCGAGCATGATCATGGGCATCGAGGTGGAGAAGGTGTAGATGATTATCTCGCCGGCGATGCGGCAGAGGAGGAAGAGGAGCAGGGCTCGGCGTTCGCCCAGCGCGGTGGCGATGCGGTGTGAGAAAAAGAGGGCCATGACGCCCGCCGACAGGCCGAAGGGGATGGAGATGAGGAGGTTCTGCGAGTCGGTGTAGTGGAGGATGTTGGTGGTGTAGAAGTAGAGCCCGCGGCTGGTGAAGACCTCGCCGGTGGTTTGGACAATGGTGAAGAGGAGGATGAGGGGGAGGAGGGGCATGGGGGGTGAGAGTGCTTTCCCATAGCCCCGGGCTCCGCCCGGGGTTCCGCGAGCGATTCCCGGTTACTGAAGGGGCGCCGCGCGTGCGGTGATCTAACGAAGAACCCCCGGCGCAGCCGGGGGCTATGGGAAGAAAATTACTTCACGACGGCCTGGCCTTCGAGGGCGTGGGCGAAGGCGGCTTCGAGCACCTCGAGGCCCTCGGTGAGCGCGTCCTCGGGGATGACCAGGGGCGGGCAGAGCTTGACGGACGCGCCGCCAAAGCCGACGGGGGCGAAGAGGAGCAGGCCCGCCTGCACGGCCAGGCCGACGACGGTCCACGCCAGGTGCGGGTCGGGCTCGCGCGAGCCGGGCTTGACGCAGTGGAGCGAGGCGACGAGCCCCTTGCCGTGGCGGGCGAGGATGACGTCGGGGAAGCGGTCCTTGATGGCGTCGAGCTTCCCCTGGAAGACGACGCCCAGGTGGGCGGCGCGCTCGGTGAGGTTTTCCTTGAGCACGAGTTCGAGGTGCGCCAGCGCCGAGGCGC
The DNA here is from genome assembly GCA_021413865.1 of Planctomycetota bacterium. Taxonomy (GTDB): domain Bacteria; phylum Planctomycetota; class Phycisphaerae; order Phycisphaerales; family Phycisphaeraceae; genus JAIOPN01. The sequence goes on along the minus strand of JAIOPN010000065.1, from coordinate 1,303 downwards.
AGCAGATCGGGTTGCCCGAGTGCGTGCTGGTCATGGAGCCGGGGCCGAACTGGTCCATGAGGTCGCGGCGGCCGATGACGGCCGAGAGGGGCATCGCGCCCGAGACGCCCTTGCCGCAGGCGATGAGGTCGGGCTTGATGCCGTAGTGCTCGAAGCCCCAGAACTTGCCGGTGCGGCCGAAGCCCGCCTGCACCTCGTCGGTCACGAGCACCGCCTTGTGGTGGTCGCACCAGACGCGGAGCTTCTGCATGTACTCGACGGGGGCGAAGGTGGAGTTGCCGCCCTGGTAGGTCTCGGTCATCACGCCGCAGACACGGTCGGGGCTAATGCCCTGGCGGTGGAGCGCGGCCTCGAAGGCGGAGAAGTCGTTGTCCTCGGGCCTGGAGCGGACGCCGCCGTCGGGGAAGGGGACGTTGACGAAGTGCTCGTCGGCGTAACCGATCCATTCTTTGAGGGGCGGGATGCCGCCGGCGCGCTGCGAGCCGAGCGTGCGGCCGTGGAAGGCGTTGGCGAAGGTGACGAAGACGGGGTTGCTCTTGCCGAGCCGGCGCGCGTTTTCACGGGCGAGCTTGATGGAGAGCTCGTTGGCCTCGGAGCCGGTGGAGAGGAGCATCACCTTGTCATCCGGGCGCGGGGCGAGCTTCTGCAGCGCCTCGACGAACCTGATGCGCGCCTGCGTGGGGAAGCAGTAGCTGGTGAGCAGGCCGGTCTGCGCCTGTTTGGTGACGGCGTCGATCATCTCCTTGCGGCCGTGGCCGGCGTTGGTGATGAGCACGCCGGAGGTGAAGTCGATCCACTTGTTGCCCCAGGCGTCGAAGATGGATGCCCCCTGGCCGTGGTCCCAGAGGATGGGCGGCTGGCCCTCCATGCAGGCGGGCTCGAGCTCGCGCAGGCGCTCGAGGAGCGGGATGCTCGCGGGGTGGGGGATGGCGGTCTTGATCGTGCGGTGCTTGGTCTGGACCGGCTCGACATCGACGGGGGTCAGCGGGTACGGGTCGCCCATGGCGCATCCTTGGTGGGGTCGGGTGAAGAGCGGCGATTATACACGCGGTGCGCGGGGCGGTTCAGAGCGCGGCACGGGAGAGCGGATCGATCGGGTGGCTGGGGCAGAGTCTTCGATGCCCCGGCTTTTCGTGAGCCCATCGCCGGGGCTGCGGAAGACCTTAGAGCATCCCCAACGCATGCGTAGCGCGTACGGCGCATGTTCGGTATTGCGCTCTTGAGGTTGCCGCGTTAGATTCGCTCCACGCCCGGGTTTGAACGGGTGATGGAGCCAGGGATGGGCGCATCGTATTCGCAGGAC
>JAIOPN010000043.1 GCA_021413865.1 Planctomycetota bacterium | reverse complement strand
TCGATGTACCACCCATAAAACCCTCCAAGAGCGACCTGTAGACGGACTGCCCGATCCTCGAAGGAGCGAGCAATGCTTTTGCTGTTATCGCTTGGGTCGGCGTTTCGGCTTGATTAATTTTTGGAAGCGGGACTTGTTTGCCCAGGTGCGCGGCAAGGTGTGCAGTTCGCGGAGGCGAGCCGTTTCGGCGGCGTCGGCCCAGAGGATCCAGTAGCCGTCGGCGTCGCGTGTGGAGTGCAGCCAGCCTTTGCTGCGCCACTTGGTGATCGTGTCGCGGGGGATGCCGAGATGGCGGGCCAGTTCGCCGGGCCGCCATTCGTCGGATTTCAGGCCGGTTCGGCTGCCGAGTCGCGGCCGGCCCGGCAGTTCCAACCGCTCCAGCAGGCGGCGAACCATGGCGGCGGTGAAACGCGTCGCACGTTTCGGGGGCCGGAACCCCTCGGCGTTCAAGCGGTCGGCCATTTGCCGGGCGTCGAGCCGTTCCTTGTGCAATGCGCGCAACGTTGCGGCGAGCTTCGGATACTCGGCCATTTGCGTGTAGCATTTGACCGGACGAGCCAAAGTCTGGTCCTGGGTTGCACCGCCGACCCAGTGGAAGCGGACGGCGACATGTTCGCTGGCTTGATCCACGGTCACGACGACTTTGTCGAGCAGCAAGCGCGCGATTCGGACCCGATCCTGAATCGTGGTCGTTTCGGCACGCCACAAGGTCGGCATGTCGGCGGCGAGGTTTCGGATCAAGGCCTGTTCGTCCGCCGACAAGCGTGCGGGCGCCGTCTGCCGCCAGCGCTGGAAGTCGTCGTCGAGCTTTCGCTTTTGCTCGAGCGTTTCTTCCCAGCGGCGTTCCAGTTCCCGGGCGACCAGACGGTTTTCCGGTTCGCAGGCCTGATACTGCCGCGACGCTCGTTCGACGTCGTACTGGGCCCGCTCCAGACGCAGACGCCAATGCTGGTGCAGTTCGGCCCGTTCGCGTTCGACGTCGGCGACGGCGGCCATGCTGGCTTCGAGCGCCGCCGGTTCGACGGCGGCCAGGATGTTCCGAGCCGCCAGTTCGTCCAACCCCATCCCCGTCAGGCTCTGGCATAACGGTTCCGCATAATCGGCGACGGCGCGGCTACAGACATATGTGTAGCGGCTTCCCCGCCGTGCGTAGTGCACCTGCATGCGTCGGCCGCAACGACCGCAGTGGAGCAGTCCTTTCAAAAGCGCCGCCCCTTCGCGCGGAGCGCCACACGCTTCGTGTTGCGTGCGGTTGGCCTGCAACCGCTGCTGATTGGCCTGGAAGCGTTCCCACGAGATGTAGGCGGGGAATCGGTCGCGGATGAGCACCAGGCATTCCTCGGGGGCGCAGATCTGTCGCCCCGTGCCGGGCCGGCCCGGCTGCTTGCGACGCGCGTCGCTCGGTCGATGACCGTAGCGATACGCGCCTGCGTAAATGGGATGATGCAGCAGGTTCTGCAAGGTCTCGCGGCACGGGCGACGCCATTGCAATTGGCCCTGGTTCGGTCCGCCGTGCGGACGCACCGGAAGACGAATCTGGTGATGAACCAGAGAGCGAAGCAGTCCGTGCAGCGTCCCTTGCTGGTCGAATTGATCGAAGATCAAACGCACGACCGCTTGCACCTGTTCGTCCGGATCGAGCGCCAGATCGCTCTTGCCCTGGCTTTTGCTCAGCTTGAGATAACCGATCGGCGCCGGGCCGATCAATTCGCCGCGTCGAGCCTTGTTCAACTTGCCCAGGTGCATCCGCTGCTTGATGACGTGCAACTCCGCTTCGCTCATGATGCCCGTCAACCCCAGCAGCAACCGATCGTTGTAGTCGGTCGGATCGTAGATGCCGTCGGCGTCGGCCAACAGCGTGCGGAACCGACCGCACAATTCCAACAGGTGGTGCCAGTCCTTGCACGATCGCGCCAGCCGGCTCATCTCCAGACCGAAGACGATGCCGATGCGATCGAGCGCCACGTCGGCCAACAAACGCTGAAAGCCCAGACGCCCCTCGACCGTTTGACCGCTCTTGCCAAGGTCGTCGTCGATGACCACCACCTGAGCCCGCGGCCAACCCAACGCCACCGCTCGATCGACCAGGCCGTACTGACGCGCCGTCGATTCCTGATGATCGATCACCTGTTGCGGCGTGGACTGCCGAACGTAGACGATCGCCGTCCGCTGGAAATGCCAGGGCTTGACCTTCGCGGAACGCACGGGTGAATGCAACGGTTCAGTCATGATCGGCCTCCTTGAGACGCTTGGCCTCGAGGAGTCGGATCATCATCTGACCGAGAAGTCGGCAAAGTTCCCGCTGACGTTGCGTCGGCAGACAAAGGGGCGGCGCCGACGTCGCGGTTGATGTCGTTGCCTTTCGTCGGCGCGGGGGGGAGTTGTGCTTCCAGACGTGTCTGACATGCGGATCCTCCGGATTGATTCCTGTCGCGTCGCTCCATCCATTGGGCCAATGCCAGCAACGCCGACGCCTGAATCATAACCGGTCCAACTGCCCCAGCAACAGCTGATGCTTGAGGTGCAGTTTGGTTGGCAGACCTCGA
>JAIOPN010000008.1 GCA_021413865.1 Planctomycetota bacterium | reverse complement strand
ACCCCCTGGCTGAGCATCGGCAAGTTCTACACCGTCGTCCAGGGCGATGACCTCCAGCTCAATTGGCAGATCCCAGAACCCAGTTCCCTCGGTCTGCTCGCCTTGGGTGGCCTCACCCTTCTCCGCCGCCGGCGCCGCTGATCCAACTGGATGCAATGGCGTCCTGGATTACCCAAATACTCAACATGTAGCGCGGCACGACTTACTACCGCCCGCGCGGCGGAGCCTTATTATCATGAGCCCCCCGAGCCGTGACGACCCGGCGCGGGGCAACCCTGGAGGACTCCCGATGACCCAACCCGATTCCGCCGGCAAACGGTTCAGGGCCGTGGTCGAGTCCGAGCAGCCCACTCAGATCGTCGGCACGATCAACGCCTACACCGCCATGCTCGCCCGCGATGCTGGGTTCCGCGCCGTCTATCTCTCCGGCGCGGGAGTCGCCAATGCTTCCTACGGCCTGCCCGACCTGGGCCTCACCACACTCGACGATGTATTGATCGACGCCCGACGCGTCGCCCGCGCAACGGAGCTCCCGCTGCTCGTCGATGCCGACACCGGTTGGGGAAGTAGTGCGGAGACCGCTCGGACCGTGCGCGGGCTCATCGACGCCGGCGCGGGCGCGATGCATCTCGAAGACCAGATCGATGCGAAGAAGTGCGGCCACCTCCCGGGCAAGCGTCTCGTATCCACCGATGAAATGATCGACCGCCTCAGGGCCGCGCTCGACGCCCGCACCGACCCCGCGTTCGTCATCATGGCCCGCACCGACGCCTACTCCGTCGAAGGGCTCGACGCGGCGATCCACCGCGCCGATCGCTACGTTGAGGCCGGCGCCGACATGATCTTCGCCGAGGCGATGTCCAGCCTCGACGATTACCGCCGCTTCACCGGCGCGATCAAGGTTCCCGTGCTGGCCAACCTCACCGAGTTCGGCAAGACGCCGCTCTTCTCGCTCGACGAGATGCGCTCGGCGGGCGTCCGCCTCGTGCTCTACCCGCTCACCGCCTTCCGCGCCATGAACGCCGCGGCGCTCAATGTGTACCGCACCGTGCGCCGGGAAGGCACGCAGCGCAGCCTCACCGACCAGATGCAGACCCGCGAAGACCTCTACCGCGTGCTCGACTACTACGCTTTCGAGAAGAGGCTCGCCGACAAGGCCGCGAAGGAAACCAAGCCATGACCACCCAAACACCGAGCAAAGGGCTTGAGGGCATCGTCGCTGGGCACACCGCGCTCTCCACCGTCGGCAAAGAGGGCAAGGGCCTCACCTACCGCGGCTACAAGATCGAAGACCTCGCGGGGCAGACCACGTTCGAGGAGGTCGCCTACCTGCTGCTCTACGGAGAACTCCCCAACGCGAACGCCCTCGCCGAGTACCGCCGACGCCTCGCCAGTCTCCGCCAACTCCCCGCGCCGCTCAAGACGGTGCTCGAACAGCTCCCCGCCACTTCGCACCCGATGGACGTGATGCGCACCGGCTGCTCCGTGCTCGGCTGCCTCGAACCCGAAGAGGGCCTGACCGGAAAATCCAACGGCACGCCCATCGCCGACCGCCTGCTCGGCTGCTTCACCTCGATGCTCCTCTACTGGCACCACTACCACAAGACGGGCGTCCGCATCGACACCCGCGCCGACGGCGACACCATCGCCGGCCATTTCCTCCGCCTCCTCCACAACGCCCCGCCCATCCCCGCGCACGAACGCGCCTTGGACGCCTCGCTCACCCTCTACGCCGAGCACGAGTTCAACGCCTCCACCTTCGCCGCCCGCATCGTCACCTCCACCCTCTCCGACACCTACTCGGCGATCACCGCGGGGATCGGCGCCCTGCGCGGCCCGCTCCACGGCGGCGCCAACGAGGCCGCCATCGAGCTCATCCTCCGCTTCGCCACGCCCGACGAGGCCGAGAAGGCCCTGATCGAGATGCTCGCCCGCAAGGAAAAGGTCATGGGCTTCGGCCACCGGGTGTACCGCATCTCCGACCCGCGCTCGGAGGTCGTCCAGCCGATCGCCAAGCAGATGTCCGACGCCGCCGGGGATAAACGCATCTACGCCGTGGCCGAGCGCATCGAGACCGTGATGCGCCGCGAGAAGAAGCTCTTCCCGAACCTCGATTTCTACAGCGCGGTGGCCTACCACCTCATGGGCATCCCCGCGCCGATGTTCACCCCGCTCTTCGTCGTCGCCCGCACCACCGGCTGGGCCGCGCACGTCGCCGAGCAGCGCGCCGACAACCGCCTCATCCGCCCCACCGCCGAATACGTCGGCCCCGACCCGCGGCCCGTCCCGCCGATCGACCGCCGGGCGTCGCCCAAGGTATAAATCCCCCATGCACGACACCCCCTCTTCCCCGCAGCAATACGACGCCATCCTGACCACCATCGCCGACTACGCCTCCGCTTACACCGGTGGCAGCATTGAGGCCTACGACACCGCGCGGCTCTGCCTCATGGACAGCGTCGGCTGCGCGCTCGCGGCGCTGGCCTTCCCGCAGTGCACCAAGCTCCTGGGCCCCGTCGTCCCCGGCCTGCCGCCTATCCCCAATGGGGCGCGCGTGCCCGGCACGAACTACCAACTCGACCCCGTGCAAGGTGCTTTCAACATCGGCGCCCTGATCCGCTGGCTCGACTACAACGACACCTGGCTCGCCGCCGAGTGGGGCCACCCGTCGGACAACCTGGGTGGCATCCTCGCCGTCGCCGATTACCTCAGCCGCGCCGCCGTCGCCCAAGGCAACAAGCCGCTCACGGTGCGCGACGTGCTCGACGCCATGATCAAGGCCCACGAAATCCAGGGCGTGCTTGCCCTCGAAAACGCCTTCAATCGCGTGGGCATGGACCACGTCATCCTCGTGCGCGTCGCCACCACCGCCGTGGTGACGCACATGCTCGGCGGCACGCCACGCCAGATCGCCGACGCGCTCTCCAACGCCTGGACCGACGGCGGCGCCCTCCGCCTCTACCGCCACGCCCCCAACGCCGGCTCTCGCAAAAGTTGGGCGGCCGGCGACGCCTCCTCGCGCGGCGTCCGCCACGCCCTCATGGCCCTCCGCGGCGAGATGGGATACCCCACCGCCCTCACCGTCCCCACCTGGGGCTTCTACGACGCCTGCTTCCGCGGCAAGCCCTTCACCCTCGCCCGACCGTTCGGCTGCTACGTGATGGAGCACGTGCTCTTCAAGGTCGCCTTCCCCGCCGAGTTCCACGCCCAGACCGCCGTCGAGGCCGCCATCCGCCTCCACCCGCTCGTGCGCGACCGTCTCGACAAAATAAAAACCATCCGCATCGAGACGCAGGAATCCGCCATGCGGATCATCAGCAAGACAGGCCCGATGCGCAACCCCGCCGCGCGCGACCACTGCCTGCAATACATGACCGCCGTCGGCTTGCTGCACGGCAACCTCACCGCCGACCACTACGAGGACTCCGCCGCCGCCGACCCGCGCATCGACGCCCTGCGCGACCGCATGGAGGCCGTCGAGAACCCGCAATACACCCGCGACTACCTCGACCCCGAGAAACGCTCCGTCGCCAACGCCGTGCAGGTCTTCTTCACAGACGGCACTTCAACGCCGCGTGTGGAAGTGGAATATCCCTTGGGCCACCGCCGCCGCCGCGCCGAAGCCCGGCCGCTGCTCGAACAAAAATTCGCCGCCAGCGCACAGGGCCGTCTCTCACCGCAGCAGTTCCGCGCCGTGACCGAGCTCTTCCACAACCCCGCGAAACTCGACGCCACCTCTGTAAACGATTTCATGTCCCTGCTGGTGTCCGAACCGGCGTGAATCCGGACGAGCCGCGACCGTGAGGGAGCGGTTCTACAACGGATGCAACGGGTGCTATTTGACGAACGAAGACCGCTCCCTCACGGTCGCGGCTCGTTGCCGGACAAAATCGCCCGTAACCCCGGCGCGGGCCTGAACCGCTCGCCCCACCGTTCCGCCCACTCGTTCATCCGTCGCTCGATCTCCTCCACGCCGACCGATCGCGCGTAATGCATCAGCCCGCCCCGGAACGCCGGGAAGCCAAACCCCAGCACGCTCGCCACATCAACTGTGTCCGGCGATGCCACCACACCCGCTTCCAGCAGCCGCACCGCCTCGTTGACCATCGGCAGCACGAGCCGCCACTGGATCGTCTCATCGTCGGGCACGTTCTCCGCACCGCCCTCCGACCGCAACAGTGCAAGCGCATCGCCATTTTTCAGCATGGTTTCTCCGTCATACACATAAAACCCCCGGCCGCTCTTTCGCCCCAACCATCCCCGCTCGGCAATCTCGGTCAACTCCGTCGGCGCACGGCTCCCCGTGCTCTCGCCGATCGTTGTGAAAATAACCAGCACCGCATCCAGCCCCAACTGATCGCACCACTCGAACGGCCCCATCCCCATCCCCCATCGCCTCATCGCCACATCGATCCGCGCGATGTCCCCCGTCTCCCTCGCCATTGCAAGGGCCTCCGCCACGTATGAGACCAGCAGGCGATTGATAAGAATTTCCGATGTAATCTGGCCGGGGGATGTCCGCTGCGCCGCCTTCTTGACGCTCTGCCGCAGAAAAAACATCCGCAACAGGTTCTTGCACGCGGCGGTCTGCGACAACCCGGCGAGCCTCTCACGCTCGGCGCGCAGGCCCTCCTCGTGGCCTTCCCTCGCCGCCGTTTCCGCGACGTCGATGACCCCCAGCATCGCCGGGTAGTGACCGAATGTTTCCGCCAGAACGGCCCGCCGCTCACGCTCGCAGAATTCCCCCATCGCCGTCGGCGTGTCGAGGAGTTGTTGTTTTTCCGCTGGCGGTTCCAGCGGCGTACGCGGCCCTCGTCCAATCATTTCCTTCGCCACCTTCATCAATTGCTCCGGCGCGGCGACCTCGTCGATAAGACCGGCCGTTTTCGCTTTTCGTGGTGTCAGGCTTTCGCCGGAAATGAGCAGCGGCAGCGCCCGCCGCAGGCCGATCATCCGCGTCACCCGCGTCGTCCCGCCCCACGCGGGGATCATGCCGAGCTTCACCTCGGGCAGGCCAATGTTGATCGTCCCCTCGTCGGCGGCGACGCGGTAGGTGCACGCGAGCGCCAACTCGAAACCGCCGCCGAGGCAATGCCCGTTGATCGCCGCGACCGTCACCACCGGCAGCCGGGCGATGCGCTCCAGAACCCCCTGCCCTTTTTCAAGGAACGCGAGCATCCCCGACGCGTCGTAGCGCATCATCTCCGCCAGGTCCGCCCCGGTGATGAAGACGCCCGGCTTGGCGGAGGCGAAGACCACGCCGTTTATTTTCTTGTCGCGTGCCAGCGCCTCGACCTGTTCAATCACGCCGCTGAACTCGTCGAGCACCGCCGCGGTGAACGTGTTGACCGACCGCCCCGGTGCGTCGAACCAGACAGTGGCCACGCCCTCCGCGTCAATCTCGACTCTGACTGCGATGGGCATGGGTGTTCCGTTGCGAAAGAATGGTGGACCCGCGCGACCGCTCGCGTGCCGAATCCGTACAATTGTAATCGCACCCACCCGCCGGAGTGATCGTGTGTCGTCCAAAGAGACCGGCCATACTCCTAGAGCATCCGTACCTAAAACCCTGCGGGCGGTCACGGACGATCTTCAACAGCAGGAGGCGGTGCTGCGCGAGGGCGGCGGCGCGGCGGGCCAGGAGCGGCAGCGCAAGCTCGGCCGGCTCCCAGTGCGCGAGCGATTGGCGCGACTTCTCGACAGTGACGCCACTTTCATCGAGATGGGCCTCTGGGCGGCGCACAAGATGTATGACGAGTGGGGCGAGGTGCCCGCCGCCGGCGTGGTGACCGGGATCGGCACCGTCGAGGGCCGGGCCTGCATGGTTGTCGCCAACGACGCCTCCGTGAAGGCCGGCGCGTTTTTCCCGCAGACCGCGAAAAAAGTCCTCCGCGCCCAGAAGATCGCCTTCAACTGCGGGCTCCCGCTGGTCTACCTCGTCGATTCCTCCGGCGTCTTCCTGCCCATGCAGGACGAGATCTTCCCCGACGACGACGACTTCGGCCGCATCTTCCGCAACAACGCCGTCTTCTCCGCGGCCGGCCTCCCGCAATACGCGGCCATCATGGGCAACTGTGTCGCCGGCGGCGCCTACCTGCCCGTGCTCTGCGACAAAATCCTCATCACCGAGGGCAGCGCGCTCTACCTCGCCGGCCCCGCGCTCGTCAAAGCCGCCATCGGCCAGACCGCCGATGAAGAGGAACTCGGCGGCGCGACCATGCACGCACAGGTCAGCGGCACCGTGGACTTCCACGAAAAAGATGACGCCGCCTGCCTCGCCCGATTGCGCTCCCTCATCAAGATGCTGCCCGTGCGCCCTGACGAACAGCTCGCCAACCCCGCCGCGCCCGAACCCACGCGCGATCCGGCCGACGTGTACGACATCATCTCCCCCGACGGCGCGAAGCAGTACGACGCCCACGACCTGCTCGCCTGCATCGTCGATGCCGGTTCGGCCAATGAATACAAGAGCACCTACGGTGAATCGGTCGTCACCGTTTACGCCTCGATCGGCGGCATCCCCGTCGGCATCGTCGCCAACCAGCACGGCCCGCGCCGCTCCCGCAAACACGGCATCCAGCTCGGCGGCGTGCTCTACGGCGAGTCCGCCGAGAAGGCCGCACGCTTCGTCATGGACTGCAGCCAGGGCGGCCTGCCGCTCGTTTTTTTTCAGGACGTGCAGGGCTTCATGGTCGGCCGCGACGCGGAGCAGTCCGGCATCATCCGCAGCGGTGCCAAGCTTGTCAGCGCGGTGAGCAACGCGGCCGTGCCCAAGATCACGGTCATCGTGGGCGGCTCGTTCGGCGCGGGGAATTACGCGCTGTGCGGCAAGGCGTTCGATCCGGTGATGGTGTACGCGTGGCCCGGCGCGCGCTACGCGGTGATGGGCGGCGCCCAGGCCGCCGAGACGCTCCTCGCACTCGAGGAGCGTCAGGCCAAGCGCAAGGGGAAAATCATCTCCGACGAGGATCGCAAGATGATGCGGCGCACGGTCGAGCAGTCGTACCAGGAAAAGACGGACATCCGCTACGGCGCCGCCCGCGGCTGGGTGGATGCCGTCATCGCGCCGCACACCACGCGCGACGTGCTGATCCGCTCGCTCACGCTGGTCAAACGCAAGCCCCCGTCTGGCGGCTTTCGTGCCGGGGTGTTCCAGGTTTAGCCATGACTAAAGGCATCCTCCGAATCGGCAATGCGCAGGGCTTCTGGGGCGATCGCGGCGACGCCCCGGCCACGCTGGCGGCGCAGCAGCCGGACCTGGATTACCTCACGCTCGACTACCTGGCCGAGGTGTCGATGTCGATCCTCGCCGCGCAGAAGCAGCGCGACCCGACGGCGGGTTTCACGCGGGATTTCGTCGAGTCGCTCCGCGCCCTCGCCCTGCTCTGGGCGCAGCGCCGCGCCGGAGGCCACCCGCTGCGCGTCGTCACCAACGCCGGCGGGATGAATCCGCGCGGCTGCGCGGAGGCGTGCGCCGCGGTGCTCCGCGACGCGGGGTGCAAGGGGCTCAGGATCGGCGTGGTCAGCGGCGACGACGTACTCCCCATCCTCCGCGAACGCGGCGGCGCGTTCGCAAATCTCGACAACGGCCGTCAGCTCGGCCGCGATCTTCCGCTGGATGCGCTGGTCACCGCCCACGCCTACATCGGCGCCGCGCCGATCGTCGAGGCGCTCGCCGCCGGCGCGGACCTCGTCGTCACCGGGCGCGTCGCGGACCCGAGCCTGACCGTCGGGCCCTGCGTGCACCACTTCGGCTGGTCGGTGGAAGATTTCGACCGAGTCGCCGGCGCGACCGTCGCGGGCCACCTCATCGAGTGCGGCACGCAGGTCACCGGGGGCATCAGCACCGACTGGCTCAACATCCCCGGCACGGAAAACCTCGGCTACCCGGTCGTCGAAGTCAGCGCCGACGGCGGCTGTGTCGTCACCAAACCCGCCTCCACCGGCGGGCGCGTCGATGAGCGCACGGTCAAGGAACAACTGGTGTATGAGATCGGCGACCCCGGTGCGTACCTCAGTCCGGATGCCACGGTCTCGCTCCTCTCCATCAAGCTCGGGGGCGACGGCCGTGACCGTGTGCGCGTCACCGGCGCTAAAGGCAGCCCCCCGCCGCCGGGCTACAAGGTGAGCGCCACGTTCCGCAACGGCTTTCGCGCCTCGGGCACCCTGACGATCTTCGGCCGCGACGCCGTGGCGAAAGCGAAACGGTGCGCGGATGTCGTGCGCGCACGGCTGCACAGCGCGGGCGGCGAGCCGGAGCAGTGGCTCGATGAATGTTTAGGCGCTAACGCGGCAGCACCGGTCGGAAGGCAAAACCACAGCGAAATGATGGAGACCGTCCTGCGCATCACCGTCGCCGACCGGCGGCGCGAGGTGGTCGAGCGCTTCACGCGTGAGTTGATGCCGCTGGTGACCTCGGGCCCGCAGGGCATCACGGGGTACGCCGAGGGCCGGCCGCGCGTGCACGAGGTCTATGGCTACTGGCCCTGCCTGATCGACCGGAAGCTTGTAACGCCGCGCGTAGAATGCATCGAGGTGTGATCGCAGCCAAGGCTGTTTCAGAGGGATAACGCCGTGAGCATGACACCGCTGAGAGAAATCGCGCACGCACGCAGCGGCGACAAGGGCTCGGGGGCAAACGTCGGCGTGATCGCGTACACCCCGGCGGGTTACGAACTGCTGCGTCGCCTGCTGACACCGGCGGTGGTGGAGACGTATTTCAAGCCGATGGGCGTCGGGGTCGTGCGGCGGTATGAGATGGCGAACCTGGGCGCGTTGAACTTCATCCTGCCCGGCGTGCTGGGCGGGGCATCGGGGCGCTCGCTCCGCATCGACGCGCAGGGCAAGGCGCTGGGGCAGGCGCTCCTGGAACTGGAACTCGACGTGTCGGCAGATGAGCTGAAGCGCTGCGCGGGCAGCGGAGGATAATCGCCATGTCTCAACCGCTGGTCGTGACGGATTCGACGCGCCCCGGCGTGGCGGTGCTCACGCTCAACCGGCCGGATAAGCGCAACGCGTTGAGCGCCTCGCTGATGGAGGAGTTGTGCGCGGGGGTTGAAGCGGCGGAGGGTGACAAGACCAAGCGGGTTCTAATCCTGCGCGGCGCGGGCGCGGTCTTCTGCTCTGGGCTGGACCTGCGCGAGGCGGCCGACCCCACCACCGCCGAGCGCTCGGCCCACATGGTGGCCCGCATGCTGACGGTGATACACCGCTCGCCGCTGGTGTCCATCGCGGCGGTACACGGCGCGGCGGCGGCGGGCGGCGCGGGGCTCATGTCCGCCTGCGACCTGGTCGTCGCCGCCGAGGATGCAAAGATCGGCTACCCCGAGACGCAGCGCGGCTTTGTCGCCGGGCTGGTCATGACGTTTCTGCTCCGCCAGGTCGGCGAGCGCGCCGCGCGCGAGCTGCTCCTCCTCGCCCAGATGATCGATGCCGACAGAGCGGTGGCCATCGGCCTGGTCAATCGCACGGTGCCCGCCGACAAGGTTTTCGACACGGCCCTGATGATGGCTGATCAGGTGGCGCAGGGCGCTCCCGGGGCGGTGGTGCGGACCAAGTCGCTTCTCCGAGAACTGGCGCACTCCGACCTCGACGAAGACATCCGCGCCGCGCTCGACCACCACCTCGCCGCCCGCGGCGCGCCCGAGGCGAAAGAGGGCTTCGCCGCCTTTCTCGAAAAACGTGCCCCCGCGTGGACCCAAAAACCCCGTGACTGGAAACGCCCATGACCGGGAAAGAGACCGAACGCGACAAGCAGGTGAAGCAGGCCGAGGAGTTGCTCTTCTCCGGACCGCAGAAGCTGGGCTTCGGCAAGAGCCTGTTTTTCGGCCGATACGCGGCGGATTGGGTCACGCCCTACCCGCGCGTTCCCGAGAGTGAACGGCCGCGCGTCGAGGCATCGCTCGCCGAGCTGACGCGCTTCGTCGAGCAATCGCTCGACACCGTGGCGATCGACCGCGCGGCCGACATCCCACGCGACGTGATCCGCGAGCTCGGCCGGCTAGGCGTGCTGGGTATGACCGCGCCCGTCGAACTGGGAGGGCGCGGTTTCTCGCAGCTCGCCTACTGCAAGATGCTGGACGTTGTCGGCGCGCACTGCGCCTCGACCTCCGTCTTCATCAATGCGCACCACTCGATCGGCATGCGCGGGCTGCTGCTCTTCGGCACCGAGTCGCAGAAGAGCCGATGGCTACGCCCGCTGATCTCCGGTGAGCAACTCGCCGCCTTCGCTCTCACCGAGCCCGAGGCGGGCTCCGACGCCGCCAACGTCCAGACCACCGCCACGCCCAGCGCGGACGGTTCGCACTACGTCCTCAACGGCCAGAAGCGCTACATCACCAACGGCGCGATCGCGCAGGTGCTCACCGTCATGGCACGCACGCCCATCCCGGGGACGGACAAGACCGCGATCACCGCCTTCCTCGTCACGCCCGACATGCCCGGCTTCGAGGTCGTCGAGTCGCGCATGGAAAAGCTCGGCATCCGCGGCACGGTGACCTCCCGGCTGGCGTTCCACGGCATGAAGGTGCCGAAAGAAAATATCCTGGGCCCGCTGGGCAAGGGGCTCAAGGTCGCGCTCACCGTGCTCGACTTCGGCCGGACCACGTTCGGCGCCTGCTGCACGGGGGCCGCGCGGGCCTGCCTGCGCTTATCCGTCGAACACGTGAACCATCGCAGACAATTCGGCAAGACGCTCGGTGATTTTGAGCTGGTCCGCAAGAAGATCGCGCTCATGGCGGCGAACCTCTACGCGATGGAGGCTATGACCCATGTGACGGCGGGGCTGATCGACCGCGGCCTCGAGGACTACATGCTCGAGACCGCCATGCTCAAGGTTTTCACTACCGAGGCGCTCTGGACCAGCGTGAACGATGCGTTCCAGGTCCACGGCGGCGCCGCCTACTTCACGAACAAGCCGTTGGAGCGCATGCTCCGGGACGCGCGGATCAACCAGATCGGCGAGGGGGCCAACGACGTGCTGCGGTCGTTCATCGCGCTGGTCGGCATCCGTGGGCCGGCCGAGGAGCTGCTGCAACTCAAGCGGGCGATGACCAAGCCGTGGAAGGCGCCGGCGGTGGCGTGGCGGTTCGGTGCGGCCCGCGTGCTGGGCCGACCGGTCGACGTCCCCGTGCGCCACGCATTGCTCAGGCCACACGCGAACCATCTTGGCGTGCTGATCCGCTCCTTCGACCAGGAGATCCGCCATGCGCTCTTTGTCCACCGGGAGAACATCCTCGATCGGCAATATGTGCACGAACGCATCGCGGAGGCGGCGATGTCGATTTATGCCTCGGCGTGCGTGCTCAGCCGGCTCGACGATGAAATGGCGCGGCCCGGCGCGGCCGCCATCGATCCCGCCGCGTATTACTTCTTGAAGATTTCTTCACGGCGGATCGCGGAGCAGCTAGCATCGCTCCGGGATAACGACGACAACTCGACCACCGCCGCGGCGGAAGATGCGCTGCGCGGCGGGTGATCTCCCCGGAGCGCCCCTGCGGGGCGGCCGCTACGCGGGGGACAAACCGCGACGCATTTACAACGGCACGCTCTCGCGCACGACGAACTCCTCCTTCGCATCGCGCGCCAGGTGCGCTGCGCGGATGTTCGGGTCGTGATCGAATATAACGAGCCAATCGCGGTCGGCGGCCTCGCCCAGCAATCGCGGTTTGAGGCGGCGCTGCTCCAGGAGGGATTGGTCGTAGGCCATCGTCCAGAAGGCGCGGAGATGCGCGGTGGTGGGCGCGAGGTCGCCGGTGTAGATGGCGTGCCTGTCGCTGTTGTGGAGCAGCACGACCTGGTGGCCGCGCGTATGCCCGCCGGTGAGGCGCAGCTCGATGCCGGGGATCGGCCGGGCGTCACCATCCACGAGTTCCAGCAGCCCCGCGTCCGCCAGCGGAAGGAAGTCCCGCTCGAAATAGGCCCCGGCAAGCTCCGGCAATCTGCCCGTCGCGTCCTCCCACTCCAGCCGCTGCACCAGGTGCATCGCGCGGCGGAACACGGGGCGGGGCACGCCCGACTCATCAAGCTCCGTGACGCCGCCGGCGTGGTCGAAATGCAGGTGCGTGAGAATCACCACGGCGATGTCGTCCGGCCGGACACCGACAGCCGCGAGGTTGCGCAGCAGCGGGCTGCCCTCCTCCAGCGCGAAGTTGTCGCGATCGCGCTGGGTGGCCTTGCCGCCATACCCCGTGTCGATCAGGACCAGACCGACCGGGCTGCGGATGAGGAGGCAGTTGGTGTCGAGGAGGATGCGGTTGCGTTCGTCGGGGGGCGATTTGCGTTGCCAGAGCACGCGCGGCACGACGCCGAACATGGTGCCGCCGTCGAGCCGCAGCCGCCCGCCGCTTACGACCTCCAACTCCAGATCGCCGATGCGGTGTCCCATGATTTCCCCCTGTCTGATCGCGCCGGAGGAAACAGCCCCCCCGCTCAACGCGTCAGGCCGTCCTCGCCCGCGCGGCCGCCTCCAGCCCCAGTTCCTCGATCGCCTTCTGGCGGATCATGTATTTCTGCACCTTCCCCGTGACGGTCATCGGGAACGCGGTGACGAACTTGATGTAGCGCGGCACCTTGTAGTGCGCCATGCCCGCGCGGCAGTGGTCGCGGACCTCTTCCTCGGTCGCCGACTGCCCGTCGCGCAGCCTGATCCACGCGAGGACCTGCTCGCCGTATTTTTCATCGGGGACACCCACGACCTGCACGTCCTGGATCTTCGGGTGCTTGTAGAGGTACTCCTCGACCTCGCGCGGGTAGATCTTTTCGCCTCCGCGGATGATCATGTCCTTGATCCGGCCGGTGATCCGGAAATAGCCGTTGCCGAGCCTCACGCCCAGGTCGCCGGTGTGGAGCCACCCGTCGGCGTCGATCGCGGCGGCGGTCTGCTGGGGCATGTTGTAGTAGCCGAGCATTACGACGTGGCCGCGGGCGCACAGTTCACCCGGTTCGTCCACGTTCATCGTCGTGCCGGTCGCCGGATCGACGATCTTCACCTCCACGCCCGGCAACGGCCGGCCCACCGTCTCGACGCGCAGCTCGATCGGGTCGTCGGCGCGGGTCTGGGTGATGACGGGCGACGCCTCCGTCTGGCCGTACGCGATCGTCAACTCGCGCGCGCCCATCTGCGTCGTCACCTTCTTCATCAGCTCGATCGGGCAGGGGCTGCCCGCCATGATGCCAGTGCGCAGGGAGGTGAGGTCGCGCCCGGCGTAGCTGGGGTGCTCCATCTGGGCGATGAACATCGTGGGCACACCGTAGAGCGCGGTGCACCGCTCCCTCTCGACCGCGTCGAGCGTCTTGCACGCGTCGAAGTATTCGTGCGGGATCACCATCGCCGCGCCGTGTACGACGGTGCAGATGGTGCCCAGCACGCAGCCGAAGCAGTGGTAGAACGGCACGGGGATGCAGACCCGGTCGCGCGGGCCTAGCCGCTGGCTCGCGCCGACGTAGTAGCCGTTGAGCAGCAGGTTGCGGTGGCTGAGCATCGCCCCCTTGGGGAAACCGGTCGTGCCGGAGGTGTATTGGATGTTGATCGGGTCGGTCGGCGAGAGCGTCGCCTCGCGCTGCGTGAGCTGGTTCTTGCCAACGCCGCCGCCGCGCCGCAGAAGTTCCGACCACGCGAGCATCCCCGTGCGCGGCTTGTCCGCCAGCGCCACCACCCAGCGAAGCTCCGGGAATTTCGCGCAGCGGAGCGTGCCCGGCTCGGACCGCGACAGCTCCGGGCAGACCTCCTCGAAGATGTCGTAGTAGTTGGATGTCTTGAAGGTGTCGATCAGCGCCAGCGCCCGCGCATCGGATTGGCGCAGCACATATTCGAGCTCGCTCGCGCGGTTGGCGGGGTTCACGGTGACGAGCACCACGCCCACCCGCGCCGTGGCGAATTGCAGGATCACCCACTGCGGCCGGTTGGTGCACCAGAGCGCCAGGTGGTCCCCCTTGTTCAGCCCCAGCGCCAGCAGGCCCAGCGCCGCCTCGTCCACCATGCGGTCGAACTCTGAAAAGGTGGCACGGAGCCCGATGTCGGGGAAGACCACCGCGTCGTCGTCGGGGCGGCGCTCCGCGCTGCGGCGCAGGGCCTCTCCGATCGTCTGGCCATCAACCCAGGGCATTTCGACAGGAGCTGACTCACCCATGCCCGAACCTCTCCTAAATCATTCTACAGCGGGGGCCCGCGTATAATCCGGCGGGGTGCATGTAACGCGAGGAGGTGCCGATACCGTGGCGACCTTCGATACCATCAGCGGTCGGGAGATCAAGCCGTTCTACACGGCCGGAGATTTACCCAATCCAAATGGAAGCGACGGTGCCCCCGGGGTGCCCGGGGTGCCCGGCGCGTTCCCCTTCACGCGCGGCATCCACGCCGACATGTACCGCGGTCGGCTCTGGACGATGCGGCAGTTCGCCGGCTTCGGCTCGGCGGAGGATACGAATCAACGCTTCCGCTTCCTCCTCGACAAGGGCCAGACCGGCCTGAGCGTCGCCTTCGACATGCCCACCCTTATGGGCCTCGACAGCGACGACCCCCGCGCCCGCGGCGAGGTCGGCCGGCTCGGCGTCGCCATCGACTGCGCCGCCGATATGCAGCGCCTCTTCGACTCCATCGACCTCGCGCGTGTTTCCACTTCCATGACCATCAACGCCCCCGCGCCGATCCTCATGGCCTTCTACCTCGTCGCCGCCGAGCGGCAGGGCATCGCGTGGGACAAACTCGGCGGCACCCTCCAGAACGACACCCTCAAGGAGTTCCACGCCCAGAACGAGTTCGTCTTCCCGCCCGAGCCCTCCGTCCGCCTCGCGGTGGACGTGATCGAGTTCTGCGCCCGCCACGCACCGCGCTGGCACCCGGTCTCCATCAGCGGCTACCACATCCGCGAGGCCGGCTCCACCGCCGGGCAGGAGCTAGCCTTCACCCTCATCGACGGCATCGAATACGTCGAACGCGCCCTGCAACGCGGCCTGAAAATCGACGACTTCGCCCCACGGCTCTCCTTCTTCTTCAACGCCCACAACGAGTTCTTCGAGGAGATCGCCAAGTTCCGCGCCGCCCGCCGCATCTGGGCGCGGCGCATGCGCGACCACTACGGCGCGAAGAACGAGGCCTCCTGGCGGCTGCGCTTCCATGCCCAGACCGCCGGCTGCTCCCTCCAGGCGCAGCAGCCCGGCGTGAACCTGATCCGCGTGGCGTACCAGGCGATGGCGGCGGTGCTGGGCGGGTGCCAGTCGCTGCACACCAACAGCATGGACGAAACGCTCTCGCTCCCCACGGAGGAATCGGTCACGCTCGCGCTGCGGACCCAGCAGGTGCTCGCGCACGAGACGGGCGTGACCAGCACCGCCGACCCGCTGGGCGGGAGCTACTACGTCGAGGCGCTCACCGACGAACTGGAAAAAGAAGCGGAAACGTACTTCGCACGCATCGCGGAGATGGGCGGGGTGGTCCGCTGTGTCGAGTCGGGCTACTTCCGCCGCGAGATCGCCTCCGCCGCCGCTCGCTACCAGCGCGAGGTCGAATCGCGCAAGCGCGTGATCGTCGGCGTCAACGACTTTATCGAGCCGCCGCAGCCGATTCCCACGCACAAAGCGGACCCGTCGGTCGAGCCGGGCCAGATCGAGCGGCTGCGCACGCTCAAGGCCCAGCGCGACCCGGCGAAGGTCGCCGCCGCCCTCGACCGCATCCGCGCTTCCGCCGCCGGCTCGCAAAACCTGATGCCCGCCTTCATCGACGCGGCCCGCCTCGAAGTGACCGTCGGCGAGATGATGTCCGCCCTAGCCGACGTACTCGGCCGATACAAGCAGACCGCCGGCTGGTGGTGACGGAGCCTCCCATGACCGATCGACCCATCCGCGTGGTGCTCGCCAAGCTCGGCCTCGATGGGCACGACCGGGGCATCCGCGTCGTTGCGCGCGTGCTGCGTGACGCGGGCATGGAGGTGATCTACACCGGCCTGTGGCAGACGGCCCGCCACGTCGCCCGCGCCGTCGCCGACGAGGACGCCGACACCGTGGGCATCAGCCTGCTATCGGGGGCGCACCTGACGCTCGTGCCCGACCTGATCGACGCGCTGCGTGCCGAGGGCGTCGGGCACGTGCCGGTGGTGATCGGCGGCATCGTGCCGGACGGGGACGTGCCGGTGTTGGAGAAGATGGGCGTCGCGCGGGTGCTCGGGCCGGGCACGACGTTGGAGCGGATCGTCGGCTCATTCCGGGAACTAGCCGCCGCCTCGCGTGCGGGGCAGAGGCGATGAAAGACCCCGCGTCCCAAGCCGATCGCCTGCGGGCGCTGGCCGAACGCTTCCGCGCCGGAGACCGCCGCGCCCTCGCACAACTGATCAGCCTCACGGACGACGGCGCGGACCATAGCGCGGAGATTCGATCACTCCTCGACACGCTCGCCGCAGGCAAACGCTCTGCGCTCAAAGTCGGCATCACCGGCTCGGCCGGCGCGGGCAAGAGCACCCTCGCCGCCGCCCTGATCCGCCACCGCCGCGCCGCGGGGCGTAGCGTCGCCCTGCTCGCCTGCGACCCCGCCAGCCCGATCACCGGCGGGGCGTTGCTCGGCGACCGCATCCGCATCGAATACGACCCGGCCGACCAGGGCGTCTTCGTCCGCAGCATCGCCACGCGCGGCGCGGCCGGCGGGCTGCCCCCCAACGCCGACGCCATCGTCCGCCTGCTCGAAGCGTTCGGCTACGACGAGGTGCTCATCGAAACCGTCGGCGCGGGCCAGGACCAGCTAGCAATACGCGGCGTGGCGGACGTGGTGGTGCTGGTCGTGACCCCCTCAGCGGGTGACGAGGTGCAGTGGCAGAAGGCCGGGCTGCTGGAGATCGCGGATGTCATCGCGGTGAACAAATCTGATCTGCCCGGCGCGGATGCGACCGCTGCTTCGCTGCGTGAGATGCTGGATATTTCGGGCGGGGACGCCGGCAGGCAGCCCGTCGTGAAAATCACGGCCGCGACGGGTCAGGGTGTCGATGAGTTGTGGGGGATGGTTGAGATCGCGCGGCGCACCCGATCGAGAAACACGCCATGAAAGCCATGCTCCTCACCAAGTTCGGCGGGCCCGAGGTGCTCCAGCCCGGCGAGCTGCCCGAGCCTGTACCCGGGGAGCACGACCTGCTCGTCGAGGTACACGCCTGCTCGATCAACCCGGTCGATTTCAAGATGCGGCGCGGCGCGTTCGGGAAGGGGCGGACACTGCCTTACGCATTGGGGTTCGATGTCAGCGGCGTGGTCCGCGCGGTCGGCGTAAGCGTCAAGGCGTTCAAGGTCGGAGATGAGGTGTATGCCTCGCCGACCTTCACGCGGCACGGGGCGAACGCGGAGCTGGTCTGCGTTGACGCCCGCACGGCCGCGCTCAAGCCCGCCAACCTCGATTATGTGCAGGCCGCCGCGCTGCCGCTGGTGACGCTCTCGGCGTGGGAGTCGCTCTACGACCGCGGGCGAATCGAGGCGGGGCAGACCGTGCTCATCCACGCCGGCGGCGGCGGGGTCGGGCACATCGCCATCCAGCTCGCCAGGCTGCGCGGGTGCCGCGTCCTCACCACCGCCGGCCGGCCCGAGAGCATCGGGCTCTGCCGATCACTCGGGGCGGACGTCGTGATCAACTACCACGAGGAAGATTTCGCTCAGCGCGTGATGCGCGAAACATCCGGCCGCGGCTGCGACGCGATCCTGGACTGCGTCGGCTTTGAGACGCTCGACAAATCGCTCCCCTGTGTCGCGCCCAACGGGCAGGTGATGACCGTCGTCGGCGGTGCGGCCGGGGCGCTGCGGGAGCTTTTCGTCCGCAACGCGACGCTGCACTGCGTCTTCATGGCCGCCCCGACGCTCTACGGCATCAACCCCGAGCGCCAGGGCCGGACGCTCGCCGCCGCCGCGCGGCTGGTCGAGAGCGGGAAACTCCGCGTCCACGTCGGCCGCGTGCTCGGCCTCGCGGAACTGCCCGAGGCGCACCGCCTGATCGAGTCGGGCCACACCACGGGCAAGATCGTGCTGCGCGTCAAATAAAAACGGATTAGCATGTAGGCATCATGAGCCAGCCGTTGCCCGAGTATTTTAATTTCGCCGGGGATGTCGTCGAGACGTGGGCGGAGAAAACGCCCGACGCGGCCGCGCTCTGGTGCGTGGATGAGAGGACGGGAATGGAGCAGCGATTCACCTTCGCGCAGCTCGCTGAGCAGCTGCGTCGCGCGGCGGCGTTTTTTCAATCGATTGGAGTCCGCCCCGGCGACCGCGTACTCGTCATGCTCCAGCGCCGCCCCGCGTGGTGGATCGGCGTGCTGGGCCTGATCCGCCTGGGCGCGGTGCCCATCCCCGGCACCCCCCTGCTCACGCCTCACGACATCGCCTACCGCCTCCGCGCCGCCGATGTCTCGGCCGTGTTCACCGACGGTGACGGTGCGGCAAAAATAGAAACCTTCGCCGGTCTGCGCATCCTCGTGCGCGACCCGGGCACCGCTCTCCCCGCTGGCTGGATCGACTTCGACGCCGGCCTGCGCTCCGCCGACCCCGCCTTCGACCCCGCCCCCACGCGCAGCGACGACCCGGGCATCCTCTACTTCACCAGCGGCACCACAGGCCCGCCCAAGATGGTCCTCCACACCCAGGCCAGCTACGGCATGGGCCACCGCGTCACCGGCGAACTCATGCTCGACCTGCGCCCCGGCGACGTGGTCTGGAACCTCTCCGACACCGGCTGGGCGAAGGCGGCGTGGTCCTCCTTCTATGGCCCGTGGTGCATGGGGGCGTGCATCTTCGCCGTCGATTCGCACGGCCGGTTCGACCCCGGCGCCACGCTCCGCACCCTGGCGCATTACCCGATCACCGTCTGGTGCGCCCCGCCGACCGCGCTGCGCCTCATCGTGCGGCAGGAGCTGGCGAAATACGCCTTTCCGAAATTGCGCCACTGCGTCAGCGCCGGCGAGCCGCTTAACCCCGAGGTCTTCTCGGTCTGGAAGGCGGCGACCGGGCTTTCCATTTACGAGGGCTACGGCCAGACCGAAACGGTCGTGCTCATCGGCAACTTCCGTTCACACGGATTGGAAGTCAGGCCCGGCTCGATGGGCAAGCCCACGCCCGGCTTCGAGGTCGCGCTGCTCGACGACGCGCTGCGGCCCGTGGGCGACGATAAAGAGGGGCAGATCGCCGTGCGCGTCGCGCCGGACCGCCCGCTGGGTTTCTTCCGTGAGTACTGGCGCAACCCCGACGAGAACGCGGCCAAGTTCCGCGGCCCGTGGTACCTCACCGGCGATACGGCGATGCGCGACAAGGAGGGCTACTACTGGTTCATCGGCCGCGCCGATGACGTGATCAAAAGCTCCGGCTACCGCATCGGCCCGTTCGAGGTGGAGAGCGCATTGATCGAGCACGAGGCGGTGCTGGAGGCGGCCGTCGTCGGCAGGCCCGACGCGGACCGCGGCCAGATCGTCAAGGCGTTCGTCGTCCTCCGCCAGGGCGTAACCGGTTCCGAGACCCTTGTGCGCGAGCTGCAACGCCACTGCAAACGCGTCACCGCGCCGTACAAGTACCCGAGGCAGATCGAGTTCGTGACGGAGCTGCCCAAAACGGTGAGCGGGAAGATCAGAAGAGTGGAATTGCGCGGAAGGACGTAGAGACCGTCTCTCAAAGGTGGTCAACTACCGCTGCTGGGCAGCCCGTTTAATTTTTCAATGGTATCCCTCCAACAAGGCTCGAATGCATGGAACATAGCGGCATCACATAAAAGCTTAATCTTTCCGACTACTTCGGCATCGATTGAGACTTGCTTCTGCCACGCATGCATTACTTGGGCTGATCGCACAGGATAAATATCCGTTCGAAACATTTCCTGAATCGATTTTGGAACACCAATTTTAGCTAACGCATAGCAAATATCTTTGACTTCATTATTCAATTTCGAATCATGGAGGATGCGTCGCGTAACGAAGTGTTCAAATGAGCGATAAAAGTTACTAGGCTCTGTCTGAAAACACGATCTTGAGGGTGCGTTGAATCATCGCCAGTTTCATCATCGCCAGGAAGTTGATGGCCAGCTTCTCGAAGCGTGTGCCGATGCGGCGACACTCTTTGAGCCAGCCGATGGTCTGCTC
>JAIOPN010000007.1 GCA_021413865.1 Planctomycetota bacterium | reverse complement strand
GAGCAGACCATCGGCTGGCTCAAAGAGTGTCGCCGCATCGGCACACGCTTCGAGAAGCTGGCCATCAACTTCCTGGCGATGATGAAACTGGCGATGATTCAACGCACCCTCAAGATCGTGTTTTCAGACAGAGCCTAGTCGTATTCACGGCCTGACCTCGGAAGACGTGCTCCTCGCGCCTCAATTTGCTGAAATCGCAGCACCGCTGACTGATGTTCTGCGAGGATCCGTTGCAATAGCTGCCCACAATGTGAGGTTTGATCGACAATTTCTGGAAAGCGAATTCACTCGTGCCGGGTACGCCTTGCCCAATTGCTTCAGCATCTGCACGATGCAACTTGCGGGAGGTGGCAAACTAACGGAGTGCTGCTGTGACCACGGAATTACGTTTGAGGGTGAAGCCCATGATGCCCTCGCGGATGCTCGCGCCGCCGCCCGTCTATTAGCGAGCCTCCTCCCCGACCATCCAGACACACTTCAAAAACTATCTGAATTAACAGCGATCCCGTGGCCCGAATTGCCACGCACAACCAAGCAAACCCTCACACGCAACGAGTCTCGTCGTCGTCAGGCGGAGCCTCCCACATTCTTGCAGCGTCTTCTAGAGCGGAAACGGGATAACGCCGCACCAGTTGCCACAGACGGTGCGGCCATGGCATACGGGGCATTACTCGACCGAGTTTTAGAAGATCGCCGTGTGGACGACTGTGAAGGCGACGCACTACTTGAAACGGCGACACGCTGGGGGCTGAGTGGCGATCAGATTCACCTTGCTCACCGCGATTACCTGAATCAGTTGGCCTTGGCGGCCGTGGCAGATGGAATCATCACCGACGCGGAACGGCGAGACCTGAAACTTGTTGCAAGATTACTCGGACGAGAACAGCCCAATCTCGATGAGATACTCAATGAAGCTGCGGCAAAGGTTGCCAAAACTCCGCTTGGTCCTCCACCGGTCAAAGCTACAGAAACCAGTCTTGCTGGAATGCGTGTGTGCTTTACCGGCGAAATGCTGTGCTCCCATAATGGCCGAATGATTTCGCGTGAATATGCGGAAGAACTCGCCATCAAGGCCGGCCTTAGTGTTGCAGAATCTGTAACGAAAAAACTTGATCTTCT
Organism: Planctomycetota bacterium; assembly: GCA_021413865.1. GTDB lineage: Bacteria > Planctomycetota > Phycisphaerae > Phycisphaerales > Phycisphaeraceae > JAIOPN01. Next base: position 108,763 of record JAIOPN010000007.1, on the reverse strand, counting down.
AGTTGTTGCTGACCCGCAAACGCAATCAGGCAAAGCTAAGAAGGCGCAGCAATATGGCGTTCGCATCATGCATGAGCCAGTATTCTGGAAGGCTCTTGGAGTGGAGGTGAGTTGAGATGGCTACGCATTTGCATCGTTCCATTGACCGACCAATTCGCGAAGGCTTGAGTTCGGATGAACTCTGGCACGGCCCAGATAAAGGGCTCATCTGGTGTTGGGAACGGGGACGGCAGAAACGTATCGAAGAGCCAGAACTCGCGACGCGCGCCGACAGAGGCGAGCTAGTCGTACTTGCTTGGATTGGTGGAGTAGAAAAGAAGCTGAAACTCGAAAAGAAACTGGGTGCATTACAGTACTTGGCCACGTGGCAAGGGCTGCGAAACGAAAACCTAGACATTGGGATCGAAACCGAGCGGCTTATTGTGTGCACTAAAACCGAACAAACCGTTGCGTTCAGCGCAGCAATGCCCACGGAAGAAACACCGTAGGCTGCGTTAAGATGCACCCTCTCCGCGAGCGGGCCGGCTAGCAAGGTTACTTCTTCGCCTTCCCGCTGAACTTCGTCCCCTTGCGGATCATGCCGATGGTGCGGATGACCTCGCGGACGGACTCGGGGGTGATGAACATCGCGCCCTTATTGCGGAGGACGTCGGCGACGTTGCCGTAGAAGGTGCCGCGGTCGGGGCCCTTGGCGTCCACCTCTTTTTCGTGCCAGGGGAGCTTGTCCTCGTTGCCGTATTTGCGGGCCAGGACCGGGCCGTCCACCACCTTGAGGGGCTTGACCTGCTTGGGGTCGTACCAACGGATGGTCGATTTCTGGCCGTCGCTGGTCAGGGTGCCGGTGCTGCCGCAGAAGACCCACTTGGGCATGGGCATCGCGATGTTTTCGACGCTGGAGATTTCCATGTCGGCGGTGCAGCCGTTCTCGAAACGGATGAACGCCTTGACGTGGTCCTCGACGTCGCCGGGCGAGGCGATCTGGCGGAGGTCGCCCATGACCTCTTTCACCGGCGCGCCGGCGTAGAGCAAAATCTGGTCGATGAAGTGCGGGCAGGTGTTGTTGAGCACCCCGCCGCCGTTCTTGGAGAGGGTCTGCCAGTCGTTGCGGCGGTTGAAGCCCGTGATGTAGCAGCGGATGTGGAAGACCTTGCCGATGATGCCCGAATCGACGACTTCTTTAAGGTGGGTGCACTCGGGGAAGAAGCGGTAGTTCTGGTGGACGAAGAGTTTCTTGCGCGCGGCCTTGGCGGCCTTGATCATGCTGTCGGCCTCGGCGAGGCTCATGGCCATGGGCTTCTCGACGACGACGTGCTTGCCCGCCCTGAGCGCCTGCTTGGTGTCCGGCCCGTGCAGCACAGAGGGCGTGGCGATGGTGACGACCTCAATGTCTTCCTGCTTGAGGAGCGAGGTGATGTCGGTGTAGGTCTTGCAGCCGAACTCCGTGGCGGCCTCGTTGCGGCGGGCCTCGAGGGGGTCGGCGATGGCGACGATCTTGGCGTCCGCCCGGCCGCGCAGCGCGGCGACGTGGATGTCCCAACCCGCGCGGCCCAGGCCGACGACGCCGTAACGAACCGGTTCCTTGCTCATGTGATGATTCCCTTGGGATTGATGTGTCTGACCCGTCGCCCTCCCGGGCCGGGGTGAGGGGGGACGATAGGGTGAACTTTGGCGTGACGCAAGCGGATCAGGGGGCGTAAAAATCCGTGGGCGCCTCACCCGTGCGAAGCGCTGCGTTCCAACAGCCGCTCGACGTAGTGGATGTCCGTGTCGTTGCGCAGGAAATCGTTGTTGCGCATCAGCTCGGCGTGCAGCGGGATCGTCGTCTTGATGGGATCGACCCGGAACTCGGCCAGCGCCCGGCGCAGGGTGCTGATCGCGGCGGCGCGGGTCTTCTTGTGGACGATGAGCTTGGCGATCATCGAGTCGTAGTTCGACGGGACGCGGTAGCCCGAGTAGCAGTGCGTGTCCATGCGGACGCCCGGGCCGCCGGGCGGGTCGAAGTGCTCGATCAGGCCCGCGCACGGGATGAAGTTCTTCGCCGGGTCCTCGGCGTTGATGCGGACCTCGATGGCGTGGCCGTGCCGCTTGATGTCCTTCTGCGAGAAGCCCAGCTTCTCCCCGGCGGCGACGCGGATCTGCGCCTTGACGATGTCGATGCCCGTGATCGCCTCGGTGACCGGGTGCTCGACCTGCACGCGGGTGTTCACCTCCATGAGGTAGAACTTCCGCGTGACGGCGTCCATCAGGAACTCGACGGTGCCCGCCGAGTAGTACTTCGCCGCTTTGCAGAGACGTACGGCGGCGTTGCAGAGCTCCTCACGCTCCTTGTCTTTGAGCACGGGGCAGGGCGCCTCCTCGATGAGCTTCTGGTGGCGGCGCTGCATGGTGCAGTCGCGCTCGAAGAGGTGGACGACGTTGCCGTGCATGTCGCCGAGGATCTGCACCTCGACGTGGCGGGCCTTCTCGATGAACTTCTCGATGTAAACGGTGGAGTCGCCGAACGCCCCCTGCGCCTCGGCCATGGCGGACTTGAGGCCCGCGCGGAGCGCGATGTCGTTGTGCGCCACGCGCATGCCGCGCCCGCCGCCGCCGGCGGAGGCCTTGACGATCACCGGGTAAACGATCTCGCGCGCGACCTTGATCGCCTCCTCCTCCGACTCGATCTTGCCCTTGCTGCCCGGCGCGGTGGGCACCTTGTTCTTGATGGCGATCTGCTTGCAGGAGACCTTGCCCCCCAGCGCCGCCATGGACTCCACGCTCGGGCCGATGAACTCGATCTTGCACGAACGGCAGACCTCGGCGAAGTGGGAGTTCTCGGCGAGGAAGCCGTAGCCCGGGTGGATCGCATCGACGTTGGCGATCTCGGCGGCGGAGATGATGGCGGGGATGTTCAGGTAGGACTGCGCCGAGGGGGGCGGGCCGATGCAGACGGCCTGGTCCGCCATGCGCACGTGGCGTGAGTCCTTGTCGGCGGTCGAAAAGACGGCGACGGACTCGATGCCCATCTCGCGCGCCGCGCGGATGATGCGGACGGCGATTTCGCCACGGTTTGCGATAAGGATGCGGGAAAACATTGTGGGGTCCGCGCTATCGGGGTCTAGGGTCGGGAAATCCGGTGGGAGCCGGGACGGCGGGTCCGCGCCTGGAGGCGCCGCCGATTCACCCGGGCTTCACGAGATAGAGCGGCTGGCCGAACTCCACCGCCTGGCCGTTGTTCACGAGGATTTTCTGGATCGTGCCGGCGGTCTCGGCCTTAATCTCGTTGAAGACCTTCATCGCCTCGATGATGCAGACGGTCGTGTCGGCGCTCACCTGCGACCCGACCGCGACGAACGCCTTGGCGTCCGGGCCGGCGGCGGTATAGAAGGTGCCGACCATCGGGCTCTTGATGGCGACAAGCCCCTCGTCGGCGGCGGGTGCGGCGGGCTCGGAGGCGGCGGGGGCGGAGGCCGACGGGACAGAAGCGACGGGGGCCGGCGCGGGGACCATGTGCATCACGGGCTGGCCGTGGTGCACCGCGTTGCGTTTGAGCGTCACCCGCTCACCCTGGGGGTCCTGCAGGTCCAGCTCGGTCAGGTCGTTGGCGACCATAAGCTTGACCAGTTCCTTCAACGTCTTGGGGTCGAGCATAAAAAAGCCTTATAGGGGGGAGACCGCCGGCCATCCTGTCCGTTGGCCCCTCGTCACATAATCGCGGATTCGAGGCCCTTGGGCAAATCGCTCAGCACCTCGTGGCCGCGCGGCGTCACCAGAACATCGTCCTCGATCCGCACCCCCCCCACGCCCGGCAGGTAAATCCCCGGCTCGACCGTCACCACCTGCCCGACCTCCAGGCGTTCCTCCGTCCGCCAGGAGAGCGACGGCTGCTCGTGGATGTCCAGCCCGATGCCGTGGCCCAGCCCGTGACCGAACCGGTCGCCGTAGCCGGCTTTCTTGATGATGTCGCGCGCGACCTTGTCGATGTCCTTGAGTTTCTTGCCCGGGGCGATGGCGGCGATGCCCGCGAGCTGGGCATCCAGAACGATCTTGTAGATTTCCCTGATCTTGGCCGGCATCCTCCCCAGGGCGATCACGCGGGTGAGATCGGAGCAGTAGCCGTTGAACTTCGCCCCCCAGTCGATGAGGACGATGCCCCCGGACCGAACCTTGGCAGGACCGGGGATGGCGTGCGGGAGGCTGGCGTTGGCGCCGGCGGCGATAATGGTGTTGAAGCTCGGGCCGTCGGCGCCCAGCAATCGCATCGTGTATTCGAGCTTCGCCGCGACCGTCTGCTCGCTGTCGCCGGGCCTGATGGCGCGGGTGACCCGGCGGAACGCCTCCTGCTGGGCCTTGAGGGCCCTGCGGATGTCGGCGATCTCGCCGGCGTCCTTGACGGCACGCTGCTGGATCAAACCATCGGTCACGGGCTTGAGGCGAGCCGACCCTACCGCCTTCGACAGGGCCTTGTACTGCTGCAGCGAGACGTGCTCGGGCTGCAGGCCGATGCGTTTGGCTTTTGTTTTTGCCGCCAACTTCGCCACCGCCTCGCTGAGCGAGCCCTTGCGCATGACTGCCTTGGCGCGCGGGGCCTCGCGCCCGATCTGCTCCTCGAAACGGTTGTCGCTGATGATGGTGACCGGCTCGCCCGCCATCGGCACCAGCGCCCACGAGTCGTGGCCGACAAAGCCGGTGAGGTAGCGGATGTCGTTGGGGTTGGTGACGAGCAGCGCCGAAATTCCGTGGGGTTTCAGGCGGTCGCGGAGCGCCCGCACGCGGGCGTTGGTGTCCGGTCGTGTCATGCGGGGAAGTATATCGCCGGGGCGATGGACCGCCCGCCGAGCCGGGGGCTATGGGATCGGCACTCACCGAATCTCCTACAATCACCCCCGTGCAGGTGTTGATGGAACCACAACCCGCGTCGTGGAAACTCCCATCCCCTCCGCTTACGGGGGGTCGCGGGGCCATCGTCGCCACCGGCCACCAGGCGTGGCTCTGGCACCCGGGCATCCTCGCCAAGGACATCGCCGCCGCCCTCTTCGCCCGGCAACACAACGCGGAGGCCTTCCACCTCGTCGTCGATCACGACCCCGTCGATTCGTTCCGCGTGGAACTCCCGCTGCGTGACGGCGACCGCCTCTCCGCCGTCGCCGTCCACCTCGCGCCGGTGAGGGTGGACCTCCCGCCCTGCTCCCAGCCGAGCGCCACGCGGGCGCAGCTCGAACAGGGGCTGCGCAACGCCAAATCGCAATATGGCCCGCGCCTCGCCTGCTCCCTCGACCTGCTGAAACAGGCGATTGCACGCGTGGAGCAACCACCCACACTCGGCGAGCAACTCGCAACCCTGACCGCCACGCTGATGCACCCCCATGTCGGCGCGATCCCCATGCGTTTCTCCTCCGCGCTGGCGGGCGAGGAACGGTTCTCCGCCGTCGTGGAGCGGATGTTGCGCGACGCCCGGAAATGCACCGCCTGCTACAACCGCGCCGCCGCCGCGCACCCCGCGGCCCGTGTCGCGCCCCTCATCGAATCGGTCGAGCGCGTCGAACTCCCGCTCTGGTCTCTGTCCCCCGGCCAACCCCGCCTCCGCCTCTTCGCCGACCTCTCCGACCGCGTGCCCGAACTGGTCAACGAAAACGGCGACCCCGTCCGGCCCGGCATGCGCCTCGCCCCCCGCGCCCTGCTCATGACCGCCTACCTCCGCTCCGGCTCCTGCGACCTCTTCATCCACGGCAAGGGCGGCGGCGTCTATGACCTCGTCACCGAGGCGTGGTGGCGCGAGTGGACCGGCGAGCCGCTCGCCCCCATGGCGGTCGTCAGCGCCGACGTGCGGATGGATTTCGACGCCCCCGTCGCCGACCGCGCCGCGGTGGACCGCGCGGTCTGGCTCTGTCACCACCTGCCGCACAACATCGAACGCGAGCTCGACGGCGACGCCCCGGCGGCCGATCACATCGCCTCCCAGCGTAAGCACGAAATCCTCGGCGAGATGGGCTTCGACCGTAACCGCAAACGCCGCGCGGCCCTCTTCCGCGAGCTGCACGAACTGAACCACGGCCTGGCGACGCGGCACGCGTCAATGCTCGACGCCGCCCGCCGCGATCTGGAGCGCACCCGCGCCGGCCTGGCCAACGGTGTCGTCGCCCGGCGGCGCGACTGGTGTTTCGTGCTCTATCCCCCCGCGAAACTCGAAGCCCTCCGTCTCGCGGTCGCGCAGCGGGTCTCCGCCCCATAGCCCCAGGCGGAGCGGGGGCTATCGGACAGTCCGTACGTCGGCGCAGCACTACAATCAGGCACGTATGAACCACACCCGTAAACCCGTGCCGTTCATCGCGGTTTTCCTCTGCCTCGTCTCGCTGGCGCCCGCGTTGCGCGCCGCCGAGAGCATCGATAAACGCGACAAGGAGCACTGGTACCAGGTCCAGCTCCAAGGCCAGCCCGCGGGGTGGATGCACAACACCGAGAAGTACCGCGCGGCCACCAAGGACCAGCCCGCTACCATCGAGTCCGCCACCGAGATGTCGGTCTCTTTCAAACGCGGGAGCGTCGCGGTGGCGATGGGGATCACGTGCGGCTTTGTCGAGACGGCGGATGGCGGGCCGATCTCCGCCACCTCATCGCAGCGCTTCGCGGGGATGGCGATCGAGCGCACGATGACGTTCCACGACGGCAAGACGGACATCGTCGTGAAGCAGGCGGGGCAGGAGCAGCGGCAGACCGTGGAGACCTCCAAGGGCTGGATGGCGCCGGCGGCGGCGGGGCGGTACGTGGAGGAGCAGCTCAGGCTCGGTGTGAAGGTCATCCGCAGCTCGGTGCTGGACCCGAGCGTGGGGGTGGAGCCGATCGAGACGGTGCTGACGATCCTGGAGAAAAAAGACGTGGAGTTGATGGGCCGGGTCGTGCCTGCGACGCGGGCGACGATGACGGTCTCGAACGTGCCGGCGGTGAAGTCGGAGGTTTACATCGACGAGGCGGGGGACCTCATCAGGTATTCGATGCCGGTGATCCCCGGCATGGCGATGGACATCGTCGAGACGGACAAGGTGTTGGCCAAGGCGCAGATCAACCCGCCGGAGCTGATGGCGGGCACGCTGATCAAACCGGACGTGCCGATCAAGAACGCGCGCGGGTTGAGGTCGGCGGTGTACGAGGTGACGCTCGCGCCGGTGGCGGATGGTACGGTTCCCAAAATCGACCTGCTACGCGCCGGGTACCAGCGCGTGACGTGGGGCGACGAGCGCACGGCCGTGGTGGCGGTGGACCTGGATGACCCGGTGAACCCGGTGGCGGACCTGCCCGGGGAGGCGCACCGCCGCGCCACGCCGATGTTGAACTTCAAGGACCCCGAGGTGCAGAAGCTCCTGGACAACGCGGTGAAGAGCAACCCCGAGTTCAAGACCGCGACCAAGGCCCAGACCGCCGAGTGGGTCCGGCGGTATGTGCATGGGTTCATCAACTCGAAGGACCTGTCTGTCGGATTCGCCAGCGCCAGCGAGGTGGCGCGCACGCGGCAGGGGGATTGCACGGAGCACGCGGTGCTGCTGGCGGCGCTGCTGCGCGGCGCGGGGATACCGAGCCGGACGGTGAGCGGGCTGATCTATGTCGATCGGTTCATGGGTCAGCAGGGGGTGTTCGGGTATCACATGTGGGCGCAGGCGTGGTTTACGGAGAAGGGCCAGAGCCGCTGGGTGGATTTGGACGCGACGCTGCCGGACGAGACGCCTTTTGACGCGACGCACATCGCGCTGGCGGTGCAGACGATGCGGGACGAGGATGTGGGGAACGACATGGTGCCGCTGGTAGGTGTGATCGGCAGGCTGTCGATCCACGTGATCGAGGCGGGGAAGTGACAGGGGCGCGGGGGCTGATCGGTTCAGGGGTCCCCCCGGAAGCGACCCGGGAACCGACCAGCCCCGCGACGGTGACGGGGGAAGTATCGTGGATCGGGGTGCCAGCCCTATGGCACTGGTTTTGGGCGGGTGAAGATTTTTTGGAAAAGTTTGAAAACCATGGATGAGGCGCTGGGACATATTCTGCGGCAGGTTCAGGAGGGTACCCTTGCCCCGGGGGAGGCGGCGGAGCGGGTGCGTCGCCATCTCGCGGAGCCGATGGGGTTTGCGACGATCGACCACGACCGCTCGCGGCGGTGCGGGGCGGCGGAGGTGGTGTTCGCCGCGGGGAAGACCCCCGAGCAGGTGGTCGCCATCGCACGAGCGATCCGCGCCCGGCACCCGGTGGCGCTGGTCACGCGGGCGGGAGTGGAGCACGTGGCGGCAATGAGGCAATCCTTCGACGCCGCAGAGCTGACCGTCGGCTCCCGGGCGGGCACCGTCATGGTCGGTGCCCCGACCCCCGTCGAGCACGCCGCGCCCATCCCGATCATCACGGCGGGCACGAGCGACGAATCGGTCGCCGAGGAGGCGGAGCTGACCGTGCGTGCGATGGGCCAGACGCCGCACCGGATCAACGACGTGGGGGTGGCGGGTCTGCACCGGTTGAACGCGCGGCTGCCGGAACTGCGTGAGGCGGCGGTGATCGTCTGCATCGCGGGGATGGAGGGGGCGCTGCCGAGCGTGGTGGGGGGGCTGGTGGACGTGCCGGTCATCGCGGTGCCGACGAGCGTGGGCTACGGCGCGGCGCTGGGCGGCATCGCGGCGCTGCTGGGGATGCTGACAAGCTGCGCCTCGGGCGTCACGGTGGTGAACATCGACAACGGTTTCGGCGCGGCGTACACCGCCTGCATGATCAACCGCCGCGCGGCGAAGCGATCGTCGCATCGTTAGAAAACAGACATGGCCCCACGCCTTACGAAAGCCCGCCGCCTTCCCGCCGCGCCCGATCGGCCCGACGCGGCGCACAAGGGCACGTTCGGCACGGTCATCGTCGTCGGCGGGTGCGGGACAATGATCGGCGCGCCGGCGCTCTGCGCGGCGGCGGCGCTGCGCAGCGGAGTGGGGCTGGCGAAGGTCGCGGCGGGGCGCGCGATCCTGCCGTTCGTTCTCACGATCGAGCCGGGCGCGACGGGGATCGACGTGACCACCGGTTCGCTAAAGCGGGCGATGGACCGGGCGGACCCGGCCGGCCGCGCGGTCTTGGCGGTCGGCCCCGGGATGGGTAAATCAAATCGTGCGGCGACGCTGGTAATGGCCGCGCTGCATGGGGGGAGGCGTGCGGTGCTCGACGCCGATGGGCTGAACCTGCTGGCCGCGTCGGGCGAAACGGTAGCGGGTTTGCGGGGGGAGGATTCAGCCAAGGTGGTGCTCACGCCGCACCCGGGCGAGTTCGCGCGTCTCGCAAAGGCCATGAACATCAAGCCCGATCCGGCCGGCGCACCGCAGCGTGCCTCCGCCGCCGCGGCGCTCGCGAAATCACACGGCTGCGTGGTCGTTCTCAAGGGGCGCCGCACCGTCATCACCGATGGCCGGCGTATCGCGGTCAATTCCACCGGCAACCCCGCGCTCGCCACGGCGGGCTCGGGCGATGTCCTCACCGGCGTCATCGCCTCCCTCATGGCCCAGGGGCTTTCGCCGTTTGATGCGGCGCAGCTCGGTGCCCACCTGCACGGGCTGGCGGCCGATCTGTGGGCGGCGGAGCACGGGCGCGCCGGGCTTGTGGCGCGTGACCTGGCGTCACTCCTGCCTGATGCGCTGCGGCGTCACCGCGGCGCAAAAAAAGTGCCCCGGCGGTGAAGCCGGGGCGGTGAAGTAAAACTTCATTGTCGCAGTCGCGGTGACGTCCGTGCTGGGCCCCTTCGAGAGGTTCCGTCTCCGTGACCGTATTGTTGGCGGCTTTGCCGCACGACCCGGTGAGGGCCAGTTTTGGTCAGGTGACGATTTTTAGCGGGGCTTTCGACCGGGTCGTCTATTCAGCGGTGCGACGACTCAAACGGAGGTGGACCATCGGCCATTCGGCGATCCTCCAGATGTGCTTACCTGAATACTATCGTCTGGCCGGCGCGGGGCCAGCAATTAATCCAAAATATCCTGTTTCGTGCGGGAAACGGGCCGTTATCCGGATCATCATCTGTCGAATAATGGCTGGTTTCGGTACGGTCTGATGCGGGTGGGTCAGGCACCCGTGCCCTGTTGCGGGGCTGTGTCGGCGGGCTGCATCTCTTCTGTTTTATTCAACCACGCGGCGCTGAGCATCAGCGCCGTCCGCCATGCGTCCTGCGTTTCTTCTTCGGTGGGTTCGGCTTGCGTTTGCACGGCGGGTGCGGTTGTCGTGGGTGATTCAGGAGGCGAGGACTTCGGCGACGCGGCCGCGCCGGCGCGGCAAGCGCAGGCCTCGCAGGCGACCAGGCCGTCGATGAGCCATGGCTGCTGGTTCTTGTTGATCAGCGCGTGGCACCGTGTGCAGAAGTTGAGGTCGGGGCAGCCCAGCCGCCGCTTGAGGTCGCAGTGCAGACATACAACCACCTCGCCGTGGATGCAGGCGGTTTCGGATCGCCGGATATTCCGGCCGCAATCGACGCACAATTCAGCCACGCCAACCTGAGCTTTCACCCCTGATCGCTCAGCTTGAACCGGACCGGACACACGGCTTTACAAGCAACCACAACCGCTGCGGGACGAGACACCGCTATTGTAACCGGCCTTGGGTCGCCCGCACATCAACTTTATGCGGCGTCTGCCCAGTGTACGGTGGATACAATCACTCCATGCCCGCGAAGTATGTCCTCGATTCGCTGGTGCGTCGCCGATACCTGCGGCGTACCGGTATCGCGGTGGAGCGCACCCGGCGCACGCTCCGCCGGTCGCCGGACCACGATGAAGAAAATGTGAACACCGTGACGCACGCGCTCGGGCTGGCCTGCGGTGTCGCCGGCGCGGCGCTGGTGATCTGGGCCGCCGCGCGGCACGGCAGCGCGTGGCAGGTGTGGGGCTGCGCCGTTTACGCCGTCACGCTTGTGGCCGTGTACGCCGCCTCCATGCTCTCGCACGCGGTCCGTCGGCCGCAATCGCGGGAGGTCCTGCGCATCGCGGACCAGGCGGTCATCTTCCTGTTCATCGCCGGCTCGTACACGCCGGTGGCGCTGACGTGGCTGCGCAGCGGGCCGTGGTGGGCGATGCACGCCCTGGTCTGGGCCGGCGCGGTGGCGGGCTTCACCGCCAAGGCGGTCTTCGCGCACAACGTCCGTCTCGGGGGCGTCTCGACGGCGCTCTACATGCTGCTGGGCTGGCTGCCCGTGCTCGTCGGCTGGCCGCTGCTCATGACGCTCCCCGGCGGGCTGGTCGTCTGGCTCTTCGCCGGCGGGCTCTGCTACTCGGCGGGGACGGTGTTCTTTCGCTACGACCACCACATCCGCTACTTCCACGCCGCGTGGCACGTCCTGGTCCTGGCCGGCAGCGCGTGCCATTTCCTGGGGATATTTTTCTATTGCACGTCGCCGTCGGTGTAGAGGCTGTCTGACGAGCCGCGACCGTTAGGGAGCGGTTCCGGTATTGGCGCAACCAAATTCAGAACCGCTCCCTAACGGTCGCGGCTCGTCCTCTTGCCGGCTCACTCTTTGCGATATCGTGGTGGCTTGCGTATCTCACGCGATCTCCCCGGAAGGAATTGATCCATGGCGAGGCAACCTCTGCGTCTGGGCGTGGTCGGCGGTCGGCGGGGCGGGAGTTTCACCGTCGCGCTCGAGCACCTGCGCAAGCGTGTCCGGCTTACCGCGATCTGCGACCTGAGCGACGAGGTCATCGGGCAGTGGAAACAGGCGCACCCGGGCATCGCGGCGTTCAAGGATTTCAGCCAGATGCTCGCCGCCGACGCGTGCGACGCCGTCATCATCGCCACGCCCATGTCGCTTCACGCCAAACAGTCCGTCGCCGCGATGCGCGCCGGCAAGCATGTGCTCAGCGAGGTGACGGCCTGCGTCACGCACGCCGAGGCGATGTCGCTCGTCCGCGCCGTGCGCGACACGGGCGTTACCTACATGATGGCGGAGAACTACACCTACATGCGGCCGCACATGATGGTGCTCAACATGGTCCGCAAAGGGGTGTTCGGCGACCTGACGTACGCCGAGGGGATGTACCTGCACGACTGCCGCTCGCTGGTCTATCTGCCCGACGGCACCATGACGTGGCGGGGCGACGCGCGGCGCGACATGCCGTCGTGCAACTGCTACCCGACGCACTCGCTCGGCCCGGTGGCGCAGTGGATGGGGATCAACAAGGAGGACCGCATCGCCACGGTCTATTCCGCCAGCGCGCCGCCGCTGGCCATCGCCGCCTACACGCGCGACCGGTTCGGCCCGAAGCACCCGGGGGCGAAGCCGGGCTACTGGAGCCTGGGCGACTCCAATTCCGTGATCGTCCGCACCAAGCTGGGCCGTGTGATCTACCTCCGCTTCGACGCGAATTCCGTCCGCCCGCACCACGCGGCGGTGCACGAGTTGCAGGGTACGAGCGCTGTGTTCCGCACGCAGGTGGATGTGCGCGACGAACCACTGGTCTGGATCGACGGCCGGAGCCCTGGCGGCGAGGCGCGTGGGCGGCGCAAGCGCGGCAACGTGAGCTACCCCAGCGCTTGGGAGAAGCTCTCGAAGTACGCCGCCGATTTCGAGCACCCGCGCTGGAAGAAGCACATGGCCACCGCGTTGAAGGCGGGCCACGGCGGGGGCGACTTCTTTGAACTGGAGGATTTCATCGACGCCATCGACGGCCGCGCCCCTTCGCCGATCGATGTTTATGACGCCGTCGCTTGGAGCAGCGTCACGTGGCTGAGCGAAAAATCCGAAAAGACCGGTCGCGCGGAGCGTGCGTACGACTACACGGCCCATCGCGGGTAGCTCACACCCTTGTCCGCATCTCCATCGCGTACTCCGGTTCGGGCGGGAAGCCCAACTGCACGGGGCGGACCTGGGACCGCACGATGCTGAAACCCATCTTCTGATAGAGCGCCACGGCGCGCGGGTTGGCCTGTTGCACCGTCAGCGTCATCAACGGCGGGCCGATCGCTCGTGATACTTCTTTGATCCGTTCGATTAGAGCCCGGCCGGCGCCGCAATCCTGCCAGCCGCGCCGCACGCAGATGCCGAACATGCTCGTGGGCGATTCCGGCTTCTCCCAGCGGTACCACGCGTAACCGGCGATCTGGCCCGGCGTCGTCGCCATCACTATCACGACTCCGACCGGGCTGTCCGCGCCGGCGGCCGTCCGCGCCGCGGTGTCGCGGGTCAGCTCGTGCGGGCAGTAGAAGCGGAAGTCCTCTCGCGGGACGGATTCGTAGAAATCCCCCATCGCCGCCGCATCGCTGGTGCGCAGCGGGCGGATCATGATGCGTTCGCCGCTGCGGAGCGTGAGGTTGACGGCGGGGAAACGGGCCTGGTCCTGCGGTGTCATGCGGGCATTGTAAGTGTCTGGTCCGGTGGGGCAGGCGTCCCGCCTGCCTCTTTTTTGATGAACTCAATCCGGCCTCGGAAGGCCGGCGGCAGGCGGGACGCCCGCCCCACCGGAGAGTTCCTCACAGCCCCGCGCGGACCATCTCGATCGCGCAGTCCGCGAGCATGTCGCCCGCCTCGGGTGCGAGTCGGCTGGACATGGCGAAGGTGGTCTCGTACCCACCGCGTTTGAACGCCTCGCGGCTGGGGACGTAGCCGACCATGCCGTTGGCGTAGGCGGCCACGAATGTGCGCTTGGGGTAGGACTCCTCCTTGATCCGCAGGCCGAGCATGCAGAAATACTCGGCGGGGATGGAGACGATCGCGTGGTCGTCGAGGAAGACCGCCTGCACCTCGGCCGGCTGCATGGGGCGCGAGCGGATGCGCTCGAGCAGCGCGGGCATGCCCCGGTCGTAGATCGTCGGATCGACGAACCGCTGCGCGCCGCGCAGCGTGCCCTTGATCTCCTCGTCGCTCGCCTTGCGGTGGGGGAGTTGGATGGTGCGCGCCCTCGCCCCGATCGTGGCCAGGGCGTCGCGGAACTTCATCTCCTTGATGATGCGGACGGCGTCCTCGGCGATGACCCGGCCGGCGGTCTCCATCGAGACGTCCACGCCGGTCACGGGGTTGCTGTGGTGGATCTCGCCGGCGGCGCCTTGGAGGAAGAGGGTCACAGGCCAGCCGAGCTTTTTCATTTCCGACGCCAGCGCGCCTGGCCATCCTGCGGTGCAGTCGCCCGTACCGCCCAGGTGGGTGGGGTGGCAGGCGAAGTTGATGATCGCGCCCAGGGGTTTGCCGTCGGTTGAGCGCGCGGCGATGACGGCCACCTCGGGGTCGATCGGGCCCTCGACGTGGAGGGAGCGCGGGTCGGTGGGGAAGTGGCCGTGCGTCCGCGTGATGCCCTCGCGCAGGACGACGCGGCGGTTGGCGGCGACGTTGAACTCGAAGCCGCTGCCGATGCCAATCTGCGCCTGCACGCGGTTGGCCAGCGCCTGTCCGAAGACCTTGACGCACTTCTCGACCATGCCCGCGGTGTATTTCTCGTCGCGCTTCACCTCGCCGGTGTTGGAGGTGGCGGGGCCGCCGTGGTTGTGTGTCGCGCCGACCATGACGCACTCGCCTGGGAAGCCGTGGGCCTTGCTGATGCCCTTTCGGATCTCCTGGACGGTGGACCAGCGGACGCTCAGCGTATCCAGGACGATGAAGCCGACGCGGCCCCTGTCGGACTCGATGACGCCCGCGTGGGCGAAGAGCGGATCGACGATGCGGTCGATGGTGAGGACCTTGAGCCAGCCGATCTTGGCCGTGCCGATGGGCGGGGTGATGTCGATTTCCGCGAAGCCGGCTTTCAGGGTCATGGCGGGTTCCTTTGGAAGGGGCGGAATGGGTCGGAGTGTAACGCCTGGACGTGGAGGGTCCGTGCAAGAAAAAACCCACGAATCAGGGCGTTTGGGCCGTGATCCGCGGGTCAATGGGAGCGGCTGGATTCGAACCAGCGGAGGCATAAGCCAGCAGATTTACAGTCTGCCCCGTTTGGCCGCTTCGGTACACTCCCGAGAGAGGGCACTTTATCGAGGAGGGGGGCGGCGATCAACTAGCACGGGCGGGGGGGGTATTCGCGACGGCGATGTCGCGGATCATTTATGACGTATTGCCGGTTTGGCTCGCTGCGCGCACGGGGGTAGGATCACAGCTGTGAAGTTTGTCAGTCGGGGCGTGTTTGTAATCTAATAATGTTGCACGGAGTCGGGATGCGGTTTGAGACCACTTGTGAATCCCCCCCCCCGCCTGCCTCGGTGGGGCATGCAAAATCAACGAGAGTACAAGACCATGAGCTCAACCATCGTTTCGACCGACATGCACCGAACCGCAGTGAACAACATAACGCGGGGCCTCGGGCTGCTGGCGGTACTCGCCGCGATCGTTCTCGGGGGCTGCGCCGGGGCGCCGCCATCCGAGCCCCGGATGGATGACGTTGTCCGGCAGAATGCAACCATCACCGTGTACCCACCGTTGTGCCGCGGTGACACGAGCACCTACGACCGTGGCTCGGCCCAGACCATCGCCGGCTTCCTCAGGCAGCGGACCTCTGGAGAGGTAGTCGTGTCCTCCGAGGAAATCCAAGGCTACAAACCGAATTTCGGGGAGCTCCGACCACGGTGGCAGATCGTCGCCGACTCCATCACGGAGCATCTCCGGACGCACCCGATGCAGACCCAGCTCGGCGTCTGGGCTGTCTATTCCTTCGTCCCGGGCACCGACACCGTGAGCGAGATCCTCGTCGAACTTTTCGACAAGGACGGCAAACTTACCCGACGGTTCACGATCGATCAGTTCAACATCGCCCCCCGCACCGCGGCCGAGTGTACGGAACTCGTGATGGCCACCGTCAAAAACCGCGAGGCGATCTATGCGGACAAGCCATCGCACTGAGTTGGATGTTCGCACCGGTCGCCGGCGGGATGCATTCACGGTTCAGTTTTTCGGAGGAGGGCGCCCAATCCCGGCGTAGGCCGTGGCTTGGTGGGGCCATAGTGTAGGCGCTCTGACATTGCTCCCGGACGCCTATAAAGGCCTTCCGTGACGAGCCGACCAACCAGTACCCGGTCGTTGATTTCAGGGACCAGCCCAACATCGCGGTGCTCGACCTGCAGAACCTCACGTACTGGTACGACTCGGACAAGGACGTCATCCGGAAGTGGGCCGTGATTTACGTGGACGTGATCAAGCAGCGGTACGACCCGAAGAGCCGCTTGAAGGTTCCCGTCAGCCTGCTTAGTTGGTAATGTGCGAAACACTGCCGCGCATCGACACTGCTGCTCACCACCAACAAGGCCCGATCATGAACGAACGGACGATCATCACCGGACCTCGGGCGTCGGGCAAGGAGTGGATGCACGGGTGGCCGCGGCCGATCGTCACGGTGATAGCCGTGTGTCTGCTCGTCGTGCTGGCGGGCTGCTCGGGTCCCTCACTCGTCCAGGCCCCGAATCTCTACGTTGATTCCAAGGAAAACCCCTACGCGGACGTCCCCCAGGAATTGCAGAGCGGGTCGGCGACGGTGCTTTACGCCACGGACCGCCAATCCGAGGTGACCAAGGGCGTATTGGGTTACACCACCAAGCGGTCGCGCGCGGTCGCGTTTGGGTTATGCACCGTGTCGATGGGGGAGAACGCAACGTGGGAACAGCTTGTTCAAGCCAGCCGGACGCGGGAGCGCGTCGGCGAGTGGCCGCTCGCGCTGACGGGCATCGATGAGCGTGGGCAGATCCCCGCGTTACCGGCGATGACGCTGGTCGATGATCGCTGGGTGGAGAACCCCTCTTACCTTCAAGACGCAGCCAAGGCCACCGAGGAGATACACCGGTTGTTGGCCGAGCAGTTGGCCAAGACCCCGCTCAAGGAAGTCACCCTCTTCGTACACGGGTACAACAACACGTTCGCCAGCGGGGCATTCCGATCGGCGCAGATATGGCACTTCACCGGCAGGCGCGGCGTCCCGGTCCTCTACTCCTGGCCGGCCGGCAGCACCGGCCTGCTGCGCGGCTACACGCACGACCGCGAGTCCGGCGAGTTCACCAACAGCCACCTCAAGCAGTTCATCCGCGCCGTGGCCTCCTGCCCCGAGTTGAAGAAGGTCAACCTCGTCGCCCACAGCCGCGGCACCGACATTCTCACCAACGCATTGAGGGAATTGCACATCGAGTGCCGCGCGGCGGGCAAGAACACCCGGGATGAGCTAAAGCTCGGCCAGGTCGTGCTCGCCGCCCCCGATCTCGATCTGGACGTTTTCGTGGAGCGCTTCTCCGCCGAGCGCACCGGCTTCGTCCCGGAGCGGCTGACTATCTACATCTCCCCCAATGACAAGGCGATCGGCATGGCGTCGTGGCTCTTCGGCAGCGCCCGCCGCCTCGGCCGGCTGGCGCTGGGCGACCTGGACAACGAACTGGCGTCGGGGGCGGAAAAACACCCCATCCTCAACATTGTTGACGTGCGCGCCAGGACCGATCGGCGCGGCCACGGCTACTTCCTCTCCAGCCCCGCGGCGCTCTCCGACCTGATCCTCGTGCTCCGCGACCGCAAGGCTCCGGGCGCCGCCAACGGCCGCCCGCTCATCGATGAGCCGGGCGGGTTCTGGCAGCTTCGCGACGGCTACCCGAACATCCCCGAGAAGACCCCGGAAGCGAAGTAAACCCGGCGTTTGCACCGTCGATTCTCGATTTCGCATTGATTCAAATCGACTCCCGCGGAAAATCGGAATGACCCCTCCACGCGAGCAGATCGCCGCGAAAGCATCAACGGCGGTGAGCGCGCCCTGGCGTTCGAGGCTCTCCCTGCGCTGGGTCCTCCCCGCCGTCATCGTGGCGCCGGTGCTGGCGGTGGCGTGCGTGCTGGTGCTGCTGGGACACGCGACCGCGACACAGACGGCCAACGACCTGGCGGGCCAGAACATGCGGCAGATCCACGCGCGGATCGAGTCGCACCTCGCCCACCTCATGTCGCTGCCCCCGGCGATCAACGAGCTCAACAAGCTGCGCCTGCGCGACGGGCAGATGTCGCTGGGAGACCCGCAGCGCAGCCGCAAGCCCGTGTTCGAGACGCTGCGCATCTTCCCCGACGTGAGCAGCATCGTGCTGGGCAAGGCCACGGGCGAGGCGATGTGGGTCATCCGTTACCCGGGAGAGAAGACGTATGAATACGCGATAAAACCGGCGCCCGGCGCGAAGATGAACGAGTTCACGCTCAGCGCGTCGGGCGAGCAGGTCGGCGGGGCGCTCAGTGCGTTCGACTACGAGCCATCCGCCCGGCCGTGGTACCGCGCCGCGATGGAAGCGGGCGGGCCGACATGGGGCGACGTGTACGTCTGGGTCCGCAACGGCAAGGGCGAGACGCTCGGTGTGTCATACGTCGAGCCGTACCGTGGCGAGACCGGGGAAATCCAGGGTGTGATCAACTGCGAGCTGACGCTGGCGGACATCTCGGCGTTCCTGTCGCGGCTGAAAGTGGGCAAGACCGGCAAGGCGTTCATCATCGAACGCAACGGCAACCTGGTGGCGACGAGCGTGGGGCTCTCGTGCATGAAGGACGGGTTAGGCAGGCTGCCCGCGCGCGAGGCGGGCGATGCACAGATCGCCGCCGCGGCAACGGAGCTGGAGCATCGCTTCACGCCGCTCAAGACGATCGATGGCGTAAACCGCGCGGCGGTGAGACTGGCGGGTGAACCGGTCGAACTCGTGGTCTCACCCTTCCACCACGGGCGCAACCTCGACTGGCTGATCGTGACGCTCGTGCCGGAGAACGACTTCCTGGCCGAGGTGCGCCACAGCCGGCGCCGCGCCTTGGCGGTGGCGACCGTGGCGGTGGCGGCGGCGCTGGTCGCGGGCATGTTGCTGGCGGTGTGGCTCGCGCGGCCGATCCTCGCCGTCGTCGAACACGCCCGGCGCGTCGGTGGCGGCGACCTTGATGCGAGGCTCGTCCGCCACGACAACCGCGAGATGCTGCAATTGTCCACCGCGCTCAACGACATGGCCGACGGGCTCAAGGACCGCATGCGGCTGCGCCACGCGCTGAGCCTGGCGATGGAGGTGCAGCAGAGCCTGCTCCCGACCAAGCGGCCGGTGGTCAAGGGTGTGGACGTCGCCGCGCGGTCAAAGTACTGCGACGAGACCGGCGGCGATTACTACGACTACCTGGACATCACGGGCCTGGGGCCGCACAGCCTGGTAATCGCCCTGGGCGACGTCATGGGGCACGGCATCGCCGCCGCCATGCTCATGGCCACGGCGCGCGGCATCCTCCGCTCCCACACCCGCGTGCAGGGTTCGCTCAGCGAGCTGCTCACCCACGTGAACAAGCTGCTCGTCGAGGACACCGGCGGGCGGCGCTTCATGACCATGTTCCTGGGCGTGGTCGACACGAGGACGCACACGATGCGCTGGGCGTCGGCGGGGCACGATGTCCCGCTTCTCTACGACCCGGCGGGCGGCCTGACGATGGCGCAGGAGGGCGGCGGCCTGCCCCTGGGCGTACTGGACAGCGAGACCTACGAGGAACAGACCTTCCGCGGGCTCCGGCCCGGCATGGTGATGGTCGTCGGCACCGACGGCCTGTGGGAATCCAAAAACGAAGCGGGAGAGGAGTTCGGCAAGCGGCGCGTCAGCGAGGCGCTCGCCGCGGCCGCGCACCTCGACGCCGCCGCCATCGACGCCGCGATCTACCAGGCACTCCAGGCCTTCTGCGGCGCCCGCGCGAACGACGACGACATCACCTACGTCGTGATCAAGTTCACCGATGAGGCGGAGACGAAGTAGGGGGCATCGGGTCGTCCCCGCTCGAGAGCGGCCGGGCGTGCGGTTCCCGTCCCGCGGAGGGCAATTTACCGTTGCAATCAGGGGTTGGGGTAGCTAGCATCTTCGTGCTTATCGGGCTAACCCCTTTCCTGGGATGATGGTTGCAATGGAAGCGACTGCCTCCAGTCTGAATGCCCATGTTCTGGTGCTCAACCGCCTGTGGATGGCGGTGCGCGTCACGGACGCCCGCCGCGCGTTTTCGCTGGTGGTGCGCGACCTGGCCGAAGTCGTCCACGTCAACGACGGGCAGTACACCTCGTTCAATTTCGATTCCTGGGCCGAGCTGAGCACGGCCCGCGCCCGGTTCGACAACCAGCATTACGAGTGGGTGCGCACCGTGCGGATGCACCTGGCGGTTCCCAAGGTGATCCGCCTGCTCGGCTATGACCGCCTGCCCCGGCAGGACGTGAAGCTGAACCGGCGTAACATTTTCGCACGGGACAAGAACGTCTGCCAGTACTGCGGCAAGCACTTCCCCACATCGGAGCTGAGTCTGGACCATGTGCTGCCGCGCAGCCAGGGCGGGACGAGCATGTGGGACAACCTCGTATGCTGCTGCGTCCGCTGCAACACGCGCAAGGGCGGCCGGACGCCCGAGCAGGCGCACATGACATTGGTGCGTCGGCCGGTCAAGCCGCGGCGCAACCCGGTGATCAGCCTGAGGCTGGGCACGGACAAGTACGCGAGCTGGCGTACATTTCTCGACAACGCCTACTGGTCGGTCGAGCTCAAGTGACCGGCGGTGGCGCGGCACATATCGACGGTGGCCGTTTCCGGAGGGTGGGATAGGGCGGAGCACGTCCGATATCCAGGCCGGCGTTATCTCGTTTGAAATCCGGGTATCGAGACCATCCCCATGGTCAAGTGGGGTGCCGCATCAGTCGATGGAAATCTGGGAGGATTGGGTAAATTCCGGGGTGTCGGTCCGGGGCATCTTGAGGCGGCGGGACGGGAAAGGGAAGTGACCATGGCCAACGAAACAAGCGACCTGAGCTCCAAACAGATCTTCACCACCGGCGAGGCGGCGGAGATCTGCAAGATCTCCCAGCAGACCATCATTCGCTGCTTCGACAGCGGCCGGCTGCACGGCTTCCGCGTGCCCGGCAGCAAGTTCCGCCGCATCCCGCGCGAGGAACTCGTGCGCTTCATGCGCGAGAACGGCATCCCCACCGATATCCTCGAGGGCGGCAAGCGCCGCATCCTCATCGTCGATGACGACGAGCAGATCCTCGAGCTCTTCACCGACGTCTTCGCGCGTGACGACCGCTTCGAGGTCAAGACCGCCGCGACCGGGTACGACGCGGGCATGCTCACCGAGCAGTTCCGCCCCGACCTGATGATCCTCGACTACATGCTCCCCGACGTGAACGGCAACGTCGTCTGCCGGACCGTGCGGCAGAACCCCGCCCTGGCGTCGATGAAGATCATCATCGTCTCGGGCGTGGTGAACCAGGAGGAGATCGACGACCTGCTGCAGGCTGGCGCCGACGAGTTCGTCAAGAAGCCGTTCAACATCGAGAAGCTCCTGGCCCGGATCACCGAACTGCTGACGGTGTGAGGAACGTGTCGTTGATGTCATCCCCATGCCCAACGACGCCTCCAAGACCCGTCGCATCGAGTTGATCCTCAGGCAGATCGAGTCGCTGCCGACTTTGCCGGCCGTGGCGATACGATTGCTCCAACTCACGTCCAGCGACGACTCCAACGCCCGCGAGGTGGTGGAGGTCGTGCGCGCCGACCCGGCGCTGACCGCCAAGGTGCTCGCGCTCTCCCGCCAGGCGGACCGCGGCGTGCGCGAGGAAGTGGTGACGGTCGATAAGGCCGTCGTCCTGCTGGGCTTCAACGCCATCCGCACCGCGGTGCTCTCGGTGAAGGTGTTTGAGACCTACGGCCCCAACAGCAAGCTGAACCAGGACGACGACGCGGGTGAGGATGCGTCGGCGGACCGCTTCGACCGCGCGGGGTTCTGGCGTCACTGCCTCGCGGTTGCGGTCGCCGCCGAGTTGATCGCCGCGGCCCACGGGGACTCGCGCGAGCTCCCGCCCGCCGAGGCATTCGTCGCCGGGCTGCTGCACGACATCGGCAAGCTCGCGCTGGACCACGTGCTGCCCAAGAGCTTCGCCCGCGTCATCGAATTGACCGAGCACAACCAGGGCAACATCGCCGAGTTCGAGCGCCGCATCATCGGCCTGGACCACCACACCGCCGGCAAACGCCTCGCCGAGCAGTGGCAGCTCCCGCACCGGCTCCAGGACTGCATCTGGCTGCACGGCTCATCGTGGGAATCGCTCCCCAGGCTCGACCACCGCAAACTCGTCGGGCTGATCAGCCTGGCGGACCTCATCGTCCGCCAGCACCACCTGGGCTTCTCGGGCAACTTCGTCTTCAAGCACAACCACGCCGAATTGGCTTCGCAGATCGGTCTCGATCCGGCGAAGGTTGATAAGGCCGTCGCCAGGCTGCACGAGGAGGTCGAGCGCCGCGCCTCGGTGCTGGGGCTGGACGAGCGGCCGTCGCGCGAGCTCTTCCTGCAATCCATCCAGCAGGCGAATCAGGTGCTCGGCCGGCTCAACGCCGCGCTGGAGCGCCGCAGCCGGACAGCCGCGCGGCAGACGACGATCCTCGACGCGATCACCGCCTTCCACGCCGCCTCCGTGCCGGGACGGACGGTGGAGGACGTGATGAACCAGGTCGCCGTCAACGCCGCTTCGGTGCTGGGGGAGGGCTTCTACGCGCTGCTCCACCAGGCGAACCCCGGCGACGGGGGACAGACCTGGCTGCTCTCGCAATACGACGGCCAGGGCCGGCCCGCACGGTCGAACATCATCGACCCGCCCGCGCACGTGCCCGACCTCACGCAGGCCGACGCCACCGAGCCGTCGTCGCTTAATTTGATGGGCATTGTGCCGTGGATCGCCGATCAACTCGCCGACGTGCCGGACCTGCGCGAGGTGCGCGTGTTGCCGCTGAGCTGCGGCTGGGGCACCGCTGCGTTGCTGCTGCACGACCGACCCGCTCTCCCGCCGTGGAAGGAACTGTCCGCCCTGGCGCACACCTGGGGGGCCTCGATCGCCGCCGCCGGGCAGCACGAGGGCGCCAAGCGGTTGGGCGAAGAGCTTGCGGACGCCAACCGCGCCCTGGCCGAGGCGCACGACCGGCTGCTGCACAGTGAATCCCTGGCGCGGCTGGGCGAGATGGCCGCCGGCGCCGCGCACGAGATGAACAACCCCCTGGCGGTGATCTCGGGCCGCGGGCAGATACTCGCCATGGCGCTCCCCGGCGGCTCCAAGGAGCAGAAGGCAGCCCAGACCATCTGTGAGCAGGCGCACCGGCTCAGCGACCTGATCACCTCGCTCAAACAGTTCGCCACGCCCACGCAGCCCGTCCGCAAGCCGACCAACATCGGCGCGCTGCTCGACGAGACGCTCAAGCGCGTCCGCACCGACCTGGGCGAGGCCGCGGCGACCGTCACCCTCGACCTCAAGATCAAGAACCAGCTCCCCGCCATGAAGGTGGACCCGGAGATGATCCAGTCGGCGGTGGCGGAGCTGATCCACAACGCCATCCAGGCGCACCCGCGCACGTGGGTCCACGTCACCGCGCAGGCGGACGAGAACGAGCGGCGGCTGGTCATCCAGGTGATCGACGACGGCGTGGGCATGGACGCGCACACGCTCGCCCACGCGATGGACCCCTTCTTCAGCGCCAAGCCCGCCGGCCGCCGCGTCGGCATGGGCCTGCCCCGCGCCCAGCAGCTCGTCTCCGCCCACAACGGCTGGATCGACCTCCGCAGCACGCCCACGCAGGGGACGATCGCCACGCTGATCCTGCCGCTCGAATAACGGCAAACCTTAACCGCGATTTTCCGTTCCATAGCCCCCGGCTTCGCCGGGGGGTTCTTTGTTGGATCAACGTACGCGCGTGGTGTTTACAGTTGCCGGTGATCGCCCGCGGAACCCCCCGGCGGAGCCGGGGGCTATGGGCCATTTCCCAACGTGCGCCCCGACTTTTCCACAACCCTCCAGACGTTACATCCGGACCATTTGAACACCCCGCGTTCGACCGCGTGGTGCGGGACCTAACTCCCGCAAGACATCCGCCGATACATCAGGCGGAGGATGCCCGAGACCGCCCATGTCGGCGGCCGACGGGCACGCAACGGGACGCAGGGGAGGAAGCAGTGCCACGAAAGAACGCCCACAAGCCGACGCGAGCCAGCGGGCTGCCCGTCGGCGACCCGGACTTCACCGTGCTGCTGGTCGAGCCCGAGGCGCGCCTGCGCCGCACGCTCACGGACCGTCTGCGCGGGCCGGGCGTCACCATCATTACCGCCGCCTCTCTCGCCGATGCCCGGCGCGAAGCCACGCGCGGCATCGACCTGGCGCTGGTCGCCCGTCAACTGCCCGACGGCGACGGCATGGAGCTGGCCGACCAGCTCAACCGCGGCAAGACGCGCGGCCAGGCGATCCTTCTGAGCGATAAGCCCTCGGCGACCGACGCCATCGCCGCCGTCCGCGCCGGGTTCAGCGACATCCTCACGCTTCCGCTGGATTTTTCCGAGCTCGACGCCCGCGTCCGCCAAGCCATCGACCGCCAGCGGCTGCAACGCCTCTCGCAGCAGCGTATCGAGCGGCTCCGCCGCATCTGCAAGAAACTCAACCAGGCCCGTGAAGACGTCGCCAAGCAGGTGGACGTGATCTGCAACGACCTCGTCAACGCCTATCAGGAACTGGCCACGCAGATGAACCAAGCGATGCAAACGAGTGAGTTCACCGTGTTGGTCAAGAACGACCTGGACCTCGAGAGCATGCTCCGCAAGACGCTGGAGTTCATCCTCCAGAAGGCCGGCCCGACCAATGCGGCGATCTTCCTGCCCACGACCGGCGATGAATACTCACTGGGCGGCTACGTGAACTACGACTGCACCAGCGAGTCCGCCGACGTGCTGCTCCAGCACCTGGCGGACGTGGTGGCGCCCAAGCTCGCCGACCACGAAGGCGCGGGCGTGGTGCACGTCACCGACAACGAGACGCTGTCGAAATGGATCGGCGATGACGCCGCCTACCTGGCGGACAGCCACGTCGTGGCCTTCGCCTGCCGCCACAAGGGCGAGACGCTCGCCGCCGTCACGGTTTTCCGCGACCACGCCAACCCGTTCAGCCCCGTGGTGCTTGAGACCTGCGCCGCGATCGGGCCGATCCTGGGCGAGTACCTGCACAAGCTCATCCGCATCCACCACCGCCACATCCCCGACGCCGACGACAGCTCGGAAACGGACTTCGGCACGGGCGGCCTGGCGGCCTGAAAGCCGTACATCTCTTCGTATGCACAAAGGCCGCGGCCTACACCCGCGGCCTTTGTGTTTTTCCCATAGCCCCCGGCTCGGCCGGGGGGTTCTTCGTTAGATCAACGTACCCGCGCGGCGCTTGCAGTTGCCGGTGATTGCTCGCGGAACCCCCCGGCCGAGCCGGGGGCTATGGGCGGAGAATCACCCCCGCGCTGCCGTGGTAAACTGCCCCGATGGCACGCAAAAACAAGCCCGCGAAGACCGCCCCCGCGAAACCTCGAACGCCCGCCCCGGCCGCAAAGCCCTGGGAGCACGCCAAGTCCGGCGAGGGCTCCGCGTCCGACCCGCTGGCGGCGCGGTTCGTCGAATCGCTCTCCTACGATCGGCGGTTGTACAAGCACGACATCGCGGGATCGATCGTACACGCCCGCATGTTGAACGTGGTCGGACTTATCAAACCAAAGGAGCTGAAAGAGATCGAGCGCGGGTTGAGTGAGATCGGGAAAGAGATTGAAGCGGCCGGCGCGGATTACGGCGCGGCGTGGCCCGGGTGGAAGGTCGAGCTTGAAGACGTGCACATGTGCATCGAGGCGGCGCTGATCGAGAAGATCGGCGACGCGGGAAGAAAGTTGCACACGGGGCGGAGCCGGAACGACCAGGTGGCGGCGGACCTCATGTTCTGGATTCGCGACAGCATATGGGGCCTCGGCAAGAAATTCAGTCCTCTGTTCCGTGCGCTTTTTACGCTCGCCGAGCGAGATGGCGGCATCGTGATGCCCGCCTACACACACCTTCAGAGAGCGCAGCCGATCGTAGTCGGCGGTGAACTCATCGCCTGGGCACAGGCGTTCAGTCGCTCTCTGGATCGCTTCGATGCGCTCTATGAGCTCCTTGAGTTCCCGCTTGGCTCGGGGGCGATTGCCGGCTCGTCCCTCGGCATCGACCGCAAAGAAACCGCTTGGTTTGCAGAGCGAGCCAATTTGTTGGATGACTTCGACAAGCCGGATCTGACCCGCAGTTCCATCGACGGCACCGCCTCACGCGACATGGCCTGCGATTTCCTCTACGCCCTGGCCATGACCGCCATGACGCTCTCCCGCTGGGCCGAGCAGTGGATCATCTACGCCTCCACCGAGTTTTCCTTCATCACGCTCGACAACCGCTACACCACCGGCTCGTCGATGATGCCGCAGAAGCGCAACCCGGACATGCTCGAGCTGATCCGCGGGCGGTGCGGGAACGTGTACGGCCACCTGGTCGCGCTGCTCACGATCCTCAAGGGCTTGCCGATCGGCTACAACCGCGATCTGCAGGAGGACAAGCGCCACGTCTTCGCGGCCTACGACATCGTGTCCGATAGTATCGAGATGGCGGCCCGCATCGTCGCCACCACGAAGTTCAACGAGGCAAAGATCGCCCAGGGGCTCGACCGCGGATTCCTCGACGCGACAAGCCTGGCGGAATACCTCGTGACCAAGGGGGTACCGTTCCGCACCGCACATCAGGTTGTCGGTGCATTGGTGCGCTCGTGCGAGTCACGCGGGTATCACAAGCTCGGGCAACTTACGCTGGACGATTTCAACGCCGCCTGCGCGGCGGCGTCGCAGCCCAAGGTCTGCGCGAACGACGTCTATGATTGGTTGGGCCCCGAAAACGTTGTCAAACGCTACCGCACCTACGGCAACGCCGGCGTGAGCGGGTTCGCGGAGCAGTTGAAGGCGTGGAAAGAGCGGTTGAAGTAAGCGTGGTTTGCGGGAGTTGATCGGATGCTGATCCTGACGGTCTTGCAAGGCCCCGACAAGGGGCGACGGTTCCGCCTGCCCGACCATGAGCCGCAGCTCATCGGTCGGTCGAGCGAGGCGTTGCCGTTGGCGGACCAGACCATCTCGCGTCGCCACTCCGAACTGACGCCCGACGACGGCCGGTGGTTCATCAACGACCTCGAGAGCGCCAACGGCACATTTGTGAACGGCCAGCGTGTCTCCGAGCGCCGCCAGCTCAAGCCCGGCGATCAGATCCGCACCGGCATGACCCTGCTGCTGTTCGGCCAGGAGCTGACGCCCACCCGGCCGCACGGTGTGCGCGTTGCCAAGCAGGGGGAGATCGACTCCGTCGTCGAGAAGACCGTCGCCAGCAACGACGATTCGATGATCATGGCCGTCCCCGAGCCGAGCGAGGCGGCGGTCCTCCAGCTCAGGGTGATCTACGAACTGACGCAGCTCATCGGCGCGGTGGAGGACAGGCAGACGCTGCTGGAAAAGGTGATGGACCTGGTGCTGGAAAACTTCCAGGCCGACCGCGGCTTCATCCTGCAGCAGGAGACGCCGACGGACCGCCCCGAGCCCGTGGTCGTGCGTCACAAGGTCAAGCCCAAGAACAAGCAGGACCACCGCATTACCGTGAGCCGCACGATCGTGCAGCACGTGATGCGGCAGCGCGAGGGCGTGCTGTCGAGCAACGCGATGACGGACACGCGGTTCGCCTCGGGCGAGAGCGTGCAGGCGTATGGCATCCGCTCGGCGATGTGCGTGCCGATCCAGGTCAAGAACCGGCTCTTCGGCGTGCTCTACATCGACAGCCAGGTTGCCAACTACACCTACACCGAGGACCAGCTCCGCCTGCTCACCGCGATCGGCGTGCAGACGGCGATGGCGGTGGCGAACGTCGAGCTTTACGCCGAGCGCGTCAGCCGTGAGCGGCTCGCCGCCGTGGGCGAAACCGTCGCCTCGTTGTCGCACTCCACCAAGAACATCCTGCAGGGGATGCGCGGCGGGGCGGACCTGGTCGAGTTGGGCCTCAAGAAGCAGAACATGAAGGTCGTGCAGTCGGGGTGGGACATCGTCGCGCGCAACCTCGACCGCATCTTCTCGCTCACGCTGAACATGCTCGCCTACTCCAAGCAGCGCAAGCCCGAGGTCGAGATGACCAGCCTGCCCAAGCTGCTGGAGGAGATCGTCACGCTGGTGCAGCGGCAGTTCGACGCCAAGCAGGTGGCGTTGATCACGGACATCGAGTTGGACATGCCGCCCGTGCCGATCGACCCCAGCGGCGTGCACCAGGCGGTGCTCAACCTGTTGCAGAACGCGCTGGACGCCGCGCCGGCCAAGGTCGGGGCCGTGAGTTTTGCCTCGGAATACCAGGCCAGCCCGCAGGCGGTCCGCATCCGCGTGGGCGACAACGGCCCGGGCATTGAGCCCGACCAGCAACGCCGGCTGTTCCAGCCCTTCTATTCCACCAAGGGCCTGCGCGGCACGGGCCTGGGCCTGGTCGTCACCAAAAAAATTGTCGAGGAGCACGGCGGGACGATCCAACTCGACAGCAAGCCGGGCGAGGGTACGACCTTCACCATCGAGTTGCCCTGCTCCGCCGCCGCCATGCCCGCCTCCGCCGAGACGCATGGGCCGGAGACGGACAGCAGCGCGACCAACGGCGTCGCCTCGGACGAGACCGGTACGCCCGAGGCGTGACCCGCCGTGGTCAGTAGCTCGCGTTCGGGTTGTACCGATCTGTTTTCACCCCGTTGAGCCGGGTGGTGCGGGGCAGCGGCGGGGGAGCGACACGCCCGTCGATCATGTCGTTGAGGAACGCGCGGCTGCCCAGGTGGCGGACGACGTGCCAGTTGTAAGGGTTTTCAAAGCAGCTCTCGATGTCCCAGAGGAGCGGCCCGGCGAAGCCGGCGTCGAGGATGTTGTCGCGCGCCGCCCTGGCCATGTTCGCATGGTCGTGCGCGGCGTCCCAGTTGTGCCCGGTGGGGTACACCTCCGTCTTGCCCGACGCGGCGATCTCCCGCCAGAACGCCGAGCCGTGGCAGGGGCCGGTGTTGTAAACGGCCTGCAACCAGCCGCGCCCGATCACGTCTTTGAGATCGAGGCCGAGCTTCGCGTTGTGCTCCCCGTCGCCGTCCACGATGAACGACAGGGCCTTGCCCCGCGCGCTGAGCATGGCGTGCAGCCGGGCGAGAAAACCGTTCGTCAATAAATCCTGCCGGACGCGCAGCATCTCGGGGCTGTCGCACTCGGTGGGAAGCGCGGGCCTGCGGCCGTGCCGCGCCTCGTAGGCCTCGAGCACGGGCTCCTCGCAGATCATGACCGGCAGGCTGCGGTTGAAGGCGATGCTGATGCCCGCGGGGTCGTAGCGCATCAGCTCCTCGATGTAGGCGAGCATGTGGTCCTGCACGCCCTTGTGGGCGTAGCTCATACGCATGACCTGGTCGCCGAACTCGTCGCGGCAGCGCCATTGCGGGTTGTCCAGGAAGAAGCGTGAATCGAAGAGGCCGTCCCACGGGAAGGCGCCGAAAAACGCTTCGGGCCTGATGTAGAAGTGCAGCTCGACGCCGACGTCCCTGCACGCCCCGGCGGCGACCGCCAGCGGGTCCACACCGGTCTCGCGCAGCCGCTTGACGGCACGGGCGTGGATCACGTCGCACTCGCGGAAGGCGTGCGTCGGTTCGTGTGGGGCGCAGGTGCCGATTTTCGTGGGATGGTAGCTGGTGAAGTCCGCACCGCCCGGGCCGTACAGGAGGCGCGACACGTCGCTGTCGCGCAGCGGGGTGAACATGCGGTAAACGTCGGCGGCCGTCTCGCAGCCGTCGAGGGCGAGGTAGGACCAACCGTCGTTGGTGCCCACGACGTTTCGAGCGCTCTTTTTCGGCGCGTGGTCTTCGCGTCGGGCGCGCAGGTAGGTCAGCCCCAATCCCTGGCTGCGCGGGCCGGGCACGGGTGCGACGTGCAGGCGGCGGCCGGTCAGGTCGGCGCGGTGGAACCGGCACTCCTGCAGGCGCGGGCCGCCGTGGTGCACGTTGAACTGGCGATACCCCTTTTCGCCGTCGAGCCACATGCGCAGCCCGCTGTAGGCGGCGAGCCCCGCGTACAAAACCCACTCCCCCTCGATCCCGAGATCGATGATCAACTCCGGCGCACCGCTGAGCGCTCCGGTCGCCAGGCCCGTGCCGGATTTCCCGTCGCACTCCCAGGTCAGCTCCACCCACCCCTCGCCCTTGCCGCGCGCCGGCCTGAGCCCGCCGACCACGCGCCGCGGGAGATCGGTGATGAACACGTCGTCGGGTGAGCCGTCCATGCGGGCCTCATTTTCGGATGTGGGTAGTTCTCCGCCCCAGACGGGGGCGGGCGCAGGCGAAGGCCACCTGTGGGATTTGAACCCACGACCTATGCTTTACGAAAGCATCGCTCTACCACTGAGCTAAGGTGGCGTTCATCGATAAAAGCCCGATGAAGCGCGGTGCATCATAGCGACATCCCCCGGCGATTCCAGCGGCGATCCCCGGAGCCCCGGCATGCAAATGCGGGGCTTCTTCTGCGGGCGGAGGCAAGCAAGAAGCCCCGCATTTGCATGACGGGGCTGCGTTCAATCCGTGGGTCACAGATTCATCGCGTACAACCGCGGCAGGTTGTCCGCCGTGCGCTTCAGCTTTGCCTGCACGCGCACCGTTCGCCCGCCCAGTTCCGTCAGCGCATGACCCGTCCACGCGACCTTGCAGTCCAGCCCGTCGCCGCCCGCGATCCGGCCGTCGGCGAAACCGGTGATGGGGCGGTACTGCTCGTCGAGCAGCTCGACGGTGATGCCGGCGACGCCATCGGCGTTGATCGTGAGCTGGCCGCCGTTCTTCGGCAGCGCGATCGGCGCCGAGCAGACCAATCCCTCGTTCGTGTTGGCGATCAGCCCCAATCCGCCCCAGCGGTCGCGCGGGATGGTCGCCAGCGCGACCTCCGCCCAGTAATGGCGGAGCTGGCTCTTGCCCCACGAGCCGGCGTTGCGCCACCGGCCGTGGTAGATGCGCGTCTCATTGCCGACGTTGAGGATGCCGTTGGCCTGGCAGAGAATGGTGTTGAAGTCGTGGCCGGGCACGGGCGTGACGAGCGAGTCCTCGCGGCGGAGGAAACGGTGGCCCTTGACCGGCTCGCGGAAGCGCACGCCGTCGTTGGAGACCAGCAGGCCGAAGTCGCAGGAAATCTGGCCGAACCCCTTGTTGTTCTCCGCGTTGTGCCACAGGCCGTACAGCCCGACGCAGACGTTGCCGAAGCTCGTCGCGCCGACGCCCAGGTGAACCTGGTCGTAATCGCCGCTCGACCCGCGCTTGCTCCGGTCCTCCGGCTCCGCCAGCGCGAAGGTCTCGGCGAGCCCGTCGGCCCAGTGGTCGAAATCGGGCGAGAGCCGCGCCGCGCCGGTCCGTCCGGCCGGATTCCCGCCCTCGGCCCCGTACCCCGCCCAGAGGTCCATCACCTGGTAATGCACGACGTACTGCCCCGCGTGCTTGATGAACGAGGAGGGCTCGACGAACTGATTGCGGAAGGGGATTCCTATCACGGTCCACTTGATGCCGTCGGGCGAGACCGCCAGCGCCACCGAGGGCATCGTGCCGTACTCCTCGATGATCGGGTCGCTCTGGTCGGGGAAAAACTGGTAGGTCATCTTGTAGCGGCGCGACGGGTCGGGGTCGGCCTCGTCCTTGATGACGATCGCGCCGCTGACGATGTTGTGCGGCAGATCGAGGGCGTTGTTCGCCTTGCTCCCCTTGAAGAGCACCTGGCCCAACGCGGGTTTTTTCCAGGTGAGGCCGTCGTCGCTCTCGGCGTAGCAGAGCGGCCCCTGGCCGATGGGGCAGTCGGGCGTCGCCCAGCCGGGCGGTTTGGCCATCTGTTGCTTCATCCGCGGCGACCAGTCGGGGTTGTGCCCCCAGTGGCAGGCGTAGTACCACATGCGGAACTTCCCGCCGTCCCGCAGCACCGTACCGTAGAAATGCGCCGCGAGGTTGTCCGGCGCGTTGCCCTCGAACGGGCTGGGCGTCAGCACCGGCTCGGCACGCACGGCCGGCTTACTCAGATGGAGCGCGACGTTTTTGCGCAGCGGAAGAGAGGCGTCGTCGATGGCGAGGTAGAGGTTGGACATGGTTTACTCATGGTAAGAAGGGCGCAACAGGATAACCCGCCGCCGCGCGTTGCGGGGGCCGTCGGTAACATGATCGCATGTCCGTTGCGGCAGACGCTTCCAACCCCCTGATCGCCGTCCGCGGCATCGTCAAGGATTTCGCCGCCACGCGCGCGCTCGACGGTGTCAATTTGGATATCCGTGCCGGCGAGGTGCTTGGGCTGGTCGGCGAGAACGGCGCCGGCAAGAGCACGCTCATGAAGGTCCTCGGCGGCATCGAGACGCCGACCGCGGGGTCCGTCTCGATCGACGGGCATATCATGAACCTGCGCGGGCCCGCGGATGCCCAGCGGCTAGGTATCGCGATGATCCACCAGGAGTTGAACCTCGTGGATGAGTTGACCGTTGCGGACAATATATTTCTGGGCCGGGAGCGTGTGCATGTCGGGGCGGGGCGGTGGTTCGTCGATCGCGCCGTGACGCGCGCCGGTGCGTGGAAATGGCTCGCCGAGATTTCCGCCGACATCGATCCCGACACGCCCGTGAAAAGATTGTCGATCGCGCAGAAGCAGATGGTCGAGATCGCGCGGGCGCTCTCGTGTGACGCGCGGGTGCTGATCATGGATGAGCCGACGGCCGTGCTGACGGCACGTGAAACCACGGCGCTGCTGGCGGAGGTCCGTCGCCTGCGCGGGCGAGGCGTGGCGATCGTGTACATCTCGCACCTGCTGGGGGAGGTGCTCGGCGTGTGCGACCGCGTCGTCGTGCTGCGCGACGGCCGGCTGGTGACGGTCGTGACGCCCGGCGAGCTTGGCACGGGCCACGTAGCCGAGGCGAGGCTCGCGAGCCTGATGGTCGGCCGTGAGATGGCGGACCATTTCCCGCCTCGCGAGCCGTCGAGGCCGGGCGTCGTTTTGGAGGTCAAGGGGTTGTCGGTCGCGGGGCGCGTGGAGGAGGCGGGCTTCACGCTGCACGACGGGGAAATCCTCGGGTTCGCCGGGCTGATCGGCGCGGGAAGGACGGAGCTGGCGGAGGGGATCGTCGGTCTGCGGCGGGTGGCGTTTTCAGACGGAGGAGGAATCACGCTAAGCGGCAAGCCGCTGAAGATTGGGGATGTGCGCGACTCGGTCGAGGCGGGGATCGCCTACCTGTCGGAGGACCGCAAGGGCCACGGGCTGGTGCTGGGCATGGGGGTCGCGGAAAACACGACGCTCGCGGCGCTGCGCGGGTTCTGCCGGCCGTTGATCGATCGGGGCGCGGAGGAGGTGGTGACGGCCGAGTACGTGCGGGCGCTGTCGATCCGTGTCGGTGGGCTGCGCGACCGCATCGACACGCTCAGCGGCGGCAACCAGCAGAAGATCGCGCTGGCCAAGTGGCTGCAGACCGGGCCCAAGGTGCTGATCCTCGACGAGCCGACGCGCGGCGTGGACATCGGGGCGAAGGAGGAGATCTACCGCCACATCCAGATGCTCACGCGGCGGGGTGTGTCGTGCATCGTGATCTCGTCGGAGCTGAACGAACTTCTGGGCCTGTGCCACCGCGTCATCGTGATGCGGCGCGGGCGGATCGCCGCCACGCTCGACGGAGCCGCCGCGACGGAGGAGGGCGTCATGTACCATGCGGCCGGCGTGGGCGCGACCGACGCCATGGGCGATGCGTGATGAGTGACACCCCGACTCCCTCACAACCGCGTCCGTTTCGGCGATGGCTGGACCGCCTCCCGCAGTGGGCCGGGCCGCTCGCGGCGCTGATGCTGCTGGTGATCTACACCGTTGCCCATGAATTCCTGCGCGGCGGCGGCTTGGCGTTCCTCCGGCCCGAAAACCTCATCAACATCGTGTACCAGTGGTCCTTCGTCGGCATCATCGCGATCGGCATGACGCTGGCGATGACGCTCGGCGGCATCGACCTCTCCGTCGGCTCGCTGGTCGCTTTCATCGGCGGGCTGGGCATCTGGGTGATGAACACCGTCATCACCGCGCCGGGGATCATCCAATCCGTGCGGGAATCGGCGGAGATCGGCATCACGCCGGATTACGGGGCTTTTCGCGCGGCGATGGCGCACGCGTTTGTTTCCATCGGCGTCGGCGGGAGCGAGGCGTGGGGCGCGGCCGCCGGCATGGCGGTGATGCTCGTCGTCGGCCCGCTCGCGGGGCTGCTCCACGGCGTGCTGATCGCCAAAGGGCGCATCTCCCCGCTCATCGTCACACTCGGCGGACTGGCGGCCTACCGCTCGCTGGCGCAGTCGCTCGTGGATGGCGGAGAGTTCCGATCGTCCAGCCCCGTGATTTTTGGTTATCTCGGGCAGGGCGGCATACCGCTCTTCGGTGGGCTGCGGTTGCCGTACCCGGTGATCTTCTTCGCGCTGGCGGCGGTCGCGGCGTACGTGCTGCTCAACCGCACGCGCTACGGCCGCTATGTGACCGCCATCGGCTGCAACGAGCGTGCGGCTGTTTACTCGGCGATCCCGGTCGGCCGGATCAAGATGCTCACCTACACGCTGGTCGGGCTCGCCTCCGCGGTGTCGGCGCTGCTTGTTTCGAGCCGGATGAACTCGGTCTCCAGCGGGCAGACGGGCTTGTTCTACGAACTCGACGCGATCGCGGCCGTCGTCGTGGGCGGGACACGCATGCGCGGCGGCGCGGGCACGATCGCGGGCACCGTGATCGGGGTGCTCATGCTCGGCGTGATCGGTAACATGCTCAACATGCTCGACGCCCCCGTGTATCTGCAGGGCCTGGTCAAGGGCGTCGTCATCGTCGCGGCCGTGCTGGTGCAGCGCCGCGACGGGCGTGAATCCTGATTGACAAGGAGAAGACCATGCAGCGTTCGATCCGCATCATCGTTGTGGCCTGCGTTTTTACGGTCGCGCTCATGGCCCTGCGGCGGGGCGTGGTGGCCGAGCCTTCCGTGCTGGCGGAGCCGCCGACGAAAAAACTGCGCATCGGCGTGTCGATCCCCGCGGCGGACCACGGCTGGACCGCGGGCGTGGGCTGGTGGGCGAAGCGCGCCATGGCGGTGTACGGGCCGAACGTCGAGTGGCGCTACGCCACCGCCGACAAGCCGGAGAAGCAGATCGCCGACATCGAGGACATGATGTCGCGCGGCGTGGACGGCCTGGTGATTCTCGCCACCGAGTCGGCCCCGCTCACGCCCATCGCCAAGAAGGCCCACGAGCGCGGCATCTTCATCGTCAACGTGGACCGCGGATTCCTCGAGCCCGTCGCGGATATTTTCATCGAGGGGGACAACAAGGCCTTCGGCCGCAAGAGCGCGGAGTTCATGGTCAAGAAGCTCGGCGGCAAGGGGAACATCGTCGTGCTCACGGGCATCCCGTGCACGGTGGACACGGACCGGGTGAACGCGGCGATGGAGGTCTTCAGGCGTTCCCCGGAGATCAAGATTCTCGGTCAGCAGCCGGCGATGTGGAACCGCGAGAAGGGCCTGCAGGTGATGCAGAACTTCCTCGCGCAGCACAAGCATATCGACGCGGTCTGGGCGCAGGACGACGACATCGCCCTGGGCGCGATGCAGGCGATCAAGGAGGCCGGCCGCGAGAAGGAGATGTGGATCCTGCCCGGCGCGGGGATGAAGGACGTGGTGAAGATGGTAATGGACAAGCACCCCAATTTCCCAGCGGACATCACCTACCCGCCGTCGATGATCGGCGCGGGGATTCACCTGGCGGTCTCGTCGCTGCGCGACGGCAAGGCGAAGCAGATCGGCGAGTTCATGCCTCGGCATCTGATGATCGACGTGGAGTTGATCACGCCGGAGAACGCGAAGGATTTTTATTACCCGGAATCGGTGTATTGAGTAGTGTGCGGGCGGTGCGGGGTTCACAGGGTGCGACTGATATACTTTTGACCATGCCGCCCATTGCTGAACTTTTCTCCCTGGCCGGTCGGACCGCGCTGGTCACCGGCGGGTCGCGTGGGCTGGGCCTCGCCATCGCGCGGGGTCTTGCGTCGGCGGGGGCGGCGGTGACGGTCGTGGCCCGCAACGCGCCGCCGGCGGATGCGGGGCTGGGTTTTATCGCCGCCGACCTGGGTGACGCGGAAAGCCGGCGCGGGCTGGTGGATGGTTTCGTCAAGCAGGCGGGGAAGATCGACATCTTTGTTCACGCCGCGGGGCAGCAGCACCGCTCGCCGTCCGAGATTTTCCCGGCCGACCGCTGGAACGAGATCATGGAGCTGCACGTGAACGCGGCGATGGACCTCTGCCAGCAGTCGGCGCTGCACATGCTGCCGCGCGGGCGGGGGAACATCATCCTGGTGTCGAGCATCGTGGGGTTTCAGGGGGGCTGGACGGTGCCCGCCTACGCGGCGGCCAAGCACGCGCTGCTGGGCATCGTCAAGGCGTTGTCGAACGAGTGGGCGGGCAAGGGGCTGCACGTGAACGCGCTGGCGCCGGGGTATTTCGACGTCGGCGTCGGCACGGCGGTGGTGCACGACCCGGTGCGCGGGCCGCAGGTTCTCGCGCGCACGCCCGCGGGGCGTGTGGGTCGCCCAGAGGATATTGTCGGGCCGGCGGTTTTCCTGGCGTCCGACGCGTCCGGTTTCGTGCACGGCCAGGCGCTGGTCGTGGATGGAGGGTGGTTGGGCAGATGAAAATCGAGCTGCAAAACAAGGTGGCGCTGGTGACGGGCGCGGCGCGCGGGATCGGCCGCGCGATCGCCGACGCGCTGGCGGAGAGCGGGGCGCGAGTGGTTTACGCCGATGTGCTCGCCGACGACGCACGGGCCGCCGCGGCGCAGCGGGCCGGGTGCGTCGGCATCGCGATGGACGTGACGAAGGAGCAGGCGGTGCGTGACGCGGTTGCCGCCGTTGAACGCGACATGGGCACGATCGACATCCTCGTCAACAACGCCGGCGTGAACACGACCGACCACCGCGTGACCATCGAGAAATTCCCCGAGCAGGAGTGGGACCGCATCGTGAACGTGGACCTGCGCGGGCTGTTCGTGGTGAGCAAGGCGGTCACCGACGTGATGCTGCGTCACGGCGGCGGGCGCGTGGTGAACATCGCCTCGGTCGCGGGGCTGGTGCCGCTCCGGCTGCAGTGCGCCTTCGTGGCCGCCAAGGCGGGCGTGGTGAACCTCACCAAGGCGATGGCGATCGAATTGGGGGCGAGGGGGGTGCTGACCAACTGCGTCGCGCCGGGGTCGATCCTCACCGACGGCACACGCAAGCTTTTTTACGGCGAGGAAGGCTCGTTCCGCAAGAACGTGCAGCAGCTGCTCGACCACGTCCCGTTGGGCCGGCCGGGGAGCCCGGCCGAGGTGGCGCACGCGGTGCTCTTCCTGGTCGCGCCGGAGGCGAGCTACGTCAACGGCGCGATCCTGACCGTGGACGGCGGCTGGACCGCCGGCTACATGCGCGAGTTCTGATCTTATTTTTTTCAAAGCGAGGGAAAATCATGGCCAAGATCCAACCCTTCCAGGGCTACAACGCCAAGCCCGCCGACCCGGACCACCCGAGCTACCGCATCCCCAAGCCGGACGTGCTGCCCGAGCCGATCATCGTCAACGTGCAGGACGGCGTGCCGGTGAAATACCCGGGGTGCGACGGCGTGGGTGTCCGCGTCGTCCACCCGGTCAACCCGAAAGCTCCGTCGCGGCAACTCGGGCTGGTGCTCTTTTATCTCCCGCCGCACGCCTCGCTCGAGCCGCCCGGCAACCACCCGACGGAAGAGGTGTACGTCGTGATGGAGGGCGAGGGGACGATGATCTTCGAGCACGGCCGCAGGGTGGTGAAGAAGGGGGATTTCATCCACCTCCGGCCGTGGTGCCTGCACGGGGTGGAGAACACGGGGACGGAGACGCTGGTGATTTTGATTTGTACGGGGCCGCCGAATCCGTGAGATTCGGGGAAA
Organism: Planctomycetota bacterium; assembly: GCA_021413865.1. Taxonomy (GTDB): domain Bacteria; phylum Planctomycetota; class Phycisphaerae; order Phycisphaerales; family Phycisphaeraceae; genus JAIOPN01. Next base: position 71,013 of record JAIOPN010000007.1, on the reverse strand, counting down.
AGACGCTAAGCCGAGAGCGGCTTTACTTGACGGGCTCGTCGGCGGGTTGGGCTTCGAGCTTGGAGAGGGTCTCGACGATCGCCTCGTTGACGCCCTTGCGTGCGTACTCGATCGAGTTGCGGATGGCGGCGACAATGGTGCGAGCCTGGCTCGAGCCGTGGCAGATCATGCAGATGCCGTTGGTGCCCAGGAGCGGGGCGCCGCCGTATTCGTGGTAGTCGTGCTTCTTGTAGATCGTCTTGACGATCGGCTCGAACTTCATCGCCAGCTCGGGATCGAACTGGAAGAGCTCGTGGGCGATGGTCTTGAAGAGGCCGGCCGCCAGGCCCTCGGCGAGCTTGAGGACGACGTTCCCGGTGAAGCCCTCGGTGACGACGATGTCGGCGTGGCCGTCGAAGAGGTCTCGGCCCTCGACGTTGCCGACGTAGTTGAGGGTCTTGTCGGAGCGCATGAGCTTGGCGGTGTCTTTGACGAGCGGGGTGCCCTTGCCCTCTTCACCGCCGATGGAGAGGAGCGCGACGCGTGGGTTTTCGATGCCGACCACCTTGCGGGCGTAGATGGAGGCCATGTGGCCGTACTGGTGCAGGTGGTGGGGCTTGGGCTCGGGGTTGGCGCCGACGTCGGAGAGGATGATGGGTCCGAAGAAGGTGGGGATGGTGACGGCGATGCCGGGTCGGTTGACGCCGGGCAGGCGGCGCATGGACATCTGGGCGGAGGCGACGCAGGCGCCGGTGTTGCCGGCGGAGATGATGACGTCGCAGCGGCGGTCGCCGGCGCGGTGGCTGCCGAGCCAGCCCATGCGGACGATGGAACTGTCGGGCTTGGAGCGCAGGGCGGTGACGGGGGTCTCGGCCATGCCGATGACCTGCGTGGTGGATTCGATGGCAATGCGGGGGTCGTTCTTGAGGCTGCGTTCGACGAGGGCTTCGCGGATGAGGGCCTCGTCGCCGATGAGAACGAGTTGATCGCCATCGGACAGCAGTCCGACAGCGTCCAGGCAACCGGCCAGGATCGCGTCAGGGGCGTGATCGCCGCCCATGACATCGACGCCGATGCGCACTTACTGACCCTTCGTCAAGGTGATCTTCAGGCCGGGCCTGACATAGCCGCAGCCGGAACAGGCGGCGTGGGGTAGCTTGGGGCTGCCGCAGTTGGGGCAGCGGACGGAAACGACCGGACGGTTGGCCCGCCACTGGTGCGACCGCCTCATCTTGCTCTGGGAACGGGATTTACGTTGGACTGGGAGCATGGGACATATCCTCGGATCGAGTCGAGCCGCAGAAAGTACCCGAGAGGGGGTAAAACGTCAAGTCGGGGAAGCGAGGCCAAGCCCGATGCTGAGGTCCTCCGAAGCGTCGGGGGTCTGTGTTTCGGCGATGCGGGCGCCAAAGACCCCGACGACTCGCGGACTCGTCATCGGGCTTGGCTTGGATACCGGTCAAACCGTCGGCAACTCCACCGGCGTCACCCGGCCCCAGGTGTGGTACTCGACGCCCTCCATCAGCGCCCTGATCTCCGGCACGTCGGCCACCTCCAAAAGTCCGAAGCAGAAGAGCGCCGGGTTCGCGTCGTAGCGCTCGGGCCATTGCATGAGGTGGCTCAGCCGCATGGTTTCCCAGGTCGCCGAGAGGCGGTGGAAGAGCGCCGGCTCCAGGGCGGCGGCGAGGAGCGTCACCATGGCGGCGGTCCGGCCGTTGCCGCGCAGGTGGATGCGGGAGACCCCCGCGTGCGCCGTGAGCCATCGCGCCGCCGCCAGCACCTGCGCCACCTGCACGCCCAGCAGCCGTGCGCCGGTGCATTCGAGGAGGGTGACCAGCGTCGTGGGCACGGCCGACTCGCCCATGCCCAGCGGCTCGACCCAGTAGGCGGTGACGCCCTCGGCGGGCCGCTGCGCGCCGCGGCCGTGGTCCTCGATGATCAGTTCGGTCGTCGTCACGCCGGGCTGCGTGATCCCCGCGGCGGGGACGGTCCATGGGCCCATGGTGAGGTTGAGCAGTTCCACGCCGCCGGTGGTGTCGCCGGTGTGCGCCGCTGCGGCGTCGTACCGGGGCAGACGGAGCACCTTGGCCAGTTTCTTTCGCAGCGCGGCGCGCTGCGCCTTGGTGCGGGGCGTTTTGCGGCGCTTAGCGAGTTCGTGTTCGCGGGCCAGCGCCAGGGTGAGCATGGTCTGCTGATCGGGGGGCAGGCCGACGTTGAGCGCGGATTCGGGCTGGAGTTCGTGGGCGTGGTGGATGTCGGTGTCGGGGGCGTCGAGGTTCCAGTGCTTGTTGATGAAGCGGTAGAAGGCCTCGCGGTTGTCCCGGCCGTAGTTGTGCGTGCCCGGGTCGCTGTTGCCATGCCAGGCGAAACGGTCCGCCGCTCCGAAGGCGGCGAAGGTGGGGACCACGGTGTCGTGGATCACCGGCAGCGTCCGCGCGGTCTGGAAGCAGCAGTCGTCCTTGTCGTTGAGGATCTGCAGCGTGGGGCGCGGTGCAAGCATGGCGGTCATGAGCTGGTAGTCGAACACGGTGGCGATGTCGGGCGGCATCTGTTCGAGGTCGCCGCGGTCCTCGTCGCACTCGACGCGGGTGGCCAGCGCCGTGTAACCGGCCACGGGGACGGCGAGCGTGATGCGCTCGTCGAGCGAGGCGAGGACGATCGTCTGCCACCCGCCGCCGGAGAGGCCGGTGCAGCCGACGCGCGTCTTGTCGGCGTGCTTGTGCGCGAGCAGGACATCAAGGCCTTTTCGCATCGCCAGGTAGAGCAGGCCGACGCCCGCCATGCCTACGAGGTTGAGGTGGCCCTGGTTGTTGTGGTGCATGTCGGCTTGCAGCTCTCCCATGCCGACGAACTCGGGGCTCATGGCGATGACGCCGCGCTTCGCGAGGTTGATGCAGCGGGTCTGCTTGTAGTCGGCCGCTTTGCCGCCGGCGTGGTGGCCGTTGGGGTTGAAGACGACGGGGACCTTGGTGGTGAGTTTCGTCGGCTCGTAGAGCAGCGCGGGTACCCAGTAGCCCGGGCAGGCCTCGAAGCGCAGCTTGCGGATGATGTAGGAAGGGTCGGGCCGCAGCACGGAGCCCCAGGCGACGCGCGGCTTGCTCTTGACCACGGAGGCGGGCCAACCTTTGAGATAGACCTCGGCCAGGGCGCGCTTGCGCAGGCGCGCCGCCTCGCGTTTCCATGCCTTCACGTCCGTCGGTGCGACGAAGGCTGGCAACCGTTCGTGGATGAAGCGACGCAGTTCGGTGTCGGCGCGGGAGTTTTCCATGTGAATCCTTACATCCCGCTTCGCAGCGCGTTGAGGTGCATCGCGAAATGCTCGGCGAGGACCTCGCGGTGGGTCTTGGGGTTGGCGTGGAGCACTTCGGTGACGGCGGGGCCGAGGGTCGGGTCGGTGAGGACGGAGCCGAAGGTGCAGTGCAAAATCTGCCGGCCGGGGTTGGTGAAACCCCGGCCCTCGGGGACATCTTCCCACATGCCCAGGTAGTGGCGCTCCAGGTCCTCGTAGCTGTGATGCTCCGCGGGCTCGGGCACTTCGGCAACGGTGGCGGAGACGTGGTAGGTCGCCTTGTCGGTGTCGTACCGCTCGCGGGCGAAATCGACGATGGTGCGGAAGAGCTCGGGCTTGTGGCGATTGACGACGCGGAGCGCCTCGAGGTAGCTGGTGCCGGCGGTCTTGACGTGGAACATGCCCTTGGTGGCGCGGGCGAAGAGGCCGTACATCGAGAGCTTGTCGGAGCCCGAGTGCAGGCTGAGCTTGTAGGGGCCAAGGTGGCGGGCGATGGCGGCGTGGTCGTTGAGGGAGATTTCAAGGGCCGTGAGATTGCCCTTGTAGTCCACGCCTTTTTCCAGGTCGCCGATGAAGCGCGGCGCGAGGCTGACCAGCTTCATCTTCACGGCCAGGCACTGCTGGGCGATGATGAAGTGCTCGGCGAGCGTGGTGGGTTCGGGCGTTTCATCGACGGAGAGTTCGATCTCGTAGTCGGAGCCGCGGGCCTTCATCACCTTGTCGATGTGGGCGGCGATCTTGATGGTGTGGGCGATCGCCCGGCCGTATTTCACGGCGGCACGCTTCACGACCAGCTCGTCGAAGTGGATGGTCGGCCCGTCGGGGACGACGACCGTCTTGCCCAGGTATTGCCCGACCCAGGGGGCGGCCGCTTTGATGGCGTCGAACTTTGCGCTGACGGTTGCCGCATCGTAAGTGTCGGCCTTGGCGTCCACGTGCTCGCTGGGGTCGATGGTGAAGAAGACGAAGCCCGAGGCGGCGGTGTAGTCCACGTCCGCCTCATTCTTAAGATGGTCGGCGTCCGCGCCCCATGTGCCGGTGAAGTGCTCGGCCGTGAGCGCCTCGATGGCGGCGTTCATCACCAGCGTCGGGTTACGCTTGGTGCGGGTCATCTCGCGGATGGACTGCTGCGCGAAGATCGGCCGGATGCCGCCGGCGTGGTGGTGCCAGCCGCCATGGTGCGTGATCGCCTCAAGGTGGCCGGGCGTGGCGGAGCCCAAGCGGTCGCCAAAGCCGAAGCTCGGCGCAAGTCCGAGCGGGACGGGCTTGAGTTGGACGGGTTTGGTTTGCGTGGTCATGGGATGATCCTCCTGATGAAGCGAAGTCGCGGTCATTTGAGTTTATAACAATCCGGTGAGGCAGGCGTCCCGCCTGCCTCTTGTTTTCCGCCTCTTTTTTTCTTTTCTTGAATCCCGAACCGGCCTCGGAAGGCCGGCGACAGGCGAGACGCCTGCCCCACCAGATCCAGACGAAAGCTCCCGCTTACTCCACGCCCTCGCGGTACTCGACCGTGTAGTTGGGGCTTTCCTTGGTGATCGTGATGTCGTGCGGGTGGCTCTCTGCGAGTGAGGCACCGGAGATGCGGCAGAAGCGGGCGTCGCGTCGGAGCTCGGCCATCGTGCGGGTGCCGCAGTAGCCCATGCCGGCACGCAGGCCGCCGACGAGCTGATAAACAAAGTCGGAGAGCGGCCCGCGGTAGGGGACGCGGCCCTCGACGCCCTCGGGGACGAATTTCTTGGCTTCCTTGGTGGCGGCCTGCCCGTAGCGGTCGGCGCTGCCGGCCATCATCGCACCCTCGGAGCCCATGCCGCGGTAGGTCTTGTAGCGGCGGCCGGCGTGGATGACCATCTCACCGGGCGATTCGTCGAGGCCGGCGAAGAGCGAGCCGAGCATGACGCAGGACGCCCCGGAAGCGAGCGCCTTGGTGATGTCGCCCGAGTGTCGGATGCCGCCGTCGCTGACGAGCGGGATGTTGTGGCGGTCGGCGGCGCGGGCGGCGTTGCCGACGGCGGTGATCTGCGGCACGCCCACACCGGTGACGATGCGGGTGGTGCAGATCGAGCCGGGGCCGATGCCGACCTTCACGGCGTCGGCGCCCGCTTCGATCAGGTCCTGCGCGCCCTCTTCGGTGGCGATGTTGCCTGCGATGACGTCGATCTTGTATTTGGCCTTGATCGCCTTGACGGTCTGGATGACGTTGTTGCTGTGGCCGTGCGCGGTATCGACGATCAGGACGTCCACCTCGGCCTTGATGAGGGCGTCCACGCGGTCGAGCTGGTTGACGCCGGTGGCGGCGCCGACGCGGAGCCGGCCGCGCGAGTCGCGGCAGGCGAGGGGGAACTGTTCGTACTTCTCCATGTCGCGCATTGTGATCAGGCCGGTGAGCCGGTGGTCTTTGTCGATGAGCAGGAGCTTCTCGACCTTGGCGCGGTTGAGAATGGCCTCGGCCTGCTGGAGCGTGGTGTCGGGCGGGGCGGTGATGAGCCGCTCCTTGGTCATGACCTGGTCGATGGGCATGTCGAGGCTGGCGAGGAACTTCATGTCGCGCCGCGTAAGGATGCCGACGACCCGTCCGTCGCGCTTGCCGGTGTCGGTGATGGGGACGCCGGAGATATTTTGCTCCCGCATGAGGCGTCGTGCCTCGCTGACGGGGGCGTCGGGCGGGAGCGTGACGGGGTCGGTGATGACGCCGTTGGCGGAGCGTTTGACCTTGAGCACCTCGCGGACCTGCGCCTCGACGGAGAGGTTTTTGTGGATGACGCCCAGGCCGCCCTCTTGCGCCAGCGCGATCGCCAGCGACGCCTCGGTGACGGTGTCCATGGGCGCGGAGAGCAGGGGGATGTTCAGGCGGATGTTGCGCGTGAGCTGGGTGGAGACGTCGGTTTGCGCGGGGAGGAAGTCGCTGCGACGGGGGAGGAGCAGCACGTCGTCGAAGGTGATGCCGTCCGTGATGATCTTGGATGACGCTGGGTTGGTATCCATGTAACAGAATTACCGTCGCGGAGGGGGTGCGTCAAGAAGGCGGGGGCCGGCGGGGCGGGGGGTTTGCGATGGGGCGACGCGGAAACGGCCGAAGAATGATCGGTGCGCGCTGCCCGCATCAACCTGTTGGCGAGCCTGCTGCTCCTGGCGGTGGCGGCGCTGCCGTATGCCGGGCTGTGGCGGCAGGAGTTCGTCAACTTCGACGACACGGTCTTCGTCACCAAGAACGAGCAGGTCAACAAGGGGCTGACGGCCGCGGGCCTGCGCTACGCGTTCGGGATCAACAAACACAGCCAGTACCACCCGCTCACGTGGCTCTCGCACATGACGGACGTGCAACTCTTCGGCGTCCATGCGGGGCCGATGAAACTGCACAACCTCCTGCTGCACCTGGGATCGACTCTGCTGCTGTTCCACCTGGCGCGGCGGCTGACGGGGCATGTCCTCGGGGCGGCGGCGCTGGCGGCGATCTGGTCGGTGCACCCGCTGCGCGTCGAGGCGGTGGCGTGGGTGGCGGAACGCAAGGAGGTGCTCTGCGCTTTTTTCGGGCTGCTGACGCTGCACGCGTATGTGAGCTACGTCCGCCGGCCCGGCGCGGGGCGGTTCACGGCCGTGTTCATCCTCTATGCGCTGGCGCTGATGGCCAAACCGATGCTGGTGACGCTCCCCTGCGTGATGCTGCTACTGGACCTCTGGCCGTTGCGGCGCGGCGAGCCCTCGCTCTCGGGCGAGGCGGGCCGGCGGTGGATCGAATTGGCGTGGGAGAAGGCCCCGTTGATGCTGCTTGTCGCGGTCAGTTCTTACATGACGATCCTCTGCCAGCGCGCGGCGGGGGCGCTCGTGGCGTTGGACGACTCGCCGATCATGATGCGGGTCGCCGGCTCGTTCACCGGCGCGGTGTGGTATGTGCGGAGCCTCTTTTTCCCGACCCGCCTGACGGTGTTGTATCCCCGCCCCGAGGAATTGGCCGTTGGCGAGGTGGCGGTCGGCGTGGCGCTGGTCGTCGTGCTCTCGTGGCTGGCGTGGCGGGCGGCGCGTACACAGCGGTGGGCGTTCGTGGGCTGGTTCGGATTCCTGGGCATGCTGGTGCCGGTGATCGGGCTGGTGCAGGTCGGTGCGCAGGCGTACGCGGACCGTTACACCTACATGACGCACATGCTGCTGCTGGCCGGGCTGATCGCGGCTGTGGGGCCGCTCTGGCGGAACCGGGCCCCGCTCGTGGCCGCGCTGGCGGTGGCGATCGTCGCCGTCAGCGTCTCGGCGACGTGGCGGCAGGTCAAAACATGGGAGAACAGCGGGACACTCTGGGAACGGAACCTGGATTTTTTTCCCATGGGTGTGACCGCGCACAACAACATGGGTGTGTACGAAAATCAGAAGGCAAACGCGGCCGAAGGGGAACTCCGGTCGCTCCATAGGGCCAGCGCGGTGCTGCATTACCGGATCGCGGCGATGCTCAGGCCTTCGTCGGATGGCGGGATCAACCTGGGGATCCTGCTGAACAACATCGGCCGGTACGAAGACGCGGAGCGGACACTATTGCAGTACCTCAGGGCGAGGCCCGGGTCGGTTTCGGCGCGGATCAACATGGGGGTGACGTTGTGGTCCGAGGGAAGGCTGGCCGAGGCCGCGGAGGAGTTTGACCGGGCGCTCCAGATTGATCCCGGGAGCGCTTTGGCGTTGGAAAACCGTGAACTGTTATCGAGAGATCGCAAAAACCCCGAGGCCCGGCGGGCCGCGCTCGAGCGGGCGTCGGGGGACCCGTCGCTCCGGCGTGCGGGGCGTGTCCGGCTGGCGGGGCTGTTTCTCGACGAGGGGGATGCGGGCACTGCCGCGATGATGTTGAAATTGGTCCTGGCCGAAGAACCTGGTCGGCCGGATGCCGTCGCGATGCTGGGCCGGATCGTGAGCAAGCCCGTCGGACCCGATCGGTCCCGTCGCTAGAATAACGCCGACCCGGTTACGCATAACGAGGAACGAATGATGAGCCAAACGCCCGCTCCGACTCCCTGGGCACCGCTGGATAAGCCTCCGGGCCGGCGCGGCGTGGTGATCGCGGTCGCGGTGGGTCTGGTCGTCCTGGTCGTCCTGCCCTACCTGCAACTCTACAGCCAGCAGTTCGTCAACTTCGACGACAACCGTTACATCACCGACAACCCGACCGTGCTGAAAGGGCTGACCCTCGACGGGGTCAAATACGCCTTCGGGCTGCAGAGCGAGAGCCAGTACCACCCGCTGGCGTGGCTGTCGCACATGGCGGATGTGCAGATGTTCGGCCTCGACGCCGGGATGCACAAGCTGCACAATCTGCTTTACCACTGCATCAACGCGGTGCTTCTTTTTCTGCTGCTGCGCAGGCTCTCGGGCTCGCTCTGGCCGGCGGCGATCGCGGCGGGCGTCTGGGCGCTGCACCCGCTGCGCGTCGAGGGGGTGGCCTGGGCGTCGGAGCGGCGCGAGGTGCTGCACACGATGTTCGGCCTGCTGGCGGTCATGGCCTACCTGAGCTACGGCCGGCGCTCGGGCCTGTGGCGCTACCTGCTGGTCTTCGTGCTCTTCATGCTGGCGCTGATGTCCAAGCCGATGCTGGTGACGCTGCCCTGCGTGTTCCTGCTGCTGGACTACTGGCCCCTGCACCGGTTCGACCTGCGGCTCTCGGGCGGAAACCCGCGCCGGTTTGCGCTGCTGGTGCTGGAGAAGGCGCCGCTGATCCCGCTGGTCGTGCTGTCGTCGTGGTTCACGATCATCATCCAGCATTACAGCAATTCGGTCATGTCGCTGGACAAGGTGCCATGGTCCCTGCGGATGGCGAACGTGGTGGTCGCCTACGCGTGGTACATCACCTCGGCGATCGCCCCTTACGACCTGATGCCGATGTACCCGATCCCGCCGTTTTACGCGGGGTGGCGGGTGGTCGGGTGCGCGGCGCTGGTGCTGGGGGCGACGGGGCTGGTGCTCTGGCTGGGGCGCCGGCGCCGCTACATGCCGGTCGGCTGGTTCCTGTTCATGGGCACGCTGGTTCCGGTGATCGGCATCTTCCGGGTCGGCGCCCAGGAGTACGCGGACCGCTACTCCTATTTCTCGAACATCGGCCTGGTCATCATGCTGGCGTGCGGGCTGGCAGAACTGTCGAGGAACGCGCCGCTCAAGCGGTCGGTCGTGGTGTTCGTGACCGCCGCCACGGCGGTGATCCTGATGGTCGTGACGTGGGTCCAGGTCTCCTACTGGACCCACAGCATCGCGCTCTGGGAGCACGCGCTGCTTGTCAATGAGGTGAACCCGGCGGCGCACAACAACCTCGCCACCGCTTACGACAAGCTGTCGCACAGCCCCAGTTTTTCGCTCCAGGAGCAGGCCGTGATGTACGGCAAGGCGATGGCGCACTGGCGACGCGGGGTCGAGATCGATCCGTTCGGCGCGAACTCAACGAATCTGGCCATAGAACTGACAAAGCTGGGAAAATACGACGAGGCGAGGAAATACGCCGTCCTGGCCCTGCAGGGTTTCCCGGGGAGCCCGATGATGCTGGGCAACCTGGCCTTTATCTACATGATGCAGGAGAGGTATGACGACGCCGTGGAAATCCTGACCCGGTCGATGCTCTCCCCTTGGCCAAGGCTCGAGTCGCAAGAGATATACCTCGACGACCTGATCGCCGCGATGAGCAAGGAGAGAGAAGACGGGTCGCGGCTCTGCAAAGTATTGCGGTCGTCCTCAGCCGGGTCGGTGGAGCGGGTGCTGCGACTGATCGACGCCGTCGCGATCCACAAGCGTCTGGGACCGGCGCGGGGCCTGGTCTCCGCGGCCTTGCGCTGCATGCCTAACGACCCGCGTCTGCTCGATCGAGCCAAACGGCTGGGGGTGGACCCCAAGTCGGTCACGACACAGCCCGCGGGGACGCAGGCGGGGCAGTTGTGAACAGCTCTGCGGTGTGCGTGGCGGTTTGCCGACGTGTTCGCGTGCCATTCGTCGCGGACATCCGCGGGTGGAGTCGGGGCTTTTTGAATCTGGTGGGGCAGACGTCCCGCCTGCCCCACCGGATGCACGAACATTTCAAACCAACCCAAAGTCGGTGTTTTTATGCATGTGCTGGGCCGCCCCAAAAAAACAACCGGCCACCCTTGCGGGTGGCCGGTTGAATCATTCAGACTGTTGATTGACGTGGAAGAAGTCTCCGCATCAACCCTCGCGATTTACTGATCGATGAAGAGCAGCATCGCGTTCTCGTCGGTGCCGTTGCTGTCCACCGCGGTGTTCACGAAGATGTTGTCGCCGCTGACGTTGGCGGCGGTGGTGTACTTGGTGGTTTCCTGAATCAACGCACCAACCTGGAAATTGACGTGGTTGTCGTTCCAGCCGATGGTGCCACGCCATGCGTTCTGGGTCACCGAGTCAGCGCTCGCGCTGAGCGTGTCGCTGACGTGGATGCTGGTGGTCGTCAGAGCACCGTCGGAGGGGGTGCTGCCGGCCGTGAGCTTGCCACGGTCACCGAGCATGATGGCCTCGGTGTTGTTCGTGTCACGCCAGGCCGCGAACCGGCCCTGGTTGCCCGTCGAGTCGCCGACGGCCGTGGAGATCTGGAGGACGGCGTACGACGAGTTACCGCCGGCATTGGCGGAGATAAGGCTAACCGCCGAACCCACCAGGGTCGAGGCACGCGAGATGCCCGTGGACGTGGAGGCAGAAACCTTGGTCTCGGACGGGCTGATCAGGTACTCGGGGGAGAAGAAGCTGCCGTTGAGGAGGATCGCCCAGCGGGTGGACGGGTTGCCACCCGAGCTGGCGACGTAGTCGTACTTCGAGCCGGCGGGGGAGGCGGTGTAAGCCGGGAGTTTGAGGTCGCCGTAGGTGGTGATGCCGGCGTACCACTCTTTGTTGCCCTGCGAGTGGATGACGAGGCCTTGGTGGATACCACGGATCTGGGTGCCGTTCTGCATCTGGCGGGCCGTACGACGGGCGGCGCCGAGAGCAGGCAGGAGGATGCCGATGAGCAGCGCGATGATCGAAATGACCACGAGCAACTCGATCAGCGTGAAACCACGATACTTACGCATGATGAAGCTCCCTTTGAGGGGTTCAGAACAGGAAGCTTGGCGGTATCGTGCGAGTGGGGCCTGTCTTGCGGGTTGTGCCGTTCGTTGACCTTCAACGAAACGACCCTCGGACGGACGATGGTATGTTTAAGACCGCTTTTTGCCCTGCCCAGGTTCGCCTGATGACCGTTGCACTTCCAAACAACATAGGAGCGAAACGCTCGCTCCCAAACGCCTGTTTTGCACACGGGGCGGACGTGAGTCGTCCAAGACATCCCGCGTGGAGCCCGTACAATGCACTGTCTGTACGGTTGCTGCTGAGGTCCGTTTATATCCAGACCTGCCGACCCAGTAAACTGTACCGGAACTTTGCCGCGTGTCAAGACTAATCGCCGGACTTAGGTAAGATAGGCAAGTCTAAGCCGATATTTTGCTTGATTAATAGCCTTTAGTGATGATTTGAAAATGAATTACGGCGATTATCCCACGCATCGTCCCCGCCGGCTTCGCCGCGGGAAGCGGCTCCGAGACGCCGTGGCCGACGTCCGGCTGCACCCGGACAACTTCGTCTATCCCCTGTTCGTGGGCCAGATGCGGCGGACAAAACCCGTCTCCTCAATGCCCGGAGTGAGTCAATTACCGGTCTCTGACGCGGTCCGGCTGATGCGTGACCTGTCGAAGCGAGGCCTGCGGCAGTTCATCTTGTTCGGCGTCACGCCCGCCAAGTTCAAGGACGATTCGGGCGCCTGGGCCGCCTCGCCCGATGCGCCGGTGAATCGCGTTCTGTCGGAGGTGCGATCCAAAGGCCTGGACGTGCTGACTTATGCCGACCTCTGTTTCTGCGAGTACACCGATCATGGCCATTGCGGGACACTCGATCCGCACGACCACGAGGGCGTGGTGGACAACGACGTGACCCTCGAGGCATTGGGCCGGGCCGCAGTTGCGCAGGCGCAGGCAGGTGCCGATGTCGTCGCGCCATCTGGGATGATGGATGGCCAGGTCGGTGCGATCCGCAGCGCACTGGATGCGGCCGGTTTCAAGCAGACCGCCATCCTTGCCTACAGCGTCAAATACGCCTCGGGGTTCTACGGACCGTTCCGTGAGGCGGGCGAGGGCGGGATGAAGTTCGGCGACCGCCGCGGGTATCAGATGGACTACCGCCGCAGCCGCGAGTGGCGGGTCGAACTCGCCGCCGACCTGGCCCAGGGAGCGGACATGGTCATGGTCAAACCCGCCGCGACCTACCTCGATGTGATCCACCAGGTGCGGCAGGCGTGCGACGTGCCGGTGGCGGCGTACCACGTGAGCGGTGAGTATGCGATGCTGCACGCCGCGGCGCAGCGCGGGTGGGTGGACCTCAAGTCGGCCGCGCTGGAGACCACCATCGCGATCAAGCGGGCCGGCGCCGATCTCATCCTGACCTACTTCGCCCCGCGGTTGATCGATTGGATCGACGAGCGTTGAGCCGTTGGCCCTCCGCGATTAGGCTTTGCCCCTCACGCCCCCTTGGATGACTCATGTTCCCACGCCTCCGGCAACGCCTGATCATCGCGCTGGCGATCGCGCTGGGCGCGTTTTGTTGGCTCGCGGTCGGGTCGATGGTCGCCGCCCCGGACAATTCCCCGGGGCTGTCGCTCTTCACGGCGCGGTCGGGTCCGGCCGTGGCCATCATCATCGTGGCGGTGGCGGGCGTGCCGGCGCTGGTCCTCGGGGTCATGGCGTCGGCGTCGGGTCACCCGCTCTCGGGGGTGTTCGCGGTGGCGCTGTCGCTGGGAATCCTCGCCGGTTGGGGCGGGCCGATCGACGGCTGGATGCGCCGCTCGGCATTGCCCGGCGCCTACACATGGCTGATCGTCGAGTGCGTCGTCTGGCAGGCCGGCGTGATTGTCATGCTGGCCGTGATCCAGCGGCTCCGCGCCTCCCTGCGCTCGCGCCTCCCGGCGCTAGCGGTTGTTGACCACCTGGGTATGGACACCAATCTGCGCCTGCCGCGGCTCCACGCCCTGGGCGCGGGCGTCGTTTGTGCCATCGTGTCGGGGTTGCTCTGCTTCCTTCTGATCCGCACCAGCGATACCGGCCAGGTGATCGGCTCGCTTATCGTCGCCTTTACCGTGGGCGGGATGGCCGCTCAGTTCATCTTCCCCCAGAGCAACCCCGTGGGCATCCTGCTCAGCCCCGGCCTGGTGGCTGTGTCCGCCTACGGCTATGTGCTCATGAACCTCTTCACACGCGAGGGCGTCCTCTCCGCGTGGTGGTCCGGCGGTTTCCCCGGGCCGGCGCTGGTCCTCCCAATCTATTACGCCTCCTTCGCCGTCGCCGCCGCGGCGATGGGCGTCGGCCTGGCGCAGGCGTTGGCGCACGGGACGCAAGAGGCGACCAGGGCATCGGCGTGATTGAGTCTTCTCCCCTCCCCTTCGAGGGACGGGAATACGCACCCCCCACGAGAACGACCATGCCCCGACCCGATGACGCGCTGGCCCTGGGGCTGGACTTCGGCACCGAATCCGTCCGTGCCTTGCTTGTGACGCTCAACGGCGTCGAGGCCGGCTCCGCCGTCGCGCGGTACGCCTCCGGCCAGATCACGCGCCGCCTGCCGACCTCGGACGAGGAACTCCCGCCGGACTTCGCATTGCAGGACCCGCGCGACTGGCTCGACGCCTCGGGCGAGGCCGTCCGCGCGGCACTCAAGCAGGCTCGCGCCGGCGCCGACCGTGTCATCAGCATCGGCGTCGATTTCACGAGTTGCACCATGCTCCCCGCCCTGCGTGACGGAACGCCGCTCTGCCAGATCGACCGCTTCCGGAAACAAAAATACGCATGGCCCAAGCTCTGGAAGCACCACGCCGCCAAGGCCCAGACCGACCGCGTGAACGCCGTTGCGCGGCAGCGCAAGGAACCCTGGCTCGATCGCTACGGCGGCATCATCGGCCTCGAATGGTTCTTCCCGAAGATTCTTGAGACGCTCGACCACGCCCCGGCCGTGTACGACGCCACGGAAGTCTGGCTCGAGGCGGGCGACTGGTACGTCTGGCAGCTCGTCGGCTGCGGCAATGGTTTGCCACGCTCGACTTGTCAGGCCGGCTACAAGGCGCAGTGGAACGCCCACACCGGCTACCCCTCGCCGGCGTTCTTCAAGGCGCTGCACCCGAAGATGGAAAACGTGGTGCGCGACAAGATGCCAGGCACGCTGATGGCCCCGGGCGAACGCGCCGGTGAGTTGTGCGACATGATGGCGAAGAAGCTCGGCCTCCGCGCGGGTGTCCCCGTCAGCGCGGCCGTCATCGACGCGCACGCGGGTGTCCCGGGCGCCGGCGTCGCCGAGCCCAGCACGCTCGTCATGGTCATGGGCACCAGCTCGTGCCACATGCTCAACTCGCGGATCGAAAAGCTCGTCCCCGGAGTGGCGGGGGTCGCTGAGGGGGGGATTCTGCCGGGGTATTTCGGCTACGAGACCGGCCAGGCGGCGGTGGGTGATGCGTTCGACTGGTTCCGACGCTTCGCGGGCGAGAAGGACTTCGCCGCGCTCAACGACGAGGCCGCCAAGCTCCCGCCCGGGGCCGACGGCGTGCTCTGCATGGATTGGTTCAACGGCTGCCGCACCCCGCTGATGGATGGCTCGCTCACCGGCGCGTTCACGGGCCTCTCGATCAACCACGGGCCGGCGCACATGTACCGCGCCCTGCTGGAGGCGTCCGCGTTCGGCCTGCGCTGGATCGTGGAGGTGCTCCGTGAGGGCGGCGTGCCCGTGCGCCGCTTCACGGCGACGGGCGGATTGCCGCACCACAACCCGCTGCTCGTGCAGATCTACGCCGATGTGCTGGACGAACGCGTCGCCGTCCATCCATCACGGCAGGGCCCGGCGCTGGGCGCGGCGATCCTGGGCGTGCTCGCGGCGGGAAAATCGGTCACCGGTTTCGTCTCCGCCTCCGGTGCGATCCACGCCATGGCCCGCACCGGCGAACCGCGCCTCGTCCGCCCCGACCGCAAGGCGGCGAAGATCTACGACGGGGTGTATGCGCGCTACCGGGCGCTGGCGGAGAATCTCCGGCGGGACGGGCATTGATTTGTATTGCTTAGCGGGTGCCCCGGAAGGGCCCTCCGGGCCTCCCGCTAAACGAAAACATCTTCGGATGTGGATCAGGCGTGCTCCGCCTCGCCGCGCGAGCGCTGCGTGTCGATCAGGCCGACCTCGCTGGTGAGCAGGAGCGTGACGACCGCGGAAATGAGCGTGGTGGGCAGGAGTTGCAGGCCCGCCATTTCGGTGACGACGAGCGTCGATCCCAGCGGCGTCTTGGTGACGCCGGTGTTGATCCCCGCCATCAGGCCCGCGATGAGGACGACCTCGTTGGTCGCGGGCATCTCCAGGTGCCAGAGCCGGCCCAGGGCCACGCCCATAAAGAAGAGCGGGATGATGAACCCGCCGCGCCAGCCGGAGGAGACCGTCGTGCTGGTACCGATGAACTTGGCGGTGAACGCAACGAGGAAGAGCGTGACGGTCGGCGACGCCGCGACCACGTCGTTGATCTGCAACTCACCGAAGGTCAGGGCGTAGTGGGACCAGAAGGCCAGCCCGCCCAGCGCCAGCCCGCCGACCATCGGCTGCATGACCGCGGGCATGAGCGCGAATATCTTTCGCAATCCCGCCACCGTGTAGGTGAACGCGACGGCGACCGCCGCGCCGACCACGCCGGCCGCCAGCGCCCAGGCCATGTCCACAGGCCGCAGCGCCGCCGCCGAGGGGAATTGCCACACGGGCGTCAGACCCAGACCCGTCGCCAGCACCCATACCGCGTAGCCGATGAGCGAGCCGAGGGTCGCCGGCAGCATCGCCTCGTAATACTCCAGCCCGCGGCGGTGGAGGATCTCCAGCGCGAAGATCGCCGCGCCCAGCGGCGCGCCGAAGAGCACCGTGAACCCCGCGGCCATGCCGGTGATGGTGAGCACGCGCTTGTCGGGCATGGACATCTTCCAGCGCTCGGCGACCCACGAGCCGATCGAGCCGGTCGTCTGCACCAGCGGCGCCTCGGGCCCCGCCGCGCCGCCCGAGGCGATGCAGAGCAGCGACACGGGGATGAGCGAGCGGAGGTTGCGGTATTCACGGTTGCCGCCCAGGACGTGGATGTCATCGACCAGCAGTTCGACGTTGCCGGTGTGGCCCAGCACGCGCATCAGGATGCCGACGACCAGGCCCGTGGCCGTCATGATCGCCAGGTGGACCCACGGCCCGGTGTGCTCCGGCCCCAGCCCTCGTTCGAGCAGCCGCAACGCGCTCAGATAGACAAACCCCACCGCCGCGCCCGCCACACCGATCGCCAGCACGGGAAGAATGGTGCGGTGCAGGTCGCCCAGCACCGCCTCACCGAAGATAAGGATCATCGACCCGCCCGATCGCTTCATCGCCAAGGTTCCTTGGTCCGGTTCAAACGCTTTTGAGCCGGATCGATGAAGCTAGGGCGACACGAGGTTTCTGTCCAGCCCGGAGATTCATTGTGGACGAGCCGCGACCGTGAGGAAGCGGTCTCCTCTGGAATTGCATTTTTCGTCCGTCGCGGAACCGCTCCCTGACGGTCGCGGCTCGTCCAGAGCCGCGGCTCCCTGATTCGATTCCGGTGGTAATCTGATCCGTGATGACCACCCCGCCCGCCAAGCGATTCACCTTCACCCGGGCCATGCGGCTCTCGGGCGACCGCGCGTTCGCCGCGGTCTTCGACGCCCGGATGAAGAAGACCTCTGGACCGCTCTCGGTCCACGCCCGGATCAACGGCCTGGCGCACATGCGGCTGGGGCTTTCCGTTTCGCGCCGGGTCGGCACGGCCGTGGCACGCAACCGCGTGAAGCGCATGCTCCGCGAGGTGTTCCGTCTCAACCAGCACGACTGGCCACGCGGGTACGACATCGTGGTCGTCGTCCGCCCGCACGAGGCGGCGACGCTCGCGGAGTATCAGAAGCTGCTCTTCGCGGCGGTGCGGTCGTTGCACCTGGAGTGGGAGCGGCGGCTGCGGCGTGAGGGGGGGGGCGAAACAGCATCGCCCGACGCCGGGATGTTGTAAGCTTCATGTAGTATCGCCTGATACGAATCACTTATGGCCTTGTCGGAGCATTTCTTCAATTTCTTCTGGAGATTTGTGCACTTCCTTAAAAAGCTTGCGGTACTTCAGCATTTCCCTGTCGCCACCAGATTTACTCAATTCCCGGCAGGTCTCGACTGCGGCTTTTGTGATTGCATCCAATTCGTCTGTAAGCAACCACAGATCGCGATCTTTAAACTCTTTGTCTCGGGTGTCGAGATAACGGATACGCCAGAATATAAGCATGACGAAATTTTCCTCTACAGAATCAATCCGTGACGACTGCGATCCCAATTGCGCTCGCGTGCCGCGATAGCCTCTCGGTTACGCCAGCGGCGGTCATCCCATATAGGGGATGATTGTTTGGTCATAGGATGTTCTTAAACGAATGTGACTTTACTTCAACCCACGTCAAGGTGCAGTATGTGCCTGTGCCAGGGCAAGGACGGCCCGGTTCGCTGCGGGCTAGCACTCGGATCATATCTCGAAGTATTTCTTCCTTAATACAGCCATGCGGCTTTTTGAGGTCCTGGGCGGGATTTACGCCCCAGGGTCTCATGCGCGGTCCGTCTGTGCGGTTTATGCGGGGTGTGTCGCGGGGTGGGTTTATGACGGGGATTCCGTCCGTAACACACGACCCACAAGGAAATTGAAGTCAAACAATCACGTGAGGTGATGTGGCGAAGTTGGGGGGTCGAAACTACCTGTGCCGAGTGATGAGGCTTTTGCCGGATGGAGCGGTGTGAGTGGATCACGGGCTTTCTCCGGCTGAGGCGGATCATGAGGCGTGGAGTGTTCCTGAGGGAGAAGTGAACCAGAGGTGGAGGCCGGGTCAAAGCTGACCCAGGGAGAAAGACATGAGCCGGATCAACACGAACGTGAACTCTTTGATTGCCCAGCGCATCCTTGGTCAGCAGAACAAGGGGCTGAGCCAGTCGCTCGAGCGGCTGAGCACGGGTCTGGCAATCAACCGCGGGGCCGATAACCCCGCAGGCCTGATCGCCAGCGAGAAGCTGCGTGCCGACCAGGCCGGCCTGAGCGCCGCCATCGGCAACGCACAGCGCGCCGACCAGATCGTCAACATCGCGGAAGGCGGCCTGCAGAAGGTGCAGGACCTGCTGACCCAGGTGAACGGCCTGGTCGGGCAGACCGCCAGCGCCGCCGGCCTGAGCGATGACGAGAAGGCGGCCAACCAGCTCCAGATCGACTCGATCCTCCAGACGATCGACCGAATCGCCGCCACCACGAGCTTCCAGGGCACCAAGCTGCTCAACGGCACCTACGACTTCCGGGTCACCGGCCAGTCGTCCGCCGTCGCCGACTTCAAGGTCAATGGCGCCAAGATCACCGACGGCGGCACCGTCGCGGTGCAGGCGATCATCACCAACTCCGCCGAGCACGGCACGCTCTTCCTCTCCGTGGGCGGCACGGGCCTAGACCTGACCTCCGCCGGCGCGAGCTTCGTGTTCGAGCTGGGCGGTGCCAAGGGCACCCGTGAGTTCAGCTTCGCCTCGGGCACCACGCTGGCGACCGTCGCCACCACGCTCAACACCTTCAAGTCGACCACCGGTGTTTCCGCGACCGCCAGCGGCAACTTCCTCAAGGTCAAGAGCACGGAGTTCGGCTCCGACCAGTTCGTCTCCTTCCGCGTGATCGATGACGGCGGCCAGGCGGGCAAGGCCCACTACGCCAGCACCACCAGCGAAAACACCGTCTCGACCACCAACGCGACGGCCTTCGCCTCGATCACCAACTCCGTCCGCGGCTCCGGCCAGGACGTGGGCGCCCTGATCAACGGCTACTCCGCTCGCGGCAAGGGCCTGACCGCCAGCGTCAGCACGGACGCCCTGGACCTTTCCATCACCCTGACCAGCGGCGGCTCGGGCGCCCAGGGGTTGGGCAGCGTCTCGGCCTTCACCATCCAGGACAGCGGCGCCCGCTTCAACCTGGGCCCCACCGTCGATATCAACAACCAGGTCCGCCTGGGCATAGGCGAGGTGGCCTCCCGCAAGCTGGGCACCGAGGTGGATGGCTACCTCAGCTCACTGGCGTCGGGCAAGTCCAATAACGTGATCGACGGCGACCTGGGCCAGGCCCAGAAGGTCGTCAGCGCCGCCATCGACCAGATTTCCAGCCTCCGCGGCCGGCTCGGTGCCTTCCAGAAGTACACGGTCAGCTCGACGGTCGATGCCCTAAGCGTCGCGCTGGAGAACACGACCGCCGCCGAGAGCGCCATCCGCGACACGGACTTCGCCAAGGAAACGGCCTCGCTCACCCGGGCGCAGGTGCTCGTCCAGGCCGCGACCTCCGCGGTGGCGATCTCCCGCACGGCCCCGCAGTCGATCCTCCAACTCCTGGGTTGATACGACGGCCGGCAAAATCTTCAGTCACTCCAAACGGGGTGGTCCATCAGGACCACCCCGTTTTTTTTTCTTGAGCGGGTTGGTCATTTTTCCGCTCCTGACCCGACGCGGGTCGCCGCCTCACTCCCGACGTCCCATGTAAGGCCGCGAAAACGGGGCGCTATCTAAAAATTGTTTCGCGATCCTCCCTTTCTCTGCTGAACAACCGCCTGTAGTGCCATGAGCCGCCGCACCCCCACTAATGGGGGTGCGGGGTTGTTATTGCGCCCCTGGGCGGTCCGTCTGTAACGGTTGTGCGGGTCGTGTGGAAGTTAAGTGCTGCGCGGAATGTGCCGAATCTGACGCCACGCGAGGCAACAGTTGCGCCTCCGGATCGAGGGTTGCCAAAGGGGTCCGATAAAGGGAATTCGTCGGAACGTGTGTTCCGGCGGGCAAGCGAGACCCGAACAAGCAAGTGCCATGAGAAACAAACTCACGCACAAAACGGCAACGGTGGATGGGGCGGCAAGGATCGCCGCCGAACGTTCACCCCCCACAATCCGGGCCCCGGAGCGGGCCACGGAAAGGAGCGGACCCATGGCCTAAATGACTGAGCCATGCCCGAGGAACTCGAAAGCATCGGAACCACGGGACCTGATTGTTCGGAACAAAGCATCAATGGATCGGATTGGAAATCCGGCTAACGGGCAGGATGCCCAAAAAGAATCGCCACTCCAAATCACGGAGGAACACCTGCCATGAGTCGTATCAACACCAACGTCAGTTCTTTGATCGCGCAGCGCAACCTGGCCAGCCAGCAGCAGAGCCTGAGCAAGTCGCTCGAGCGTCTGAGCACCGGTTTGGCCATCAACCGCGGCTCGGATGATCCCGCCGGCCTGATCGCCAGCGAGAAGCTCCGCTCCGAGAAGGCCTCGATCACCTCCGCCATCGGCAACGCCCAGCGCGCCGACCAGGTGGTCAACATCGCCGAAGGCGGCCTGCAGGAACTCAACTCCCTGCTCGTCGAGGTCCAGGGCCTGGTAGGCCAGTCCGCCAACGACGCCGGCCTGAGCGCCGACGAGAAGAACGCCAACCAGCTCCAGATCGACTCGATCCTTCAGACCATCGACCGCATCGCGTCTACCACCAGCTTCCAGGGCACCAAGCTGCTCAACGGCAC
This sequence comes from Planctomycetota bacterium, assembly GCA_021413865.1. Lineage (GTDB taxonomy): Bacteria > Planctomycetota > Phycisphaerae > Phycisphaerales > Phycisphaeraceae > JAIOPN01. The sequence continues at coordinate 50,140 of JAIOPN010000007.1, read as the reverse complement.
GTATGACTTCACCATCAGCGGCCAGAGCGGCAACGTGACCGACTTCTCCATCAACGCCGCCAAGCTGGACCACAACGGCACCCGCGACGTCGCGGTCGTCGTGACCAACTCGGCTCAGCACGGCAGCCTCTACCTGTCCGTGGGCGGCACGGGTCTGGACCTGACCTCTGCCGGCGCCAGCTTCACCTTCGAGCTGGGCGGCCTCAAGGGCTCGCGCCAGTTCACCTTCGCCTCGGGCACGACCCTGGCGTCGGTCGCCACCGCGGTCAACACCTTCAAGGATGTCACCGGCGTCTCCGCGACGGCCAGCGGCAACTTCCTGAAGATCAAGACCACGGACTTCGGCTCCGACCAGTTCGTCTCCTTCAAGCTCACCAACGCCGGCGGCCAGGCCGGTCAGGTCCAGTTCGGCAGCTCCATCAATGAGAACGCCGCCTCGACCATCGGCGCTACGAGCTTCGCCTCCGTCACCAACGCCATCCGTGACGAGGGCCAGGACATCGGTGCAACGATCAACGGCATCGCGGCCACCTCAAAGGGCCGTACCGCCACGATCAACACCGACTTCCTCAACCTCTCGCTGACCCTCAGCGCGGGCGGCGCGCAGGCCCTGTCGAGCTTCTCCGCTTTCACCATCACCGGTGGCGGCGCCAAGTTCAACCTCGGCCCCAACGTCGATATCCTCAACCAGGTCAGCATCGGCGTGAAGAACGTCGCGGCGCGTAACCTGGGCAACGGTGACGTGGGCTACCTGTCCCAGCTCGGGGCCGGCGGCAGCGCCAACGTGGCCGACGGCGACGTGGCCGCGGCTCAGAAGATCGTCAACGCCTCGATCGACCAGATCTCCACGCTCCGTGGCCGTCTGGGCGCGTTCCAGAAGAACGTGATCGGTGCGACCATCCAGTCCCTCAACGTCGCCCTGGAAAACACCAGCGCGGCCGAGAGCTCCATCCGTGACACGGACTTCGCTCAGCAGACCGCCGCTCTGACGCGGTCTCAGGTTCTCGTGAGTGCGGCGACCAACGTTCTGTCTCTGGCGAACAGCGCCCCCCAGAGCGTCCTGCGTCTCCTGCAATAAGCATCGTCCCCAATCAGGAGGTCCGCGTTTCGACGCGGGCGTCCGGTCACTGATGCGGAAGCGGCGGTCGAAAGACCGCCGCTTCTTTTTTCCCTCCCGCCGCTCGCGGCTTAGCGCTGCCTCTTCTTCTCTCCCCCATCCACCCACATGGCCGATAACAACCCCACACACCACCCTGTTACGAGCACCCCCCATGTGCGGCATCCTCGGCCAGGTCACCCGTGATCCCCGTTTCATCGCCGACGCCGACCGCCTCGCCGCCGCGCGCGACACACTCACCCACCGCGGCCCCGATGAGGCCGGCCTCTGGATACGCCCCGGCGTCGCGCTCGCCCACCGTCGCCTCAAGGTCCTCGACCTTACGCACGGCCAGCAGCCCATCACCGACCCGCAATCCCACGCCGCCATGGTTTACAACGGGGAGGTTTACAACTTCCTCGACCTGCAACGCCACTACCGCGACTCCGCCGGGCTGACCTTCGACACCCGCTGCGACACCGAACTGGTTTTCAAGGCCCTCAACCACGAGGGCGAGGCGGCCCTTCCCCGGTTCAACGGCATGTTCGCCCTGGCCCACTGGGACGACCGCCGCCGATCGCTCCTGCTCGTCCGTGACCGGCTCGGCAAGAAGCCGCTCTACTGGTACGCCGATGGGGAACGCCTCGTCTTTGCCAGTGAATTGAAGGCGATCCTGCGCTGGCTGGACCGCAAGTTCGAGGTTGATCCCACGGCCCTGGATGAGTTTTTCACGCGCGGCTACGTGCTCTCGCCGCGCACGATCTTCCGGGGCATCCACAAGTTGCCCGCGGGCTGCACGCTGAAGCTCGATGCGCACCCGGATCGCTGGAACTGGGCCGTCGAGCCGTGGTGGGAGTTCCAGCCGCGCGAAACGCCGGTGGAGCCCGGAGCGGTGCTGGACGAGTTGGACGCGCTGCTCACGGATGCGGTGCGGATGCGGCTGATCAGCGATGTGCCGATCGGGTGCCTGCTCAGCGGGGGGATCGATTCCTCGCTGGTGACGGCGCTGGCGGCGAAGGTGTCGAGCGGGCCGGTGAGCGCCTTCTCGATCGGCTTCGACGGCGACGACGCGTTCAATGAGCTGCCCTACGCGAAGATGGTCGCCGAGCGGCACGGCTGCCGGTGGTTCCACAAGAGCGTGGCGGCGGGCGATTTCATGTCGATGCTCGACGAGGCCGCGCCGTTCTACGACGAGCCGTTCGGCAACTTCACGATGTTCTCCATGCGGCGGCTCGCCACGTTGGCGCGCGAGCAGCTCGTGGTGGTGCTGACCGGGCAGGGGGGCGACGAGATTTCGGCGGGCTACCCGGGGCGATACAACTGGGTGGCCGACAGCGAGGCGATGGCGCGCGACCGCGGGCAGGCGTCGCGCTTTGCCCCGGCGGTGGACGACATGGTGAACCACTTGCGGACGAGCTCGTTTTTGCCGTGGAAACAGGGGCGAGAGGCGATATTGGGGCGCGGCCTGCTCGACGCGATCGACCGCGCCGCCGGCCCGGCGGATGGGCTGCTGCCGTTCTGGAACCGCTACCCGTCCCTGGGCCGGCTCAACAATGTGTTGCACGCCGACACGCGCACCAACCTGCCGGACTACCTCATCGTGCTCGAGGAACGCATGACCATGTCGCGCTCCCTCGAGGCCCGCAACCCGCTGCTGGACTACCGCGTCGTCGAGTTCATGCTCTCACTCCCCGCGCGGTTCAAGATCACCGACGGCCCGCAGCGCCGCAACAAGTGGGCGCTGCACGAACTGGCGCGGCGCTACGTCCCCGCCGAGGCGATCGACCGGCCCAAGCGCGGCTTCACCCCGCCGCTCAACCTCTGGATCACCGGCAACGCCGCGGCCATCGCCGAGCGCTTCCGTGAATCCGCAGGCATGACGCGCGGCGTCTTCTCCCCCGCGTGGGAGAAATATTTAGGCGAGGGGCGCTACGACAACAACACCGTCATGCCGCTCTTCTACAGCCTCATGCTCACCGCCTGGGCGAAGGAATACGGCCGTTACATCGCCGGCTGGCCGACGGATTCCTCCTCTTTCCAAGCGCCGCGCACGACGCACGACGCACCCTCCTTCAACTCCCCCCGCGCCCGCGCCGCACTCCGCCAGCAGGACACGACCGCTATCTCGGAGTCACGCTGGTTCTGCCAGGTGCTCGCCAATCTCCCCGCCGGCGCCCCGGTGCGCGTGGTGGGGGAGGAGCGGGAATGGTTCGAGTTCCTCGCCAAGGGCAGCGGTCATCCGGCCGCTGCCGGAGGCGATGCCGCCGCACTCATGATCGTCGGTACCGAGGCCGCGGAGGTCTTCGCCTCCGGCACAGCCGACGTTTCCCCGCCGCATGCGATTCTTTTGTTTATCCCTTTCGCTCAATCCGCGATCACGGAAACGCAGGCGTTGCTCCGCCGCGTTGCCGCGCGGGCGCAGTTGGCCGGCTCGCAGGCAATACCGATCTCCGCCGACCGGGCGGTGCTCGTGGCCCGGGGGACGTGCGGCACGCTCGCAGCCGCACCGAGCGCGGCGTGAGATTGAGTGTGCCCCTCTCCCGGCGGGAGAGGGGGCAGATATCCCGGTCCGTCGCCAATTTGCAGCAGGCCCGACGTGCCGTCCGATAAATCCCGTATGCGGCCGATCCGGATTTCCATCCTCATCCCCAACTTCAACAACGGGACGCAGAGTTCCAAGTCGGGCCAGGACAACCTGCTCGAAAACCTCCTCCGGTCGCTCGCTTCCACGCTCCACGACGACCCGACGCCCCTCGAACTGATCGCCTACGACGACGGCTCGACCGACGATAGCCTCGCCACGCTGCGCGTCTGGTCGAAGCGCACCTGGCCCGACGGCCGGCCGTTCCTGGAGCTCATCGAGGCGGAGCACTGCGGCTACCTCTCGCGCGTCGCCAACATTTTGAGCCGGCGGGCGCGGGGCGACATCCTTGTCCGTCTGGACGGCGACATCGTCTGCCTCACGCCGCGCTGGGCGCAGAAGCTGTGCGACCTGTTCGACCACGGGCCCGAGCGGATCGGCGTCATCGCGCCCAAGCAGCTCCGCTCCGACGGGAAGATCCACGCCTTCGGTGACATGGTGATCTCGCCGACGGGGTACAGCCACGTCGCCAGCGGGATGGACCGTGACGCGGTGCGCCATATGCTCCAGGTCGATCACGCGATGGGCTGCTTCTACTGCTGCCGCAAACAGGTCTTCGACGACGTGGGCGGATACGACGAAAACTTTCTGCGCGGGCAGACGGAGGACATCGGCCTGCGCGCCCTGCTCAAGGGGTGGAAATGCTTCGCCGTGCCGGACATCGAGTACGCCCACCTGCACACGATGCGGCGCGACCGCGAGACGGAGGCGGACTCCGACGAGGGCATCAGCAAGACGATCCGGATTTTCCAGGCCAAATGGGGCTTCTGTCGGCTGGCGTCGGACCTGGACGCGGTGAGGAAGAAATACGCGGGCACGGGGCTTCTGTGGAACAAACGGCTCTTCCCGGACGGCGAGGGGGCGGTGGGTGATGACCGCGTGACGCGGGCGTCACGCGTGCCGATCCGCGTCGAGGAGAGTGAATGGGCCCGCTACACGAGCGACCCGGCCGTGCAGACGGCGGTGAACCTGCGGGTCACCACGGCGCTCGACCTGGCGGGCCAGGTCCTGTCGTCGGTCCGGCCGGTGATGCTCGGCGCGGGGCAGGGACTGGTGCCGCACCTGATGGCCATGCGCGGGGTGTCTTGCCGGGCGTTCGACGAACGGGCCAACCACGTCGAGTTGGCGCAACGCTGCATCGCCGGGCACCAATACACCTGCGAGCCGCCGACGGTGGAACTCCTGAGCGACGTGCGCCGTGTGCCGCTGCCGGACCAGAGCGTGGACCTGCTGATGATCGTGGACCTGCTGGAGCGGCACCCCAACCCGGTGGCGCTGCTGCGCGAGGCGGAGCGGTTGCTCGCCCCGGGGCGCATCCTGCTCATCGTCATGAAGCGGAAGCGGCTCGATCTCGACCCCTCCGACCCGGCGAACGAGCGCGCGGTCTGGGGCGAGCACCGCTACATGTGGCCCGAGTTGATCACGCAGGTGCAGGCGATGGTCGCCTGGCGTTTCGTGATGGACGTGAAACGCGACGACGCCTCGCACGACCCGTTCCTGGTCTGCCAGCGCGTGGCCTACACGAAGCGCGAGTTCGACCTGACCCACATCGAGCCGGTGATCCCGGCGGCGGAAGCGGTGGGGGCGTGAGGTAAGTTTTTCACACCAGTACCCGCCGGAAGAACCGCAGCCAGTTGTCGCTCTGAAACCCCGCTAGGTCGGCGGGGGACCAGCCTTGTTTTGCAAGCCCGTCCATGAGCTTCACGTAGTCGGCAGGGCGGGAGATTCCTTCTGGCAGGTCGTCGGCGGTGAAGCCGCCATCCAGGTCGCTGCCCAGGGCGATGCCGCGGCGGTGGCCCATCACGTCGGCGATGTGGGTGACGTGGTCGAGGGTGCGTTGCAGGGTGGCGCGGGTGTTGGGATGGGCGGTCAGGAAGCGCGTATATAAAGGAAGGCCGACCACGCCGCCGCGCTGGGCGATGGCGCGGATGAACTCGTCGGAGATGTGGCGGGTCTTGTTGTCGCCCTGCAGAGTGCGGGAGGCGGAGTGGGAGTTGATGACCGGCCTGTCGGTGAGGGAGAGGATCTCCAGGGCGGCGCGGTCGTCGAGGTGGGCCAGGTCGTGGGTGATGCCGAGTTGGTCGAATGATTTCACGAGCGCCCGGCCGGCGTCGGTGAGGCCGGTGCGGCCGTCGAGCATGCCGTCGCCGGCGGCGTAGCGCGTGCCCTTGCTCCAGGACATGCCGACCACGCGCAGGCCGCGCTCGTGCCACCAGGCGGCCTCGTCGGGGGTGCGGATGGCGTCGGCCCCTTCCATAAGGATGAGCACGCGCAGCGGCGGGGCGGGGTCGTCCAGGTCGCGGGCGGTGCGGACGATCTTGATGAGGCCGCGCCGCTCCCAGTCGTGGTAGATGTCGAGCTGCCGAGCGCCGGCGCGGTGGGCGCCGTCGGGGTCGGAGGCGTCGGAGTAGCCCCACGTTTCGCCGGGCTTGCCGGGGTTAATGAAGATCGTGCCCATCGCCCAGCGGACACCGCCCTCGGCGAGGCTCGGAAAGGTGAGCGCCGCGGGTTGCGGGCCGCCGGTGGGTTGATCGAGCCGTGCGGTCATGTCACGGCCGAGCAGGGCGAGGTAGGAGAGGTCGAGGTGGGCGTCGAACCAGGGCATGAGGGCTTTCGGTTTTTCAATTGAACACAGAGACACAGAGGAAGATGAGATCGGAGGAGAAGAAGGCTGAGAGATACTTTTTGTTGCTCCTCCGTGCCTCCGCGGTTCTTTTTTCAAAACCTTTGTCCTCTTCTCCTCTGATCTCATCCCCCTCTGTGTCTCTGTGATTCAATTCGCTAAACAGAAGACGCAGCCACCGCCGCCATCGCGCGGAGGACGCGATCCTGCGTCGCCTGTTCGCGGGGGAGTTCGTCCACGAGTCGGCCGGCGCGCATCACGAGGAGGCGGGTGGAGAGGTTCAGCAGTTCGGGGAGTTCGGAGGAGATGAGGAGGATGGCGGTGCCCTTGACCGCCAGTGCGTCGAGCAGGGCGTGGATCGCCGCCTTCGCGCCGACATCCACGCCGCGCGTCGGTTCATCGACGATCAGCACCGCCGGCTTCCGCGCGAGCCATCTTGCAAGCACGACCTTCTGCTGATTCCCGCCGCTGAGCGAGACGATAGGCGTGTCGAGCGAGGGGGTGCGTACGTTCAACTCATTGAAATAACCCGACGCCTCGTCGCGCTCCCGGCCCTGGTCCAGCAGGCCCATGCGGCGCAGCCGGTCGAGGATCGCCAACGAAAAATTCGCGCGGCAGCCCATCGCGGGGACGATGCCCTGCCGCTTGCGGTCCTCGGGGACCATGGCGATGCCTCGCCGCATCGCGAGGCGCACGTCGCCGGTCGGGAGCTTCTCCCCATCGACTTCGACACCGCCGCTCGCCGCGCGGTCGAGGCCGAAGATCGCCCGGGCCAACTCGCTGCGGCCCGAGCCGACGAGGCCCGCCAGGCCGACGATCTCGCCGGCACGCAGCTCGAAGGAGATACCTTCAAACAGCCCCGGGGAGGAGAGGCCCTTGACGCGCAGCCGGGTCGCGCCGACGGCGGAGCGCAGGTGGCTCGGGTAATACGCCTCAAGCGGCCGGCCGATCATCATCTCGACCACGCGGTCCGGCGCGGCCTCGGCGCGGTCGAGCGTGCCGACGTATCGGCCGTCGCGCAGCACGGTGACCCGGTCGCACAGCCGGAAGACCTCGGGCATGCGGTGGGAGACGTACATCATGGTCACGCCGCGTTTTTTCAGGTCCTCGATGAGTGTGAAGAGTTGTTGAGATTCCGGTTCGGAGAGTGAGCTTGTCGGCTCGTCGAAGACGAGGAACCGCGCCCCCGCGCCGACCGCCGAGGCGATCTGGACCATCTGCTCCTGACCGGTGGAGAGGCTGCGCATGGGTCGGCGCACGTCGATCTCGACGCCGATCTGTGCGAGCCATTCCCATGCCCGCTCGTGCATGCGTCGCCGGTCGAGCCAGAGGCCGGCGCGTGTGGGGTAGCGGCCCATCGCCAGGTTTTCGGCGATGCTCAGGTCGGGGCAGAACGCCAGTTCCTGGTGGACCATCCCGATGCCGGCGCGGAGGGCGTCGGCGGGGGAATGGAAGCGGCGGGGCTCTGCGTCGATGTGGATCGTGCCGGAATCGGGTCTGTGGATGCCCGCGAGGATTTTGCCCAGCGTGGATTTGCCCGCGCCGTTCTCGCCCATGACGGCGTGGCACTCGCCGCGGCGGATGGTGAATCCGACGTTTTCGAGGGCTGTGACGCCTACGAAGGTCTTGGTGATGCCCTCGAATTGGATGAATGGCGTGGGCATGCGTGGGATCGAGAAGCCCTCAGCATCGCGGATAACTCGCCCTGTATGATCGAGGCGAGCCCGGCGGGCCGCAACAGGCGGGAAGGGGGGGTGGGTGGAAAACTGGAGGACTTTATGATTTGGGCACTTGCGAGCGATCGGGTCTGACTTTAGACTCCGCACTTCGACGGCGGTGTCGTAGGGTGGCAGGGCCAGTAATACGACCGCCGTTGATGCAGGTACCCCGCAGGGATCCCAAACCAGACCCGCTCCAGGATTATCAGGGAGGCACGCTTTGCTTCGACGACATCCCTTTACCGTAGTGGCTGTGTTGGTTGCAGTTAGCCTGATGATGGCGACCCCCTTCTTGCTCGCTGATGGCGGGGAGTCGGACCATCCCACCGCGACCCAGCTCTTCGAGCAGGGGATGCAGCAGTTCAGCGCTGGCGACCTGGATTCGGCGCGGGCGACGCTCCGGCGTGTGGACACGGCGCAGCTGTCGAAAGAAGACCGCAACAAGATGTTCAACGCGCTCAAGGCGCTGGACGATCAGGCGCTCAAGCAGGGCGACGCCTCGACGGTGCTGAGCGAGGCCGACGAGGCCGCCAAGGCGGGCCAGTTCGCCCGCGCGGCGTCGTTGTATGAGTCGGTGAAGGGCAACGCCAAGGCGTCCGAGCAGCAGAAAGAAACGGCCTCGGCGCGTCTGGCGGACCTCAAGAGCCGTCAGGGCGGCGCGGCGGGGAACGACCGCAAGGCGATCGACGCGGCTGCGGCCGACATTAAGGCCGGCCGGCTCGACGCGGCGGAGGCGAAGCTCAAGGCCGTGAAGGCCGGTGGTCGGGACCTGGGATGGTTCGACAACGAGCGGGTCGATCACCAGTTGGCGGAGATCGCGGAGCTGCGTAAGAAGCCAGTCGCGACGGTCGCCGACGCCGGCGAGGCGCCGGTTGCGGCCGAAGTGAAATCCGCGCAGGGTTCCGATGACGCCGCGTCCACTGAATTGAAGCCCCCGGTTCCCGTTGCCGCGGAAGCCGCCCACGCCGAGGAGCAGGGCAAGCCCGTTCCCGTACTCGAGGCCAAGCCCGTTGAGGCGCCGGCCCCGGCCGTCGCCAAGCCCGCCGAGACCCCGACGGTCCAGAAGGCCGCCGAACCCGCGCCGGACGCAGCGGCCGCCGCTCCCGCCAAGAGCGACCTGCTCTCCCAGGCTGCGCTGCTCTACTCCCAGCAGAAGGTGGCCGAGGGCAAGGCCGCCGAGAACTCCGGCCAGGTGCGGCTGGCTCAGCAGGCTTATCAGGAAGCGCTCCGGCTCGACCCGAAGAACGCCGAAGCCAAGGCCGCCCTGGACGCGGTGCAGACCAAGCTCGGTCAGGACTCCGCCCCCAAGACGGTGCTCGACAGCCAGCTCGAGGCGTCTCACCTGCGTGCCGAGGCCGCGGTGGCGGAGTTCCGCGAACTGATGAACCGGTCCGAGTCGCTGCGCAAGAGCGGCAACTACTCGGCGGCGTCCGAGGCCGTCTCGCAGGCCAAAGTCATGCTCGACCGCAATGAACGCGTCCTGCCGCCGTCGCAGTACCGCGCGCTGCGTGACGAAGCGGTCATCGCCTCGGGCAAGGTCGCCGAGGAGCAGCGTCAGTCGGAAATCAAGCAGCAGCAGCAGATCGCCGAGCGCCAGAAGCTGGAAGCCGCCAAGAGCCGCGAGAACGCGTTGCAGGCCCAGGAAGAGGAAGTCCAGCGTCTGCTGCGTCGGGCCATGGAGCTGCGTCGCGAACAGAAATACGATCAGTGTCTCGAACTGATCAACCAGGCGATTTTCCTCAGCCCCAACAACGCCGCCGCGCAGGCCATGAAGGAAATGGTTGAGGAGGCGCGCATCCTGACCGAGACCCGCCGCCTGCTCAGCGCCCGCTCCCTCCAGGTCGCCCTCCAGAGCAACGAAAACCTCACGGCCACCATCCCCTACAACGACCTGATGGTCTTCCCCGCCGACTGGCCGCAGTTGACCTTCAACCGGCTCCATGACCTCGAGGCCGGCACCGCGGAAAGCAAGGTGAACCAGCGCGTCAACGACAAGCTGCTCGAGCCGATCAGGACCATCGACCTGCAGTCCAACCGCCTGGTCAATGTCATCGAGTTCCTCAAGAGTGCCACGGGCCTGAACTTCTTCGTGAACTGGAACGCCCTGCAGCAGATCGGCGTCGAGCAGGACACGGCCGTCACCCTGCAGCTCGAAAACGTCCCGGCGAAAAAGGTGCTCGAACTGGTCCTCTCGCAGGTGCCTTCCACCGACGAGTCCAACCCGATCAGCTACAGCATCATCGACGGCATCATCACGATCTCCACCCGCAAGGACCTGACACGCACCACGTCCATCCGCGTGTACGACATCCGCGACCTGCTGCACCGCATCGACCCGGTCAAGGACGCCCCTCGCTTCGACCTCTCTTCCGCGCTGGAAAGCAGCAGCAGTGGAAGCAGCGGCGGCGGCGGCTCCTCCAAGAGCATTTTTGAAGACACGGCCACCAAGGTCGATGAGCCCGTGGACCGCAGCAAGCTGATCGAAGAGATCACGACGCTCATCCAGGACCAGGTCGGCAAGCCCGACGAGTGGGCGTCCGCCGGCGGCGAGGTCAGCTCACTCCGCGAGCTCAACGGCAACCTGATCATCAAGACCACCCCCGAGAACCACCGCGGCGTGCTAGAACTGCTGGGCAAGCTGCGTGAGACCCGCGCCATGCAGATCTCCGTCGAGGCCCGCTTCCTCCTGGTCGATCAGAACTTCCTCGATGAGCTCAATGTTGACCTGGACATCCAGATCAACAACCCCGGCGCTAACTTTGGTCCGATCAGGATCGCTCAGAGCAGCGACGCCATCGCCGGCCGTAACAACACCGGCATCCCCGCCTCCCTGGGGGCGATCCAGACCAACAGTCCGGGCGTTTACGTGCCCGGCAGAGGCTACGCCGACACCGGCCGCTCCTTCGACCTGGGCGTGAGCTACATGGACGACGTTCAGGTCAACCTCGTGCTCAATGCCACCCAGGCGCACAGGCGGTCGATCTCCCTCACCGCGCCGCGTGTCACGTTCCTGAACGGCCAGGAAGCCTTCGTCACCGTCGCCCGCCAGATCGCCTTCGTCTCCGACCTGACCCCGGTCCCCGGCGGCACAGGCTTTGACCCGACCCTCAGCATCGTCCAGTCCGGCGCCACGCTCTTTGTCCGCGGCACCGTCTCGGCGGACCGCCGCTACGTGACCCTGACAGTCAGGCCCAGCCTGGCCACCGTGCTCCAGCCGATCCGCACCATCCCGCAGTCCGCACAGAGCACCACCACCACCGGTAACAACGGCGGCGGCAACTCCACCCCGATCGTCACCGAGGCCTTCATCGAGGCTCCAGAGCTGGAACTGACCGAGGTTGTCACCACGGTCAGCGTCCCGGACAAGGGCACCCTGCTTCTGGGTGGTCAGCGTCTCGTCGGCGAGACCGAGGTCGAGGCCGGCGTGCCGATCCTCTCCAAGATCCCCATCCTCAACCGCTTCACGACCAACCGCAGCTCGACCAAGGACGAACGCACCCTGCTGATCCTCGTCAAGCCCACGATCATCATCCAGGCCGAAGAGGAAGAGCAGTTGTTCCCGGGCCTGCTCCAGAACCCCGCCCAGTACAACGTCGGCCGCAGCTTCCACTGACGCCCCCGGCGGGGCCCCCGCAACGCCTCGACAACCCGAGGCCCGCGTCACCAAGGCGCGGGCCTCTTCATTTGGCTCCGACGCCGGTCTGTGTTATACTGCCCGGCTCAACGCAACGAGGTGAATTATGTACGCGATCATCGAAGACAGCGGAACCCAGATCAAGGTCAGCGAAGGTGACGTCATCCGCGTCGCCATCCGCGAGCTGCCCGCCGACGCCGCCACCCTCACCTTTGACCGTGTCCTCATGGTCGGGGGCATGGGCGAGGGCAAGGCCGCCAAGGTCGGCGCCCCGCTGATCCCCGGCGCCAAGGTGAGCGGCGAGATCCTTTCCCAGGGCAAGACCGACAAGGTCGAGATCTGGAAGCGCCGCCGCCGGAAGAACTACGTCCGCCACCGCGGCCACCGCCAGGACTTCCTGGAGGTCAAGGTCACCGGCATCTCCGCCTGAGTGATCCGCCGCGACAACCCAATGCATTCCACGATCCCGCGCCCCGGCGCGGGATTTTTTTGCGCAGAAAAAAGCCCCGCAATTGCTTGCGGGGCTTCGCGGTGCGAGGCTCGTTGTTTGCAGCCCCGTCATGCAAATGCGGGGTTTCTTCCGCTTCGACTTTCAGATGTACTCGTTCAGGATGTTCTCGATCAGCTCCTGCCGGCCCGAGCGTGCCTCCGGCTCCGGGCTGGAGAGGGCGATCTTCTCCAGGGCCGTGAAGTCGAGCTTGCCTGCTTCGATCTTTTTGCCCAGGTCCTTGCCCCAGCCGTTGTAGCGGTCGCGGACGAGCTTCTCGATCCGGCCGTCCTTCACGCACCTGGCGGCGATCTTCAGACCGCGGGCGAAGGCGTCCATGCCGCCGATGTGGGCGTAGAAGAGGTCAACCGGGTCAACGGACTGCCGGCGGACCTTGGCGTCGAAATTGAGCCCGCCGGTCTTGAACCCGCCGTGCTTGAGCAGCACCAGCGAGACCAGCGTGGTCTCATAGATGCTGGTGGGGAACTGGTCGGTGTCCCACCCGAGCAGCTCGTCGCCGCGGTTGGCGTCGATGGAGCCCAGGATGCCGTTGGAGGCGGCATACTCGAGGTCGTGGTGCATCGAGTGACCGGCGAGGGTGGCGTGGTTGGCCTCGATGTTGAGCTTGAAGTCGTTGACCAGGCCGTAGGTCATCAGGAAGGCGTGGCACGCCGCCGCGTCGAAGTCGTACTGGTGCTTGGTCGGCTCCTTGGGCTTGGGCTCGATGTAGAACTGCCCCTTGAAGCCGATCTTCTTCTTGAAATCCACCGCCATGTTGAGGAACGCGCCCAGGTGGTCGAGCTCCCGCTTCATGTCGGTGTTGAGGAGCATGTCGTACCCCTCGCGGCCGCCCCAGAAGGTGTAGCCCTGGCCCTTGAGCTCGTGTGTGACCTCCATCGCTTTTTTGACCTGCGCGGCGGCGTAGGCGAAGACTTCGGGGAAGGGGCTGGTCGCCGCGCCGGACATGTAGCGAGGGTTGCTGAACAGATTGGCCGTGCCCCAGAGGAGCTGTGTGCCGGTCTCGATCTGCTTCTTCTTCGCGATGGCGACGATCTGGTCGAGGTTGCGGTGCGACTCGGCGAGCGTGCGTCCCTCGGGGGCAATGTCCCGGTCGTGGAAGCACCAGAACTTCACGCCCAGCTTGGTGAGGAACTCGAACATGGCGTCCATCGTGTCCCGCGCGACGCCCATCGGGTCGGAGGAGGCGGTGTTCCACGGCATATTCCGCGTGCCCGGGCCGAAGGGGTCGCCGCCGCCGTTCTTCATGCAGTGCCAGTAGCAGGCGGCGAAGCGGAAGTGGTCGGCCATGCTCTTGCCGGCGACCTTTTCCTTGGGGTTGTAATGCTTGAACGCCAGCGGATTCTTGGAATCGGGGCCTTCGTATCTGATGGCGGAAACACCGGGGAAATACTCGCGGGCCATGGGATCGCCTTTCATGGATAGGGGGTCAGGGAGCGTGGGAAAGATAGCCGAAAGGCGTGATAAAGGCACGCCCGCTTCAGCGGGCCGTGGGAGATGGGAAGCAGGGGGGGAAGCATCACGCCCGCGCGGCGCGCTTGCGGATCACCGACGCCGGCCAGCGGCGGTGCACCGGCTTGACCCAGTGATCGATCGGCGGCATCTCGACCGAGAGTTGTTTGCGCAGCACCGCGCCGATCCAGTTGAGGTCGTCGAAGTGCCTGCTCTCCACGAGCACGATCTTGTCGTGGACGCTGCCGCGGGCCATGTTCGTGCTCGCGTGCGGTTGGAGATAGAGCAGCAGGTCGAACACGGTGCCCTCGTCGGTCAGGGCGAGCCTGCTGATACCCACGTGGATGTAGGCGATGTCCCGTCGGTCATAACGGGTGCTCCATAAACGCCCTAAGACGCGCCGGCCGAGCGTGAAACCCGCATCATCGATGTCGATCTCGACCCCCGCCCGGACGAAGTGCTGCCGCATCCACGCCATCACGAACGCCAGCCACGCGGTCGCGGCGGTGAAGCTCATCCAGAGGTTCCCGTCCCGGCGCGTTGCTACGGCCAAGCCGGTCGCGACCATCGCCAGGACGAAGGCCGCGACGGTGAGCGTGCGGGTCGAGGCGTCGCTCTCGTGCGGCTCGCCGGTGATGAGGCGGATGTTGCGGTGGTGTTGATCGGAGGAAAGGATGCGCGGCGTCACGGGCGGGAGCGTGGTGGCCTCCCGCAGGGCCTGCTCCTCACGGGTGAGCCGCTCCCGCGCCTCATCGACAAGGCCCGCGAACTGCACGGCTTGGTGCTCGTAGTCGTTGGTCACGGTGTTTCAAGAAAAACCGACCGCCCGATCTTCAGACGATTATATACCGGCAGGGTGTTGTTTTACAGGGATTTACGATAAGGCCAAGCCCGATGCTGAGGTCTTCCGAAGCGTCGGGGTCTTGCATCGATTTACAGGCTCAAATCCCGCTCAATTATCCGATCGATTGCAGCCTCGCCCGTTCTCCAGCCGTCAACCCCAGGTGCTGGAGCCCGTACCCGCCCCGGCGGCCGAACCAGTCCCGCAGCAGCTTTTCGCCCCGTTCGCTGGGTTCCACCCTGGCACGGTAGCGCGTGCCGGTGACGGCATCGCCGGCCCGGCCATCCTTCGCTACGACGCGCCCGCCCTTGACCACCTGGCGTGGCGCGGAAAACATACGCTCCGGGTCTGAGGTCAGGTCGGCGTACACCGTCACGTCCCCATCTGCGCCTGCCCCGAGGTGGCCCTTCTGCTTCAAACCCAGGATGCGGGCCGGCGCGACGCGCGTCATCAATGCAATTTCCCCCAGCGTCAGCTCGCGCGTGATCGACTTGAGCCGCGACTGCTTCGTGGCATAAGGGTGCGCCCGGGCGAGTTCCTCGTCGCGCACCGCCTTGTTCATGAGTAGGGCGATGATGCGCGGGAAATTGAGGAACGACCCGCCGTTGGGCTGGTCGATGGTGAGCGCCAGCCGCCGCAGGTCACCGGTGTGCAGCGCCAGCTCCAGGCCGATCGCCCACTGCAGGCTGTGAATCGGGTTACGCCGCGAGTAGCGGGAGGGCATTACGCCGCAGCCCGCCTCCAGGTCATTCTCGCTGAAGACCGCGGGCCGGCTCGCGGTGCCGGTCTGACGCCAGAGTGACTGCTCCAGCGGTGTGTCGGCGGTAATGTTCACCGCCGGGCCGAACATCACCATGCCGACGTCGGCGGAAACATCCTCACGCCCGGCCAGGAAGGCGCAGAGCTCGGCGGCGGCGCTGCTGAACCGCCCCTTGGGCGTCGCGCCGTAGCCATAAAACTGCAGGTGCGCGACGTGCACCCGCCGGCCCTCCATCGCCTCCAGCGTCTCGATCAGCGTGCGGTAATTCCCCGGCTCGCCCAGGCGGTTGCCGTGCACGTGCGTGGCGTGCGGCAGCTTCAGGTCGTCGGCGGTCTGGGTGAGCAGGTCGAGGATCAGCCGCGGCGTGACGCTTGTTCCCGTGATGCGATCGTCGATGGTCTTGACGTGGTGGTGCGCCGGGTCGTTCCGCCAGGCGGCGAGGCCCGCGGGGTTAACGACCTTGATGCCGTACGCACCGGTCATGTAGAGCAGGTGCTGCACCACCGCCGCCGCGCCGGCGCGGTCGTTGCGGTCGAGCAGCTCGACGAGCAGTTCATGATTGGCCAGGAGAAGCAGCAACCCCGTATCGAGATTGGGCGTCTGTTCGAGCTGTAAATGCGCGAAGCCCGCGTCGATCGGCCCGACAGCCGCCTCCATCGCGGTGGTGTAGCCCAGGGCGGCGTACGCCATCCCCGCCTGCTCGGGCGTGGGGACGATCCCGCTGGACGACGCGCCGCCGTCGGCGAACCACTCCGGCCGCGCGGCGGCGTTCGCATCGCGTTGCGTCGTCTGCAACGCCCGGGCGTAGTTCACCGCCTGCGAGCCGATGTGGCAATGCATGTCGATCGCGCCGGGCATCACGATGCAGCCGGTGGCGTCGATTGTTTCGGGTTTCGTGCCCACGGGCAGCGAGGCCACGACTTTACCGTCGGCAATGAGTACGTCGCCGACACGGCCGTCGATGTTGTTCGCCGGGTCGTACACCCTCCCCCCGGCGATGCGGAGCGATCGCGTCATGGTGCACCCCCCAGCCGTTTACGCACGGCGGAAAAGAGCATCGCCGCCGGGTCGGGCGGGGCGGAGTCCGGGTCGTCCGCCAGCCGCAGCATCACGCCGTCGAAGCGCATCACCCGCGCCGCCGAGGGCACGGCCATCAGCGCCGAGGGATTCAGCCGGACGTGCCGCGCGGGCGGCAGCAGACCTTCGATCGGCGACGGTGTTGTGTCGATGAGCAGGTCGATCGCGTTGAGCGAGAGCAGCGTCGCCACGTCGGGGCAGGGGCGCGGCGTGCCGTCGGCGAAATCGACCCCGCCGGCGTCGCACGAGAGGCTGGTCAGCATCGTGATGACCTCGCACGCCCCGCGTATGTTCCGCCGCGACGGGATGTCGGGCAGTTGGATCACGGCCACACGCACGCTCTGCTGTACATGCGCGGCCAGCCGGTGCCACTGGCTCACGACCCGCTCGTCACACCCCGGCGCGAGCACGACGGCCACGCGTTTCCAATTCCCGATCGGTTCGGCGCGGGGGTTGGTGGCGAGCGCCGCGCGCAGACCGAGCACGGCCTCAAGCGTCGGCGGGGCCAGCGCGGCCCGCAACTGATGCGATGATATAGCCTCGGCGATCGGCCCGTCCGCCCCCGTGCAGCCGACCCAGATGACAAGGTCGCTGGCGAAGACGTGCCCGAGCGTCGCCGTTTGTGTCACACTCATCGGCCCACGCGATGTGCCCGCCGTCAACGGCCAGGGCAGCACACGGCCGCGCACATCACGCATCAACTCCACGGCCCGGATCACGGCCTCGATCGACATCGTGCCTAGCCCCGCGATCACCGGTGCTTTGGCTTTGGAAAGCGCCTCGGCAAGCGGGCCGGCCATCGCCTCGATCGCCGTGCCGCCGCCGCACGGAATCTCCGGCAGCACCATCGCCAGGTCGGCGCGGAGCGCGTCGGAGATGCCGTCCGTGCTGGGTTTGGGCCCGCTCATCGCAGCCGAGTGTAGAGACGCTCCGCCGCATCACGCAAGCCCGCCAGCACGCTGCTCTCGTCGGCCCCTGAGGCGAAAACGGTGCAGACCGGGTGCCCGGCGGGAATCGGCTCGCCGATCGCGGGCACGTCGGCGATCTCGTCGGGGGTGAACCAGCGGTAAAAATCGGGGGCGGCGGTGGCGTTGTGGGCGAAGAGGACGGCCTTGCCATGCAGGGTCTTCCCCTCTCCCTTTGGGGAGAGGGTGCCGCGTGCTCGCGGCGGGTGAGGGGTGGCGTCCGGGATAGTGAGAGGGTCACCCGCGAGAACAGACGGCATTGTTGCCGGTGATCCACCCCTCACCCGGCTCGCGGACTCGCCACCCTCTCCCACAAGGGGAGAGGGGGCACCCGCACGCTCGAGTATTTCGACACTGGCGGTGTAGCGCGGGTTGACCTCGACGGGGCGGATGTTGTTTTGCGGATCGAGGATCGCATCGACGCCGAACACCCCGCGCAGGCCGTGTGTTCGCGTCAGGGCGTCTCCGAGATTTTGCAGTGCGGTGTCGAGGGCGAGGGGGAGCGAGATCGGCCCGATGGAGCCGCAGTAGTGGAACGGCCTGGCGGCGAACCCCGCGAGGCCGACGAGCTGACGCGTGACGCCGACCAGCCGGCAGGATGACTCATCGGCAACAAAGATGGCGGCTATCGACGGGCCGTCGATGAACTCCTGGAGGTAGTGGTGTTCGTCGATGGGTTGGTCGTTCCAGCGGTGGATGCCCCGGCCGCCGGCGCCGCGGCGGAGTTTGACGAGCCATGTGTGATCACCCGCCGTATTACGATCGGTCGGCGTAGTGGCGAGCGCTTTGCACGGCCGCACCCCGGGTATTGCTGTCATACCCGCCGATCGGAACGGGTCGCGGGCGGCACGCATCGTGTCGATGGATGACCCCAGCATAGGCCGGTGCTCCGCCAGTTGCTCGACGACTTCAAGATGGTTCTCCATCGCCCCCACCAGCAGCACGGGCCCGGCGGGGAGATCGGCGACGAGTTTGGGGATTGCGTCGGGGTATTGATCAAGCGGGCACCGCCGCACCGGTGCGATCGCCGCAAGATCGCGGTCGGCGAAGAGGTCCACGCAGTGCGGCGACCAGCCCGCACGCAGCGCCGATTGGGCGGCGGCCCGCGCAGAGGCCCCGATGATGATCAGGGGTTTCATATTCCCACTATTCCAGGGGCACGTTCGTCACGGCCCGCTGAAGCGGGCGTGCCTCGTTACTTATTTCGCCGGCCACGCGACGGGCTTACGTGGCATGTCATCCACCGGGTAGCCGAGCTTGCGGTAGCGGGCGTTGCGGCTCCAGTGGAGCTTGCCGAGCAGGAGGTTGCGGAGCTGCGGCGGGATGCGTTTGCGGAAGGCATCGGAGAAGGGGAGCTCGTCCACCGTGTTCTCGATGTGCAGGTCCCAGCGCGGGTACATGATCGGGCCGTAGCCCGCGATGATGATGGCCCGCTCGATGTCGGAGCGGACCTGGCCGGTGGCGTGGATGAGCGTCTCGGCGAAGAGGAGCGTCGAGCCGGCCGTGCCGGTGAACTGGTGGATGAGCGAGCGGTCCTCGTAGGCGGCGGCGATCATGGCGTCGCGGTCGGTGTTGATCTTGTGCGAGCCGGCGACGACGACGGTGCCGCCGTCCTCGGGACCAAGATCGACGAGCGTAGTGAGCGTCTTGACGAAGTTGCAGTGGTAGAGGCCTCCGGCCACGTGGCTGCCGAAGTTGATGTCAACGCCGGCGTGGAAGCCGTATTTCGGATCGGGCTCGATCGGGCCGGGGGCGCGCGTGTTGATGTGGGCGTTGATCTCGGTGAGGCGGGCCTCGCAGCCCATGATCTCCTCCGCCATGGCGACCAGGCGTGGATTGCAGGCGTAATCCAGCATGCGGTCGTCGTACTCGTAGAAGTTCGCGGTGAAGGCGTGGTGGGGTGAGTCGATCTCGAAGAAGGCGCCGCGCACGGTGGGCTTGGCGACGCCGGGATTGGCGGCCTTGGCGGCGTGGAGGTCACGGCGGAGGTTTTTCATCGCCTCGATGAGGCCGGCGCATTCATCGCGCGTGAGCGTGTCGGGCACGACGACGTAGCCGTGGAGGTCGAAGTGGTAGCGCTGCGCCGCGGTGAGGGCGGGGAAGGGTTTCTCGAAGGTGGGGGCGGGCGTGGTCATCAGTTGCATCTCTGTCCCATAGCCCCGGGCTCGGCCCGGGGGTTCCGCGAGCGATTATCGAAGCGGGAGAAACCTTCGTAAATATGGGGACCCAACGAAGAACCCCCGGGCGGAGCCCGGGGCTATGGGACCAGATTCACGCCTTTGGCCAGGCGATCTTTTTGATCTCGCGGGTGTCCTTGGGTTGGCCGAGCGTGCGGTACATCGGGGCGCGCTGGATGTAGCCCCGGCTGACGAAGAGGTACTTGAGCGGCTCGGGGATGCGTTCGAGGAAGGCGGGGTCCATGGCGAAGCCCGGCTGGTGGGAGTCCATGAGGAGCCAGGGGAAATAGGGCTCGCCGTAGCCCGAGATGATGATCACGCGCTCCTTGTCGGAGTTGATGAAGCCCGTGGCGTGCATGAGGGCCTCGGTGAAGAGCACCGCCGAGCCCGCGGGGGCGACGATCTTGTGGATGAGCGAGCGGTCTTCGTAGGCGGCCTTGATGATGTCGTTGTCGTCGGCCTCGATCTTGTGCGAGCCGGCGATGACGGTGGTTCCGCCGTCGTCGGGGCCCAGGTCGGTGAGGTTGGTGAGGACCTTGACGAAGTTGGAGTGGTAGAGGCCGTTCTTGTAGTGGCAGCCGTAGCCGGCGGGGATGCCGCGGTGGAAGCCGAACGCGGGGCCGCCGTCCTGGGCCTTGGGCCACTCGGGGGCGCGGCGGTTGATGTGGGCGTTGACCTCGACGATGCGCGAGCGCCCGCCGATGAGTTCCTCGGACATGCCCACGACGCAGGGGTGCGTCGCGTAGTCGGTGATCGGCTGGTATGACTGCACCACCGCGCCCATGTAGCAGTGGTGCGGCTGGTTGATCATCATGAAAGCGCCGCGGAAGTTGTCGGTCTTGGGGTTGGGCAGGCCCGCCAGGTCGGAGCGCAGGCGGTAGAGCGCCTCCTTCATCTCGCCGCACTCACTCTCGGAGAAGAGCTTGGGGATGATGACGTAGCCGTACATGTCGAGGTGGTAGCGCTGCGCCGGCGTGAGGGCGGGGAAGGGCTTGGTGAACTCGACGGGGGCCTGTGTGGGTGCGGTTGCGGTGGCGGTCATGGCGGGGTTCCGGGGCTGTTTAGTGCAATGTAACGGGGCTTACCGCATGGTGTCACGGGGCCAGGGGACGGGCTTGACAGGTTTGGTATCCGCCGGTTGGTCGAGCGTGCGGTAGCGCGGGTTGCGGTCCCAGTGCGATCGGCCGTGGACGAGGTCGTGCAGCGACGCCGGGACGGAGGCGGTGAAGCCGTCGCTCAGGCGGATGGGCGTGCCGTCGCCGCGCGACCACTCAAGGTAGTTCACCGGGCCGTAACCGGCGGAGACGGTGACGCGCTCGCCGGGCGTGGTGCGGTGGCCCGAGGCGTGGATGAGGGTTTCGGGGAAGAGCAGCGTGGAGCCGGCGCGGGCGGTGATCTTGTGGATGAGTGCGGGGTTCTGGTGGGCGAGGTTGATGATGTCCCTGATCGGGGCGTTGACCTTGTGGGAGCCGACGATGGCGACGGTCCCGCCGTCGTCCGGGCCGATGTCGGTGAGATAGGTGAAGGTCTTGACGAAGTTGCAGTGGAACAGGCCGTTCTGGGTGTGCGAGCCGAAGGGGATGTCCACGCCGGTGTGGAACCCGTACCTGCCGTCAGCGGCGGCGGCGGGGATGGCCTCGCTGGCGGAGTTGAGGAAGGCGTCCACCTGCGTGATGCGCGCCTGGGCGCCGATGAGTTCCTCGCACATGCCGACAAGCCGTGGGTGGCAGGCGTAGGCGGTCAGTTCCGGCTCGGCCTCGAGCGCCTGTTGGATGAGCTGATACGTCGGCGTGTATTTGGTGAAACGCGCGCCGCGGACCTCCGTCCTGGTCGGGTCCGCGGGGTCGAACTTCGAGCGCAGCTCGTCACGCAACCGTTTGGCGGCGTCGCGGGTGCGGGCCACCTCGTCGGGCGTGAGGGTGTCCTCGATCAGTACATAGCCGAACACCTCGAAGCGGTAGCGCTGCTCGGGCGTGAGCGCGGGGAAGGGCCGCTCGAATTTCGGCGATGGAGCGGTCATCTGGGCGTCTTTTCCTCGGCACCCTCCAGGAGCCATTCGGGCCACTGGATCGGCGTGGTGTCCACGGGCTGGCCGAGCGTGCGGTATTTCTGCTGACGGCCCCAGTGCGCCCGGCCGTGGAAGAGGTGCTTCATGGAGGCGGGGACGCGGGCGTCGAACTCCGGCGTGGGGTGCAGGTGCTGGCCGTCGCCGCGGCTCCAGTCGGGGAACATCATCGGGCCGTAGCCGCAGATGATGATGCAGCGTTCCAGGTCGGAGCGGAGGTGGCCGGTGGCGTGGATGAGCGTCTCGCTGAAGAGGAGCGTCGAGCCCGCGGGGGCGACGACCTGGTGGATGAGCGAGCGGTCCTCGTAGGCGAGCTTGATGATGTCCTGGGTGCCGGCGTTGATTTTGTGGGAGCCGGCGATGACGACGGTGCCGCCGTCCTCGGGGGTGAGGTCGGTGAGGTTGGTGAGCGTCTTGACGAAGTTGCAGTGGTAGAGGCCGTTGCCGGCGGTGTGGCTGCCGAAGGGGATATCGGTGCCGGCGTGGAAGCCGTAGCTCACGCCGGTCGCGTTGAGGGCGACGCTGGGGTCGCGGGTGTTGATGATGCCGGCGGTCTCGATGATGCGCGCCGGGCTGCCGATGAGCTCCTCGGCCATGCCCACGAGGCGCGGGTGGCAGCAGTAGCGGGTGATGGCGGGGTCGGCCTCGTACATGGTGGCGATGTATTGGTAGTGCGGGCCGTGGGCGCGGAAGTGGGCCCCACGCACGCGCGTCTCGGTGGGCTTCTCGGGGTCCATCGCGGCGCGCAGGTCGGCGCGCAGGCGGTGCAGGGCGTCGCGCGTCTCGCCGACCTCGTCGGGCGTGAGCGTGTTCTCGATGATGACGTAGCCCAGCACGTCCAGCTTGTAACGCTGGGCGGGCGTGAGCGCGGGGAAGGGACGGGTGAAAGCCTGCTCGCTCATAGATTCCCTGTGGGTGAGTGCGCGGGGTGTGGGCGGGATTGTCACGGGCTTACGGGAAGAACGGGTTGGCGGGGGTGGTGGTGTGGCACCAGCGGTTGTATTTGAGGTAGTGCATCGCGGTCTCGATCGCCTCGTGGGTGCCGATGCGGTGGAGCGCTTCGAGTGCGTGGCCGCGGACGTAGCGGTTCTCGGCGGCGAGGCACTTGGCCAGCGAGGGCACCGCCTCCTTCGCGGCCGGGCCGATCCGTGCCAACGCGATCGCGGTGGAGAAAGCAATGTCCACATCGGCGTCCGCGAGACGGTCGATCAGCACGGGCACGGCCTCGGTGCTGGCCTTGCCGCGCAGGCCCAACGCCTCAACCGCCCAGTGCCGCGTGAGAACGTCCTCGTCCGCCGCCAGCTTCGCCAGCGCCGGCGTGACCTTGCCCTTGCCGCCGGGCAACTCGCCGAGGATGAACGCGCTTGCGGCGCGGACGGTGGATTTGGCGGACGTTGTCGCATCCAGCACCGCCGACGCGGCCGGCGTGCCCATCGCGCCCAGCGCGTACATGGCATAACGGCGTGTGGGTTCGCTTTCGGAAGCGAGCGCGTCGATCAACGGCTTGACGGACTTTCGCCCGATCGACGCCAGCGCATACGCGGCGTTGATGCCGACGGGGTCGGAGCTGTCGCCGAGCAATTCGATGAGTTTGCGGACTGCCTTGCCCGCGTCCGACCCGATCAGGCCGATCATGTCCGCGGCCTCGCTGCGGCGGTGCGGCTCGGCGTCACCGAGCTGCGCGATCAGTTCCGCGAGGGGCTGCGTCGGCGCGGGGCCGGCGGACGTGCCCGCCTTGTTGCCCGCCGCCCAGTCCCAGACGCGTCGCCACTGAGCGCAGTGCTTCCACGGCAGGTCGGAGACGTCCGGGTCGTGCCACGCGCGGTCCTTGCAGTCCCACGCGGGCCCGCCCAGCGCCTCGGGTGACTCCATCCGGCAGAACTCGAACTTCGACATGTACCGACGGTTCTGCGTCTTGTTGGCGTTGGCGGCGTGCCAGATGTCGTAGTGGATGATAAAGAACGTGCCCGCCTCACCGGTGACGGGGAGCGCGCCATCGAGGTCGCCCTTGGCGAGGGTCATGTGGTGCTGCCGTCCCTTGAGCACGCCCGTCGGGCCCAGCTCCAGGGGTGTGTCCTGGGGGTAGTACATGATCATCGCCCACCACGGCCGGTGGTTGCGGACCTTGCGCGTGTAGCCCCAGTAGCTGTCCTTATGCCAGCCGCCGCCCTGGCTGCCGGGCAGGTTTGGGTGGATGTAGCGGTGCTGGTGCATGACGTACCCCTCGCCCAGCACGCTCGTGAGCGCGCCGCGGATTACGGGGTCGTCGTACACCATCTGCAACTCGGGCACGGAGGGCAGGATGTTGTTGCCCACATGCCCGTTGGCGAGCGTCAGCTCGTCGAACTTCTTGTAGATCGTCTCGTGCACCTCACGCGGGAGGGTGCACTTGAGCGCCATGTACCCGTGGGTGACGAACTGACGCATCTGCTCATCGTTGAACAAACGAACGGCGGGCTCGGCTGCGGTCGATATCACGGCGGTTTCTCTCGTGGGTGGGGGAGTTGGCGGCGCCCCCTCCGGGCCTCCCGCCAAGACGGACATTCTATATCGAAACAAGGGGCTTTTTCACCCCGCCAGGATGGCGTCGAGGAGCTTCAGCTCCTCGGCGGTGAAGGCGGTGTTTGTAAACGCTTTGATGTTCTCGACGATCTGCGCCGGCCGGCTTGCGCCGATCAGGGCGCTGGTGACGGTGGGGTTGCGGACGGTCCACGCCAGCGCCATCTGGGCGAGTGACTGGCCACGCTGCCTGGCGTGGTCGTTGAGTTTGCCCACCTTGGCGAGCAGGGCGTCGTTGATGTTCTGGGGCTTGAGGAAGCGCGGGTCGGAGCCGGCGCGGGAATCTTTCGGGATGCCCTTGAGGTAGCGGTCGGTCAGTTGGCCCTGTGCCAACGGGCAGAAGGCGATGACGCCCATCTCCTGGGCCGCGGTGACTGGCAGCAGATCGGTCTCGATCCCCCGGCCGAGCATGTTGTAGTACGCCTGGTGGATGAGCAGCGGCGGCCCGCCGAGCTTTGCCATCGCGCGGCAGGCGTCGTGCGTCTGCTTGCCGGAGTAGGAGGAGATGCCGACGTAGAGCGCCTTGCCGGTGCGGACGATGTGCTCCAGCGCGGCCATGGTCTCTTCGATGGGCGTGCCGCCGGGGTCGGGGCGGTGGTGGTAGAAGATGTCCACGTATTCCATGTCCATGCGCCTGAGCGACTGGTCGAGCGAGGCGATGAGGTACTTGCGTGAGCCGAAGTCGCCGTAGGGCCCGGGCCACATGGTCCAGCCGGCCTTGGTGGCGACGACCATCTCGTCGCGCGGCATCTCCTTGAGGATTTTGCCGAAGCGAGTTTCGGCAGCGCCGGGCGGCGGGCCGTAGTTGTTCGCCAGGTCGAAGTGGGTGACGCCGTTGTCCAGGGCGGTGAAGCACATCTGCCGCGCGTTCTCGTGGAACTCGCGTTCATCGGAGATGCCCGCAGGCCCCGGCGCGCCGAAGTTGTGCCACAGGCCGAGGCTCAGCTGCGGCAGGAAAAGCCCCGACCGCCCGCAGCGGCGGTAGGGGGAGCGCGGCGCGGAGGCGGGTTTGTCGGCCTGGTTGGGGAACGGGCCGTAACGGTCGGCGGCGGGGGTGTAGGTCATGGTATTTCCGATGATCTGATGTTTAGCGGCTGTCGCGGAGCGACGCTCTTTGTGGGAGACTCGAACCAGAGGGACCCTCCGGGTCACCCGCGAAACGGCCGCACATCATCCTGTATCCTCTACGCATAATCCAATACCTCCCCGGAGGCGACCGTGTCCACAACAACCGCCCCACCCGCCCCGATTGACCCCGTGGGCGTGTACACCATTTCCGAGACCGATTTCTGGTCGCACCTCCATGTCCCCAAGGGGACGCCCGCCGACGCCGCGGCCGCGCTCATCGACGCGATCAGGCTCGGCCTCGACGGCTCGAAAGAGGCTGCCTACCTCCGCCTCGCCGAGTTCCACAAGCTCGCCCGCGCCCGGGAGTGGGGCTGGCTCCGTGACGAGGCGAAAAAGCAAAAACCCATGACGCCCGCGCAGCTCCGCAAGCTCACGCCGTCCAAGGCGATGGCGACGCTGGAGACCACGCACGACTTCCTCGCCGAATTGCGCAACCCCTCCTATGAACTGGTCCGCTCCGGCAACGCCGCCGCCCGCCGCTACCTGATCCGCAACATCGACGCGTTTTACGCCGACCGTTACCGGCAGACCAAGACCTACGGCTACCCGATCGGCTCCCAACTAGGCTGCTTCGATCAGGTGACGAGCCTGTGGCGTTTCTATATGGCGTTGATCCACACCGGCCCCGCGCCGGTCGAGCAGTGCGAGGCGCTGCTCAAGCTCACGATGGCGATCGGCCGGAAGCTCGAGCCCGAGCTTCGCCGCTACATCGTGCACAACATCTTCACCGCCGCGTGCTACGGCCTGTTCCGCATGGCGCGGACCATGACCGAATTCACCCAGGCCGACGGATGGGAGGAGATGGCGCTGGCCAACCTCGACACCGACTGGGACCGCAGCTTCTTCCCCGATGGCGGACACGCCGAGCGCAACTGGGGCTACGGCTCGCACACGCTGCACCGCCACACCGACAACTACGAGTTCGCCATGCGCACCGGCGGCCTGCACCGCCGTGAAAAGCACTACCTCGAAGGCCTGCAACGCGCCTACCGCCTCTACGCCTACACCCTCGGCCCCAAGGACCGATACCCCGGCTTCGGCGACGAGGGCCTGGGGTTCGGCGGCCACATCCTCGACCAGCGGGAGCGCGTCTTCCCGCCCGGCACGCCGCGCGACATGGGCGTGGACCGCACGAAGTCTTACCTCATGCAGGGCGTCGGCGTCGCCGTCATGCGCAACGGCGCGCGGGACGACTCCGCCTTCGCCAACGTCAGCTTCGGCGACTTCGCCGGCTGGCACTCGCACCAGGACCTGCTCTCGATGAACTTCTGGTCGTTGGGCGAGACGCTCCTCGAAAAGCCGCCGCGCTACGGCCCCTACGAGGGCCCGCTCGACATCGGCTGGCGCAGCCCGGAAAACCAGAACCAGCTCCTCGTGGACCATTTCTTCTACGACTGCCGCGCCATCCTCGGCGAGGAGGTCCACTGGCACAGCGACGAGCGCCTCGATTATTTCTCCGCTATCCACCGCGCTTACCGGTCCGTCGCGCCGCAGGAGGGGTGGCGGACCTACCACGGCGGCGCCGACATGGTCGTCCGGCGGACGATCGTTTTCGTGAAGAACCCCGGTTACCTGCTCGTGCTCGACTCCGTGAAGCCCGAGGAGGGCGACAGTTTCAACCGGGCCACGTCGGTGTACTGGCACTCGCCGGGCAAGTTCCGCATCCTCCGCCCCGGCCTGGCGACGACGACGGTGAACAAGTCCTCCTGCGTGCTGGCGTGGGCGCGGCCACAGAGCATCAAACGCTTTGAGGCCGGGGTCGATTACTACGCATCCGACTTCGACAAGACCTCGGGCTACCGCCATGATCCCGTCGATTGGTACTCGCTGCGGGCGCGGACGTGGCGGAACCCCGCCGGGCCCGGCGTGCCGGGTTTCGCGGCGGCGCTGGTGCCGTACCAGGGGAAGGGCCTGGCTCCGGCGGTGGTGGTGAAGCCGCTGACGCTCCAGGGGGGCGTGGAGTGGCGGGCGGAGGCGTTCGAGGTGACGACGCCGGCGGGGCGGGACATCTTCGTGCTGAACCCCGAGAAGAGGGCGGGCGTAACATTCCGAGGCGGGGCGTGCGACGCCCGGCTGCGGGCTCTGTTAGGCAAAGCACGCGGCGAGACGATCGTTGATTGACGCTAGTGTGCGGAAGACCTATTCTTACTGTTCAGAGCGTACGGAGACGCGGAGAAAGCGGCGCACCGCTCGTTGCAAACCGCGGGACGCATCAAGAAAAGGGCGGGGCGACCGCCCGGAGCGATACATGGAAATCACCGTCACCGGGCGCAGCATTGAGATCACCGCGGCGATCAAGCAGTACGCAACCGAGAAGGTCGGCAAGCTGCCGCGCTATTTCGACCGCGTGCAGTTGATCCACGTGATCGCCGGCAGGCACGACCACCAGAACTTCGAGGTCGAGATCATCGTCGAGGCCGAGCGGGTGGACCGCTTCGTCGGCAAATCGAACGGCCCGGACCTGTACGGCTGCATCGATACCGTCGTGGACAAGCTCGAGCGCCAGTTGACCGACCACAAGGAACGCACACGCCACCGCAAAGGCAAGACGTCGATGTCCGGCTGATCCGGCGCGGCCGCGTACGCCCCGCAGAGAACGCCGTGCCCGTGAGAGAAGCCGAACATGAAGCTGCAGGACTTCGTCGTTGAAAAAGCCATCGTGGCCCAGCTCAAGGGCGTTGACCGCGACACGGTGATCCGTGAGCTGGTCGATGCGTTGATCGAGGCCGGCGCCGCCCCTCGCGCCATCAAGGACGAGCTTATCAAGCTCATCCTCGACCGTGAGAAGCATGGATCGACGGGTTTCGGCAAGGGCGTGGCCGTCCCCCACGTCAAGCACGACAAGATCAAGGGCATGGCCGCCGCCATCGGCTGTAGCGCCGCGGGCGTGGACTTCAACGCTCTCGACAAGGCGCCCGTGTACAGCGTCTTCCTCCTGCTCTCGCCCAAGAACAAGCCCGACGACCACCTGCACGCCATGGAGAATATTTTTTCCAATCTCCAGAAGGACACCTTCCGCCGCTTCCTGCGCCAGGCGGCCACGGTCGAGGCGGTCCTGGACCTGATCCAGGACGCCGACAGCCAGCAGATCCAGGGCTGACCCCCGCCCCCGAGTCGCACGCACGCTTGATCCCGCCGACCACCCCGAGCATCCATGCCCACGACCGGCGAATCCATCTCGTCCGAAGTCACCATCAAGAACCGACTGGGCCTCCACGCCCGGCCGGCCATGTCCTTCGTTGACATCGCCAACACATTCGTCTCCCAGGTCCTCGTGAAAAAAGGCGACCAGACCGTGGACGGCAAGAGCATCATGCAGATGATGATGCTCGCCGCCACGCAGGGCACGCAACTCCAGATCGTCGCCCAGGGCCCCGACGCCCCGCAGGCCATCCAGGCCCTGCGGGCGCTGATCGACCGCAAGTTCGACGAAGAATAAAACGAAACCTTCCGCTGCGACGCGTCACGCCGTCGCGCCCTTATATTTCCCCGGCATGTATTGCGGGTAATTCGCCTTCCACCACTTCAGATACCCGCGCAGGTGTTTCTCGCTGCACGACCGATACGGCGACTGGCACCGCAGGCCCACGTCCACTCCACCTGCCGTGCGCTGCACACGGTCCAGCGCCGAGTCCATGAACCCCTCGTCGATGTAGGGCGGGTGCCAGACCTCCTTGTGCATTCGCTGGATCGCGTCGTGGATCGGCCGGGCCTCCGAGTACCGCCCGGCGGCGCACAGCCTGTACAGGTCCACCACGAGCCGGGTGTTGAAGCCCGAGACCGAGCAATACCCGCCGCGCCCGCCCACCGGCATGCGCGTGCAGAAATCCTCGCCGCCAAAGATCGCGATGTCCGGCGCGACGGCGAGCATCGCCTTCACCTCGTCGGGGGTTGCGCCCGTGTCCTTGGTCCCGATGAAGGCCGGCACCTTCGCCGCGATCTCGCCGAAGAGCGGCGCGGCGATCTTCCGCTTGGATCGCCCGGTGAGATAAAGAATGATCGGCGTGCCCTGCGCCGCGTCGCCGATCTCGCGCACGAAGCGCGTCAGCTCATCATCGAGCAGTGTCAGCCAGAAGGGGATCGCGATCTGGTAGGCGTCCGCGCCGGCCTTGTGGGCGACCTTCATGCGCCCGATCGTCGTGCGCGTGCTCAGCGCCGAGCAGCCGATCTGCACCGGCACGCCGATCGCGTGCGCCTCGTCACAGGTGATCTTCGTGATCCGCTCATAGGTGGCGTCGTCCTGGGCGTAGAACTCGCCGGTCGTTCCGCCGGTGTAGATGCCGTTGACGCCCGTGCCCTTGTAGGCGCGGACCTCCTTGACGTACCGCTTCGCGTCGAGCTCGTCGCGGTCGGTCCAGGGCGTGAGCAGGGCGCACCAGACGCCGTGCAGGTTTTTGCGGGTCAGCTTGGTGATCTTGGGCATCGGAGTCCTTTGGTTGTTCGTTTGGGAAATTACTTGAGCCCCAGCAGCGTCAGCGAGTCGCGGTGGATCATCTTGTCGATCTGCGTCGTGTCCAGGCGGGGGAGGGCGGTGCCCTCGAGCATCTTGTTGAGGTTGTGCAGGCCGTCGATAGTCGAGTTGACGGTGGTGAAGGGGTAGTCGGTGCCGAAGAGCATCTTGTGCCACACGCCGTACTGCTGCGCGAGCATGAGCGACTGGTAGAACTGGAACGGCCGGTAGTGCAGGGCGCTGATGTCGGCGAAGAGATTGTCGTGTTTGCGGATGGTGACGATGCACTCGCCCTCATACGGATGACCGATGTGGGCGAGGATGATCTTCACGTCCGGGAATCGCGTGGCGACGACGTCCAGGTGCCGCGGCATCGTGCAATCCAGCGGTGCCTGGGCGACGAACGTCGTCCCCGTGTGCAGCAGCACGGGCAGCCCCTTGCGCGAGGCGTAGCGCCACAACGGGTCGAGCCGTTCATCCTGCGGGTAAAACCCCGCGTACATCGGCAGCAGCTTGATCCCTCGCATGCCCAGCTCTTCGTGGCCGTCGCGCATCTCCCTGTGCCAGCCATCCTGCGTCGGATCGACGCAGAGGAACGGGATCAGGTGTTTCGGGTCCTGGGCGGCGTACCTCGCGACGTAGCGGTCATCGACCCAGACGCCGCTGAGCCTTGCCTTGCCGCCGAAGACGACCGTCTTCACGCCCGGGCGTGACCCCTTGCGATAACCCGCCAGCGTGACGCGCAGGTCGAGCTTCACGTCCGGCCTGCCGCGCGTCGCCTGGCGGCGGAAGTCTTCGCTCATATCGTCGGGGAACCGCCACGCATGGGAGTGGACGTCGAGGATCATGTTTATTCCTCCGCCTCGACCGCCGCGATCATCAGGTCGAACAACCGATCCACCTCGGCCGTCGTCTCCTTGTCCAGCCTGAAACCGACCGGGCCGCGGATGATGGTGTTCTTGAACACGCCCTGTTTGACGAGCAGGTGCTTCTCGATGGCGAGGAACGCGTCGAGGCTCTTGGTCTGATCGACAAGGCATGCCAGCGGCTGCCAGATGCGGTAGGCCCTCGCCCACTCGCGTTTCTGCAGCGCCTTCCAGAGGGGGACGAGCGCCCGCAGCAGGTCCGCACCGGGCATCGTACCGACCACGCCGCGGCGGTAGCTGTCCACCAGCGCGATGCCGCCGGTGCCCTCGAACACGCGGGCCTTGCCCTTGGTCGCGTCGCGCAGCTCGGTGAGCTTGGGGCCGATGGGCGTCGCCTCGGGCTTGTACTGCACGCGGACCGGGCCGTATTCCTTGAGCAGCCGCGCCTGCATCCCGATCGGCATCGGCTTGCCGACGTAACCGCTGGCATCCTGCACGATGACCGGGATCTTCACCGCCTCGATGATGCGGCGGTAATACGCCAGCAACTCGCCCTCGCCGAGTCCGATCGAGACCGGCGGGATCGCCATCAGCGCGTCCGCCCCGACGCCCTGCGCCTGCTTCGCGTAGCGCTCGGCCGTGTTGCTGCTCTCCGCGCCGACGCTGATGACCACGACGCCGCGCTTCGTGCCGTATTTGCACGCGAGCCTGGCGAGCAGCTCCCGTTCCTCGCTGGAGAGCCGGAGCACCTCGGAGACCATCGCCATGACGATGCCGTCCGCCCCCAGGTCGTAGATCCACTCGATCTCCTTCTGGAGCGTGGCGGCGTCAATGGATTCATCCTTGTGGTAGGGCGTCTGGAAAACGGCGAGGACGCCGGCGAGTTCTTTTCGTTTGGGCATGTTTCTTTATTCCAATTGAACACAGAGACACAGAGGGCACAGAGACCAGAGGAGAAGAAACAGAGTTTAGAGGATGACGCGCTTGATGCCATCTTTCAAAAGGGGGACGTTGAAATTGATCAAGAGTCCGTGCTTGAGGTTTCTCGCTCGGAGATAAGAGACGACCTGAACTGTGCGGATCGCGGCGAGGGCTTCGACGGCCTTGAGCTCGAGAATAAGGGTCCCATCGATCAGAAAATCCAGCCGTGATTGTCCGATGCATCGGCCCTTGTATTGCACGTCGATCACATGTTGCCGTATAAACTCAATCTGCGATCCGACATCTCGATGCACATCGCCTCCTCATAAACCGACTCAATCAACCCCGGTCCAAGCGTTTGATGCACCTCGATCGCCGCCCCGATGACCGCTTCCGTCAGCGGGGCGTCGTATTGCCTGTTGCCTGTTGTTTCCACAATAAACCCCCGTATCCATCACAGCCAAATTCTTTTTTTCAAGCCCGCATCCGCCTCTTCTCCTCCGGTCTCTGTGTCCTCTGTGTCTCTGTGTTCAATTCGGACAACAACAACCTACGACAGCTTCCCCCGTCCCTCGATGGGCAGGGTTTCGATCGTGCCGTCCTCGTGGCGGAGGTACATCTGGTCCTGCAGGTTCACGCAGGGGCAGATGTGGTTGGGGATGACGCGGACGCGGTCGCCGAGCTTGGGGCGGCGGTCGCAGAGGGAGAGGTCCACCTCTGCGTGCTCCTCGGAGCAGCGGACGATCTTGGCCTGGGGGTATTCGATGATCAGGCCGCTGCCGTGCTGGTTGGTCGCGTCGCCGACGAGGCGGTCGCTGGTGAAGGTCTTGGTGCCCGCGTCGAGTACGCACTTGCCGGGGACCGCGTCGGAGATCACGGTGCAGACGATCACGGCCGCGACGTCGTCGATCGCGCACCAGTTGCCGGTGATGCAGTTGCGGTCGTAGTAGATGTACGTCCCGGGCCTGATCTCGGTGAGGGCCTTGAGGTGGTGCGACTGCGTGCCCGTGGGTGTGGAGCCGCCGGAGACGATCTTCGCCTCCAGGCCGTTCTTCTTCCAGAGCGTGATCGTCTCTTCGAGCATCGCCTCGATAGGGGCGAGGATGGCGGTCTGCTCGTCGGGTTTGGCGACGATGTGGCCGGGGTAGAAGAACAGGCCGTCGAGCCGCAGGCTCTTGGTCTTGCTCACGTGCTGCGCCAGCGCGAGCGCCTGGGCGGGGGTCTGCATGCCGGTGCGGTGGAAGCCCACGTCGATGTCCACAAGGATGCCGATCGTCGCGCCGGCGCGCCGCGCGGCGTCGGCGAGGGCGTCGGCGGCGAAAGCGGAATCGACGGCGACACGGATCGTCTTGTCACGCGCCAGGGCGGCGATGCGGCCGGTCCGCGCCGGGTCCAGCGCCGGGTAGGCCAGCAGCAGGTCCTCGCCTACCTTGGCCATCACCTCCGCCTCACCGACCTTGGCGACCGTCAGCCCTACGGCGCCGGCCTTGAGCTGCTCGCGCGCCATCAGGAGCGACTTGTGTGTCTTGGTGTGCGGCCGCACGCCCAGGCCCTTGCCCTTGGCGTACTGCGCCAGGCGCGTCAGGTTGCGGCGGGCGGTGGGTTCGTCGATGACCAGCGCGGGCGTCGGGATGTCGGGTGGCGTGTTGGGGAGCATGGCGGAAGAATAACACGGGCCATGCTCGAC
Organism: Planctomycetota bacterium; assembly: GCA_021413865.1. GTDB lineage: Bacteria > Planctomycetota > Phycisphaerae > Phycisphaerales > Phycisphaeraceae > JAIOPN01. The sequence continues at coordinate 16,975 of JAIOPN010000007.1, read as the reverse complement.
CGCCGCCGGCCGTGGTACGCTTCATCACCTTCAACCGGAGCGAGCGATGCGACTGACTTTTCTGGGCGCGAATCGGCAGGTCACGGGCTCGCGCTATTTCCTCGAGGCCGGCGGGATCGGCGTGATGATCGACTGCGGCTTGGTGCAGGAGCGGGCGTTTCTTGATCGCAACTGGGAGAATCCGCCGATCGCGCCCGACCGCGTCCACACCCTCCTGCTCACGCACGCGCACCTGGACCACTCCGGCCTGCTGCCGCGATTCGTGAAACAGGGCTACCGCCGCCGCATCCTCACCACCGCGCCCTCCATCGAGCTGACCGCGCTGGTGCTGCGAGACTCGGCGCACATCCAGGAAGAGGATGCGCAGTTCAAGATCAAGCGGCACGAGCGCGAGGGGCGTACGGGCCCTCGTCCGGTGCTGCCGCTCTACACCGCCGACGACGCGGAGAAGGTTCTCAAGCTGCTCTATGAGATCGACTACGGCCAGCCGTTCAAGCTCAATGACAACGTGAGCGTGGTTTACCACGACGCCGGCCACATCCTCGGTTCGGCGATGATCGAGGTGCGGGTGAACGAGGGCGGTGAACAGAAACGCATCGTCTTCTCCGGCGACATCGGCCAGTGGAACAAACCGCTCATCCGAGACCCCTCGCTGCTCGACGGGGCGGACTACGTCGTGATGGAATCCACCTACGGCGACCGCAACCACGAAAACGTGCAGGGTGTCGAAGTGGAGATGGCCCGCATCATCAACGAGGCCGTCGCCGCGGGCGGCAACGTGGTGGTGCCGACGTTCGCCATCGAGCGCGCCCAGGAGATCATCTGGCACCTGGGCCGGCTGGCGGCTGCGCGGGCTATCCCGCAACTGATGGTCTTCCTCGACAGCCCGATGGCGGTGGACGCGACCGAGATGTTCCGCCGCTACCCGCGCTGCCTGGACGAGGAGACGAAAAAGGCCTTCGCCAGCGGGAAGAACCCGCTCCAGTTCCCCAACCTGCGCCTCTGCCGCAGCCCGGATGAATCCAAGGCGATCAACGCGCTGCGCGGCACGTGCGTCATCATGGCGGGCTCGGGCATGTGCAACGGCGGCCGGATCAAGCACCACCTGGTCAACAACATCGCGCGGCGCGAGGCGACGGTCCTGTTCACGGGCTACCAGTCGGTCGGCACGCTCGGCCGTGAGATCGTGGATGGGGCCAAACAGGTGCGCATCCTCGGGCAAATGTACCCCGTGAACGCGAAGGTCGTGCAGCTCCGCGGCCTCTCCGCCCATGCCGACCACGACGCGCTGATCAAGTGGATCGGCCACTTCACGACGAAGCCCCGCCGCGTGTTTTTGACGCACGGCGAAGAGGAGGTGTCGCTGGGTTTGGCGGAGGAGATGCGGAGCAAGCATGGTTACGACGTGCTCGTGCCGGAATACAAGCAGAGCGTCGAGCTGGCGTGACTAGAACACCCCGCCGATCGCCCCCGTCAAAGCAAGGGCGATGCCCTCGCCCATGATGACCAGCAGGCCGGCGACGTAGAGGATGCCGGTGGCGGACTGGTTGGCGCGGCGCTTCACGCAATCGTGGGTCATCCAGGTGAAGACGAGCGGCACCGCCAGGCCCACGGCGTAGCGGGCGGTGATCATCGTCATGTTCCACAGCCGCGAGCCGACGGGTGCGCCGTCGAGGCGGAGGTAGGGCACGAGGCCGAACCCCGCGCCGACCACAACCCGCGCGACGAGGAAGATTCCCATCACAATCACGAGCCGGCGGAAGGGGGCCTGGCCCATCTCGTTGCCGGCGGTAAGGTAGGCGTGGCCCAGCAGCATGGTCATGAGGAACCCGCCGAGCAGGCCCGCGGAGAGGGATGCCGCTGCGGCGCACACGGCCCTCGCCAGACGCGGCGAAGCGGTCGGGTCGAGCAGCACGGCGGCGCTGCTCTGCGTGGCGGCGTGCAGGGCGTCGTGGAGCTGTGCCACCATGGCGAGCGTCGCCGCAGCGGATGCGAAGAGGAATACCAACAGTGCTGCGGCCCGTTGCGTGTTACGCCACGCGAGCTGCACCGTGACGAGCTGAATGATGCACGCGGCGGCGGCGAGGGCGAAGAGCGTGGTCTCGATGCCTGTCTGCACGCGCCAAACGCCGGTCATCGCGTTGATGATCGCGCCGACGCCCAGCAGCGCGGCGGCGATGATGCCGCCCAGGCGGAGCCAGCGGAGCGTGACCGCGTGGGGATCGCTCACGGCCTGGGTGAGGCCGATGCCGCCGACGAACATGAGGAGCAGGGTGGCGATCATCGTGTCACGCCAACTCGATGGCGCGGAGCCTGTGCTCCGACGCGAAGTAGGCGGTGGAGCCGACGATCGGCCCGGCAACGCCGATGCCGTCCGCGGGGCCCGCGGCGCGCCAGATCGTGGTGCGTTTGGCCGTGCCGGGCTCGACGCTGTAGAAACCCAGTCCCGCGAAGCCAAAGACGCGGCCGTGTGCGTCGCGGCGCAGCGAGACATCCACCGGCCAGCCGCTCGCGTCGTCGAAGTAACTGCGGTCGATCACACGCTTGTTCTTTACGTCCAGCAGCACCAGTTCGGCGAGCAGCGGGTGCTTGGGGTTCAGGTCCGGCCGTGTGGTCGTGACGATCGCGTACGCCCGGCCGCCGCCCGCATCAAGCAGGGACGAGATACCCTCGATGTGTTCGATGCCGAACGTCTCGGTGGAGATCATCGCATCCTTGAACGGGTCCCAGAGGACGAAGGCCGTCTCTTTGATGCGCGGCGTCGTGCCGCTGCCGCCGTAGATCGAGGTGCCGACCAGGAGTTGCTTCAGGTCGGTCAGGTAGGCGAGAGAAACAACGCTGGCGTCATGGACGACGTGGCGGTGGCTGGAGAATTTTGCGGTGGCGGGGTCATACGACGCGAGTGTGCCGCCCCACATGCCGTAGTCGGGGACGGAGCCGATCCAGACCCTGCCGGCCGGGCCTGCGACCATGGCGCGGGGGCGGAAGGCGGCGTCGTCGATACGGCCGATGTCGCGCGGGTTGGCGGTTTCGTCCTCGCCGAACCGGTAGGGCTTGGCGGGGTCGTAGATGGAGAAGCGGGCCGCGGGGTAGGAGGCGATGTAGAGCTTGCCGCCCAGCGGGGCCATGGAGTAGGCCTCGCCCATCGAGACGCTGCACTGGCCGTGGTCGGTCATGTTGGAGCCATCGGCGTCGCAGGAAAAAAGGTGCTCGGGCAGAACGCTCGATCCGTAGATTTTCCCGTCGGGACCCTGTTCGAGGCAGAAGATGTTGGTGCCTCCGCCGACCCAGTCGAGTTTGAGATTGCGCGTCGAGCCGTCGGTCTGGGTGATGCGCACGGTGCGGTTGACGGCGGATTTCTGGTCGGTCATTTCCACGGTCGCGCCGCCGGGAAGCGTGGCGGTGGGCATCGGTTCGGGCAGTTGATCGACGTGGAGGGCCTCCATGCCGGCGAGGCGGAAGTTCCCCGCGTGGGATTTGATGTAGAGCAGGCCGTCCACGCCTTTGAAGAGGTCGAGGAGTTTGCCCGCCGCCTCGCCGCCGCCGACCGCGTCGGTGTCGATGGTCGGGCCGATCGTGCGCTTCTCGCCGGTCTCGGGGTCGATGAGGACGGCGTGGATCTTGCACATCTTCACGAGGCCGGCGACGGTGCCGTCGCTCCCACAGAGCGGGTAGAAGTATTGGTCGGTCTCGTCCATCCGGCCGTACTTGCGGAACGTACGCGTCTTCGGGTCGAAGCGAGAGAGGCAGCACCCGCCGTAGGCGCCGATCCAGAGCGCGCCGTCGGGCGCCTCGTCGATACGACAGGGGAAGATGGCCAGGTCGGGATCGATCTTGCCGAGGTCTTCGAGTTTCTGCTTCGCCGGCGGGAGGCTCGGGTCGATGGCCCAGAGGTGGCCCTCGTGCGCGCCGCCGATGTAAACGATGCCGGTGGTCGGGCTGCGGAAGCCGGCGGTGGGATAGTCTTCGTTGTGGAGTGTGCAGGGGAACTGGCGGACCTTGCCGGTGGCGAGGTCGATGTCGCAGATGAACATCCCGCCGCGCGTCTGGCCCATGCTCGCCCAGAGCGAGGGCCGGCCGTCGGCGTGTTTGCCGGGGTAGAGCCGCACCCAGTTGATCGAGCGGACGGGGATGCCCAACTCGCGTGGCTGCGGGGTGGGGGAGGCGGTGGTGGTCATGGCGGAACCTTTACTGTGGCATTGCGCGGACGATCAATGTACCGACAACGGGGCGTACAATCCCTGCATGACCCCCGGACCCGCCGGATTTCCCGATGACCGGTCTTTGTGCGAGGCGTGCGGCTACCCACTGGTGGGGCTCGCGGTTGAAGGGTCGTGCCCCGAATGCGGTTTGCCGGTCGGCGAGTCATCGCCGGCGCGGCGGACGGGGCTGCCGTGGCAACATCGGCGTGACGCGGCGGCGTGGTGGGCGACGGTGAGCGGGCTGCTGCTGTCGCCGGGGGTGCAGTATCGGCGGATGCGCCTGGGCGGATCGGGAGTTCCGGAGCGGTTGTTCCTCATGGGGTTCGCGGTGCTGGTGGGGATGTTGTGGGCGGTGATCTGGATGACGGCCGGCGAGCGGCGGTGGTGGTTGTGGGGGGTGATGGCGGCGGGGTGTGTGGTGGCGCTGACGTACATCGAGACGCTGGGGGTGACGAGTTTCAGTCAGCGGCGCGGCTGGCGCGTGCCGTGGCGGCTCGCCGAGCGCGTGGCGTGCTACGCGGCGGTGGCGTGGCTTCCGGCGGGGTTGATCATGGCCAAGGCCATCCTCCTGCTCAGGCAGGATTTTTTCGCGCGGACCGTCCCCATTCACTTCCTACTGGGCATCCCCGACGACACGCGCGACCTGCTTCTGGTGATTCTGATCGCGGTGGTGGCGATGCTCTGGTTTGAGACGCTGGTCTGGTTAGGGGTACGGCGGGTGCGTTACGGCAATGAGGATGGGGCGCAATCCGTTGCGCCGGTAACGCATCAGGCACCGCAAATCAGGCGAACTTGACGGATCAGATGGCGTGCTAATAAGATATGCACACTTGCGGAGGACGCCCCCGATGGGTTTCCGCGAGGGTGACGGAGACGTAAATGCGATCTCAAGTCGCACAACCTGCATTGGCGAAGTGGTTTACAACCGGCACGAGCGGCGCCGCGACCGGCGCGAGGCCGTGACCGATCAGACCGGCGGATCCGACACAACAGTGGGTCCGACGGACGTCTGGCGACAGACGGATAGATTGACGATGCTTCAAGCCCTTGACTCCGCAACTCGGCACGTTTCTTCTGGGCGTCGGCCACCCCGCACGCGATGTGTCATCCCCGCGACGATGCGGGCGATCGCCACGGGGGTTCTCTTGGTTTCACGCGAGTGTTCCACGCCGCCGCCGTTGCGGGTTGGTTGAGCTGTCGTCTTCTGTCATCTGATCACGTCCCGCCTCGCCGAGTCCCCGGCGTGCGTCCCGATTCGGGCGGCGCGGTGATCGGCTCGTGCCCCAACCGCCGTCGTGAGTGACGCTTCATTGCGCCACCCGCGACAGAAAGGGGCTCTCCCCATGTCCTACCCCATTGTCCTCGCGCAGGCCGAATCGGCCTCGCTCATTGTCCCCATCGTCGTTGGCGTCGTGGCCCTCATCATCGGCGTCGTCGCCACCGTCATCTTCTCCAAGGCCGCGGGTGGTCGGAACGTCGGCAACGCACGCCGTGAAGCGGACGACATCCTCTCCAAGGCCTCCAGCGAGGCGGAGACCCGCAAGAAGCAGCTCGAACTCGATTTTCGTAACGAGCTGATTAGCCGCCGTGAGGCATTCGAGAAGGAAACCGACCAGGCCCGCAATGAGATGAAGGAGACCGAGCGCCGCCTGACCAAGCGCGAGGACAACCTCGACCGCAAGCTCGACACGCTGACCACCAAAGAGAAATACCTCGACGACCTGGACGCCAAGATCAAGGCCCGTGAGGCCGTAATCGCCGGCAAGGAGGGCGAGATCGACCAGATCATGGCCCAGCGCCGCGAGCTGTTGGAGAAGAGCATCTACGAGCAGAAGCAGGTTCTGCTCCGCATCGCCAACCTCAGCCTCGAGGACGCCAAGAAGGAAGCCCTCCGCCTGATCGAGGAGGACGTCTCCCGCGAGGCCGCGATGGTCATCCAGCACCGCATGGCCCGCGCCGAGGACGAGGCCAAGGACAACGCCCTCAAGATCACCCTCCAGGCCATCCAGCGTTACGCCAGCGAGCACACCGCCGCCTCGACCGTCAATGCGGTCGCCATCCCCAGCGACGATCTCAAGGGCCGTGTCATCGGCCGCGAGGGCCGCAACATCCGCGCCTTCGAGAAGGCGACCGGCGTGGACGTGATCGTGGACGACACGCCCGGCGTGATCGTCGTCTCCTGCTTCGACCCCGTCCGCCGCGCCATCGCCGCCGAGTCGCTCCAGAAGCTCGTCGAGGACGGCCGCATCCACCCGGCACGCATCGAGGAGATCGTCGAGCAGGTCGGCAAGGAGATGGCCCAGCGCATCGTCAAGCTCGGCAAGGACGCGATGATCGAGGTCAACCTGCCCGGCCTGCACCCGCGCATCAGCGAGATGATGGGACGCCTCCAGTACCGCACCAGCTACGGCCAGAACATCCTCCGCCACTCCGTCGAGGTTGCCTATCTCTGCCAGGTCATCGCCGATGAACTCGGTCTCGACGGCGCGCTGGCACGCCGCTGCGGCTTCCTCCACGACATCGGCAAGGCGATGGACCACGATATGGAGGGCGGCCACCCCGCGATCGGCATGGAGTTCGCCAAGAAATACGGCGAGCGTGAGGAGGTCCTCAACGCCATCGGCGGCCACCACAACGACATCCCCTCCACCTCGCCCTACACCCCGATCGTCATGGCCGCCGACGCCATCTCCGGCGCACGCCCCGGGGCGCGCCGCGAGACGTTGGAGAAGTACATCAAGCGTCTCCAGCAGTTGGAGGAGATCGCGACCAACATGCCGGGCGTGAAGCAGGCCTTCGCCATCCAGGCCGGCCGCGAGGTGCGCGTCATCGTCGATCCCGAGCGCGTGGACGACGGCACATGCAGCGTGATCGCCCGCGACATCGCCAAGAAGGTGAGCGAGGAGATGACGTTCCCAGGCGAGATCAGGATCACCGTCCTGCGCGAGATGCGCACGGTGGAATACGCGCGGTAACCGCCCGCGTGGAGCGCGCTAAGCCGCGAGCGGCCCGAACAGCCGCTCGCGGATTAGCGTCTTAGTTTGTCCTGAAATCTCAGCTATTCACGAGCTTGCGCGTCTCGCGCTTGCGGTCGGACTCTTTGAGCCCCTGCTTGCGCATCCGCACCGCGGTGGGAGTCACTTCAACCAGTTCATCGTCCTGGATGTACTCCAGCGCCGCCTCCAGCGAGACCTCGCGGGCCGGGCGGATCTTGGCCGCCTCGTCCTTGCTGGTCGTCCGCATGTTGCTCATCGGTTTGGGCTTGGTCGCGTTGACGGTGATGTCCGAGTCCTTGCAGTGTTCGCCGACAATCTGGCCTTCATAGACCTGATCGCCGGGCTTCACGAAGAAGAACCCGCGGTCGTACAGCCCGTCCAGTGCGTAGGCGGTCACGCGGCCGGTCTCGGTCGCGATCATCACACCCATCTGCCGCTGCGGGACGCTGCCGCGCATCTCCTCGTAGTCCTCGAAGATGTGGTGCATGACGGCGTTGCCCTGCGTGGCAGTGAGCATCCGGCTGCGCAGCCCGATCAGCCCGCGCGCCGGGATCGTGAACTCCATGTGCGAGAAGCCCGTCGTGCCGCTCTTGGCGTCCATCTTCACCAACTCCGCACGGCGCTCGCCGACCAGCGCCATCACCGCGCTCTGGTACTCCGCCGGGCAGTCCACGACGAGCAGCTCGATCGGTTCGAGCTTCTTGCCGTTGTGCTCGCGGAAGATCACGCGCGGCTTGCCGGCCGACAATTCGTAACCCTCGCGGCGCATATTTTCGAGCAGGATGCCCAGGTGCATTAGACCGCGGCCCGACACCTGGAACTCGTCCATACGCGAGAAGTCCACACGCAGCGCCACGTTCGATTGCAGCTCTTTCTCCAGCCGTTCCTTGATCTGCCGGCTGGTGACGAAGTCGCCCTCCTGGCCGGCGAACGGGCTGTTGTTCACGCGGAAGGTCATGTTCAGCGTCGGCTCGTCCACCTCGATCGGCGGCAGCGCGACGGGGTTCTCCATGCAGGCGATCGTGTTCCCGATGTCCACCGGGTCCAGCCCGACCACCGCGCAGATGTCGCCCGCCTCGACGAACTCCACTTCCTTCCGGCCCAACCCCTCGAACTGGTACATCTGCTGGGCCTTCTGCTTGGTCTGCTTGCCCTGGCGGTCGATGACCACCACGTTCTCACCCTTGCGCATCGTGCCGGCGATGACGCGACCGATTGCGATGCGGCCGACGTAGTCGGAATAATCCAGCGTCGTCACCAGCATCTGCAGCGGCGCGGTCGAGTCCATCTTCGGCGCCGGCACATGCGTGACGATCGCCTCGAAAATATCGCGCAGGTCCGCCCGCTTCTCCGCGAGGTTCGTTGTCGCCCAGCCCTCGCGGCCCGAGCAGTACACCACCGGGAAATCCAGCGCCTTGTCGTTGGCCTCGAGCTCCACGAGCAGGTCGAAGACCTCGTTGACCACGTGGTCCGGCCTCGCGTCCGGGCGGTCCACCTTGTTGACAATCACGATCGGCCGCAGCCCGTTCTCCAACGCCTTGTGCAGCACGAACCGCGTCTGCGGCATCGGGCCCTCGAAGGCGTCCACCAGCAGCAGCACGCCGTCCGCCATTTTCAGCACGCGCTCGACCTCGCCGCCGAAGTCGGCGTGGCCCGGCGTGTCGATGATGTTGATCTTGTACTTCGTCCCGTCCATCGCCGAGTAGTACACCTCGCAGATCTTGGAGAGGATCGTGATGCCTCGCTCGCGCTCCAGCGGGTTGGAGTCCATGATCAGGCCGTGCTGGCCGCCGGCGAGTTTGTCGAGCTGTTCGTCGCGGAACATGCCGGACTGGTACAGCAGCCGGTCAACCAGCGTGGTCTTGCCATGGTCAACGTGGGCAATGATCGCGACGTTCCGAAGTGTTTCGGCGGGCATAATTCTTCTCGTAAAAGCGGGTGATTCGGGGGACGTTGGGAGAGCCCCGTATTATACTCGATCGGCACGATCCGTGCTCCGCCATGACCCACCCCGCCCCAAACGTTCCCCGCCCCTCCCCGGCACCCGGCGGCGTGCTTACGTTCAGAATCGATGAGCCCGCCGCGGGTAAACGATTGGATGTCTTCCTCGCCGCCACCCTTGGCGACTCCCGGGCGCAGGTTCGCCGCGTGCTCAACCGCGGCGGCGTCCGGCTGGACGGCCGGGTGATGAAGGAGGGCGACAAGGGCCGTCTGCTCGAGGCCGGGGAGCGCATCGAGGTGGTCGGCCACGTGCCGCGTGCGGACGAGCGCGCCGCGCCGAGGCCGGATATGGAGTTGCGCATCCTTGCCGAGGGCGACGGCTGGGTCGCCGTCGACAAGCCCGCCGGCACGGCGGTCCACCCGCTCGACCCTGCCGAAACCAACACCGTTCTCAACGCCCTGATCGCCCGCCACCCCGAGATGCACTCCGTCGGCGAGGGCGGTCTCCGCAGCGGTGTCGTTCACCGGCTCGATCTCGAAACCTCCGGTGTGCTCCTCTTTGCAACATCACAAGACAAGTGGCACGCCCTCCGCGACGCCTTCCGTAATCACACCACCCGCAAGACCTACCGCGCCGTCGTGCTCGGCTCGCCCGTCAACAGTGTTGAATCGACCCTCGACCTCGTCGTCGCACAGCACCGCCCCGCGAAGGTGCGCGTCGTCTCGCCCGACCCGGCCCGCCGTGAACAGCCCGACGGCGTGCGCCGCTGCGACCTGCGCTGGCGCGTCATCGAAAAATTCGCCGCCGCGGCGCTCGTCGAGATCGACCTGGGCACCGGTTTCCTGCACCAGGTCCGCGTGATGATGTCGCACCTGGGCCACCCGGTGGCGGGCGATGCGTGGTACGCCGTGCCGGGCATGCCGGACGCAACCAACGCCCCGCGCCCGATGCTGCACGCGGCAAGCCTCGATATCCCCGCGCTCGGAGTGGCGGCGGCGTGCGAGCCGCCGGATGATTTTCGCGTAACGGCGGACCGCCTGCGGGCGGCCCGCAAGTAGTGATCACGGGTCAACCGACCCGCGTGACCGGAGGTTTGACACATGAAACGCCGAGAGATCGAGAAGCAGGTCGCCAGGGCCGTCTGGTCTCAGCCGATCACCGACCTGCACACGCATTGTTACGCCCCGCGGTTCGGCGCCTCGCCGCAGCCCGGCGGGATGCTGCTCTGGGGCATCGATGAGTTGGTGACGTACCACTACCTCATCGCCGAGGTCTACCGCGTCGTGCCCGCATCCGAACTGCCCTATGAAACATTCTGGGCGATGAGCAAGCGCGAGCAGGCGGACCACATCTGGAAGCACCTCTTCGTCGAGCGCACGCCGCTGAGCGAGGCCTGCCGCGGCGTCCTGACGACGCTGCAAATGCTCGGCCTCGATCCCAACGAGCGGAAGCTCGACAAGCTCCGCAAGTGGTTCCACAAGCAGGACCCCGATAAGTACGCCACGAAGGTGATGCAGGTCGCCAGCGTCGATTCGATCACGATGACCAACCCCGTCTTTGACGACCACGAGCGGGCGATGTGGGAGCGTGACGCGGCGGTCGGCGACGACCCTCGCTTCACGGCCGTGCTGCGGATCGACCCGTTGCTGCGCGACTGGCCCAGCGCCTGCGCGAAGCTGACGGCGTGGGGCTTCGAAGCGCGGCCGGATTTCTCCGGCGACACCACGGCCCAGGTCCGCCGCTTCCTCGAACACTGGCTCGACAAGATGAAGGCGGCTTACCTCGCCATGAGCCTGCCGCCCGAGTTCCGTTACCCCGACCCCGCCAACCCGGCCGGCGACCGCTTCATCCGCGACTGCCTCATGCCGGTGCTCGCCGCGCGGAAGCTGCCCTGGGCGATGATGATCGGCTCGCGCATGCGCGACAAAGTGAACCCCGCGCTGCGCGACGCCGGCGACATGGTCGGGAAGTCCGACGTGATGAGCGTCGTCAACCTCTGCCGCGATTTCCCCGCCAACAAGTTCATGGTCACCATGCTCGCCCGGGAGAACCAGCACGAGCTCTGCGTCGCCACGCGGAAGTTCGGCAACCTCCTGCTCTTCGGCTGCTGGTGGTTCCTCAACAACCCCTCGCTCATCGAGGAGATCACCCGCATGCGCGTGGAGCTGCTGGGCACCAGCTTTGTGCCCCAGCACTCCGACGCCCGCGTGCTCGACCAGTTGGTTTACAAGTGGGAGCACAGCCGGCGGATCATCGCCAAGGTGCTCACGGATAAGTACGCCGAGCTTGGCGAATCGGGCTACGACGTGAGCGCTAAACAAATCAAACGCGACGCGGCGCTGCTGCTGCGCGACAATTACCGCGAGTTCATCAAGCGGTAACGGCGGGCTCCCCCAACGCCGACGCGGTGTTCTGTTCGTCGAACCGTCGTGCCGCATCCTCCACGCCCCTCGCCATGAAATCATGAAACTCCGCCGCGCTGCGGAGCGTGCGTACACCCTGTTTCAGGCCCGGCCAGGGCTGCAGGTAGGGGGAGTACCAACTGATGCGCTGGTTGATCATGTTCACCGCGATGCGCTCGCCGCGGCAGCGCATGAGGTGGTCGAAGTGGCTCACGACCAGGCGGACACGCTCACGACGGGGCACGGGGGCGGGCAGATCGCCGGTGGTTAGCAGATGGTGCGTGTCGCGGAAGATCCACGGCTGGCCCAGCGCGCCCCGGCCGATCATCACGCCGTCGCACCCGGTCACGTCGATCATGCGCTTGGCGTCTTGCGGGGACTTGATGTCGCCGTTGCCGATGACCGGGATGTTGGGGTGGTGTTTCTTCATCGCCTCGACGACAAGCGCGATGCCCTCGAGGCGGACGGAGGGCTTGAACATCTGCTCGGTGGTCCGGCCGTGGACGGTGATGCAGGCGATGCCGACGTCCGCCAGCGCGGGGGCGATGGTCGGGCCGACGATGCGTGAGTCGTCCCAGCCCAGTCGGATCTTCGCCGTGACGGGCACACGCACGGATTTGACGACGTGGGCCGCCAACTCGACGGTGCTCACGGGGTTGCAGAGCAGCATTGATCCGCCGTTGTGCTTGGTGACCTTATCGACGGGGCAGCCCATGTTGATGTCGATGGTGGTCGCGCCGTGCGCCTCGGCCCAGCGCGCGGCTTCGGCCAGAGTCTCCGGGTCGCGGCCATAAAGCTGCATGCCCAGCGGCTGATCCCGCGGGCAGGTCGAGGCGAGCCAGAGAGTCTTATGGCTCTCGTTGAGGATGGCGTTGGAGCAGAGCAACTCGGTGAACGCCAGGCCGACCCCGGGCAGGCCGCCGCCCGCCTCGCGCACGACGAGCCGGAAGGGCATGTCGGTGTAGCCCGCCAGCGGGGCGAGGAGCAGGTTGGTCTCGAGTTGAACGCTACCGATGCGGAGCATGGGGGAATGGTAGTAGCTGGAACGCGAAGGGGCGAGGATCAAGACACGTGCGGGCGGAGCTTGTCGCCGAAGAGTCGCAGCGCGTTGTCGCGCAGGATGAGCCGTTTCTGGTCGTCGGGGATCTCCGCGTAATCGATGCGGGCGCGCTGCATGGGCGTGCTGTAGAGCGGGGTGTCGGTGCCGAAGAGCACGCGGTCGGCGCCGACCTGCTCGACGGTCCACTCGATGTTGCGTGGGAGCATGCTCATCATGCTGGAGGTGTCGGTGACGACGTTGCCCTTTTTGCTCTTCTGTACGGCCCGAGCCTGGAGGGTGCGGTCGCCGTTCCAGCCGCAGCCGATGTGGGCGAGGATGGTTCGCGTGGTCGGGTAGGCGTCGGCGAAGGGGATGTAATCGTCGGGGAGCGAGAGCTGCTCGCCGGAGTGGACGAGGATGACGGCGTTGAACTCGGCGGCGAAGGCGTAGAGCTTGTCGCCGTGCTCCCTGATCGGGTAGCGGTGCTCCTCCGGGTGGAGCTTGATGCCGACGCAGGTCGGGTTTTTGAGCATGAGCCGCGCCTGGTCATAGGTGGCGGGCTGGAGGGGGTTGACGATGACGTACTGGAGCAGGCCCGGCGTTTTGGGTACGACGCTGGCGGCCTCGGCGTTGCCGGCGACGGCGTCGGCCTTGCCGCGCGGGAAGAGGCCGAGCGTCGGTGAGACGATCGTCCACTGGATGTTGCAGGCCTTGGCACGCTGCGCGACGGTCGGGCCGTCTGCGGTCATGCACCACGAGGCGTGCGGCCCGGTGCCCTCGACGACGTAGTCGCCGTAGTGGCCGTGCACGTCGATGGCTTGGATGCCCAGGGTGCTCACTTGCGCTTCTTCGCCGCCGTCATGTCTGCGTAGAGCTTCTTGGCCTCGCCGGCGAGGTAGAAGCTGCCGGTGATGACGATCAGGTCCTCACGGCTGACGGCGCGCTGCGCCAGTTGCAACGCCTCCTCGAGCGTCGGCGCGGTCTGCGCCATTTTCCCGGAGAGGTCGGTAAAGCGTGTCATGAGGTCGGAGGGCTCGCAGACGCGCGGGTTGTGCTTGGCGCGGGTGAAGATGATTTTGTCGGCGCCCAGCGCGACCTGCTTGAGCATGCCGTTGACGTCCTTGTCCTGACCGCAGCCGAAGATCATGACCAGGGAGTCGTAGGCGACGTGGGCGCCCAGGGAGCGGATGAGGGCGGTAATGGAGGCGGAGTTGTGGGCGCCGTCGATGATGACGCGGGGCTCGGAGTTGATCTGCTCCATGCGGCCCGGGATGTTCGTGGAGGCCAGGCCGGTGATCACGCGGTCTTCGGGGAAGGTGAAGCCGTGCGTCTTGAGCTTGTCGAGCATGGCCAGCGCCAGGCCGCAGTTGTGCGCCTGGTGCTCGCCGCGGAGCGGGACGGGCAGATGCTCCCACCGGCTGGTGGGGGTGGTGACGCAGACGCGCGTGTGCGGGCCCAACTCGCGGTTGGCCTCGAAGCGGTAGGAGAAGTCGATCTGTTTGCCGGTGAACTCGAGCGGCGCGCCGACCTGTTGGGCGACCTCGTCGAACACCCGCGCGACCGCGGGCTCCTGCTCGACGCTGATGACCGGCACACCCTTCTTGATGATGCCCGCCTTCTCGCGCGCGATGGAGGCCAGGTCCTTGCCCAGGATGTTCATGTGATCCATGCTGATGCTGGTCAGGCCGACCACCAGCGGGTTGATGACGTTGGTCGAGTCGAGCCGTCCGCCCAGGCCGGTCTCGATGACGCCGATGTCCACCGCCTGGTCGGCGAAGTAGCGCAGCGCGGCGGCGGTCATGACCTCGAAGAAGCTGGGCGGGGTGTCGCCGAACTTGTCCTCGACGCTCGCGACGAGCTTGAGCAGGTCGGTCAGGTCAGCGTGGCTGATGAGCTGGCCGTTGATCTGGATGCGCTCGCGCACGTCTACCAGGTGCGGGCTGGTGTAGAGGCCGACGGTGTAGCCACTGCCCTGGAGCATGCTGGCGAGCATGGCGCAGGTCGAGCCCTTGCCCTTGGTGCCCGCGACATGGACGCACTTGAGCTCCTGGTGGGGGTTGCCCAACAGGCTCAGGAGCTTGCGCATGCGTTCGAGGCTGAACGTGCGGTTGTTGTAGGGGACCATGCGGAGGCGCTCGTAGTCCATGTGACCGTAGAGCCACCGCGTGGCGGTTTGGTAATTGGTGATAGGACCACCGGTTACGGCCTTGTCCCCGCCCGACTTCCGGGTGCTGGACGAGGCCGGTTTACCGCTGGATTTCGACTTGGAACGCTTGTTTTTCGCGGGTGCGCTGGTGGGTGACATAAGTCGGTCATTCTAACGCATTCCTGTTTTTCGTCAATTTTGTGAATGTTACTACCTTTATAATATATGGTTACGTCAAAATCGTCGTCGCCTCGTTTTTGGGGAAATCCAAGCGTTTGACGGGGAGCATGGCACGCTGTGCATAATGTCTCGCACACGCTGAACCTTTCCGGAGCAAGTCTATGGCTCACCCCGTTCCGTCCGCCGCCAATGTCTCTGCGTACAGCCTCGCCGGCCGGGCCGCGCTCGTGACGGGCGCGGGCGTGGGCATCGGTCGCGCCGTCGCGCTCGCACTCGCCCAGGCCGGCGCGTTCGTCGGGGTTCACTACCACGCCAGCCGCGAGGGGGCGGAGGAGACGCTGGGTCAGATCAAGGCCG
Source organism: Planctomycetota bacterium (assembly GCA_021413865.1). GTDB lineage: Bacteria > Planctomycetota > Phycisphaerae > Phycisphaerales > Phycisphaeraceae > JAIOPN01. The sequence continues at coordinate 1,711 of JAIOPN010000007.1, read as the reverse complement.
GCGGCGGCGACGGCATCGTGCTCCAGGCGGACCTCACGCGCGAAGACCGCGCCAACGAGGTCGTCGACCAGTTCGTCACCCGCTCCCGTCGCCTGGATGTCCTCATCAACAACGCCGGCGCGCTGCTCGAACGCGCCCGCATCGAGGAGTGCTCGCTCGACCTCTGGCAGCGCACACTCGACGTGAACCTCACCTCTGCCTTCCTTGTCACCCGCCGCGCCATCCCGCACCTCCGCGCCTCGGGCCACGGCAGCATCGTCAACATCCTCTCGCTCTCCGTGCAGACCGGCGGGGCGAATGGCGCGGGGGCGTACGGCATCGCCAAGGGAGGCCTGCAGGTGATGACGCGCACTCTTGCGCGCGAACTCGCCCCGCGCGTCCGCACCAACGCGATCATGCCCGGCGTCGTCGAGACGCGGCACCACGAGGTCACTTCCACGCCCGAGGCGATGGAGAACTATCGCAAGCAGACCCCGCTCGCCCGCGGCATAGCTCAGGGCGTCGAGGTAGTTGCAGACCTCGCGGACATCATCAGGCCGCTGCGCCTTCTCGCCGGCCTCGAAGGCCATCACGTCCTGGAGTGTGGCCTGGGTGCCTTCGATCTGGGAAGTGATCAGGGCTTCCTTGCGTACAAAGCCGTAGAGGAACCAGTCCGCGTTGGGTACCATGGCGCCAGACACCGCGAGAGCATCCCCAACGCATGCGTAGCGCGTACGGCGCATGTTCGGTATTGCGCTCTTGAGGTTGCCGCGTTAGATTCGCTCCACGCCCGGGTTTGAACGGGTGATGGAGCCAGGGATGGGCGCATCGTATTCGCAGGACCTGCGCGACCGCGTGTTTGGTGCACGGGACCGGGGGCTCAAGACCAAAGAGGTGGCCGACCTGTTCGACGTCAGCCCGTCATGGGTGCGACGCGTGCTGCAACGTCGCCGGGAGGAGGGCCGGACCACGCCCCTGCCACGCGGGGGCGTGACGGTGGTCAAGATCGACATGGAGCGTCTGCGGCAACTGGTCCAGGAGCAGCCCGACGCGACCATCCGGGAACTGCATGAGCGTTTGGGCATTGCCTGCTGCGAGTCGGCGGTGGGCATGGCGCTTGGGCGTCTGGGGCTGTCGTTTAAAAAAAGACGATCCACGCCTCGGAGCAGGACCGGCCCGACGTCGCCCAGCGGCGGACGCAGTGGAAAGACGCTCAACCCACGCGCGACGCCAAGCGATTGATCTTCACCGACGAGACCTGGGCCAAGACCAACATGGTCCGCACACGTGGCCGCGCACCGGTGGGCGAGCGCCTGATCGCCAAGGCTCCGCATGGCCATTGGCAGACGACAACACTCATCGCGGCGCTGGGGATCGAGGGAGTGCGCTGCTCGACGCTGGTGGACGGCCCGATCGACGCCGACCTCTTCGAGGCCTTCGTCGCGCAGGTGCTGGCCCCGCAGCTCAGGCCCGGCGACCTGGTGGTGATGGACAACCTCTCGAGCCACAAGCGAACACGCACACGCGGGCTCATCGAGTCGGCCGGCGCACAATTGCTCTTCCTGCCGCCCTACAGCCCGGACTTGAGCCCCATCGAGATGGTCTTCGCCAAGGTCAAGCAGTCGCTGCGCTCGCTGGCCTGCCGGACCGGTGAGGCCCTGTGGTCGGCGATGCAGGGCGTGCTGGACCGCGTGACGGCTTCAGACGCGATGAACTGCTTCCGCCACTGCGG